>CAWEAI010000026.1:0-7546 GCA_963806925.1 uncultured Actinomycetota bacterium | reverse complement strand
GGCCGGTCGCTGGCGAATGGCCACCATGAACATCGTCTTCGCGGCCGTCCCCGCCACGATCTACCTCGCGGCCGGCCTCCCTGCGACGTCGGGCGGGATGACCATCGGCACGCTCGTGGCCTTCATCGCCCTGCAGGGCAACCTGTTCCGGCCCCTCATGGGCCTGCTCAACGTCGGCGTGGACCTCACTGCGTCGCTGGCCCTCTTCAGCCGGATCTTCGACTACGCCGACCTTCCCGTCGACATCGACGACCCTGCCGAGCCGGCCACGCTCGACCGGGCCACCGTGCGCGGCGAGGTCCGGCTCGACCACGTGGGGTTCGCCTACGACCCCGACCGGCCGGTCCTGACCGACATCGACCTGCACGTCCCGGCCGGCGGCACGCTCGCGCTGGTCGGCGAGACCGGCAGCGGGAAGTCGACGCTCGCCTCGCTCCTCCCCCGGCTCAACGACGTGACGAGCGGACGCGTGACCGTCGACGGCATCGATGTGCGCGACCTCGCGCTCACCGACCTCGCTGAGCTGGTCGGCGTGGTGACCCAGGAGACGTACCTGATGCACGCGAGCGTGCGCGACAACCTGCGCCACGCCAGGCCCGACGCCACCGACGCCGAGATCGAGCAGGCGTGCCGCGAGGCCCGCATCCACGACCTCATCAGCACGCTCCCCGACGGCTACGACACCGTCGTCGGCTCGCGCGGCCACCGCTTCTCCGGCGGCGAGCAGCAGCGGCTCGCGATCGCACGAACGCTGCTGCGCGACCCCGCTGTACTGGTGCTCGACGAGGCCACGAGCGCCCTCGACAACGAGACCGAGCGCGCTGTCCTCGCCACCCTCGACGCGATGGCGCGCACCCGTACGACCATCACCATCGCCCACCGGCTCTCGACGGTCCGCAACGCCGACCAGATCGCGGTGCTCCACCGCGGTCGCGTCGTCGAGCTCGGCACCCACGAGGAGATGCTGCTCCTCGGTGGCAGGTACGCCGACCTGGTCCGTGGCGGTCTCGGTGCGGAGCCCGTGGCAGCCTGAGGTCAGGCGGACGCCTGCTCTGCTGCCGCCAGCAGCACGCAGGTGGCCACGGCCTCCATCGCCGCGGTGACCTCGGCGAGTGGGGGCATGGTCGGGGCGAGCCGGATGTTGGTGTCGTCCGGGTCCTGCTTGTAGGGGTACGACGACCCGGCCGGTGTCAGCGCGATGCCAGCCTCCTTGGCGAGCGCCACGACCCGCGACGCCGTGCCGGGCACGACGTCGAGATTGACGAAGTAGCCACCTGACGGCGTGTTCCACGTCGCGACGCCTCGATCGCCCAGCCGCTCGGTGAGCACCCGGTCCACCTCCGCGAACTTCGGACCGATGATGGCGCGGTGCTTGGCCATGTGGTCGCGCACGCCCTGCGGGGAGCCGAAGAACTCGACGTGGCGCAGGTGGTTGACCTTGTCGGGGCCGATGGAGCCGTTCGCCAGGTGGCCGAGGTACCACGCGACGTTGGCCGTCGACGCGGCCAGGAAGGCGACGCCCGCACCGGCGTAGGTGATCTTGGACGTCGACGCGAACATGATCGGCCGGTGCGGGTGGTCCGCCGCCGAGGCCAGGGTGAGGATGTCGGCGCTCTTGGCCTCCTCCTCGGTCAGGTGGTGCAGCGCGTAGGCGTTGTCCCAGAAGATCTTGAAGTCGGGCGCGGCCGTCGGCATCGCCGCGAGCCTGGCTGCGACGTCCTGGCTCACGACCGCCCCCGTCGGGTTGGCGTACGTCGGCACGATCCAGATGCCCTTGATCGACGGGTCGTCGGCGACCAGCGCGGCGACGGCGTCGACATCGGGACCGTCGTCGTTCATCGGGACGGTCACCATCTCGATGCCGAGGCTCTCGAGGAGGGTGAAGTGGCGGTCGTAGCCCGGCACGGGGCACACGAAGCGGACCTTCTCCTCCTGGCCCCACGGACGCTCGGAGTCCACCCCGCCGAAGAGCGTGAGGTAGAAGAGGCAGTCGCGCATCATGGTGAGACTCGAGCTGCCGCCGGCCACCACCTGGTCGGGCTCGACCCACAGCAGCTCGGCGAACATCTCGCGCAGCTCGCGCAGGCCCTCGAGGCCGCCGTAGTTGCGGACGTCGACGCCGGCCGCGTCCTTCGTGGTCGTCGGCAGCCGGAGCAGGTCGTCGGCCAGGTCGAGCTGCTGCGCCGAGGGCTTGCCGCGCGTGAGGTCGAGCTTCAGCCCACGTCCCTTGAGCTCCTCGTAGGCCGCCCGCTGCTCCTCGAGCAGGGTTGCGAGGTCGTCGGCGGACAGGTCGGCCAGCGCAGTCACGTTCACGCGGCCAAGGCTACCGAGGCGCCACCCTCACCCGATCCTCCCTACCCACGGACCGGGACGGTTCGAGACCTCAGGCGGGCATCCGGAACGTCCGCCGGTACTCCTGCGGGCTGACGCCGCGCGAGCGGCCGAAGTGGTGGCGCAGGGTGGCACCGTTGCCGAAGCCGACCTCGCCGGCGACCCAGTCGATCGAGTGGTCGGTCTGCTCGAGCAGCTCCTCCGCGGCTCGTACGCGCTCGCCCAGGATCCAGCTGTACGGCGTCGTGCCGGTCTCCTCCTTGAAGCGGCGGGCGAACGTGCGCGCCGACATGTGCATCTGGCGGGCGAGGGTCTCGACGTCGAGGTCGTCGGCCAGGTTCTCGCTGATCCAGGCGAGCAGCGGCGCCAGCGCCTCCGACTCACAGACCGGCACCGGCCGGGCGACGTACTGCGCCTGACCGCCGTCGCGGTGCGGAGGGACCACCATCCGACGCGCGGCGGTGGCCGCCACCTTGGCGCCGAAGTGCTGGCGCATGACGTGCAGCGCCGCGTCGAGGCCGGCGGCGGACCCGGCTCCGGTGACGATCGAGCCGTCCTGGACGTAGAGCACGTTGCCGTCGATCGTCGCCTCCGGGTGGCGCGCGGCGAGCTCGTCGACGTGGCGCCAGTGGGTGGTCGCGCGACGTCCGTCGAGCAGCCCCGCCTCGCCCAGCACAAAGGCGGCCGTGCAGTGGGCGAAGAGGAGGCCTCCCCTGCCGTGTACCGCCTGGATGAGCTCGACAACCTCGGGAGAGGGGTCGCCGTGCGCCCGCTTCGGGATGACGCAGACCAGGTCGGCATCCGCTGCGTCGGCGAGCGAGTGGTCGACGTGGAGGTCGTACCCCGTCGCGCCGGCGACCCGGCCCGGACGCGGCGTCGTGACGACGAAGTCGAAGACCGGGTTGTCGTCGTCGGGGTGGTACGGCTCCCCCCACACCTCGCACATCGAGCCGAGCCCGAACGGCTCCGCTCCGTCCTGCACGACCACCGCGACCTTCTTCATGGCGCCAGCCTGCACCACCGGTGGCAGGAAATCAACCAAGGCTGTCATTCCTGCCACTGGTGGCAGGAACTCTGCGGGCGGAGACTTACTGCCATGACCACCGTCCTCGCCCTCATCGTCCTCACTGCTCTGGCCTCGCTGCTCGTCAGCTATGCCCGTCACGACCGGTTCGCCGGCCCCGCGTCCACCATCCACCCGTTCGACGAGCTCGGCCCCGTCGAGGAGCGACGCCACCTCGTCCCCCGCGCCTGAGCCTGGCGGGGCTCAGTCCGCGCAGGGCCCCACGTCACCGCCGGCGAAACAGGCGTAGACCGGGGCTGACCTCCCGGTGGCACCACTCGCATCCGTGGTTTCTGCCCACAGCCTGATCACCCCGTGACCGGGAGCGTGGACGTCGTCAACAGTCATCGTCCCGGCGCCCTGGCCGAGCACCTGGCGGTAGGGGTGCACGTGGTTGAGGTTTCCGTCGTAGTGGAGGAGCTCCGCAACGACCCGTGTGCGAGCGACGAGGTCGGCCCAGGCATCACCGTCGGAATCTCCGACGTCGACCTCCCACCCCAGCGATCCGTCCGCTGCGATCTCGGAGTCGGGAACCACGAGCTCGACCACCGGTGGCACGCCCACCTGCTCCCACGTCACACGGGCGACGGCCGTCTCCTGATCACCGTGAACGTACTCCACGCTGATGGCATGCACGCCCGGCTCGAGGACGACGTCGTGCGTCCGGGCATCGCCCCAGAAGTCATTGGAGTAGAAGTCGTGGAGCAGCACGTCGTCGACGCGCAGGCGCATCCACTCGCTGCCTCGCACCCGGAAGCGATAGGTGCCCCCCTTGAGGGGCACCCGGCCACGCCAGGACACGCCGAACCTGTCGCCGGGATGCTCCCGAGTGTCGGGCAGGTCGACCGTCGCCCACGGTGAACCGGACGTCGGCGTGAGCTCGACGTCGCTGACGCACTCCGGCGGCGCGAGCACCTCGGTCGGAAGAAACGTCTCGTTGTACGGCTGCAGCCACCGTGCCGGCCCCTCGGGGTACAGCCGGTCGAACGTCGACCCCGGCCCGTCGAGGTCGTGGAAGCTGCGCCGCAGCTCGCCTGTGGCGCATGTGTCGACCGGCGCCTCGGTGGACCATGTCAGCCGTTGCACCGCGCCGGTGTAGATGGAGATGGACCAGATCCAGCCGTCCGGCCCGTCGAAGATCTTGACCGGTCCCCCCGCGGCCTTGGAGTCCGCGATCGGCGGTCCGGCCATGGCTCCACCCGCCCGGTGCAGGGTCACGGTGCGGAGGTGGTTCTGCGCGTAGTCGCCGTAGAGGAACAGATCGCGGACCGTGGCGGGATACCTCGTGCCGGACATGAGCACACCAGCCGTCACGGACCCGCCACCCGAGGTGTGCCGGTAGACGAAGTCGGGAGCCTCGACGCCACTCGCGCGCCGTGCTGCGCACACGTGCCAAGGATTCTCCGGGTCGTCGACGTCGCCAAGATCCGTAGCGACGGTGCCCTCCAAACAGGGCCACCCGAAGTTGGCGGGCGCGTCACCCGCCTGGTCGAGGTGCACGAGGTCAATCTCCTCGAAACTGCCTTCTCCCACGTCGCCTACGACGAGGTGGTCACCGTCGAGCGCGAAGCGGAAGGGATTGCGGAAGCCCAGGGCTAGGACGCGCGAGGAGTTGGCGGAGCCATTACCGGCATAGAGCGGGTTCCCCGGCACACCTCGTCCGGTGTCTGGATTCACCCGCAGCACCTTGCCGACCAACACCTCCGGGTCCTGGACGCGCAAGGCATTGGTCCGCGCGCTCAGGGCCGCGTAGCGGAGGGAGCCGTCGCCCACCCCGACGAGCAGGTTGCCGGCGGGGTCGAAGCCGAGGTCGCCCACGGTGTGCGCGTAGCCGTCGAGCGGGATGCAGTCGGGCGTCCGGACGTTCTGAGGGTCATGGCACGCCGGCCCCGTCACCGACCCTAGGACGACATGCCCCGATGTGGCGTCCAACTGAGCGCCGTCCCAGGTGTAGCGAGCGACCTGCTGCGATCGGCGCTCGGCGCCCGTGACACCCTCGTCCAGCACGTAGGAGACGTAGACGAAACCGTTCTGGGCGAACGCCGGGTCGATCGCGATCCCGACGAGTCCGGCATCGCCCTCGTCAAACACCAGCGAGCGGAGATCGAGGACGTCCCGGGGCAGGCTCCATCCGTTGCCTGTGCGGGCGAGGGCCCGGACGACACCGCTTTTCTCGGTGACCAGGACCAGGTCTTCATCGACGACGGCGGCCGACGTCGGCAGCTCGAACCCATCCTGAACGGTCTCGAGCGCGAAGCCGTCGGCCATTCCGGTGTCGGACTGCACAGTGTCGACCGGCGCCACGAGCTGCCGAGCGGACGAGAGCACGCCCTCGACGGGTCCGACGGCACGGGCGACTATGTCGTGGCGGCCGGGGGCCACAGGTGTCTCGGTGGTCCACGGCGCGGCCAGGTCGTCGCTGACCCGGACGCCGTCAACGAAGAACACGACGCGATCCACCTGACCGGTCGTCCGCGCCTCGGCGACGTGGAACCGCCCCTCGGTGCGTACGTCGAGGGCAACCGCAGGGGGCAGCAGGACGGCGGTGGTGAAGGGCTCAAGGTCGTCGTGGGCGGCCAGGTGCACTCGCAGCGCCCGGCCGCGCAGCGATTCTGCCGGGACGATGGCCGGGAAGGCGGCGGTGGTCCCGGCCGGCAGCGTCACCGACGCGACGGGGTCCCACGACCCCGTGCCGCTCTGCGCCTGCAGCGTCGCTACCCGGCCGGACCGGCTCGCGGCCGTCGTGATCTCCAGGTCGACGTCCTGGGCCGCGTCGCGGCGCACGAGGAAGGACGCACTCGGGTCGCCCGGCACGGTGGGGGTGGCCGTCGGCGTGGGAGTCGGCGTGCGAGTCGGCGTGGGAGTCGGCATGGGAGTCGGGACAGCGCGCGTGGTGAGCATGATCGACCGCGTTCGGATCACTGGTTGCGCGGCACCGGCGCGGCGCACGCGGGGTGCCCGCAGGCGCAGCCGGACGGATGTACGGCTCGTCGACCAGGTCACGCGGACGCTCCCGCGCCGGTTCGACCGATCGCGTGCCACCGTGGTCCAACCAGTGGCCGAACGCCGCTGCAACTGCACCGGTCGGACACCGCGGCTGCCGAGTTGCGCGCTGACCTCGAAGGGTGCATCTCGCAGCGGCTCATTCGGCGAAACTGCGATCGCGGGCCGCGCAGGACCCGGGCGCTCCTGCGCCGCAGTGAGCGCACGGCTCGGCACCGCCGCAGCGAGGGCGACGAGGAGGGTGACCGACGCGGTCACGACAGCGTGACGAGGCCGTCCCAACCACACGTTGCTCACGACGCAGAGTCTGTCATGGCCTGCTTGGCACACAGCCGTTTCGCCGACACGCACCCGGAAGCCGGTGACACCGCGGCCACCCTCGCCGCGAGCTGCGGCTCACGCCGCCCAGACCGGGCCGACCTGGTCCACCAGCTCCCGAGACTGGCGCAGGCCGGTCTCGGCCGCATCCCTCCGCTTGGCCGGATCGAGCAGGTTCTTGCCGAAGGCTGCGAGCGCTTCTGCGTCGGGCGTGACCACCGCCCAGGCCCGGGGCGCCACCCGTCTCATCTGGGACTGGATGGACGTCTTCCTGCTCACTGCCCTCGGCAGTGGCGCGAGCACGACCACCCGGTCGGCACTCCGTGCCACGTCGATGTTGGCGGTGGAGCGCATCCCGCCGTCCATGTAGGTGCGACCGTCGATGGCGACCGGCGGCCACACCGTCGGCACGGCGCAGCTCGCGGCTACCGCCGCGACCAGGTCGACGCCGGAACTGCGGGTGAACACCGTGAACTCGCCGCTGTCGGTGTCCACCGCGGTGATCCGCAGGTCGCGGTCGGGCCAGTCGTGGACCGGTAGCCGGGAACGGATCACGCCCTCGCGGTCGATGCTCCCCGGCTCGTGCGCCGCACGCGCGACGCGCCCGACGCGGGCGAGCTTGTCCCGTCCGCTGCCGGGCAGGACGTAGGGCGGCACCAGCTTGAGCGCGGCGATGCGGGACAACCGTCCGCCCAGCTCGCCGTCCGGCGGCTCGAGCTGCGAGGCGTAGAGGTCGGCCAGCGGCAAGCCGATGGTCACCTGCGCACCCACCACCGAGCCCGCCGAGGTGCCCACGACGGTGTCGGCGTCGGTGAGGTCGACACCGGCCTC
>CAWEAI010000025.1:0-94982 GCA_963806925.1 uncultured Actinomycetota bacterium | reverse complement strand
CGAACGATGCCAGACATGCGAGGTCCTTCCGGGTGTGGTCAGCGTCACGTTATACGGACCGGCATGACTACACCGACACGGCTATGGCGGCGACGATGATGGCGCCGATCAGGTAGGCGGTGGCTCGTGTGACGCTTGGCTGCAGGACTGCCGCGGTGCCGTAGTGGTCGTGCAGCTCGCGTAGCGCTCGGATGACGCCCTCGCCGTTGTTGAGACCGAACGCCAGCAGGATCAGGCACGGAACGCAGTAGACGATGCCGTAGCCGGCCAGGACCAGTGAGGCGGTCGGCAGGGAGAGGTCAGCGGTCACGAGGCGTTCGACGGCGATGAAGTAGGGGAAGGCGTTGGGAAGGTCCGCCGCCGTCATGAGGACGCCGAGTCCCGCTGCCGTGCCGGGGCTGAACCAGCTCGGCAGTCCGATGGCGGCGCGCTTGCGGATTCGCAGGGACCTGAGTGCCGAGACGAACAGCACGAGTGCCGCGAGCCCGAGGGCGACGCGGCGCACCCAGGCCAGCGCACCGGCGATGGAGGCTGCGGCGGCTTCTGCGCCGAGATAGAGGACCATTCCCACGAACAGGACGGTGGTGAAGGCACCGAGGACGAAGGCACCTGCCTCTGCCACAGGTCTGCCCCGCGATCCGACGAGGATCAGGGCGATGGCAACGAGCGTGGCGGGGTTGAGGGAGTCCAGAGCCGCCAGGCCCGCCACGGTCAGGAAGAGTGCCCAGCTCACGAGGACCTGCTGCAGATGTAGCCACCGATGCGCTCGACCCGGTCAGGAGCCGGGACCGAGCCTGTGAGGAGAGCCTCGCCGAACAACCCCTGACCGGTGCGCCTGACCACTCGGAGGATCCTAACTACCGTAGGGGTCGTTCGGACCCGCCGGTGCTCTATCATCGCTTTATGACGATGACAAAGACCCGAGGCGTTGAGAAGACGTCTCCCGCGCATGCAGGGCTGACTGCGGCAGCCTGCTTGTTCCACGGCTTCGCCGACCCCTCGCGCCTGGCGATCCTGCGCCACCTTGCGCTGGGTGAGCATCGCGTCGTCGACCTCACCGCCCACATCGGTCTCGCCCAGTCGACGGTGTCGAAGCACCTGCAGTGCCTCCGGGCCTGCGGCTTGGTCTCGGTCCGTCCCGAGGGTCGAGCCTCGGTCTACTCCCTGAACCACGCCGAGGCGCTCATGGATCTCTGGTCGGCGGCCGAACGCCTCCTCGAGGCGACGGGCGGTGCCGTGACGCTCTGTCCCAGCCATGGCGCCGACACGCTCGGGGACGCCTGATGGCCACCACGCACACGCACGGTGCCGCGCTGAGCGTCGAGGAGACGGCGACGTACGGGCGTCGGGCACAGCTGCTCGCCGGGGCATCGGTGGCCTACAACACGGTCGAAGCGGTCATCGCCATCGCCGCCGGCGTCACCGCCGGGTCGGTCGCCCTCATCGGCTTCGGCCTCGACTCGATCGTCGAGGTGTCGTCGGGGCTCATCATCCTGTGGCAGTTCCGCCACCGACTGCCGCAGTCGCGCGAGCAGCAGGCGTTGAGGTTGATGGCGCTCTCGTTCTTCGCGCTCGCTGCCTACATCTCGGTCGAGTCGGTCCGGGCCCTGCTGGGTGACGAGGACCCGGATGCCTCCCCGGTCGGCATCGGGCTGGCGGTGACGTCACTCGTCGTCATGCCCTTCCTGTCCTGGGCCCAGCGTCGCACCGGACGTGCCCTCGGCTCCAACGCCGTCGTGGCCGACTCCACGCAGACCCTGCTGTGCACCTACCTGTCCGCTGTTCTGCTTGTCGGACTGATCCTCAACGCCACCCTGGGCTGGTCGTGGGCCGACCCCGTCGCCGGGCTCGTCATCGCGGCGGTCGCGGTCAAGGAGGGCCGACGAGCGTGGCGCGGCGACGGGTGCTGCGTGTCCATCGGACCAGCCGGTCACGATCACGAGCGCTGCGCGCCCTAGCATCTCCCCCGTCGACGGGAGGAGCGCCGGTGATTACCACGGTGAGCACGGTGAAGGACGACCTCGCGCGCCTCGAACGCTGGATCGACCGCAACCAGGCCGCCGGCGTCGACCGGGTGGTCGTCTTCCTCGACGACCGCGACGACGCGCAGAGCGCCGCACTGCTCAACGAGCGGCCGGGCGTCATCGCGATCGACGCCAGGACCTGGTGGGGTGACGGCGTCCCCCTCCGGCTCAACGCGCGGCAGCGCATCAACGCCAACGCCGCGCTGGACGTGGTGCGGGACACCGACCCACAGGGCTGGATGTTCCACATCGACGGGGACGAGGTCCTCCATCTCGACACCGAGAGGCTGTTGGCGCTACCGGGCGACATCGAGGCGGTGCAGCTCTCGCCGCTGGAGGCACTCGCCCAGTGGGAGTGGCCCGACGACGACGTGAGCCTGTTCAAGCGCCTCCTCACCGATGAGGAGCTCGACCTCCTCCATCTCCTGGGCATGCTGGAGCGTCCCGACAACCGCGCCTACTTCCGCGGCCACACCGTCGGCAAGGCCGGGCTGCGCGTCTCGACCGACGCGTGGTTGGAGATCCACCGCGTCGTCGACGACCAGCGGGCTCCGGTCGCCGTGCACCGTGCGGACTGGCTCCAGGTCCTGCACTACGAGTCCCACACGCTCGAGGAGTTCGTGCGCAAGTGGACCAACCACACGACCTCCGGCCATCGACTGATGGCTCGCCCCGAGCGGCAGCAGCTGGCCTCGGCCATGACAGCCGACGGCTGGGAACGGTGGCCCGTCGAGGTCGCGGACCGCGTACGCCGTGAGCTGTTCGCCGCGACCGTCCTCGACGACCGCGACGGATTGGAGCGGCTCGACCTGCTCGTGGCCCCGGTCGTGCAGCGGCCCTCGGACGCCCCTGCGCCCAGCGACCCCCACGGCGAGCAGATCAAGCAACGACTCGACGCCCTTGCCGACGCGGACAAGTCGAGGTTCCGGCTCGGCGAGCCGGGCACCGCACGCAGTAGCCTCACAGCCAAGACAGTGTCGCGACGACGGTCCCGTGAACGGATCGTCGGGTCAGGAGCCCCCAGGATGTTCAGCCGAGTGGCAATCGTGAATCGTGGCGAGGCAGCGATGAGACTGATCCACGCCGTCCGTGACCTCAACGCCGAAGGCGACGGAGCACCGATCCGATCCATCGCCCTCTACACCGACGACGAACGCACGGCGATGTTCGCCCGGGAGGCCGACGAGGCCTACTCGCTGGGCCCCGCCTCGGCGCGCCCCTACATCGACCTGACCGTCCTGGAGCGGGTGCTCGTGGAGTGCGCGGCGGACGCCGTCTGGGTGGGATGGGGATTCGTCGCGGAGGACCCGGCGTTCGCCGACCTGTGCGCGCGCCTCGGCGTGACGTTCATCGGCCCGAGCGCCGAGGCGATGCGCCGGCTCGGCGACAAGATCGGCTCCAAGCTCCTCGCGGAGGAGGTCGGCGTCCCGGTCGCGCCGTGGAGCGGAGGTGCGGTCGACACCCTCGAGGCCTCCCTGGCCGCAGCCGACCGCGTCGGCTACCCCCTGATGCTCAAGGCCACCGCCGGTGGGGGCGGCCGGGGCATCCGCCGCGTCGACTCCGCCGCAGAGCTCGAGGACGCCTACCAGCGCACCCGCGACGAGGCCGAGCGCGCCTTCGGCAGCGGCGTGGTCTTCCTCGAGCGGCTCGTGACCGGGGCACGGCACATCGAGGTCCAGCTGATCGCCGACAGCCACGGCACGGCGTGGGCGGTCGGTGTCCGCGACTGCACCGTGCAGCGTCGCAACCAGAAGGTGATCGAGGAGTCGGCCTCGCCCCTGCTCGACGCCGGCCAGACCGACGAGGTCAAGGCGTCCGCCGAGCGCCTGGCCCTCGCCGTGGGCTACGTCGGCGCCGGGACGGTCGAGTTCCTCTACCACCCGGGTGAGCGGACGTTCGCCTTCCTCGAGGTCAACACCCGTCTCCAGGTCGAGCACCCGATCACCGAAGCCACGACGGACCTCGACCTGGTCAAGGCGCAGCTGCACGTGGCGGCAGGTGGGCGACTCCTCGGATCGAAGCCGGTCGAGCGTGGTCACGCCGTCGAGGCGCGGCTCAACGCCGAGGACCCGGATCGCGACTTCGCCCCGTCGCCCGGCCGGATCGCACTGCTCGACCTGCCCTCGGGCCCCGGCATCCGCGTGGACACCGGCGTCGGCGAGGGCGACACCATCCCGGCCGACTTCGACTCGATGATCGCCAAGATCATCGCCTACGGCAGCACCCGCGACGAGGCGCTCGCACGCCTGCGTCGCGCCATGGCGGAGACCACCGTGGTGATCGAGGGCGGTGCCACCAACAAGGGATTCATCCTCGACCTCCTCGCCCAGTCCGAGATCGTCGACGGCTCGACCGGCTGGGCCGACACCAGCTGGATCGACCGCGTCCGCGCCGAGGGCCGACTCGTCGTCCACGAGCACTCCGGCATCGCCGTCGTCGCAGCAGGCATCGAGGCCTACGAGGACGAGGCGCACGTCGAGGTCGTCCGCCTCCTCGAGAGTGCCCGCGGCGGCCGACCCCAGGTGCAGCACAAGGTCGGCCGTGCGGTCGACTTCAAGCTGCGCGGCACCACGCACAAGGTCACCGTGATCCAGATCGGACCGCAGCGGTTCCGCGTCGGCGTGGAGGCGGGCGGTGTCGAGCACGTCGTGGTCGCCGACGTCGAGCGGCTCGACGAGTTCCACACCCGGTTGCGGGTCGGCGATCAGCGCTACCGGCTGGTGACCTCCATGCACGGGCCCGTCCACACCATCGAGGTCGACGGGGTGACGCACCGGGTCAGCCGTGACGAGGGCGGCGTGCTCCGATCACCGGCTCCCGCGTTGGTCGTCGCCTCCCCCGTCACGGTCGGCGACGTGGTCGCGGCCGGTGCGCCCGGTCCTGGTCCTCGAGAGCATGAAGATGGAGACGGTGCTGCGAGCGCCGTTCGCGGCGCGGGTGCGCGAGCTGCTGGTGCTGACCGGAAGCCAGGTCGAGACCGGAGCCCCGCTCGTACGTCTGGAGCCCGTCGCGGAGGACGCCGCCGAGGAGGCAGCACCGGACGAGACCGGACCGGCCCTCGACCTGCCACCCTCCGTGCCCCCCGCGTCCGCGGCGGAGCGCGCCGCGCGCAGTCGCGCCGACGTCGCGGCGATGGTGATGGGCTACGACGTCGACGCGAGCGCCGACGGCGACGTGGTCGCCGACTACCTCGCGGCCCGCGACGAGCTCGTCGCCGAAGGCGTCGACGTGGTGGCCGACGAGATGGAGCTCCTCAGCCTGTTCGCCGACCTGGCCGAGCTCAGCCGCAACCGACCCGTCGGTGAGGACCTGCACACCGAGCTGCGCGTGCACAGCTCGAAGGAGCACTTCCACACCTTCCTGCAGAGCCTCGACGTCGACCGCGGCGCGCTCCCCGAGCAGTTCCGCGACCGCCTGAGCAAGGTCCTCGGGCACTACGGTGTGCGCGACCTCGACCGCACCCCGCAGCTGGAGGAGGCGGTGTTCCGCATCTTCCTGGCGCAGCAGCGTCCCGCTCCCGAGGTCCGTCTCGCGACCGAGCTGCTCCAGCGCTGGATCAACGAACCCCCGCCGGGCGAGGAGCTCGCCGGCGCGGTGCGCGACCTGCTCGAGCGCCTGGTCAGGTCCACCCAGCTCCGCTTCCCGGTGGTCGGCGACCTGGCTCGCAGCACGCGCTTCCGCTGGTTCGACCAGCCGTTGGTCGACGAGGAGCGATCGAGTGTCCTGGCTGGCGTCCGGGACGAGGTCGAGGCCCTCGCGGCAGACCCCGACTCCTCGGACCGGACAGCCCGGCTCGAGGCCCTGGCCGCGATCCCGGAGCAGATCGTGCAGTTCCTCGCGGAGCGGCTCGAGCACGGCACGCCCGAGCACGAGCCCCTGCTCGAGGTGCTGATCCGCCGGCACTACCGCGAGTACGAGCTGCACGGCCTGCAGTCCGACGTGGTCGCCGGTCGCACGTTCGCCGTGGCCGACTACGTCCTGGACGACCGGCCCACCCGCGTGGTCTCCACGGTCGGCACCATCGACCGAGCTCTCCGCACCTGGCAGTGCACTCGTCTCGTCACTCGGCGACCAGGTCGCCGCCCGGGCGGCGGGGCACGAGGTGGTGGTCGACCTCTACGTCCACTGGCCGGAGGCCCCCGACGGCGCCGAGGAGGCCAGCGCCGAGCTGGCCCGCGTCGTCGCCACGCTGCCCTTCTCCCGCGACGTACGCCGCATCGCGGTGGCGCTCTGCCCCGGCGGGGGGGCACCTGTCACCTACTTCACCTATCGCCCCGTCGTCGACGACGCAGGCACCGGCGACCAGGTGGTCGAGGACGACCTCGTCCGCGGGGTGCACCCGATGGTCGGCCGTCGTCTCGATCTCTGGCGGCTGCGCGACTTCCACGTCAAGCGGATCGAGGCGCCCGAGGACGTGCTGCTCTACGAGTGCGTCGCGAAGCAGAACCCCGCCGACCGCCGTCTGGTGGCCCTGGCGCAGGTCCGCCAGCTCGCCGTCGTACGCGACGAGACCGGCCGGGTCACCGGGATGCCGCACGCGGAGCGCGCGGTGGAGAACTGCCTGGAGGCCATCCGCCGCGCCCGGACCGCCCGCGGCGCGGCCGGGAGCAAGCTCGACACCAACCACGTGTGGGTGCAGGTGTGGCCACTGGTCGAGGCCGACCTCGAGCAGCTCACCACGCTGCAGGGCAAGATCACCCCGCTCACCGACGGCGCCGGCATCGAGGAGGTGCTCGCCCAGGGCCGGGTGATCGGTCCCGACGGCACCCCGACGCCCATCGCGCTGCGCTTCCGCGCCCAGCCCGGCGCCGGCGTCACCGCGTCGATCGAGGGGCCCCCGACCGAGCGGCTCAAGCCGCTCGACGAGTATGCGTCCAACGTGGCCCGGGCGCGTCGCCGCGGCCTGGTCTACCCCTACGAGCTCGAGGGCGTGCTGGCCGGCCCGGACGGCAGCCTCGTCGAGCACGACCTCGACGAGACCGGCGCCCTGGTGCCCGTCGACCGGCTGCCCGGGCTCAACGTCGCCGGGATCCTGGTCGCCGTGGTGAGGACCCCGACCCCGCTGCACCCCGAGGGGGTCACCCGGGTCGTGCTCTGCGGCGACCCGACCAAGGCGCTCGGCGCGGTGTCGGAGCCGGAGTGCTCACGGATCATCGCTGCGATCGACCTCGCCGAGCGGATGCAGGTGCCGGTGGAGTGGTATGCCCTCTCCGCGGGCGCCCGGATCTCGATGGGCTCGGGCACGGAGAACATGGACTGGGTCGCGGCCGGGCTCAAGCGGATCATCGAGTTCACCCAGGCGGGCGGCGAGATCAACGTCGTCGTGGCCGGCATCAACGTGGGCGCCCAGCCCTACTGGAACGCCGAGGCGACGATGCTGATGCACACCAAGGGCATCCTGGTGATGACCCCGGACAGCGCGATGGTGCTCACCGGCAAGCAGTCGCTCGACTTCTCCGGCGGGGTGTCCGCGGAGGACAACTTCGGCATCGGCGGCTACGACCGGGTGATGGGGCCCAACGGCCAGGCGCAGTACTGGGCACCGGACCTGGCCGGCGCCTTCGGTGTGCTGATGGCGCACTACGACCACACCTACGTGGTGCCCGGTGAGACCCACCCCCGACGGGCCGGCACCACCGACCCGGCGGACCGCGACGTCTCGCCCTTCCCGCACGTCTCGGCCGACAGCGACTTCACCACGGTCGGGGAGATCTTCTCCGCAGAGTCCAACCCGGACCGCAAGAAGGCCTTCGACATCCGCACGGTGATGCGTGCCCTGGCCGACCAGGACCACCCGGTGCTCGAGCGCTGGGCGGGCATGGCCGACGCGGACACGGCGGTGGTCCAGGACGCCCACGTCGGCGGCTACCCGGTCTGCCTGCTCGGGATCGAGTCGCGGCCGGTCCCCCGCCGCGGCTTCCCTCCCACGGACGGTCCGGACATCTACACCGCGGGCACGCTGTTCCCGCGATCGTCGAAGAAGGCGGCGCGCGCGATCAACGCGGCCAGCGGCAACCGCCCGCTCGTGGTCCTGGCCAACCTGTCCGGTTTCGACGGCTCACCCGACTCGATGCGCAACCTGCAGCTCGAGTACGGCGCGGAGATCGGCCGTGCCATCGTCAACTTCGACGGGCCGATCGTCTTCTGCGTGATCTCGCGCTACCACGGTGGCGCCTTCGTGGTCTTCTCCAAGGCCCTCAACCCACGCATGACCGTGCTGGCCCTGGAGGGGTCCTACGCGTCGGTGATCGGCGGCGCGCCGGCGGCGGCGGTCGTGTTCGCCGGCGAGGTCGAGAAGCGTACGTCGGCCGACCCGCGCGTCCGCGACATCGACGGCCGGATCGCCGAGGCGAGCGGATCGGACCGGAGCCGCCTCGTCGTCGAGCTGGCCGACCTCAAGGCAGCCGTACGGCCTGAGAAGATCGGCGAGGTCGCAGCCGAGTTCGACGGCGTCCACGACATCCACCGGGCGGTGCGCGTGGGATCGGTCGACGAGGTCATCACCGTGGCACGGCTCCGGCCGCGGGTGATCGAGGCGATCGCGGAGGGACTCGTCCAGGGGTGAGGAAGGCCGATGTCGGAGCTTGATGCCCACGACTCCCGGAGTCGTGGCGCAGCGGGTCGGCGTATCGTCGAGGAAGTGAGCCAGTCCCCCACCGTCACCCTCGACCACCGCTTCGCCCGCGAGCTCCCCGAGCTCGCCGTCGCGTGGAAGGCCGCGGAAGCACCGGCGCCGCAGATCCTGGCGCTCAACGAGACATTGGCAGCCGAGCTCGGGCTCGACCCTGACTGGCTTCGCAGCCCGGAGGGGATGGGCCTGCTGACGGGGACCGTTCCCCCGCCGCACGCCACCCCCGTGGCTCAGGCCTACGCCGGTCACCAGTTCGGCGGCTACTCACCCCGGCTCGGTGACGGCCGCGCGCTGCTGCTCGGCGAGCTCACCGACAGTCGGGGCCGGACCCGCGACCTGCACCTCAAGGGCTCCGGCCGTACGCCGTTCTCCCGCGGCGGCGACGGCCTGGCGGCCGTGGGGCCGATGTTGCGCGAACACGTCATCAGCGAGGCGATGCACGCCCTCGGCATCCCCACCACCCGCTCGCTCGCCGTCGTGGCGACCGGCCGTGACGTGCGCCGCGAGACCGTGCAACCGGGCGCCGTGCTGGCCCGGGTGGCGAGCAGCCACCTGCGCGTGGGCACCTTCCAGTACGCCGCTGCCTCCGGCGACGTCGACCTGCTGCGCCGACTCGCCGACCACGCGATCACCCGGCACCACCCCGAGGCCGCGCACGCGGATCAGCCCTACGACGCGCTGTTCCGCGCCGTCGTCGCAGCGCAGGCGTCCCTCATCGCCCGGTGGATGCTCGTGGGCTTCGTGCACGGGGTGATGAACACCGACAACATGACGATCTCGGGCGAGACCATCGACTACGGCCCGTGCGCCTTCATGGACGCCGTCGACCCGACCACGGTCTACAGCTCCATCGACACCGACGGCCGCTACGCCTATGCCAATCAGCCGGCCGCGGCCGAGTGGAACCTCGCGCGTTTCGCCGAGTCGCTCCTGCCGCTGCTGGCCGACGAGCAGGACGAGGCGGTCGCCCTCGCCACGGACGCGCTGCGGACCTTCCGGGTCCACTACGCGGAGGCCTGGTCGGCCGGGATGCGTGCCAAGCTCGGACTGACCGGCACCTCGGACGACGCCGTGACGTCGCAGCTCGCCACGGACCTGGTCGTCCTGCTGACGGCCGACCGGGTCGACCACACCTCGTTCCACCGCGCCCTCGGCGCGGCAGCGCGCGGGGACGCCGAGCCGGTCCGCGGGCTGTTCCTCGACCTCGCCGGCTTCGACGCGTGGGCTGGCCGCTGGCTCTCACTCGGACCTGACGCCGAGGCGATGGACCGGGTCAACCCGGTCTACATCGCGCGCAACCACCTCGTCGAGGAGAGCCTGGGTGCCGCGACCGCCGGCGACCTCGAGCCCCTCGACCGGCTGCTGGCCGCGGTGACCCAGCCCTTCGACGTACGGGCGGGGATGGAACGCTACGCAGAGCCTGCGCCGGACTCGTTCGGCGCCTACCGGACGTTCTGCGGCACCTAGTGAACGCCCACGACGTCCCGGGCGCCGATCCGAAGGACTGGTCGGCGGACCCGGCGGACGTGCTGCTCGCCGACGGCACGATCGCGGTGATCCGGTCGGTGCGTGCGGACGACCGGGCCGCCGTGCTCGCGCTGCACGAGTCGGTCTCCCAGGACACCCTGCGGCTGCGGTTCTTCTCCCCCAGCCGGGAGGCCGGACGACGGTATGTCGACCACCTCTTCGCCACCGACAACACGTCCTCGGCTGCGCTGGTGGCGCTCATCGGAGGTCGGGTCGCTGGTCTGGCGACCGCGGAGCTGCTCTCCCCGGACAGCGCAGAGGTCGCCTTCCTGGTCGACGACCAGGACCGCGGCCGTGGTCTGGGCAGCCTGCTGCTGGAGCACCTCGCCGCTCTGGGGCGGCGGCACGGGGTCAGCCGGTTCGTGGCTGAGGTCCTGGGCGACAACTACGGCATGCTGCGCGTCTTCCGTGCGGCCGGGTTCGCCGCGAGGCGCACCACCGTGGACGGCGAGGTGGAGGTCGAGCTGCTCACGGACGCCTCCCGCGAGGCTGTCCAGGCCGCCGACCGCCGCGAGTGGCTGGCCGCAGCGCGGTCACTGCGCCCGCTGCTGCACCCCACCAGCGTCGCCGTCGTCGGCGTACGACGATCCGCCCACGGCTTCGGCCACGGCGTGCTCGACGCGATCCGCAGCTCGTCCTACACCGGGACCCTCCACGTGATCCATCCCGAGGCAGGGTCGATCGACGGCCTTCCCACCAGCCGTGACCTCGCCGAGCTCGACGCCCCGGTGGACCTGGTCGTGGTCGCCGTCCCCGCCGAGGGGGTGGCCGACGTGCTACGCGACGCCGCTGCCAACGGTGCCGGGGCCGCGGTGGTGATCTCGTCCGGCTTCTCCGGTGCCGGGAGCGACGCGCGGCGCCTGGAGCTGTTGGGCATCGCTCGTGCCCACAGCCTGCGCCTGGTCGGCCCCAACTCCCAGGGTGTCCTGGCCAACGTCGACCGCCTCAACGCGACGCTGCTCAGCGACGTGCCCGAGGTGGGCGGTCTGGCGGTCGCCTCGCAGTCCGGCGGGATGGGCTTCGCGCTCCTCGATCTCGCCCGCGACGTGGGACTGGGCGTGCACTCGTTCGTCTCGCTGGGCGACAAGGTCGACGTGTCGAGCAACGACCTGCTGGCTGCCTGGATGGACGACGAGCAGGTCTCCGCTGCAGCGCTCTACCTCGAGTCGTTCGGCAACGCACTCAAGTTCGCCCGCACCGCTCGCCGCTTCGCCGAGCAGAAGCCGCTGCTGGCGGTGATCGGCGGACGGTCCCGGGCGCGCCAGGACCTCACCGTGGCCTCCACCGTCGGTGTGGGCGTCGACGCGCTGCTCGACCAGTCGGGCGTGATCGCCTGCCAGACCGGTGCGGAGCTGGCCGAGACCGCACTCCTGCTCGTGGAGCAACCGCTGCCGGCCGGACTCCGGATCTGCATCGTGTCCAACACGGGAGGGGTGGGCGCGCTGACGACCGACCGTGCCGAGCGCCAGGGCATGCTCATCGCGCCGACCTCCGCTGAGCTGGCCGCGACCCTGCGCGCGGCGGTCCACGGCGCGGTCGACACGCGCAACCCGGTCGATCTCGGAGCCGACGTCAGACCCGGGGAGCTCACGCAGGCACTGCGCGCAGTGCTCGAGGCCGGCGAGGCCGACGCGGTCCTGGTCCTGCTCGTCGCCAACCGGCTCACCGACCGCGACGCCCTGTTCGAGGCGGTCGCGCAGGCGCGGCCCTCCGGCGCCGACGTGCCGCTGCTCCTCGTCACTCCCGGCGCCGCGTTCGACGCGGCGCGCAGTCTCCCCGGCGTGAGCGTCTACCGATCGACCGATGCGGCGATCGGGGCGCTGGGCCGGTCCATGAGGTACGCCGCGTGGCGACGGGTCCCGGCCGACGAACCGGAGGTCGAGATCGGGACCCGTGGTGTCCACGCCCGCACGTGGGTGCGGTCGCGGCTGGCCGCTCGCGGCGGCGAGCCGGAGTGGCTCGCCCCCTCCGTGCAGGCAGAGCTGCTGGCGCCGTACGGCATCCACCTCGTCGGGCTCCTCGCCGCCGGGCACGAGGAAGCGGAGGCGCTCGCGTCCACGATCGGCTATCCCGTGGCCGTCAAGGTGGCCGACCCCACGGTGCTGCACAAGTCCGACCGCGGCCTGGTCCGGATCGACGTGCGCACCGGCAGCGACGTCGCCGACGCCGTACGGCGCTTCGCCGAGGAGCTCGACCGCGACCACGTCGAGGTCCTGGTCCAGCCGCTGGTGCTCGGGCACCTCGCCTCCGTGGGACTGGTGCGCGACCCGCAGCTCGGCCCGCTCGTGCGGGTCACGGGTGGAGCTGCAGGATCCGCCGGCAGCTGGGCGGAGGAGGTGCTGCTGCTCCCGCCCGTCGAGGCAGCCGATGCCGCCCGCGCCGTACGGGCCCTTCGCCTCTTCCCCCAGCTCCTCGGCGATCACGGCCTGGAAGAGGTGGACCTCGCCCCGCTCGAGGCGCTGGTGATGTCCGTGGGTCGCCTGGCCGTCGACGTGCCGCAGGTCGCGGACCTCACGCTCGAGCCCGTGGTCGTCAACGCGCACGGGCTGTTCTGCGTCGACGTGAAGGTGCGCATCGCCGAGCCGGACGAGCTCGACACCGGTATCCCCCGTCGGCTGCGCTCCTAGTCCGCGCTGCGATCCGGCAGGGAGCCGCGCACGACGGCGAGTGCCTGTCGAGCGATCTCCCACTCCTCGTCGGTGGGCACCACGAGCACGGCGACGTCCGACCCGTCGGTGGAGACCCTCCGGGCGTCCGCGGACCTCGCGTCGTTGCGAGCGGGATCCAGGACGATCCCGAGCCCCTCGAGACCTCCGAGTGCCGCCGCCCTCAGCGCGGGGCTGTGCTGGCCGACGCCACCGGTGAGCACGACGGCGTGGAGCTCCCCGAGCGCGGCGTAGTAGGCGCCCACGTACGTGCGCACCCGGTAGGCGTAGACGTCGAACGCCAGCGTGGCCGCTGCGTCGCCGGCGGCCCGACGTCGGGTCACCTCGCGGAAGTCGTTGGCTCCGGCGAGGCCGAGCAGGCCCGACTCGCGGTAGAGCGCGTGATCGATCCTGTCCAGGGACCACCCGAGCTCGCGGTGGAGGTGACCGTGGATCGCCGGGTCGAGGTCACCGGAGCGGGTGCCCATCACCAGTCCCTCGAGCGGGGTGAACCCCATCGAGGTGTCGATGGAGCGCCCGCCGCGGATCGCCGCCGCCGACGCCCCGTTGCCGAGGTGGAGCACCACGAGGTTGGTGTCGCCCACCGGACGCCCGAGCAGCTCCGCGGCGCGACGTGAGACGAAGGCGTACGACGTGCCGTGGAAGCCGTAGCGCCGGATCCGGTGCTCATCGCGCCAGCTGATGGGCACGGCGTAGGTGTAGGCGTGCTCGGGCATCGTCTGGTGGAAGGCGGTGTCGAAGACCGCGACCTGGGGCACCTCGGGGAAGAGCCGCAGCGCGACCCTCATCCCCTCCAGGTTGGCCGGGTTGTGCAGGGGCGCGAGCGGCACGAGGTCCTCGACGGCGCCGAGCACCCGGTCGTCGACGAGCACCGGCTCGGCGAAGAGGTCACCACCGTGCACGACCCGGTGACCCACGGCGGCAAGCGCTCCACGATCGATGGTCGGCCCGTGACGGTCGAACGCCCCGAGGGCCGCTGCGAGCGCGTCCTCGAAGTCGGCGACGCGACGCTCCTCGGTGTGGTCGCGGCCACCGACCGAGTGAGTCAGCCTCCCGCCGTCCTCGCCGATCCGCTCCACGGACCCGGAGGCCTCGGCGACCCCGGACCGACCGTTCAGCAGGCTGTACTTCAGTGACGACGACCCCGCGTTGAGGACCAGCACCCGCTCGGTCATGACAGCTTCTGCGCCTGGATCGCGGTGATGGCGACCGTGTTGACGATGTCGCGGACGAGTGCTCCCCGGGAGAGGTCGTTGACGGGTTTGCGGAGACCTTGCAGGATCGGGCCGACCGCCAGCGCTCCGGCCGAGCGTTGCACGGCCTTGTAGGTGTTGTTGCCCGTGTTGAGGTCCGGGAAGACGAAGACCGTCGCCCGTCCGGCCACGGCGGAGTCGGGCAGCTTGGTGCGAGCGACCGCGGCGTCGATGGCGGCGTCGTACTGGATGGGTCCCTCGACGAGGAGGTCGGGCGCCCGCTCGCGGACTCGCGCCGTGGCCTCGGTGACCTTCTCGACGTCGGTGCCGCTGCCCGAGGTGCCGGTCGAGTAGGACAGCATCGCGATCCGCGGCTCGACGCCGAAGGCTGCCGCGGTCCGGGCCGAGGCGATCGCGATGTCGGCGAGCTGGGCTGCCGTGGGGTCGGGGTTGACCGCGCAGTCGCCGTAGACGAGCACCTGGTCGCGCAGGCACATGAAGAAGACCGAGGACACCACCGACACCTCGGGGACCGTGCGGATGACCTCGAGGGCCGGGCGGATGGTGTGCGCCGTGGTGTGCACGGCACCGGACACCATCGCGTCGGCGAGGCCGAGCTCGACCATCATCGTGCCGAAGTAGGACACGTCGACCACCACGTCGCGGGCGACCTCGAGGTCGATGCCCTTGTGGGCGCGTCGCTGGTGATACTCCTGCGCGAACCTCTCGCGCAGCTCCTCGTCGTAGGGGCTGAGCAGACGCGCCGCGGACACGTCGATGCCGAGGTGGGCAGCCCGGGCGCGGATGGTCATCGGGTCGCCGAGCAGGGTCAGGTCGGCGACGTTGCGCCGCAGCAGGATGTCGGCCGCACGCAAGATCCGCTCCTCCTCCCCCTCCGGCAGGACGACGTGGCGGCGATCGGCGATCGCCTCGTCGAGGACGCGGTGCTCGAACATCAGAGGTGTCACGACCGATGTCCTGGCCACCTCCAGGCCGCTCATCAGCTCCTCGCCGTCGACGTTGTCGGCGAAGAGGGTCAGCGCGGTCGCGATCTTGCGTGGGGAGTCCTTGTCCAGCCGGCCACGGCGATCGGTCAGCGCGGTCGAGGTCGCGTGGGTGCCCAGGTCGGTGGCGATCATGGGCAGCGCCACGTCCAGCCCGTCCAGCAACCGACCCACCTGCTCGGGCAGGTCGAGCCCACCGTTGAGGACGATGCCGGAGATCTGCGGGAAGCTGGCCGACTGGTGAGCCGTGAGGACGCCGAGCACCACCTCGGGGCGGTCACCGGGCGTGACGACGAGCGCACCGTCGAAGAGCCGGTCCAGCACGTTGGGCAGGGTCATCGCCGCGATCACGAGCCCCGGGACCTCGCGGGCCAGCTGGCTCTCGTCGCCCCGCACCAGCCGACCCTCGCAAGCCGTCAACAGGTCGCCCACCGAGGGCGCACTCAGCAGCGGTTGCTCCGGAAGGGCGAAGGCCGGCACGCCGTCGCGCCGCAGTGCTGCCGCCGTCCGATCGGTGGCTGCAGGATCGACACGGTTGGCGAAGACGGCGAAGAGCGTCGCGTGGTTGGCAGCGAGCTCGGCCTCCGCCATCGCGGCCGTGGTGCGCAGCTGTTCGACGTTGCGTCCCTGACCGTTGAGCACCAGCAGGACCGGCACTCCGAGGTTGGCCGCAACCCGGGCGTTGAAGGCGAACTCGGCCGGTGCGCCGACGTCGGTGTAGTCACTCCCGACGATCACGACGGCATCGCTCTGCAGCGCGACCTGGTGGTAGCGCGCGACGATGCGGTCCATCGCACCGTGGGGGTCGGCGTGCACCTCGTCATAGCTCACGCCCACGCACTCGTCGTAGGTCAGGGCGACGGCGTCGTGCGAGACCAGAAGGTCGAGCACGTAGTCGCGGACACCGGTCGTCGACGCCTCGGCACGGACCACCGGCCGGAAGACCGCGACCCGCGCCACGCGGCGCGACAGCTGCTCCAACACCCCGAGCGCCACCGCGGACTTGCCGGTGAACCCCTCGACGCCGGCGACGTACACACTGCGTGCCATGGCCCGAGCCTAGCGACTGGATCTGGATCCGGATCCGGTGTCGGCGCGGACATGCTCAGCCTCCGCTGTTCGTTGGACCGGCCGGCTTGGAGGAGCGGGTCCGGAACCTGCGCTCTCCCACCGTGAACCTGATCGTCTCTTGATCGAACATGTGTGTGCTTATACGTCGTGAGGGCGTAGCGTTAGCATCACGTTCCTCGCAGCTCGGGCCACCAGGGTCACGCTCCCCGGTGCGCCATTCCCGAGCTCGGGGGGCGAGTTGCGAGGGTCAGTAATTGTCCGGGGCGATCCCGGGCCTCCAGGAGCGACGACCGTTCAGCCACACGTGCGCCCCGCACGTGGGGTGATCCGTCGTCGGAGGGAGGCCAGTCGTGAGTCATCCGATCATCACTGCGGTCTGCGACATCCGCGCGCTGTTGAAGGGTGTGGCGGGCGCCAACCCGACGTTCATGACAACGGCGGAGAAGGCGACCGCGCTGGGTGAGCTCGTACGAGCCGAGGCCCAGGTGGCGGAGCTGCGGCTGCGGGTCCTGGCCGACGCCTCCGACCTCGCGGAGTCGACGGCTGCGAAGGACGCAGCAGGCTGGGTCGCGCACGAGACCCGCACCCGCATCGCTGACGCGCGCGCCGACCTCACCCTCGCCACAGCGCTGGACCGCTCCCGTCCGGTCCTGGCTGCCGGGATGCGCGACGGCGACGTGACGCTCGCGCAGGCCCACGTCATCCGCCGTGCACTCGACGCCCTGCCCGCACGGGTCCCGTCCGACACGATCACGCTGGCTGAGTCACAGCTGGTCGCCTACGCCCGAGAGTTCGGACCCGCAGAGCTCGGGCGTCTCGGACGGCGGATCCTCGACACCGTCGCCCCCGAGATCGCCGAACAGGCCGAGGCCGACCGCCTCACCGACCTCGAAGCCCACGCCGCGGACAAGACCCGCCTCACGATGCGCCGCCAAGGCGACGGCACCACCCGCATCTCCGCACTCGTCCCGGACGCGACCGCGACCCGGTTCGCGACCTACCTCGAAGCCTTCGCCAACCCCCGCACCCCACACCACGCCACCACCACCAGCACCGGCACGTGCACCGGCACCAGCGCCAGCACCGGCACGATCTGCAGACACCGCGAACGCGGCCGATCCGCTCACCCGGCTGCCGTACCCCAAACGCCTCGGCCAGGCGCTGGGTGAGTTCCTCGAAGCCATCGACCCCACCCGCCTCCCGATCCACGGCGGCGACGCCACCACCATCATCATCACCATCCCCCTCACCTCCCTGCGCACCGAGCTGGGAGCAGCGGACCTCATCGGCGCCGGACTCGTGCCCGGCGACGACCTCACCGGCGACCGCATCACCGCAGCCCACGCCCGCAGGCTCGCGTGCACCGCGAAGATCCTCCCCGCCGTCCTCGACGGCCACTCCCTACCCCTCGACCTCGGACGAGCGAAACGACTGTTCACCCCCGCACAACGCAAAGCGCTCCTGATCCGCGACCAGACCTGCCGCGCCGAAGGGTGCGACACCCCCGGCACCTGGTGCGACGCCCACCACCTCAACCCCTGGCACACCGGCGGGACCACGGACCTCGACAACGCAGTGCTGCTCTGCCCACACCACCACCACCGGATCCACGACACCGCCTACCGCACCGACCGACTCCCCCACGGCGACCTCCGCTTCCACCGACGCACCTAACCAGTGACCCCGAACCGCTCGACCCGGATCGCCTCGGGGTCGACACCTGACTCGAGCAGGAGGTTCTCCGCGAAACCGGCGAACCGGGCCGAGCCACAGACGTAGGCCAGCTCTGTGCCGACGAGGAGCGGGGCGAGCTCCGTCGAGGTCAACGGGCCCGGTCTGCGACCGGAGGCGGACTCGCGCGTGTAGGCGGTCGTGGCGCCTGACTGCGTCAGCTCGTCGGCGTACGGCAGGTCGACAGGGGTCCGCGCGACTGCCACCACCCGGAGAAGGTCGGTGCGGCCGAGGTGCCGCGCGGCCCGGATCATGGAGATCGCGGGGACGACACCCGTCCCGCCCACCAGGCACAGGGCCGGGGTACGGGTGTCCCAGCGGAACCAGCGGCCGATCGGACCACGCATCTCCAGGACGTCGTCGACCTCTGCGACGTCGGCGAGGAACTCCGAGACCTCGCCGCCCGGTAGCCGCTCGACGAGGAACTCCACGAGCGGGTCACTGTCGTCGGAGGCCACGGAGTAGGAGCGCTGGGCGGTGTAGTCGTCAGGCGCCCGCAACCGGATCAGGTAGTGCTGCCCCGGCCAGTGGCGCTGGCGGTCCTCGACGTGCATCCGGAGCCTCACCAGGTGCGGCGCCGGCAGCTCCTTGGTGATGATGCGACCGGTCGTCCATGCTGTCGCGCCGCTCACGGATCACCCTGGTAGCGCTGCTCGAGCCAGGGGTCACCGCGATCGTGGTAGCCGTTGGTCTCCCAGAATCCGGGGCGGTCCTCGGCTGTGAGCTCGAGCCGGCTGACCCACTTCGCGGACTTCCAGAAGTAGAGGTGCGGGACGAGCAGCCGGACCGGGCCGCCGTGGTCGGCGCTCAAGGGTTTGCCGTCGTAGTCCCACACGACCCAGGCCTTGCCTCCGGTGACGTCAGCCAACGGCAGGTTGGTCGTGTAGCCCGTCGTGGCGTGGGCGACGACGAACTCCGCCTCCGCCTGTGGTCCGGCAGCCTCCAGCAGGCTGTCGACCGACACCCCGGCGAACGCCACGTCGAACTTCGACCAGGTCGTCACGCAGTGGATGTCACCTCGGTAGGTCGAACCGGGAAGCTGGTGCAGCTCGTCCCACGTCCAGGTCGTCGGCTGGTCCACCAGGCCGTCGAGCCCGAGGGTCCACGTGGTGCGATCGATGTGGGGTGTCGCCTCGGCCGTCAGCACCGGCCAGCTCCCGCCGACGTCGTACTGCCCCGGAGGCAGTCGACCTGTGGACTCGGGTCGGCGTCGGCTGAACCCTCGGGTCACGGGCATCTCGGTCGCTCCTGGTCTGGCGGTGTCAGCGAGGTCGTGCCCGACGAGCCTAGACCGATAGGCTCCCCGGGTGTCTGCCACGCTCGTCGCGAAGGACCTGTCCGGCGGACACGGTCACCGGATCCTCTTCGAAGGCCTCGACCTCACCGTCGCGCCGGGGGACGTGGTCGGGGTCGTCGGTGCCAACGGTGCAGGCAAGTCGACCCTCCTCTCGCTGCTCGCCGGGGCGAGCACCCCGATGGCCGGATCGGTCGACTGCGCGCCGCGGGACGCTTTCGTCGGCCTGCTCCCCCAGGAGCACGAGCGTGTGCCGGGCGAGAGCGTCGGCCGCTACCTCGCTCGACGCACCGGTGCAGCCGAGGCGACCGCTGCGATGGAGTCCACCGCCGCGGCGCTGGGTTCGGACGCGCCCGGTGCGGACGACGCCTACGCCGTCGCGTTCGACCGGTGGATGGCGAGCGGAGCCGCCGACCTCGACGACCGGGTCGCGCCCGTGCTCGCCGACCTCGGGCTCGACGTCGGTCCGGACGCGAGGATGACCTCGCTGTCCGGGGGCCAGGCCGCACGGGTCGCGCTCGCCGCCCTGCTGCTCAGCCGCTTCGACGTCGTGTTGCTGGACGAGCCGACCAACGACCTCGATCTCGACGGGCTCGACCGGCTGGAGTCGTTCGTGCAGGGCCTGCGCGGCGGCGTCGTGCTGGTCTCGCACGACCGGGAGTTCCTGGCCCGCTGCGTCACCCGCATCGTCGAGCTCGACCTCGCGCAGGGCCAGGTCTCGGTCTACGACGGTGGCTACGACGCGTTCCTGGAGGAGCGCGCCGTCGCCCGGCGCCATGCGCGCGAGGCCTACGAGCAGTACGCCGGCACCCGCGCCGACCTGGTGCAGCGCGCCCGCACCCAGCGCGAGTGGAGCTCCCAGGGCGTCCGCAACGCGATGAGGAAGAGCCCGGACAACGACAAGATCCGCCGCAAGGCCGCCACCGAGTCCTCGGAGAAGCAGGCCCAGAAGGTCCGTCAGATGGAGTCGCGCATCGCTCGCCTCGACGAGGTCGAGGAGCCGCGCAAGGAGTGGGTCCTGCAGTTCGACATCGCTGCTGCACCGCGCTCGAGCGGCGTGGTCGCGACCCTCAACGAGGCGACCGTGCAGCTGGGTGACTTCCAGCTGGGCCCCGTCTCCGCGCAGGTCAACGCGGGCGACCGGATCGGGATCACCGGTCCCAACGGCTCCGGCAAGACCACCCTCCTGCGGCTGCTGCTGGGTCACACCGACCCCGACGCGGGATCCGCCTCGCTGGGCGCCTCGGTCGCGGCAGGCGTGATCGACCAGGCCCGCACCCTCCTCGACGACGACCTGCCGCTCGGAGACGCTGTCGAGGCGGCCGTCCCGGAGCTCACCCAGGCCGAGGTGCGCACGCTCCTGGCCAAGTTCGGGCTGAAGGCCGACCAGGTCACCAGCGAGGTCGCCCGCCTCTCCCCCGGTGAGCGCACCCGCGCCGCCATGGCCCTGCTGCAGGCGCGGGGGGTCAACCTGCTCGTCCTGGACGAGCCCACCAACCACCTCGACCTCCCGGCCATCCAGCAGCTCGAGCAGGCGCTCGCCTCCTACGACGGTGCGCTGCTGCTGGTCTCGCACGACCGACGACTGCTGGAGAACGTCCGTCTCGACCAGCGCTGGGAGGTCGACGCGGGCCGGGTCGTCGTACGCCACGTGTGAGACCGCGGCGGTCGTCGCTCAGTCGTTCTCCCAGTAGGGACCCTTCGTGAAGGGATCCCGCTCGATCGTGGTGATGGGGCGTCGCACCGTCCGCCACACCGTACGGAACGTCCCGTCGGCGTTGCGCACCTTGCTCATCACGCGGAAGTTGGCGTAGGTCGTGGTGTAGGCGTCGCGCGAGTTGCGGGTGTTGTCCCACTGGTAGTCGTAGTTCCTCAGGTACTTCTTCGCCACCCTGGCGCCGCGGATGGTGAACCACGCCTCGTCGTTGCCGGTGCTGAGGCTGGCCCAGTTGGACGAGCCGGTGAGCACCATGCTGGTGTCCGGCACGCCGTTGTAGGTGCCCTGGATGATCAAGTACTTCTGGTGGCTGTAGTAGCTCAGGATCAGGTCGTCGACCCCGTCCTTGTTGAGGTCGTAGTCGTCCTCGAGGTTGTAGTCCAGACCGGTGGAGCGCAGCGGGATCCGGCCGCGGTCCGTGGGGGCGCCGAGGACGCCCTTGGTGCGGAAGCCGATGAGCCCGTACATGACACGGAAGTTGCACCCCTCGGCGTACTTCCGGCGCACCGCATCAGCCAGGTAGTCGCCCCGGACGCCGCGCATCGTGTGCATCGACAGCGCCAGGCGGGTGCGGGTGAAGCCCCCGAGACCGTCGGGCGTCAGGCACTGGACCCGGTTGAGCATGTCGAGCACCAGGTCGTTCTGGGGCCCGGACGGGCGGGGGAAGGCCCACGCGGTGTGCTTGTCGACCGAGTCGTCGCACGCCGGGCCGGTGGGTGTGCCGCAGAAGAACACCGGCTCCTGCCGCGTGTCGTGGTCCGATCGCATGTCGTTGAAGACGGTCACGAACTGCCGGAACAGCTCGTGGTCACCGTCGGTGAAGTAGAGGTCGTTCCACTGGTGCAGGTCGGCGTTGAGCATCATGTTGGCCGAGCCCACCGCGACGAGGTCCTCCGACCTGCCCGCCTCGGAGAACAGGTAGAACTTCGAGTGCATGTTGTTGTACTCGTTCTGGGTGCCCCGGCAGCTCGCAACGCACTGGTGGATGAAGTTCTTGGACTTGCGGTTGGTGCCGATCTCGTTCCGGATCGCCTGGATGGCCCCCGTGCTCTGGTGGTCGTTGAGCAGCATCTGGATCTTGACGCCACGTCGGTGCGCGGCGATGAGCGCCCTGGCCACCGGCATCCGGTCGAACGAGTAGACAGCGATCCGGATCGTCGAGCCCTTGGGGCTGTGCCTGACCGTCTCGAGGATGGCGCGCTCGATCTTGAACCAGCCCTTCCTGAGGTGCGGGTCGTTGAAGTAGGGCCCCCGAGGAGCCTTCCAGCGCTTCGACCTGGGCTTCGACGCCGCCGGGGCGGACTGCCCCTGCAGCGTCGGCTGAGCGGCAGGCAGCTCAGCGCTGACCACGGCACCTCCGGGTGCAGCCACCCCCAGCGAGGCGGCCAGCACCAGGCAGACGCTTCCCACGAACATCGACAACTTCGACACGACTTGACCCCCACGTAGACACCACGAGCCGTGTCAGCATAGGCAGCCCTACGGTGAAGTTCGCAGCCGCGCCCTCGTCGGGACCGGGTGGCGGACCGTGGGACGGGCAGCGCGCTTGACTCGTTCGAACACTTGTTCGACCATAGGGCCATGTCCTCCGCCCGCTCCGTCGCCGCGCTCGACCCTGCGCGCTCGGTGGTCGACCAGCTGCGCGAGCGCGTGGCTGCGATGGAGCGTAAGCCTGCCCTCGAGCCTGTGGCCACCCTGCCCGGCCTGGCCGATCTCGTGCCCCTGCACGCGGGGTCCACCTATGCCGTCGACTCAGCCTCACTGGCCCTGGCGCTGGTCGCCGGGGCTTCCCGGGCCGGGGAGTGGGTCGGTTTCGCTGGCTGCCCCGACTTCGGGGTGGAGGCCGCGGCCGAGCTGGGGATCGAGCTGTCCCGCACCGTCCTCGTGCCCGACCCCGGCGAGCACTGGCTCGAGGTGACGGCGGCGCTGGTCGACGTGCTCCGGGTCGTGGTGCTGCGCCCGCCCGCCTCCGTCAACGAACGGACCGCGGGGATCCTCGACTCGCGGTTGCGCACCCGCTCGGCGGTGCTGGTCGTTCACGGTGACTGGCCCGACGTCGAGGCGCGGGTGAGCGTCGAGGAGTCCTGCTGGTTCGGCCCGACGTCCGGGACCGGCCGGCTGCAGGAGCGCCGCGCCCGCGTCGTCGTACGGAGAGGTGCTCGTGCCCCGCAGCACACCGAGCTGACCTGGCCGGGGGCACTGTGCCTGGAGAGGCCGGTCCGCGAGATCCGGCAGACCGTGGACGGCAGAGCCGGGTGAGGGTGATGGTGGTGTGGTGCCCCGACTGGTCGGTGGTCGCCGCCCTCGACGAGGCGGATCGCTCGCGCCGCTCACCGGCGGCGGTGTTCTCGGGCAACGTCGTCGAGGTCTGCAACTCCCCCGCGCGTGCCGAGGGCGTACGCCGTGGCCAGCGCCGGCGCGACGCGCAGGCCCGGTGTCCCGAGCTCGTGGTGCTGCCGACCAACCCCGACCGCGACGCCCGCGCCTTCGAGCCGGTCCTGGCGCTGGTGGAGGACCTGCGCCCCGGTGTCGCCGCGCTGCGACCCGGACTGCTGGCCGTCCGCGCTCCGGGCAGCTGGTACGGCACCGAGACCGCGGCCGCCGCGACGGCGTGCCAGGCGCTGGTCGAGAGCGGCGTCTGGGACGTCCGGTGCGGCATCGCCGACGACCTCTTCACCGCTGAGCAGGCGGCTCGCAGCGCCGACGTGCAGTCGTGGACGGTCGTCCCACCCGACGGGTCCGCGGCCTTCCTGCGCGGACTGCCGGTGCAGGTGCTCGAGCAGGGCGGGGAGCGCGGTCGAGACCTGGTCGGCCTGCTGGAGCGGCTCGGGCTCCGCACGCTCGGCGACCTGGCAGACCTGCCGGGGGATGCGGTCGAGCACCGACTGGGCACCTACGGCGCCGAGGTCCGCAGACGCGCCCGCGGCGAGGACCGGGCTCTCTTCGCCGCACGCACCCCGCCACCCGACCTGACCTCGGAGGTGGCCTTCGAGCCGCCGCTGGACTCGGTCGAGGCCATCACCTTCAGCGTCCGCACCACCGCCGAGCGCTTCGTCTCCCAGCTCGCCCACCACCAGCTGGTCGCCACCGGTGTGCGGGTGGAGGCGGAGTCCGAAGGCGTCGTCCGCTCGTCGCGCGCGTGGCTGCACCCGCGTCACTTCACCGCTCGCGACCTGGTCGACCGGGTCCACTGGCAGCTGCAGTCGGCCGGCTCGACCAGCGCGGCCAGCAGCTCGGTCCGGGGCCGCAAGGAGTCGGGAGCGGTGCGCGCCCCGATCGACCTCGTGCGGTTCTCGCCCGAGGTCATCGAGCCCGCCGCCGCCCACGGCGAGGCCCTGTGGGGCACTGCGTCCGACGACCTCGTGGAGCGTGGTGTGGCGCGCGTGCAGGGCATGGTCGGTTTCGAGGCCGTCCGCCGTCCAGTGCTGCAGGGCGGTCGCAGTCCCGCGTCGCGACAGTCGCTGGTGCCGTGGGGAGAGCGGGCTGTCGACCTCCGGCCGCTGGACCGGCCGTGGCCGGGCCGGGTCCCGGGGCCGGCCCCGGTCAGGGTCTTCGCCGCACCACCGCTGGCGGAGGTCGTCGACGACGCGGGTCGGGAGGTGTCGGTCACCGACCGCGGGGTCGTCAGTGGTGAGCCGCGGAGGTTCCGGGTCACCGACGCCCTGCCCTGGCAGCCGGTGACCGCGTGGGCCGGACCGTGGCCCACCGACGAGGGATGGTGGTCGGGTGGGAACGGACCGAGTGCGCGGTTCCAGTTCGTCGGCGCCGACGGTCGCGCCTGGTTGCTGCTCCGCTCGCCGGAGGGCTGGTCCCTCGAGGCCGGCTATGACTAGCCCCGCAAGGACGCGCTGATGGGCTGGAACAACCCCGCCATGCACTGGAAGGAGCTCGAGCGCCGGCTCAGCGGCCTGCCCGGGGCCGACGATGCGCCGGTGTCGCGACGCAAGCGCGGCGCCACCGAGGCACGGCGCATCGAGCGTCCGACTGCTGTCACCCCCTACGCCGAGCTCCACTGCCACAGCCACTTCAGCTTCCTCGACGGCGCGAGCTCACCCGCCGAGCTGGTCGAGGAAGCGGTGCGACTGGGTCTGCACGCACTCGCGATCACCGACCACGACGGCTTCTACGGCGCCCCCGTGCTGGCCGAAGCAGCCGCCGTCTACGACCTGCCGACGGTCTTCGGCGCCGAGCTGTCGCTCGGACTGAGCGGCCCGCAGAACGGCGTACCCGATCCCGAGGGCAGCCACCTGCTGGTGCTCGCGCGCGGGGTCGAGGGCTACCACCGGCTCTCGGCGGCGATGACCGACGCCCACCTGCGCGGTGACGAGAAGGGCCGTCCGGTCTACGACCTCGACGAGCTGGGCGAGCGGGGTCGCGGCCACTGGGTGGTGCTGACGGGCTGCCGCAAGGGCGCCGTCCGGCAGGCGCTGGCGGGAGGCGGTGAGGCCGCCGCGGGTGAGGCCCTCGACCGGTTGACGTCGCTCTTCGGCCTGGAGCACGTCCTGGTCGAGCTCTCACCGCGTCCCGGGTCCGACGCGACCAACACCGCACTGTCCCGGCTGGCCCGCGTCCACGAGCTCGACACGGTCGCGGCCGGCAACGTCCACCACGCCACCCCGCAGCAGCACCGCGTGGCGTCGGCGATGGCGGCCATCCGCGCCCGCCGCAGCCTGGCCGACCTCGACGGCTGGCTCGACCTGTCGGGCTCGGCCCACCTGCGCAGCGGCGCCGAGACGGCTGCTGCACTGAGGGCGTACGACGGCGCCGTCGCCCGCAGCGTCACGCTGGCCGACGAGCTGGCCTTCGACCTGCGCAAGGCCTCCCCCGCCCTGCCCAAGCGGCAGATCCCCGAGGGCCACACCGCCGACTCCTGGCTGCGGGTGCTCGCGGAGCGCGGGTTCGCCGAGCGCTACGCCGGCGTCCCCCACGAGCAGGAGGCGCGCGAGCGACTCGAGCACGAGCTGCGCGTGGTCGCCGAGAAGGACTTCGCCGGCTACTTCGTCATCGTCCACGACATCGTCGCCTTCGCTCGCGATCGGGGGATCCTGTGCCAGGGGCGCGGCTCGGCGGCGAGCTCCGCGGTCTGCTACGCCCTCGGCATCACCGCGGTGGACGCTGTCTTCTACCGTCTGCCGTTCGAGAGATTCATCTCCGCGCACCGCGACGAGGAGCCCGACATCGACGTCGACTTCGACTCCGACCGGCGCGAGGAGGTGATCCAGTGGGTCTACGACACCTACGGGCGTCGCAACGCTGCCCAGGTGGCGAACGTCATCTCCTACCGGCCGCGGATGGCGGTGCGCGACGCCGCCAAGGCCCTCGGCTTCTCCTCGGGCCAGCAGGACGCGTGGTCCAAGCAGATCGACGGCTGGCAGTCGGTCGTCGCCGGCGACGCGGGAGACCCGGACGCCCACGACGTGCCTGCATCGGTCGTGGCTCTGGCCGAGGAGCTGATGGGTGCCCCGCGCCACCTCGGCATCCACTCCGGCGGCATGGTCCTCACCGAGCGACCCATCGGCGAGGTGTGTCCGATCGAGCGTGGACGCATGGACCGGCGCACGGTGCTGCAGTGGGACAAGGACGCCTGCGAGTCGATGGGGCTGGTCAAGTTCGACCTGCTCGGACTGGGGATGCTGGGTGCGCTCGACCACATGATGCGGCTGGTGTCCGACCACCTGGGTGAGCAGTGGGACCTCGCGACGATGCCCAAGGAGGAGCCCGCCGTCTACGACATGCTGTGCCGGGCCGACTCGATCGGGGTGTTCCAGGTCGAGAGCCGTGCCCAGATCGGCACGCTTCCGCGGCTGCGACCGCGTGAGTTCTACGACCTCGCCATCGAGATCGCCCTGATCCGACCCGGCCCCATCCAGGGCGGGGCCGTGCACCCCTACGTGCGCCGCGCCACCGGCAAGGAACCCGTGACCTACGACCACCCCGAGCTGGTCCCGGTCCTCGAGCGCACGAAGGGCGTGCCGCTGTTCCAGGAGCAGCTGATGGCGATGGCGGTGACACTGGGTGACTGCAGCCGCGACGACGCCGACCTGCTTCGCCGGGCGATGGGGTCCAAGCGCGGGGTCGAGCGCATCGAGTCGGTCAAGCAGAAGCTCTACGCGGGCATGGCGAAGCGCGGCATCACCGGTGACCTCGCCGACTCGATCTACGTCAAGATCCTGTCCTTCGCCAACTTCGGCTTCGCCGAGTCGCACGCGCTGTCCTTCGCGCTGCTGGTCTATGCCTCGTCGTGGTTCAAGCTCCACTACCCCGCGGCCTTCCTGGCCGGCCTCCTGCGCAACCAGCCGATGGGCTTCTACTCCCCGCAGTCGCTGGTCGGCGACGCCCGGCGCCACGGCGTCGTCGTACGCCGCCCCGACGTCACCCGGTCGGCGGTCCAGGCCGACCTCGAGGCGTGCCTCGAAGGTGAGACGGTCCCTCCGGTGGCGGCCACCGGCCTCGTCTCGTGCTGCCAGCCCCGATTCACTCGCGCCGAGTGGGTGCCCGGCACCCCCGACCCGGTCCCGGCCCACCGACGCGACGGTGCACTGGCCGTACGTCTCGGGCTCGACTCGGTGCGCGGCATCGGCCCGGAGGTGGCGCTCCGCATCGTGGCGGCGCGCGAGGAGTCAGCGTTCACCGGGGTGACCGACCTGTCCCGTCGCGCCGCCCTGACCTCCACGCACCTCGAGTCGCTGGCCACCGCCGGCGCGTTCGACGCGTGGGGGCTCGACCGCCGCGAGGCGCTCTGGGCGGCCGGCTTCGCCGAGGGAGCCGAGCACCTGCCCGGCACCACGCCTGCCCCGTCGGCGCCCACGCTCCCCGGCATGAGCGAGCCCGAGATCACCCTGGCGGACCTGTGGGCCACGGGCGTCTCGACCGAGCGGCACCCGATCGAGCACCTGCGCTGCGACCTGCACCGCGCCGGGGTCCGGTCGGTGGCAGCGCTCGACGACGTCGAGCACGGTCGCCGCGTCCACGTGGGCGGCCTCATCACCCACCGGCAGCGACCCGGGACCGCGATGGGCGTCACCTTCCTCAACCTCGAGGACGAGACGGGGATGCTCAACGTCGTGTGCTCCATCGGGGTGATGAAGGTCCACCGGCAGGCCGCTCGCAACCGCGTCGCCGTCGTCATCCGTGGCCGCCTCGAGCGCCACGAGGGCGTCACCAACCTGATCGCCGACCGGGTCCAGTCGATCGACGTGGTCGTGCCGGGTGCAGGTGCGGTGCTGCAGGCGCGAGCCTCGTCGCGGGACTTCAGGTGACCTACGGCGCGACACCCCACTCTGAGACAGGTGGGCGAATGCGTCAATAAGGCAACAGAAAATACACAATTGGGTGACAATTCAGACGAAGGACATGTGTCCGTCGTCGTCGCAAGGAGTTCTCGTGCACGTTCACACTCTCCTCAGCCTGGCTCGCCTCGTCGGCGGCCCACCTCAGGCCGCGATCCAGCGACTCCTCACCCTGACCTGCGAGCAGCTCGGCATGGACGTCGCGGTGGTCAGCCTGCTCGACGGCTCCGGTCACCTCACCGTCAAGCAGTCCGCCGACGTCCACGGCACCTCAGGCCCCGACGGCCTCACCGGGCTCATCATGACCGTCGACGACTCGTGGTGCGGCCGAGTCGCGGTCCGTGGCTCGTCGATGGTGCGCGACGCTCGCGACGACGTCGACCTCATGGCCCTGCCGTCGACGGCCCTGTTCTCGATCGTGTCGCACGCGGGCGTGGCGCTGCGTGACGAGGACGGCACGGTCCTCGGAGCCCTGTGCGTCTGGGGGCACGCGCCACACGACTCCCTCAACCCCCGCGACATCGACACGCTCGCCGGCCTGGCCGACGTCATCGTGCCACTGCTGCACGAGCTCGACGCGCCCACCGACGCGCCTACCGACGCAGTCGTGCCGACTGCCGTGTCGGGGCTCGCCGCCCTGGCGGCAGCGGTCGAGTCCGCCGACGACGTCGAGCGGCTCACCCGACCGCTGCTGAACGCGCTGCTGGACCTGACCGGCCTGGCATCGACCTACCTCACGGTGATCCACGAGAGTGACGACGCCCAGGAGGTCCGCTACTCCCGCAACACCCGCGCCGGCTTCGAGATCCCCGAGGGCATCCAGGTGCCCTGGTCGGACACGCTGTGCAAGCGCGCGCTCGACGAGGGCCGACCGTGCGTCACCGACGTCCCTGCGACGTGGGGCGACAGCGCGACCGCCCGCGACCTGGGCATCCAGGTCTACGTCTCCGTGCCCGTCGCCACGTCGGACGGGCAGGTGTGGGGCACGCTCTGCGCTGCGGACTCGGTCAGTGCCGTCGGCGTCGACGAGCACCTGCCCACGATGCGTCTCTTCGCACAGCTCATCGCCGCCCAGGTCGAGCGGGAGGAGGCGCTCGTCAAGGCCCGGGACGAGGCCTCCACCGACCCGCTCACCGCCTGCTCCGCACGTCGCGTCGTCGAGCCGTGGCTCGCCGTGCAGCTGGCGAGCCTCACCGCGGACGAGGTGGTGGTCGTCGCGTTCGCCGACCTCGACCGCTTCAAGCTGATCAACGACACGTGGGGACACGCCGCCGGTGACGCGGTGCTGGTCCGGGTGGGTCACCGGCTTCGCTCGGTGGCACGACCGCACGACCTCGTCGCCCGTCTCGGTGGAGACGAGTTCCTCGTCGCGGCGCGACTGCCGGCCGACGCCGCATTCCTCCTCACCGAACGCATCCGCGACGCCATGTCGTTCTCGCTGCCGTGGCTCGACGGGTCGATCGAGGTGGGAGGATCCGTCGGTGTCGCCCTCTCCGACGGTCACGACGGCCCGTCGCTGATCGCCGCCGCCGATGCCGCGATGTACGACGTCAAGCGTCGCAGCGTGGCGTCGCTGGTGCCCTGACGGTGGGGGTCTACCCGGGCCGCAACATCACCGTCCAGGTGCTTCCCGTCCCGGTCGTCTGGTCGGACTGGGTCACGAGCCCTCCCTGAGCTCCGGTGGGCTCAGGCCCGTCACCGTCGCTGGCGAGGGTGAGGACCCGGCCGCCGCCCGTCCCTGTCGTCGCGTCGCGCACCGCGTCCTGCGGCGGACCCGTGAGCGTCGTGATCGACGAGGACTTCAGCGCCACGTAGGACAGCCGCATGGCGCCGGCGTCCGTGTTGGTGACGGACGGCGTCTGGTGGCTCGCGCTGGTGCCCTGCTTGGCGGCGCCGGCCCAGGCGCCGATCGGCGAGGTGGGATCCGTACCGCGATAGACGAGCAACGTGGCGGCTGCCTTGGTCGTGACGTTGGTGGAAACTGACACCGGGCCTCCGGCGTCCCCGTCCTGTGCGACGCGGGACCACAGAGTCGTCTTGGACGTGCCGTCGGTGACCGCCGGTCCGAGCTGGCTCCAGCCCTGTCCGGGCCCGGTGACCACGGAGTCGGACCGGTTCTCGCTCAGGAAGAGGATCATCGCGTCCCCCGGCAACGTCGCGGCGGGGACGCTCACCGGGAAGGAGGTCGCGTTGCGGTTGACCGAGCTGTCGCCCACCGCCGTGATCTCCCCCTGCTGGGCCGCACCCGCCTCGACGGACCGGGTCAGCGTGCCCACCCCTCCGGACGAATCGGTCACGGTGACGGTGACGTTGTAGGTGCCGCCCTCCTGGTAGGTGCGGCTCGCCGTGACTCCGGCCCCGGACGAACCGTCTCCGAACGACCACGCGAACTGGAGGTCATCACCGTCCGGATCATTCGAGCCGGAGGCGTCGAACGTGCAGGTCAACTCAGCACAGCCGAAGGTGAACGCGGCGGTCGGCGGTTGCTCGTCGACTGCGGTCGTGCCCACTCCGGCGAAGATGGTGCGGTAGCGCCACGTGCCGTCTGCGCTGACGGTGGTGGGGCTCCCGGTGGTGACACGACCACCCGCGAACGGGACCGAGCGCAGGAAGCCGTCCGCTGCGGACCCGTAGAGGATGCGCCCGTCCGCCAGGGTCATGCCGGCGACGGTGTTGAAGTTCACCCCGCCCGACTCGGCGACGAACGTCTGCGCACCGACGATCTGGCTCTCCGGCGTGAAGTAGCGGTAGAAGAGCCGAGTGTCAGTGGCCACGGTGTAGTAGATCCGGTGGGTCGCGGAGTCGAAGAAGGTGCCGGTGAGGTTGGCGATCGCGAACGGGATGCGCTGCCCGTTGTCGGGGTCGTCATAGAGGTTCACCGTCTGCTGGGGGCCGACCGCACCTGTGGCGGGGTCGAACGAGCGACGGTAGAAGCTGCCGTCCGCCAGGCCGTAGTAGAGGGTGCCGTTGACGAGGAAACCTCCTCTGAGAGTGGACCAGTCGATCACCGTGTTGACGGCCGTCGCGGAACCGGTCGGTGCGCCGGTGGCGTCGACGGGGCGCCGCAGCAATTCGTCCGCAGAGCCCGCGGTGCGCCCCGCGAGGAACAGGTCGTTGGGCAGGGTCGCGGACGCCACGGTCGGCACCGTGGTGCCGGACGAGACCGGGAAGAACGCGATGCGCGCGTGCCTCTCACCGCCCATGCTGTCGGTGTCACTGCCCACCCAGAGTCCTTGAGCAGTGGCGAAGAAGGCCTGCGCGCCCACGCCACGTGTGCGTCCCGGGTTCCACGACAGGGGCAACCCGTTGACCGGGTCGAGTGCAGCGATGCCGGCTCGCGCAACCGCACCGGGCCCCGCCTGGTCCCCCTGGAAGGAGTTGTTGTGCCAGCGCTGGTGGCCTCCCACGTAGACCGCGCTGCCGGTGATGGCAACGCCGTAGAGGGTGTCCCCACCGGTGTAGTTCGTCCAGGTGGGGTTGTTGCCCGTGGACGCCGTCTCCCAGCGCGTGGTCGTGTCGCACAGGGTGGCGCTGTTCGAGCCGCCCGCGAAGGCGCCGGTGGTGTTGATAGCGAACCAGCTGCCGTCGGGCGCGAAGTCGACGTCGCGCATGAACGTGTCGAACCTCGAGGAGCAGTTGTTGTTGGCGCGGGCGTAGCGGGTGGTCGCCCACGGCGCGACCGTCGCGGTGGGACCGCTGGTGTCCAGCATCGCGACCTGGACCCGAGCCAGGCCGCCGACGGTCGCGAAGTTGCCCACAGCGATGAGTCGACTTCCGTCGGCGCTGACGTCGAACCGCTTGATCTGCGTGCTGCCCCCGAGTGCAGGGTCGTAGACACCCTCGAAGGGGACGTTCAGGCCGAAGGACACCGCACCGGTCGAGGCATCGAGCATCGCCAGCCGACTGCGCGCGGTCGTCGTGGTGCCCGACCGGACGCTGGTGAAGGACCCGCCTATGTAGAGGCGGGAGCCGCGCACCACGACCTCATTGACCGGACGGTTCGGCACCGCGTTGAAGGCCCCGACCACCGACCCTGCGGAGGTCAGCTTCACCACGCGACTGATCGCGCTGTTGCCGCCCACGGACCCGAAGCTGCCCCCGGCATAGATGGAGGTGCCGTCGGTGTCGAGCGAGTTGACCGCACCACCCAAGTTGGGGTTGAAGGTGGGGTCGATGGCTCCGGTGGTCGCGTCGAAGGCGAAGATGCGGTTGCGCACCAGGTCGTCACCGGTGTTGGCGAAGGTGGACGCCGGGCTGACCGAGGTGAACGTCCCCGCAGCGATGATCTTGTTGCCGATCTGCGTCACCGCGTTGACCGAGCCGTTCATCACGTGGGGCGTCACGTTGCTCGGGTCGGCTGACACGACCCGCTGCCCGTGGTCGGCGTTGACCGCCGTGGCCGGGGTCGGCAACGCAGCGCCGGCGGCCACGAGGAGACCGGTCGCCACTGCCACGAGCCGTGGACTGCGGTGACGCCGTCGAGTCCCGGATCGGTTGCTGGCAAGGGTGTGAGGATGCATTCGGACCTCCGCGATGGGCCGTGTCGCCCCGGGTCCAGGCCGACTCCTGCCTCGAACCTACGCACCGATGCCGGCGCAGCCATCGCCGAACATGGGTAAAGCGCGCACGGATCGGCGGGGCGAAGCCTGGGTCCCGTCGTCTGCTCCGGGATCGTCAGAGGATGTAGAGCATCTCCTGGTAGGTCGGCAGCGGCCACAGGTCGTCGGCCACCAGGGTCTCCAGCGTGTCGGCCGCGCTGCGGACCTCGGCCATCGCGGGGATCACCGTGTCACGCATGAAGGTCGCCGCCGCCAGGCCGTCCGCCGGGTGCTCGTGGCCGATCGCCGCAGTCAGGTCGGCGAGTCCGGTCCTCAGCGCGGTGATGTGTGCGCTGACGGTCTCCAGCGCGGACGAGTCGGCGTCGATGCCGGCGCCCTTGAGGGCGACGACGTTCTGGGCCAGCTCGGTCTGGTAGCGCGTGGCGGCCGGCAGGATCGTCGTCGTACCGATCTCGAGGGTCAGGTTGGCCTCGACCGCGACGGCCAGGATGTACTGCTCCACGCCGATCTCGAAGCGGCTGTGCGCCTCGTGCTCGGTGAACACGCCGTAGGTCGAGAACAGCTCGACCGCTTCGGGCGAGATCAGCTCGGGCAGGGCGTCGACGGTGGTGCGCAGGTTCTTGAGGCCGCGCTGCTCGGCCTCGATCGGCCACTCGTCGGAGTAGCCGTTGCCGTTGAAGATGACCGCGCCGTGCTCGGCGACGATCTCGGCGAGCAGCGACTGGACGGCGTCGTTGAAGTCGGTGCCGGCGGCGACGGCGCTCTCGAGCGAGGTGGCGCAGAAGTCGAGGGCCTCGGCCATGATCGTGTTGATCATGACCATCGGGCCGGCGACGGTCTGGCCGGAGCCCGGCGCACGGAACTCGAAGCGGTTGCCGGTGAAGGCGAAGGGTGAGGTGCGGTTGCGGTCGCCCGGGTCCTTGGCGAGGTTGGGCAGGGTGTCGACGCCGACGGTGAGCGTGCCCTTCTCCTTGGAGCGGGTGGCGCCTCCCTTGGCGATCTGGTCGAACACGTCGGCGAGCTGGTCACCGAGGAAGATCGAGATGATCGCCGGGGGCGCCTCGTTGGCTCCGAGGCGGTGGTCGTTGGAGGCCGAGGCGACCGAGACGCGCAGCAGGCCGCCGTACTTGTGCACCGCGCGGATCACCGCCGCGCAGAAGACGAGGAACTGGGCGTTGTCGTGCGGGGTGTCACCGGGCACGAGCAGGCTGCCGAGCTCGGAGTTGCCGAGCGAGAAGTTGACGTGCTTGCCCGAGCCGTTGACGCCCTCGAAGGGCTTCTCGTGGAACAGGCACTCCATGCCGTGCTTCTTGGCCACGGCCTTGAAGGTCGTCATCAGCAGCTGCTGGTGGTCGGAGGCCTCGTTGGCCCGCTCGAACATCGGCGCGATCTCGAACTGGCCGGGCGCCACCTCGTTGTGCCGCGTCTTGGCCGGGATGCCGAGCTTGAAGAGCTCCCGCTCGGTGTCCATCATGAAGCCGAGCACCCGCGAGGGGATCGCGCCGAAGTAGTGGTCGTCGAACTCCTGGCCCTTGGGCGGCTTCGCGCCGAAGAGCGTACGACCGGCGTTGAGCAGGTCGGGGCGGGCCAGGAAGAAGTGGCTGTCGACCAGGAAGTACTCCTGCTCGGGGCCGCAGTAGGCCACCACGTTCTCCGGGTCGTCGTGGCCGAAGAGGTTGAGCACCCGCTTGGCGTGGATCGCCATCGCCTGCTGCGAGCGCAGGACCGGCGTCTTGTGGTCGAGCGCCTCACCGGTCATCGAGATGAAGATGGTCGGGATGCACAGGGTGTTGCCGTTGGGGTTCTCCAGGATGTAGGCCGGGCTCATCACGTCCCAGCCGGTGTAGCCGCGCGCCTCGAAGGTGTTGCGCAGGCCGCCGTTGGGGAACGACGAGGCGTCGGGCTCGCCCTGGACGAGCGTCTTGCCGGAGAAGCTGGCGAAGGCGGTGCCGTCGCCGACGGGGTCGAGGAAGCTGTCGTGCTTCTCGGCGGTCAGGCCGGTCAGCGGGTAGAAGACGTGGGCGTAGTGGGTCGCGCCCTTCTCCAGGGCCCAGTCCTTCATCGCCGAGGCGATGGAGTCGGCGACCTCGGGGTCGAGCGGGGTGGACTTCTCGATGGTCGAGAGCACCGACTTGTAGACAGCCTTGGGCAGTCGCTTCTGCATCACGGTCAGGCTGAAGACGTTCTTGCCGAAGATCTCGCCCGGCTCCTCGCCGGGGTCGAACGTGATCGGCGGCGGCACGAAGGCCTCGACGGCGGTGATGGCAGACAGGCGGACGGGGTTCGCACTCACGGCAGGCTCCTCAGGCGTTGGCCGCTGTGCGCGGCCTTGCGAGGCAACCTAGGACGGCCAGATGTCGGGCGCGTTTCCGGACGGTGTCAGGCGACGACACCGTGACGGTGGGATGCGTCACACCTGCACTGGCCAACCGAGTCCTGACCCGGTTCCGCGTTTGAGTCGGCGTGCGGGTCGGGAGGTAGATTCGGCCGGTGCCCGACACCCGCCCCCGCCGTACGTTCGCTGTCATCAGCCATCCCGACGCGGGCAAGTCGACGCTCACCGAGGCCCTCGCCCTGCACGCGCGGGTGATCACCGAGGCCGGAGCCGTGCACGGCAAGGGTGACCGCCGCGCCACGGTCTCGGACTGGATGGCGATGGAGAAGGCCCGCGGCATCTCGATCACCTCCGCTGCGCTGCAGTTCGTGTATCGCGACCACGTCATCAACCTCGTCGACACCCCCGGCCACAGCGACTTCTCCGAGGACACCTACCGCGTGCTCTCCGCGGTCGACTCCGCGGTGATGCTGGTCGATGCGGGCAAGGGTCTCGAGCCGCAGACGCTCAAGCTGTTCAAGGTGTGCGCGCTGCGTGGCATCCCCGTGATGACGGTGATCAACAAGTGGGACCGTCCCGGGCTCTCGGCGCTCGAGCTGATGGACCTCATCCAGCAGAAGATCAAGCTGCGGCCCACGCCGCTGACCTGGCCGGTCGGTGAGGCCGGAGACTTCCGCGGCGTGCTGGACCGTCGTACGGGTGAGTTCGTGAAGTACACCCGCACCGCCGGCGGCGCGACCCGCGCACCGGAGCGACGGATGGCAGCCGACGAGGTGGAGGAGATCGACGCGGAGCTGTGGGCGGACGCGGTCGAGGAGCACGAGCTGCTCACCCTCGACGAGGCCGACCACGACCAGGACCGCTTCCTGGCCGGCGAGACCACACCCGTCATGTTCGCCTCGGCCCTGCAGAACTTCGGCGTCGCGCAGCTGCTCGACCTGCTCCTCGACATCGCCCCCGACCCCAGTCCCACCGAGGGCGTCGACGGCTCGCTGCGCGAGGTCGAGGACGACTTCAGCGCCTTCGTCTTCAAGGTCCAGTCCGGGATGAACAACGCCCACCGCGACCGCCTCGCCTACGCCCGGGTCGTCTCGGGCGCCTTCGAGAGGGGCATGGTCGTCACCCACGCGTCCACCGGACGACCGTTCGCGACCAAGTTCGCCCAGTCCGTCTTCGGCCGCGACACGCAGTCGGTCGAGACGGCCGAGCCGGGCGACATCATCGGCTTCGTCAACGCCCAGTCGCTGCGCGTCGGTGACACCGTCTACGTCGGTGACCCGATCGAGTACCCGCCCGTGCCGAGCTTCGCGCCCGAGCACTTCGTGACCGCCAGCGCCGGTGACATCGGCCGCTACAAGCAGTTCCGCCGCGGCATCGAGCAGCTCGACCAGGAGGGTGTGGTGCAGGTGCTGCGCTCGGACCTGCGCGGCGACCAGAACCCGGTGCTGGCAGCGGTCGGCCCGATGCAGTTCGAGGTCGTCGAGGACCGGATGACCAACGAGTTCAACTCCCCCATCCGGTTCTCCCGGCTCGACTACCAGGTCGCCCGGCGCACGGACGCCGCCGGCGCCGCCGCGCTGGCCGGGATGCGCGGCATCGAGGTGCTCGAGCGCAGCGACGGCACGCGACTGGCCCTCTTCGTCGATCAGTGGCGCGCCATGGTCACCGCACGCGACAACCCCGACGTGATGCTCGAGGCGCTCCCGGCCGGCGGCAGCTGATGCGTACGCTGAGGCGTGGCCTCACCCCTCGCTGACCCTCCGACCGACCTGCTGGCCCCCACCGGAACGCTGCGGGTGGTCGTCAACCTCGGCAATCCCGTGCTCGCCCAGGGCACCGCCGAGCAGCCGCGCGGAGTCACCGTCGCGATCGCGCGCGAGGTGGCCGACTGGCTCGGCGTGCCGCTGCACCTCGAGTGCGTCACCGCCGCGCGGGAGGCCTACGCCGCCATCACCGAGGGACGGGTCGACCTCTGCTTCCTGGCCAACGAGCCGGCGCGCGAGGAGGGCGTCGCCTTCACCGCGGCCTACGTCCTGATCGAGGGTGTCTACGTCACGCATGCCGACGCCCCGTTCACCTCCTCCGACGACGTCGACCGTGCGGGCGTCCGCATCGGTGTGCGGGAGGGATCGGCCTACGACCTGTTCCTCAGCCGTTCGCTGCAGCACGCGGAGATCGTCCGCGCCGACGAGGCGACCGACGTCTACGAGCAGCAGGGCCTCGAGGTCGCAGCCGGTGTGCGCCAGCCGATGACCGACTACGTAGCCGCCACCGGACGGCGCATCCTCGAGCCGCCCTTCATGGAGATCAGCCAGGCCGTCGGTCTGCCGCGCGCGCTCGCGCCGGAGGCAGTGGCGGCCGTCGCGGACCACCTCGAGGAGCTCAAGGCGTCCGGCTTCGTGCGCGCCGAGCTCGAGCGCAGCGGCGTCGAGGCGACCGTGGCGCCTGCTCACCGCTCGTAGACGCACTCCCCGTCAGGTCCTGGCCGAGCCTCTCGAGGCCGCCCTGGACGGGGTGCACAGGAGCGTCGGTGAAACCGGGCAGGAGAAGGCCTCCGCTGAAGACAGAGGCGTTGCGGATCACGATCGTGCCGAAGAGTCCTGTGCGGTGTCCGCTACGTTCGTTGATCATGACGCCGAGTGAGGAACAGCTCCGCAAGGCCGTCGACGCCGCGATGCTTCCCATCGTGGCCTCACTCGCACCGGCCGGCGTCCTGGAAGCACACTGGCTCCCCGATCGCGCCGGCGACCCGGTCGTGTGGATCCGGGTCGACAGCGAGGCGTCCAGGGTGGCGGTGCAGTCCTACAGCTGGGTGCTGCCGCAGGTGCAGGTCATCCTCGCGCGGCTCGGGCTGTCGCCGGAGAAGGTGATGGCGCTGCGGATGGAGGTCACGTCCGGCGAGACGGAGGACCGGCTCTTCGACGAGTGAGCCGCCTCAGCGCCGACGGATCCGGATCGCGCCCTTGGCGGTGGACGGGTCGACGACCCGCCCACCCTGGGTGATCTCCACCTCGCCCCGGTCGACGAGGCGCCGAGCCGCGCGGCGGGCGGGCTCCATCAGCTCACGCCACGCAGCCTCGTCGTCGCCACCCACGAGCCGGGCCGCGTCGGAGGGGCAGATGGTCGCCGTCCGCGCACGCTGGGCCAGCAGGTCGGTGATCGCCGCCTCGAGCCGCCGGTCGACGTCGTTGACCCCTCGCTTGCGGCACGAGGTCGAGCAGTAGCGCACCGAGTCCCAGTCCCGCTCCCACTTCTTGCGCCACTCGATCGTGCGCCCGCAGGACTGGCAGGTCTTGGGCTCGGGGGACATGACTCCAGTGTGCAGGGCGCGTACGAGCGCGGGCTGGCGACGGCCGAACGACCAGTCCGAACGATCAGGGGGGAAGGACGCACCGGGCAGGTCCGAGGAAGCCTCCCCGCTAGCGCAGATCGCCACCCCGGGGCGTACGCCGGTGGTGAGGGACTCGCGGTCGGCCCCCTGCAGGGCGCACCGGTCGTCGGCAGAACCGTCGTGCTCCACGAGGGTGGGCAGGGCCGTGCGTCAGTCGACCGCCATCTCGCCCAGCTCCGACCAGTCCTCCTGGTCGACCTCCTGGCTGACGATGCGGGGCGTCGCCGCCAGGTAGGGCGGCAGCTCGGCCCGGGCGGCCTCGAAGTGCGCGGAGCCGACGTGTGCGCCACCGGCCTCACCGTCGCGGAACGCCTCGACGAGGACGTACTCGTTCGGGTCCTCCAGGCTGCGTGACCACTCGAACCAGAGGCAGCCGTCCTCGGCGCGCGTGGCCTCGGTGAAGGGCCGGGAGATCTCGGGCCACGTCTCCGCGTGCTCGGGGCGGACAGCGAACTTGGCGGTGATGAAGATCAAGACGTCTCCTCCGAAGGGGGGTGATCTGACCCCGCCGACACTACTGACAGCCCGTTGGGGTGTGACAGGCCCCAGAACCCCGACCTAGCGTCGACGTCGGGCGCACTCCAGCGCTCCTGCACCTCTTGGGAGAGTCATGGCCAGCAAGCGACCGAGCACCACCCCCGACCAGCGTGGCGAGGGCGACGAGCTCCACCAGGGCGTCGAGCGCGGGGAGCGGATGACGACGGCGACCGGGACCCCGCTGGGTGACGGCCAGAACTCGCTCAAGGTCGGCGACCGCGGCCCCACGCTCCTCGAGGACTTCGCCTTCCGCGACAAGATGTTCCACTTCGACCACGAGCGCATCCCGGAGCGGGTCGTGCACGCACGCGGCTACAGCGCCCACGCGACGCTCGAGTGCCTCGACGCCATCCCCGACCTCACCCGCGCGGCTCCCTTCGCCACGAAGGGCAAGAAGACCGAGGCCTTCGTCCGCTTCTCCACCGTCGCCGGCAACATGGGCTCGCCCGACCTGGCGCGAGACGTGCGCGGATTCGCGGTGAAGATGTACACCGAGGACGGCAACTGGGACCTCGTGGGCAACAACATCCCGGTCTTCTTCATCCAGGACGCGACCAAGTTCCCCGACCTCGTCCATGCGGTGAAGGAGGAGCAGGACCGCGGGTGGCCGCAGGCAGCCTCGGCCCACGACACCTTCTGGGACTTCGTCTCGCTGATGCCCGAGTCCACGCACATGCTGATGTGGGCGATGAGCGACCGCGCGATCCCCCGGTCGTTCCGCTTCATGGAGGGCTTCGGCGTCCACACCTACCGGTTCGTCAACGCCACGGGTGACGACACCTTCGTCAAGTTCCACTGGAAGCCGCGCCAGGGCATGCAGTCGGTCGTGTGGAACGAGGCCCTGAAGATCAACGGCGCCGACCCCGACTTCCACCGTCGCGACCTCTACGCCGCGATCGACAGCGGTGACCTGCCGCAGTGGGACCTCGGCGTGCAGGTCTTCGACGACGCCTTCGCCGACGAGTTCGACTTCGACGTGCTCGACGCGACCAAGATCATCCCCGAGGAGGTGCTGCCGGTGCGGATCATCGCGCGGCTCACCCTCGACCGGGTGGTCGACAACATGTTCGCCGAGAACGAGCAGGTCGCCTTCGGCACCCACAACGTCATCCCCGGCATCGACTTCAGCAACGACCCGCTGCTGCAGGGACGCAACTTCTCCTACCTCGACACCCAGCTCAAGCGCCTCGGGAGCACCAACTTCACGCAGCTCCCGGTCAACGCGCCGCGGTGTCCGGTCATGCACTTCCAGCGCGACGGCCACATGCAGACCTCGACGCAGGAGGGCCGCGGCACCTACGAGCCCAACTCGCTCACCGGTGACGACCGCGGCCCGCGCGCCGACGTGGTGCACGGCTACCAGAGCGTGATGCGCGAGGAGGCCGGGCCGACCCGGCGGCTGCGTGCGCGGTCGTTCGCCGACCACTACAGCCAGGCCCGGCAGTTCTTCATCAGCCAGACCGACGTGGAGCAGGCGCACATCGTCGCCGCCTTCGCGTTCGAGCTCGCCAAGGTGGAGGAGCCGAGGATCCGCACGCGGATGCTCGCCAACCTCCGCAACGTCCACGAGGACCTCGCCCAGGCGGTCGCCGACAAGCTGGCGATGCCGCTGCCGGAGGCGGCCGAGGCGGCGGTGCCGACCCGCACCGACCTGCCGGCCTCACCCGCGCTGAGCATCCTGCTCAACGGTCCGGAGTCGTTCGCCGGCCGCAAGCTCGGGGTGCTGGTGACCGACGGCAGCGACGAGGCCGTGGTCACCGCGGTCGCGTCCGCGTTCGAGGCGGCGGGGGCTGTGGTCGAGTACGTCGCTCCCGCGATCGGTCCCCTCACGCTCGAGGGCGGTAGCACCCTGACCCCCGACCACGCGATCGACGGCGGGCCGTCGGTGCTCTTCGACGCGGTGGCGCTGCTGCCGTCCGCCGACGGGGCCAGCGACCTCGCCGGCCGGGCGAGCGCGCAGGACTTCGTCAGCGACGCCTTCGCCCACCACAAGCTCGTCGGGACGGGCGCCGACGCCGGAGCCCTGCTCGCCGCGGCCGGCGTGGAGCCCGACGAGGGGTTCCTCGACCTCGCGTCCACCGACGACGCGGCAGTCTTCGTCACCCGCTGTGCATCACTGAGGCACTGGGAGCGCGACGTCCGTGCCTGAGCGCCGCCCCGTGCTGCTCGGTGGTCGCACCGACACCGACCAGCGCGAGCTGGCCGAGCTGGTCGACCACGCTCACGGGGCGGCGGGAGACGTGCCCGTCGCGCTCGACCTGGCTCGTACGGTCGGCGAGCACCTCCCGCTGCCGGCGAGCGGTCGCACGGGACACCTGTGGTCCGCACTGGCGAGCGTCGCCGCCGCCGACCTGACCGTGGCGCGTGTGCTCGAGCCGCACCTCGATGCCCTCGCGATCCTCCGGCAGGCGGGCCACCCGGCCGAGCCGGGGACGTGGGGCGTCTTCGCGGCGGAGGGACCGGGCGAGCCGCTGCGCGCCGAGCCCAGCGGGACGGCGTACGTCCTCAGCGGGCGCAAGCACTGGTGCTCCCTCGCGGGCGTGCTGGAGCGGGGGCTCGTCAGCGCCCGTGTCGGCGATCACCGTCAGCTCTTCGCGGTCGACCTCACCCAGGTGGGGGTCACCGCGGTGAGGGGCACGTGGGTGGCACGTGGGCTGTCCGCGGTCGACTCCGGACCGGTCGACTTCGTCGACGTGCCGGCCAGCGCCGTGGGCGAGCCGGGCTGGTACCTCGAGCGGCCCGGGTTCGCCTGGGGCGGCATCGGGGTGGCAGCCGTCTGGTTCGGCGGCGCCGTCGGCATCGCGCGACGACTCCTGGCAGCTGCAGCGAGCCGCCCGCCCGACCAGGTGGCGCTGCTGCACCTGGGCGCCGTCGACGCGCAGCTCCACGCGGCGCGATGCGCCCTGGAGCAGGCGTCCTACGCGGTCGACGCCGGCGTGCTGTCCGGCGCGGCCGGGTGGCGCGCCGCCCTCCGTGTCCGTGAGATCGTCGCGCTGGCCGCCGAGGACGTGCTGCGTCGAGCCGCCCACGGGCTGGGACCCGGACCGCTGGCCACCGACGAGTCGCACGCGCGCAGGGTGGCCGACCTCGAGCTCTACCTGCGCCAGTGGCATGCCGAGCGCGACCAGGCGGCGCTGGGCCAGGACGTGATCGACGTCGGAGCGTCCCGGTGGTGACCGAACCCGACTTCCGCCACGACCGACCCGGCACCCCTGCGGCGTCGTGGACCTCCGAGCTCGACTCGAGGTCACTGCCGGCCCTCTCCCTGCCCGGCGCACGCAGGCGACTCGTCGTGGCTGGCGCCCATCCCGACGACGAGACCCTCGGCTCGGGCGGCCTCATCCGTGCCGCCGCCCTGGCCGGCTGGCACGTCGAGGTCGTCACCGCGACGGCCGGGGAGGGATCGCACCCGCACTCCCCCACACACCCGCCGGCGCGCCTGGCCGAGGTGCGACGCGACGAGCTGCGCGACGCGATCTGCGTGCTGGCGCCCGATGCCGCGGTGTCGTGCCTGGAGCTGCCTGACGGCGAGGTGGCGGACCACGTCCCCGACCTCGTCGCCACGCTCGTCCGGACGATCGGGACCGGTGGCGACGACGTCGTGCTGTGCGCGCCGTGGCGGGCCGACGGCCACCCCGACCACGAGGCGGTGGGACGCGCCGCCGCGATCGCCGCCGCACGGACCGACGCCCTGCTGCTGGAATACCCCATCTGGCTCTGGCACTGGGCCGGCGCGGGCGACCTGCCGTGGGAGCACGCCACCCGGCTGGTGCTGGACGGAGCCGCACGGGAGGCGAAGCGCGCGGCGATCGCCGCCCACGCCAGCCAGGTGCGGCCGCTGTCGTCGGCGCCCGGCGACGAGGTGTTGCTCGACGCCGCCCTGCTCGCCCACTTCGACCGCGACGAGGTGTTCCTCCGCTGCGACGAGCCCGTCGAGGACGACGCCCTCGACCAGGTCCACCGGGAGCGGTCGGACCCGTGGCAGGTGGACGACTCGCCCTACGAGCGCCGCAAGCGGGCACTCTCCTTGGCGAGCCTTCCACGCGAGCACTACCCGCGCGCACTCGAGGTCGGGTGCTCGGTCGGAGCGCTCGCGGTCGACCTGGCCGCACGCTGCTCCCACCTCCTGGCCATCGACAGCAGCCCGACCGCGATCGAGCAGGCGCGACGTCGTACTGCGGCCCTGGCGCACGTCGACGTACGCCGTGCGCGCGTGCCCGGCGACTGGCCCGAGGGCCGCTTCGACCTGGTGTCGATCTCGGAGGTCGGCTACTTCCTGAGCCCGCGCGACCTCGCCGACGTCGTCGCCCGGGCCGCGGCGGCACTGAGCGACGACGGCCACCTGCTGCTGTGCCACTGGCGCCACCAGCCCCTCGGGTGGCCGCTCGCCGGTCCCGCCGTCCACGCGGCCTTCCTGGCCAGCGGCCTCCGCGTCCTCGTCGAGCACGACGAGCCCGACTTCCTGCTGCACGTGCTGGGTCGGGCCTGATGGACGCGACGGTGCCCACCGCGGTCGGGATCGTGATCCCGGCACGGGACGAGGAGGTGCTCCTGCCGTCCTGTCTCGACGCCGTCGAGGAGGCGGTGCGCGCGCTCCACGACGAGCGACCGGAGATCCCGACGCAGGTCTTCGTGGTGCTCGATGCGTGCGGTGACCGCTCGGCCCAGGTCGTCGCGTCGCGCCAGCAGGTCACCACGGTCGTCACCCAGGCCCGCAACGTCGGGCTCGCCCGCGCCCTGGGGGTGTCTGCCGCCATCGACTGGGCCACCACGTCCTGCCCTCCCCCCGGGGCCGCCGGACTCTGGGTGGCCAACACCGACGGCGACAGCGTGGTGCCGCGGCACTGGCTGCTCGCCCAGGTGCGCATGGCCTCCGAGGGCCGCGAGCTGGTCGTGGGCACCGTCCGGCCCCGCCCCGGTGACCTCACACCCGAGGAGCACGCCCTGTGGCGCGCCCGACACAGCTCGGTCGATGGACACGACCACGTCCACGGCGCCAACCTCGGCTTCACCCGGGACGCCTACGAGTCGGTCGGCGGATTCGCGCCGATCGCCACCCACGAGGACGTCGAGCTCGTGGGCGCCATGCGGCGCGCAGGCGTCGACTGGGTCGCGTCGGGCGCGATCGCGGTCACGACGTCCGGGCGTCGGGTGGCGCGAGCCCCCGGTGGCTTCGCCGACTACCTCCAGGGCATGGGTGCCTGAGCGCTCCGTCTAGGCTGACGACGAACCGTCATGGACCAGACCGACACGCCCCGGACCGCCGTGCCCCAGACCCACAGGAGCCCTCGCAGGCTCCTGCTCGTGGTCGATGCTCCCTCGCTGCTGCACCGCAACCACCACGCGCGGGCGCACACCGGGCTGCGTGACCGGGCGGGTCGCCCGATCTGGGCGCTGCACGGGATGCTGCGCCAGATCCTCGAGTCGATCGACACCATCGGCCCGGACGCGGTGATCTTCGGGCTCGACGACCGTACGTCGTCGGTGCGTCGCGACGCCTACCCCGACTACAAGGCCGGACGGGCCGTGAAGGACGCGGAGCTCGTCGACCAGCTCGACCGCGCCGGTGCCCTGCTCGACGCGCTCGGACTCGCCACGCTGACCCCGCCGGGCCTGGAGGCCGACGACGTCAACGCCTCCGGCGCGACGTGGGCCACCGCCCACGGCTGGGACTGCGTCATCATCACCTCCGACCGCGACGCCTTCGCCCACATCAGTCCCCACACGCGGGTCCTGCGCCTCATCGACGGCGGCATCCACGGCTCACCGATGCTCGACCCGGCGCGGCTGTTCACCATGTACGGCGTCCGCGCAGCCAACTACCTCGCCTTCGCCGCCCTGCGCGGCGACTCCAGCGACAACCTCCCCGGGGTCCAGGGGATCGGCGAGAAGACCGCTGCGATCCTGCTGGACGTGGCCGGCTCGATGGACGCGGCCTGGTCCGACGTCGACCACAACGAGGGGCGCGCGCTCGCCGCGGCCCTCGACGACTGGGCTGCGGAGACCGGCGGCCGCCGCCTCGGTGCGACCGTCGTACGACGTCTGCGCGCCGAGGGAGCGCGGGAGCGCTACGACTTCAACGTGAGGATGATGTCGGGCGAGGACGACCTCGACCTCGGCCTGACCCCCGACGTGCCGGGATCGCGCGGGCTGCTGCCCCTGGACCTCGACCGGGTCCGCAAGGTGGTCGGGTTCCTCGACAACGACTTCACCACCGACCTCGCGGTGCGGGTGCTCACGGACCGTCCGGCGGCCGGCTGAGGCTCGTGGGAGCCGCTGGTCGCAGACGTCAGTCCACGTCGTGCGCGAGATCTGTCGCCTGCCGCAGATCGACCCGCATCATCCGGGCCGTCAGGTCCACCGCAGGACCGAGGAGGAAGATCACCGCGATGGTGCCGGCACCCACCGTCGCGCCCAGCAGCCAGCCACCGATCGCCCCGCCACCCTGCACGACGCTGTAGGTCCACCTGAAGGCCACGGGCGGGTCCCACGCCAGCGCCGCGGCCTCGGCCGGTCCGGCGCCGGTGTGGCTGCCGAGATAGAGCGCGATACCGATCGCCAGCACCGGGAACGCGGCGACGAGCAGGACGATGCGCCACGCGAGGTCGTCGGGAGTCGCGACCAGGCCGAGGGCCACGTCGACCACGACACCGACCAGGACGACCTGCACGACCGTGCCCACCCCCGGATGGACCTTCCGGAGCATGGCCAGCGACACCAGAGCCACGCCGACGACGAGGTTGGCGATCCAGAACGCCAGACCACTCCTCAGCGCGATCCCGTTGACGAAGGTGGAGAAGCCGTCCGAGCCCAGGTCCGCCGTCAGCAGCATCGCCACCCCGGTGCCGAGGACGACGCACCCGATCAGGAGCATCGCCGTGCGGCGGGGGCTGGGGATCACGGCGCCAGCATGTCAGGGGCGGTGCGTCTGCCCCGACTTCTCAGCGCACTCCACCGCCGATCAGCCGCTTCGCGGAGGGGTCGTACGACGTTCACCTCGCGTCCACCCGCCGGCCCAGCGGGCGGCGCACCGGGTGTGGAGAGTCGCCTCGTCCGCCCGACCCTTCGCTCGGAAAGTCCCCCGATGACTCCTCCACCCACCCGCACCCTGCTCCCGATGGCCGGCCAGACCCACGGCAACCGGAGCGCGGTCACGTGTCACCTCCGCTGTGGCGACGCCTGCTCCGTCCCTGCGCCCAACACCACCGAGACCTCCTACTTCCGCGACATCGCCGCGAAGGCACTCTCGCGCCGCGCCGTCGTGGGGTCCGGTGTCGCTGCGGCTGCCCTCACCGCCGTGCCGATGGCACCGGCGGCCGCGACACCCGGGGCCGGCGCGAAGGGCGGGCACGACCACGGCCACGGAGGCCGAGGCGGACTCCCCTTCACCGCCATCGCGCCGGCAGCCGTGAGCGTGGACGACGTGAGTGTTCCCGTCGGCTACCGCTGGGACGCGATCCTGCGTTGGGGCGACCCGATCCTCCCCGGCGCGCCCGCCTTCGACCCCACCAACCCGAGCCCGACCGCGCAGGCCGGACAGTTCGGCTACAACAACGACTACCTCGACATCATCGAGACCAACCGCTCGGGCACCAGCGCGCTCCTGGTGTGCAACCACGAGTACACCAACGAGGCCATCATGTTCGCGCCCGGCACCCCGCCGGAGACCGTCATCCGCACCGCCTGGGCCGCGCACGGCATGTCCGTGGTCGAGCTGAGGCGCCGCAGGCGCGGCGAGGCCTGGACCTACGTCCCCGCTGCACGCCTCAACCGCCGGATCACCCTCGACACCCTCTTCACCCTCGACGGCCCCGCTGCTGGCGCTGACCTGCTGAAGACGTCGGCGGACCCCACTGGTCGCACGGTGCGCGGCACCATGAACAACTGCGCCGGTGGGACGACGCCGTGGGGCACGGTGCTGTCGGGTGAGGAGAACTTCAACCAGTACTTCCTCGCCGCCGGTACGGACCCGCGCGAGGCGCGCTACGGCCTCGCGCCCACCCAGGACGTACGCAACTGGCGCTCGATCGACCCGCGATGGGACGCCACCGATCCCGCCTTCGTCAACGAGCCGAACCGCTTCGGCTGGATCGTCGAGGTCGACCCGACCGACCCCTCATCGACACCCGTCAAGCACACGGCGATGGGTCGGTTCAAGCACGAGGGAGCCAACGTCATCATCAACCGCGACGGCCGCGTGGTGGCCTACATGGGCGACGACGAGCGCTTCGACTACGTCTACCGCTTCGTCTCCCGCGACACCTTCTGCCCCGGCAACAGCCCGAGGGCCCGCCGCCGCAACCTCCAGCTCCTCAGCGCGGGAGACCTCTCGGTCGCGAGGTTCACCGGCGACGGCCTCGAGGACGGAGTCAGCGACGGCGGCGGCGAGTGGATCCCGCTCACCCGCGGCGGCCGGTCGATGGTGCCGGGATTCAGCATCGAGGAGGTCCTCGTCTTCACCCGGCTCGCGGCCGACACCGTGACGCCGACCAAGATGGACCGCCCCGAGGACGTCGAGCCGAGCCTGCGCAGCGGCCGCATCTACGTCGCCTGCACCAACAACACCGACCGCGGCAAGGTCGACAAGGAGGGGCCGACCGAGCCCAACCCGCGCAACGCCAACAAGGACGGTCACGTCGTCGAGCTCGTGCCGACCCGTGGCGACCACACCGCCTCCACCTTCGCCTGGAACCTGTTCCTCATCTGCGGCGACACCGCGTCGGCCGGCACCTACTTCGGCGGGTGGACCGGTCCGGTCTCCCCCATCTCGTGCCCGGACAATGTCGCCTTCGACAGCGAGGGCAACCTGTGGGTCTCGACCGACGGTCAGCCGAGTGCCATCGCGCTCAACGACGGCCTCTTCAAGGTGCCGGTCGACGGTCCCGAGCGCGGCCACGTGCAGCAGTTCCTCGCCGTGCCGTCCGGCGCGGAGACCTGCGGGCCGGTCATCCGCGACCGCGACGGATCTGTCTTCGTCGCCGTGCAGCACCCGGGCGAGAACGGCACCTGGGCGGCCCCGCAGTCCCGCTTCCCGGACTACGTCGCGGTGGGCAGTGTGCCCGCTGCCGGCCAGTTCGCGGGCCCGCGACCCACCGTGGTGCAGGTGACGCGGACCTGATCGCCGCTCGAGGCCTCAGGCGTAGTCCTTCGCCACGTACCGTCCGTCGGGCGTGACCGGGTTGTCCTCGTTGATCGCGACGGCGTTCTCGCCGGGCTCCGGCAGCTCCACCGGCCGGTGATCGAGGTGGACGCCGGCGATCATGCACCGCACGGACCCACCCGCGAGCTCGATCGTGGGGATGTCGACGGCGAGGATCTCGCACGACTCCTCGATCGCGGCGATCTGCTCGGGACGCAGCGAACGCTTGGCCCTCGCGGACATGGTCATCAGGTAGCGACGCCTGCCGTCGGCCGTACGTCCGCACAGCTCGACCGCATTGCCGGCGAACTCGCGGATCTGCTCCTCGGTGAGCTCGACGATCGTGCGCCCGGTGACCGCGAGCCGCTCCCGCACCTGCGCGCGACGACCCTCGTCGGGGATCATCTCGAGCGCGATCATGGCGACGTGCGTGCCCACACAGGCGATGACGTTGGTGTGGTAGACCGGCACGCCGTCGGCGTCGACCGCGTCGAAGGCCATCGGCTCATAGGTGAAGTCGGTGCAGAAGCGCTCCAGGACCGCGGCGTCGGCGCGGTGGCTGCGAGCGGTGTAGGCCACGCGCGAGATGTGGTCGAGCACCATCGCACCCGTCCCCTCGAGGAAGATGCCGTCCGGCTCCAGCCCGGAGTAGTCGACGATCGCCTGGACGCGATACTCGGACTTGAGCATCTCCAGCACGTCGCTGCGCCGCTCGTGGCGCCGGTTGGAGGCATACATCGGGTAGACCGCGACGGCGCCGCCGGCGTGGGTGGAGAGCCAGTTGTTGGGGAAGACGCTGTCGGGGCGGGTGTGGTCGTCGTCGTCGAAGACGTGGACGCGTACGCCTGCCTCCCGCAGGGCGGCCGCGAGCGCGTCCATCTCCTGCATCGCGTTCAGTGCCGTCGCCTCGTCGCTCTGACCGGGTGGGGGGTCGGCCTGGAAGGCGTTGTCGGCCGCCGTCGCCGGGTTGGGGACGAAGCTGGTCGCACGGATGAGGATGACTGCGGAAGGGGCCTGTGCACTCACGTAGGGAGGTTAGGGCACGTGCCCACCGGGTCAGAACCCGCGGGAGCCACCGAGGCCCGCACGGCGCCGACCGACCGTGGAACCCGCTCGCGCGATCAGGCCTGGCGCTTGAACCAGTACGTCGTGTCGGGACCGGGGATCACCTGGACGAGCTCCCAGCCGTTGACGCCGAGCGTCGAGAGGAGGTCCTCCCACGACTCGGTGCCCTCGACGAGCGCCTCGGGATCGGCGTTGTAGCCGCCGACCTCCACGTCGCCCTGGTCGTTGACGGTGATCTCGAGGTGCGCCCAGGAAGCCATGGCGCGATCCTGCCATGCCCCCGCGGGCCGCGGCCAACCGCGCTCAGCGCCAGCAGGTGCCCCAGGAGGCCCGTCCGGCTTCGCGAGCGCCCCGCTCGGCACGCTGGTAGGCCCGCGCCCGCTGGAACTCGTCGTCGCGGAAGACGAAGACCCGCGCGCGTCCCGAGGTGACCTGTGCGAGCCCGACGTCGTCACCTGCCTGCTCGACATAGCGGAGCAGTCGGTCGTAGCGGTCACGGTCGCCCTGCGTCGGGTCCGACACGAGGACCACGGTCGATCCCACCGGAGCGAGCGTGTTCATCGCGGCGGTGGCCTCGCGTCCACCGCACTCGACGTCCGGATAGACCTCCGGGGTGTCGATGCCGAGGACCCGGACCGACTCCTCGCGCCCGGTGGGCGTCCGCACCGTCAACGTGTCGCCGTCCGTGACGCGTACGACGACCGCGCCGGCTGGCTCCGACGCCCTCGGCTCGTCCGTGCCGGGCAGCTCGGTCACCTGAGGGGGCAGGTCGACCCCGAGGATCTGGGAGAAGGTGAACAGCACCACCGCCAGTGCCACGAGCAGGGCGAGTCGACGCATGTGCCGAGAGTGACCGATCAACCGCCGAGCCGCCACTCCTGGATGACGTGACAGTGGTCCGACTCCCACCACGCGAGCTGCAGATGCTCGATCACGCAGTCGACCGGGACGACGTCGCGCAGGAGCGCCGCGGTCGAGATGAGGTCGACGTCGTCGGACGCGGCGTCGACACTCAGGTGCGGCTGCACGTCGTCGCCGTACTCGCCTCCGTAGGGCGGCCGGTCGGGGAAGGCAGCCACCAGGCGGGCCGTGAGCTCGCGCAGCCGATCGGCCGGCTCGGGCACGAGGTGGATGATCCCCGTCGGGAACTGCGCCAGCTCCGCCAACCTGACCGCGATCGGCGGCGTCGCGAGCGCCAGCTGCTGGATCGCCGCGAGCCTCGCCGGCGTCGGGTCGGGGTCGAAGGGACCGAGCGCGGTGATGTGTGCATGCGCGAAGCGCGGGTCCGACGACACGAAACCCGCGTCGTAGTGCGCCGTGCGGGACCGTACCCACTCCTCCAGCGCCGGCACCGGCAGCTGGAGGACGGAGTGGCCGGGCACGGGCCCAGACTGGCAGGCTGGCGCACCTCATGGACCACACCCCCCGGATCACACCGCCCTCGACCGAGGTCGCCGGCCGCGCGCGGGCGCGCCTCGCCGGCCTCGCCACCCCCGCCGGAGCGCTCGGCCGGATCGGCGAGGTCGGTGTGTGGCTCGCCGCGACCCAGGGCGAGGTACCGCCGCGCCCGCTGAGGGACGTTCGACTGGTGGTGTTCGCCGGCGACCACGGCGTCGCCGCGCACGGGGTCTCGGCCTATCCGGCCGCGGTGACCGAGGCGATGGTCCGCACGATCGTCGGGGGCCGAGCGGGGGTCTCGGCGCTCGCGAAGGAGCACCGGGTCGAGGTGAGGGTCCTCGACGTCGCCGTCGACGCCGACCTCGCGGACCTGCCGGCCGAGGTCACCGCCCGCAAGGTCCGACGCGGCTCGGGGGCCATCCATCTCGTCGACGCCCTCACCCGCGATGAGACGGAGCGATCCCTCGCCCTCGGCGCCGCCGTGGCGCGCGAGCTCGTCGAGGACGGCGCCCAGCTCCTGATCCCCGGCGACCTGGGCATCGGCAACACGACTCCCGCAGCGGCGCTGGTCGCGGCCACGCTCGGACTCCCGGCGGACGAGGTGACCGGGCGTGGCACGGGCATCGATGACGACGGCTGGACCCGCAAGCGCGACGTGATCGCGCAGGCGCTGACCCGGGCCCAGGGACGCACTGCAGACCCGGTCGACGTCCTGACCGCACTCGGCAGTGCCGATCTCGCCGCCGCCACCGGATTCCTCGTCGAGGCCTCGACCCTCGGCGTCCCCGTGCTCCTCGACGGCCTGGTGTCGCTGGCCTGCGCCGTGGTGGCCGAGTCGCTCGCACCCGGCGCGAGCGGCTGGTGGGTCGCCGGCCACCGCTCCACCGAGCCCGCCCAGACCCACGCGCTGAAGGCCCTCGGACTCGAACCCCTCCTCGACCTCGGCCTGCGGCTCGGCGAGGGCTCCGGCGCGGTCGCGGCCGTCGGGGTGCTGCGCTCGGGCATCGCTGTGCTCCGCGATGTGGCGCTGCTGTCCGAGATCATGCCTTCGTGAGTCGGTCGTGATCCTGCGCGACGCCTGGCTGCTCGCCACCGGCACCCTCACCGCGGTCCGGGTCCCACCCCCCGCGCGCGTCGACCGGTCGGTCGCAGGCCTGGCGATGGTGCTTGCCCCGGTCGCCGTCCTTCCACTCGCACTGGTTGCGGCGCTGGTCGTGCTCGTCGGCGACCGGATCGACCTGCCGCCGCTCGCCACGGCGTACGTCGTGGTGCTGGTGCTGGCGCTCGGGACCCGCGCGCTGCACTGGGACGGCCTGGCAGACACAGCCGACGGGCTCACCGCGTCCTACTCCCCCGCGCGCTCGCTCGAGGTGATGCGCACCGGGCCGGTGGGTCCGGCGGGGGTGGTCGCGGTCGTCCTCGTCACCGGCCTGCAGGCCGCCGGCCTCGCCGCCGTTCTACGGCTCGAGCACGCCTGGTGGGCGGTCGCCCTCCTCGTCTGCGCCTCCCGCGCGTGCCTGGCGATCGCGTGCGTGCGCGGAGTGCCGGCGGCTCGAGCCGATGGTCTCGGGGTGAGCGTCATCGGAGCCGTGCCTGCGGTCGGTGCTGCAGTCTCGCTGGTCGTGGCCACGATCGCGGTCGCCCTCGCCGGGCACGCGTTGGGATCCGTGTGGCCGACGACGATCGGCCTGGTCGCGATGATCGCCGTGGTGCTCGCGCTGGTGCTGCGCTGCACACGCCGTCTCGGAGGGATCACCGGTGACGTGCTGGGCGCTGCAGTGGAGGTGTCGTTCGCGGTGCTGGTGCTGGCTGCGTCGACGGCCTGATCCGTGAGCGATGGGGCGCTTGAGGACCAGCATCGGAATATCGGCGCGACCATTCATCGCGTCCGCGAGTACGTCTACCAAAAGACTTCGACCTACGTCCTCCGGTGGAACCTGAGGTCGCCGTGGGGGAGTCGGTCGGTGCGGTAGGCGGTGTCGTGGATGCGGTGGTGGTGGTGGGGGCAGAGCAGGACCGCGTTGTCGAGGTCGGTGGTCCCGCCGGTGTGCCAGGGGTTGAGGTGGTGGGCGTCGCACCAGGTGCCGGGGGTGTCGCATCCTTCGGCTCGGCAGGTCGTGGTCGCGGATCAGGAGCGCTTTGCGTTGTGCGGGGGTGAACAGTCGTTTCGCTCGTCCGAGGTCGAGGGGCAGTGATGGTGCGTCGAGGACGGCGGGGAGGATCTTCGCGGTGCACGCGAGCCGTCGGGCGTGGGCTGCGGTGATGCGGTCGCCGGTGAGGTCGTCGCCGGGGACGAGTCCGGCGCCGATGAGGTCCGCTGCTCCCAGCTCGGCGCGCAGGGAAGCCAGCGGGATAGTCACGATGACGGTGGTGGCGTCCCCGCCGTGGATCGGGAGACGACTCGGGTCGATGGCCTCGAGGAACTCACCCAGCGCCTGGCCGAGGCGTTTGGGGTACGGCAGCCGGGTGAGCGGATCGGCCGCGTTCGCAGGTGTCTGCAGATCGTGCCGGTGCTCGGTGCTGGTGCCGGTGCACGTGCCGGTGCTGCTGCTGGTGGTGGCGTGGTGTGGGGTGCGGGGGTTGGCGAAGGCTTCGAGGTAGGTCGCGAACCTGGTCGCGGTCGCGTCCGGGACGAGTGCGGAGATGCGGGTGGTGCCGTCGCCTTGGCGGCGCATCGTGAGGCGGGTCTTCTCCGCGGCGTGGGCTTCGAGGTCGGCGAGGCGGTCGGCCTCGGCCTGCTCGGCGATCTCGGGGGCGACGGTGTCGAGGATCCGTCGCCCGAGTCGCCCGAGCTCTGCGGGTCCGAACTCCCGGGCGTAGGCGACCAGCTGTGACTCAGCCAGCGTGATCGTGTCGGACGGGACCCGTGCGGGCAGGGCGTCGAGTGCACGGCGGATGACGTGGGCCTGCGCGAGCGTCACGTCGCCGTCGCGCATCCCCGCAGCCAGGACCGGACGGGAGCGGTCCAGCGCGGTGGCGAGGGTGAGGTCGGCGCGCGCGTCAGCGATGCGGGTGCGGGTCTCGTGCGCGACCCAGCCTGCTGCGTCCTTCGCAGCCGTCGACTCCGCGAGGTCGGAGGCGTCGGCCAGGACCCGCAACCGCAGCTCCGCCACCTGGGCCTCGGCTCGTACGAGCTCACCCAGCGCGGTCGCCTTCTCGCTCGTCGTCATGAACGTCGGGTTGGCGCCCGCCACACCCTTCAACAGGGCGCGGATGTCGCAGACCGCAGTGATGATCGGATGACTCACGACTGGCCTCCCTTCCGACGACGGGTACCCCACGCGCGAACGCGTGACACTCAACGGTCGTCGCTCCTGGAGGCCCGGGATCGCCCCGGACAATTACTGACCCTCGCAACTCGCCCCCCGAGCTCGGGAATGGCGCACCGGGGAGGTGACCCTGGTGGCCCGCAGCTGCGAGGAACGTGAGGTAGACGTTACGCCCTCACGACGTATAAGCACACACATGTTCGATCAGGAAGAAACCTAGATTCACCTCAGTCGCTACAGCGAACCTGGTGGTGAGCAGTCGGCGCATCGGCCGCGCGCTCACGCCGCACCTCCCGACGACAGTCGGTCCGGCAGCCCGAGGCGCGCGAACTGGTCGGCGCCGAAGATGGTGACCTCGGTGACCATCCCGTCGGAGACGCGCAGCACGTCGACCGTCAACGGCATCCATGCCGCCTCGTCCTCCCGCCAGAGGTAGAAGCCGAGTGCCGGCTGCCGGTTGACCGACGTGGCGACCGAGCGCAAGCCCGTCATCTTCGTGAACCCGTTTGCGGTCCAGTCCGCGACCACCCGGTCCCGGCCGACGAGCAACCCCTCCCAGGGCGGCATCGAGTAACGCACGTCGTCACGGAGCATGGTCGCGATCGTGTCGATGTCCGTCGCCACGCTGGCATCGGCGAAGCGGCGTACGAGTGCGAGGTTGTCGGCGTCGTGCTCGTCCCCCGTCCACTCCTGCCGCTGCGCAGGAAGGTGCTCCCTCATCCCCGCGCGAGCTCGCTGCAGCGCGCTGTTGACCGAGTTGACCGAGTCACCGAGCAGGTCGGCCACGTCCTTCGCGGGCCACCCGAGCACGTCACGCAGGATCAGGGCCGCACGCGGTCGAGGCGCCAGGTGCTGCACCGCGACCAGGTAGGCCAGCTCGATCGTCTCCCGCGCCACGGCCACGACCTCCGGCTCGTCCGCGCCCGCCGCCGGGAGCTCGTCGAGCAACCGATCCGGGTAGGGCTGGAGCCACCGCACCTCACCGCCGGTGGCCGGCTGGGGACGGCGCTTCTCGAGGAGGTCGAGGCAGGCGTTGGTGGCGATCCTGTAGAGCCACGCTCGAAACGTCGACCGGCCCGCACAGGTCTCCCGCCGCCGCCAGGCGCGGAGGAACGTCTCCTGCACCGTGTCCTCGGCGTCCTCGAACGAGGCCAGCATCCGGTAGCAGTGCACGTGCAGCTCCCGGCGGTGGCGCTCGGCCACCTCCGAGAACGCCGCCTCGTCCATCTCCTCGAGCACGCTCATGTCCCTCTCCTCCCACCGCGTCACCACAGTCATCGCACCCATCCTCCAGTCTCGTCGTGTCCTGTCGTAGGTATGACTGGTGCAGGCGGGAGAACTCATCACTCGCGGCTCTGGAAGGATCCTCGCCATGCGGATCCTGGTCACCGGCGGCGTGCGGTCCGGCAAGTCGACCCACGCCGAGGCCCTGCTCGGTGACGAGCCGGCCACCTACGTCGCAGCGGGACCGACGCCGGACGCGCAGCTCGACCCCGACTGGACCGCGCGCGTCGCCGCCCACCGGTCGCGACGTCCGGCCTCGTGGACGACCCTCGAGACGCAGGACCTCGCCGACGCCGTACGCCGCGCGGAGCAGCCCGTGCTCATCGACTGCCTCGGCACGTGGCTGACCGCGCTGATCGACGCCGAAAACGCGTGGGAGCAGGCCGCCGATGTCGTCCACGGCCTTGTCGTGGCTCACGCGGACGAGGTGGTCGGGGCCGTGCACGGGTGCGAGCACCATGTCGTGGTCGTGACCAACGAGGTCGGCCTCGGCGTCGTGCCCGAGCACCGCTCGGGACGCCTCTTCCGCGACCTGCTCGGCACGGTCAACCAGCGCGTCGCCGCTGCCTGCGACGAGGTGCACCTCGTGGTGGCCGGCCGGGTGCTACGGCTCTAGATCGACGACGTGCACCTGTCGAGCACGCCAGCAGGTGACGCGGGACTCATGTCCCGCCGTCGGACAGCCGGCGCCGCACCACGCGACGCCGCAGGGTGGGCGACGCCGTGACCTCGTAGCCCGCCTCGAGGAAGACCTGCAGCAGGCCCACCGACGCCTCGTCCCAGATCACGGTCTTGCCCGGGGGCGGCTCGATCGGATAACCCTCGAGGACGCGGGCGCCGACCTGCTCGCCGTAGGCGACGGTGGCCGCGGCGAGCTCGTAGGTCAGTCCCGCGCGGCGCCAGCCCGAGCGCACCACGAAGCAGGTGACCGACCACACGCCCTCCAGCTCCGGGTCCATCCTCATCCACGGCTGCTTCCGGCTCCACAACCGCGGGTAGTCCTCCCGGGGCTCGACCGCCACCCAGCCGGCCGCCTCGCCGTCGACATAGCCGATCAGTCCGGACGTCGGCCCGCCGGTGCCGCAGGCGGTCTGCTGCAGCAGGGCGACGTCCCGCTGCTCCTGGGTGGTGTCGCGCCAGATCCAGCCCGGGACCTTCAGCGCCTGGCAGCGGCACTTGTGGGCACCCCCTCCTGCGAAGACCGCCTCGACGTCGTCGGTCGTGGCCCGGTTGGCAGGGAGCCAGGTGAAGTCAGCCATCCTGCGACCCTAGTGGCCCTGCCGGACCCCTTCGGCTCACACCAGCAGCACGTAGGACCCCAGGGCCACCAGCCACGACATGAAGGACCCGAGCAGGAAGTATTCGGTCATCTGGTGGATGCGCTCCTGGTCCCGACGCGACGACAGCTCGGGGAAACGCAGCAGTCCCTTGGCGGCCACGACCACACTGGCCGCGGTCACCTGACCGCCGAGGGCCAGAGCCAGGATGAAGACCCGCTCGAGCGGGCCGAGCAGGCGACCTCCCTTGAGGCGGGTCGGTGGCATCGCGCCGTCGGCGAGCGGGTTGATGGTGCGGGTCGTCTTGAGGACCAGCCTCACCAGCACGTTGCCGGTGGAGAGCTGGATGCCGAAGGCGCCGGTCATCACCAGGAACCGGTCAGCACTGACGTCCTGCAGGAGCGGCAGCGTCACCGAGTCCAACCACCGCGCCAGCGGACCGGAGGCCTCGGGCGCCAGTCCCGAGCACGCCACCGCAGCCGACAGTGCCACCACGAAGACACCCAGCGGCAACCAGGCCGGCCCCGGGTGGCCGAAACCCCAGGTGACCGTGAGCCCCCACACGAGCACCACGGCTGCGACCACGAAGAGCGCGCCGACGTCGCGGCCGGACGTCAGCCCCGCGAGCAGGCCGACGCTGAGTGCCACGAGCGCGCCGACGCACTCGGGCAGGAACCGGGTCCGGCGGACCGCGTGGGTCAGGTCGGTGACCGCGAACCCGATCAGCAGGATCCCGAGCCAGCTCATGGACCCCCTCCCGTCACAGGTCGTGCATCAACTCGTCGGCTGCCAGCAGTATGCCGATCCCCTCCGCGCGGATCCGTTGGGAGACCGCGGAGGGACTGATGGCCAGATCATCAGCGATGTCGTGCTGACGTCTGCCCCTCATCAGACCATCCAGCACCGACAGGGACCTCCCTGACAGGCCGGTCACGACCAGGTCCCTCGACATCAGGGCGGCGTTCACCAGCGCCGGGTCCGGGCCGGGTTCGCCGTCGGCCGCGACGTACGCCGTCCGGACCGCACGCAGCGGCGCCTTCCGCTCATAGCCCTCGACGGTCTCGATCGCCGCCCGCGCGGCCCACCACCCGGGACCGTCCTCCACCCGCGGATCATCGGCCAGCACGAGCACCTGACCCCACCCGATGCCCTGACGGACGTCGAGATCGGGCAGCAGCGAGAGTCGCAGCCGCAAGGTGGCAGTGATCGCTGCGCCGAGGCTGGCGAAGATCCCCTGGAACTCGTCCCCGACGGTGATGCGCAGCGGCACCGGGGGTGCGTGGGCGGCGTTGATCTCGGCGATGACCCGCTCGAACCGTGCATGCGCAGCCACCCGGTCAGCGGTCAGGCGGGACCCCACCAGGTCACCGATCACAGTCACTGAAGCAATCTTCTTCACATCGCCCATATGAAGATCGTATCTTCTTTTGGGACAAATGAAGACTTTTACTTCACTCCCAGAACACGCGCTCCACCACGGCGTGCGCTCGCCTGGTGGTGCGGAGGTAGTCGTTGAGCATCTCGTCCGACGATCCCGCCGGATAGCCCAGCACGCGCGCGACCGCTGCCCGTTCGCGAGCGTCGCGCGGGAGCTGGTCGGCCGGCTTGCCCCGCACCAGCGTCACCGCGTTGCGCACCCGGCTCACCAACCGCCACGCCTCGGCAAGCGTCGTCGCGTCGGACTCCTCGATCAGGTCGGCCGCGGCCGCCGCCTCCAGGGCCGGCAGGGTCTGCGGAGTCCGCAACCCCGGATGGGTCCCGGCGTGACGCATCTGGAGCAGCTGGACGGTCCACTCGACGTCCGCCAGTCCCCCGCGCCCCAGCTTGAGGTGGGTCTGGCGGTCCGCCCCGCGCGGCAGCCGCTCGACGTCCACGCGCGCCTTGATCCGGCGGACCTCGACGACGTCGCGCTCGGAGATCCCCTCCACCGGGAAGCGCAGCGGGTCGATCAGCTCGGTGAAGCGCTGGCGCAGCCCCTCGTCGCCCACCACCGGGTCGGCGCGCAGCAGCGCCTGGAACTCCCACACGTGCGACCACTTGGCGTAGTAGGCGGCGTAGGACTCGACGGTGCGCACCATCGGGCCGTTCCTGCCCTCGGGACGCAGGTCGGGATCGACCTCGAGCGGCGGGTCGCTGGCCGGCAGCGACAGCAGCCTCCGGACCTCGGAGACCACCGCCTGGGCGAAGGACGCGGCCGCCTGGGCCTCGGCCCCCTCGACGGGCTCCTGCACGAACATCACGTCCGCGTCGCTGCCGTAGGACAGCTCGAAACCGCCGTAGCGGCCCATCGCGACCACCGCGATCCGGCACGGCGCGACGTCGAGGTTGCGCTGGCGCCGGACGGACACCTCCGCGATGTCGAGCGTGGCCTGGAGCGTGGCATCGGTGAGCCTGCTGAGCCCCTGCCCGACCACCGCCACGTCGGTGCCCGCCACCAGCTCGCCGCACGCGATCCGCAGCAGCTCGCGGCGGCGTACGGCACGCACGGCGACCGCTGCCGACTCGGGTGTCTCGGCCCTGTCGACGAGCGCCCTCATCTCGACGAGCGCCGCCTCGGCGCTCAGCGGGACGAGCGACTCGCCCAGCATCTTCACGCCTTGCGGCTCGCGCTCCAGCAGGTCGGTGGCATAGCGGGAGGTGCCCAGGACATGGGCCAGCCGCTGGGCGACCTCACCCTCGTCGCGCAGCATCCCCAGATACCAGGGCGTACGTCCCAGGCTCTCGCTGATCCGCCGGAACCCGAACAGCCCGGCGTCGGGGTCGGGCGAGTCCGCGAACCACTCCATCAGCACCGGGAGCAGGGTGCGCTGGATGTCGGAGGTGCGCGAGACGCCGCTGGTCAGCGCCTCCAGATGACGCAGCGCCGCCCTGGGATCGGCATAGCCGAGGGCGGCGAGCCGCACCTCCGCGGCCTCCAGCGACAGCCTCGCCTCCGTGCCGGGCAGCTTGGCGACGGCACCGAGGAGCGGACGGTAGAACAGCTTCTCGTGCAGCCGGCGCACCTCGCGGCGGTGGTAGCGCCACAGCTTGTCGAGCTGCACGGCCGGCTCGGAGAAGAGGCCGATCGAGCGGCCCAGTCGGCGCAGCGACTCCTCGTCGCCGGGGATGATGTGGGTGCGGCGCATCTGGTGGAGCTGGATGCGGTGCTCGAGGGTGCGGAGGAACGCATAGGCCTCGTGGAGCTTCTCGCCGTCCTCGCGCCCGACGTAGCCACCCTCGGTGAGGCGGGCGATCGCGCTCAGTGTGGCGCCCTCCCGCAACGTCGGATCGGACCTGCCGTGGACCAGCTGCAGCAGCTGGACGGCGAACTCGACGTCGCGCAGACCACCCGAGCCGAGCTTGAGCTGGCGATCGACCTCGTGGGCCGGGATGTGCTCGACGACGCGGCGTCGCATCGCCTGGACGTCGGAGACGAAGCCGGTGCGCTCCGCGACGCTCCACACCATCGGCTCGACCATCTCGACGTAGGCGCGCCCGAGCGGGAGGTCACCGGCGACCGGGCGGGCCTTCAGCAGCGCCTGGAACTCCCAGGTCTTGGCCCACTTCTCGTAGTAGCCACGATGGCTGGCGAGCGTGCGCACCAGCGGACCCTGACGCCCCTCGGGGCGCAGGTTGGCGTCGACGGGCCAGATCGTGCCCTCGCGGGTGTTCTCCGAGCAGATCCGGATCAGGTGCGAGGCGAGCTGGGTCGCCGCGCGCAGGGCGACCGAGTCCTCGGCGCGCTCCCCCGAGTCGAGCACGGCCGGCTCGTAGACGAAGACCACGTCGACGTCGGAGACGTAGTTGAGCTCGTGGCCCCCGCACTTGCCCATCGCGATCACCGACAGCCTCGCCGCGGCAGCGGTCCCGCCCACCCGGGCTCGGGCCACGGCCAGCCCCGCCTCGAGCGTCGCTCCGGCCAGGTCGGAGATCTCCGCCGCGGCGTCGTCGAGGCCGACGTGGTGTGCCAGGTCGCGCGACGCCAGACGCAGCAGGATCCGCCGATACTCGACTCGCAGCGCATCGAGGGCCGCAGCGTCGGGCAGCGTGGCGACCGGTACCCCGTGACGCGGATCGGCGCCCACCGCGGTGAGCATCGCCTCGCGGACGGCGTACGCCGCCGGGCGGGTGCTGCCCAGCGTCGGGTCGGTCAGCTCGCGCCAGTGGTCCGGGTGACGGACCAGGTGGTGGGTCAGCGCCGAGCTCGCACCCAGGACGCTGCACAGCCGCATCGCGGTGCCCTCGTCGTCGGCGACCTCGCGGAGCATCTCCTCGCCCGAGCCGGGGGTCCTCTCGTCGAGGGACTCCGTGAGCCGCAACAACCCCTCCAGCGCCGCATCGGGGTCGGCAGTCGCGGCGAGCTTGGTCATCAGCGGCGCGCCGGCGGCACCGAGCCGCTCGATGCCGCGAGCCGCGGCGGCCCCGTCGACGAAGCCGAGCCGTACGAACGTCCCTGAGCTCATGCGCGATCCTCCGTCAGCCAGGAGCCGACGAGGTACGGCAGGCAGGACTCCTCGCGCTCGACGACGGCGATGCGTGGGCTCACGACGCTCAGAGGACCGGCAGCATCCGGTCACGCTCGTAGGCGGAGACCTGGGTGCGGTACTCCTCCCACTCCGCGCGCTTGTTGCGCAGGAAGAAGTCGAAGACGTGCTCGCCGAGGGTCTCCGCCAGCAGCTCGGAGCTCTCCGCCACGTCGATGGCCTCGGACAGGCTCTTGGGCAGCGGCGCGATCCCGAGGGCCTTGCGTTCGCGCTCGGTGAGGCTCCACACGTCGTCCTCGGCCTCGCGCGGCAGCTCGTACCCCTCCTCGATCCCCTTCATCCCGGCCGCCAGCACCACGGCGTAGGCCAGGTAGGGGTTGCACGCCGGGTCGATGGTGCGGAGCTCGATGCGGGTGGACTGGCCCTTCTTGGGCTTGTACATCGGCACGCGGATCATCGCGGAGCGGTTGTTGTGGCCCCAGCAGATGGACGAGGGGGCCTCGCCGCCGCCGAGGAGCCGCTTGTAGGAGTTGACCCACTGGTTGGTCACCACGCTGATCTCGCTGGCGTGGCGCAGGATCCCGGCGATGAACTGTCGCCCGGTCCGGGACAGCTGGTATTGGGCGCCGGCCTCGAAGAACGCGTTGCGGTCGCCCTCGAAGAGCGACACGTGCGTGTGCATGCCCGACCCGGGGTGGGTGGTGAAGGGCTTGGGCATGAAGGACGCCCAGATGTCCTGGCCGAGCGCCACCTCACGCACCACCGTGCGGAAGGTCATGATGTTGTCGGCGGTGGTGAGTGCGTCGGCGTAGCGCAGGTCGATCTCCTGCTGGCCGGGGCCGCCCTCGTGGTGGCTGAACTCGACCGAGATGCCCATCGCCTCGAGCATCGTGATCGCCTCGCGGCGGAAGTCGGCGCCGCGCGACTGCGCGGTGTGGTCGAAGAACCCGCTGCGGTCGACCGGCACCGGCTCGTCGCCCTTACCGGGGACGTTCTTGAACAGGTAGAACTCGATCTCGGGGTGGGTGTAGAAGGTGAAGCCCTTGTCGGCCGCCCTGGTCAGGGTGCGCTTGAGCACGTGGCGGGGGTCGGCGTACGACGGGCTGCCGTCGGGCATCACGATGTCGCAGAACATCCGGGCCGTCCCCGGACCGTCCTCGCCGCCGCGCCACGGCAGGATCTGGAACGTCGAGGCGTCCGGGTGCGCGAGCATGTCGGACTCGTAGACCCGGGCGAAGCCCTCGATCGCCGATCCGTCGAAGCCGATGCCCTCCTCGAAGGCGTTCTCGAGCTCGGCCGGCGCCACGCTCACGCTCTTGAGGAACCCGAGCACGTCGGTGAACCACAGCCGGACGAACCGGACGTCACGCTCCTCGAGCGCGCGGAGTACGAAGTCCTCTTGCTTGCCCATGTCCACACCCTAGGGGTCGGGCACGGTGCTGCCGTCGTCGGACCAGCCACCCCGCTCGGACCCCGCCTGAGCGGTGGTCCACCCACATTTTCCGAGCGCGACGTGTGGCTCCAGCACCGCGCCCGGCCAGGCGTACGACGACACGCGGGCGGGCGGTGGCCCACCCACAGTCCGACGTCGCGGAGTGTGGCTGGACCACCGCTCCCGGGGCTGGACCACCGCGGAGTGGGCCGGACCACCGCTCGACCCGAGGCCGCGCGACGGGAAGCGAGAGCGAGCACCCGCTCAGGCCGTCGGCACGTCCCGCTCGATCTCGGCGAGCCAGACGGTGCCTCTGGCGTCGCTCGGCATCCGCCAGTCACCGCGCGGGCTCATCGTCCCGCTGGCGCTGACCTTGGGTCCGTTGGGCAGGGCGGAGCGCTTGAACTGGTTGGCGAAGAACCGCCTCACGAAGACCTCGAGCCAGCGGCGTACGTCGGGAAGGTCGTACGCCACCCGCGCGTCGTCGGGGTAGCCCGGCGGCCACTCCCCCGCGTCGACGTCCTTCCACGCGTGCCAGGCCAGGAAGGCGATCTTGCGGGGCCGGTAACCGTGGCGGACGACATGGGCGAGGGTGAAGTCCTGCAGGTTGTAGGGACCGACCGTGTCCTGGGTGGCCTGCGGCTTCTCGCCCTCCTCGGTCGGGATCAGCTCGGGGGTGATCTCCTGCTCCAGGATCTGGGCGAGCACCTCGCCCACCGCCTCCTCGAACTCGCCGTGGCTGATCACCCAGCGGATCAGGTGCTGCACGAGCGTCTTCGGTACGCCGGCGTTGACGGTGTAGTGCGACATCTGGTCGCCGACGCCGTAGGTGCACCAGCCGAGCGCGAGCTCGGACAGGTCGCCGGTGCCGACGACGATGCCGCCGCGCTGGTTGGCGAGGCGGAAGAGGTAGTCGTAACGCAGGCCGGCCTGGACGTTCTCGAAGGTGACGTCGTAGACCTTCTCGCCCTCGGCGTAGGGGTGGCCCATGTCCTCGAGCATCTGCTCGGCGGCCGGTCGGATGTCGAGCTCCTCGAAGGTGACCCCGAGCGCCTCGGAGAGCCGCGTGGCGTAGGCCTTGGTGGTCGCGCCGGTGGCGAAGCCGGGCATCGTGAAGGCGAGCACGTCGCTGCGCGGGCGCCCGAGCCGGTCCATCGCCTTGCACGCGACGATCAGCGCGTGCGTCGAGTCGAGACCGCCGCTGACGCCGATGACCGCCTTGGCGGACCCGATCGCCGAGAGGCGTTGCTCGAGTCCCGAGACCTGGATGTTGTAGGCCTCGTAGCAGTCGAGCGCGAGCCGCGCCGGGTCGTCGGGGACGAACGGGAAGCGGTCGACCTTGCGTCGCAGGCCGATGTCCCCGGTCGGCGCCTCGAGCTCCCAGTCGACGGTGCGGAAGCGCTGCACCCGCTCGGAGTGGGTGCGGCGGTTGTCGTCGAAGGAACCCTGGCGCAGGCGCTCCTGGCGCAGCCGGTCGAGGTCGACGTCGGCGATCGTGACCCGCGCCCCGTCGGGGAAGCGCTCACCCTCGGCCAGCAGGTCACCGCACTCGTAGATCATCGTCTGGCCGTCCCAGCTCAGGTCGGTGGTCGACTCGCCCTGCCCGGCCGCTGCATAGACGTACGCCGCGGCGCACCGCGCGCTCGCACTGCGGACCAGCAGCCGACGGTCCTCGGCGCGCGCCACCGTGATCGGCGAGCCGCTGAGGTTGAGGAGCACCGTCGCGCCGGCCAGCGCGGCCTCCGCGCTCGGCGGCACGGGCACCCACATGTCCTCGCAGACCTCCACGTGGAGGTCGAGGCCGGGGACGTCGAGGCAGCGGAAGATCAGGTCCGGGCCGAAGCGCACGTCCTGCCCGGCGACGGTGATCCACTCGAGCTCGCGGTCGTCGCCCGGAGCGAACCAGCGACGCTCGTAGAACTCGCGGTAGTTCGGCAGGTAGGACTTCGGCGAGACACCGAGGATCGCGCCGCGGTGGATCACGACCGCGCAGTTGTAGACCCGGTTGCCCTGCGCGAGAGGCGCGCCCACGACGAGGACGGTCATCAGGTCGGTGCTCGCCGCGACGAGCTCCGCGATCGCCTCCTGGACCGCGACGAGCAGCGCGTCCTGGAGGAACAGGTCGTCGACCGAGTAGCCGGTCAGGCACAGCTCGGGGAAGACCGCGACGGCCACCCCGTCGTCGTGGCACGCCTGCGCCTGCTCGAAGACCTCCTCGGCGTTGGCTGCCGGGTCGGCCAGGTGCACCGGCACCGTGCAGGCAGCGATCCGGGCGAAGCCCTGGGCGTAGGCCGAGTAGAAGTCCACGCGCTCACTCTAGGGACTCGGCACCCGCCCCCCGAAGCGCTTCGGTCGAGCTGCGCTCCGTCACGTCGGCGAAGGACGGCGACCTGCTGGTGACCACCGACAACGCGACGGGCGACCGGGTCCTGCGGATCTCGCCTCGCTGACCGGCGCCCCGGTGAGACGCACCGCCGGTGAGGTCTAGCCTTGAACGCATGCCCGAAGAGACTGCCCCCTACGGCTCCGGACCCGCTGCCGCGACCGCGCCGGTCAAGCGCGTCCGGACCCACCACCTGCGTGGGATGAAGGAGCGCGGCGAGAAGATCACCATGCTCACGGCCTACGACATGTACACCGCGGCCACCTTCGACGAGGCCGGGATCGACCTCCTGCTCGTGGGTGACTCGGCGTCCAACAACGTCTACGGCAACGAGACGTCGCTCCCGGTCACGGTCGACGAGCTCCTCCCCCTCACCCGCGCGGTCTCCCGGTCGGTCAAGCGCGCGATGGTCGTCGGCGACCTGCCCTTCGGCAGCTACCAGGCCTCACCCGAGCAGGGCTACCTCACCGCCGTCCGCTTCATGAAGGAGGCGGGCGCCCACTGCGTCAAGCTCGAGGGCGGCGCCGAGATGGTCCCCGTCATCGAGAGGTGCACCCGGGGCGGCATCCCGGTGATGGCGCACATCGGCTTCACCCCGCAGAGCGAGCACACCCTCGGCGGTTACCGCGTCCAGGGCCGCGGCGCGACCAGCGACCGGATCATCGCCGACGCGCACGCCGTCCAGGACGCAGGTGCGTTCGCCGTGGTCATGGAGATGGTGCCCGGTGACGTGGCCCAGCAGATCAGCACGGAGCTCACCATCCCCACGATCGGCATCGGCGCCGGCCCCGGGTGCGACGGCCAGGTGCTCGTGTGGCAGGACGCCTTCGGCCTGCGCACCGGTGCGATGGCGCGCTTCGTCAAGCAGTACGCCGACGTGCACGCGGTGCTGCTGGAGGGCGCGAGGGCCTACGCCGACGACGTCCGCGGGGGCACCTTCCCCGGTCCCGACCACACCTTCTGAGCGCACCGCCGAGCTGGCCGGCTTCCGGCGTCGTCGCCGCAGTCGGCGGCCGCTCCCCGATCAGCTGTCGGTGGGACCGTCAGCGGAACCGCCAGCAGGACCGTTGTCGTTCCAGTCCGGGTCGTTGTCCCATGCCTCGTTGCGCTCCTGCACCTTCTCCAGCGCACGCGAGGCCTCTGCCGACGTGGCGTAGGGGCCGAGGCGGTCGGCGCTCTTGCACCCGTCGCTGCCCTCGACCGCGTGGTGCTTCAGGCAGAACCAGTATTCGTTCTCGCTCATCACACGAAACTACACTCGCGACGTGTCTCCCGTCGCCCCTGCCCTCGTCTCGCCGCGCCGCACCGTCCCCGCCCACGTCGTCCGTCCGGAGTACGTCGACGAGCCGGCCCCGCGGCGCTTCACCGGCGAGGAGGTCAAGGATGCCGCGACCATCGCGAAGATGCGGGTCGCCGGTCGGTTGGCTGCGCAGGCCCGCGAGCTCGTCGGCGCACACGTCGTGCCCGGCGTGACGACCGACGAGCTCGACCGGATCGGGCACGAGTTCCTCTGCGACCACGGCGCGTACCCCTCCACCCTGGGTTACCGCGGCTTCCCGAAGTCGTTGTGCTCCAGCGTCAACGAGGTGATCTGTCACGGCATCCCCGACACCCGGGTCGTCGAGGACGGCGACATCGTCAACATCGACATCACCGCCTTCATCGACGGCGTGCACGGCGACACCAACGCGACCTTCCTCGCCGGCGACGTCGACGAGGAGTCGCGCCTGCTGGTGGAGCGGACCAAGGAGTCCCTCGACCGCGCCATCAAGGCCGTCCAGCCCGGCCGGCGCGTCAACATCATCGGCCGGGTGATCGAGGCCTATGCCCGGCGCCACGGCTACGGAGTGGTCCGCGACTTCACCGGGCACGGCATCGGCACGTCCTTCCACTCCGGCCTGGTCATCCCCCACTACGACGACGCGCGGTTCGACGACGAGATCCGCGTCGGGATGACCTTCACCATCGAGCCGATGCTCAACCTGGGCACTCCCGACTACGACATGTGGGACGACGGCTGGACGGTCGTGACCAGGGACGGACGCCGTTCCGCGCAGTTCGAGCACACCCTGCTCGTCACCGAGACCGGCGCCGAGGTGCTCACCCATCCCTGACACCTGGACGTAACACGCACCGGGCGGCTGCAACACGCGCGACACGCTTTGGGCCTAGAGTCCCGGGCATGCGCCGCCTGTTCGACGACTACGCCACCGGTCAGGCCTATGACGAGATGTACGGCTCGGGCGACGTCCGCGCGCCCTACACCACGTTGAGCCGCTCCTTCGCCGACCTCGACCCCGACGACGTACGGGCACGGGTCGAGGCGTTGCAGACCGCCTACCTCGACCAGGGCGTCACCTTCGACATCGGTGGCGAGGAGCGGGCCTTCCCCCTCGACATCATGCCGCGGGTCATCGAGATGGAGGCCTGGCAGGAGGTCGACGCCGGCGTGCAGCAGCGGGTCCGGGCGCTCGAGGCGTTCCTCGCCGACGTCTACGACGCCGGGCAGGTGTTCCAGGACGGCGTCATCCCCCGCGGTGTGGTGACCACCTCCTCGCACTTCCACCGCGAGGCGGGCGGGGTCCGCCCGCCCAACGGCGTACGCGTCCACGTCTCCGGCATCGACCTGATCCGTGACGTCGAGGGCCGGTTCCGCGTGCTCGAGGACAACGTCCGGGTGCCCTCCGGTGTCTCCTACGTCATGACCAACCGCCGCTCGATCGCGGCGGCACTGCCCGAGGCGTTCGCCCACCACCGGATCCGTCCGGTCGCGAGCTATCCCCAGCGGCTGCTCGCGGCCCTGCGTGCCGCCGCCCCCGCCGGCGTCACCGATCCGACCGTCGTGGTGCTCACCCCCGGCGTCTACAACGGCGCCTACTTCGAGCACGCCCTGCTGGCGCGCACCATGGGCGTCGAGCTCGTGGAGGGCCGCGACCTGCAGTGCCGCCGCGGTCGCGTCATGATGCGCACCACCCACGGCCTCGAGCCCGTGCACGTGATCTACCGCCGCGTCGACGACGAGTTCCTCGACCCGGTGCACTTCCGCGGTGACTCCATGCTCGGCTGTCCCGGTCTCATCGACGCCGCACGCAGCGGCCAGGTGACCCTCGCCAACGCGGTCGGCAACGGCGTCGCCGACGACAAGCTCGTCTACACCTACGTGCCGGACCTGATCCGCTACTACCTCTCCGAGGAGCCGGTGCTGCGCAACGTCGACACGTGGCGCCTCGGCGACGCCGACGCCCGCGAGGAGGTGATGGACCGGCTCGACGAGCTCGTCGTCAAGCCGGTCGACGGCTCCGGCGGCAAGGGGATCGTGATCGGTCCGCAGGCGGACCGGGCCGAGCTCGATGCGCTGCGCGAGCGGGTCCGGCAGGACCCGCGGGCCTGGATCGCGCAGCCGGTCGTGCAGCTCTCCACCGTCCCGACCTATGTCGACGGCACGATGGCCGCCCGCCACGTCGACCTGCGGCCGTTCGCCGTCAACGACGGTCAGCGCGTGTGGGTGCTGCCGGGCGGGCTGACCCGCGTCGCCCTCGCGGAGGGGGAGCTGATCGTCAACTCGTCGCGCGGTGGCGGCTCCAAGGACACCTGGGTGCTGGCCGGCAGCTCGCACAACCCGGTGACGCGGCAGGAGCCCCCCGCCATGGTGCCGCTGGGACGACCGCCGAGCATCGGTCCGGCCATGGACGAGATCAGCGGCCACCTCGAGGACCAGCAACAGCAACAACAACAACAGCAGCAGTCCTCCGCTGCCGAGGCGGACGCGGACGGTGACCCGTGCTGAGCCGTATCGCGGAGTCGATGTTCTGGATCGGCCGCTACGTCGAGCGCGCGGAGGACACCGCCCGCATCCTCGACGTGCAGACCCAGCTGCTGCTCGAGGACTCCTCCGGTGACGAGGAGACGACCTGCCGCAACCTCCTGTCGGTGATGGGCGTCGAGCTGCCCGACGACCACCCGGTCGACCTGGCGTCGGTGCTCTGGCTGCTCGCCTACGAGCCCTCGGCCCCCGCGTCCATCGCCGCGGCCCTCGCCGCCGCCCGCGAGAGCGCCCGGCGCGCGCGGGAGACCCTGTCGGTCACCATGTGGGAGGCCCTCAACACCACGCACCGCCAGGTCGCTGCCGGCCAGTTCAGCCGGATGGGCCACAGCGCGAGCTTCCGCTGGGTCCGCGACCGCGCCGCGATGATCAACGGTGCCGCGGACGCCACGATGACCCGCGACGAGGGCTGGCAGTTCCTCATCCTCGGGCGCACGATCGAGCGTGCCGACATGACGTCGCGGCTCGTGGCCACCGCCGCGCTCGCCGGTGGCGTCGGAGGCGTCGGCTCGCCCTGGTCGAGCACGCTGCGCGCGTGCGGCGGCCACGAGGCGTTCCTGCGGACCTACAAGGGGCTCGAGACCGAGCGCGGTGCGGCGGAGTTCCTGCTCCTGGACCGGCTCTTCCCCCGCTCGGTGGTCTTCGCCCTCTCCCGTGCCGAGCAGTGCCTGGACAACCTCGAGTCCGGTCAGCGTGCCGGCTTCCAGAACGAGGCCCACCGGCTCATCGGCCGCACCCGCGCCGAGCTCGAGTACCGCCCGCTGGCCGACGTGATCGCCGACCTACCCGCGGAGATGGAGCGGCTGCAGCTCACCTGCGCCCGCGCCACGGAGGCGATCTCGCGCCGTTACTTCGCCGGATCCGAGGGCACACACTGGATGGGGGGTCGGATCTGATGGAGCTGCGCATCGTCCACACGACAGGCTTCGAGTACGACGGCCTCGCGCTCGCGTCCTACAACCAGGCGCGGATGACGCCCCAGACGGGGCCGGGGCAGATCGTGGTCCACACGAGACTCGGGGTGTCCCCGACGCCGTGGACCTACGACTACCGCGACTACTTCGGCAACGAGGTGACGTCCTTCGAGGTGCTCGACCCTCACGAGTCGATGACGGTCACCACGGTCTCGACCGTGCACACCGATCGCCCGCCGGCATCCCTGCCGGCACTCGGTTGGGACGACCTGGCCTCCCCGGAGGTCTTCGACCGGTGGACCGAATACCTCGCCCTGCCGCCCCTCGTCGCGCCTCCCGACGACCTCGCCGTCCTGGTTCGCGCGATCGCTGCCGCATCGGCGTCGCCCGGCGAGGCCGCCCGCGACGTGTGCTCCCTGGTGCACGCCGAGGTCGACTACCGCCCCGGGACCACGGACGTCGCCACGCCTGCGGTCGACGCGTGGGGCCAGCGCGGGGGCGTCTGCCAGGACATGGCCCACCTCGTCCTCGGATGCCTGCGCACCATCGGCATCCCGGCGCGATACGTCTCGGGCTACCTCCACCCCCAGGCCGACGCCAGGATCGGCGAGACGGTCCTGGGCGAGTCGCACGCGTGGGTGGAGTGGTGGGACGACGGGTGGCACGGCTTCGACCCGACCAACGACCTCGAGCCCGGTGACCGTTGGGTGGTCGTCGCGACCGGCCGCGACTACCTCGACGTACGTCCCCTCCACGGCATCTACTCCGGCGCGGCGACCTCGTCGATGTTCGTCCGGGTCGACGTGACGCGGATCGCCTGAACCTGCCCACTCGGGGCTAGGATCCTCGGCGAGTGGGTCGGCCGGGCGGCCGCGGTCCGCCATCCTGGGTCTCGACCCCGGACGGTGGGTCGAGGAAGGTCCGGGCTCCACAGGGCAGGGTGGTGGCCAACAGCCACCCGGGGAGACCCGCGGGATCAGTGCCACAGAGAACAGACCGCCACCCGGCGTGCCGGGCGGTAAGGGTGAAACGGTGGTGCAAGAGACCACCAGTGCGCCGGGCGACCGGCGCAGCTAGGCAAACCCCACCCGGAGCAAGATCAGACAGGATGCGCTCGAGGGCTGCCCGCCCGAGCATCCGGGTAGATCGCACCAGGCGGCCGGCAACGGTCGTCGCAGATGGATGGTCGCCCCCGACCCTGAGCTCGCTCAGGCAAGGGACAGAACCCGGCCTACAGGCCGACCCACTCCCCCCACCCTCTGCTCTGTCAGGATTCCTCCGTGACGACCGACGCCTGGATCACCCTCGGAGTGATCCTCTCCGTCCTTGCCCTGCTGGTCCGGGGTCGCGTGCCACCTGCAGTGGTCGTCTTCGGTGGTGCTGTGGCGGTCCTCGTGCTCGGCGTGATCGACGCCGATGCGGCATTCTCCGGGTTCTCCAACTCCGCGCCCATCACGGTTGCTGCGCTCTACGTGCTGGCGGCCGGCATCGAGAAGACCGGTGCCCTCACCCCGGTCATGCAGAGCACGCTGGGCGAGCGGGGCCGTTACCGGCTGCCCCTGCTCCGCATGCTCGTGCCGACGGCGGGCGCCTCGGCGTTCCTCAACAACACCCCCATCGTGGCCATGCTCATTCCGCAGGTGACGACGTGGGCGGACCGTCGGGACCTCTCGGTCTCCAAGCTGCTGATGCCGGTGTCGTTCACCGCGGTGCTGGGCGGACTCATCACCGTCATCGGCACCTCCACCAACCTCGTCGTCTCCGGCCAGATGGAGACCCTGGACCTGCGCGAGATCGGCTTCTTCGAGATCGGAAAGCTCGGGCTGCCGATCGCCGTGGTCGGGGTGTTCGCCATCATCGTGCTGGCCCCCAGGGTCCTGCCCGGCCGTCGCTCCGCGCGCAACCAGATGGAGGACGCCGCTCGTCACTTCAGCGTCGAGATGATCGTGGAGCCCGGCGGCCAGATCGACGGGCGGACCGTCGAGCAGGCCAGGCTCCGCAACCTCTCCGGGCTCTTCCTCGCCTCGGTCGACCGAGGCGACACCACCATCGCTCCGGTCGGCCCGCAGACGGTGCTGCGCGGGGGCAACCGACTGCACTTCGTCGGCCCCATCGACCGTGTCGTCGAGCTCCAGGAGATGCGCGGTCTGCGCTCGGCGGAGCTCCAGCACGTGCTCGACCTCGACGATCCCTCCGTGGCCTACTACGAGGCGGTCGTCGGGTCGCGCTCCCCGCTGGTGGGAAAGAGCCTGAAGGAGGTCGGCTTCCGCTCCACCTACCAGGCAGCCGCGCTCGGCATCCACCGCTCCGGCCACCTGCTCGAGGGCCGGATCGGCACCGAGACGGTCCACGTGGGCGACACCCTGATCCTCGTCTCCGACCTCGGCTTCAAGGAGCGGTGGCGCGACCGTGCCGACTTCCTGCTGGTCGCGCCGCTCAACGGCACGCCGCCGGTCGCGACCTCGCGAGCCTGGATCCCCGTCACCATCCTTCTCGCCGTGGTCGGTCTCGCCGCCACCGAGACCGTGCCCATCCTCGAGGGAGCCCTGGTCGCGGCCATCCTCCTCGTGGCTGCGGGCATCCTGTCCGCGGTGGAGGCACGACGTGCGATCGACATCGAGGTCATCGTCGTCATCGCCTCCGCGTTCGGACTGGCCGCAGCCATGCAGGCGTCCGGTCTGGCCGCCACCATCGCGACCGGTCTGGTCGACCTCTTCGGGGACTTCGGTGACCGCGGAGTCCTGCTCGGGCTCGTGCTCGCCACCGTCGTGCTCACCGAGCTGGTGACCAACAACGCCGCGGCGCTGCTGATGCTGCCGATCGCGGTCTCTGCCGCCGCGGCCACCGGACTCGATCCCCGCGGCGCAGCGATCGCGGTCGCAGTGTCGGCCTCCGCGTCCTTCCTGTCACCGATCGGCTACCAGACCAACATGATGGTCTACGGCCCCGGTGGATACCGGTTCACCGACTACGCCCGCCTCGGTTGGGTGCTGACCCTCACCGTCGTGGTCATGACCGTCGGGCTCGTACCCCTGCTCTGGGCTTCCTGAGACCCGTCCCGCCTTCGCCCCGGGACCCCCGGAGCGCCGCTCACGCCAGGCGGAAGGCCACCTTCCGTGTCACGGGGTCGGCCGTGACGAGCTCCACGGAGACGTCCGCCCCCAGCGGCAGGTCGGCGTCGCCGGTGACCCGCGCCTCGATCGCGGGATCCTGGATCGTGACATCGCCCCTGGTCGTGTCCTTGTCGTCGACCTCGACGACGACAGCGGCGAACGTCTCCCCCACCCGATCGGCCAGCAGCTCGGCCTCGCAGAGGTCGACGATGGCGTTCTCGTACCGGTTGGCCCGCCGCCCGGAGTCGCTCATCGTGTCGGGCAGGACGGGCATCGCGGCGATGACCCAGTCCGGTACGTCGGTGCCTGCGCACAGCGCCAGGCAGATCTCCCCGGCATAGCGGTCCACGAGGCGACGCAGCGGCGCGGTGACGTGGGCGTACTCCGAGGCGAGCGCCGAGTGCTGAGCGAGCTCGGGCAGCTCGCCGTCGAAGGTGACGTAGCCCGCCCCGCGCAGCAGCCGCGTGCACGCCACCACCATCGCAGCGTGAGCGGGCCTGGACGGGTCGAGGGTGCGGATGAAGTCCGGGTAGAGCTGCTCGGCCGGCCAGTCGATGCCCAGCGCGCGCGCCGTGCGGTGCAGGCGCTGCACGTCTCTCGGGTCGGCAGGCGGCAGGGTGCGCAGGATGCCGACGCGGGCATAGACCATCAGCGAAGCCGCGGCCATCCCGGTCAGCAGCGAGATCTGCGCGTTCCAGTCCTCGACCGGCGTCAGCCGGCGGAACTCCAGGGTCCAGTGGCCCTCGTCGTCCTCGACGAGCTCCTGCTCGGGCAGCGGGAGGGACACGCCGCCGCGAGCGGCCTCACGGGCCAGCCTCAGCTCGCCGACCTCCTTCAGGAGCCCGATCATGTCGCCTGCCCGACCGGCGTCGAGGTCGGCCTGGACGCCCTCGTAGGACAGCTTGGCGCGCGACCTCACCCGAGCCCGCTCGACCTGGACGTCCGTGCGCTCTCCGGTCGCGTCGACCTTGATCGTCCACAGCAACGCCGGCCGTACCTCGTCGGGGAGCAAGGACGCCGCGTCCTCGCTCAGCACGGGCGGGTGCAGGGGGATCTTCGAGTCGGCGCCGTAGAGCGTCTCCCCGCGACGGTTGGCCTCCACGTCGACGGGATCGCCGGCGGTGACGAAAGCCGCCACGTCGGCGATCGCGTAGTGGATGACGTAGCCGTCCCCGTCTCGCTCGATGTGCATCGCCTGGTCGAGGTCGCGGGCGGACCCCGGGTCGATCGTGACGAGCTCGAGGTCGGTGCGGTCGAGCGCAGGCAGCCTGGGCGCACCCGCTGCGGCAACGGCCGCGGCCTCCACCGCAGCAGGGAAGCCCGGCGCGACCTCCAGCTCCTCCTGGATCGCGGCGATCCCGTCGTGCATCTCCTGCGCAGACACGCTGTCGGCTCTGGCCCGGACCCTCACCACACGGTTGCTCGGCATACCCGAGACCCTAACCACACCGCGCGCCCGGACCTCCCTACGCTTGCCCGCGTGCTGATCCTGTTGCCGCCCAGCGAGGGCAAGTCCGCGCCGCGCCGTGGTAGGTCCCTCGACCTCGCCACCCTGGGGTCACCGTCCCTCACCGGCACCCGCAGGACACTGCTGCAGGCGCTCGTCCAGCTCTGTCGCGATGATCCCGCGCGCGCGGTCACGGTGCTGGGCCTCGGCCCCGCCCAGCGCGACCTGGTCGAGCGCAACGCTGCCCTCGAGGGCGCCGCCACCGCCCGCGCCGACGCGATCTACACCGGCGTGCTCTACGACGCACTGGACGTCACGACCCTGTCCCCTGCCGCCCGCCGCCGCGCGACCTCACGCCTCGCGGTGACCTCCTCGCTGTTCGGGATCGTCCGCCCGGGAGACCGCATCCCGGCCTACCGGCTCTCCGGGGACGCCGTGCTCCCCGGCGTCGGCTCGGTCGCCGGGGCGTGGCGCCAGGTCCTCGGCGGTGCGATCGCCGATGCCATGCGCCAGGGGATGCTCGTGGACCTCCGCTCCAGCACGTACGCCGCGTTCTGGAGGCCGACGCCCGACGTGGCGCGGCGCGTCGCGACCGTCCGGGTCCTCCACGAGTCGCACGGCAGGCGCAGCGTGGTGAGCCACTTCAACAAGGCCACCAAGGGCCGGCTCGTACGCGCGCTGCTCGAGGACGGGGCCGACCCGCGCACGCCGGCGGCACTCGCCGCCACCCTCGAGCGGCTCGGGTGGAGGGTCGAGCTCGGCCCGCCCACGCCGAGGGGCACCCAGCTCGACGTGGTCGTCGGCGAGGTCTGAGCCGGCGGTCTAACGCAGCGGGATCACGTCGGTCGCCTCGAGCGGGTCCATCCCGCACAGCGCCAGCAGGTCGGCGATGATCGAGCGCACCTGCGCCAGGATCACCTCGGCCGACAGCTCGTCGCTGTGCTCCACGTCGGCCGTGGCGCGCCCGAGGGCGATCAGCTCGTCGATCAGTGCCGTCGCCATCCGGTCGGCGACCAGCTCGTCGGCGACACGCTCGGCGAGGACGGCGAGATCGCGCATCAGCACGGCGTACGACGTCGGCACCGGCTCGTGGCGGTAGCAGGCCACCGCCACGCGACGTACGACGACGCGCGTGTTGCGCAGAGCCACGTCGAGCGGCTCCACGAGCTCGGCGAGCTGGCGCTGGTGCTCCCCGTGCCGGCGCCGGAAGGGCGAGGAGCTCACCACCGACAGGCCCTCCTCCGAGGCGGCCCGGAGCTCGGCGATGAGGACGTCGGTCGAGCGGGCATCGCGCAGCATCGCGAGCGCGCGGTCGACATCACCGTCGCCCAGGCGGTCGGCGGCGCAGCGGAGCAGCTCGGCGACCTTCCGCACCACCACCGCCGCCTGGTCACGCGGTTTGCGCAGCGGCGCACGCGGCACCACCGTCGCCGCCACGAGCGCCACGGCGCCGCCGATCAGGGCGTCGGTCCACCGGATGAACGCATCTCCCGGAGCAGGGGCGAGGGCGGCCACGACGATGCCCTGCACGGCCGCCTGGATGAGCAGCAGCTGCCCGGCGTCGAGCAGCAGCGCGATCGACATGCCGACGGCGACGATCAGGGCGATCTGCAACCCGCCGGAGCCGATCAGGTGGGTGACGACGTCGCCCAGCAGGACCCCCAGCGCGACCCCGACGGTGACCTCGGCGACGCGCCGCTGACGCTGGCCGTAGGACATGCCGAGCGACACGACGGCAGCGATGGGGGCGAAGAACGGCAAGGTGTGCCCGAGCACGTCGGCGGCCAGCCACCACGCCACGCCGGCGGCGATGGCAGCCTGGCCGATGACCCAGCCCTTGGCGCGCAGCCGGCCGACGCGCGCACGCAGCGACATCCGGCCGCGCTCGGCCATCAGCTCAGCGTCGAGGCGCACCGGCTCCCAGCCCTCAGAGTCCCGAGTCGTCGGTGCGCACGAGGATCCGCTGGCACTCCTCGCACCGCACGACCTCCTCGGCCGGGGCCGATCGGATGCGCGAGATCTCGGACGGGTCGATGGTCATGTGACAGCCACCGCACTGGCGGTCGCGCAGCAGCGCCGCGCCGGCCCCCTTCTGCTCGCGGAGTCGCTCGTAGAGAGCCATCAGGTCACCCGGCATGCCCTCGAGCGCGGGCCCGCGGGCCTCCTCGACCTCGGCCAGCGAGGCGTCGATGACCGCCTGCTTGTCGTCGCGCAGGGTGACCAGCTCACCCAGACGGCGATCGATGTCGTCGGCGCGGATGCCGAGGCCCGCGAGCACCTGCTGCGCTTCCTCGAGCGCCTCCATCACCTCGAGCTCGGCGTCCTCCAGCGTGGTGATCCGGCGCTCCAGCGAGACCAGCTCGTGCTGCATCCGCTCGAGGTCCTTGGGGTTGGTGATCTGCCCGGTGTCCATCCGGTTGCGGTCGCGCTCGCGTCGGGTCCGGACCGACTCGACCTCGCGGTCGGCCTTGAGCTGCTCGACGGTGAGGTCGTCCACCACGATGCGCGCATCGCGCACCTGGTCGGTGAGCGCGGTGCGCTCGGCCTCCAACGCACTGATCTCCCTCAGCTCCGGCAGGTGGGTGCGCTGGTGGCGCAGCTGGGAGGCGCGGGCATCGAGATCGGCGATGTCGAGCAGCGTGCGCTGGTGGGCGGGATCGGCCTTCAACGGCTCTCCTGGGACTTCAGTAGCGAAACGACCACGGGTCCGTGCACAGCGTGCTGACCCGGGTCTCGACCCTATCGCCCATGGCTGCGCGCACCCGAGCCTCCACCACCGGGAGCCAGGTCCACTCCGCCGCCCAGTGCGCCACGTCGACGAGCGCAGGCCCGCGGTGCTCCAGGAACTCACCCGCGCGGTGGTGTCGCAGGTCACTGGTGAGGAAGACATCCACGTCGCTGCCGACGAGCTCGTCGAGCAGGAAGTCGCCCGAGCCGCCACAGACCGCGATGCGCCGCACCGTCCGGTCCCGCTCCCCGGCCACTCGTACGCCGTGGGCCGTGGGCGGCAGCACCTCGGCGACGTGTGCGGCGAACCGGCCCAGGCTCGTCTCGTCGATCGTGCCGATCCGGCCCGTGCCGGTGCCTGCGCCGGTGGACGCCGCCCGGACAGGGCTCAGGTCGCGCATCCCGAGGGCGAGCGCGAGCGCCTCCGAGACCCCGGACGCTGCCTGGTCGGCATTGGTGTGCGCGGTGAGCAGGGCACACCCGCCGGAGGTCAGCGCGTGCAGCGTGCGGCCCTTGGGCGTGGTCGCGGCGACCGAGCTCACCGGGGCGAGGAAGAGCGGGTGGTGCACGACGAGCAGGTCCGCGCCCCACTCGACGGCCTCCTGGGCGACCTCGATCGTCGGGTCCACGGCGAACATCACCCGCGCCACGTCCTGCGACGGATCCCCGGCCACCAGGCCGACGGCGTCGAACGAGTCAGCCGTGCGCGGGGGATACCAGGAGTGGAGGAGGTCGACGACGTCTGCGAGCAGGGGCATGCGCGCAGGCTAGACGAGAGGCGCTAGTTGACCTGCCGCTCCTCGCCGTCCCAGTAGGGCTGGCGCAGCTTGAACTTCTGGAGCTTGCCGGTCGCGGTCCGAGCCAGCTCGTCCCGGAACTCGATCGAGGTCGGCGCCTTGAAGCCGGCCGCCTTGTCCTTGCACCAGGCGATCAGCTCGGCCTCGTCCGCGCCGGCGCCGTCCGCGAGCACGACGAGCGCCTTGATCGTCTCGCCCCACGTGTCGCTGGGCACGCCGATCACGGCCACCTCGGCCACCGCCGGGTGCGAGAACAGGACGTCCTCGACCTCGATCGAGGAGACGTTCTCCCCGCCGGTGATGATCACGTCCTTCTTGCGGTCGCTGATCGCCAGGTAGCCGTCGTCCCCGATCACGCCGCCGTCTCCGGTGTGGAACCACCCGTCGACCAACGCCTTGCTCGTCTCGTCAGGACGCTCCCAGTAGCCCTCGAGGATCACGTTGGAGCGCGCCAGCACCTCGCCGTGCTCGTCGGTGCGCAGCCGTACGCCGATCGCGGGCGCGCCGGCCCGGACGAGCTTCGCTGCCCGGTCCTGCGCCGACAGGTCGTCCCACTCGGCACGCGAGCGGTTGACGGTCAGCAGCGGCGAGGTCTCGGTGAGGCCGTAGATCTGCATGAACTCCCAGCCGAGCTCCTCCTGCACCCGCACCACGGTCTTCGTGGGGGGCGGCGCGCCCGCCATGATGATCCGGACGCGGTCGCGCCCCGGGATCTCGCCCTCCCAGCTCTGCGCGGCCTCGAGCACCGCGGAGGCGACCGCAGGGGCGGCGCACATCACGCTCACGCCGTGCTGCTCGACGCGGCGCAGGATCTCGGCTCCGTCGACCTTGCGCAGCACGATCTGCTCGACGCCGAGACCGGTCATCGCGAACGGCATCCCCCAGCCGTTGGCGTGGAACATCGGCAGTGTGTGGAGGTAGACGTCGCGGTCGGTGACTCCCGCATGCAGGGCGAAGGTGACGGCATTGGTCCACAGGTTGCGGTGCGTCAGCTGCACACCCTTGGGGCGCGCGGTCGTGCCCGAGGTGTAGTTGATCGTCGCGGTCGCGTTCTCGTCCGGCTCCCACGTTCGCGGCTCGGTGCCGGGAGCGGCGAACATCGCTTCGTCCTCTCCGAGCACGAAGCAGTGCTCGACGTCGATGCCCGAGACCGAGTCCACCAGCTCCGGATCGACGTAGAGCACGCGGGCGCCGGAGTGCGCCACGATGTAGGCGATCTCGTCGGGCCGCAGCCGGAAGTTGATCGGGACCAGCACCCGGCCCGACCCGCACACGCCGAAGAACGACGTCAGCAGGCGCGAGGAGTTGTGGCTCAGGACCGCGACCCGGTCGCCGACGTCCATGCCCAGCTCGTCGAGCCGGGCGGCCTGGCGCAGGGACAGCGCACGGACCTCGGAGTAGGTGAGCGAGCCCAGCGGCTCCGCGGGTTGGTCGGGCTCGTCGACGAAGCCGATCCGCTCGCCGTAGACCGCAGCGGCGCGCTCGATGAAGTCGGTGACGCTGAAGGGGACGATCACGGCAGCTCCCGGGTCGGCGTGGATGTGCAGGCCCACTGTGACATGCGCCTCACCTCGGCCGCGGCGACCACCCGGGCGCTCTGCGACCGACGGCACGCCCGGCTCGCCGACCGGTCCGTGAGAGGTCTCTCATCCGGCTCTCATGCAGGCTCCACGGAGCTCACGCACCGTGCGCGTCATGGGTTCTGTGGTGAAGGCACTGCTCGCCGTCGCACTGGTCGTGCCGCTGGTGGCCTATGTCGCCGCCACGCTCGCCTCCACCGGCGACGTGGCCCCCGAGCAGCAGGGCACGGTCCATCTCCAGGACATGGACCCGGTGACTGAGGCCCCCCGTCCCACCTCCGACCCGTCGTCCACGGTTGCGCCCGGCCTGACGGGTTCCCGTTCCCACGACGACGACACGCCGGAGCCGCCGCCGGCTCCCGTCGAGGCTAGGGTCGTCATCCCCGCCCCGGTCGGCGACGACGACGACGACGACGACGACGACGAGAGGGACGACGAGAGGGACGACGACCGCCATGACACGGACGACGGTGGCACCGACGGCTGAGGGTGAGGCCGGCGGTCGGCTCCGCGGCCGTCTCTCGCGCGTCTCCGTCCGCACCCGCATCGTCGCCGTCATCGCCCTGCTCACGGCAGCCGCGATGGCGGGCGCCGGCGTGCTGGTCCACACCCTGGAGTCGGCACGGATCGAGCGGCTGGTGACCAGCCAGATCATCCAGGAGACCGCGGAGTTCCGTGAGCTCAAGACCGACCCCGACACCGGCAAGCCCTTCGACGACGTGGAGAGCGTGCTCGACGTGTTCCTGACCCGCAACGTGCCCGACGACGACGAGATGCTCGTCGGCTACGTCGAGGGCGAGCGGACCCTGCGCACCGCCAACCGCTACGGCGAGGACTTCCTCGACGAGCCCACCTACCTCCGCGCCCTCGAGGACCGCGCCGACGACGGCGGGACCACGGTGCTCGACTCCCCCACCTACGGCGAGGTCTGGGCGACCCTCGTGCCCGTTCGCAACGCGCAGGGCGAGGGGTCCCTCGTCATCATCAACTTCCTTGCCGACGAGCACGAGGAGCTCAACGACACCCTCACCACCTACAGCGTGGTCGCCCTCCTGTCGCTGCTGCTGATCACCGGCATCGCCGCGCTCCAGTCCGGACGGCTCCTCGCCCCGCTGCGCACCCTGGAGGAGACCGCGCGCGACATCTCGACCACCGACCTGTCGCGTCGGATCCCCGAGCGCGGCAACGACGACATCACCTCGCTGACCCGCACGATCAACTCGATGTTCGGACGGCTCGACGACGGTTTCCGCGACCAGCGGCAGTTCCTCGACGACGCCGGCCACGAGCTGCGTACGCCGCTCACCGTCCTGCGCGGCCACCTCGAGCTCCTCGACCAGGACGACCCGGCGGAGCGTGTCGCGACCCAGGAGCTGCTGCTGGAGGAGGTCGACCGGATGTCGCGCCTGGTCGGCGACCTGATCCTGCTCGCCAAGAGTCGCCGTCCCGACTTCCTCGTCGTCGGCGAGACCGACCTCGAGACCCTGACCCAGACCGTGCTGGCCAAGGCCCGTGGGCTGGGAGAGCGCGCCTGGACGCTGGACGGCGTGGCCACCGCGCATGCGGTGCTCGACGAGCAGCGGATCACCCAGGCGCTGCTCCAGCTCGCCGACAACGCGGTCAAGCACACCGACCCCGGCGCTGAGATCGCACTCGGCTCCTCCTGCACCGACGACGCCGTACGGCTCTGGGTGCGCGACACGGGCGACGGCATCGCCGCGCAGGATCGCACCACGGTGCTCCAGCGCTTCGCGCGCAGTCGCGTCCGCCCCGGCGACGAGGGCTTCGGTCTCGGCCTGTCCATCGTCCACGCGATCGCCGAGGCCCATGGCGGCACGGTCGAGATCCACGACGCCGCACCTCACGGAGCGCGGGTCGAGCTCACCCTTCCCACCGACCTCTCGAGGGACACGTCATGGCTCAGATCCTGATCGTCGAGGACGAGCAGCGCATCGCTGCCTTCATCGCGAAGGGCCTGCGGGCCGAGGGGCACCAACCCACGCTCGCCCACGACGGCCCGGGCGGCCTGGACGAGGCGATGTCGGGTCGCTTCGACCTGATGGTGCTCGACATCGGTCTTCCGGGCATGGACGGCCTCGAGGTCCTCGACCAGCTCCGGTCCCAGGGCAGCCGGTTGCCGGTGATCATCCTGACCGCCCGGGACTCGGTCACCGACACCGTCGCCGCGCTGGACAGCGGTGCCGACGACTACATGGCCAAGCCGTTCCGCTTCGCCGAGCTGATGGCACGCATCAGGCTGCGGTTGCGCACCCTCGCCCCACCCGACAGCCCTGCCGCAGGTGACGTGCTGAGCGTCGGCGCCCTGCGCCTTGACCGGCGCACCCGTCGCGTCAGCGGCCCGCTCGGTGACGTCGAGCTCTCCGCACGCGAGTTCGCGCTCGCGGAGATCTTCCTGCTCAACCCCGCCCAGGTGCTGACCCGCGAGCAGCTCCTCGACCTGGTCTGGGGCTACGACTTCGACCCCGGGTCCAACGTCGTGGACGTCTATGTCGGCTATCTCCGCAAGAAGTTCGGCGCCGGCACGATCTCGACGGTCCGCGGCGTCGGCTACCGGCTCAACGTCTGAGTCGGATCAGCCTCGGACCTTGAACGCCGCCAGCGAGCCGCGAGGGAGCCGCTCGAGCACGGGTTGGAGCGCGTCGGACACCTCCGCCGGCAGCGGCCGTGCTCCCGGGTCGGTCTGGAGGCAGGCGTCGATGATCTTGGCCACCTCGGCCGGCACGTCGTCGGGCAGCGCTGACGGCGCGGACGTCAGCTGCGGGAAGCGCCGCCGCACGTCGTCGGCGTCCGGGTCGCCCGCGTCGAAGGGCCTGCGACCCGCGACCGCGTGGAAGAGCGTCGCGCCGAGTCCCCACACGTCAGAGGCGTAGGTGGGCACGTGGTCGCCCGGGGCGCACTGCTCGGGTGCCATGTACGCGTCGGTGCCGATCGGGTACGTCAAGCGACGGGCGTCGCTCTCGGGGCGGGCGACCGACAGGTCGATGAGTCGCGCGGGCGAGCCCATGATCACGTTGCTGGGCTTGATGTCGAGGTGGGTCCAGCCGATGTGCGCGAGGTAGTGGAGGGATGCCGCGACGTCGATCGCGAGCGGCAGGTACTGGTAGTCCTGCAGACGTCCGTAGCGGCGGATCAGGCTGGAGAGTCGCGGGCCGTCGATGTGCTCGAGCACCACGTGCGGACGCTCGGCGTCGACGGCTCCGCGCAGCCCGCGTACGACGACCGGGTGGTTGATCTCGCGGAGGGCGTGGACCTCCCGGCGCAGACCGCGCCGGGAGGACTCGTCACCCACCTGGGAGGGACGCAGGACCTTGACGACGACGGGCGAGAAGGTGATCTCGTCGAAGGCCAGCCAGGCCTCGAACGCCGAGCCGCCGCCGAGGAACCTCAACGCGCTCAGCTCCTCGGTGATCCGGTCACCTTCGGCGAAGCCCCAGCTGTCCTTCGTGGTGGTGGTGGTCGTGGTGCCCACAGGTTCTCGTCCCTTCGATCGGCGTACGGCGATCAGCGACGGCCGCGGGTGTCGTTGCGGCTCTTGTCGTTGGTCTGGTTGGCCGACCAGTCGCGCGTGCGGTCACCGCCGTCCCGCGTCCAGTCGCGGGTGTTGTCGCCCCGGCTGTTGTCCCTGTCCCGGCTCACGCCGGTGACGTTGCTGGCGGTGTTGTCGTTGGTGTTGGCGCTGTTGCGCGTGTGGGTGGCGCCGTTGGTGTTGTCGCCCCCGTCGGTCCTGGTGTCGTCGTTGGTGTCGTCGTCATCGTCGTCGGCGACCAGCACCAGCGAGGGGACGTCGTCCTCACGGGTGGCGGCCTCGTCTGCGGCCGTGGGGACGACGGGCGCCGACATGGCGACCAGGCCGACGACGGCCATGCCGGCGATGCTCAGCAGGGCGGTGGGAAGGAGCTTCCTCATCATGGTTCCTCTCGTCGGGGGCCGATGGCCCCGGTGGATGAGGACGAGCCTGCGGCCCCGGCGTGAGCCGTCCGTGAGGCGAGGATGAGAGGGCTCTCATGGAGACCCTCGACCGGAGAGATGGTGCGTCGGGACGGTTTCGAACCGCCGACCGCTCGGGTGTAAACCGAGTGCTCTACCGCTGAGCTACCGACGCGCGCGGCACACCCTACGGGACCGCGTCAGGACGCAGGACATCGTGCGGCACAGGGGCCTACATGCACAGAGTCGAGCCGCTGGCGTCTCGGGTCACCAGCGGCTCGACAACCAGAAGATTACACCAGGTCCCGAGAGCCTCAGCGGAAAAGCCGGATCCGCTCCCACAGGTCTAGACACCAGCGGGGCGCGACGCTCAGGAGACTGCCGCGTGGAGCTCGCGCAGGTGCTCGGAGAGGTCACGCCCGTCGGGGCTGGCGTTGTGCACCGCCCACCTGAGCCGGCCGTGGCTGTCCACGACGTACGACGACCGGCGAGGCGCACCCTTGACGGCGTCGAAGACCTCGTAGGCCTGGGACACCGCCCCGTGCGGCCAGAAGTCGGAGAGCAGGGGAAAGTTGAGCCCCTCGGCCTCCGCGAAGCTCCGTAGCGCGTAGACGGGGTCGCACGACAGCGCCAGCACCTCGGTGTCGAAGCTGAGGAACTCGTCGAGCCGGTCCCGCACCCCGGCGAGCTCGCCGGTGCACACTCCGGTGAAGGCGAACGGGAAGAACATCAGCGCCACGGCCTTGCGGCCGCGGAAGTCGCTGAGCCGCACGTCCTGGCCGAACTGGTCGCGCAGCACGAAGTCCGGCGCTTCGTCGCCGAGTCGCAGGCCCTGCTGTGTCATGACTGGTCCCCGCCGTGCCGGGACAGCTCGCGCCTGAGGATCTTTCCCGTCGCGTTGCGTGGCAGCTCGTCGACGAACACGATCTCGCGGGGCACCTTGAAGCGGGCGAGACGGGTCTTCACGTGGTCGCGAAGCTCGTCCTCGGACACATCGCCCGAGCGCACCACGAAGGCCCGCAACCGCTGGCCGTACTCGGCGTCGGGCACGCCGACGGCGGCGACGTCGAGCACGTGGCGGTGCGCGCCGAGGCAGTCCTCGACCTCCTGCGGGAAGACGTTCTCTGCGCCGGAGACGATCATGTCGTCGTCGCGCCCTGCCACGTGCAGACGACCCTCGTCGTCGAAGTGGCCCATGTCGCCCGAGGACATCAGGCCGTCGACGACCTCCTTCGATCCTCCGTGGGTGTAGCCCGCGAAGAGCAGGGAGTTGCCGACGAAGATGCGGCCCGTCTCTCCCCTGAGGCAGCTCGCTTCCGGCACCGTCGAGGATCTTCACGACCGTGCCGTGCGGCGGCCTGCCGGCCGATGTCGGGTCCGCGCGCAGGTCCTGCGGCGTCGCGACCGAGGCGTAGGCCACCTCCGTGGAGCCGTAGATGTTGTAGAGGTTGTCTCCGAAGCGGTCCATCCACGCGTGGGCGAGCGTGGCCGGAAGGGCCGAGCCCGACGCCGCGACGACCTCGACTCGGGCCAGGCTGATCCCCTCGAGCTGCTGGTGGTCGAGGGCCACCATGCGCTGCAGCATCACCGGGATCACGACCATGGACCGGCACCGCTCGTCCTGCGTGGTCCGCAGCGCGGTGATCGGGTCGAACCTGCGCCGCAGCACGACGGTCGAGCCGAGCAGCATGGCCAGTGCCAGGTGTGCGAAGCCCCAGGTGTGGAAGAGCGGCGCGGCGATGTGCGTGCGCCAGCCGGCGCGCAGCGGCATCCGGGAGAGCAGGGAGACCGCGGCGCCGATGCCTGGCTCACTGCGTGGTGCCCCCTTCGGCGTGCCGGTCGTGCCGGAGGTCAGGATCACGATGCGGGCGTGTCGCACGGGCGGCTGGAGGTCCCCCTCGTCGTACGCCGACACGAGCCGCTCCAGCGTGTCGGGGCCGTTGGGTCCGGGGTCGGCGTCGGTCCATCCCAGCACGCGTCGCTCCACGCGGGCTCCCCCCAGCACCGCGCCGAACTCGTCGTCGTGGATCACCATGCTCGGCGCCTCGCGCTCGAGCACGTCGAGAAGCTGCGGGCCCGCGAACGCGGTGTTGAGGTAGAGGACGTCCGCGCCGAGCTTGGCGATCGCGATCGAGGCGTCGATGAAGCCGCGGTGGTTGCGACACATGAGGGCGACGGTGTCGCCCTCCCCCACACCCCGCTCGGCGAGGGCGCGCGCCAGCGAGTTGGAGCGGCGGTGCAGCTCACCCCAGGTCAGCTCTCCGAGCTCATCGACGACCCCGACCTGGTGCGGCGAGCGGACCGCGAGCGACGCGAAGCCGCCGGCCGGACCGGTGCCCCACCGCTGCACGACGAGGGCGAGGTCGCTCAGGGTGCGAGGTCCGTAGGGGCGGATCACCCCGGCACGGGACAGGACCCGGACCGAGGTGCCGACGTGGGCCACCTGCGACGTCACCCGGGTTGCGAGGGTGCAGCCACTCACGCCGGGGTCTTCGGCGCAACCAGCCGAGTCGCCTGCCACTCCTTGCTGACCGCCGCGGTCGTCGTCTGCGACAGCCCCGCGATCGGGGCCGCCTCGGCGACGTCCGCCGCGTCCACCGTGCCGGGACGACCCACCTTCGGCGTCAACAGCCAGATCGACCCCCCGCCGACGAGGTCGGTCAGGGCGTCGACGAGTCCGTCGACGAGGTCGCCGTCGTCGTTGCGCCACCACAGCAGCACCGCGTCCACGACATTTCCGTAGTCACCGTCCACCATGTCGGCATCGATGCAGTCCTCGACCGCGACGCGAAGCTCGTCGTCGGTGTCGTTGTCCCAGCCGAGCTCCTGGACCACCATGCCGGGCTTCAGGCCCAGCCGGTCCCCGGTTCCTGTCGCCTGGGCAGAATCGCCCACCGTCGAGCTCACGCGTCGTACCTCCGATGTTTGGGTGCTCATAGTCCACCCGAGATGAGCACACGCCGCAACCCCGGTCCGCCCGGCGGGCCTCGCAGGGGGCTGCGGCGAGACGCGATCGCGACTACTGGTGGGTAGATTCCGCCGCGGCGAGTCGCGTGACACGATGCACGTGTGAGTGATGCCGAGAAGTCCACGGAGACCACGACGAGGCCGACCCCGGTGATCGCGTCGGTGATCCACGAAGGGCTCCCCACCCAGCTGCCGGACATCGACCCCGACGAGACCGAGGAGTGGCTCGCGTCCTTCGACGCGATGCTGGACGACCGCGGTCGCGACCGCGCGCGCTACGTGATGCTGCGCCTGCTCGAGCGCGCCCGCGAGAAGCAGGTCGGCGTGCCCGCGCTGCGCTCCACCGACTACATCAACACCATCCCGCCCGAGCGCGAGCCGTGGTTCCCCGGCGACGAGGAGGCCGAGCGCCGCATCCGTGCCTTCATCCGCTGGAACGCCGCGGTGATGGTGTCGAGCGCCAACCGCAAGGGTCTCGAGGTCGGTGGCCACATCGCGACCTACCAGTCCTCGGCGAGCCTCTACGAGGTCGGCTTCAACCACTTCTTCCGCGGCAAGGACCATGAGGGCGGCGGCGACCAGCTCTACATCCAGGGCCACGGCTCGCCGGGTGTCTACGCCCGCGCGTTCCTCGAGGGCCGCCTGAGCGAGGAGCAGCTCTACCGGTTCCGCCAGGAGGTCCAGCACGGCAAGGGCGCCGGACTGCCCTCCTACCCGCACCCCCGGCTGATGCCGGAGTTCTGGGAGTTCCCGACCGTCTCGATGGGCCTCACCGCGATCGGCTCGATCTACCAGGCGCGCTTCAACCGTTACCTCGACAACCGTGGCATCAAGGACACCGACCAGCAGCGCGTGTGGGCCTTCATGGGTGACGGCGAGATGGCGGAGCCGGAGTCGCTCGGCGCCATCCGCGTCGCTGCCCGCGAGGAGCTCGACAACCTCACGTGGATCATCAACTGCAACCTCCAGCAGCTCGACGGTCCGGTGACCGGCAACGGCAAGATCATGCAGGAGCTGGAGTCCAACTTCCGCGGAGCCGGCTGGAACGTCATCAAGGTCGTCTGGGGACGTGAGTGGGACGCCCTGCTTGCCAAGGACGTCGACGGCGTCCTGGTCAACCGGATGAACTCCACTCCCGACGGCCAGTTCCAGACCTACTCCACCGAGGACGGCGCCTACGTCCGCGAGCACTTCTTCGGCAGTGACACTCGCCTGCGCAAGATGGTGGAGCACATGTCGGACTCGCAGATCGAGAAGCTCCCTCGTGGTGGCCACGACTACCGCAAGGTCTACGCCGCCTTCGACGCCGCGACCAAGCACACCGGCCAGCCGACGGTGATCCTCGCGCACACCATCAAGGGCTGGACGATCGATGCGCTGGAGGGCAAGAACGCCACCCACCAGATGAAGAAGCTGACGCTCCCGGACCTCAAGAAGTTCCGCGACCGGCTCTACCTGCCGATCAGCGACCGCGACCTCGAGGAGTCCTACGAGAAGACCGGCGGGGCGCCGTTCTACCACCCCGGCGCCGACTCGCCGGAGATCAGCTACATGCTCGAGCGCCGCAAGGCGCTGGGCGGCTCCATCCCGCGTCGGGTCAATCGCGCCACCGCGCTCACGCTTCCCGGTGACAAGCTCTATGCCGAGCTCAAGCAGGGCTCGGGCAAGAACAAGTTCGCCACCACCATGGCAGTCGTCCGTCTCCTCCGGGACTGGATGAAGGACCCGGAGATCGGCGCCCGCGTCGTGCCGATCGCCCCGGACGAATACCGCACGTTCGGCATGGACTCGATGTTCCCGAGCGCCAAGGTCTACAACCCCGGCGGCCAGCAGTACGAGTCGGTCGACCGGAAGATGCTGCTCTCCTACAAGGAGTCCGCGCAGGGGCAGATGCTGCACGAAGGCATCTCCGAGGCGGGTGCGATGGCCTCGGCGACCGCGGCCGGCTCGGCCTACACCACCCACGGCGAGCACATGATCCCGTTCTACATCTTCTACTCGATGTTCGGTTTCCAGCGCACCGGTGACTCGATCTGGGCGATGGCCGACCAGCTGGCCCGCGGGTTCCTGATCGGCGCCACTGCCGGACGTACGACGCTGACGGGTGAGGGCCTGCAGCACGCCGACGGGCACTCGCCGCTCCTCGCGGCGACCAACCCGGCGATCGTCCACTACGACCCCGCGTTCTCCTACGAGATCAGCCACATCATGCAGAACGGCCTCGAGCGGATGTACGGCACCGGGGGCGAGAACGGCGACGGCGAGAACGTCATCTTCTACCTCACCGTCTACAACGAGCCCGTCTCCATGCCGGCCGAGCCGGACGACGTCGACGTCGACGGCATCCTCAAGGGTCTGCACCGGATCTCCGTCGGCGAGGGCGATGGTCCGCGTGTGCAGCTCATGGCCTCCGGCGTCGGCTTCCCCTGGGTGAAGGAGGCAGCACGCCTGCTCGCCGAGGAGTGGGGTGTGCAGTCCGACCTGTGGTCGGTCACCTCGTGGAACGAGCTCGCCCGCGACGGTGCTGCGATCGAGCAGTGGAACCTGCTCAACCCCGGCGACGAGCCCCGGTCCGCCTACGTCCGGGACAAGCTGTCCGGAGCCCAGGGGCCTGTCGTGGCCGTCTCCGACTACATGCGGGCCGTGCCGCTGCAGATCGCCCGCTGGGTGCCTGCCGACTACCGCGTCCTCGGCGCCGACGGGTTCGGCTTCGCCGACACCCGCCCGGCAGCTCGTCGCTTCTTCCACATCGACGCCCAGAGCGTCGTCGTCCAGGCCCTGCAGGCCTTGGCAGACGCCGGCGAGGTGCCGGTGGAGAAGGTCGTCGAGGCCTCCGAGCGCTACCGCATCGACGACCCGACCGCGGTCAAGCACATCGCGCAGGAGGGCGGCGACGCCTGAGGGTGTCAGGGGTCAGTGACCCGCTGAGCGTCGGATCGAGCTGACCGGCGCCAGCGGGGCCCGTCCCGCCTCGGCCTGGACCAGGCTCAGGCCCGCGCCCTCGTCCAGGAGCTCGCGCCACCGCTCACGGTCGTAGCGCGCGGGCTCGGTGGCGCGGATGAAGTCACGCACGATCCTCACGAAGCGCTCCGGGTGGTCCTTGTGCGGGAAGTGACCGGCGTCGGCGATGATCTCGACCCGCGCAGTGGGGGCCAGCGCGCTGGCGTTGCTGGCGTGGGCGACCGGGATGACGAGGTCGTCGGCGCCCCACACGACGCACATCGGCATCGCCTCGGTCAGGTAGGCGCGATCGGCCATCGTGACGATCTGGCCCTTCCAGTCCACGACCGCTCGCACGACATGGCGGATCGCAGCACGGGTGCGCGGGTCCTTGAACGAGTCGTAGATGTCGGCCACCTCGTCGAGGTCGCGCAGCTGACGCACCCCGGAGCGCGCGAGCAGCCGCATGGTGGCCGTCGTCACGTGGCGCAGGCCCGGTGTCGACAGCAGTCCCATCACCTGCTGGAAGCCGGGCGTGGTGATCGCCCGGATCGCCGGTGTCACGTCCGGCCCGAGACCGCCGGAGCCCACCAGCACGAGGCGCTCCGTGCGCTCGGGATACTGGTAGGCGAACTGCATCGCCACTCCGCCGCCGAAGCTGTGCCCCACCACCGTCACGCGGTCGATGCCCAGGACCGTCAGCAGGTCCCGCATCCCGTTGGCGTAGCCGCCGAGGCTGTAGTCCGCCCGCGGCTTGTCGGACCGACCGTGGCCGAGGAGGTCGGGCGCGATCACCGTGTGCGTGCGCGCCAGGGCCGCCAGGACCGGGTTCCAGGTCGTGTGGTCGCACCCCAGTCCGTGCAGCAGCAGGATGGCCGGACCCGAGCCCATCCGGACGTAGGCGCGGCGGTGCCCGTGCACGGTGACGTACCGGACGACCGGGCTCATGCGACGGGGCACGCGACCTCCACCTGGATCAGGACAGGTCACGGATTCAACCAGAGCCTGGCGTCCCGTCGTCCGGAGCACCCGCGACGATGCCAACTCGTGACCTCGTCGACCCCACGGGGTGGAGCCCGTCGGGTTGGTGGGAACCCACTACGCGCGGTCCAGCACTAGAGTCTGCTCATGCCTGCCTCCCGACGCCGCGCGGCCGAGGCACTGCGCAACTCGTCGGGGGCGCTCAGCACTGCCGCGACGGGACGGATGTCGACCGACCTGCCATGGTTCGACGACCTCAGTGCCGAGGACCGCTCGTGGGTGGGACTGATCGTGCAGGCGGGCATTCGCGGCTTCGTCGAGTGGTACGACGTCGAGGTGGAGGCCCAGGCCCACGACCCGCTCGACGTGGTGGTCTTCGGCGCAGCGCCCCGCGAGCTCACCGGCATCATCTCGCTGCAGCAGACCGTCGAGCTGGTGCGGCTGAGCATCCGGGTCGTGGAGACCAACATCGACGCGCTGATCGATCCCCAGGACGTCGGTCAGGTCCACGACGCGGTGCTGCTCTACGCCCGCGAGGTCGCCTTCGCCACCGCTGCGGTCTATGCCCGCGCCGCGGAGTCCCGCGGTGCCTGGGACGCCCGCCTCGAAGCCCTCGTGGTCGACGCCGTCGTGCGCGCGGAGGCCGACGAGACCGTGCTGTCCCGGGCGAGCGCCCTCGGCTGGGGCGCGCACGGCGACGTCGCCGTGGTGCTGGGTGCTGTGCCACCGCACCGCGCGGAGCTCGACCTCTTCGAGTCCGTACGCCGCTCCGCGCGCGCCGGCGACATGGACGCGCTCTGCGCCACCCAGGGCGAGCGCCTGGTGGTGATCCTCGGTGGGGTGAGCAACCCGCTCAAGGCGGCCACGCGGCTGCTGGACCACTTCGGCGACGGCCCGGTGGTGGTCGGACCGGTCACCGCAGACCTGGCCCACGCCAGCGCCTCGGCCCGCGCCGCCCTCTCGGCGCACCGCGCGGCGAGCGGGTGGCCCGACGTGCCCCGACCGGTCACCAGCCGCGAGCTGCTGCCCGAGCGCGCCCTCGCCGGCGACGGGCACGCCCGGCGCCATCTCGTCGACGAGGTCTACCTGCCCCTGGTGGCCACCCGCGGCATCCTTCTCGAGACCCTCGCAGCCTGGTTCGAGCACGGTTCCTCCATCGAGGCCACCGCGCGCGCCCTGTTCGTCCACCCCAACACCGTGCGCTACCGCCTACGTCAGGTGTCCGAGGTCAGCGGGTGGTCCCCGACCCGTCCCCGGGAGGCGTTCACCCTGCAGCTGGCGCTCATCCTCGGGCGCCAGTCGGGCCGGACGGAATTGTAGGAAACCTACAAGAAATTCCCGGTCAGATTCGTCGGCGTCGGACCCGCAGCGGCGCGCGCGACCCGTCAGAGTGGACATGTGCTCGTCATCGTCGCTCCCGGCCAGGGGGCCCAGACCCCCGGCTTCCTCACACCGTGGCTGGAGGACCCCACCTTCGCGGCCCGTTTCGACTGGCTGGCCACCGTCGCGGGCATCGACCTCGCGCACTACGGCACCAAGGCGGACGCCGACGCGATCCGCGACACCAGGATCGCCCAGCCCCTGCTCGTCGCGACCGGCCTCATCGCCGCGCTCGACGTGTTCCCCCACCCCGCCGACACGTTCTCGCGCATCGGCGCGGTCGCCGGACACAGCGTGGGCGAGCTGACCGCGGCCGCGGGAGCGCGAGCGATCACCGCCGAGCAGGCGATGGTGCTGGTCCGCGAGCGCGGCAACGCGATGGCCGAGGCGTCCGCCGCCACCGCCACGGGCATGACCGCCGTCCTCGGTGGTGAGCGCGAGGAGGTCCTCGCGGTGATCGAGCGCCACGGACTCACCCCGGCCAACGACAACGGTGCCGGCCAGGTGGTCGCCGCCGGCACGATGGCCCAGCTCGCCGCGTTCGCCGACGACCCGCCCGCCAAGGCTCGCCTCATCGCGCTGAGCGTCGCCGGCGCCTTCCACACCGACCACATGTCTCCCGCCGTGGACCGGATGAGCTCCCTGGCCCGTTCCGTGTCGACCCACGACCCTCGTACGCCGTTGATCTCCAACCGCGACGGGCAGGTCGTCCACGACGGCCGGGAGGTGCTGCGCCGCATCGTCGGCCAGATCGCCAACCCGGTCCGCTGGGACCTGTGCATGGAGACCATGAGCGACCTCGGCGTGACGGGCATCCTGGAGATGCCGCCTGCAGGCACCCTCACCGGCATCGCCAAGCGTGCCCTGAAGGGTGTCGAGACCTTCGCACTCAAGACGCCCGACCAGCTCGACGCGGCACGCGAGTTCTGCGACAAGCACGGTGAGGCCTCGATGATCGAGACCACGCCCACGTGGCGGATGGTCGTCTCACCCGCCAAGGGCACCTTCGAGCTGTCCTCCGAAGCGGTCGAGCGAGACGTGCTCCAGCCCGGCACCGTGATCGGCGCCGTTGCCAGCCTGCGTGACCGGATCCAGATCACCGCCCCGCACGGTGGATCGGTGGTGGAGTGGCTCGTCGAGGACGGCGACCTCGTCTCCCCCGGCCAGCCGTTGCTCCGCCTGCACCCCGAGGGAACCAACTGATGCCCGTCCTGACCACCTCCGCCGGCGCGAAGCACACAGCCATTCTCGGCGTCGGCGCCTACCGACCGGTGCGACTCGTCCCCAACTCCGACGTCGTCGACGCGATCGACTCCAGCGACGAGTGGATCCAGCAGCGCTCCGGGATCAAGACGCGCCGCTGGGCCGGTCCCGACGAGTCCGTCCAGATGATGTCGGTCGAGGCGTCCAGGATCGCCATCGAGCGGGCCGGTCTCGACGCCAGCCAGATCGACTGCGTCATCGTGGCCACCGTCAGCCACCTCCTGCAGACCCCGGCGGTGGCCACGGCGATCGCCCACGAGCTCGGCACCGACCATGCCGCGGCCTTCGACATCTCCGTGGCGTGCTCCGGGTTCTGTCACGGCATCGCGCTCGCCTCCGACATCATCCGTTCAGGCAGCTCGACCCACGTCCTGGTCATCGGGGTCGAGCGACTCACCGACATCCTCGATCTCACCGACCGCGGCACGGCCTTCATCTTCGCCGACGGCGCCGGCGCAGCCGTGGTCGGACCCAGCGACACCCCGGGCATCGGTCCGGTCGTGTGGGGCTCCGACGGCGAGCAGTTCGACCTCATCCGGCAGCGCGAGGACTGGCGCGACGTCGTCGGCAGCCCCGAGGTGCCCGGCAGCGGAGTCATGCCTCACCTGACCATGCAGGGCAACCCGGTCTTCCGCTGGGCGTCGTTCGCCATGGCGAAGATCGGTCAGCAGGCGCTGGACGCTGCGGGTGTCACCCTCGACGAGCTCGACGTCTTCGTGCCCCACCAGGCCAACATGCGCATCATCGACGCGATGGCGCGGTCCATGAAGCTGCCCAGCACCGTACGGATCGCCCGCGACGTCGCCGACCAGGGCAACAGCTCGGCCGCGTCGGTGCCGCTCGCACTCGACCGGATGATCGCCGAGGGCGATGCCCGCTCCGGCGACGTCGCGCTCCTGATCGCCTTCGGCGCCGGGCTCTCCTACGCCGCGCAGGTGGTCGTCGTCCCCTGACCCGGGCGGCGGCCCCTCGAGTCCCCCACCATCCACCCAGCAGCACACCCAAGAAGAAGGGAAGGCCCCATGGCCACCACCGAAGAAATCCGCGCGGACCTCGCCGACATCGTCAACGAGGTCGCCGGCGTCGACGCCGACGACGTCCAGCTGGACAAGTCCTTCGTGGACGACCTCGACGTCGACTCGCTCTCCATGGTCGAGGTGGTCGTGGCCGCCGAGGAGAAGTTCGGCGTCACGATCCCCGACGACGAGGTCAAGAACCTCAAGACCGTCGGCGACGCCGTCGCGTTCATCGAGCGCGCGCAGGGCTGAGGCCCCCACCGCCTCACGAGTGGCCGGCCGCGCGCCGGCCGCTCGTGAGGAGTCCCGCCCCCACCTCCTCACCATGAGCACGAGAACGGAAACCACCTGATGCCCTCCACCCGCGTAGTCGTCACCGGCCTCGGCACCACCTCCCCCGTCGGTGGAGACGTCCCCACCACGTGGCAGGCCCTGCTGGCCGGCACCTCCGGCATCAGGCACCTCACCGACGACTGGGTCGACCTCCTCCCGGTCAAGATCGGCGGCCGCGTGGCCGTCGAACCCTCCGAGGTCCTCGAGCGGGTCAAGGCACGCCGCCTCGACCGGTCCAGCCAGTTCGCGATGGTCGCTGCCGAGCAGGCCTGGGCCGATGCCGGCCTCGAGGGTTCCGGGCTGGAGCCCGAGCGCCTCGCCGTGGCGATGGCGTCCGGCATCGGTGGCGTCACCACGCTGCTGGACAACTACGACGCGCTGCTCCAGAAGGGCGCTCGTCGGGTCTCCCCGCTCGCCGTCCCCATGCTCATGCCCAACGCACCTGCGGCCAACGTCAGCCTCAAGTACGGCGCCCGCGCGGCTGTGCACGCCCCCACGTCGGCGTGTGCGTCCGGCAACGAGGCCATCGCCATGGCCATCGACCTGATCCGGCTCGGCCGCGCCGACGTGGTGATGGCCGGCGGGACCGAGGCAGCGATGCACCCGCTTCCGATGGCTGCGTTCGCCAACATGATGGCGCTGTCGAAGACGGGCAGCGAGGACGGCGGCGACCCCACGACGGTCTCCCGCCCCTGGGACACCGGCCGCGACGGCTTCGTGCTCGGCGAGGGCGGATCCGTCCTGGTCCTCGAGTCCGAGGAGCACGCGAAGGCCCGCGGCGCGACGATCTACGCCTATGCTCTCGGCGCCGGCATCAGCAACGACGCCCACGACATCGCCCAGCCCGACCCCGAAGGTCGCGGGGGCACCCGCGCGATCAAGATGGCGCTGCGCGAGGGTGACGTCGATCCCGCCATGGTCGTCCACGTCAACGCCCACGCCACCTCGACCCCCAAGGGCGACATCGCCGAGGGGCTCATGCTGCACACCGTCCTCGGTGAGCACGTCGACCGCTGTGTGGTCACCAGCACCAAGTCGATGACCGGCCACCTCCTCGGGGGTGCTGGCGCGCTG
>CAWEAI010000024.1:0-19557 GCA_963806925.1 uncultured Actinomycetota bacterium | reverse complement strand
ATGGGCACACCCGCGCGGCTGAAGCGCTTTCCGCGTTCAGCTCCGGCGAAGCACGGACGGGGTCCCGAAGACCCATCGCCAGCCCAGGCGCTCCGCTGCGACAGCAAGTGTCATCGGTACCAGGACCCCGAGCACCACACCGAGCACGAGGTGGACGCCGAGGTTGTCGACACCGAGCTGGAGCAGGATGATGCGGGTCCCGGACGCCACCACGATGTGGGCCAGGAAGATCTCGAGGGACCGTCGACCAACGGCGCCGATAGCAGCGGATGCACGAGTCCTGGCCAGCAGAGCGGCCCAGGCCAGGCAGGCGGCGGTCCCGCCAACGGAGGCGAGCCCACCCAGCACCACTCCGGACACGGTGCGGTCCTCGCCCCCGAGCGTGGGCGGGACGACCGTGAAGGCCACGTCGAGCCCCAGCCAGGCGGCAGCGCCCAGCAGAGCGATGCCCCATGCGACTGCGAGCGAGCGGAACAGGCGCGCATGGACCGCAGCGGTCATCAGACAACCTGCGAAGAACGGCAACAGCAGCGCCCATCCCCCGGTGAAGATCAGCGTTGGCGCGAGTCCCCACACGGCAAGCGCCAGGGCGAGCGCACCGCCGAGGGACAGCGTGGCGCGACGCGTGGACGTCCAGGGCTTCACGATCGCGGCGATCAGCGTCGCGCCCATCAACCACGGGAGGAACCAGAGCTGGCCCTCGGGCACCCAGAGATGGAGCACCTCGCTCCAGCCGAGCGACTCGTTGGTGAGGGAACCCGCCAGCGCCTTCACACTGCTCTGGATGATGCTCCAGAGCACGTAGAGCCAGCCGAACAGCAACAGACGCTGGGTGACGAAGCCCTTCGCGCCGGCCTTCGCGATGCCGCGTTGGACGAAGAGCCCCGAGAGGTAGGCCAGGGTCGAGAGCCGGAAGAGGTAGAGCCCGCGAGTCACGTCCTCGACCTGCTGCGCGTCAGCCATCTGCGCGGCACCGACACCGAGCACGACATGACCGAGAACGATCGCGATGATCGTGATCCCGCGCGCGACATCGATCGACTGGTCACGTTTGTGGGCGGGCGGTGCCGGCGGCGCTGCGGTCGGTTGCGCCTGCGATGGCGCGGCGGACTGGGTCATCGAGATCTCATCCTGACCACCGCCCGAGACGGCGTGATCAACGGTGGGACCTGCTGCCCCTCCATCCAACGTGCGTCGGTGCTTCCGACGTCTCATCGTATCGACCCGAGGCGTCGCCGCATGCCGAAAAGCCAGTAGACACTGCGGTCGCGCATCTCCGTCGTCCCCCTGCTCCCCACGGAGCACCACTATGGCTCACGAACCGTACGATGATGACCATGTCGTCAGCACCCGTCGCTGCGCTCGTCCTCGTGCTCACGCTGTCCGCCGTGCTGCTGACGAGCGGTGTCGCAAAGCTTCGTGACCGCAGGGCGACCCAGGACGCATTCATCGCGCTGCGGGTGCCGGCCGTCGTGCCGGCTGGTCCCAGCGCCAGGGCGCTGCCATGGGTGGAGATCGTCCTCGCCGTCCTCCTTCTCGTGACACCGACCGGGTTGGCGTGGGTGCCGGCAGTGGCCGTGCTGCTCCTGATGCTGGCCTACACGGCTCTGATCGCCCGGGCGCTCCGCTTCGATGAGCCCGTCACGTGCTCGTGCTTCGGCAGCATCGGCCGCCACGAGGTGGGGCCGCAGACCCTCGGCCGCAACGTCCTGCTCGCGGTGCTCGCCGGCGTCGTCCTCTCGTACGTCCTCGACGGCGGGTCTGCTCCGGCCGCCGTGGGTGACCTGGGTGCCACTGGTTGGTGGGCGCTGCTCGCCACGCTGGCAGCCGTCGCAGTCGCGTTGCTGGTCGCCGGACCGCCCGCGGGCGCGTCCGCCCGGCCCACCGTCCACGACGACGAGCTCCTCGACTACGAGCGTCAACCCATCCCCTACGGCGTCCTCACCCACCTCGACGGGAAGTCGGCCACGTTGGCCGAGACCAGCACGACCCAGGCACGCTTGCTTTTCTTCCTCAACACGCACTGCGGCTCATGCCTGCGGATCGCCGACAAGGTCGACGGGTGGGCCGATCGCCTCGACCCGGCAGTGGGAGTGCTCGTCGTCTACGCCCACGAGTGGGCCGCGGCCGACCAAGAGCTCCACCGCCCCGAGCTGGCGACCTGGGAGCCGGAGCTGAACGTGCAACGCGTCCTCGGCTTGTCCGGCACTCCCGCGGTCGTGGTCCTCGGCGCGGACGGGCTGCTCGCCGGAGGACCGGTCGTGGGGGAGGCCAACATCCTCGAGCTCGTCGAAGCGGTGCTCGCCGAGGTCGAACCCGCCGGAGCGCAGGTCGAACCGTAGACCTGCCTCCTAGGATCGTGGCGTGTCCGACCCCTCCCTGTCCGTCGTGGTCCCCACGCGCGGGGGCGCAGGCCGGCTCCCAATCCTGCTGGAGGCACTCGCGGCCCAGGTCGTCGACGAGGCGTGGGAGGTCGTCGTCGTGCTCGACGGCGACGTCGACGGCAGTGGCGCCGTCCTCGAGTCGTACGCCGACCGGGTGCCCCTGCGTGTCGTCCGGCCAACCGGCGGCGACGGTGTGGCGGCTGCCCTCGCCCTCGGCTACCAGGAGGCGCGCGGCGAGATCGTCATGCGCTGCGACGACGACCTGACGCCGTCGCCCGGGCTGCTCGCGGGCCACCTCGCCCGCCACCGCGACCGCGCGCCGGAAGCGCCGCCGCTCGGAGTGATCTCGATGACGAGGGACGCCTTCGCCGACACGCCCTACGCAACGTCCTACGGGCGACCGGCCAACGAACGGTTGCTCGCACAGGCGTACGCCCGGCCCGAGGAGGAGCGCTGGCGCCACTGGGCCGCGTGCAACTCGGTGTCGAAGGCTGCCTATGACGCGGTCGGTGGCTTCGACACCACGATGGGATACCGGGAGGACTCCGAGCTCGGCCTCCGGCTCGCGCGCTCGGGCGTGGAGATCGTCATCGACCCCGCGCTCGAGGTGGAGCACCGTGGGCCGGCCACCGACACGGCCACCCGGGCGGCACGTGCGTTCACCTCCGGCGCGTCCACGCTCGAGTTCGACGCACGCCACCCGGGCAGCCATCCGGTCGCGCGCACGGCACGGGACCCATGGGGACGTGCTGTGGGCGCCGCAGCGGCCCGGATCGGCTCGCGCGCCGCGGCGGCCGACCTGGGGCGCCGCGTCGACGCAGCGCTGCCCCGCCTGCCGGAGCGAGTGCGCGGCAAGGCCGTCGCCCTGGCCGTCGAGGCGGCCGCGGCCGCCGGCAGCCGGGTCGGCGACGCGGACTGGGTCAGGGAGGCCCCCGCACATGCGATCGACTCCGTCAGTGTGGTCGTCCCGCACCACGGCGACCCGGCTCCCACCCTCGCCCTGCTCGACCAGCTCGCGGACCAGACCCATCCCGTGCAGGTCATCGTCGCCGACGACGCGTCGCCCCAACCGTTCCCCGACAGACCGGGCGTCGAGGTCGTGCGGCGGCCGGTCAACGGCGGTTTCGGGGCGAACGTGAACTCCGGGGTCGCCTCGGCGACCGGTGACGCGGTGCTCGTGCTCAACAGCGACCTCGGCATCGAGCCCACCTTCGTCGCCGAGATGGTCGCCGCGGCCCGCACGCGACCGCGGGCGGTCCTGGCACCGCGCATGGTCGACCAGCACGGCACCGAGGCCTGGGTGGGCCGCGACTTCCCGCGGGTCCGGCACCAGGTCGCCGCCTGGCTCACCCCGCTGGCCCGCTTCCGCGGGACGTCTGCCTGGCATCGCGCGGTCGGCCACGACGTACGCGCGCACCGCGTCGAGGCCGAGGTGGACTGGGTCGTCGGGGCGGCCATGTGGATCCCGCTCGCCGAGTTCCGTGCCGTCGGCGGCTTCGACGAGCGCTTCTACATGAACTCCGAGGAGATCGACCTCCAGAGGCGACTCGGCGAGCGCGGCGTCCCGTCGATCGCGCTCCGATCGCCCACCGTCGTCCATGTGGGCGGCGGTTCCTCGCCGTCCGCGGCGCGGAGGCGGTGGCTCGTCGAGGGCCAGCTGCTGTACGCCGACAAGTGGGCCGGGCGTCGCCGGCTCCGGGCTGCGCTCGCGTTGGCGAGCGGCGCGAACCTCGCCTTCAACGTGGCACGACGCGTCGCGGGCACCGACGTGCGGCCCTTGTCCACGGCACGTCAGGAGATCGACCTGCTGCGCCACCGCCGCACCTAGACTTCAGCGCGTGTCCGGAACCCTGTGCGTGATCTCGCCCGGACGACTGGCCGCCACGGACGGCCGCGTGCAGGTCGACCCGAAGACGGCGGCCGGCATGGAGCAGTACGCCGCCTCGTGGCCGGGTGACGTCCACTTCATCGCGCGCCGCGGTCCTCTCGACGCCAGGGCGCAGCCCTTCGAGTGGCCGCGGCCCGAGGACCTGGCCTTCGCCGTCTCGGTCGTCGACGACGTCGAACAGGCGGTCGGTGCGCTGGCCCCCGCGGTCGTGCTCGCTCCGCTGGAGCTGGACAACGCGCCGCTGCTCGCGCTCCCCGGCAGGAGCGTGCTGGTCTGTGACTACCCGCTGCGCGTGCGCTGGGACAACGTCCGCCTCGACCCGCGGCTGGGGGCCGTTGACCGGCTGCGCACGGCAGTGGGTCTGACCCGCCGATCCGCCCTGCTGCGGCGGATGATCCGCCGCGCCGACGGTCTGCAGTGCAACGGCCCCGACACCTACAACACGTACTCCCGCTACTCGCCGAGCCCGCTGCTCTACCTCGACACCCGCGTCACCTCCGACGATGTCGCGACCGCCGTGCGCACGCCTCCCGGCGACGACTCCACACTGCGCCTGGCCTTCTCCGGGCGCTGGATCGAGCAGAAGGGTGTCCTCGACGCGGTGGCCGTGACCGAGCGGCTGCACGCGGACGGCGTACGCGTGCACCTGACATTGCTCGGCGGCGGACCGCTCGAGGACCGGCTCCGCGCCCTCGACCACCGCGCGGTCTCCGTCGTGGGGAGGCTGGACTTCGCTGCGGAGTGGGTGCCGTTCGTCCGCGACCAGGTCGACGTGATGGTCCTCCCTCACCCTCAGGGGGACTCGGCCTCGACCTTCCTGGAGTCGATGAGCTGCGGGACGCCCGTCGCCGGCTACGACAACCGCTACTGGCGCTCCCTCCACGCGTCGAGCGGTGGAGGCTGGACGACGCCGGTCTCCGACACCGACGCGCTGGCGTCGTACCTCGCCCGGCTCGCCGAGGACCGCGACGAGGTCGTCCGGGCGCGCCGGGCCGGGCTCGAGTTCGCCGCGGAGCACTCCTTCGACCTCGAGTTTGGACGCCGCATCGACCACCTGCTGTCCATCACCGCCTGACCGGTCGGTGCACTACTGTCCACCGCGGACCCGAGGAGGAGGACGAATGCCCAAGGCCCTCGTGCTCAGCGGCCACGACCTGCGCGCCTGGCGCGAGGAGTATGCCGCCGGAGCCGCGCCCGCCGAGCTCCCCTACGAGGTCGACGCGCTTCGCACCGCCGGCCTGGAGCTGGTCGTCCGGTCCAACGTCGAGAGCAAGATCGTCGACCGGCTGCGCCGCAAGATCGAGCACCGCACCCGCTACAGCGTCGCCCTGCCGCTCGCTGCGTCGGCGGCCGCCGCGTCCGCCGACGTCGTGGTTGCCATCCTCGAGCGCGAGGGCGCCTTCCCCTCGATGCTGCGGAGCCACCACGTCCCGCCGTGGTCGCGACGCCCGCTGGTGATCTGGTCGTGTTGGCTCGCCGACGACATCCGCGCCGCGAAGCCCGAGCACCGCGAGGCGCTGGTGCGGCGCTACTCGGGTGCGGACCTCATCACGCACCTCAGCCGCCACGAGACCTCCGTGTTCGCCGACGCCGGCTTCCCCGAGGAGCGCCTGTTCCCGGTGACGTATGGCGTCTCCCACCGCTACTACGTGCCGGGCGAGGAGTCAGAGCGCCACATCGACCTGCTGGCCGTCGGGCAGGACCGCGGACGCGACTACGCCACCCTCTTCGCGGCGATCGCCGACACCGACCTGACCCTCGACCTGGTCTGCCGCCCGGAGAACCTCACCGGGATGACCGTCCCCCCCAACGTGCGGGTGCACGGGACAGTGCCCCGGGCGGAGTACCGCCGGCTCCTCCGACAGGCGAAGGTCGTCGCGGTCCCGACCCAGGTCCTCACCTATCCCACCGGCTCGAGCGTCGCACTCGAGGCGTCGTCCAGCGGCTGCTGCGTGATCGCCACGGACACCCCGGCGATGGCCGACTACATCGCCGACGGCCGCACCGGCGTGCTGGTGCCGCCGCAGGACGTCGGCGAGTGGCGCGATGCGCTGCTGCGCCTGCGCGCGGACGACGCGACGCGACGCCGGCTCGGCGAAGGCGCGCGGCGCTCGGTCGAGGAGACCTTCAACGCCGAGCACATGTGGGTCGAGCTCGCCGAGGAGATGCGGCGCCGCGGCTTGGTCTGACAGGCCTCAGCCGGTCGCAGTCTTCTCGATCGCCCAGGACGCGAGCACCTGCTCGACGAAGCGCGGACGGGCGAACTCAATGCGGGCCCAGTCCTGCGAGCGATCCGCGATCGCCTGCGCAGAGACGGTATCGGCCAGCACAGCCGCAATCGCATCGGCGAGCGACTCCGGGCTGTCGTTGAGGGCGGCGAAGAGCTCGTCCGGACCGACGCCCTCGGCACCGACCTGCGTCGTCACCACCGGTACGCCGTGCAGCAGGGCCTCGATCGTCTTGAACTTCACGCCGGCCCCCTGCATCACCGGAACGAGTGCGACGGCCGCTGCGGCGTACTCCGCCTCGAGGTCGTCGACGAAGCCGGCCAGCTCGATGGAGGCAGCCCCCACGACCGCGCGCTTCAGCCCGTCAGACGCGCCACCACCGACCAGCCGCAGGCGCGCGCCCGGCATCCGGGCGAGCACTCGCGGCCACAGCTCGGCGACGGTCCAGAGTGCGGCCTTGTTGTTCTCGTCGCGGGCGAGGTAGGAGACGACCAACACCGTGCCGTCCCCGGGCGGCGGCGCGTGGTGTCGCACGAGCGGACCGCGGGCGAGCGGAGGGCGTACGACGCGTGTGTGGCGCGGGCTGCCGAGCAGCTCGGCGTCCTTGTCGCTGAAGACCACGACCTCATCGAGGGCACCGACCATCCGGGCCTCGTGCCGGTTCGCGCTGCGCGCGACGCGCTGCCAGTAGCGCCGCTCGGTCGGAGTGTCCTGCGGCTCGCGCAGGAACGACTGTGACATCACGTCGTGGAAGGTCCCGACAATCCGGGCCCGCGGGTTGAGCCGCCGCAGGAGGTGGACAAGCCGGATGGAGTCGGACCACTGGAGGTCGATGACGTCGGCGGCGCGAATCACGGCCCTTGCCTCCTGTGATCGGACCAGGTCCGCCAGGAGCGGGAGGTAGGGCATCCCTGGATCGCGGTGGCGCCAGCGCATGTCCACGTTGACCGACAGCCAGTTCACGGCCTTGCCCGGCAGGGACGACGAGGGCTCGAGGCCGAGCGGGACGACCCGCCTCGGCGCACCGGGACGGGCTTTCGCGTCGCGGTTGCTGCGCGTGCCCGGGACGACCACGGTCAGGTCGACCAGCGGCTCCATCGCGTCGCACAGAGCCTTCATGTAGGTGCCGCCGGCGTGCGGGACGCCGTCGTAGCCGAGGGTGGTGGCGATGACGACCACGCGGGGCTGGGGCACCCGGGCATTGTGTCAGGACCGCCCGCCCGGAGCGTCGCGCCTCACTAGGATGCGCAGGTGACCACCGAGGAGCGCGGATGCTGCGCCTGATCCTGGCCCCGCACATGGACGACGAGGCCATGGGCTGCGGCGGCCTGATGGCCAAGCACCCCGACGAGTGCGTGGTCGTCGTGATGACCGACAGCGGCGAGACGCGCGCCCGTGAGCACGACGAGGCGATGAAGATCCTCGGCGTCGCGGAGTCGCGGCGCCTCGGCTTCCCGGACGGGCAGACCCCGCAGCACATGACCGAGATGGTCGGCGCGATCGACGACGATCATGGCCGAGTTGAAGCCCGACGAGCTCTACCTCCCCTACCCCTCGCTCCACCAGGACCACATCGCGGTCTACGAGGCCGGCATGCGCTCGTGCCGGGTGTCGATGTCGCTGGACCACTGGTTCCCGCCGAGCGTCTACGTCTACGACATCGCGGTCTACGACGTGAACCTCTACCCGACCGATCTGCGGTGGAACGTCTTCGAGGCACTGACCGAGGAGCAGATCACCGCCAAGGAGGCCGCCTGTCAGGCCTATCAGTCGGAGATCCCCACGGAGGTCCACCCGATCAACAGCGTGCGGCAGATCGCCGGCGCCCTCGGCCAGGTGCGCCTCGTGCCGTACGCCGAGCAGTACGCGCTCGTCCGGACGGTCCGCCGGTGAAGGTGGCGATCCACCAGCCCGACCTCCTGCCGTGGCCGGGGTTCTGGTTCAAGATGGTCAACTGCGACCTCTTCGTCCTGGCCGTGCACGACCAGCTCCAGAAGCACTGGGTGCAGCGTCGCGTGATGATGCGCGAGACCTGGGTGACGCTGCCGCTGGAGACCAAGCCGCACCTGATCCCGATCAACGAGACGATGGTCAAGCCGGGCTGGCAGGACCACCTCGAGTCCTCGATCACCGGCCGCTACCGCAGCGCGCGCCACTGGAAGGACCGCAGCGGCGACGTCCTGGAGATGATCCACGCGGTCGACTCGCACAACCTCGCCGAGATCAACCACCGAGCTGATCCTGTCGATGCGCGACTACCTCGGCATCACCACCGAGGTCGTCGTCACCGAACCGCCGCAGGCAGAAGGCCGCCGACCGCGTGCTCGAGCAGCTCCAGATGGTGGGCGCGACGTCGTACCTCTCCGGCACCGGCGCCAAGGACTACCTCGGCGACGAGGCGCGGCGAAGTTCGCCGAGCTGGGCATCGGCCTGGAGTTCTCCGACCACCAGAAGACCACCGGTGACTCCATCGTCACGGTGCTGATGGACTACGACGATCCGACTGGAGATCGTGGCGAAGGCTGCGGCTCCTCACTAGCGGCTCGCGTTCCGGCGGCAAGGCCCAGCACGCACACGCCGACGAACATCACGAAGTCGACGTTGTCGAAGAACCAGCCGAGGTCGCGCGCGTCCGACCACCGGATGATCGGGACGTGCAGGTAGGCGAAGGCGAGGATCGCCAGACCCGCGACCCGTGGCACCCACGCCTCCCGCAGCACCAGGACGATGCCGGCCAGCGGCAGCCAGATCTGGTGGTGCGGCCACGCGATCGGTGTGGCGATCACGGCTGCGCAGCCGAGCAGGATCGCTGCGGCGACGTGGTCACCAGCCGCACGGGCGCGGTGTGCGTTCCAGTACGCCGCCAGCACGAGGACCCCGCCCAGGAGCAGCCACAGGAGCGTGCGCGCCGAGCCGTCGACGCCGGCACGCGCGAGCACGCCCATCACCGAGGTGTTGAAGCGCAGCTCGACATCGCCGACGCGACCGGTGTCGAGCAGGGCGTCGGTCCAGTAGCGCACCGAGTCGCGCGGCAGCACGACCCACGCGAGCGCCACGGCGGCTGCGAAGACACCGACCGAGTTGGCGAGCGCGCGCCACTGGCGGGTCAGCAGGAACCAGCCCCAGATGATCATCGGCGTCAGCTTGATCGCCGCCGCGAGGCCGACCAGCACGCCGCGGAAGCGGTCGGGCACGAAGCGTCCGACGTCGAGGATCACGAGCAGGGCGAGGACGAGGTTGACCTGCCCGGTGATCAGGTCGCTCTGCACCTGCACGGAGCCGAGGAACGCGCCCACCGCAAGACCGAGGGCCGCCAGGCGGGCGACCACCGACACCGGCCAGCGACGTGTCGCGACCACCAGCGCAGCCACCACGACGGCGACGAGGACGCAGAGGGTGAGCCAGGTCAGCCCCGTGGTCCGCGGATCCAGCCACGTCAGCGGCCGCAGCACGATGGCGGCGAAGGGCGGGTAGGTGAAGCCGTAGCCGCCCCCGAGCGGGTAGTCGTAGAGCGCCCCGCCGTCCGTCAGGAAGTTGATCGCCCCGATGTAGACGGAGATGTCGCCGTTGGGACCGACGTCGCCGCTCGCGGAGAGGCGCCACCCGCTGATCGCCTGTCGCAGCGCAAAGAGGCCCGCCACCAGGAGCACGCCCCACATCCAGATCGGGGTGGCCGTCGTCCGGCGGTCGTCGTGGCTCATCGGGCACCTTCGTGGTCTGCGGCCTCGTCGAGGGCGTGCAGCACCCCGGTGGCGGCTGGGTGGAGGAACTTGCGCGCGAAGAGCACGTGGTCCGGCAGCGCGAGAAGGGACAGTACGTCGTCGGGGCCGAATACTCGCGGGAGGTCCCAGTCCCCCTCGGTCCAGTCGACGAAGGTCAGGCTGGGCGCGATGCGGTCTCGGATGGTGGGGTCCATGGCGACCAGCAGCGTCTGGAAGAACGATCTCGTCGGGGAACTGGCTCCAGCGCAGGAAGTCGGCGTAATCCGGGTTGCGCTCGTGAAACTCCACCATCTGCTGGGCGACGTCGACACGGCATCGCCCACCACTGGGAGCCTCCGACGACGAGGTGCGCGACGTCCGGGCGCTCCTGCCCGATCGTGCGGAGCACGGCGAGCGCCTCTCGCGGGCCCGACTCGCGCACGAGGCGGCGGGTCCAGCCGACCAGCTCGCGCAGGTTCATCTCCTGACGACGACGCAGCAGGCGCAGGTCGCTCTTGGCCTCCGACCTCGGGAGGCAGAAGTAGTCGAGCCGGTCGCGGTAGTTGTCCGGCCAGCGCTCCTCCAGCGCCCAGAGGTCCATGTGGACGAGGTCCGCGTGTGCGGTGAGGTGGTCGTCGATGTGCTGATTGCTCTTCACCGGATAGCTCTGCCCGCTCAGCATCACCAGGTGTCCGGGGGGGCCGGAGTCGAGGCAGGCGCGGACCATCGTCAGGGTCGCCTCGACCATCGACCACGTCCCCCACAGGCAGGCGACGCGGGGCTCGACCGAGACCACGCAGGGGTGCGCGAGCACCGACCGCCACGCCTCGTCGTCGGCCCGGGGGTCGAGGTGCAACCAGAACGAGGACTCCCCGTCGTCGAGGCGTTCGACGAGCCGGCCGACGTGCTGCGGCTGGTCGTGGGCGAGCAGGAGGTAGTGCTTCCTCACGCCGACCTCCACCCCCGAACCCTGCTCGCTCGTGAGCATCCTTCACTAGTGTCGGCGCATGCGGCCCGAGGTTACTGAAAAAACGCCACCCGTCGCGCACCGGACGGGCGTCCCGTACGCCTGGGCGCTGGTCACGGTCGTACTGACAGTGGTGTCCGCGATCCAGAAGCTGCCGTGCCTGCGCGGAGGCGCCGACACCGACGCCCTGGCCACCACCCAGTGCTACAGCGACATCCCGCTCTTCTACGTCGGACGCGGGCTCGCCGCGGACATCGGCTGGCTCGGGCAGCTGCCGCCGGGCTTCCGCGACCTGGAGTACCCACCCCTCATCAACCTGTTCATCGAGGCGAGCGCCAAGCTGACCCACGTCGTGCTCGGCACGTCGCCCGACGAGCTCGCGCGTCGTGCCCGGCTGGACGAGGCCCAGCTCTACGACCTGCCCGGCATGGCGACCGAGGAGCTGGTCTTCTTCCTCGTGTCGTGTGCGGGTCTGCTCGTCGCGTCACTGGCTGCGGTCTGGATCGCGTGTCGCGCCGGATGGGTGCTGGGAGACCGGGTCTCGTGGCTGGTCGTCACACCGATCGTCGTGCTGACGCTCACCCTCAACTGGGACGCGCTCGCACTGCTGGCCACGGCGGCGGCGCTCCTCGCGTGGCAGCGACAACGGATGCCGTGGTTCGGGGCGCTCGTGGCGCTCGGGACGGCTGCCAAGTTGTTCCCGCTCGTGCTGCTGGCCGCGGGACTGATCCTGGCGATCCGGGCACGATCCAGCCGGGCGGTGGTGGCCATGACGACGTCCTTCGTCGTCGTCACGCTCGCGGCCAACCTCCCGCTCTACCTCTCCGACACCGACGCGTGGGGCGAGTTCTGGACCACGAACACCGAGCGCCAGGCGTCGTTCGGTTCGGCCTGGATGGCTGCGCGAATGATCGGGCTGTCCATCGAGCGCCGACCAGCTGAGCCTCGTGCTCGCGGGAGGCATGCTGGTCGCCTGGGTCGTCTGCGCCGCGGCGACCTGGACCGGACGCATCGCCCCGACGCTCTCCGAGCTGTCGATGGTCTTCCTGGTCGTGTTCTTCGCCCTCGGCAAGGTCTACTCGCCCCAGTACTCCCTCTGGGTCGTCCTCGGCCTGCTGCTCGTCACCCGTTCCCGCTGGCTGGTCGCTGTCGTCGCAGCGGCGGAGACGTTCCACTACGTCGCGACCTGGCTCTACATCCGCGGCTTCACCACGCCGGAGGTGGGCGTCGACAAGACCTACTGGTGCTCGGTGGTGCTCAGGCTGGCCGCCGAGGTGTTGCTGGTGCTTGCCGTGCTGTGGCGTGCGCGGCGCCGCGCGCTTCGCACCGAGGCGCCCGAGCCAGGCACCGTCACAGCCGTGCCCTGACCTCGTCGACCACACGGCGACCCGTACGTCGTGCCGCGATCCGGGCCCGGTTCCACGGGTCGCTGGCCGGCGCGTGTGACTGGTAGTGCGCGAGCGTGGCGGCCTCGGGCAGGCGCGACGGCGATCCGGGTGCGGTGATCTGCTCGAAGGCCGCGCCGAGTCGCTGGCGCACCAGCTCCGCGCTGTGGCGTGAACGCACCCACTCGCGGCCCGCGGCGGCGCGGGCGTCGTAGGTCGCCCGGTCCCGGTCGAACCACTCCATCGCCTCGAGCGTGCGGTCACACATGTCGACGACGTCCGAGTCGGCGATGACGGAGGAGTGCTCGGGCCGCATGTACTCCTTGGCGCCGTCGCCGGTGAAGCCGACGACGTAGCAGCCCGACGCCATCGCCTCGGCGCCCGGCAGTCCCACGCCCTCGCGCTCCGCGCCGAAGAGGAAGATCGCCGCCCGGCCGAGCTCCTCGGCCACCTGCTGCTGCGTCATGCCGTCGATCAGCACGATCTCCCAGCCGTCGAGCCGACCTGAGCGGCGTACGAGCTGGACGGCGCCGAGCAGGTCCTCGCGCCGACGGCGCGGCATCAGCGCGATGCGCCGCTCCTTGTCGGCCGGCTCGAACCAGTCCTCGATCTGCACCGGCACGTTGTGGATCGGGAACCCCGGCGTGGCAGGCGCGTTCGAGGAAGGTGTGGATCGCGTCGGACACCGCGATCGCAGCGGTCGCCTGCGGCCACCCGGGGTAGGCACCGGGCTCGTCGGTGAGGAAGTCGGAGCTGGCGAAGACGAAGTCCATGCCCTGGCACAGCATCACCACCGGCTGGCCCTCGGAGAGGAAGCTCCACTTCGAGCCGCCGGTCTCGGGCATGACCAGGACGTCGCCGGCAGCGAAGTCGAGGTGGTGACCGGTGTCCACCGGAGCGGTCGATCCCCACGAGTCGTAGGCGAACCCGGGCGTGCCGTGCCAGACGCGCGCGTCGTGGCCGAGGGCGCACAGGTGCTCGACGTAGCGGTAGATCACCTTGATGCCGCCGCTGGGGGTCGGCAGGTCGGGCGCCATGAAGCGGATCACGCGTCGATTCAAGCAGGATGCCTCGGCCCCACCCCTCGGATGACAGGATGGACGGCATGTCGTGCGACGGGAATCGGGCTCAGTGCTGAGCCTCCAGGGCGGGATCGTCGGCCGTGCCGCGCGGATCCTCGGCGTGCCTCCCGGGACGGGCGAACTGCATCGACCTCGAGACCCGGCGGCGCCTGCTGATCTCCATCGGTGGCGCCGTCGTGCTGTCGCTGCTCGACACCCTCGGCGTGCTGGCGATGCTGCCGATGATGCAGTACATCACCGCGCAGGACCGCCGACGCCGGCGCGCTCGGTGCCGTCAACGACCTTCTGGGCCAGCCGTCCGAAGCGCGTGCTCGTCGCCGCGCTGGCGGCTCTCATCGTCGGCGCGTTCGTGCTCAAGGACGTCTTCAGCATCCTGTTCCGCTGGTGGCAGCTCAACTTCATGGCCACGCAACCAGGTGGCGATCCAGGCCGCGCATCCTCGAGGGCTACCTCGTCGGCCCCTACGCCTGGCACCTGACCAAGAACACCGTCCGACAAGCTGTGGACCGTCCAGAGCGCCGTGGGCATCGGGCTACGCCGGCGGCATCGCCGCGATGCTCGGCGTCGTCACCGAGATGCTGACGATCACCTTCATCTTCGTCTCGCTCCTCTTCATCTCCCCGATGGCCACGGCGGGGGCGATCGTCTACCTCGGCGTAGCAGCGTTCATCGTCCAGCGCGTGATCCGGCCGCGCATCCTGCGAGCCAGCCAGCGCAACCTCGAGTCGCTCACAGGCGGTGTCGAAGTCGTCGCTGCAGTCGCTCGACCGCCGTCAAGGAGATCAAGCTCCGCCACGCGCACCAGCCCTTCGTCGACGACGTTCGCGGCAGGCCAGCGACAAGGGAGCCGAGGCCGGTGTCACGGCCTCGCTTGCTGGGCGAGATCCCCAAGTACTTCCTCGAGATCGTCTTCATCGTCGGCGTGGGGCTCCTCGCCGTGGGCGCCGCAGCCGGCAACACGTCCGGCGACAGCCTGACGCTGCTCGCCATCTTCGTCGCGGCCGGCACCCGCATCCTGCCGAGCGCCGTGCGGCTCATCAACGCGGTCGCCGGCATCCGCTTCGCCCGAGCCCCGCTGGCGCACCTCGTCGCGGAGAACCGGATGCAGGAGGACGCCCGCCGCGAGGAGCAGGCCGCGCGGGTGACCGACGAGGTGCCCGCAGGGCGATGTGCACGTCCGCGGCCTGACCTTCGCCTACGCCGACCAGCCCGACGAGCTGGTGCTGCGCGGCGTCGACCTCGACATCCCGAGCGGTCGCACCATCGCGATGGTGGGTTCCAGCGGTGCCGGCAAGTCGACGTTCGTCGACATCCTGCTCGGGCCTGCACCGGCCCTCGGCCGGCACGATCACCGCGGGTGGCACTCAGCATCTTCGACAACCTCCCCGCCTGGCAGCGGCGCGCTGGCGGTCGTCCCCCAGGACGTGACGCTGCTCGACGAGACCCTCGGCGCCAACATCGCCTTCGACGAGGAGCTCGACGACGGACCGCCTGGCCGAGGCGGTCGAGCGCGCCCAGCTCAGCGACCTCGTCCGCTCGCCTGCCCGACGGGCTCGACACCGAGATCGGCGAGCGTGGCGTGCGGCTGTCCGGCGGTCAGCGCCAGCGCATCGGCATCGCGCGCGCCCTCTACCGGCGCCCGGCCCTGCTGGTGCTCGACGAGGCGACGTCGGCGCTCGACAACGAGACCGAGCGACGCCTCACCGAGACCATCGAGGGCCTGAAGGGCTCGATGACCATCGTGATCGTGGCCCACCGCCTCTCGACGGTCCGGCACTGCGACCAGCTCGTCTTCATGGCGCAGGGCCGAGTCGAGACCGTGGGCACCTTCGACGAGGTGCAGAGCGGCCAACGCCGAGTTCGCCCACCTCGTCGAGCTGGGGGCGCTGACCGCACGTCAGTAACTCAGATCTGGCGTGGTCAGCCGAGTCCTGGCGCCCCAGTGAAGGCCGCCCGATCAACCGAAAAGTTGATCCGCAGCTCGCGCACGTCCAGATCGGCGTGCCAGCGTCGGTTCATCGTCGACCTCGTAATCGACGACGCAAGCTGCCGACGCGGGCAATCGCGTTCTCGACTCGTCCGTAGCGCTGCTTGAAATGCGCCAGCATGTCCCACTGGCCGACGACCATCTCGGCGAAGGAGTCGGCGTGCCGGACGTAGAGCTCAGAGTTGGTCGCGAAGCTGTGGGCGAAGGCATCAACCCGGTCTTGCCGGGTCATGCCCTTTACCAGTGAGTCCTCGGTGTCGCGGTAGCGAAACAGAATTTCGTCGAGGCGCACGACGTCGCGGCCGAGTGTGAGCAGCTTGAGCCAGAAGTCGTGGTCCTCGTAGCCACGACGCAGAGCGATCGAGTAACCGCCCACCGTGCGCCAGTCGTCCCGCCGAAACACCGCACTGGCATGGATCAGGTTGCCCGTCAGCATCCGACCCACGGTGAAGTCGGGCAGGACCCACTCCCCCGACGACGCACCGAACCGTTCGGCCCTTGCGTACACGATCCCCACACCGGGCTGCTCGTCGAGGACCGCCACCGCCTGAGCAACGTAGGCCGGGTAGATCTCGTCGTCGTGGTCCAGCGGGAGGATGTACTCGCCTGCGGCCTCCTCGATCCCTCGGTTGCGGGCGCTGCTCAGGCCGCGGTTCTCCTGGCGGATCACGCGTGCTGGACCCGCGTCGACGCCGTCGAGCGCAGCGATAGTCACAGGGTCGGTTGAGCCGTCGTCCACGACCACGACCTCGACGTCGCGGTGCGTCTGCGCGAGCGCCGATGCGACGGCCTCACGCACCAGCCCACCACCGTTGAAGCAGGGGATCACGATCGACACCTTGGTCACCCGGTCAGCCTAGGTCCTGCACGTGGACGTCCGTCCGCCAAAGCGAGTACGGGCGGCCTTTGTGTGTTCGCCTGCCTGGTGAGCCGGGGCCAAGTGATTAGGGTGTCGCTCCATGCTGCGATTCGCCTGGGAGACCGTCGACAAGCTCGACCAGAGGGGAGGGGCGAGCCAACTCGTCGCACGCGCCATCATCGGCGCGGCAAAGTCAGTGAAGGACACCGTCGCCAACCGGCAGCTGAGCACCGTCCGCTGGTCACCCGCTCGGCAACGGTGGATGCATCGATGGCCGGCGGGGCGGGTGATGGACCAAGACCGCTGGCGTTCGCCGCACCACTGGGCAACCCGCGGCGACTACGACATGGCCGAACTGTTGTGGTCGAAGTACCGCCCCAAGCCCGGCGACACCGTCGTAGACGTCGGCGCCGGGCATGGCGGCGAGACGTTCTTCCTTGCGTCGATGGTGGGCGAGCACGGCAAGGTAGTGGCCGTCGAGGCCGCACCGGCGCCGTTCGGGCGGCTGCAGGAGCTGGTCGAGATGAACGGGTGGGAAAACGTCGAGCCGGTACAGGTCGCTCTGTCGGACCGTCCTGGCACCGTCACCATCAGTGACGACGAGGCCAACTGGCTCTCGGGCAACATCTTCGAAGGTGACGGCGTCGAGGTAGCAGCAACCACCTTCGACGACCTGTGCGCCGAGCGTGGGATCACCCGCGTGGATTGGGTCAAGATGAACATCGAGGGAGCCGAGAAGGACGCGCTGCGGGGCATGGAGCAGATGGCACCTCGCGTGCACCACATGACGATCGGGTGCCACGACTGGCTCGGCACCGAGTGGGGTCGAAGCAGGGAGCAAGTACTTGCCTGGTTGCACGACCATGGCTACAAGACTGCTCACGGTGTTGAGAACACATGGGACGGCGACTACGTCCACGCCTGGCGCGAATAGGCCGCGTCAGCGATCAGGCTCCTCCCACCCTGCCGGCAGTTCCTCGACAACTGACCAGCGCTCGTCCAGCAGCCACGAGCGGCCGCCGTTCTGGCTTCGGTCGAAGAACCGCGGTGCCCAGATGGACGCGTGGTTGTCTCCATGGAGCACGTTCCCCACGTGCGCAGCCCAGTACGAGAACGTCGAGTTGCTGATGACGACCCGGCGCGCGCTCGACACCGTCACGAAGTCCTCCACCGGTCCGGAGTCGACGTCCCACCTGACCGCCGCCACATCGCCCAACCAGGAGAGCTCCTGCTCGCACCACCCCACGTCGTCGGAGACGACCGTGATCTCCGAGGGCATCCCGTCGCGCTGCACGCTGCCCGTCACGGCTGCGCGCACGTAAGAGACGAGGTCGAACCCGTACTGCCGGCGGATGTCCGGGTCCGAGTAGTAGTCACCGCGTCGGACGTTGACGACCAGGGTGTCGTCCGCAGCCAGTGCGGTCCGACGGGTGAGCAACGCCGATCCGGGAAGGACCACGTCCGCCAGGAACCGTTCGACGGCCTGCACGTCCAGCGGCTCGTGCAGCGGCACCGCCCCGTCTGCCCCGGTTGCCCGAGCGGCCTGGCTCCACGGCCTCAGCCGCCTGTCGGTGAAACGCACCTCGTCCGCAGTGAGGACGACGGTCCGCAGGCCAGGGAACACCTCGAGCCACGGATCCAGACGGGGCGTGGACCTGATCCAGCGCTCCTCGCCGGCCACGCGGCCGTCGTACGCCCACATGGCGAGCTGCAAGAGGTTGCCGAGTCCCATGAACTCCGGTGTCCACGCCACCAGACGCCCCCGTCGACGCAGCGGCTCCAGCACCAGCGCCACGGCGCTGCGCACACCAGACATGGAGCGCCCCCTCTTCGACAGGCACAGTCTAGGGAGGGTCAGGCCGGACCGCGGGGAATGCAACATCCGCCCTAGGGTGGCCTGCGTGTCGGACCTCAGGTGCTCGGTGGTGATCCCGACCTACAACGCCGCCCACGTCATCGGTGAGCAGCTCACGGCTCTGGCCGCGCAGGTCGATGCTCCCGAGTTCGAGGTGGTCGTCGCCGACAACGGGTCGACCGACGACCTCGCAGACGTCGTCGAGTCGTGGCGCGACCGGCTCCCGCGGTTGCGTCGCGCCGACGCGTCCCGGGGACGCGGCGTCTCCGTCGCTCGCAACGTCGGCATCGAGGCGGCTGCCACCGACGTCATCCTCGTCTGCGACGCGGACGACCGGGTGTCGCCGGGCTGGGTCGCGGCGATGACCAGTGCGCTGGCTGAGCACCCGCTCGTCAGCGGCCCCGTCGAGACGACCGTGCTGTCGGGACGGTCCGCCGCATGGGTGCCGATCGAGCAGCGGACGACGTGCCTCTTCGAGACGTGGGAGGGCAGGACGTACGGCATCGGCTGCAACCTTGGGTTGCGCCGCGAGGTGTGGGAGGCGGTCGGCGGCTTCGACGAGTACTACCCGGCCGGCGCGGAGGAGATCGACTTCGCCTGGCGGGCGTGGGACCTCGGCTACCGCTTCACCTACGTGGCGGACGCCCTTCTCCACTACCGGATCCGCACCGACCTGCGCGGGGTGCTGCGCCAGCAGTACAACTCCGGGCGCGGGACGGCCACCCTCTACTCAAGGTTCCGTCCCAACGAGGTGGTGCCGAAGTCCGTGCCGCGGCGGATCCACCATGAGCTCCTGCTGCTGAAACAGTTCCCCTGGCGGGGAACCGCGGACCAGCGCCGCATGTGGCTCACCCTCATGGCCTTCGAGGCCGGCAAGCTCGTCGAGGCCCGCCGCCTCGGCAGTCCGGCTCCCTGAGCACGCACTGCTCACTACAGTGGCCGCTGTGACGATGATGCGCAGGCTGGCCGAGGCGCGCCCCGGCCTCCGCTGGCGCGCCGGCCGAGTCGCCACGGACCTCGTCTACCGCCGCGCCTTCGGCAGCATCGGTGGCGGCACGGTCATCGTCCGACCCCACAAGCTGCAAGGGGTCGAGCGCATCCACCTCGGAGCCGACTGCTCCGTCTTCGAGGGCGCCTGGCTCGCCAGCGAGCCCGGCGGTGGCGAGCTCCGCATCGGCGACCGCACCTACCTCGGTCACGACGTCCACCTGCACGCTCTCG
>CAWEAI010000023.1:0-8483 GCA_963806925.1 uncultured Actinomycetota bacterium | reverse complement strand
CTGGGCACACCCGCGTGCGTGAGGCGAGTCGACTGATCGCAGGACATCCTGTCTAGGCTCCGTCCGGTGCAGACAGGCTTCCGACCGGACATCCAAGGCCTACGCGCGCTGGCCGTCCTGGTCGTGATCGTCTTCCACGCCGGCCTCCCGCTGAGTGGTGGCTTCGTCGGTGTCGACGTGTTCTTCGTGATCTCGGGCTACGTCATCACCGCAATGCTGATGCGGGAGTGGGATCGCACGGGCAGCATCTCCCTGGGCTCGTTCTACCTGCGTCGTGCCAAACGCCTGACGCCCGCCCTCGCGCTCGTCGTTGCGGTTACCGCCGTCGTGTCGTCGCTGTTCCTCTCCCCCTTCGACCAGCAGGAGCAGGCCGCCCAGACCGGACTCGGCGCCCTCGCGCTCGTCGCCAACTGGGTGATCGCCGCCCAGACGGGGGACTACTTCGGGGCTGCTGCCGACTCGAATCCGCTGCTCCACACGTGGTCGCTCTCGGTCGAGGAACAGTTCTACCTCGTCTTCCCCATCGCTCTGCTGGTCGCGTGGCGGTTCGGCCGTCGCCTCGGCAGCCCGAACGTGGCGGCGTTGCTCCTCGTCGGCTTCCTCGGCGTTGCTTCCCTGGCGATGCTCCGAGGGGCCGCACTGGGCGTTCCCAGTGATTCGTGGGTGCTCGGCTACTACTCCCCGTTCAATCGCGCCTGGGAGTTCGCGGCTGGAGCCGCTCTCGCAGTGGTGGCGCAGCACCTACCGCGCAGCAAGTCGTTGGCGACAGGCGCGGGCGCGGCAGGGCTGTTGCTGGTCGCGGTGTCGGTCACCATGATCGACGCGCAGACGCCCTTCCCCGGCAAGTGGACGCTTGTCCCCGTAGCCGGAACGGCGCTGTGCATCGCGGCGGGATGTCTGCACGAACGCAACCTGGTCTCGCGTGCGTTGGCGCTGCGGCCGGCCGTCAAGGTCGGCGACTGGTCCTACGCCCTCTACTTGTGGCACTGGCCGCTGATCGTCACCGCGACGGCGCTCTTCCCCCTCTCACCACTTGCGGCTCCTGTCGCCGCGATCCTGTGCGTGATGCCAGCCGTCGCGTCCTACGCATGGGTCGAGACGCCGTTCCGTCGCATGAACTCCCGGCCCGCCCGACCCGTTGTCCTCGCCGTAGTCGTGGTGGTTGCCGTCTCCACTGCGTTCGCCACGACAACCTGGGTGGTGGCTGGACGGGTCTGGACTCCTGCGTACGCCTCAGGGTCCGTGTGGATCGCCCATCCGGACGCGGACGAGGTCCCCGATGCCGAGGCGGGACCTGCGAACACCGGAGTCCCCTGCCAGTGGGACGAGCTCTCCGCATACATAGGCGACAACGGGTTGTGCCGACAGGTTCACGCGAACGAGACACCCGACGTCGTCCTCCTGGGCGACAGCCATGCCGAGCACCTTTTCCCGGGCCTTGCGGAGGCCTTGCCCGATCGGGAGGTGGGCGTTGTCAGTTTTCGCGCCCCTTACATGTTCGGGACCGAAGCCGGGCTGGACCTCGCTCTCGACTCGATCCTCGGCGACGACCCGCCGTCCACCGTCCTGGTGAGCCGGAAGTGGGTGGCGGGTCAAACCGCCGCAGCGGATCAGGACGCGCCGCTTGCTCACGCCGTGCAGCGGCTCGCCGACGAGGGTGTTGACGTGCGGTTGGTCGACGACGTCCCCGCGTTCCCGTACCCCGTGTCGACGTGCAGCGATCGCCTCGCTCCCGTCATCGCCATGTCCATCTGCGATCAGCCGCGCGAGCGGGTCGACGACCTGCGCGACGCGTATCTCGCCGGGCTGCGTCGCGTCGCTGCGGCGTTTCCGGGCACGAAGGTGGTGGAGATAGGAACGACCCTGTGCAACGACTCGACCTGCACCATGCTGAGCGGCGGCGAGGTCGCGTACTCGGACCCCGATCACCTCAATCTCGTCGGATCGCGAGTTTTCGCCACCCGGCTGGTCCAAGCAGGGGACCTGCATTCTGTTCCTTCGAGCCCCAACTAATCCAACTGCACAACGAGACCGCGGATCGAACGCGAGCTGAGACTCACTCCTGATCAAGCTCGCGCCCTCGGTCTGTCGGACCTCGACATGCCAACAGGGTCACGGCGAGAGGGAGGATGACAGCAAAGGCCGGCAGTAGGTGTCGCCAGTACTCGATTCCGTCCGTGCCCCAGATGTAGAGCGACACAAGCACGACGACCGATAGCGAGAAGGCCATGAATGTGCGCCTCCCGGGCAGAAGCAGCACCGACGCGCAGGCTGCCGCCCCGGCAAGCAGCATGACGCTGTTCACCGCCAACACGGTCTCATCCCAACGCGTGAGCGCGAGCCGCCTCACATGAAGTAGGCGGTCGTCGGGTGTGATGTAGCTCCTGAAGGAGTCGCGCAGCCAGTACGACGGCCGGAACAGCTCGCGAACTGTGGACTCGGTGTTGTCCGTGAACTCGCGTGTCCAGTGCAGCCCTCCGGAAGCCAGCCAGCGGTCGAGCTCGGGACAGTCGGTGATTTCACGCAGATCCTTCAACTTGTTCTCGGAGGAACCCGCAACAATCGCCTCCGCCTGCGGGCAGGACGGCATTCCCTCTCGGCGAGCGAGCTCCAGGTATCCGGGTAGATGGCCGCGGCCGGCAAGTCGATCGGTTGCCTGAATCTGCGTGAGAGTCTCAGGCTCCGGAAGGTACGAGAATTGCGGGTTGGGCGCTGTAGCAAACGCGACAACTTGCCAGGTCGCGAAGACAGCCAACGCTGTCGTGGCCGTCATTGCTGCCGCGGTGGCTCGGAGGCGGGCCTTCGATGGCGGCCACAGAAGTGCCAGAACGACCAGCGGCAAAAGCATTGCGCCGGCAAAGGGACGAACTAGCACTGCGACCGCCAGGCCGAGGACAGCGACCCACTTCGCCGACGGACGATGCGCGTGCGCGGCGCCTACGCCAACCGCAGTGAGCGCGCAGGCTCCGACTGTCAAGGCTTCAGCGAGGACCCACGTGTCCCAGATGAAGAACCAGGGGCTCAGTGACCAAGCATGCAACGTCAGAAACGTCGGCCATGAGAATCGGCGAGGAGCGAGCGATGCTGCGTAGATCGCTGCAGCTCCCCACAGGGCAGCAGCGAGGGCGGTCTGCACGAGGATGGCTGCCGATAGCGGTAACAAGTGCATGAGCTGCGTGAGCAGACCGGGCCCCTGCCCGTCCCAAGCGTGAAAGGGCGCCAGCGGATCAGCATCGTTTCTGTACCGATCACTGTCCGGCATGACGACAGGATTCGCCCACGCCGCTGCAGCCAGCCGCAGAGAGGCGGTCACGAGGACGACCCCCAGCTGCCACCATGCCCGTCGCGTCATGCCGAGATGGTAGGGCCGGTGACGACGAGCGCCCATCAGCGCAGACGGAGGAGTGCTGGGGTTGCGAAGACCCATCGCCAGCCCAGGCGCTCCGCTGCGACAGCGAGTGCCATCGGTACCAGGACCCCGAGCACCACACCGAGCACGAGGTGGACGCCAAGGCTGTCGACACCGAGCTGGAGCAGGATGATGCGGGTGCCGGACGCCACCACGATGTGAGCCAGGAAGATCTCGAGGGACCGTCGACCGACGGCGCCGATGCCAGCGGACGCACGACTCCGGGCCAGCAGAGCGGCCCAGGCCAGGCAGGCGGCGGTCCCGCCAACGCTGGCGATGACACCCAGCACCACTCCGGACACGGTGCGGTCCTCGCCCCCGAGCGTGGGCGGGACGACCGTGAAGCCCACGTCGAGCCCCAGCCAGGCGGCAGCGCCCAGCAGAGCGATGCCCCATGCGACTGCGAGCGAGCGGAACAGGCGCGCATGGACCGCAGCGGTCATCAGACACCCTGCGAAGAACGGCAACAGCAGCGCCCATCCACCGGTGAAGATCAGCGTTGGCGCGAGTCCCCACACGGCGAGCGCCAGGGCGAGCGCACCGCCGAGGGACAGCGTGGCGCGACGCGTGGACGTCCAGGGCTTCACGACCGCGGCGATCAGCGTCGCGCCCATCAACCACGGGAGGAACCAGAGCTGGCCCTCGGGCACCCAGAGGCGGAACACCTCGCTCCAGCCGAGCGACTCGTTGGTGAGGGAACCCGCCAGCGCCTTCACACTGCTCTGGATGATGCTCCAGAGCACGTAGAGCCACCCGAACAGCAACAGACGCTGGGTGACGAAGCCCTTGGCGCCGACCTTCGCGATGCCGCGTTGGACGAAGAGCCCCGAGAGGTAGGCCAGGGTCGAGAGCCGGAAGAGGTAGAGCCCGCGAGTCACGTCCTCGACCTGCTGCGCGTCAGCCATCTGTGCGGCACCGACACCGAGCACGACATGACCGAGGACGATCGCGATGATCGTGATCCCGCGCGCGACATCGATCGACTGGTCACGTTTGTGGGCGGGCGGTGCCGGCGGCGCTGCGGTCGGTTGCGCCTGCGCTGGCGCGGCGGACTGGGTCATCGAGATCTCATCCTGACCACCGCCCGAGACGGCGTGATCAACGGTGGGACCTGCTGCCCCTCCATCCAACGTGCGTCGGTGCTTCCGACGTCTCATCGTATCGACCCGGGGCGTCGTGGCAGGCCGAAAAGCCAGAACCAGCCCAGTCGTTCCGCGGCGACCGCGAGACCGATGGGGACGAGGAGCCCCAAGGTGGTCCCGGCGATGACGTGCACCCACAGGTCGGTGACGTCGAGCCTGACCAGGGCAATACGCGTCCCGGCCGTCACCACGATGTGTGCGAGGAAGATCTCGAGCGAACGTCGGCCGACCGCCGAGAGCAGGCCCGCGACCGGCGAGCGACCCAGCAGAGCCGCCCACGCGAGGATCGCGGTCGTACCCGCCAGGCAGCCGAGCAGACCCAGCGCGATCGTGTCGGCGGTCCGCAGCTCCCCACCCGTGGTCGGCGGGGTGGCGACAGTGGCCACACCCACCCACAGCCAGACGGCCGTGCCGACAAGAGCGACACCCGCGACAGGCACCACAACTCGGGCGAAGGCGGCGTGGCCCTTGTGCGTCACGACGCTGCCGACGAGGAACGGCAGGAGGAGTGCCCACCCGCGGGTGAACACGTACAACGGATCGAAGCCCCACACGACGACCGCCAGCGCAGCGGCCGCGACCAGGACGAGACCACCCAGCGCCCGACCCCGCCACGGCTGCGTGAGCGCGGCGACGGCCGTGACCGCGATCAACCACGCGAGGAACCAGAGCTGCCCCTCGGGAACCCACACCCTCAGGACGTCCTCGACCGTGATGGCCGTGTTGGCGACGGCCGACGCCGCCACTCGCGAGGACCCCTGGATCAGGGTCCAGAGCAGGTAGAGCCACACGAGCAGCGTGGTGCGTCGCACCACCACCCGCCGCGGGCCGTCACGCTCGACGGAGCGCCGGACGAACAGGCCCGAGAGATAGGCGAACGTCGAGAGGTGGACGAGGTAGACGAGCCGATCGAGGGTCAGCGCCGCATCGAGGGGCATGAGCAGCGCTGACGCAAGCCCGCGCTCCACGTGCCCGAGGACGATGGCGACGATCGCCAGCGCGCGGGCAACGTCGACACTGCGGTCGCGCTCCGTCGTCCCCCTGCTCCCCACGAAGCACCACTATGGCTCACGAACCGTACGATGATGACCATGTCGTCAGCACCCGTCGCTGCGCTCGTCCTCGTGCTCACGCTGTCCGCGGTGCTGCTGACGAGCGGTGTCGCAAAGCTTCGTGACCGCAGGGCGACCCAGGACGCATTCATCGCGCTGCGCGTGCCGGCCGTCGTGCCGGCCGGTCCCAGCGCCAGGGCGCTGCCATGGGTGGAGATCGTCCTCGCCGTCCTCCTCCTCGTGACACCCGCGGGGTTGGCGTGGGTGTCGGCAGTGGCTGTGCTGCTCCTGATGCTGGCCTACACCGCACTGATCGCCCGGGCGCTCCGCTTCGACGAACCCGTCACGTGCTCGTGCTTCGGCAGCATCGGCCGACACGATGTCGGTCCGCAGACGCTGGGTCGCAACATCCTGCTATCCGGGCTCTCGGCCCTCGTCCTCTGGTTCGCCCTCGCCGGCGGCTCGGCTCCGGCCGCCATGAGTGAGCTGAACTCGGCTGGGTGGTGGACGCTGGTCGCCGCGTCGGCATCCGCCGCCGTCGCAGTGCTGGTGGCGGGCCTGCCGCCGGCCAAGCCGTCCTCCCGGCCCTCGGGTCCCGACGCCGAGCTGCTCGACTACGAGCGCCAGCCCATCCCGTACGGCGTCCTCACCCACGTCAACGGCAGGTCGTCCACGCTGGTGGAGGCCGCGAGCAACCAGGCACGCATGCTCTTCTTCCTCAACATGCACTGCGGCTCATGCATGCGGATCGCCGAGAAGCTCGACAGCTGGGCCGATCGTCTCGACCCGGCGGTGGGACTCCTTGCTGTGTACGGCGACCAGACGATCGCCGGCGAGCAGGACGGCCACCGCCGTGAGCTGGCGACCTGGGAGCCGGAGCTGAACGTGCAACGCGTCTTCGGCTTGTCCGGAACTCCCGCGGCCGTGGTCCTCGGCGCGGACGGGCTGCTCGCCGGAGGACCGGTCGTGGGGGAGGCCAACATCTTCGAGCTCGTCGAAGCGGTGCTCGCCGAGGTCCAACCCGCCGGAGCACAGGTCGAGCCGTAGACCTGCCTCCTAGGATCGTGGCGTGTCCGACCCCTCCCTGTCCGTCGTGGTCCCCACGCGCGGGGGCGCGGGCCGACTCCCGGTCCTGCTGGAGGCACTCGCGGCCCAGGTCGTCGACGAGGCGTGGGAGGTCGTCGTCGTGCTCGACGGCGACGTCGACGGCAGTGGCGCCGTCCTCGAGTCGTACGCCGACCGGGTGCCCCTGCGCGTCGTCCGGCCACAAGGCGGCAACGGTGTGGCGGCTGCCCTGGCCTTCGGCTACCAGGAGGCGCGCGGCGAGATCGTCCTGCGCTGCGACGACGACCTGACGCCGTCGCCCGGGCTGCTCGCGGGCCACCTCGCCCGCCACCGCGACCGCGCGCCGGAAGCGCCGCCGCTCGGAGTGATCTCGATGACGAGGGACGTCTTCGCGGACACGCCCTACGCCACGTCCTACGGACGCCCAGCCAACGAACGGTTGCTCGCACAGGCGTACGCCCGGCCTGAGGATGAGCGCTGGCGCCACTGGGCCGCGTGCAACTCGGTGTCGAAGGCTGCCTATGAGGCGGTCGGCGGGTTCGACACCACGATGGGATACCGGGAGGACTCCGAGCTCGGCCTCCGGCTCGCGCGCTCGGGCGTGGAGATCGTCATCGACCCCGCGCTCGAGGTGGAGCACCGTGGGCCGGCCACCGACACGGCCACCCGGGCGGCACGTGCGTTCACCTCCGGCGCGTCGACGCGCCACTTCGACAAGCGCCACCCGGGCAGCCATCCGGTCGCGCGCACGGCACGGGACCCATGGGGACGTGCTGTGGGAGCCGCAGCGGCCCGGATCGACTCGCGCGCCGCGGCGGCCGCCTTGGGTCGCCGCGTCGATGCAGCGCTGCCCCGCCTGCCGGAGCGGGTGCGCGGCAAGGTCGTCGCCCTGGCCGTCGAGGCGGCCGCGGTCGCCGGGAGCCGGGTCGGCGACGCGGACTGGGTCAGGGAGGCCCCCGCATATGCGATCGACTCCGTCAGTGTGGTCGTCCCCCACCACGGCGACCCGGCTCCCACCCTCGCCCTGCTCGACCAGCTCGCCACCCAGACCCATCCCGTGCAGGTCATCGTCGCCGACGACGCGTCGCCCCAACCGTTCCCCGACAGACCGGGCGTCGAGGTCGTGCGGCGACCGGTCAACGGCGGCTTCGGGGCGAACGTGAACTCCGGGGTCGCCTCGGCGACCGGTGACGCGGTGCTCGTGCTCAACAGCGACCTCGGCATCGAGCCCACGTTCGTCGCCGAGATGGTCGCCGCGGCCCGCACGCGACCGCGGGCGGTCCTGGCACCGCGCATGGTCGACCAGCACGGCACTGAGGCCTGGGTCGGCCGCGACTTCCCGCGGGTCCGGCACCAGGTCGCCGCCTGGCTGACCCCGCTGGCCCGCTTCCGCGGGACGTTTGCCTGGCACCGCGCGGTCGGCCACGACGTACGCGCGCACGCCGGGGAGCGCTCCGTGGACTGGGTTGTCGGGGCGGCCATGTGGATCCCGCTCGCCGACTTCCGTGCCGTCGGTGGCTTCGACGAACGCTTCTACATGAACTCCGAGGAGATCGACCTCCAGAGGCGACTCGGCGAGCGCGGCGTCCCGTCGATCGCGCTCCGATCGCCCACCGTTGTCCATGTGGGCGGCGGTTCCTCGCCGTCCGCGGCGCGGAGGCGGTGGCTCGTCGAGGGCCAGCTGTTGTACGCCGACAAGTGGGGGTCACGGCGGGCCCTGCAGGCGGCGCTGTCGGCCGCCACCGGGGTGAACTTCGTGGTCAACGCCGCGAGACGCGCCGCCGGACGCGACGTACGGCCCGTGGAGATCGCGCG
>CAWEAI010000022.1:0-28791 GCA_963806925.1 uncultured Actinomycetota bacterium | reverse complement strand
CCCGGCCGGTCAGTGAGGCAGCCAGCACCTACAGACCCAGGGACTGCGGAACCCTGATGCGGTCGATCTTGCCCGAGTGCGTCGTGGGAAGCGCCTCGGCGAGGTAGATGGACTTCGGGCGCTTGTACGGAGCCAGCAGCCGCGTGCAGTGGTCGGCGACGTCCCCCTCGCTCACCCGACCCACCACGGCGACGCAGACGCGCTGGCCCCACCGCTCGTCCTCCGCGCCGAAGGCAACCACCTGCATGACGCCCGGCAGGTCGAGGAGGACGCGCTCGACCTCGGCGGGATAGACGTTGATGCCACCGCTGATGATCAGGTCGCCGCGACGTCCATCGAGGTAGAGGTAGTCGTCGTCGTCGAGACGCCCGAGGTCGCCCACGGTGAACCAGTCGCCGGACCAGGCCTCCGCGGTCTTCGCGGGATCCCCCCAGTACGTGAAGCGGGCGTGGTCGGGCACCTCACACCAGATGCGCCCGTCGTCGATGCGCAAGCGCCGGCCCGCCCGGGCTCGTCCGACGGTGCCCGGGTGAGCATCGAACTCCTCCGGGGCACAGATGGTGAACTGTCCCTCGGTGGATCCGTAGAACTCCCGCACGAACGCGTCGCCGAACGTCGCCGGGTACCGAGACGGACGTGGTCGGGGCAGGCCGATCCCGCATGCGCCACCAGGCGCATGGCCGCATTCGCGGGTGGAGTGGTGTCGAGCAGCCGCTGCAGGTGCGCGGGAGCCATGAACGTCGTGGTGACAAGGTGCTGGTCCATCAACCGGGAGACCACTGCCGGGTCGAACGCCTGCGGGATCACCACGGTGGCCCCCGCCATCAGGGCCACCAGGGGAAACCGGAGCGGAGCGGAGTGGCTGAGCGGAGCGACCACCAGGTGGCGGTCCGCGGCCGTGACCCCCCAGGCCGAGACCTCCTCCGCCACGAGCGCCGCGCCGTGGTCCGGATCCAGCCACCCGCTCCAGACCCCCTTGGGTCGGCCCGAGGTCCCACTGGTGAAGTGCATCGGGCGGCACTGCCAGTCCTCCGTCAGGGTGCCTGCTCGCCCGTCGAACATCTCGGCGAGAGCCGCCTCGTCGACGAAGCTCCCTGGCTCCACGTCCAACGTGAGCTCGTCGCGCTCGCGCAGTGTCAGCTGGTGGCCGATCACCACCGGGATGTAGCCACCCCGCAGGCTGCCCAGCACTCCCGCGAGCAGGGCCGCCGAGTTGGGAGCCTGGAACACCACCCGGCTGCCCGTCTCCACGCCCTGTGCCCGCAGTCCGCCGACGAACCGGGCCGCCATGGTCTCGGCCTGCTCGGCCGACAGCTCCTGGGTGCCGGCATCGTCGAGGACCGGTACCGCGCTCACGGCCGACCACGATCCCGGCGCGCGACCAGCGCGGCGGTGCGCGCCATCTCGTTGCCGACGATCATCATGCCTTCGTCCACGCCCATGCCGGGCTTCGCGAGGACCTGCGCGGCACCACATGCCATCGCGACCTGCGCGGAGACCTGCGCGGAGTGGTCGGTCTCGTTGCAGGTCCCCCCGCAGAACGCCGCGAGCCCCGCAGCACGGACGAGCAGCAGGGCCTCGATGGTGTTGTTGATGCCACCCAGGTCCGGCGTCTTCACGTGGATGACGTCGGCCGCGCCGGCGGCCACGAAGGCCCGGATGTCGTCGAGGGTGTTGCACCACTCGTCCACCGAGAGCTGCACCGACGACGAGCGCTCGCGCAACGCTGCGCGCAGCGTCGTGAAGGCGCTGATCTGGGCCTCGCGCGATCCGGCGTCGATCGGGTGCTCGACGCGCAGGCCGAACGGCGTGACCGCTTGCTCCAGCGTGACCAGGTAGTCGGCGGTCGCCTCGATGTCGCCGCCGAAGGCCTGGCCCACGGTGCCGTACACGTCGAAGTGCAGGAGTGGGTGGTAGCCCTGGGGGCCCAGCTCGAGGACCCGGTCACGGACCCAGCCGGCATACCGGAGCAGGACCGACCCGTCGCTGCCCAGCTTGTCGATGTGGTTGATCAGGCCGTGCGGCAGCACATCGGCCTGCTTGAGGATCATCTTGTCCACGTTGGCGTAACGGTCGTCGCCGGACTGGACGAACATCGGCACCGCGGCGATCTCGATGCCGGTCGTGTACTCGTCGCGGACGACCTCGGCCATCGTCACGTGCCGGGCCAGGGCGGTCGCGCCGAGCAGGGCCTGGGTCACGCCGTACCTCATGGCGGCAGGCAGTCGTACGCCGTCCACGAGGAGCGTGTCCATGCGCTCGGCGAGCCCGCGGAACGAGTCCACGCTGGCGTCCAGCAGCAGCGGCGCCACGTGCTGGCCGATGACCTCGGCAGCTGCAGCAGCCCGGAACAGGGGCTCGCGCCCGCCCACGCCGGAGTACTGCACCACTGCGCAGTCCCCCTGGGCCACCTGGCCGTCCTCGAGCACCAGCAGTACGGACAACGCCTCACCCGCTTCGCGTACCGCCGCGAATCCGGGGGTCACCGGGTCTCCGCCGTACATGGCGCCGTCGGCCACCGCCCCGGCGCGGATGGCGGCCTGGTCGTCGGTGAAGAAGCCGGTGCGTACGGGCACGCACAGGACGTCGATGATCTTCATGCAAGCACTCCTCGCGGAGGATGGGTGGCTCAGCCGTCGGTGTGCGACGGCGCGAGTTGGAAGGACGACTGCAAGAGGAGGCGGGACTCGGCGATGTGCTGGCGCATCGCCTCGACCGCGCGATCGGGGTCGTGCTGCTGCAGCGCCTCGAGCAGGGCGGTGTGGCTCACCATCGTGGCGTGCCTGGCCGGGCGCGAGGACCAGTAGGAGCGCCAGAAGCGCAGGTTGTGGGCCAGCAGTCGGTCGGCGGCGTCCTGCAGCAGCGGGTTGCGCACCATGTGGATGAGCGTGGCGTGGATCTCGTGGTCGTCGTGCAGGAAGGCCTCGTGGTCCGTGCCGGCGCGGGCTCGGTCGGCCCCGTGCACCAGTCGCCGCAACCGCTCGACGTCCTCGGGCGTGGCCCGGATGGCCGCGATGTGCGCGACGCCGCACTCGATCGCCTCGCGGGCGTCGAACATGTCGAGCACGTCCTCGAGGGTGAACCCCGTGACCACCGCCCCCCGCCGCGGCTGCACCGTCACGAACCGGTCCAGGGCGAGCCGCGCGATCGCCTCGCGGACGGGCATCCGGCCCAGGCCCAGCTCGGTGGCCAGCGCCTGCTCGTTGATCACCGTCCCCGGCGGGAGCTCCAGCGTGAGCACCATGTCGCGCAGCTTCTCGTACGCGATGTCACTGGCCCGCGGCCGGTTCGCCGACATCACTGCCTCCCACTCACGACGAGCTCATGACCCGGCCTCTGCCCCGGCCAGGATGTCCGCGAGAGAGCGTACCGAGACCCGCAGGGAGTGTCGCTCGACGGTCAGCAGGTGCCCGTTCGCGACCGACTCCCACCCCGCACCCCAGCCCGTGGAGGCCACGACCACCGAGGTGGGCGTGACCCGGTAGCGGAGGTTGAAGTAGTCCGGTTGCTCCTCCGCGGCCTCCGCGACGGGGTCGTAGCGGCACACGGCGTAGAGGTGCTCGGGGGTCATCAGCAGGCAGTTGAGGCTCGTGAACCGGAAGGACTCGGCGATCGTCGTCACGGTCCGCGCCAGCGCGACCTCCGGCTCGTGGTGGACGAGCTGCTCGCGCACGGCCAGGTAGTAGCGCTCGCTGTCCGTGGTGCCGCGCATCAGCTGGCGCGACTCCGCGGACAGCACGGCGTCGAGCGCGTCCGGCGGGTTGATCGCGCCGTTGTGCTCGAAGGCGATCCGCCCGTCGCTGAAGGGGTGGGTGTTCTCCGCCTGCACGGGGAGCCCCGCGGTCGCCCATCGCAGGTGGATGGTGCCCAGGTCGGAGGGGTGGGTGTGCGCGGTCCGGGCGAAGTCGTCGCTCTCCCGGGCGGCATCGGGCCGCTTGACCACCTCGATGCGATCCCCCTCGGCCCAGGCGATCCCCCAGCCGTCGCCGTGCTTGCACGACAGCTCGGTGAAGTCGACCAGGTCCTGCTCGCCCAGCAGCGCAGCCAGGGTGGTTGGCTGGCTCGTGGACCAGCCCAGCAATCGGCACACCGTGTTCTCCTAGAGGTAGTTGGTCGAGATCCCGCCGTCGAGCGTGATCACCTGGCCGGTCAGCCACGAGGCGGCGTCGGAGGCCAGGAAGCAGGCGAGCTGCGCGGCGTCCTCGGGTGCCCCGAACCGGCCCAGCGGCACCCGGGCCAGCCTGATCCTTCGCGCCTCGGGGTCGGGGAAGAACTTCTCCACGTGCTCGGTGGCGATGGGGCCGGGCGCGAGCGCGTTGACGCGGATCTGGCGCGGTCCCAGCTGCACGGCCATCGAGCGGGTGAGGGAGGCGATCGCGCCCTTGCTCGCGGCGTACGCGTCCTGCGGGTAGGTGCAGCCGAGGTCGGCGAGGAACGAGCCCATGTTGACCACCGCCCCCGAACCCGCTTCGACGAGGTGCGGGACGACGTGCTTGCTGCACAGCACGGTGCCGTCCAGGTTGATGCCGTGGATGAGGTGCCACACGTCGAGGTCGGCGTCGAGCACCGAGCGGTCCTGGTGCGGCATGATCCCGGCGTTGTTGAACAGGACGTCGAGTCCGCCGAGATCGGCCACGGCAGCGGTCACCGCGGCGGCGACCTGCTCCTCGTCGCTGACGTCGGCGGTGAGCGCCACCGCCCGACCGTGGTCGGCCTCGATGAGCCGGACCGTCTCGGCAGCGGCGTCGGGGTGGATGTCCACGACCGCCACCGCCGCGCCCTCGGCGGCGAAGAGCAACGCGCTCGCCCGGCCGATGGCGCCGCCGCCGCCGGTGAGGAAGACCCGCTTGCCGGCCAGCCGGCCCGTCATGCCGGGTCTCCGGGGAAGCCGTACAGCACCCAGGCGTTGTCGCGCAGGATCGCGGCCCCGGCCGCATGTGCCTCGGCCGCGCCGAGGTCGCCGGTGTCGACGAGCTCCCCCAGCGCGACGCCCCAGGCGGTCCGGCCGTCGTGCGCACCGAGCCAGTGCAGCTCGGGGACCCGTGCGCCGTCGGAGCTGTACATGAGCTTCGACGTCGGGGCCACCCCGAGGACGGCCCGCGTCATCGAGATCATCTCGGGCATCGAGAGGAAGGGGATGGCGTAGGAGACGTCGAGGTGGACGTGGTCGTAGACCGAGGCGAGGTAGCCGCCCTCGCGGAAGTACGGCCAGCAGCCGTGCAGGAGCACCACGGACATCGACCGGTAGGCGGGATCCTCCAGGACCTCGCGCAGCTCCAGCGGCGCCGCGGCCCGGAGGTCGGCATCGGGGTCCCCGTAGCCGACGTGGAACTGCACCGGCAGCTCCTGACGCGAGGCCGCCTCGAAGGCGACGTGTAGCAACGTGTCCAGGAGCGGCTTGTGGCCGAGCCGCACCGCGCCGGTGCGCTCGACCTCCGCCCGCGCCTGGTGGAACGCCGCTCGGGCGTCGTCCTCTGACCATCGGGTGATGGCGAGCCCGGTCCGATAGCCGGCGATGCTCTTGAAGCCGACGTGACCGGCTGCCCTGACGTCCCGCAGCGCGTCGCGCAGTGCCTCGACCAGGTCGTCGTACGACGCGTGCGCCGCGACCAGCTCCTGGAAGAGGATCTCCAGACGCAGCAGGCCGACGTAGGCGCTCGAGCTGGCCGCGCGGAAGTCCGCCTCCCGCATTGCCCGCTCGGGCGCGGGGAATCCCGTGTCGATGACGACCCCGGCGATGCGGGCGTCACGGAAGAGCGCGGAGACCAGTCCGTCGGTGCCGAGCGCGTTCCTCGCCGCCAGGACCGCGTCCTCGGTGGCGTCGACCCCGTGGAAGGCGGCCGCCCGGCGGATCAGCCGCCGGTAGAACACGGTGTCGGCGACCACCTCGGTGCGCATCCGCGGGGCCGGCGACTCCGAGAAGAACGCGCGCCACGTCGGCAGGTCCACCTGCTGCTCGCGCTCCACGGCGTGGCAGTGGTTGTCCACGACCGGGATGTCGCTGAGGTCGAGCACCGTGCTCATGTCACCCATCTCAGAACCGGTAGAAGTGGTGGCGGATCTCGTAGTCGACGTCGTGCGCCGCGAAGGTCTCCGCCTCGGAACGCCGTACGGCCAGGTAGCAGCGCGACAGCAACGGCCCCATCGTGCCGAGGAGGTAGTCGTCGGCCGCCAGCTGGTCCAGCGCCTCGTTCATGCTCGTCGGCAGTGGCCGGATCCTGCACCGCTCCAGGTCGGCCGCCGACAGCTTCGCCGGGTCGTGCTCGGCCGGGTCCCCGGGCTCGAGGCCCCGCCGGATGCCGTCGAGACCGCAGGCGATCAGGGCGCCCAGCGAGAGGTACGGGTTGGCGCTCCCGTCCGAGGTCTTGAACTCGACGTTGTAGCTCTGCTCCTCGCGCTTGTAGAACGGCGAGACCACCCGCAGGGCGGCCTCCTTGTTGTCGAAGCCCCAGGCCGTGCTGGCCGACGCCCACGCACCCGGCTGCAGCCGGCGGAAGGAGTTGTAGCTCGGTGTCGTGAGGGCCACCAGCGCGGGAAGGTGCTCCAGGACGCCGGCGATGAAGTGCCGCCCGGTGTCGGAGAGCCCGTGAGGTGCGGCGGGGTCGTAGAGCAGGCTGCGCCGGCCGTCACGGTCCCACAGGGAGAAGTGGACGTGTGCCCCGCTGCCGATCTGCTCGGGATACGGCTTGGGCGCGAACGAGGCCAGCAGTCCGTGGCCGAGAGCCACGCCGCGCACGGTGTCACGGAACTTCATCTGGTTGTCCGCAGCGCCCAGGGCGTCGGTGTGGCGGATCGAGATCTCCTGCTGCCCGGCGCCGTACTCGTTGATCGCCTGTTCGACCACGATGCCCTGGCTCTCGAGCGCCGCCATCATCTCGAGCATGAGCGTCTCGTTGAGGTCGTGACCGATGGGGCTGTAGACCGGCGCGTGGTCGACGAAGTCGAAAGGCTCGTAGCGGCCCTCGGCCTCGCGGGCGAGGTAGTACTCGTTCTCGAAGGTGGCCTGCACGGTGAGGCCGAGCTCGGCCGCGTCGGCGATCACCTTCGAGAGGTACGAGCGGGGGCACGCGCCCCAGTCGAGGCGGTCGTGCCCGAGCTGGTCGCACAGGACGCTGGCGCTGCCGGCCGTCCAGGGCAGGACGGTGAACGTCGCCGGGTCCGGGACGAGCCGGATCTCGCCGATCGGCTCCATGCCGTCGATGTGGACCATGTCCTCGAGCAGGTTGATCGACATCTGGGCGCGGGTCAGGCTGACGCCCTCGACGAGCTTGTGCTCGAGCTGCGCGACGTGGATCGCCTTCGTCCGGGCGACCCCGCTGACGTCGCAGTACTCGAACCGGACGAGCTTGACGCCTGCCTCGCGGGCAGCCGCCAGCACCTCTTCGTGATTCATCGATTGGTCCTTTCGCTCCGGCCGCGCGGCTAGAGCATCACGTCCCCGCCATTGGGACCCAGCGTTTGACCGACGTAGTACGACCCGTCGTCGGAGGCCAGCAGGATCGCTGTGGGTGTCACCTCGTCGACCTCGCCGAAGCGCCCGATCGGGAGCTCGGCGAGCTTGGCGCTTCGCCATTCCTCCGTCTCCGCGTCGAGCAACGGCGTCCGGATGGGACCGGGCGCGATGGCGTTGACGCGCACGCCACGGGAGGAGACCTCCCGGGCGAGGGCCTTGGTCAGCCCGATCACGGCGGCCTTGCTGGCCGAGTAGTGAGCGACCTGCGCGCCACCGATCTGGCCGAGCTGCGAGGCGATGTTGATGATCCGACCGTCGCCGCGCTCCAGCATCTGCCCGATCAGGAACCGGGTGCACAGGAAGGTGCCGCGCAGGTTGACCCCGAGCACCCGGTCCCAGTCCTCGACCGAGAGGTCCTCGAGCAGGGACTCGGTGAAGATGCCGGCGTTGTTGACGAGGATGTCCACTCCCCCGAGCTCGGCGAGCACACGCTCGGCCATCGCGCGCGCCTGTGCCTCGTCCGACACGTCGGCCCGCACGAAGATGGCCCGACGCCCCGCGTCGGCGACAGCCGCCAGCACATCGGCAGCCCTGGCCTCGTCGAGGTCCACGACGGCGATGTCGGCACCCTCGCGGGCGAACGCCACGGCGATCCCCCGACCGATCCCGGACGCCGCGCCGGTCACGACCGCGCGACGCCCCTCCAGCTTGCCCATGCGTTCCTCCTACTCGCCACTGCTCGTCGAACGTGGTCGTGCAGCCCGCTCGGTGGCGGCCGCGGACCACAGGGTCTGGATCTGCCCGGAGTCGACCACGTCGAACCGGTTGCGCATCAGCAGCATGGACGCGTCGTGCTGGGCGCGGTCGTCGCTGGCGACGCACCCCTCCGCGATCACCACGTAGTGGTCGTTGAAGAGCGCATCGCGAGCCGTGGACTCCACGCACCCCTCCGTCGTACAGCCCGCCACGACCACCGTCTCGATGCCGTTGCTGCGGAGCAGGAGCTCGAGGTTGGTGCCCCAGAACCCGCTCGAGCGGTACTTGCGCACCACGAGGTCATCCGGACCCGGCGTGAGCTCGCGCACGAACTCGTGGCCGGGGGTGCCTGGGACCGTGTACCTGAGCGGCGGGGCGTCCCGGCGTGCGTCGGCATGCATGCGCATGTTGAACCGGATCTGGGCCGGCGAGTCGCTGCGGCGGTCGGGCAGGGCGGTGTTCTGGAGGTGGATCACCAGGACGCCGGCCGCCCGGGCCGCGGCCAGCAGGGCTGCCAGCCGCGGCCGCATGTCGGCGTACATCGACAGGTCGATCTCCAGGGTGCCGAACAGTCCCTCCGGCTCGACGAAGTCGTGCTGCATGTCGACGATCACGAGGGCGCAGCGATCCCGGTCGACCAGCTCCTCGAGGTCGGTGAGCACGATCTTTCCGTCGACCGAGATCACTCCATCGCCTCCGGGTGGCGCGTGTGCTCCTCCTCGACCGTGGGGTGCTGCACCGACGGGGCCCGTCCGGTGAGCAGCGACGCCGGCTGCTCCCCCAGGGGCAGGTCGTCCTCGGCCACGAACGTGCCGAGCGCCGCGATCTTCTCGGGCGCGTTCACCCGGTAGTAGAAGTACAGACCGGTCCCCAGGACGAGCCACGCCAGGACGATCCACGGCACCAGGCTGTACGGGTAGGTCTGTCCCGGCTTGCTGACCGCGTAGAGCGGGAAGGCCAGGGCGGCGATGCCCAGCAGCGGCAGGATGACGTGGGTCAGGTTCCGACGCTCCGGCAGCTTCCAGAAGTACTTGATCAGCGCCACGTTGCTGGCCAGGTAGACCAGGACGATTGCGACGGTGCCGATGGTGCCGGTGAAGCCGTAGGCACCGGTCGCGCCCGGGCCAAGCCAGATGCCGACCGACATGCCCACGACGATCGTGAAGATCGACTGCACCACGATGGCGCGGAAGGGCGAGAACCAGGTGGGGTGCACCCGGCCCAAGGCGTGCGGCAGGATCCGGTCGCGCCCCATGGCGAACATCACCCGGACCGTGGTGTTGTGCACCGCGAGGAAGCAGCTGAAGATGCCCGCGATCGCGGCGAGCTCGATCGGCTGGACCAGCCACGGCGTCACGTTCTGGCCCAGCGTGACGAAGGGGTTCGGGTCCTCGAGGAACGCCGCGAGCTGGTCGGGGTCGTTGAGCTGGTAGCCCGCGGTGAGCGCGTACATCACGAAGACGTAGAACGCGCCGACCGCACCGAGCGCACCGGCGACCGCCAGCGGGACTCCGCGGCGCGGGTTGCGCATCTCCTCACCCAGCGTGGCTGCGGCATCGAAGCCGATGAAGGACAAGATGCCGAACACCACACCGAGTCCGACGCCGGAGATGCCGTCGGGGGCCGACGAGGGAAGAAATACCGTCGCGGTGTTGCCCGGGCCGGCCTGGGTGATGGCGACGACCGCGAGGACCAGGAAGATCAGGACCTCGATGGCCAGCAGCGTCAGGTCGATGTTGACCGAGGCCTTGATGCTGCGAGCCGACAGCCCGAAGACGACGGCCAGGGCGGCGAAGCTGAAGATCCACCACGGCACGTCCGTGTGGAAGGTCGTCACACAGTAGTCGTGCACGAAGGCGCCGAAGGCGGTGAAGAGACCGGGCCCCAGGACGGCGTAGCCGATCCAGAACAGCCAGCCGGTGTAGAACCCGGCAGCCGGGCCCAGACCGGCGGTGTTGAACGTGTAGAAGGAACCCGCCGAGGGCAGCCGACGGGCGAATTGCACCACGGTGTTGCCCACCAGCAACGCCGCGACGAACGCCAACAGGAACGACAACGGGAGCGCGGAACCGGCCACCGGGCCGGCCGCGGGCGCATTGAGGACGACCGCCAGGACCGGCGCCATCGCGGCGGCGGCCAGGGCGATGCCGTTGGTCACGCTGAGGACACCGCGCTCAAGGCGCTGGGGCTCGGTAGTGGTGTCGCGACTCATCGCGGATCCCTTCTGTGAGGCTGAGGATCCATTGATATATCAGACGTATATCGTGCGTCAACAGATTTAGGCACACGATTGTTCGAGGCACGCAGCAGCGCCCGCAGCCGCCATGCCGCGAGGAAGGCGATCACGCTGATGAGCAGGTGCAGACCGACGAAGCCGCCGATCAGGCCGTAGCCGATCAACACCCCGGCCACGAGGGGTCCGAGCGCCGAAAACGTTGTCTGCAGGGCGGCCATGGCGCCCAGCGTGGTCCCGACCATGTGCGGCGGCGCCAGCGCTGCGGTGAGCGGGTTGAGGACCGGGGTGTACATGGTCTCGCCGACGGCGAAGATGCCGTAGCTGGTCACGAACAGGGTCACGGCGATCTCTGGCTGGTAGCGGGCGACGGCCAGGATCACCCAGGCCAGCACCCAGATCGCGCCCACCACCATCAGCAGGCCGGCAGCCCCGCGGTGCTCGGTCAGCTTCAGCACGGGGAACTGCAGCGCGAAGATCACGACGCAGTTCACCGCGGCGGCCAGGCCGATCGTGCGTTCGGTGGCGTGCAACGACAGCAGGGCGTACGACGGCAGCCCGGCCTCGAACTGGGCGTAGAACGCCAGCGCCAGCGACACGGTGATGACGGCCACCCAGCGCAGCGACTGGTTGGAGAAGATGAGCAGCAGCGAGCGGGTCATGGACAGCGTGCCCGCGCCCTCCTCCCCCGGTTCCGTCACCGGCTCCGGCGCACCCCTCCCCGCCCCCGCGATCATCAGGGCCGAGACCACGAGCGTGATCACCGCCAGCGCGTAGGAGACGTGCATGCCCGAGCGCACCGACAGGTCCACGAAGTAGCCCGAGGCGAACGCCCCCAGCGCCAGGCCCACCTGCTCGGCGGCGTAGCGGTAGGCGAAGACCTTGCGCTGGTCGTCCATGCCGGACCAGTGCAGCACCAGCACCGACTTGCCGGGCGAGGACGCCGTCATGCCCATGCCGAAGACCAGGGTGCCGACGCAGAACCACAGCGGCGTGTCGGCGACGAGGAGGCTGCCGACTCCCACCGCGGCGAGGACCTGGGAGGCCACCACCACCCACACCGGGTTGCGGAGGTCGGTGAGCCGACCAGCGAAAGGAGCCGCGACCAGGGCGCCGACCGAGAACAGGGCCGAGGCGACGGCCGCGATCATCGGTCCCCAGTGACGGGTCTCGGAGGCATAGACGAACTGGTACGGCAGGACCGTGCCCCAGCCGACGTAGCCCACCGACGAGGCGACGACGAGCAGCCAGCTGCGGGCGTTCAGGCGGGTCCGCGCCTGCGCCCAGCCGGCCTCGTCGGGGGACGATGTCGGCAGGGGTTCCTGGGCTCGCGTCGTTGACTCCTCCGTCACCCGACTTCGGGCAGGGCCTTGGCGAGGAAGTCGCGCATGGTCTGCTGGAACAGGTCGGCCTCCTCCACCTGCGGGGAGTGCCCGGAGTTCTCGAAGACCACCAGCTCCGCGTGGGGCAGCAGGCCCGCGATCGTCTCCGAGGACGCGACGGGGGTGACCCAGTCGTGGCGACCGACGGTGACGAGGGTGGGACAGGTGACGTCGGGGAGTGCCGGCTTCAGGTCGTAACCGACGGCGTTGTGCTGGAAGCACCAGTTGTGCGCCTCGTGCCGGTAGTACCCGGCCTCGACGCTCGCCGCCGCCTTGACCGGGTCGTAGTCGGCGTCGTACAGCGGGATCAGCTCGGCCCAGCATGCCTTGAGGTCGGCGTCGTCGCGCATCTCCCCGCCCCAGTAGCGGTCGAAGTTCTCCCAGTTGACCGTGACCCGGGTCTGGTTGCGCGCGTTCTCCCGGGCCGCGTCCATGTTGCTCCAGTCGGCCAGCGTGTCGCGCAGAATCATGGCGCGCACCCGCTCGGGGTAGGCGATGGCGTACTCCATCGCGATGATGCCGCCGTACGAACCACCGGCCACCACGATCTGGTCGACGCCCGCCCACTCCCGGATCCCGTCCAGGTCGGCCGCCCACTGCTCGTGCGAGTAGGGCGGGACGCCCTCACTGGTGCCGCAGCCGCGGGCGTCGAAGACGATGACCCGGAACAGGTCCGAGAGCGGCCCGAACGTGCTTCGCGGCTCGGCGAGCGAGCCGATGCCGCCGCCGCCGTGGTGAGCGATCAGGACGGGGGCGTCCTCGGCGCCGTAGGTCTCGACGGTCAGTTTCGCCCCGTTGATGGTGAGGATCATGGTGTCTCCTTGGTGGGGGGCCGGCTCGGTCGCGAGTCGGTCAGGCAGGGAAGTGGGCGATCCAGCGGCGAACGACGCCCTCGAGGACGTCGAGGGGAACCGCGCCGTTGCTGAGCACGGCGCCGTGGAAGGACCGCACGTCGAACCGGTCACCGAGGGCGTGCTCGGCCTCGTGCCGCAGGCGGGTGATCTCACGGCGGCCGATCATGTAGGCGAGCGCCTGCCCCGGCCAGGAGATGTAGCGGTCGATCTCGTTGCGCACGTTGGCCTCGGTGGTCGCGGTGTTCTCGCGGAGGTAGGCCATGGCCTGCGCGCGGGACCAGCCCAGGTGGTGCATGCCGGTGTCCACGACCAGGCGAGAGGCGCGCAGCGAGTCGAAGGACAGCATCCCCAGTCGGGCGATGTCTGAGGTGTACAGACCCATCTCGTCGGCCAGGCGTTCGCTGTAGAGGCCCCAGCCCTCGACGTAGCCGCACACCTCGGCATCGAGGAACCGGCGGAAGGCGGGCAGGTGCGTCAGGCGCTGGGCCGATGCGATCTGGAGGTGGTGGCCCGGACTGCTCTCGTGGAACGCGAGCGCCTCGTACTCGTAGCGGAAGCGATCCTCGGGCGCCGTGGTCAGCACGCAGTGCGCGCCCGGTCGGGACCCGTCGCCGGCCGGCGGGCGGTAGTGCGCGAGCGCCGCGTTGCCCGACTCGATGGGGCTGATCTCCTCGATCACGCAGTCCGCGATGTCCAGGTCGGGGAACCAGCCCGGACGTGCCTGCTCCGCACGCTCCAGTGCCTGCGTCACCGTGGCGACGATGTCGGCGCTGCTGGAGAACCGCAGCGCCGGGTCGGTGCGCAGGCGGGCGAAGATCTCGTCGCGGTCGGCGGTGCCCAGGGCGCGCCGACCGACCTCGGCCCACTCGGTGCGCAGGTCGGCCACGCAGGAGAGCCCGATCTCGTGGATCTCCTGGGGGCTCAGCTCGGTGGTGGTGTGCCGCCGCACGGCCGCGCGGTAGCCCTCCTCTCCCCCGGGGACGAAGCAGACGCCGACCCGGTCGTCGGCGCGAGCCACGGCGAGCAGGTCGTTGCGCAACCCGTCCAGCAAGCGCCGCAACGCCGGCCGCACCTGGTGCTCCATGATCTCGGACGCGCGCGCCCGGGTGGCGTCGTCGGGCACCGAGCTCGCCCGCAGGGGCGCGAGGAGCGAGTCGTCACGGAGGTCGAGCGCCAGGTGGCCGGACAGCTGGTCGATGGCCTGGCCCACGCCGACCCGGGTGGGCAGCCTGCCGTCCCGGGCGGCGCTCAGGTAGCGCTCCAGCGCCGCGTCGAGGAACGCCGGCAGCGCGGCGAGCCGGGTCAGGAAGGCCTCCGTGGTGGCGGCGTCGCGCAGGGTCACGGTCGGGACCGACATGAACATCATCGCGTGCGGCGCCGAGTACGAGTCCGCCGAGGCGCTCGCCTCCCACAGCGCGTGCTCCAGGTCGGCGCGAGCCGCGGAGGCCAGCCGGCCGAGCACGGCGTGGTTGATCGCGTCCGCCTCCCCCAGCACCGCGGCGTCGATGCCGGCGAGGCGTTCCTCGATCCCGCGGAACCTGGCGATGTTCGCCGCCGAGCCCGGGCGGCTGGGGTCCGGCACGAGGTGGTCGAACCCCGAGACCCCGAGCTGCGTGGCCGTGAACGGGTCGGCCGAGTGCTGGACCTCGAAGAAGTCCTCGCTCAGCCGGGCGAGGGCCGCGGCGGCGTCGCTGGGGGACGTCATACCCAGATCTCCCCGAGTGCTCGCAGGATGTTGCCACCGAGCACCTGGGCGATCTCCTGGTCGGAGAGCCCGTCGGCCACGAGCCGCCGGGCGATGTTGGTGAAGTTCTCGGTCGGGTTCTCCAGTCCGTCGACGTACTCCACCTTGTCGAAGACGGGGCCGCCGGTGGCCTCCGCGCCGATCTTGAGCAGGTGGCCGAAGACGGTGTGCAGGCCCACGTGGTCGCCGTACAGGGTGTCCGGACCGAAGGCGACGTGGTCGATGCCGACGAGGTCGACGCAGTAGTAGAAGTGATCCATCACCGAGTGGATGGTGTGCAGTGGGTGCTCGTGCGAGAGCGTGGTGTGCGGCGCGGCCGACATGCCGATGACGCCACCGGTCTCGGCCACGGCCCGCAGCACGTCGTCGGACTTCATCCGCGGCGTGTTCCAGACACCCTTGGCGCCCGCGTGCGTGATGAAGACCGGGGCGTCGCTCTCCGCACAGGTCTCGATACCGGTCTGGTCGGAGGAGTGCGAGACGTCGATCGCCATCCCGAGCGCGTTCATGCGCTGGATCGCGCGCCGGCCGAAATCGGTGAGCCCGCCGTCGTACGACTCGTTGAGCCCACAGCCCAGGGCGTTGGCATCGGAGTAGGCGATCCCGATCTGGCGCAGACCCAGGCCGTAGAGCACGTCGAGGCGGTCCAGCTCGTTCTCGATCGGCGTGGCGGCCTCGAGGCCGAAGACCAGGCCCACCTTACCGGCCTCGTGGATCCGGTGGATGTCGGCGACCGTGCGCACCACCTCGACCTCGTCCTGGTGGGCGAGGTCGGCCTGGCGCATGCCGAGGTCGGTGATGATGTCCTGCCAGCGCCACGGCGCGTTGCCCGTCACGCAGGCGGTGCCGTCCATCATGTTGTCGAAGACGACCGTCATCCGGGACTCGGCGAGGCCGCGGAACGCGGTGTGCTGCCGACCGGTCCGGTTGTACTGCGGGGTGTCGCGCATGTCGTCGGGGAAGCGCACCGGGTGGTCGTGCAGGCTGATCACGATGTTCTCCGACAACAGCCGGTCGGCCTGCGCCTCCTGCTCGGCGGTGATCTCGGCCGCGTACGGAGGCACGCGGTGCAGCTCGGGCGCCAGCTCGATGTCGGGGAGCACGCCTGCCGCGAGGTAGGCGTAGGAGACGTACGGCTCGTCAGCCATGGTGATCGGCCTTTCGCTGCTCGGGGCGGTCGGTGGACGGCGGGGTCGACGGGGCCAGCCGGTGCGGCCCCTCGGCCAGGAGCCGCCACAGCGCCTCCCAGGCACGCATGCCTTCACGCAGGCGCCGGATCCTCATGAACTCGTTGGGCGCATGCAGCTTCTCGTCCGCGGTGGAGAAGGAGAAGAAGAGCGTCTTGGCGCCGAGGACCTCCTCGAACAGCGCGGTCGCCGGCAGGGTCCCCGCGATCACGGCGAGCAGCACCTCCTCCCCCGGGTAGACCTGCTCCAAGGCTGCGCTGGCCGCCCGGATCGCCGGGTGGTCGGCTGGGATGGTGTACGCCGGGACGCTGCCGCTGTCGGGGATCACGCTCACCCGCACGCCCGGGGTCCCGGTCCGCTCGAGGTGCGCCACGATCGAGGCCAGCACCGCGTCGGGGCGTTGTCCCGGCACCAGGCGGCAGGAGATGTGGCCGGTCGCCACGTGCGGAATCACGGTGTACTTCCCGCCGGCGGTGACGCCGTTGATCTCCAGGGTCGGTCGTTCCCACAGCCGCTCGAGGGTGGAGAACCCCGCCTCCCCGAACAGCCCATCCACGCCGAGCCCGGCGCGGTAGGCCTCGTCATCGAAGTCGACCTGGGCGATCTCGTGGCGACGTGACGCCGACAGGTCCGGGATGCCGTCGTAGAAGCCCGGCACCGCGACCCCGCCGTCCCGGTCGTGCAGCCCCGACAGGATCTCGACCAGGACGTGCACGGGGTTGGCCACGGTGCCACCGAACCGGCCGGAGTGCAGGTCGTCCACGGCGCCCTCGACGGCGACGTCCAGCGTGACAAGGCCCTTGGACGCGATCGACAGCGAGGGCTCGCTCGGGCGCCACATCGCGCCGTCGGCGGAGATCACCAGGTCGGCCGCCAGCTCCGTGGCGTGCGCGCGCAGGTACGCCGGCAGGTGCGGGCTGCCGATCTCCTCCTCCCCCTCGAACAGGAACTTCACGTTCAGGGGCGGGCCGCCCTCCTGCTCGGCGAAGGCCTGGGCGACCTTGAGCACGACGTACACAGGGCCCTTGTCGTCGCTGCAGCCCCGACCGCGCATGACGTCGCCGTCGACCGTCAGCTCGAAGGGAGGCGCCGTCCACTCGGCGAGGTCACCGGTCGGCTGCACGTCGTAGTGGCCGTAGACCAGGATCGTCGGCGCGTCCGGGCGACCGAGCCACTCGGCGCGCACGACCGGGTGCCCACCGGTTTCCTCCACCCGTCCGTTCGCGAAGGCCAGCTGGTCGGCGAGCCATCCGGCGGCCGCCAGCATGGTGGCGGCGTCCGCGTCGCGGCTGATGCTGGGGATCGCGACGTACGGCGCGAGCTCGTCGAGGAACTCCTGGTCCGTGGCCTCAAACGAGAGCATGTCCACCGTCGATGGAGATCGTCTGGCCCGTGATCCAGGAGGACTTGTCGGAGACGAAGAAGCTCACTCCGTGGGCGATGTCCTGGGCCTCGCCGAGCCGGCGCACGGGAATGGCCGCGAGCAGGCGCGCCTGGCCGTCCTCCCCGTAGCTCTCCCACTGCTCGATGCTGGTCGGGTTCGACAGCACGAACCCCGGCGCGATGCAGTTGACCGTGATGCCGAACTCCCCCAGCTCGTGAGCCATCTGACGGGTGAAGCCGATCTGGCCGGCCTTCGCGCTGGCGTAGGCCTGGATGCCGGTGAGGCTCACCGTGCGGCCGGCGCCGGAGGAGATGTTGACGATCCGGCCCCAGCGACGCCGCTTCATCGCCGGCACCACCGCCCGGGTGCAGAAGAAGGAGCTGGTGAGGTTCGCGTCCATCACGGCCCCCCATGCCTGGTCGGTGATGTCCTCGATCGGGTGGTGCACCTGACCCACCACGCCACCGGCGTTGTTGACGAGGATGTCCACGTCGCCGACGGAGGCGAAGTACGCCGTCACCGCGGCCGCGTCGGTCAGGTCGACCGTGTCCTTGTCGACGCGGTGCACCGTGGCGCCGTCCGCCTCCAGGGCGTCGCCGATGCACGCGCCGATCCCGTGGGCCGTGCCCGTGACGACCGCGACCCGCGGTCGCGGCTCGTCCGCAGTGGTTGAGTTCATGGCTGCCTTCTCCTTGTGACGTACGCCGCCGTGCGGGTGCGCTTCATTCGACGAGACCCCGGCACAGCAGCACGACGGTGATGAACGTGCGGTAGATCTCGAGCGGATCAGCGGCGGTGATGCGGGCGGCCAACGGCCCGGTGCGCTCGACGCCGGCGATCCGCGCGGCCAGCTGGCAGTAGTCGCTGCTGCGGAAGCTGATGGCCAGCGTGATCGGCGCACTGGTGACCGGCTCCGCGAGTGGCAGGTGCTGGACGGCCAGGCGCGCCTCCTCGCGGATCAGCTCCTGTGCCGCCTGCGGGTGCAGCGACTCCGCCGCGAACCGGCTGACGGACTTCTTGACGACCGCGGCGCGGATGTCCGGGCAGAACCTACGCGTCTCCTCACTGGTGGTCTCGTCGCCGGTGACCAACACGATCGGCACCCCGTAGGCGCGGGCCACCAACGAGTTGATGCCCGCCTCGCCGGCCACGACGCCGTCGATCGTGACCTCGGCGAACGCCAGCGGGAAGTAGGTGTGCGACAGCACGGAGCCTTCGCTGCCCATGGACCCGTGGTACGAGATCAGGAACACGGCGTCGAAGGACTCGTCGAGTCCCTGCATCATGTACATCGGCTTGTAGCGGCCCGACAGGTAGCTGGCCCGGCCGGCCAGGGCGTCCGGTCGCAGGTTGGCCATCTTCGAGTGGGCGTCGTTGACCAGGAACTCGGTGGCCCCGGCGGCCATGGCGCCCTCGATGGCCGCGTTGATCTCCCCGGTGAGCAGGTCGACGTAGTACGGATACATCGCGCCGCCGGAGATGCACTGGTCCCAGTCGACGACGCCGGCGGTGCCCTCCATGTCGGAGGAGATGAAGATCTTCACAACACCCTCCTCGGGTGGATCTCGGGCTCGGTGGAGGACGTGGTCATCACGGAGTACGTCGACCCCGCCATGCCGGCAGCGGCGCCGTGGCGACCGTCGGGCGTGAGCGCCAGGCACCGCAGCTCTGCCCGGAAGTCGTCCGGCAGGTCCGCCGCGTCGGCCAGCATCACGCGGCATGCCTCGGCCGGGTCCAGGCCGCGGGCCAGGCCGTCGACGATCGCCCGGGCGCCGGTGGCGCGCATGCTCAGCTCGCCCCTGCCGGTGCAGGCAGCGCCCCCGTATCGCAGGTCGGCGTAGTTGCCGGCGCCCGGGATCGCGGAGTCCCCGACGCGCCCCGGGTACTTCCAGGGATAGCCGCTGGTGGAGACGCCCACGACCAGTTCGCCGTGGACATCGAGCGCGAGGATGTTGATGGTTCCCCACGGCCCGTCGTGCGGCGCGAGACGCTTCACGAGGTCGAGCGCTGCCACGCGGTAGAGCTCGTCGCCGGGCAGGGAGGCGGTGTTCTCGCCCTCGACCGAGTCCGGCGATTCCTCCAGCGCGCTGCGGAAGAGCCGTCGGGCCTCCTCGGTCAGCAGCTCGGCACGCTCGAAACCGTTCTCCTCGGCGAACAGCTCGGCACCGGCCCCGACGAGAAGACTGTGCTGGGGCAGCTTCTCCAGCACCGCTCGCGCGATCGAGATCGGGTGCGGGAAGCCCTGCACCGCGCCGACCGCGCCGAAGGCGCGCGACGAGCCAACCATCACCGACGCATCGAGCTCGACCACGCCCTGGGCGTTGGGCAGTCCCCCGGTGCCGACGTAGTTGTCGGCCAGGTTGTCCTCGCAACGCCACATCGCGGCCTCGACAGCATCGAGTGCCGACCCACCGCGCGCGAGGATCTCCATCGCGGCCGGGAGGCCGACCTCGCTGCGCTCGCTGCCGATCACCACGGGGCCTGTCACCTGGACCCCTCTTCTTCTCGCTCATGGACGTGCACGCAGGCGGCGGCCCGCTGGGGGGTGGCGGGGTCGGCGATGAGGCCGGGCTCGTGGGAGCAGGCGGGTACGACGGCCGGGCACCGGTCGGCGAACCTGCAGGGGGTCGCGTCGCTTCCCGGCTTCGGCGTGAGGGCCACCGGCACGTCGGCCACCGGCACGTCGGCCACCGGCCAGGAACTGGCTGCCGACGGGGTCCGCGCGTCGGTGGTCCGCGCGTCGGTGCTGGGGGAGCCCACCAGTCGCGGGACCGATCGGATCAGCAGACCGGTGTAGGGGTGCAGGGGGTCGTCGAACACGGTGGCCGTCGGGCCGGTCTCGACGATGCGTCCGCCGTACATCACCGCGGTGCGGTCGCTGACCTGGCGCACCACGGCCATGTTGTGCGACACGAAGATCATCGACAGGTCCAGTGTCTGCTTGAGGTCGGCGAGCAGGTTGATGACGTTCGCCTGGACCGACACGTCGAGCGCGGAGACGGCTTCGTCGGCGATGAGGACCTGCGGCTCGACGGCGAGTGCCCGCGCGATGCCGATACGCTGACGCTGTCCACCGGAGAACTGGCGGGGCCGCTGCTCGAGCGCCCGCTCCGGCAGGCCGACGAGGTGCATCAGCTCCTTCATCCGCGTCTCGACCCGATTCTTGGGCACCAGCCGGTGGAATCGCAGCAGCTCGGACAGGACCTGGCCGACGCTCATCCGCGGATTCAGCGAGCTGTACGGGTCCTGGAAGATCATCTGGATCGCCCGGGACTGGGCGGCTGTTCGGCGCGCGCCGAGGGCCTCCCCCTGGTAGCGGATCGTGCCGGCCGTGGGCTCGTACAGGCCCACGATGCATCTCGCCAGCGTCGACTTGCCACAACCGGACTCGCCGACCAGACCGAGGGTCTCGCCGCGATGCAGCACCAGGTCCACCCCGTCGACAGCACGGTTCACCACCGGCTGTCGACCGAAGAGACGATCGGTGAGGGCGACCTGCGGGACGAAGTGCTGGGCCAGGCCCTCGACGGTGAGGATCTCGGTGGCCATCAGCCGCTCACCTCCGCTCCTGCATCGACCATGGCCGGCCAGCTGGCTGCGGTGTCCACCCGCCAGCAGGCGCTCCGGCGTCCACCGCCCTCGGCCAGCTCCACAAGAGCCGGTTCGGCCCGGGTGCAGCCCTCGACGGCGAACGGGCACCGTGACGCGAACGAGCACCCCGTGACGGGCTGGGTCAGGTCCGGCGCCTGGCCCACGATGGTGAGCAGGCGGTGCACCCGCTGGTCCGGGTCGGGAACCGACCGGAGCAGCGCGAACGTGTAGGGATGCCGCGGTGCGGTGACCAGATCCTGCAGACGGCCGGACTCGACCACCTTGCCGGCGTACATCACATAGAGCCGCGAGCAGGTCTGGCTGACCACGGCCAGGTCGTGGCTGACGAGGAGCAGGCCGACATGCTCCTGGTCCTGCAGCTGGCTCAGCACGGCGAGCACCTGCGCCTGGATGGTCACGTCGAGGGCCGTGGTCGGCTCGTCCGCGAGGATCACGCGTGGCTTCGTGGACAGTGCGATGGCGATGCAGATGCGTTGCCGCATGCCGCCGGAGAGCTCGTGCGGGTAGAGGCGGTAGCGGCGCTCCGGGTCCGCGATCCCGACCTCGGTCATCAGGTCGACCGCGATGGCGTGGGCGTCGCTGCGACTCTTGCCGAGCTTGCGCATCGGCGCCTCGGCGATCTGGTCGCCCACCCGCTTGACGGGGTTCAGGGCGGTCAGCGAGTCCTGGAAGATCATGCTCATGGTGTCGGTGAGCCGGCGACTCAGCACCTTGGGCCTGAGCCCGGTCACGTCCTCGCCGTCGATGAGGATCGTGCCTCCGACGCGCCGGGCGGGATGCGGGCAGGAGCCCCAGAGGGCCCGCAGCGCGAGGCTCTTGCCGGATCCCGACTCGCCGACCAGCCCGACGGCCTCTCCCGGCCCGAGGGCCAGGGAGACGTCGCGCACGGCACGCAGTCGACCGTGCGGGAGCGGGATCTCGATGGCCAGGTCGCGGACCTCGACGACGGGCACGGTCATGGGTTCGACCTCTCGACGATTCCGTCCGCGATCAGGGCCAGGGAGAGACCGGTCAGGACGACCGCGAGCCCCGGGATCGTGGCGAGGTACCACTTGTTGAGGATGTACTGCTGCCCCTCCTGGATCATGGTTCCCCAGTCCGGCGTCGGCGGCGGGACGCCGAGGCCGAGGAAGCCCAGGGTGACGATCGCCAGTAGCGTCAGGACGATGTCGCTCATCGAGAACACGATCGCCTGCAGCAGGACGTTGGGGCGCAGGTGGCGCAGCAGGATCCGCCAGGTGGGCAGGCCGCTAGCGCGGGCCGCCATGGCGTACTCCTGCTCCTTGGCCGTGAGCACCTGGGCGCGCACGATGCGGGCGTAGGCGACCCAGCCGACGAGCGTGATCGCGACGTAGATGCTCGTGGTGCCGGGACCCATCGAGAAGACGAGCGCGATCACCAGCACGAGGAACGGGAACGCGATGACGATGTCGACGATCCGGCCGATGACGGTGTCGATCCAGCCGCCGAACCAGCCGGCCACCAGGCCGATGAGGCTGCCGATGATGAAGGGCGAGACGACGGCCAGCACGCCGACGCGCAGGTCGACCCGGGCGCCGTAGAGCAGGCGGGAGAGCACGTCGCGGCCGAGCGCGTCCGTGCCGAGCGGGTGGCCCGGCGCGCCGGGCGCGAGCAGTGCGTTCTTGAGGTCCTGGTCGATCGGGTCGTAGGGCGTCAGCAGGGGGGCACAGATCGCGGCGAGGACGATGAGGGCGAAGAGCGCGAGCCCGAAGACAAGGGGCGCGTTCCACTTGCCCGAGCGACCACGACGCGTGGGGATCGGCGCCACGACGGGGCCGACCGGAGCCGCGGCGCTCACGCGAGACTCACCCGGGGGTCGAGCACCGCGTGGGTGACGTCGGTCAGCAGGTTCACGGTGACCACCATGATCGCGAAGACGAGGGTGATGCCCTGCACCGTGGGGAAGTCGCGCCCCATGATCGAGTTGAGCATCTGTTGGCCGATGCCCGGCAGGGAGAAGACCCGTTCGACGACGAGCGTCGAGCCGGTCAGGTAGGCGATGTTGACGCCCAGGACGGTCACCGACGAGATCGCGGCGTTGCGCAGGGCGTGGCGGCGCATCACCTCGCTGGAGCTCAGGCCCTTGGAGCGAGCCGTGACGATGTAGTCGCTGCCGAGCACGTCGATCATGCTGGCGCGCAGGCTGCGGATGAGGATCGGCGACAACGTCAGCGCGATGGTGAGCCCGGGCAGCACCATGCCGCGCACGTGCTCGGGCAGGGTCTCGCCGTAGCCGGCCACGGGGAACCAGCCGAGCTTGAGCCCGAAGACGAGGATCAGCATGATGCCCAGCCAGAAGGCCGGCATGCCCAGCCCGATGACCGGTACCGCCCGGATGATGTTGTCGGCCAGGCCGTTGCGGCGGGCCGCCGCCCAGACCGCCAGGGGGACCGCGATGAGGACGGTGAAGAACGTGGCGGACACGAGCAGCCACAGGGTCGTCGGCAGGCTGGTGGCGATGAGCGACGTCACCGAGCTGTCGTAGACGTAGGAATGGCCCAGATCACCGTGCAGCAGATGGTCCATGAAGGTCAGGTACTGCCGCCAGACCGGCTCCTCCAGCCCGAGCCGGGTGCGGATCTCGAGGACCGCCTCCGGGGTCACGTGCGACCCCAGGAGGCTGGCCGCGGGATCCCCGGGGATCAGCCTGATCAGGAAGAAGACGATCAGGCTGATCCCGAAGAGGACCGGGACGAGGGACACCAGGCGCTTGAGCACGTAGATCAGGTACTTCATCGACTCCGTCGCTTCCCGGTGCTCCCCCGTGCCGTCATGGACTCGGTGCTCAAAGGGAGACGTTCTCCATGTGGTAGTAGCCGGTCGGCAGGACGTTGAAGCCCTGGACCTCCTTGCGCTGGGCGTACGGGAACGGCGTGTAGTACAGGAAGCCGAGGAAGGCGTCGTCCGCGGCGATCTGCTGGATCTGTGCGTACAGGGCCGCCCGCTTGTCCTCGTCGAACTCCTGCTGGGCCTGGCGCACCAGCTTGATCAGCGCCTTGTTCTCGTAGGCCGTCTCGAAGGAGTGACCACCCGAGGCCGGGTCGAGGGCGAACTGCACCAGCTCGTCGGGGTCGGCGAGGTCCATGGTCCAGTAGGAGTGCGCGATCTCGTACTGCAGCTTGCCGGTGAGGTCGTGCTGCGCACTGGCGTCCACGTTCTGGATCTCCATCGTGATGCCGAGGTCCTTCATCGACGCCTGCAGGATCTGAGCGATCGAGGAGTCGACGGAGTCGCCCGACATGGCCAGGTACGTCGTGGTGAACCCGTCCGGCACCGACGACATCGCCAGCTCCTCGCGAGCCTTGTCCATGTCGAACTGGATGCCCTGGCAGTTCGGGTCGTAGTAGGGCGTGGCCGGCATCATGAACGAGTTGGCCACCGCGCCGGCGCCGAAGGTGATGTTGTCGACCATCGCCTGGCGATCGATCGCGAACGAGATCGCCCGGCGCACGTGCACGTCCTGGTAAGGGGCCTTCGTCTGGTTCATCAGGATGTAGTCGGTGCGCGTCGAGGGGAACAGGTTGACGACCAGGTCCGGGTTCGCCTTCAGCTGCTCGAGGCTGGAGAACGGTGGGTTCTCGTTGATCTGCGCCTGACCGCCCGCGAGCTGGATGGCGCGGGAGTTGTCGTCGGGGACGACCTTCCAGGTCACGGTGTCCACGGAGGGCTTGCCGGACTGCCAGTACGTGGGGTTCTTCTTCAGGCGGATGTAGTCGCCCTTCTTCCACTCGTCCCACATGAAGGCACCCGTGCCGATCGGGGCCGAGTAGAAGTCCTTGGCGGACTTGCCCGCGTAGTCCTTCGGGATGATGCCGTTGTTGGGGCAGCTGAGGTCCGCCAGGAGCGGGGCCCACGGGTACTTCGTGGTCACCACGACGGTGTAGTCGTCCGGTGTGGTGACCTCCTTGATGGCGGAGTTGATGAACTCCCAGCCGCCCGAGGTCTTGCTCGACTCGTCGATGGAGAACTTCACGTCGGCCGACGTCATCGGCGTGCCGTCGTGGAAGGTGACGTCGTTGCGCAGCTTGAGGGTGCAGGACAGGTTGTCGTCCGACATCTCGTAGCTCTCGGCCAGCCAGGGCTGCACACCCAGGCCGTCGTCACTGATCATCACGAGCGGCTCGTACATCTGCTGGTAGACCCACAGCGAGGCGTTGCTGAAGACCATGGTCTTGTCCATGTCGACCGAGTCCTGCGCACGGACGATGACGACGTCGCCGCCGCCGCCTCCGCCCGTGGAGCCCGAACCGCCCGACGAGTCCGTCCCGCAGGCAGCAAGGAGCTGCGCAGAGCCGAGAGCACCGATGCCCAAGGCGCTCAGCTGGAGCATTCTCCGCCGACTGAAGGCGGGCATCCGGATGCCCGCGGGAACCTCAGGGGATGACCCTTCGGGGATGCGACCTGACATGCGATCTCCTAGTGAGTGAGCAACCGGACCAAGCGGTCATCGATGTGCGCCGAGGCTAAGGCATTCGATTGCCTTTGGGTAGCATCTGCTCGAAATGACTTTTCGGAGCCCCGATTCGACCTACCACTGGAGGACCTGATGCACCTCACGATCATCGGCGCAGGAGCCATCGGAGGGGTCGTCGGCGCACACCTCATCCGCGACGGACACGACGTCCTCCTCTGCGACGTCGACCCCGCCCACGTGGAGGCCATCAATCGCGACGGCCTCACGATCGAGGGCCCGGTCGAGAACTTCACCGTGGCGGCCCGGGCGGTGCTCCCCGAGGACCTGCCGGGCACGCTCGATCGCGTCGCGGTGGCGGTCAAGAGCCACCACACCGACCAGGCCGCCGAGCTCCTGCGCGGCCGGCTGAGCGACGACGGCTATGTGGTCAGCTTCCAGAACGGGCTCACCGCCGACACCCTGGCCGCCGTGATCGGCGAGGAGCGGCTGCTCGTGAGCTTTGTGAACTTCGGTGCCGACGTGCTCGCGCCGGGCCGCATCATGCAGGGCAACGTCGGGGCCTTCCGGGTAGGAGAGCTCACCGGCGAGATCACGCCGCGGCTGCAGGAGCTCGTCGAGGCGCTGCCCTACGCCGAGGCGACCGACAACATCCTCGGCTACCTGTGGGGCAAGGAGGCGTACGGCGCGATGCTGTACGCCGGTGCGGTGTCCGACCTGTCCATCGCCGACTCCCTCGAGCAGCCGCAGTGGCGCCCGCTGATGCTGGCGATCGCCCGCGAGGTGCTGGCCCAGGCGCCGGTGCAGCCCGAGGCGTTCGACGGGTTCGACCCGACCGACCTGGAGGGGTCGCTCGACCGCCTGGTGGCCTTCAACCGGGCGAGCGCCAAGACCCACAGCGGGATCTACCGCGATCTGATGGTGCGCAAGCGCAAGACCGAGGTGACCGACCTGCTGCACGACCTGTCCGGGCCCCTCACCACCCATGTCGGGCTGATCATCCAGTCCATCGAGCGGGGTGAGCGCACCTGCGAGGTGGCCAACCTCGAGCTGATGGCCGCGTACGAGCGGGCCGAGAGGCTGGGCCGTCCGCTGCACGCGGTCACCTCCCTGCTGCCCGCTCCCCCGCGGGCGGTCACCGGGCCGCTGCACGGGATGCAGGTCGCGGTGAAGGACCTGATCGCGGTGGCCGGCCAGCCGCTCGGCAACGGCAACCCCACCGCCATGGCCGCCGCACCGCAGCGCGACGACGCGCCGGTCGTGGCGGCGCTGCGCGAGGCCGCCGCCGATGTCTTCGCCACCACCGCCCTCCTGGAGTACGCCGCGGGAGCGCTGCACCCCGACGTCCCCGAGACCCGCAACCCCTACGACCCGAGCCGGACGGCCGGTGGCTCGAGCGGCGGCTCCGCCGCGCTCGTCGGTGCCGGGGTCTGCGAGGCCGCCCTCGGCACGGACACGGGCGGCTCGATCCGGATCCCCGCGCACTACTGCAACGCCGTGGGGTTCAAGCCCAGCCACGGCGCACTCCCCCTGCAGGGCGTCCAGCCGCTGGCCCCCAGCTTCGACCATGTCGGCCTCCTCACCCGCGACGTCGCCGTCGTCCGCCGGGTCTTCGCCGCGCTCATGGGCACCGAGGTCCCCGACGAGGTAGCCGGCCCCGGACTGCGGATCGGTCTGGTCGCGGGCGACCTCGAGCGCAGCGACCTCGACCCCCAGATCGCGGCCGCGGTGGGTCAGGCGATCAGTGCCTTGCAGGCGGCCGGCGCCACGGTGGTCGAGGTGGGCCGCGAGCCGTTCGACCAGCTGCTGGACGAGACGTTCGAGGACATGCTGCTCCACGAGGCCTGGCAGGTCCACGGTCCCCAGGTTCAGGCGGACCCGGGCCAGTTCGGCCCGGAGACGCTGCGCCTCTTCCAGGCCGGCGCCGAGGTCGACCCGGACCGCTACGACCGCGCCCGCGGCCGCCGGGAGGCCCTCCTGCCCGGTGCCCTGGCCGTGTACGACGAGGTCGACCTGCTGCTGAGCCCGGCCGCCCCGCTCCTGGCCCCGGTGACCACACCGCCGGTCGACACCCCCGAGGGTGAGAGCGAGGGCGCCTACACCGCCATCCACAACGTGACCGGGGCACCCGCCATCGTGGTGCCCTGCGGATGGAGCGCCGAGGGCCTGCCGATCGGGCTGCAGCTGGCCACCGCACCGGGGCGAGATGCCGAGCTCCTGGCGATGGCGGCCCACGTGGAAGCGGTGTTGCGCGTGGAGCATCGGACACCGGACGGGTCGGGGCAGTAATCTCCGTACGCTCCCTCGGCCCGACCGGGGACACGATCTTGAACTGGGAGAACGAACATGGCAGGGCGAACGACCGGGGAACGCCGTCCCCGGATGGCGGACATCGCCCGCTCGGTCGGCGTACACCCGTCGACGGTGTCGCGCGTCCTCAGCGGGGACACCGAGCTCTCCATCCGCCCCGAGACCCGCGAGCGCATCCTGCAGGCCATCGACGAGCAGGGGTACCGGCCCAACGCGCTCGCCCGCGCCCTCAGGAGCTCGCGCACCGGCGCGCTGGCCATGGTCGTCCCGCTCCTGCGCAACCCGATCTGGTCCAGCATCCAGCGCGGCGCCCTCCAGGCGGCTGCGGAGCACGACCAGGTCGTCATGTTCCTCGACGAGCCGGAAGGGAGCCACCGGACGCCGGCCGACTACCAGCACCTGATCGAGGAGAGTCGCGCCGATGGGCTCCTGATCGCGACATCGCAGCGGATCCCCGGCGGCCAGGCGCCCCTGAGCGTTCCGCACATCTACCTCAACCGGCGCGGCCCCGACGCCGACAACAACGTGGTCATGGACGAGGAAGGGGCCATGGCGATCTTCGTCGAGCACCTCCACTCGCTGGGACATCGGCGTATCGCCGTCATCGACGGTCACAAGAACATCGACACGGCGTACCGGCGGGGGGTCGCCATCCGCGACCACTGCACGGCTCGTGGCATGACCGTCAGCTTCGTGCACGCGGACGACTCCGAGATCGGCGGGTACGACGCCGCACGCCAGCTGCTGGGTCGCCGAGAGCATCCCACCGCGATCGGCATCGGGAACCTCAGTCAGGTGTTCGGCGTGCTCACCGCACTCCGCCAGGCCGGGGCGGCCGTCCCCCACGACGTCTCGCTCGTCAGCTTCGACGAGGACGCCTGCCTGGAGTTCCTCGACGTGGGCGTCACGAGCGTCAGCATGCCGCTGGAGCAGCTCGGCGCCGCCGCGGTGCACGCCCTGATCGATCGCATCAACGGCCGCAACCGCGGAGCCGTCTTGGTCACCGACCCTCTGGTCTTGGTCGTCCGGGGGTCAACGGGACCGTCGAGGGCCTCAAGGAAGATTCCGATCATTACGTGACTTGGACATCCAAGCATCCGCTGATCGCAGGGCTTGGCCAATGAGGGCGCTCAATGTTCGCAGCTATTGACTCTGCGGCTCGGCGCGGTGCGGCAATTTGAACCTCAATCCTCGGGCAAAACCCGTGAGCTTGCTCGCCGACGCGTTTCCGACTCATCCTGGGTGCTCGAAGCCCAAAGCGCTCCCTATGGCTAACTTGCAGAAGCCGACAACTTCAGCGCGAATCGCTCCGTCGCAGGTCCGAGGGAGTCTTCTCCAACAGCGCGACGCACTCGACGTGGCTGGTCACCGGAAGCTCGTTCAGCGCAGCCGCGCGCAAACGTCCGCAGGCTCCAGCAGCGCAACACATTCCGTGTGGCTGGTC
>CAWEAI010000021.1:0-6787 GCA_963806925.1 uncultured Actinomycetota bacterium | reverse complement strand
GTCACCCAAGCCGGGCGGAGCCTGCTCCGCCAAGCAAGCCGTCAGACGGACGCGCGGCCAGGTCCGCGCACGCGAACAGCGCGTCACCCAAGCCGGGCGGAGCCCGCTCCGCCAAGCAAGCCGTCAGACGGACGCGCGGCCAGGACCGCACCGCGAACAGCGCACCACCAAGCCGGGCGGAGCCTGCTCCGCCAAGCAAGCCGTCAGACGGACGCGCGGCCAGGACCGCGCACGCGAACAGCGCACGACCTAAGCCGGGCGGAGCCTGCTCCGCCGAGTAAGCAGTCAGAGCGGCGACGACCGCGTCGCGGTGAGGCCCGACCTACCCGGAATCAAGGCAGGCCCTGCGGTAACGTCGGATCAGTCGCCGTCGTTGTTGTTCGAACGCCGCGGCCCGGTGCGGTCGAGAAGTGAGGCTGCACGCCGTCTGGTGGAGGAGGCCGACCCCGTGACCCTGCGCGACTACGTCCTCGTTTTCGCTCGCAACTGGGTCGTCGTCGCCGTGACCGTCGTGGCAGGCCTGGTGACGGCCGGCGCCGTCGCCTTCACCTCCCCGACCACCTACGAGACGTCCGCCAAGGTCCTGTTCACCGGCCACGACACCGGCAGCGGCCAAGACCTCGCCTACGTCGGCGCCTACGTCCAGTCGCGGATGGCGACGTACAGCACGCTCGACGGCTCGACGGAGCTGCTGGAGGCGGCTGCCGAGGAGATCGGCGGCGGCGAGACCGCCGAGACCTTGCGCCCGCGCATCGACATCGAGGTCAGCGAGCGCGAGACCGTGGCGGTCGTCGTGGCCACCGACGAGACCGCGGCCGGTGCGGCGCGGGCCGCCGACGCCGTGGCCGTCGCACTGCTCGACAGCGTGGCGCGAGTGGAGCCGGAGTTCGCCTCGTCGCCGACCGACCGCGGAGACTCATCGACCACGACCATCATGGGCACCGTCACGCAAGAGGCCGTCGTGCCCGGCGCACCGGTCGCCCCGGACTTTTCCATGCACCTGCTCGTCGGCGCGCTGGGTGGCCTGCTGGTCAGTGCCGCCGTCATCGTCTACCGGGAGGCCTGGAGGGGAGACCAGTCGTCGTCGGGAGCCGAGGACGGCTGATGGCCGACCGCACCCCCTCGAACATGCGCCGGACCGCGCACGCCTCAGGGTGGATCTATTCCTCCAGGGCGCTGCTGTTCGGCTGGGCCCTGCTGCTGACCAGCCATTTCGGCATCGCCGACTACGGTGTCTTCGCCATCGCGTTCGCCCTGGGCGCCATCCTCTTCACGCCCATCGACAGCTACTTCACGATCCGCACGCCCCGCGTCAGCGACGAGGTGTTCGACGGTGAGCGCACCACGCGCGTGCTCATCGGGCTGGGCTTGATCTTCCTCGGCTGGGTGCTGTGGCCCTTCGTCTTCCTGGGCGCCTTCGCGGTCGGCAAGGCCGGCGTCGACGTGTGCTTCCAAGCCTCCCGCAGCCCGCTGATCCGCGCCGGTCACCCCGATCGAGCCCAGCGCGCCGACGCCGTGCGGCAGATCTTCGGCATCGGCCTCGGAACCGCGTACGTCCTGTTCTTCCCCGGCGCGATCATGCAAGTCGCCGCGTTGGTCTACCTCGCCGGATGCGCGTCGCCGATCCTCATCGGGGTCCGCAACCTCGTCGTCCACGAGCCGATCCGGCCGGAGCTGTCCAAGCGCACGGCGTCGATCGTCGCCGAGTCGATCGGTGGAGTGGTCTACGGGCAGGCGGGTGTGATCCTGCTGGGCCTGCTGGTCTCGACGACCAGCGCCGGCTACTACTCCTTCGGCCTCACCCTGGTGATGTCGCTGAGCGCGCTGGGGCAGAGCTTCGCCTACACGTTCCACGAAGGCCTGCGCCTCGCGGACGGCAATGTCGAGGCCGGGCCGCCGTTGCGCACCGCGCTGCTGCTGTCCGCGGCCAGCGGCACGGTCATGGCGATCATCTCGATCGGGTTGTTGATCCGGGGCTTCGACGCGGCCCTGTGGCTGACCTTCGCCTGGCTCGCCCCGGTCGCGTTCCTGCGCACCCTGAGCAGCGTCTCGACCGTCGTCCTGACGATGCAGCACCGTGATGCCCTGCGCCTGAAGGTCACCGCCGTCAGCCTGGTGGTCAAGGTGGGGCTGATCGTGCTGCTCAGCTCCTTCGCCGGTCCGGGCGCCGCCGCCGCGTTCCTCGTCGCCGACACGATCATGTCGGGCACGTACGCGTACAACGTCTACGGCCGACGCGTCGGTCAGCCGGCAGCGTCGGATGGCTGAGCGGCTCGCCTTCCTGCTCGGCAAGGATCCCTCGACCTCGCACGGTGGGGACATGACCATGTTCCGGGCCATCCAGGCGATGGCGTCGGAACGCTACGAGACCGAGATCATCTGCCTGTCCGAGCAGCCGGGTCGGCACGACCCGGACATCACCCGGGTGCCGAAGCCGCCGCTGGCGCTGGCGTCCGTGGCGGCCCGATCGCTGGCCCGACGACGCAGCCTGCTCCACACCCGGTTCGACGTCGACGGCCTCCGCGACGCGGTCGAGCGGTCCAGCGCCGACCGGTTCGTCGCGCTCCACTGCCACCTGGCCGAGCCGTACCTGCGGGCGCGCGGAGCCCGGCCGGCGGAGGACTTGCTGGTCAGCACCGAGATCCTGGAGTCGAAGATCTGGCCGCGCACGCACGGATTCGCCGGGCGGGTCGAGGCCATCCGGCTGCGCCGCGACGAGCACCGCGTCGTCGGGGCGGCTCGCGCCGTCGCCGGCTATGACAGCGATGACATGGCGGCGTATCGCTCGGCCGGCATCGACGCGCACTGGCTCCCGCTCACGCTGCCGCCGGCGTCGCCGGTTGATGTCGTGGCCACGCCGCCGCGGATCGTCATGCTCGGCAACCGCACCTGGCGTCCCAACGCCGAGGCGGCGGACACGATGGTGCGACTCTGGCCGCGCATCGCGGCGGGCATCCCCGACGCGGAGCTCTGCCTCGTCGGCGAGCCTCCCAGCCATCCGGTCGCGGACCTTCCTCCCGGCGTCCGCGACCTCGGCCCGGTCGACGACGTCGACGACGTCCTCGACCACGGTCGGGTCCTGACGGCGCCCGTGACGGTCGGCGGCGGCGTTCGGGTCAAGCTGCTCGAGGCGGCGGCGCGAGGGATCCCGGTCGTCTGCAGCTCTGAAGCCGTCGGTTCCATCGAGGCGGCGATCGGCATGGCGTCCTCGGCGGACGAGGACGACTTCGTCGCTCGTTGCCGGGCCTTCCTGCTCGACGCCGACCTGGCCGCCCGCGAGGGGTCGCGCCTGCACGACGTCAACGCGAGCCGGTGGTCCGACCGGGTCGCCCAGGATGCCGTGCTCGCCTGGTTGGGGTCGTGACCGTCCGCCAGGAGCGCTCGCGGCGGGTGCCCGCCCTCGCGCTGGGCGTGTCGGTCGCCCTGACCGTGCTGGCCGTCGCGGCCGTCCTCGGCGGCTCGGTCGGCGTGCGGGCGCTCGTGCTGGCACTCGCGGCTGCGGCCTTCGCGGCGTACGCGGCCTCGACCCACCCGCTGTCGATCTACGCAGCCCTCGCGGTCGTGCTCGGCTTCGCTCCGTACGCCCACCTTCCCGGCACCGACATTCCGCTGCTTCTCGTCCTCTCCGCAGGGGTGTGGGTGGCGTTCGCGTCCGTTCCGGACGTCGACTTCCGTCCCGGCTGGGCCGAGACCTGGGTGGTGACGCTGGCGCTGTTCGCCCTGGTGTCCGTGGTCGCGACCGGACTCTCGGTGGGCTCCCTCATCGAGTACGTCGCGTGGGTGACCGCCACGTCCACCGTCACCCCGATCCGCTTCCTCCCACCCGAAGCGCGACGCACGATCGTGCAGGTGTTCGTCGGCAGCGCGGCCGCCGCTGCGGTGGCCGGGATGCTCCTGCTGGTGAACCCCAGTGGCATCGTGGCCCGGACCCTGTCCTTCACCGGCGTGGACCCGGACAGCCCGAACATCCAGACGGTCGCCGGTTCCCAGCTGGTCGCCACCCGCCTCAACGGCACCTACCTCGAAGCGAACATCGCCGGGTTCATCCTTGCCGCCGCCGTGCTGCTCACGATCGTCCACGTGGACGGCCGGATGCGCGTGGCGCTGCTCGTCGTCCTCGGCACTGGCCTGTTGCTCACCCTCAGCCGCAGTGCGCTGGCCACGGTCGTCGTCGCGCTCGCGCTGCTCGTGCTGCGTTCGGGTGGCCGCCGACGACGGTTCCTGATCTGGTCCGGAGTCGTGGGGGTGGCGGGGGCCGCGGCGATCCCGGCCGTCCGCAACCGGCTGCTCGACTCCTTCGGACCGACGGACACCGGCACGGCGGCCAGGCTGAAGGCGCTCCAGGACTTCGCCGGCGTCATGGACGGCCACTGGTTCTTCGGGCTCGGCTGGGACCGCCCGGAGTTCCGCGACGCCGACCTCAACCGCGCCGCGAACCTGGTGGCCAACACGCCGCTGGCGACGACCTACCGCGGCGGCGTCCTCCTGGGCCTGCTGGTCGTGGTGGTGATGGTCGCACTCGTCGTGCGGTCCTGGTCCGTCTCGCGGCGGAGCTTTGCCGACGCGGTGCTCGCCAGCACGGTCATCGGGTTCGTGGTCGTCGCGCTTCAGCTGGACTATCCCGTGGTCACGCAGCCCTCGGCCACGGTGACGATCTCACTGCTGGTGGCGCTGACGATGCACCGTGACGACCGATCCGTGCCGGCTCGGGACCCCGCCCCCGGCTGATCGGCGCGGCGGTACCGTGAGGCCATGCCCGCATCGTTCGAGAGGTATCGAGCGATCGGGCACCGCACGGTCCAGGGCTGGGTCGAACCCCAGACCTTCGACGTCCTGCGGCTGCTTCGTGACGAGCAAGGGCGGGCCGGAGTCGCCGGAGCCGTCGCCGAGATCGGCGTCCATCACGGCAAGCTGTTCATCGCGTTGCAGCTCTTGAACGAGCCCGGGCGTCCGGCGGTCGCCGTCGACGTCTTCGACGACCAGGGACGCAACGTCGACCAGTCCGGGCGCGGGGACCTGGACCGCTTCGAGGCCCAGGTGCGTCGATGGGCTGACTGGGACGCGGTCGTGTGTGAACAGGCCGACTCCACGACCCTCAGCGGGAAGGACGTCCTGGCCCTGGCCGGGGAGCCGATCAGGCTGTTCAGCGTCGACGGTGGGCACACCGAGGACATCACGCGAACCGACCTGCGTACCGCCGAGGAGTCACTCGCACCGGGAGGGATCGTGGTGGCCGACGACGTCTTCAACCCCGAGTGGCCGGGCGTCGTGGTCGGGATGATGCGGTACCTGGAGGCGGGCGGGTCGCTCGTCCCGTTCGCCATCGGCTTCAACAAGACCTACCTCAGCGATGAGGCCCACGCGATGCGTTACCGCGAGGCGATCCGGCGCGAGTACGGGCAACGGTGGAGGATCGCCCACAAGACCACCGTGTTCCACCAGCACGAGGTCGAGGTCTTGTGGCCGTCGCCCCTGACGCCGCGGGCCGTCCTGCGCCGCAACCGCCTGGCCCGGACCGTGTACGAGGCGCTGCGGTCCGCCCGCTGACGTCGTTCCACCCGCCGGACCGATCTGTCCATCGGCTCGACGTGCCATACCGTTGAGTCGCCAAGGGAAACGGAGGGCTCATGGGTGACCACGTTCGCGTCGCGATCGCCCACGACTACCTGACGCAACGCGGGGGAGCGGAGCGGGTCGTGCTCGCCATGACCCGCGCGTTCCCGGAGGCTCCGATCTACACGACGCTGTACGACCCGAAGACGACGTTCCCCGAGTTCGCCGACCTCGACGTCCGGACCTCCTGGCTCAACCGGGTGCGGTACCTGCGTCGCCACCATCGGATCACGCTGCCGCTGCTCCCGGCCACCGTGTCCGCGACGAAGATCGACGCGGACGTCGTGCTCGCCAGCAGCAGCGGATGGGCGCACGGCGTCACGAGCACGGGCGAGAAGCTCGTCTACTGCTACACCCCGGCGCGCTGGCTGCATCAGCAGCGGCGGTATCTCGGCGATCACGCGACCCGCAGCACGGCCATCGCGCTCAAGCTGCTCAGCCCGTGGCTCCGACGCTGGGACGAGAAGGCCGCGAGCACGGCCAGCGGCTACGTCACGGTTTCCTCGGTGGTGCAGGACCGCGTGCACTCCGCCTACGGGCTGCCGTCGATGGTCATCCCCGCGCCCCGTCCCAACACCGACACCTGCCGGTCGGAGCCCATGCCGGCCGTCGAGCGGTGGCTGGCGGGACACGAGTTCGAGCTGTGCGTCTCGCGGCTGCTGCCGTACAAGAACGTCGACCAGATCGTGGCGGCGTACCAGCACGAACCCCAGCGCCGGCTGATCGTCGTCGGGAGCGGTCCGGAGAAGAAGGCCCTGGCGGCCGCCGCCGGCGCCAACGTGCTCTTCCTGCAAGGCATCACCGACGGCGAGCTGGCGTGGCTGTACCGCATCTCCCGAGCCTTGATCGCCATCAGCTACGAGGACTTCGGGCTGACGCCGCTCGAGGCCGCCTCGTTCGGCAAGCCCTGCATCGTCCTGCGCTGGGGCGGCTACGTCGAGACGATGGTCGAGAACCTCACGGCGCTGTTCATCGACGCGCCGGAGGCCGGTCAGGTGCGCACCGCGCTCGAGCAGCTGGACGCCCGGGAGTGGGACGCCGACCGCATCATCGAGCACGCCGCGCGCTACCACGAGGACGTCTTCATCGAGAACATGCGCGAGCTGGTCAAGGCGCGCCTCGACGAGCCGGCCTGATCCGCCCGACGCCGAAGCATCTCTTCGAGCGTCCGATT
>CAWEAI010000020.1:0-12507 GCA_963806925.1 uncultured Actinomycetota bacterium | reverse complement strand
GGGGTCACGGCGGGGCCTGCAGGCGGCGCTGTCGGCCGCCACCGGGGTGAACTTCGTGGTCAACGCCGCGAGACGCGCCGCCGGGCGCGACGTCCGGCCCGTGGAGATCGCGCGCGACGAGCGCGCGTTGATCCGGGGGGAGTCATGACGCGGGCGCTGGTGCTCTCCGAGCACGACCTCGACGCGTGGAGCGTGCGCTACCGCTCCGGCGAGGTTCCCGCGCGGCTGCCGTACGGGGTCGACGCGCTCGAGGACGAGCTGGGCTGGGCGCTGTCAGGCTCGAGGCGGGCGACCGATCCCCGGTGGGCCAAGATCCGCGACGTCGTCGAGCACCGCGCGGGCTTCCCTGTCGAGCAGACCCTGCGCGGTGCGCGCGAGGTGCGGCGAAGCGATGTCGTCCTGGCTCTCCTCGAACGCCAAGGAGCGACGGCAGCGACCTTGCGGGCCCGCAAGGTGCCCCCCTTCGGGTCCACCCCCCTCGTCGTGTGGTCCTGCTGGCTCGCCGACGACCTGCGCTCGGCTGGCCCTGCGGAGCGGCAGGGCCTCAAGCGGCGCTTCGACGGCGCCGACCTGATCACCCACCTCTCCCGCCACGAGACGTCGATCTTCACCGACCTCGGGATCGACGAGGACCGCCTCTTCCCGGTGACGTACGGCGTGAGCCACGACTTCTACGTGCCCGGCGACGGGATCCGCGACATCGAGATGCTCGCGGTCGGGCAGGACCGTGGCCGTGACTACCGGACGCTCTTCGAAGCGGTTCGCGGATCCGACCTGGTGCTCGACGTGGTGTGCAAGCCCGAGAACCTCGTCGACCTCGACGTCCCGGACAACGTGCGTGTCCACGGCGTGGTCCCCCTGCCGACGTATCGCACGCTGCTCCAGCGCGCACAGGTCGTCGTCGTGCCGACCCGCGACCTTGCCTACCCGACCGGATCGAGCGTGGCGCTCGAGGCCGCCTCCAGCGGAGCGTGCGTGGCGGTGACAGGCACCCGAGCGATGCGCGACTACTTCACCGACACGATCGACTCACGCCTCGTAGCCGAGGGTGACGTCGCCGGATGGCGCGACCTGCTCACCGAGCTGCGTGAGGATCCCGCGCAGCGCACGCGGCTCGCAGCGGCCGCGCGGGCGAGCGTCGAGTCGAAGTTCAACGCGCGCCACATGTGGACCGAGGTGGCGAGCGTGATGGCCGAGCGCGGACTCGTCTGAGCTCAGGATGTCCACGTGCCGCGGATCGTAGTGTCGAACCGCTCGCGGCCGTACGCCTCTTGCGCCCATGCCTGCACCCGGTCGGATCGAGGCTGCGCCGCAGCGGTGTCCGCCAAGACTCCCACCAGCGCCTCGGCCAGATCCGCGGGGTTGTCAGTCAGGCCGGCGAACAGGTCGTCTCCCTCGATGCCCTCGGCGCCCACGGACGTCGTCACCACGGGAACGCCGTGGCACAGCGCTTCCACCGTCTTGAACTTCACGCCGGCACCGCGGAGCACGGGCACCAGCGCGACCGCAGCAGCGGCGTACTCGGCGTCGAGGTCGTCCACGAAACCCGCCATCACCACACCGCTCCCGTCGGGAAGGCCTGCAAAGTGGTCGCGGAGCTCGATGGAGGCACCACCTCCGATGAATCGGAGCACGGCATCGGGGCGTGCGGCGTGCACGAGCGGCCACACGTGGTCGACTGCCCATCGGGCGGCCTTGTCGTTCTCGTCACGCGCCAGGTAGGACACCACGACGACCACCGGCGCGCTCGCAGGCAGGTGCGGCGGTTCGAGCCCGGCAGACAGCGGTGGGTAGACGACCGTGTGGGGCGGGTTTCCCAGCAGATCGGCGTCCTTGTGGCTGAAGACGAGCACCGCGTCGAGCCGCTCGACCATGTCGCTCTCGTGGGCGCGCGACCGGGCTGCGACCCGTTGCCAGTACCGGCGCTTCGCGGGTGAGTCCTGCGGTTCGCGCGAGAACGACTGGCTCATCACGTCGTGGAATGTGCCGGTGATGCGCGCGTCCGGGCTGAGCCGGCGCAGCAACCTTACGAGCCGGATCGACTCCGAGTACTGGAGGTCGATCACGTCCGCCTCGCGCACGGCGGCCCGCGCCTGCGAAGACCTCAGCAGGCCCAGGACGAAGGGCAGGACGGGTAGGCCGGGGTCACGGCGCTGGCGCAGGCGCGCGTCGGCCCGAACGGCGAGACGGTTCAGGACCTTGTCGGCGGGGTTGCGACCCGGCTCGTGCCCGACCAGGAGCAGTCGACGCGGCACTCCGTTCTTCCGGGCCGCCTCGTGGTTGAGCCGGTTGCCGACCGTCAGCATGGTGAGCTCGGTCTCCGCGTCGAGGAGCCGTTGCAGCTCGAGTAGGTAGCGGCCACCGGCATGCGGCACGCCCTCGTGACCGACGTACATGCTGATCAGCACCACGCGGAGTCGAGTCACGCGATGCATCTTCCCAGACGTGTCGGCACCTAGACTCGCGAGCGTCGAAGACGAAGGAGCGCAGATGTTGCGGCTGATCCTGGCCCCCCACATGGACGACGAGGCCATGGGATGCGGCGGCCTCATGGCCAAGCACCCCGACGAGTGCGTCGTCGTGGTGATGACCGACAGCGGCGAGACGCGCGCCCGCGAACACGTCGAGGCGATGAAGATCCTCGGTGTCGACGAGTCACGTCGCCTCGGCTTCCCCGACGGGCAGACCCCGCAACACATGACCGAGATGGTCGGCGCGATCGACGAGATCATGGCCGAGATCAAGCCCGACGAGCTCTACCTCCCCTATCCCTCGCTGCACCAGGACCACATCGCGGTCTACGAGGCCGGCATGAGGTCGTGCCGGGTGTCGATGTCCCTGGACCACTGGTTCCCGCCGAGCGTGTATGTCTACGACATCGCCGTCTACGACGTGAACCTCTACCCGACCGACCTGCGGTGGAACGTCTTCGAGGCATTGACCGAGGAGCAGATCACTGCGAAGGAGGCGGCCTGCCAGGCCTACCAGTCGGAGATCCCCACGGAGGTCCATCCGATCAACAGCGTGCGGCAGATCGCCGGCGCCCTCGGCCAGGTGCGCCTCGTGCCCTACGCCGAGCAGTACGCACTCGTCCGGACGGTCCGCCGGTGAAGGTGGCGATCCACCAGCCCGACCTCCTGCCGTGGCCGGGGTTCTGGTTCAAGATGGCCAACTGCGACCTCTTCGTCCTGGCCGTGCACGACCAGCTCCAGAAGCACTGGGTGCAGCGCCGGGTGATGATGCGCGAGACCTGGGTGACGCTGCCGTTGGAGACCAAGCCGCACCTGATCCCCATCAACGAGACGATGGTCAAGCCGGGCTGGCAGGACCACCTCGAGTCCTCCATCACCGGCCGCTACCGCAGCGCGCGCCACTGGAAGGACCGCAGCGGCGACGTGCTGGAGATGGTCCACGCGGTCGACTCGCTCAATCTCGCGGAGATCAACCACCGACTCATCCTGTCGATGCGCGACTACCTCGGGATCACCACCGAGGTCGTCGTCACCGAACCGCCGCAGCAGAAGGCCGCGGACCGCGTGCTGGAGCAGCTCCAGATGGTGGGGGCGACGTCGTACCTCTCCGGGACAGGCGCGAAGGACTACCTCGGCGACGAGGCGCGGGCGAAGTTCCGCCGAGCTTGGCATCGGCCTGGAGTTCTCCGACCACCACAAGACGACGGGTGACTCGATCGTCACCGTGCTGATGGATCACGACGACCCGATGGAGATCGTCTCGAAGGCGGCGATGCCGGGACCGGCAGCATGACCGGCCGCTCCCTCGTCCAGCTCGCCAAGGACGTCAAGCACGCCCAGCTCGTGGCCCGGCGCAGCCTGCCGGAGGTGCCGGGAATCATCCGTGACCGGTCCTACCGGGCGATGGACCTCGTGCGGCCCTACTCGTAGTCGAGCACCGACTTCCCGGACTCCTTCCTCGGCCGCACGCCGAAGGTCACCGACGACGGCCCCGAGCGGCCGTTCCCGATGCGCATCTTCGTGATGTGGCTGGGCGACAACCCGCTCACCCCCAACCGCGCGACGGCCCTCGAGGAGATCCGGGCCCACAGCGACGGCGTCGAGGTCGTCCTCATCACGCCGCAGAACCTCGACGAGTGGGTGGTTCCGGGAGCAGCGGTACACCCTGCCTACCAGCACCTCTCGCTGAACCACCGTTCCGACTACATGCGGGCCTACGTCATGCACCACCACGGTGGTGTCTATCTCGACGTCAAGAAGGGCTACCGCGGCGTACGCGGCGCGATGGAGCGATTCGCGGGACTGCCTGGGAAGTGGGTCATGGGCTATCGGGAGATCGGCGCCGACGGCGTCAGCACCGAGCCCGGGCACGATCCATCGTGCGCTGCGGCGCCACCACGGGATGCTGATCGGGACTCCCGCACTTGCCGCCCGGCCGGGGACGCCGTTCTCCATGGAGTGGTGCGCCGAGATCGAGAGCCGGATGGACCGTTGGGCGCCCGCGCTGGCCGCCGCCCCTGGGAACACCTTCGGCACCAACGACGGGTACCCCGTACCGTGGACCGCGGTGCAGGGCGCGACCTTCCAGCCGCTGTGCCTGAAGTACGCACGAACGGGTGCTGGTCGACGAGCGGATCAAGCCCTCGTTCGAGAACTACCGGTGACGGCATGACCGACCGGGACGCAGACGCTCCACTGGTGAGCATCGTCATCGCCTGCTACAACACGCCTCCCGCCATGCTGGTCGAGGCAGTCGAGTCCGCGAAGGCACAGACCTACGCACCCGTCGAGGTCATCGTCGTCGACGACGGGTCGACCGAGCCGGCCACGCGAGAGGCCGCTCGACCGGCTCGACGGCGTCCGCGTGATCCGGCAGGACAACGGTGGCGTCGCCGCGGCCCGCAACCACGGCATGACGGAGGCTTCCGGCGAGTTCCTGCTGCCCCTCGACGGCGACGACGTGCTCGAGCCCGGCTACCTCGCTGCCACGGTGCCGGTGCTGCGGGACGACCCCGGTCTGGCCATCGTGAGCACCCAGGCGACGTACTTCGGCGAGCGAACGGGCCCGTGGACCTCCCGGACCCGTCGCTGCCGTGGATGGTGGCGGAGAACAGCATCCACAACACATCCCTCTTCCGGCGCGCCGACTTCGACAGGCTCGGTGGGTACGACGAGGGTCTCCGGCTCGGCTTCGAGGACCACGAGTGGTGGGTGCGGCTGCTGCTCGACGGCGGCACGGGCTCGCGTCCTGGACGACGTCCTGTTCCGCTACCGCATCCAGCCCGTCGTCACGGAACGCGTCGCGGCTCGTCGAGCGCCGAGGCGCTCCGCGAGCTGCGGGAGGCCATCGTCCGCAACAATCCCGAGCACGCGGCGGCACTCACGTCGATGGCGTTCGAGACCCTCGACGTGCGCGCTGTGGCGGATGCACGAGGCCGAGGCTCGCGTCGCCCACCTCGAGCACCACCTCGGCCCCGTGGTGAAGGCGTTCGACCGCAGCCCTCGCCTCAGAGCGGGCGTCGACCGCCTGCGGCGATGGAAGAACCGGCGCGCCTGAACCTACGGGCGACCGGTCGGCGACCAGTCGTTCGCCGATGGTCCGACCACCGCGCCCTCGAGGACCCAGTCGGGCTGGAAGCCCTCGGGGAGCTCGTCGATGAAGTTCCACTGCTGGTCGTACTCGTAGCAGCGGCCCGGGCCGTAGCGCCGCTGGAAGAACGCCGGCGCCCACACGCTCGTCTCCGCCCAATGCCGTGCGCGGCGGTGGCCGCGCCCCAGATGGAGAAGGTCGAGTTGGAGATGACCAGGCGACGGGACGAGCTCACGTCGCGGAAGTTGTCGATCGGTCCCTCGCCCGGCTGCGGGAAGGTGATCTTGCCTGCCGCGTCCGGGAGCCACGTGAGCGTGTCGCGGCACCAGTCGACGTCGTCGGAGACGACGTGGATGCGACGCACCGGACCATCCTTGTCCAGCGCCGCCTCCACCGCGAGGCGGAGGTAGGACGCGACGTCGAACGCGAACTCCGTCCGGTACTGGGGGTCGCTGTAGTAGTCGCCCCGCCGGACATTCACCGTCAGCACGTCGTCGGACGCCAGGTCGGACGACGGGCCGACGGTGGCGAGCGCCGGGGCGCTCAGCAACCAGTCGCGGATGAAGTCGGCGCGACTCTCGTTGGTGAATCCACGCGGGTCGCCCGAGTGTCCGAGCGGATCGGCCCAGAGGTGCTCGCGCTGGTCCAGGAGGTTGCACGTCCTCCGGTTCGACGAGCCACGGCGTGGCCGCCGGGAAAGTACGGGATCCAGTACCGCATCCGCGGCATGATGAGCACGCGCGGTGACAGCTCTTCGTGCCTGTGCGCGTGCGCCCACGCCCACAGGTAGAGGTGGTTGCCGAAACGCATGAACTCGGGCGTCCAGTTGATCATCCGGTGACCGAACCGTCTGCGCGCGACGCTGAGCCCCGGGGCAGCGATCGTGCGGGCGATCTCCCGGGCGCTGCTCATCCGCGCAGCCCCTCGACCCGGTCGAGCGCGCGGCGACCAGCACGACGGATGGCGACGCGCGCCCGGTTCCAGCCGGTCGTCCGCTGTGCCATGGGCCTGGTAGTGGGACAGCGTCACCGGCGCCGGCAGGAGGGACGGTCGAGCCCGGGGCCGTGATCGCCTCGAACGCCGTCCGGAGCCGCTCGCGCACCAGGTCGCGCGCTGTGCCGCGAGCGCACCCAGTCGTGCCCACGACGCGCCCGGTCGTCGAACGTCGCGCGATCCTCGCTCGAACCACCGCATGGCCTCGAGCGTACGGTCGCACATGTCCACCACATCCGAGTCGGCGATGACGGACGCGTGCTCGGGCAGCATGTACTCCTTGGCGCCGTCGCCGGTGAATCCGACGACGTAGCACCCTGCTGCCATCGCCTCAGCCCCCGGCAGGCCGACGCCCTCGCGCTCGGCACCGAAGAGGAAGATCGCCGCGCGGCCGAGCTCGTCGGCCACCTGCTGCTGCGTCATGCCGTCGATCAGCACGATCTCCCAGTCGCCGAGCCGACCGGAACGACGGACGAGCTGCACGGCTCCGAGCAGGTCCTCTCGCCGACGCCGGGGCATCAGCGCGATCCGCTTCTCCTTGTGTGCCGGGCGGAACCAGTCCTCGATCTGGACGGGCACGTCGTGGAGCGGGAACCCCGGGTGGCAGGCCCGCTCGAGGAACGTGTGGATGGCGTCGGAGACCGCCAGCGCAGCGGTGGCCTGTGGCCAACCGGGGTAGGCGCCCGGCTCGTCGGTGAGGAAGTCCGAGCTGGCGAAGACGAAGTCCATGCCCTGGCACAGCATCACGACGGGCTGCCCCTGCGGACAGGAAGCTCCACTTCGAGCCGCCGGTCTCCGGCATCACCAGCACGTCCCCGGCAGCGAAGTCGAGCTGCAGTGCCCGTGTCCACCGGAGCCGTCGAACCCCACGACTCGTAGCGCGAACCCGGGGTCCCGTGCCAGACCCGCGCGTCGTAGCCGAGCGCGCACAGGTGCTCGACGTAGCGGTAGATGACCTTGATGCCGCCGCTGGGCGTCGGGCAGGTCGGGGGCCATGAACCGAATCACCCGAGCAGCCTAATCGCGCCGTGTACCTTTGGAACGGCGCCGGCCAGGGTGCGACGGTCAGAGGACGACGAACTCGTGAGGACGGTGTGAGGTGCCACTGCCGCCGAGCATGGGCCAGAAGGTCTGGAGGCTGGCGGGACGGCTGTTGAACGTCCCTCCCGGCACCGGCATCCTCTTCGGCCCGCAAGCCCGCCGTCGGCTGCTGCTCGCGGTGCTGGGATCACTGGTGATGGCCGCGATCGAGGTCGCCTCGGTCACGGCGGTCGTCCCCCTGATGCAGCTCATCACCGGCACCCCGCCCGACGAGGGAGTGCCCGGGCGGGTCGGTCGACTTCCTCGGGATCTCCAGTGCCACCACGCTCGACGATCGTCCTGGCGTCTGCCGTCCTGGGCGGCTTCCTGCTGAAGGGGCTCGTGGGTCTCGGCTTCAGGTGGTGGCTGCTCGGCGTGATGATGCGTCAGCAGGTCGACACCTCGCGCGAGCTCCTGCAGTACTACCTCGCCGGTCCGTACTCGCTGCACGCGGCCCGTCACACCGGTGAGCTCCTGCGCAACTGCACCGACGCTGTGGGCCGCACCTACGCGGCCGTCGCGATGGGAGCGATCAACATCATCACCGAGGCGGTGACCATCACTGCCGTGCTGGGCCTGCTCGTGGTGGTCACTCCCCTGCCGACCGTCATGCTGATCGCCTACTTCGCCGGCGCGGCCTATCGCGTTCGCCCGCATCACCCAGCCGGCACTGCGTCGCAACGGCGAGATCTCCCACATGGCGTCGGTGGACGTCTTCGGGGCCGCCATCAACGCCCTGGGTGGCGTCAAGGAGATCAAGCTCCGCAGCACCTACCCCTTCTTCCTGAAGAGGTTCACAAGTGCTCGCCTGAGCATCGCGCGAGCAGACCGACGGATGGCCTTCCTGACCGACCTCCCCAAGCACGTCATGGAGTTGATGTTCATCATCGGCCTCGGCGGCCTGGTCGCGGTCGTCTTCGCCACCAACCCGACCGACGCGGCACTCGGGGTGGTGGCCCTCTTCGCGGCCGCCGGCTACCGCACGCTGCCGAGCGTCGTACGGCTGCTCGCCACGTTCGGCATCATGCGCAGCAATGACGCCGTGGTCACTCGACGTCGTGCGCGACCTCGTCGACGCACGCGAGTGGAACGCCGTCACAGACGTACCCCCGGTGGCGACTCCCCTTCGTGACAGCCTCACCGTCGACAATGTGTCCTTCACCTACCCCGACGGCGACCACCCGGTGCTGGACGGCGTGAGCATCAGCCTCCCGCGGGGGACCTCGCTCGCACTGGTCGGCGGAAGCGGCGCCGGCAAGAGCACCCTCGTCGACCTGATCCTCGGGCTGAACGCACCGAGCGACGGAGTCGATCCGCGTCGACGGTGCTGACATCCGGGACGACCTGCCTGCATGGCGCGCCAACATCGGCCTGGTGCCCCAGGAGGTGTGGTTCACCGACGGGACCCTGCGCGAGAACATCACGTTCGGTGTCGAGGCGGAGGACGTCGACCCCGACGCGCTGCGCGCCGCCGTGACCCAGGCCGACCTCGACGAGTTCGTCGCCACACTGCCCGACGGACTCGAGACCGGCATGGGCGAGCGAGGCGCGCGCCTGTCCGGTGGGCAGCGTCAGCGCATCGGCATCGCACGAGCGCTCTACGCCCGACCACAGCTCCTCGTGCTGGACGAGGCGACGTCAGCCCTCGACAACATCACCGAGCGACGGGTGACCGAGACGATCCAGCGCCTGTCCGGCTCGATCTCGATGATCGTTGTCGCCCACCGACTCTCCACCGTCCGAACGTGCGACCAGCTGGTGCTGCTGCGCAACGGACGCGTCGCCGCCGTCGGCACGTTCGACGAGGTGGCGCGAACCGACGCCGAGTTCGCCCGCATGGTCGAGCTCGGCTCCCTCGAGCCACTGCAGGGCGCCTCGTCGTGAGCCCGGCGGACCTCGGCGCTCCTTCGCTGAGTGTCGTGATCCCGCACTACGGCGACCCACGGCACGCGCTGGCTCTCATCGGCGACCTCCAGCCGCAGCTGGAGTCGGGCGACTGGCAGGTGATCGTGGTCGACGATCACTCGCCGGTGCCGTTCCCCGACACCGCGAGCGTGGAGGTCGTGCGCCGCGGGTCCAACGGTGGCTTCGGAGCCGCCGTGAACACCGGCGTAGCAGCCGCAACGGGCGACTGGCTGCTCATCGCGAACAGCGACCTGCGGGTCGACCCACCGGTCCTGGGCAACCTGCTCGAGCAGGCACGACCCCTGATGCCGGCCGTCGTGGGTCCCGCGTCGGTCGACGCGCATGGCCGGCCCGAGTACACGGGCCGCCGCTTCCCGACGGCTCGGACAGCTGGCCGTCACGACCGCCCTGCCGCTCCAGCGGTTCGACCGTACGCGACTGGTTTCTCCGGCTCGCTGGCTACGTGGTCCCACGTGGATCGCGCCCTGTCCGGGTCGACTGGCTCCAGGGCTCGCTCCTCCTCCTGCCACGCGACGTCTTCCTCAGCGTCGGCGGTTTCGACGAGAGCTACTACATGTACTCCGAGGAGGTCGACCTGCAACGACGGTTGCGCGACGTCGGCGTCACCGCCTGGTTGCTGCCCGACCTGGTCGTCACCCACGCCGGCGGAGCCTCGACCATCGGCATCGTCGACGTCGGCGAGCGCATGATGAGCTCGCGGTTGCTCTACGCGAGCAAGTTCGGCGGCGAGCAGTCGTCACGCCGCACACTCAAGGCGGTCGCCGTGCTCAACCTCGGGTGTCGGCTGCTGCTGCGCGCAATTGGCCGTACGTCGGCGCCGCGACACGCGTGGCAGCGTGAGTGGCGACGCGCCACCATCGCCACCCGGAAGCGCGGCACCGCATGATCGTCTACTACGCCCGGCCCTCCCACTACGGCTGGGGCTCGGTCAGTGTGATGGCGCGGCTGCTGGCGCAGTCGCTTCGAGGCCCGCCTCATCACGACCGACGGTGACCGCGGGCCCGGAGCGTGGGCACAGCGGATGCGCCGGGTCCCGACGCCCGGCTTCCGCGACGACGTCCTCATCGTGGCACCCCAACCGAGCCACTTGTCGGTCGTGCTCAGTCCTCAGTTCCGGAGGCTGGCCCCGCGCCGGGTGTTCGCATGGGTGATCGACTCGTTCAACGACCACGACGTGCCGGACGCCGCCCGCGCCCTCGGGTTCTTCGACGGCATCTTCGTCGGCGACGCCGAGGTGGTCGCCGACCTGGGAGAAGATCACCCGCACCCCGATCCACTGGCTGCCGTTCGGCACGCCCGCCATGGAGATCGTCGGGCGACGGGACGCCGGTCGAGAAGGTGGTCGACCTGCAGCGGCTCGGCCGCCAGCCGCGCGGCTGGGAGGACGACCAGCTCGGCGCCGCGGCGGCGAGCGCCGGCCTGACCTACTCGGGTTCCGTGCCGTCCGACCCGGACCACGACGTCAACCAGGACGGCCTGCACCGGGCCCTGCGCTCGGCGCGCTGCGTACTGGCGTTCTCGAACGTCTCCGCGCCCGCCGACTACACCCACCCGACGTACCAGTACGTCACCGCCCGGTGGCTCGACTCACTGGCTGCCGGCGCGCTCGTGGCCGGCACGGCGCCCCGGTGCGCGGCTGCGGACCGCACGCTCTGGCCGCGAAGGACTCGTCGAGTTCCCGCCGACCACGCCGGACGACGCCGTGGCGCACGTGCGTGAGGCGTTGGACGCATGGACCCCCGAGATCGTGCGACGCAACCAGGTCGAGTCGCTGCGGCGCAACGACTGGCGGCTCCGCTTCGCCGAGATCGCAGAAGTCGTCGGAGTCACGACCAGCACGCTTGAGCGCCAGCACGTGCGCCTCGAGGAGCTCATGCAACGGCTGGAGGGATGAGCGCGTGTGGATCACCGGTCCGCCAGCCGTCGCCTGATCCTGCCGAGACGCGAGCGGATCGAACGCCAGGCACTTTGCTCGAGGAGCACGCGCGGACCACCCAGCACACGAATCTTCGTTAGGTCGTTGCTCAGCATCGCGTCGTCGATGACCGCCGCGTTCATCAACCGCCACGTCAGGTTGCCCGGCCGGTGCGTGTCGAACCACTCCGGTTGCTGGTCGTGCATCCACCGATGGAGGTCGCTCCACTCGGAAGGCTGAAGCACGGTCAGGAGACCCGCACCGGGTTGGCGGGCCCGGCCGTACTGGTCGAGCGCGAGATCGTCGCACACCGTCATCAGGTGATGCGCCTCGTCCATGGCGAACAGGTACTCGGAGTGGCTGAAGGCCGCCACCTTCGCGGCGATCCGCTCTGTCCCGAAGCCGAGGTAGCTGAAGTGGCACCCTCGATCGCCGCTGAGGTGGGGGTAGAAGTTTTGCGCGTCGTCGACGCGGGGCCAGCGGAACTGCCGTGAAGTCGTCCGGCAGGTCCGCGACGGGACTCGCCTTCGCATACATGTTCGGGCTCTCGCACTCCAGCCGCCAGTTCGCCCGGCGGAAGTACGCGTCCAGCGGAACGCCGTGCGGTACGTCGATGCTTCGCATCGCATCGAGCTGCGAGTTGCTCGGGAGCTCGTCGAGGTCGGAGAAGTAGACGACTGTGTCCGGGGGCAGGTCGATGACAGCCGAGCGAACTGCCGCACGCGCGATCTCCTCACGATCCCACCCGACTGCCGTCTGCGGGCCGTCGTAGACCACGACAGTGATGCGATCGGCGTAGTCGGCGAACAGGTGGAGGTTCTCGGTCAGGTGCAGCGGCTTGGGCTTCCCGGTGTAGGTCTCGGGCGACTCCGCGACGTAGAAGTGATCTACATGCGGTCCGAGGTGCTGGAGCCTCAGCGCCAGCAGGTCCAGCTCGTCGTTGATGAGGGTGGCATCGACAATCGGGCGGCGGGTCACCCAACACCCTAGGGCGAACCGATCACCGACCGGCCGAGAGCCGCCTAGGGTGA
>CAWEAI010000019.1:0-4510 GCA_963806925.1 uncultured Actinomycetota bacterium | reverse complement strand
GGCCGACGCCTGAGCCGCGGAGCGAGGGGTCGATAAACTTATCGCAGCTCTGCGCCGGATGATAATCTTATCGTCGTGCGTACAGCCTTGAACAACCCGTTCACTCCCGGCTCCGACGTCGTCCCGCAGGTGTGGGCAGGCAGGGTGGACCACCTGCGCGACTGGGAGGCAGTGGTCCGCCCGCGCCGAGATGCAGGCTTGCCGGAGCGTGGCAGGACGATTCTCGGAGAAGCAGGTCTGGGCAAGTCCACCCTGGTGCGTCGGATCGCGACGACGGCCGAGCAGCACGGTGACTGGGTCACCCCTCAGATTCGCATCCCGATGGGAGCTGATCCGCTGAAGGCTGTCGCCGCAGCCGTGCTGAGACTGGCGGACAAAGCCGGTCTGTCCGCCGCACGGGAGCGGCGCATCAAGGAGGTGCTCGAGCGAGTCCGTGAAGTCTCGGTCAGCGGCATCTCCCTCACGCTCGACCGCAGCACCGGGGTCGAGCCGTACTCCGCGCTGACCGAGCTCCTGATCGAGATCGGCAGGGCGGCGGTCCAGCAGAACGTCGTCGTTCTGATCCACGTCGATGAAGTGCAGAACATCACCAACGACCAGAGCCTCTCGCAACTGCTTGTCTGCTTGGGCGATGCGATCGGCCACGAGGAGCCTGTGACGGCCCCAGGTGGTATCGAGGTGGTTCGCGTCCTGCCCATCGCGGTGTACTTGACCGGTCTGCCCGAGTTCGCTGACATGGCTGGTGCACGCAAGGGCGCGACCTTCGCTCGACGCTTCGCAACCACCACCTTGGCGCCGATCGAGGACGACGACCTTCGCCTGGCACTGCAACCGTTCGTGACGCCCGGATGGCCCGTGCCCAGCGGTCAGGGTGGGATCGACAGGATCCGGATGGACCCCGAGGCTGCTCACGCGATCGTTCACCTGTGCCGCGGTGAGCCGTTCCTCTTCCAGCTTGCCGGTGAGCGCGCCTGGTATGCGGGAACGGGGGACCTCGTGACAGCAGAAGAGGTCTTCACCGGCTGGTCGGCTGCTCGGCCCGAGGCTGCGGCGCACGTCGAGCGCATCCTTGAGCGCCTGCCCGGACGAGAACGCCAGATGATCGAAGCCATGGCTGGCATCGAGCCAGACGATCGGACAGCAACACAGATCGCCCGCAAGATGGGTTTCGACGGTGCACCCCAAGCCGGTCCCACCGCCCAGCGCCTCGACACGATCCGAGGGATCATCAACCGCGGGCGCCGGTACAGCTTCCGGCACCGCGCGGTCGAGGCATACCTGACGTCGGACTGGCCGGACGTCGATCGCGACTGACCGCCATCTCCACGCTGACCTGCAGATCTTGTAGGCCTCCAGGGACTCGAACCCTGAACGAACAGATTAAAAGTCTGCTGCTCTGCCAATTGAGCTAGAGGCCCGCCGGCGTGACTGTCCACGCCGGTGCCGATCATCTCAGAAGCGCCGACGGGACGGCGCCGGGTGGTGGCTGACCTCTGTACGTTCACCCCATGGAGACTCGCCACGCCCTGGTCCGCCCGCCGTCGTCACGGATGGGCGAGGGCCTCGTCACGCACATCGACCGGAGCGACGACGTGGACTACGAGCTCGCCGTGCGCCAGTGGGACGCCTACGTCGACGCCCTCCACGGGGCCGGGTGGGCGACCACCGAGGTCGACGCCGCCGACGAGCTGCCGGACTCGGTCTTCGTCGAGGACGCGATGGTCGTCTACGGCGACCTCGCCGTGATCGCCCGGCCGGGCGCCGACGAGCGCCGTGCCGAGACCGAGGCGGCCGAGGCCGCGGTGCGGGCCCACGGCTACCGCGTCGTCCACATCGAGGCGCCCGGCACGCTCGACGGCGGCGACGTGCTCAAGCACGGCGGCCGGGTGTGGGTCGGCCTGGGTGGCCGGACCAACGACGCGGGCGTCGAGCAGCTGCGGGCCCACCTCGCACCCCTCGGCGCCGAGGTGATCGGCGTGCCGGTGCGCAAGGTGCTCCACCTCAAGTCGGCCGTCACCGCGCTCCCGGACGGGACCGTGGTCGGGCACGGGCCGTTGGTCGACGACCCGGACGTATGGGCCGGTCACTTCCTCGATGTGCCCGAGGAGTCGGGCGCGCACGTCGTGGTGCTCGACGCCGGCACGGTCCTGATGGCCTCGTCCGCACCAGCGTCCGCCGCGCTGTTCCGCGAGCGCGGCCTGGAGGTGGTCACGGTGGACATCTCCGAGTTCGAGAAGATGGAGGGATGCGTGACCTGCCTGTCCGTCCGCCTGCGGGGCGTGCCCACGTGACGCTGGTCGAGGTCTGCCTGGAGGACGTCGGCGGAGCCGCCGTCGCGGCGGCCGCGGGCGCCGACGCGCTCGAGGTGTGCGCCGGGCTCGGCGACGGTGGTACGACACCGACGCTGGGGTTCGTCCGCCACTGTGTCGAGGCCGCTCCCGACCTCGAGCACCGGGTGCTGGTGCGCGCCCGGCCCGGCGACTTCGTGCACTCGTCGGCCGAGGTGGACGTGATGGCCGCCGACATCGAGGCGGTCCGGGCGGCGGTGCCGACGACCGCACGCATCGCCTTCGTGATCGGGACGCTCGCGGCGGACGGCAGCATCGACGCGGACGCCGTACGTCGGCTCGTGGCCGCGTCCGGCGACGCGCCCGTCTCCTTCCACAAGGCCTTCGACTCCGTGCCCGACAAGCCCTCGGCGCTCGGGCTGCTCGCCGACCTCGGGGTCAGCCGGGTCCTCACCTCGGGCGGTCCCGGGCCGGCGCTCGACCACCTCGACCTGCTGACCGACCTGGTCCGGCGAGGTGGCGATGACGTGCGGATCGCGGTCGGTGGCGGCGTCCGGCCTGCCAACGTCGCGCGCATCGTCTCGGCGACCGCCGCTCGCGAGGTCCACCTGCGCGCCCCGGGCACGGTGGCCTCGGCAGGGGTCTCCGCGGGCTACGACGACGGCAGCCGGAGCGTGACGAGTCCCGAGGTGCTCGCCGAGGTGATGGCCGCGCTCGGTCGCTGACCGGTCAGCGCGCGGTGTCGCCGGGGAACAGCACTGCGTGGGCGGTGGGGTCGACCGACGAGACGTCGTCCAGCGGGAACATCGGCCGCTGGATGCGCGTGTGCCCGAGCCGGCCGAGGTCCTGGTCGACGCCTCCGGGAGTCAGCGCGAGCATCCAGTCGGCGGCGAGGTCGAAGAGCTCGGGCTCGAGGTAGCCGATCTTGACGACGACGATGTCGGCGCGACGCGGATCGAGCCCGAGCCGGGTGAAGTCCGCCTCGAGGTGGTACGGCCGGCGGCGCCTGGTCAGCACCACGTCCACCGCGGGCGTACGCACGACGACCTCGAGGTTGTCCTCGCTCGGCACCACCGCCACCACCGCACCCGACACCTCGACCGGTGGCGCGTGCCGGTCGTCGACGCGTGCCCCGAGCAGGAGGCGTACGTCGGCCCCGATGCCCGCCTCGGCCGAGGCCAGCGCGCCCATCTCGTCGGGGATCGAGGCGTAGATCGCACGCTTTCCGCTGGCCGCCAGCTCGCCGCTCGCCAGCAGCCGGGCCAGGGTCCAGGTCACGTCGCCCGCGCCGCCGGCCGTCGGGTTGTCCCCGGAGTCGGAGATGACGTACGGCGCGGCCGGTGAGGCGATCGCCGCTGCGAGCACCTCGTCGAAGGTCCCGGCCGGCGCAACGAAGCCGAACTCCTCGCGCCGGCGCCACAGCTCGCTCGCCAGCCCCGTCGCCTCGGCCAGGGCCAGGTCGGCGTCGTCGCCCACGACCATCACGACCGCGCGGTTGCGCGGCTCGTCGGCCCACGGGTAGCCGATCCAGATGCCCGCGTCGAGGATCCCCTCGAGCGCCTCGATCTCCGGCACCCGTGCGTACAGGCTGCTCGCCGGCTCCTGCCGCGTGCTGGTCATCTCGCCGGGAAGCAGGATCGGCACCGGCACCCACGCCTTCGCCGGGCGACGGCGACCGGGTGGCAGGGCCAGCCGGTCCACGAGGTGGCGGGCGGCCCGCTCCTTGGTCTCCTGCCAGTCGATGTGCGGTGCCGTGCGGTAGGTGGTCAGCAGGTCGACGGTCTCGGCGAGCGTCCGCGACACGTTGCCGTGCAGGTCCATGCCGCTGCTGATCAGGCAGTCCGCGCCGACGACTGCTCGTACGGCGACGGCGAGGTCGCCCTCCATGTCGTCGAGGCCGACCACGCTGGCGGCGCCGTGGATGTCGAGGACCACCCCGTCGAGCGGTGCCTCCGTGACGAGCGCGACGAGCCCGGCGAGGATCTCGCCCCTGAGCAGCGCGTAGTCGTCGGCCGCGATCGCCCCGCCCGCGATGGCGCGCGCCTGCAGCACGCCGATCCACTCGGCCCGGTCGGCGAGCGATCCGCCGTCACCCCAGAAGTCCCAGGCGTCGAGGACCTCGCGGCCACGACGCGGGGCCAGCATCGCTGCCGTGGTGAGGGCCGGGGAGAAGGTGGAGGCCTCGAGGCTGATGCCGCAGACGGCCACGCGCGGGAGGGTCA
>CAWEAI010000018.1:0-19672 GCA_963806925.1 uncultured Actinomycetota bacterium | reverse complement strand
AGCCGGGCGCGGGCTCACGCGACTGCGGTCTCTGTGGACCAGAGTCGGAGAGCGACTGGTTGTGTGCCCAAGGCGAGGGCGGCCAGCGAGTGTCGGCCGCACGTCTGTGACGCGCCCCGTACGGGCAAGGTTGCGGTGAGGACTCGATCGAGACGATGTGCTTGACAACACACTCGCGAAAAGGATCCTCATCCTAGCTAAATGTGTCCCAGGATGGAGACCGCCTTGAAAAGAACAATCACCACCGCCCTCGCTGCGTGCGTCGCAGCCCTGTCTCTCACGGCCTGCGGGTCGGGAGGCGACAGCAACGAAAGCGGCGATGCAGGGAGAGCTTCGCATCGGCATCGCCCTGGGCGACCTTGCCACGTTCGACCCTGCGCGCGTCCTCGCGGACGCCATGCAGCTCGTGATCCCGATGTACGCCGAGACGTTGGTCGACGTCGATCAGGACGACCCGAAGACCGTGCTGCCGAACCTGGCGACCGCCTGGGAGGCCTCCGAGGACCTGAAGACCTACACCTTCACGCTGCGTGACGACGTCACCTTCCCGAGTGGCAACACGATGACCGCTGACGACGTGAAGTTCAGCCTCGAGCGCGTCAAGAACATCCAGGGTGCCTCGGCGTTCAAGATGGGCATCGTCGACAAGGTCAACGTCGTCGACGAGACCACGGTCGAGTTCGTCCTGACCGGCCCGGACAGCTCGTTCCCCTCGCGCATGGCGGCTCCCTATCTGTCGGTCTTCGACTCCAAGGTGCTCCAGGAGAACGGTGCCGTCTCCGACGCGTCCGCCGTCGACGCAGACGACGCCCAGGCGTTCATGGACGAGACAACGGTCGGCACCGGCCCCTACGAGCTCGAGACATGGCGGCGCAACGCTGAGGTCGTCTTCACGCTCCGTGACGACTACTGGGGTGAGGCCCCGGCGTTCGACACGATCGTCCTCGAGGACATTCGTGACGCGTCCACGCAGTCCCAGCTGGTCGAGCGCGGCGACATCGACATCGCCATGGACATCGAGCCCGACACCGCCGCTTCACTCGAGGGCAAGGACGGCATCGAGGTCGTCACCGAGCCGTCGTTCAACATCAACTACCTGGCAATGAACCACAAGAGCAAGGAAGCCCCCGAGCTCGCTGACGACCGGGTGCGCCAAGCGATCCAGATGGCCGTGGACTACGACGGCATCAGCTCGGCGCTGGCCGACGGTGCTCCCCGTCCAGCAGCCGTCGTGCCGATCGGCTTCGTGGGTTCCGACAAGGTCGACCCGATCGGCTACGACCCGGACGCGGCCAAGAAGTTGATCGACGAGGCAGGTGCCACGGGTCTTGAGCTGGACGTCGAGTTCGCCAACGTCACGTGGTACGGCGTCTCGCAGCAGAGCCTGTGGGAGAAGCTGCAGTCGGACTTCGCCAAGGTCGGCATCACGGTGAAGATCCGCCCGGTCGAGTACGAGAAGTGGATCGAGGGCTACCGCGCCGGCGAGTTCTCGATCACATCGGGCCTGTGGGCGCCGGAGGACTTCGACTCCTCGTCCTACTTCGACCCGTTCGGCCGCGAAGAAGGCATCTACGGTGTGCGCACCTCGATGGACTTCCCGATCGGCCAGAAGCTCTACGACGAGTACCTCGCCGAGAAGGACCCGGCTGGCCGTGAGGCGATCGCCGTCGAGCTCATCACTGCGATGCGCGACGACGCGACGTTGATCCCGCTTTTCCAGGCCAAGAAGTTCCTGGTCCACTCGGACGGGGTCACCGGGGTCCGCTACAGCCCGAACAAGCAGATCCGCATCGCGGAGATCAAGCCCAGCTGATCCCGCTCCGCTGATCTGCTTGGGTCAAGCAAACCCGCTCCATCCGCGAGGCCCCCGACGTCGTCGGGGGCCTCGCAACATCTTCAGGAGGATCGCGTGCGCATCACCGGTCGAACCGACGTCATGTTCATCCTGAGTGACCCCGTCGACCACGTCCGGGGGAGCGACCTGCTCAACCGTCGGTTCGCCGCGGCCGGTGACGACGTAGCCGTCTCACCGCTGCATGTGTCTCCCCAGGACCTCGCCACCGCGGTGGACGCGATCCGTCACCTGCGCAACGTGGCTGGCTTCGGCGTCACCATTCCGCACAAGGTCGCCGTCGTCGAGCTGCTCGACGACCTCACCGACCGCGCCCGGATGGTCGGCGCCGTCAACTTCGTGCGTCGCGGTCCCGGCGGCCGGCTCACTGGAGACAACGTCGACGGCGGCGGCTTCCTCGCAGGACTCATCGCCGACGGCATCACCGTCGAGGACGCCTCGGTGCTCCTGCTGGGAGCCGGCGGTGCCGGACGTGCTCTGGCCTTCGCGCTCGCCGGTGCCGGCGCTCGGCGCCTGGCGATCCACAACCGGAGCGAGGAGGCGGCCCAGCGGCTCGCTGCCTCAGTAGTCGCCGTGCATCCGGGTTGTGCGGTAGTGGTCTCCGGCGCTGACACGTCGGGCGTCGACCTGCTCGTCAACGCCACGTCACTCGGGCTCCGTGCCGACGACCCACTGCCCGCGGACGTCTCCCGGATGTCACCCGACGCTGCCGTCGCCGACATCATCATCGAGCCCCGAACAACACCCCTGCTCGAGATTGCAGTCGCTCGAGGAATGCGGGTGTCCTACGGGCAGTCCATGCTCGACGGTCAGTTCGACCTGGTCCGCGCCTTCGTGTGGCCGGCAGGACGGCCGGCGCGCGCCTCAGCCGCTGACTGAGGAGGGCGAGCCACCCGAGCGGACCAGCAGTTCTCGGACGGCGTTCTCCGTGAGGCGAGCGACGTTGTTGACGAAGCCGTCGTAGGCGAGGCTTCCAGTCCACGAGATGGCGGCAGTCGACAGCACCGCGCCGCCAGCAGGCGTCTCGAAGAAAGTGATGTCCGCACGCACATTGGGATTGTTGGTGCCGTTGATGAGGGGCGAAGGCGCGTGCACCTCTTCGTTGGAGGCGAGGTAGTAGGCCGAGTGGGGCTGCGAGGTAGCGACGACCAAGGCGTTCCGGGGAGTGCCCAGGCTGACGTCGGCTCGGTCGATCTCGTCGCCAGCGGCGCCGCCGAGCACAAGGCCAAAGTCGCCGATGACATCACCCTCAACGCCCTCGAAGAGGAAAGCCACCCGCTCCTCCCGGGAGGCCTCGGTTCGTTCGAAGCCGGGCGTCGCGTCGTCCCAGCCTTGGGCTGCCATCCCGATCCCGACCAGTAGATTGGGGGCCCGGCCACGGAGGCGCCACAGGCCACCCTCTTCGACCGACTGGCTCATCACCGTCTCGCCGGGCTCGCTCTGCCACGTGCGGATGCCCTGATGCCCTCGGCGCATCTCGACCAGGTGCGGGCGGTCGAGGTCGGCGCTCGTGACCCAGTAGAAACCGTTGCCGCCGAGGTAGATGATGCTGCCGCCGTCATCGAGCAGGGCCTGTGCAGCGTCCAGCATCCGCCGGCTCCAGTACTCCGGGTGACTGCCCGTCACGAGGACCCGGTGCCCGGCAAATGCCTCGACGCCCTGTTCGTGCAGCGCGTGGTCGGTGGTCACCGCGTGCTCGAGGCCGAGGTGCTCGAGCCAGGTCGGGATGACCAGGTCGGCCGCGAAGTGGCGCGGCGCGTCCTGGATGGCGCTGCGAAAGTCCCAGCGCATGTTCAGGATCGGGCGCAGGTGCGAGGAGTAGCAGACACCTGAGCCGTCGGTGTGGTGGTCGTACAGGGAGCTGCCGAACTCGCGGTGAGCGTAGATCTGCTTGTCGCGGTCGCTGAGGATCACGGCGCGGTTCGTGAGGACGTCCCCGGAGTAGTCGAACTCCTCGGCCAGCCGCGCGTTGGCGTAAGCAAGGTAGGAGAACGTCGGCAGCAGGAACAGCACGCCTCCGGGCACGGTCGGGCGTACGACGATCGGCACGTGGTCGGCCGAGTCGGAACCCTGCAGCAGAACTGCGTAGACGCCGCTGGGGAGGTCGTCGGGCAGGACCAGCTCGACGGTGACCTCCCAACCGCAGTCCTCGAGGTCGTCGCTGTGGAAGTGGACGGCACCGTACTGCCCCGGCGCCAGCCTGTGATCCACCTCGGTCGCATCCCACCAGCGACCCGTGACGGCGCGGGCCGGAGCGTTGACCAGGCGGCCGTCCGGCGAGCTGGCGGTCGTCCCACGGAAGAGCGTCGTGGCGAAGTCCGTCCCGAAGTCCCAGCCGACAAGGGGGCTGTGATGTCTTGGGTCAACCACCAGGTCCGCCAGCTCCTCGCCGTCGCGCGGGCCGTCGAACACCGCGGGGCCGTCGAGCTTGCCGTCGAAGCAGCCGACTCCGCGCAGGCTGCCGTCGGGGGCGGTGGTGGTGGCGCCCGCCGCGAGCAGCAGGCGGCGCAGCGACCCGAGCGCGTCCAGTGCGCCGTGGGCCTCCGTGGTGCGGTGGCGGTCTCCGGGCACGAGGCGGTCGATCGGGCGGACGTGGAGGCGCAGCGTGCCGGTGCTCGGGTCGACCGACAGGGCGAGGGTCACCCACTGGCGCAGCTGCAGCGGGACCTCGTCGACGACCTCGACGATCCGGCTACCGGTCCGCACACGTGCAGTAACCGTCCCGCTGGCGTCAGCGCCGAGCTCGACGGTGGCGTCGTCGCCGATCAGGGACAGCAGTGTCGAGCCTTCGTCCGAGAAGCGGGTGGGCCACGCGTGGACGACGACGGTGAGGCCCTTGCCGGCAGGCTCATCCATCCCGTCGACCAGTCCGAAGGAGCCGAGCGTCGACGACTGCGGGGTCCCTGGCGCCGTCTGCGCAAGGACCGAGCCCACCCGCTCGTAGCGGTGCCGGATCCGCTCGGTGTCGCCGTCGGCCAGGGGGCGCACCAGCTCGACGCGCAGCCGCTCCGATCCCGACGACGCATGCACGCGCACTGTGTCACCGGCGGCGTAGTCGAGGCGGTCGCAATAGGCGAAGGTCTCCTGCTCCGAGGTTCCTACCACCGTCACGAGACCTGGCTCGTCGGGGCGATGATGACCTCACGGACGCACACGTCCTGCGGGAGCTCGTAGAGGCCCACGATGGTCTCCGCGACCTGTGCGGCGTCCAGCCCGCCGCGCAGGCGGGCCTTGGTCGCTTCGTAGGACTCCTTGATGGCGGCATCGGACACTGAAACCAGGAGGTCGGTGTCGACGATGCCCGGTGACACGAGGCTGAAGCGCACCCCGTCATCCGCGTGCTCGCGGCGCATGGTCTCGGTCATGGCATTCACGGCGAACTTGGTGCCGCTGTAGACGGCGTGGTTGGGGTAGACGTTGTGCCCGGCGATGGAGGAGATGTTGACGACGGTGCCCCTCCCGGCGGCGACCATCCCCGGCAGGACCAGCTGGGTGGCGGTCAGCAGGGCCAGGCAGTTGACATCGAAGAGTGTGCGCCACTCACCCGGGTCCTGATCGATCGCGCGCGACAGCGGCATCACCCCGGCATTGTTGACGAGCAGGTCCGGGGCGCCGTACCTCTCCGTCGCCTCCTCCAGCGCAGACGCCAGCGCCTCCCGGTCGGTGACGTCGACCGGTCGGGCTAGGGAGTTCGGGACCCCCAGCTCCTCGATGAGGTCGGCGCGGCGTGCCAGTAGGAGGGTGGGATAGCCCCGGCTGCCGAACGCCTGCGCCGTGGCGGCGCCGATCCCGGAGCTGGCGCCCGTGATGACGACGAGTGGACGGGCCTGGGGCATGCGGATCTCCTGGGGGACAGTGGACCTGGCGGTCCGGGGTGGGTCAGAGGCGCGAGGCGTTGCTCGCCCACCGCTCGGGGCGCAGGACCGGCGAGTCGAGGTGTCCCGACTTCCTGATCACCGCGAGGAAGGACCTCAGGTGACTTTCCATCGCCTCGGAGGCCCGGTCGGGCTCTCGCGCCGCGATGGCCTCGACGATGTCACGATGCGCCCCTCGAGCGATGCAGACGTCGTCGTGCGACAGGCCAGCCTGGGGGGTGTGCCACGCCGCGATGTTGAGCACGTAGCCCAGTGAGACGCGGTAGAACTCGTTGCCGCACGACTCGGCGATGAGGTTGTGGAAGGACACCACGCCCTCCACCGTCTCCTGGCCCTCGTCGTCCGTGGCCTGGGTCATCGCCTCGATCTGCTCCTGGGTGGCGTGGACGGCGGCGAGGCTCGCGGCAGCCGACTCCACCCCCACACGGAAGTGGAACAGGTCGCCGAGCGTGGCGTCGGACAACGCGAGGAGCACGGCGATCGACCGAGTGGCCTGCGAGACGTCCGGACGGCTGACTCGGACCCCGCCATAGGGGCCGCGTCGGGTGCTGATGAGTCCCTCCGACTCGAGGAGGCGCAGCGCCTCCCGGACCGTGCCGCGGCTGTAGCCAGTGCGCTCGATGAGCTCGCTCTCGTTGGGAAGGTCGCGGCCCACCGGCATCTTGGTCACGACGATCTCGTCGCGCAGCTTGTCGGCGAGCACCGCGGATGCCTTGGGCACCCGGGACTTCGGCCACGGGGGCCGGTCGCTCTGGTCGGCCTTGATGAGGTCGCGCCCGGAGAGGTCGTAATTCATAGTGGCTCCTGGAATCTGGACGCTGGGAGTGGACCAGCGCTCATGAGTCTGCTCCACCGCGACGCATGCGTTGGAACATTTCCTGCGACAGCCCCAGTGCCTGCAGCACCGCGTCGGTGTCGGCGCCGTGCTGCGGCGGCGCAGACGTGACGGGCAGGGAGGCTCCGTCAACGCGCAGGGGCGTGCGCACCTGCGGGACGCCGTCGACCTCGACGACCATCCGTTCCCTGATCACCGGGTCGGCGAAGACCTCGGGGATCGTGTTGACCGGCGCGACCGGGACCTCTGCCGCCGTCAGCACGTCCAGCCAGTGCGCCCGGCCCCGCTTCAGCAACTTCGACTCCAGCTCGGCGACGAGCTCGGCCCGATGCGTGACGCGCGCCCGGTTGTCCGCGAACCGCGGGTCGTCGGCCAGCTCGGGCGCACCCAGGGCCTCAGCGAACCTGCGGAACTGGCGGTCGGTCCCGACGGCGACCGCCACCGGCTGATCTGCCGTCTCCAGGGTCTCGTACGGTGCGATGCTGGGGTGCTGGTTGCCGAAGAGCGCGGGCTCCTTGCCGGCTGTCAGCCACCCGGATGCCATGTTGGCCAGCATCGACACCTGCGCGTCGAGCAGCGAGATCTCGATGTGGCGGCCCCGCCCGGTGCGATCGCGCTCGTGCAGCGCGCTCACGATCCCGAGCGCCGCGAACACGCCGGCGAAGAGGTCGGTCACTGCGACGCCCACGCGGGTCGGTGTGCCGCCTTCGGCACCGGTGATGGACATCAAGCCGCCCATGGCCTGGGCCAGGAAATCGAAGCCGGGCCGCTCGGCGTAAGGGTTGTTCGACCCGAACCCCGAGATCGAGGCCGTGACGGCGCGCGGGTTGTCCACAACGATGGCGTCCCGGTCCAGACCGAAGGCGGTCAGCCGTCCGGGCAGGAAGTTGTCGACGACCACGTCGGCGTGCCGCGCGAGGTGCTGAGCGACCCGGGCGCCGCCCGGTTCGGCCAGGTCGAGACAGACGCTCCGCTTGTTGTGGTTGACCGCCAAGAAGTAGGAGGCCGTCACGCCGTCGGGAGCGAACGGCGGCCCCCAGTGGCGGGTCTCGTCGCCGCGCGACGGCGACTCCACCTTGATGACATCGGCGCCGAGGTCGGCGAGGTTCATCGTGGCGTACGGCCCCGCCAGGATCCGGGTCAGGTCGAGAACCCGCACGCCCGTCAGCGGCCCGGGCCGACACTCGCCGGCCGGCCAGCCGCCCGTCAACGCCGCGGCGGTGGCCCCGTTGGTCTCCCTCACTGGGCCGCCTTGGCGGCCACGAGGTCGGCCATCCCGGGCTGCGCGAAGTGGCAGGCCACCATGTGCTTCTCGCCGTTGGTCCCGACGTCGCGCCACTCAGGCTTCTCGGCGGCGCACACCTCCTGCGCCAGCGGGCAGCGAGTGCGGAAGACGCACCCGCTGGGCGGGTTGAGCGGACTGGGGACGTCGCCACTGAGAAGGACGTGCTTGCGGTGACGCTCCAGGTCGGGGTCCGGGATCGGGACCGCCGACATCAGCGCCACCGTGTAGGGGTGCTGGGGGTCGTCGTCGATCGTCCCACGCGCAGCCAGCTCCATGGGCCGGCCGAGGTACATCACCAGGATCCGGTCGGAGATGTGGTGCACGGCCGACAGGTCGTGGGAGATGAAGAGGTAGGACAGGTCGTGCTTGCGCTGCAGCTCGCGGAAGAGGTTGAGCACCTGCGCACGGATGGACACGTCCAGGGCGGCCGTGGGTTCGTCGCAGATGATCAGGTCCGGCTCGACCGCCAACGCCCGGGCGATCCCGATGCGCTGGCGCTGCCCGCCGGAGAACTCGTGGGGGTAGCGGTCCAGCGCCGACTCAGGCATGCCGACGAGCCCGAGCAGCTCGGCAACGCGCTCGCGGTGCCGGTCACGAGGCAGTGTCTCGTGCACCAGCAAGGGCTCTGCGACGATCTGACCCACAGTCATGCGCATGTTGAGCGAGGACGTCGGGTCCTGGAAGACCATCTGTGTACGGCGTCGGGCTGCGCGCACCTGACGGGACTTGAGCTTCGTGAGGTCGACGCCGTCGAGCATGATCGAGCCCGTCGTGGCCTTCACCAGGCCCTGGATCGCCAGGCCGGTGGTGGACTTGCCGCAGCCGGACTCGCCGACCACGCCGACTGTCTCGCCGTGCCCGATGGAGAAGTCCAGGCCGTCGACGGCCTTGACGACACCGGAACCACCGCGCGCGCCGGCCTTGGCCTTGAAGTGCACCGCGAGGTCGCGGACCTCGAGCAGGGCGTCAGTCATGGGTCCTCGCCTCGTCGGCGGCGACGAAACACGCCGCCTGGTGTTGGGGGGCCACGTCCACGAGCTCGGGCATCGCGCTCAGGCAGCGGTCCTCGCGCACGTCGCATCGCGCATAGAAGGGACATCCGGGAGGCAGGTCCACCAGGCTGGGCGGAAGCCCCGGGATGGAGACCAGATCACCGCGCTCAGCGTCTCGAAGCCGCGGCACCGAGCCTAGGAGCGCCCGGGTGTAGGGGTGGCGCGGGTCGTGGAAGATGTCGCGAACGGGGCCCTGCTCGATGATCGAGCCCGCATACATGACGGCCACCCGGTCGGCCAGCCCGGCGACCACGCCGAGGTCATGGGAGACCCAGACGATGGAAAGTTCCTTGAAGGAACGAACCAGCTCGAGGATCTGCGCCTGGACGGTGACGTCGAGGGCGGTCGTGGGCTCGTCGGCGATGAGGACCTTCGGCTCGCCGGCGAGAGCCATCGCGATCATGGCCCGCTGCCGCATGCCGCCGGACAGCTGGTGGGGGTACTGGTCCACCCGCTGCTGGGGATCAGGGACGCCGACGCGTTCGAGCATCTCGATGGACAGTGCCCGCGCTGCCTTCTTCGAGAGCCCGCGGTGGCGGCGGACACCCTCGCTGATCTGGCGGCCCACGGTGAGGATCGGGTTGAGCGCGCTCAGCGAGTCCTGGAAGACCATCGAGATGTCGCGGCCCAAGACGTCGCGAAGCTCCTTGCGGTTCAGGGAGAACAGGTCGACGCCGTCGACGAGCACCCGCCCGCCAGTCGTGCGCGAGGGAGGCGTGGGGAGCAGACGCAACGCAGCGAGCAGTGTCGCGGTCTTCCCCGAGCCGGACTCGCCGACGATGGCGAGGCACTCGCCGGGCAGAACGGAGAACCCGACGTGGTTGACCGCCTTGGCGACCCCGGCGCTGGTGCGGAACTCGACCTGTAGGTCGTCGACCTCGAAAACCGGCCTGACACCGGTGGGCGTCTTCGTCAGCGGCTCGGCGCCGGTCGTGAGGCGAGGGGTTGTGCTCATGCGGCGCGCTCACCCGCCCGGCCGAGGAACGTGCGTCGCAACACACGAGACGTCGCCCCGCCGCCTTGGCGCCGCTGGGTGCGCATCTGCGGGTCGAACCGGTCTCGCATCGCGTCTCCGATGAAGTTGAAGGCAAGCACCATCGACAGGATCGCCAAGCCCGGGAAGAGACCGAGCCACCAGCTGTCGATGCGGGACTGCGCTTCGCTGACCATGGCACCCCACTCGGGGGTCGGGGGCACCGCCCCCACGCCGATGAAGCTCAGGCCAGCGGCCAGGAGGATCACCATGCCCAGGTCGACGGTGGCCTTGACGAGGATCGGCTGGAGGCCGAAGGGCAGCACGTGCACGCGGAACACCCGGGCCCGGGAGCAACCGATGGACTGCGCCGCGAGGACGTGCAGGTTGTTGCGGATCGAGAGGACCTGACCCCGCATCAGGCGGGTGTACTCCGGCCAGGTCACGGCCGCGATCGAGATCACCACGTTCGTGGTGCTGGGGCCGAGCGCGGCGGCAATGGCCAGCGCGAGCACGATTGCGGGGAAGGACAGCACGATGTCGCTGATCCGCATGATCACCTCGTCGGCGATCCCTCCGAGGAAGCCGGCCACCGCGCCGATCAGGCAGCCGATGGCCACTGAGACCGCGACGGTGACCAGGGCGATGGGCAGCGACAGCCGGGCCCCGTACATGACCCGGGCGAAGACGTCACGGCCGAGGTTGTCGGTGCCGAACCAGTGCTCGGCGCCGGGACCCGCGAGCCGGCCCTGCAGGTCCTGGTCGGTCACGGGGTCGAACGGCGTCCACCATGGGATGGTCAGGGCGACCAGCACCCACAGCAGCACCAGCGTCGCGCCGATGTTGAAGGCCAGCCGACCGCCGCCTCCGCCGCGCTCGGCCCTGCTCAGCGCGAGTGTCGGGGTCACGGGCGCCCCGGACATCGACTCGCCGGGACCAGTGAGCGCTACCGCGTCGGGCGCGTCAGGCGCACGCTGTATGTCCGTCATGTCATTCCCCCAGCCGGATGCGTGGGTCAAGGGCGGCGTACACAATGTCCACCACCGCGTTGGTCACGACGTAGACCGCGCCGATGAGCACCGTCACGCCGAGGATGGCCTGGTAGTCGAGGGCCTTGGCCGCGTCAACTGCGTAGCGTCCGATTCCCGGCCACGAGAACACGGTCTCGGTGAGCACCGCACCCGCGAGCAGCCCGCCGATGGCCAAGCCAAGGACCGTCACGGTAGGGATCAGCGCATTGGGCAGGATGTGGAACTGCAGCAGGGTGCGGGCGGACACGCCCTTGGACCGCGCCGTCACCAGGTGCGGGGCTCGCAACACCTCGAGCATGGAGGCGCGCGTCATCCGGGCGAGCAGGCCGAGGAAGAAGGAGCCCAGGACGAACGCCGGCAGCAAGAGGTGCCGCATCGCGTCCCACATGGTCCCGAAGTCGCCGGTGACCAGGGCGTCGAAGGTGTAGAGCCCGGTGATGTGCATCGGTGGCTCGAAGCCACGTCCAAGGCGGCCTTCGGGCCCAGGCAGCACGTCGAAGCGCAGGTAGAACACCTGGAGGCCGATGATCCCGAGCCAGAAGACGGGCACGCCGGAGGCCACCAGGGCGATCGTCCGCACCACCAGGTCGGGCCACTTGTTGTGGTAGAAGGCCGCGACCGAGCCGAGCACGAGGCCCAGGACGCCGGCGACGAGGATCGCGGCGAGTGCGAGCTCCACCGTCGCCGGGAAGAACTCCAGCAGGTCGTCGGCCACGCCGCGCCGGGTCAGCGTCGACCGGCCCATGTCGCCGGTGACGAGGTGCTGGAGGTAGACCCAGAAACGCTCGTAGATCGGCGCGTCCAGCCCCCACTCCTTCTCGTACGCGGCTCGCGCGACCGGGTCGCTGCCTCCCACGTCGCCGAGGAGACGCGCCAGCGGGTCACCCGGCAGGTAGTTCGCCAGCACGAACGCTACGACGAGCAGCCCCAGCAGCGTCGGGAGGGCGAGGAGCAGGCGACGTGCCGCGAACCGTACGAGTCCCACGTGCAATGTCCTCCGACAGCCATAGAATCTGTAGATTGATTATCCTATAGTGAAGTGACTCACACCATAAGTCAACGATCTGGCCCCGCCTGACACAGCGTCGCGGCCCCATCGCCGGCCACTCAGGAGGTCCCGTGCGGCACCCCGAAGAAGTCCCAGAACCAACACCCGACCAGCTCTCGCTGCTCACTGACCGGGCCATGTTCATCCGCTCCGAGACCGTACGCCTCGCCCGGATCGCCGGCGCAGGGCACTACACGTCGGTGTTCTCGATCGCGGAGATCCTGTCCGCGCTCTACTACAGCCAGCTCAAGCTGACGCCGGGCGAGCCGCGACACCCGGACCGCGACCGGGTCGTGCTCAGCAAGGGCCACGCTGCCATTGGGCTCTACCCGGTCCTGGCCGACCTCGGCTACTTCGAGCCCTCTGCCCTGGATGACTACACCCGGCTCGGCTCACCGTTCGGTGACCACCCTGACATGAAGAAGGTGCCCGGCATCGACTTCAGCTCGGGCTCGCTCGGGCATGGGCTCTCGATCGGCGTCGGCATGGCGCTCGGCGGCCGTCTCGGCGGCCGCGACTACCGCACCTGGGTGCTGCTCGGTGACGCCGAGCTCAACGAGGGCCAGGTGTGGGAGGCCGCGATGAGCGCGGCCCACTTCGGTCTCGGCAACCTGGTCGCCGTCGTCGACAACAACCAGCTCGGTATCGACGGGATGACCCGCGACACCATGGCCGTGGAGCCCCTCCGCGAGCGCTTCGAGAGCTTCGGTTGGGAGGTGCAGCGGGTAGACGGGCACGACCTGGGCGCGCTCCTGACGGCCTACGCCGCGCTGCCGGACACTGGTCACAGGGTCCCGCAGGTGATCGTGGCAGACACGGTGAAGGGACGCGGCGTGCGCTCCATGGAGTACAGCCCCGACTGGCACGTCGGCAACCTGGTCGGCGAGGACTACGACGACGTCATGGCCGAGATCGCGGCCGGTCTACGACCCTTGGAGGCACGCGCATGAGCGAGGACACCACCACCCTGCCCGAAGGCGCCGCTCCCGACGCTGCTTCCAGCGATGGCGAAGTCGCGCAGGAACAGTCCGACATCTTCAACGGAACCGGCCAGAGCGGGCTGCGCAACGCCCGTTCCTCGGACGGCAACGACACCCGGGCCATCCCCGCGTTCGTCTTCGGCGAGGAGCTCGCCGACCTCGCCGACCACGACCCGCGGGTGGTCGTGCTCACCGCTGATCTGGCCCGCGCCAACCGCGCTGTCGACTTCGCGGAGCGCCATCCCGACCGGTTCTTCAACGTCGGGATCGCCGAGAAGAACATGATCACGGTGGCGGCCGGCCTGGCCTCGTGCGGCTACGTGCCTTTCGCGGCGACGTTCGCGTCGTTCGCCGCCCTGCTGGGCTGCGAGCAGATCCGGACCGACTGTGCCTACCCGCAGATGCCGGTGCGAGTGGTCGGACACCACTCCGGGGTGTCGATGGGCTTCTACGGCACGAGCCACCACAGCCCGGAGGACCTCGGGATCATGCGCACCATCGCCGACCTCACCGTCGTGTGCGCCACCGACGCCAACCACCTGCGAGCGCTCCTGCGCGCCAGCCTGGACCATCCAGGCGCGATGTACCTGCGGCTGGGTCGCGGTCGGGACCGCGACGTGTACGACGAGGTGCCGCAGCTCACCATCGGCAAGGCCATCACGGTGCGCCCCGGTGACGACCTCACGATCATCGCCACGGGCACCGAGGTGGAGCCGTCGCTGCGCGCCGCCGAGGCGCTGGCCGAGTCGGGCCACAGCGTGGGCGTGATCGACATGTTCACCATCAGCCCGCTCGACACCGAGGCGGTGCTGACCGCTGCCGCCCGCACCGGCGCCATCCTCACCGTCGAGGAGGCCAACGTCACCAACGGCCTCGGCACCGCGGTCGCCGAGTGCTTGTTCCAGTCCGGCACGGGTCAGCCCGTCCGGTTCCGCAAGGTCGGCATCCCTGATGCCTACGTGCCCGTCGGGCCCCCGGCCGCGCTGTACGCCCACTACGGGCTCGACGCTGCCGGCATCACGGAGACCGCGAAGGAGATGCTCGTATGACCACGACCCAGTCCGCCACCAGCACTGACCAGGCGCTTCGTGCCCGCGCCCGCGAGGTGATCCCCGGCGGCATGTACGGCCACATGTCGATGGGACCGATGCCGCCGTCGTACCCCCAGTTCATGGCGCGGGGTGAGGGCGCGAGGTTGTGGGATGTGGACGGCCGCGAGTACGTCGACTTCATGTGCGGCTGGGGGACGATCGTCCTGGGCCGTCAGCACCGCGAGGTGGACTCCGCCGTCGCCGCCCAGCTCGGCAACGGCGACTGCCTCAACGGTCCCGGCCCGGTCATGGTCGAGCTGGCCGAGCTGCTGGTCGAGACCATCCCCAGCGCGGACTGGTCCATGTTCGCCAAGAACGGCACTGACGCCACCACCATGTCGGTGACGATCGCGCGCGCAGCGACGGGACGACGCCGGGTGCTGATGGCCGACGGTGCCTATCACGGTGCGGCGCCCTGGTGCACTCCCGGACCGTCAGGCGTGCTGCCCGAGGACCGCGCCTTCATCGACAAGTTCGAGTACAACGACGTCGATTCGCTGCGCTCAGCCGTCGCCTCGGCCGGCGACGACCTGGCGGCGATCATCGTGTCGCCGGTGCGTCAGGACAACCGTCGCGACCAGGAGCTCGCGCTCCCGGAGTTCGCCCGCGCGGTGCGCGAGCTCGCGACTTCGTCCGGTGCGGTGCTGATCCTCGACGACGTGCGCTGCGGCTTCCGCCTGGACGTGCGCGGCAGCTGGGAGCCGCTCGGAGTCCGCCCGGACCTCACGGCGTGGTCGAAGGCCATCGCGAACGGCCACCCGCTCGCCGCAGTGACGGGCATCGACAGCCTCTCCGAGGCTGCTTCGTCCATCTACACGACCGGGTCGTTCTGGTTCGCCCCGACCGCGATGGCGGCGGCGATCACGACGGTCACGCTGCTGCGCGACACCGACTCGATGGCCCACACGCACCGGATGGCGCAGCTGATGCGCGACGGCATCGAGGAGCAGGCGCGCCGCCACGGCCTCGGGATCCGGCAGTCAGGGCCAGCCGCGATGCCCTTGGTGCTCTTCGAGGGCGACACCGACCTGTCGGTGGTGGCCTCATGGGCCGACGAGTGCGTGAGCCGCGGCGTGTACCTCCACCCCTGGCACAACTGGTTCTACACCGCCGCGCACCAGCCCGAGGACATCGCCTGGGCGCTCGAGCGCACCGACGACGCCTTCGCCACCGTCGCAGCACGGCGTACGGCGTAGGCGGCACGACTCAGGGGCGGTCCCGCACGTGGGACCGCCCCTCTCGTCGTCCACCGGCTCCGAACGGAGCCGTCGGCGGTCAGCCCCGCGGGCGCAGACCGGTGACGACGGCCTTGGAGTGCAGGTACGCGTCGAGCGCCTCGGTGCCGTTCTCCGCGCCGATCCCGGACTCCTTGATGCCTCCGAAGGGAATCTGCGCACCGCTCACGGCGACAGTGTTGACACCGACGATGCCGACGTCGAGCAGCTCAGCGGCTCGGGTGGCGGTCGTCAGGTCGTCGGAGAAGACGTAGCCGGCGAGCCCGTACGGCGTGCCGTTGGCGCGCTGGATCGCCTCGTCGAACGTCGAGAACGTCGCCACCGGGGCGATGGGACCGAACGGTTCGGTCTGCATGACCGCCGCGCTCTCGGGAACCCCGCTCAGCACTGTGGGCGAGTAGAAGTAGCCGGCCGTGGCCTCGAGCCGGTGCCCGCCCGTGCGGACGCGCGCACCATGGCGCACAGCGTCCTCCACGAGCTCACCGGCCCGCGCGAGTCCCCGAGCGCTCGCGAGTGGACCGACGTCGATGCCGTCGTCGAGGCCGGAGCCCACCGTCAGCGCAGCCGTAGCGGCGGTGAAGGACTCGAGGAACGCCTCGGCAATGGTGTCCTGGACATAGAAGCGGGTCGCGGCGATGCAGACCTGGCCGGCGTTGCGGAACTTGCCGGCGGCACACAACCGCCCCGCCAGCTCAGGGTCGGCGTCGCCGAACACCAGGACCGGAGCGTGCCCACCCAGCTCCATCGACACGTTCTTCACGCCCTGCGCTGCCAGCCCCAGCAGGTGCTTGCCGACGGGGACAGAGCCGGTCAGGCTCACCTTGCAGATGACCGGGCTGCCGATCAGCTGCTCGCTGATCGCGGCTGGATCGCCTGTGACGACGTTGAGCACGCCGGGCGGCAGGCCCGCATCGGTGAGGGCGGTGGCCATGGCCAGCGCCGCGCCCGGCGCCTCCTCAGCGGGCTTGAGCACGACCGAGCAACCGGCGGCCAGCGCCGGAGCGACCTTGCGGGCTGCGAGGAGGACCGGGAAGTTCCAGGGAGTGAACGCCGCCACGGGGCCGATCGACTGGCGCAGCACCTGCATCCGCTGGTCCGGGTTGCGCGAGGCCACGCTGCGTCCATAGATGCGGCGGGCCTCGTCGGCGAACCAGTCGAACTGCTCGACGGTCGCCGATAGCTCCGCGCGGGCTTCGGCAAGCGGCTTGCCCTGCTCACGGGTGAGCATCGTGGCGATCTCGTCCGTGCGCTCGTCGAGGAGGGCGGCGGCCCGGCGCAGCACGCCGCTGCGCTCCCACGGAGTGACTGCCTTCCAGGCCTCCCATCCGCTCGCCGAGGACGCGAGAGCCCGGTCGAGATCGGCGGCGGTCGCGCGAGGCGTGCTGGCGATCACCGCGCCCGTCGCAGGATCCTCGATGTCGACGACTGCGCCGTCAGAGGCGGCGACCTGGTCGCCGTGAATGAGCATGGCGTGCACGTGGGTCATGGAAGGTGCTCCAAGTGGTCAGGGATGGGTGGGTGGATGCCTGGAGGTCAGGGTGCCTGGAGGTCAGGGCGTCAGGACGAGGGCGTCCCGGACGAACCACTCGAGCTGGTCCCAGTCCTCCAGGAGGCCGTCCGAGCCGAGGCCCGACGCAACCAGCGCGGCGGCGCCCGAAGCCCGACGCATCGAGGCCTCGACGGTGTCGCCGCGGACGGTGGAAAGCAGGAACGTTGCACAGAACGAGTCGCCGCATCCGGTGGTGTCAACCACGTCGACCTGGAAAGCTGGCTGGTGCACCACGCGCTCGGCGTCGCGGTAGACGGCGCCGTCCTGACCGCAGGTCACCACGACGGCGCGGGACCCGTGTTCCAGGAGCCGGCCCGCCACCTCCTCGGGCGTGCCGTCCCCGACCAGGCCGACGGCCTGCTCTAGATTGGGCATGAAGTAGTCAGCACCGGGCAGGAGCTCGAGCAGATCGGCCTCCAGCCACTGGGCAGAGGATTGGAAGTCGAGGGAGACGACGGCGCCGGCAGCTCGCGCGGCGCGCATGAGCTCCAGCGACCGGGGTCGGTCCAGGGCGCTCATGGCGTCCAGGCCACCGATGTGCACCCCGGCAAAGCCTTGCAGGTCCGGCGGACCCAGATCGTCCCACGTCGCGATCCCGTTGGCGCCCTTGACGTGAAGCGCCGGCCGGTCGCCGTTGGGACGCACCAGCAGGATCGAGGCTGAGGTTTGAATCCCGTCGAGGCGGACGACACCAGCGGTGTCGATGCCGTGGCCCCGCAGGCTGCTGAGCAGGAAGGCGCCGACCTCGTCGTCGCCCACGGCGCCGAACGTCGCCACGTCCGCGCCTAGCAACGCCAGGTCGACCGCGACGCCGGCGGCGGTGCCGGCGGGTGCGACACGGATCGCCTGCAGGCGCACGCTGTTCTGTCCGCTGGGCACGTGGTCGACTGGTGCGCCGAGGGTGTCGAGGATGTGGACGCCAACGGTGGCGATCCGAGGTCGTGCGGAGTCAGCAGTCATGAGGTCCTCACAATCGGTATCCGGTCTGCCGGGCGCTTCGCGCGACGTTCTCGAGGTCGGTGGTCGTGAGCTCGGCCGGCTCGCCGAGCACGGAGGCACGACAGTAGAGCTGACACAGCCACTCGAGCTTCTCGGCGTTCTGCGTGGCTTGCTCGAGGTCCCGGCCGTAGGCCACCGCGCCGTGGTTGCGCATCAGGGCGGCCCGGCGGTCGCGGATCGCCACCGACACGTGTTCGGCGAGCTCCGGACTACCGAACGTCGCATACGGCGCTACCCGGACTGGGCCGCCGAGGGCGCGGATCGCGTAGTGGACGCTGGGGAGCGTGTCGCGCACCAGCCCGAGCGCAGTCGCCCACGGGGCGTGGGTGTGGACCACCGCTCCAGCATCCTCGGAACACCGGTAGATCGCCAGATGCAGGGGGGCCTCGGACGACGGTGGGAGCGGCGCGTCCAGCACCGAGCCGTCACTGAGATCGAGGGTCGCTACCTGTTCGGGGAGGAGCTGCTCATAGTCCACCCCCGAGGGCGTGATGAGGACCTGGTCGCCCAGTCTGGCGCTCACGTTGCCGGACGTCCCGGTGACCAGACCCGAGCGCAGCAGCCGCCGCGACACGTCGACCACCTGGCGGCGTACCTCGAGCTCGGACGGGGCGTGCATCACGGCCTTTCCCATGGGTCGACGCGAAGTCGGTGATTAAGTATATTAAACCTCACTTAGTCGAAGATGTTCAAGGAGAACGACGTGGACACCCAGCACGACCTGCTCGATGTTGACCACCTGCTCGATGACGAGGAGCGTGCGATCCGCGACACTGCCCGACTCTTCGCGCAGAAGCGCCTAGCCCCCCACGTCGCCGAGTGGTTCGAGTCCGGGACACTGCCGGCGCGCGACATCGCCCGCGAGATGGGGGAGGCGGGGCTGCTCGGCATGCACCTCGAAGGTTACGGCTGCGCGGGCGTCTCCTCGCTGGCCTACGGTCTGGCGAGCGCCGAGCTGGAGGCAGTCGACAGCGGGCTGCGCTCGCTGTTCTCGGTGCAGGGGTCGCTGGCGATGTACTCGATCCACGCCAACGGCTCGGAGGAGCAGCGCCAGCAGTGGCTTCCGGGCATGGCGGCCGGCACGATGGTGGGCGCGTTCGGACTGACCGAGCCCGACCACGGCTCGAACCCCAAGGGCATGCTCACCAAGGCTCGACAGGACGGCAGCGACTGGGTCCTCAACGGCTCGAAGATGTGGATCACCAACGGCAGCATCGCCGACGTCGTGATCGTCTGGGCCCAAACGGAGGAGGGCGTCCGTGGCTTTGTCGTGCCGACGGACACGCCCGGCTTCTCCGCTCGCGACATCAAGCTCAAGATGTCCATGCGCGCTTCGGTGACCAGCGAGCTCGCCCTGGAGGACGTCAGGCTCCCGCACGACGCCGTGTTGCCCGGCGCTCGCGGCTTGAGCGGCCCGCTCGGCGCCCTCCACGAGGCCAGGTTCGGCATCCTCTTCGGCACGACCGGTGCCGCCCGGTCCTGTGTCGAGGCCGCGATCGACTACGCCAAGTCGCGCGTCCAGTTCGGCCGGCCCATCGCGGCCTTCCAGCTCACGCAGCAGAAGTTGGCGGACATGAGCCTCGAGCACGGCAAGGCGCTGCTGCTGGCAGTGCACCTCGGTCGCCTCAAGGAGGCCGGCCGGCTCACCCACGCGCAGATGAGCGCGGGCAAGCTCAACAACACCCGCGTCGCACTCGACATCGCGCGCACGGCGCGCACTGTTTTGGGCGCCAACGGCGTCTCGGGTGAGTACCCCGTGATGCGGCACGCCAACAACCTCGAGTCAGTCCTGACCTACGAGGGGACGGCCGAGATCCACACGCTCACCATCGGCCGGGCCCTCACGGGCATCTCTGCCTTCGAATGA
>CAWEAI010000017.1:0-25556 GCA_963806925.1 uncultured Actinomycetota bacterium | reverse complement strand
CGCCGCGCTCGACCCCGCACCACCCACCGACCCTTCCGCACCCACAGCCCAGGACCCGTCATGACCACCAGCTTCTCCGCCATCAGCGACCGGCTCGGCGACCTCGCGATCGAGGTGCCCTCCTGGGCCTACGGCAACTCCGGCACCCGCTTCAAGGTCTTCGGCTCCGCGGGCACCCCGCGCACCGTCGAGGAGAAGATCGCCGACGCGGCCGCCGTCCACCGCTTCACCGGCCTCGCCCCGAGCGTCGCCCTGCACATCCCGTGGGACGAGGTCGAGGACTATGCGGCCCTGGCGGCGTACGCCAACGAGCAGGGCGTCGTGCTCGGCACGATCAACTCCAACACCTTCCAGGACGACGACTACAAGCTCGGCGCCCTCACCCACACCGACCCCCGGGTGCGGCAGAAGGCCATCGACCACCACCTCGCCTGTATCGAGGTGATGCACCAGACCGGCTCGCGCGACCTGAAGATCTGGTTGGCCGAGGGCACCAACTACCCCGGCCAGGGCGACATGCGCGCCCGACAGGACCGGCTGGCCGAGGGCTTGCGGACGATCTACGACCAGCTCTCCGAGGAACAGCGGCTGGTACTGGAGTACAAGTTCTTCGAGCCGGCGTTCTACCACACCGACGTCCCGGACTGGGGCACGTCGTACGTCCACGTGGCAGCCCTCGGAGACCGCGCGCTGGTCTGCCTCGACACCGGTCACCACGCACCGGGCACCAACATCGAGTTCATCGTCGCCCAGCTGCTGCGGCTCGGGAAGCTCGGCTCGTTCGACTTCAACAGCCGCTTCTACGCCGACGACGACCTCATCGTCGGTGCGGCTGACCCCTACCAGCTGTTCCGCATCATGGTCGAGGTCATCCGCGGCGGTGGCTTCGGCAACAAGAGTGACGGCACGCCGAACGACGTCGCGCTGATGCTCGACCAGTGCCACAACATCGAGGCCAAGGTGCCCGGCCAGATCCGCTCGGTGCTCAACGTGCAGGAGATGACCGCCCGCGCACTGCTCCTCGACACCGACGCCCTCGACGAGGCCCGCACCGCCGGCGATGTGCTGCTCGCCAACGAGATCTTCATGGACGCCTTCTACACCGACGTACGAGGTGACCTGGCGGCCTGGCGCGAGGAGCGCGGCCTGCCCGCCGACCCGATGCGTGCCTACCTCGCGTCCGGCTACCAGCAGCAGATCGAGGCGGACCGCGTCGGCGGCTCGCAGGCCGGCTGGAACTGACCTCCCCCCACCAGAACACGAAGGAACCCTCACTGTGAGCGACCTCAACTCCACCGTTGCCGAGCTCGTCGAGCGCTCGAACCGGCTGGGTGCCGACCCCAAGAACACCAACTACGCCGGCGGCAACACGTCCGCCAAGGGCACCGAGACCGACCCCGTCACCGGTGAGGACGTCGAGCTGCTCTGGGTCAAGGGCTCCGGCGGTGACCTCGGCACCCTGACCGCCGGCGGGCTCGCGGTGCTCCGCCTCGACCGGATGCGCGCGCTCGTCGACGTCTACCCGGGCGTCGACCGCGAGGACGAGATGGTCGCGGCCTTCGACTACTGCCTGCACGGCAAGGGCGGTGCTGCCCCCTCGATCGACACCGCGATGCACGGCCTCGTCGACGCGGCGCACGTCGACCACCTGCACCCCGACTCCGGCATCGCGATCGCGACGGCCGCCGACGGCGAGCAGCTGACCAAGGAGGCGTTCGGCGACAAGGTCGTGTGGGTGCCGTGGCGCCGGCCCGGCTTCCAGCTCGGCCTCGACATCGCGGCCATCAAGGAGGCGAACCCGCAGGCCATCGGCTGCATCCTCGGTGGTCACGGCATCACCGCGTGGGGCGACACCAGCGCGCGGGCCGAGAAGAACTCGCTCTGGATCATCCGCACCGCCGAGCGCTACATCAAGCAGCACTCGAAGAAGCTGCCGTTCGGCGCCCGCCTGAAGAAGTACGAGCCGCTGTCGCCCGCGAAGCGTCGCGCCCGCGCCGCCGAGATCGCCCCGCTGCTGCGCGGGGTCGCCTCCGCCGACCGCGCCATGGTGGGCCACTTCACCGACGACAAGGTCGTCCTCGACTTCCTCGCCTCGAAGAACCACCCGCGCCTGGCCGAGCTCGGTACGTCGTGCCCGGACCACTTCCTGCGCACCAAGGTCAAGCCGATGGTGCTCGACCTCCCGCCCGGCGCGCCGCTCGACAAGGTGCGTGCCCGGGTCGCCGAGCTGCACGAGGCCTACCGCGCCGACTACGCGTCCTACTACGACCGCAACGCCCAAGCGCTCGGCGGCGACTGGCCCGCGATGCGCGGCGCCGACCCGCTGATCATCCTCGTCCCGGGCGTCGGGATGTTCAGCTACGGCAAGGACAAGCAGACCGCCCGCGTCGCCGGCGAGTTCTACGTCAACGCCATCAACGTGATGCGTGGCGCGGAGGGCCTCTCGACGTACGCCCCGATCGACGAGTCGGAGAAGTTCCGCATCGAGTACTGGGCGCTCGAGGAGGCCAAGCTCCAGCGGATGCCCGCACCGAAGCCGCTCGCGACCCGCGTCGCCCTGGTGACCGGTGCCGCCTCCGGGATCGGGCTCGCCACGGCGAAGAAGCTCGCGGCCGAGGGCGCGGCGGTCGTGATCGCCGACCTGTCGCTGGAGAAGGCGCAGGCTGCTGCCGCCGAGATCGGTTCCGTCGACGTGGCCGTCGGTGTGCAGGTCGACGTGTCGAACGCGGACGCGGTGCAGGCCGCGGTCGACGCGACCGTGCTCGCCTTCGGTGGCGTCGACCTGGTCGTCAACAACGCCGGGCTGTCGCTGTCGCGCTCGCTGCTGGAGACGACCGAGAAGGACTGGGACCTCCAGCACGACGTGATGGCCAAGGGCTCGTTCCTCGTCGCCCAGGCCGCTGCCAAGGCGATGATCGACCAGAAGATGGGCGGGGACATCGTCTACATCTCCTCGAAGAACTCGATCTTCGCCGGCCCGAACAACGTGGCGTACGGCGCCGCCAAGGCCGACCAGGCCCACCAGGTGCGGCTCCTCGCCGCCGAGCTCGGTGAGCACGGCATCAAGGTCAACGGGGTCAACCCCGACGGGGTCGTCCAGGGATCCGGCATCTTCGCCGGCGGCTGGGGCGCCTCGCGCGCCGCGGTCTACGGCGTCGACGAGACCGAGCTCGGCAAGTTCTACGCGCAGCGCACGCTGCTCAAGCGCGAGGTGCTGCCGGACAACATCGCCAACGCCGTCTTCGTGCTGTGCACCGACCAGCTCAGCCACACCACTGGCCTGCACATCCCCGTCGACGCCGGCGTCGCCGCCGCGTTCCTGCGCTGATCGGTGTCGACGTGATCGAGGGGACCGGCTCCGTCAGCGTCGCTGCCATCGACCTCGGGGCGTCGAGCGGACGGGTGATGCTGGGCGAGGTCGGCCCCGACCACCTGAGCCTGACGGCCGCCGCGCGGTTCCCCAACGGTCCGGTGCCGGCGGCGGACGGGCTGCACTGGGACGCGTCGTCGCTGCACCGTCACGCCCTCGACGGGCTCCGGGACGCAGCCGCCGCGGCGCCTGGCGGTCTCGTGAGCGTCGGCATCGACTCGTGGGCGGTCGACTACGGCCTGCTGCACGACGGTCGGCTGCTCGTGGAGCCTTTCCACTACCGCGACCAGCAGCGCGGGGAGGCCGGCCCGCGGATGGTGCACGAGCGCGTCGCCCCGGCCGACCTCTATGCCCGCACCGGGCTCCAGCACCTCCCCTTCAACACGCTCTACCAGCTCGCGGCCGACACCCGCCTGGCCGAGGCGGACCGCATCCTGCTCGTGCCCGACCTGCTGGCTTTCTGGCTCACCGGCGCCGAGGTCGCAGAGCGCACCAACGCCTCCACGACCGGGCTGCTCTCCGTGGCCTCCGGACTGTGGGACGACGAGCTCATCGAGCGGCTCGGCCTTCGCCGCGGCCTCTTCGCGGATCTCGTTGATCCGGGCGACACCATCGGCACCCTGCTCCCCGCGGTCGGCGACGCCGTCGGCGCTCCGGGCCTCCCCGTCGTCGCCGTCGGCTCCCACGACACCGCCTCGGCCGTGGTCGGCGTACCTCTCGCCGGTGACGACGCGGCGTACATCTCCCTCGGCACCTGGGGTCTCGTCGGGCTCGAGCTGGACGCCCCCGTGCTCACCGAGGCGGCGCGCGCGGCCAACTTCACCCACGAGGGCGGCGTGGACGGCACGATCCGGTTCCTCACGAACGTGATGGGCACCTGGCTGCTCAGCGAGACCCTGCGCACGTGGGGTCGCGACGACCTCGGCGCCCTGCTCGAGGCGGCCGCCGACGTCACCGGCCCGGTCACCGTCTTCGACGTCCAGGACGCGCGCTTCGTTGCACCGGGCGACATGCCGGCACGCATCGCAGCCTGGTGCGCGGAGCACGACCTGCCTGCGCCTGCCGACGCGGCGAGCCTGGTGCGCTCGATCGTCGAGAGCCTCGCGGCCGCGTTCGCCGATGCGCTGCAGACCGCCTCCACCCTGGCCGGCCGGACGGTCCGGCAGGTGCACGTCGTCGGTGGCGGCAGCCAGAACACCCTGCTCTGCCAGGCCCTCGCCGACCGCACCGGCCTGCCCGTCGTCGCCGGTCCCGTCGAGGCCACCGCGTTCGGCAACGTGCTGGTGCAGGGCCGTGCCGCCGGCGCCGTCACCGGAGGGCTCGCCGAGATGCGGGAGCTCGTCCGCCGCACCCAGGACCTCCGCCGGCACGAGCCCGCGAGGTGAGCCCTCCGTGAACAGGACCGAGGAGCCCGTGCTGGCCGCGGACGAGCTCGACGTGCTGCGCCTGATGGCTGAGGGCCACACTGTCGACGCCGTGGCCCGTCGCCTCGAGGTGTCCGAGCGGACCGTGCGCCGCAAGACCAGGTCGGTGTGCGTGACGGTCGGGGTGGACACCCCCGTCGAGGCGATCGTGTGGGCGGTGCGGAGACGACTCATCTGACCCACCCGACCGACGTACTCGATGAAGCGGACCCTGGCCAGACCTATGCGCGTGGAAGGATGACGACCGTGAGGGTTGCCCTCCAAGTCACCTGCGTCAACGACGCGATGTTCCCCGACACGGGGAAGGCCGTCGTGCGGTTGCTGCGCCGTCTCGGGGTCGACGTCGACTTCCCGGCGGCCCAGACCTGCTGCGGTCAGCCGATGGTCAACACCGGCTACCTCGACGAGGCGGTACCGGTGGTGCGGACCTTCGTCCGCGCGTTCGCGGGGTACGACGCCGTAGTCACGCCGTCGGGCTCGTGTGCAGGCTCGGCCCGGCACCAGCACTCCATCGTGGCCGAGCGGTCGGGCGATCCTGCGTTGGTGGCCGCCGTCGCCGAGACCGGGCCGCGGACCTACGAGCTGTCGGAGTTCCTCGTCGACGTCCTCGGCGTGACCGACGTCGGTGCCTACTTCCCGCACCGGGTCACCTACCACCCGACCTGCCACAGCCTGCGGATGCTCGGGGTCGGCGACCGACCGCAGCGTCTCCTCGAGCAGGTGCGCGGGATCGAGCTCGTCGACCTGCCGATGGCAGAGGAGTGCTGCGGCTTCGGCGGCACCTTCGCCCTCAAGAACGCCGACACGTCGGTCGCGATGGGGGCCGACAAGGCACGCCACGTCCGCGACACCGGCGCCGAGGTCGTCGTCGCCGGCGACAACTCGTGCCTCATGCACATCGGCGGGATGCTCTCGCGCCAGCGCGCAGGCGTACGCGTCATGCACCTGGCCGAGATCCTCGCCTCGACCGAGGGCGCGGCATGAGCGGCACCTTCGTCGGGATGCCCGCCTTCCCCACCGCCGCACGCGCGGCCCTGGGCGATACCCAGCTGCGACGCAACCTGGCCCACGCCACCCACACGATCCGCGACAAGCGCGCTGCGGTCGTCGCCGAGGTGGAGGACTGGGAGGACCTTCGCCTGGCCGGCGCCGGCGTCAAGGAAGCGGCGCTCCGCGACCTCGCCACGCACCTCGAGACGCTGGAGACCTCGCTCACCCGGGCCGGTGCGACCGTCCACTGGGCCCGCGACGCTGCCGAGGCGTGCGCGATCGTCGCCGCGGTCACCCACGCCCACGGCGCCGACGAGGTCGTCAAGGTGAAGTCGATGGCAACGGCCGAGATCGGCCTCAACGAGGCGCTCGAGGTCGAGGGCATCGCGGCCTGGGAGACCGACCTGGCCGAGCTGATCGTGCAGCTCGGCGACGACCTGCCGTCGCACATCCTGGTCCCCGCGATCCACCGCAACCGTGCGGAGATCCGTGAGATCTTCCAGCGCCGGATGGGCGACGTCGGCCGGGCCGCGCCGGCCGACCTCACCGACGAGCCCGCCGTGCTCGCGGGCGCCGCGCGCGAGCACCTGCGCGAGAAGTTCCTGCGGGCGAAGGTCGCCGTGAGCGGCGCCAACTTCGCCGTCGCCGACACCGGCACCTTGGTGGTCGTCGAGTCCGAGGGCAACGGCCGGATGTGCCTGACGCTGCCCGAGGTGCTGATCAGCGTCGTCGGCATCGAGAAGGTCGTCGCCACCTGGTCCGACCTCGATCCGTTGCTGCGGCTGCTGCCGCGCTCGTCGACGGGCGAGCGGATGAACCCCTACACGTCGACCTGGTCGGGCGTCACGCCCGGCGACGGCCCGCAGGAGGTGCACGTCGTCCTGCTCGACAACGGCCGCACCCGTGCGCTCGCCGACGACGTCGGCCGCCAGGCGCTGCGCTGCATCCGCTGCTCGGCATGCCTCAACGTGTGCCCGGTCTACGAACGGGTCGGCGGCCATGCCTACGGTTCCGTCTACCCCGGACCCATCGGCGCGATCCTCAACCCGTTGCTCAACGGGGTCTCCGACCCGCAGACCGCCTCGTTGCCCTACGCCTCCTCGCTCTGCGGGGCGTGCTTCGAGGTCTGCCCTGTCCGGATCGACATCCCGTCGGTGCTGGTCGACCAGCGCGCGGCTGTCGTCGACTCCCACCGCGGCGACCGGGTCCCGAAGCCCGAGGCGCTCGCGATGCGCGCCACTGCCTGGGCCTTCTCCGACTCCCGCCGCCTCGCGTGGGCGGAGCGCGCCTCCGGGATCGCCGGTCGGGTGATGGCCCGGTTCTCGCGTACCACCCTGCCCGGCGGCCGCGCCGCGTCCGGCCGGCTCCCCGGCCCCGGCGCCGGCTGGACCGGTGCCCGCGACCTGCCGGCCCCACCTGCGGAGTCATTCCGCGAGTGGTGGGATCGCACCGATGGCGGCCAGGAGGACGGCACCCCGTGAGCGCCCGCGACGACATCCTCGCCGCCGTGCGCGCCGCCCTGGTGGACGTGTCGCCTGCAGTCTCCGTCCCTGCCGCCCCGCTCGCGCCCGACCGCGGCGACCTCGTATCGCTGTTCGTCGAGCGGGTCGAGGACTACCGCGCCGTCGTCACCCGGTGCTCGCCCGCCGACCTGGGGGGCATGGTCGCCGAGGTGCTCGGCGCCCGCACGTCCGTCGTACCTCCCGGGCTCGACCTCGAGGTTGCCGGCTCCGTCGTCGACGACGGCTTCACCGCCTACGAGCTGGACGCCATCGACGCCGTCGTGACCCGCGCCCGCGTCGGCATCGCCGAGACCGGGACGATCGTGCTGGACCATCAGCCCGACCAGGGCCGGCGCGCGATCAGCCTCGTCCCCGATCTCCATGTCTGCATCGTCGACGCGAGCCAGGTCGTGGCCGACGTGCCCGACGCGATCACGCTGCTCGACCCGGCCCGTCCGCTCACCTGGATCAGCGGCCCGTCGGCCACCAGCGACATCGAGCTCGACCGCGTCGAGGGCGTGCACGGGCCGCGCACTCTGCACGTGGTGCTCGTGGAGCAGGCGCGGACCTGATCTCCGGCTGGCCGATTCCGGTCATCTGCCGCCGAGCCGTTGTGACGGGTGTCACTCGACACTTACGGTGACCGCACTGGAACGTTTCAATGAAACGTTCCGTCTCGTGACCTCGTCGAGCTGGAGACCGCTGTGCTGTCGTCCCACCTTCACCCTGCCCGCCCCCGCCTCGTGGCGGCGCTGACCGCACTGGTCGTCACCCTCGCCGGCCTCGTCGGCACCGGGCTGGTCGGCGCACAGTCGTCCGCCGCAGGCGCCGACGGCGTGGTCCTCACGGACCTGGAGGTCGAGCGCAAGGCCGCCCCAGTCGGGATCGACCTGGACCGTCCTCGATTCAGCTGGATCATCGAGTCGTCCGCACGCGGCGTGGTGCAGGAGTCCTACCGCGTCCGGGTCGCGACGGCCTCCGAGGGCCTTGACGGAGACCTCACGTGGGACAGCGGCGTGGTGGCGGACCCGAGCTCATTCGACGTCGAGTACGACGGTCCCGCCCTGCAGTCGACCACGGGCTACGTCTGGGACGTCGAGGTGGTCACCAACGCCGGGACCGCGCGATCGGGGAGCGAGTTCCGCACCGGCTTCGTCGACGAGGCCGCGTGGGAGGGCGCCGCGTGGATCGGCGCCCCGCCGCCGCCGGACCCGGCCGCAGGATGGACCGCCTACACGGCCGAGTTCGACTTCTCCATCCAGCGCCACGCCTTCGGTGCGTTCATCCGGGCCAACGGCCTGTCGAACACCCTCATGTGGCAGGTCTCGATCGTCAACGGCGTCGCCGCTCTCCGTCCCCACCGCAAGGTGAACGGGGGCTACACGTTGCTGGAGAACAAGGACATCTCCCAGAAGGTCACCGCCGCCCAGCTAGCCCAGGGCCAGCACACCCTGAGCGTCACGGTGGGCTCCGGCGCCGCCGCCGACTCCACCCGTGTCGTGACCCTGATCGACGGCATCGAGGTCGACGACCGTCAGGTCTCCGGCACCGCGAACATGCCGCGCGGCCTCGTGGGCTTCCGCTCCAGCACCAACGGCGGCACCAACGAGCAGTTCACCGTCCACGGCGTCCGCGTCACGCGCACCGGCGACGGCGAGAGCCTGATCGACACCGACTTCTCCGAGGGCAACCCGTTCGCCGGCGGCACCCTGGTCGGCCAGGAGCTGCGGTTCACCACCCCCACCGAGACCCTGCTCGCCGCGCCGGACAAGCCGGCGCCGCTGCTGCGCAAGCAGTTCTCGGTGTCCGCGCCGGTCGCCCACGCGACCTACTACGTCGCGGCGGGCGGCTACGCCGACGTCACCCTCAACGGGGAGCGGATCAGCGACGACACCCTGTCCCCGGGATTCACCGACTACGACGACACCGTCCAGTACGTCGGCACGGACGTCACCGACCAGGTCTCGCAGGGCGACAACGTGCTGGGCATGGAGCTCGGCCGCGGCTTCTACGGGATGCTCGGCGGCAACGTGTGGAACTGGCAGAACCCGCCGTGGCACGGCGAGCCCCGCGCTCGCGGTGTCCTGGTCCTGGAGCACACCGACGGCACCACTGAGCGCGTGGTCACCGACGACTCGTGGACCACGCGCGGTGGCCCGACGCGCCTCGACGACCTCTACGCCGGCGAGCACTACGACGCGCGCTACGAGGTGCCGGGCTGGGACACGACGTCATACGACGACTCGGCCTGGAACGCGGCTGCCGAGGTTGCCGGCCCCCGCGGAGAACTGGTCGATCAGCGCCAGCAGCCGATCCGCGTCACCCGCGAGCTGAAGCCGGTCGCGATCACCGAGCCCGCTGACGGCGTCTACGTCGTGAAGTTCCCCAACGTCATCGCCGGCCGCACGCGCATCACCGCACAGGGCCCGGCGGGCACGACCATCCGGTCCGCGCACGCGGAGAAGCTGCGCGCCAACGGGCGGGTCAACCTCGACAACAACGGAGGCTTCCAGCTCGGCTTCCAGACCGACTCCTTCACCCTCGCCGGCACCGGTGCGCCCGAGACGTTCGAGCCCCGCTTCTCCTACAAGGGCTTCCAGTACGTCGAGGTCACCGGGTGGCCCGGCGACGAGGCCCCGCCACTGAGCGCCTTCACCGCCGAGTGGCTGCACACCGACGCCGCCCAGACGGGCGAGTTCGAGAGCTCCAGCGACATCATGAACCGCACCCACGAAGCAGTCGTGAACACGCTCTACAACAACATCCACGGCATCCCGACCGACACCCCGATGTTCGAGAAGAACGGCTGGACCGGCGACGCAGCGGTAGGCGCGGAGATGTTCATGATGAACCTCGACGTGCACGAGCTCTTCGCCAAGTGGATGCGCGACCTCGACGAGACCCGCGAGGCCAACGGTGCCCCGATGGTGATCGCGCCGAGCTCTGGCACGTGGGGAGCCTGGGGACCGTCGCAGCCGTGGCACTCGGCCTACGTCATGACGCCCTGGTGGCTCTACCAGTACGGGGGCGACGAGCGCGTGATGACGGAGCTCTACGACAACATCAAGCGCTACGTCGACCTGGAGTACGGACGCCGGCAGGCCGACGGGCTCGTCATCAGCAACCGGCTGGGCGACTGGGTCAGCCCGACCGCGAGCCCTGGCGGCGGTCACGCGCCGGGCGAGGACCAGAGGGTCGAGGGCTCGGCCTACCTCTACGCGATGCTCACCACGATGGCGCGGATGGCCGACCACCTCGGCAAGAGCGCCGACGCCGCCGAGTTCGCGACCCGCGCCGATGTCGTCAAGGACGCCTTCAACACCGCCTACCTCGACGGCGACCGCTACCGCGGTGCCGGTCAGGACGGCAACCGCTACCGGCAGGTGCACAGCGTGCTCGCGCTCGCCTTCGGCATCACCCCGGACGAGGAGACCACGGAAGCCGTCGCTGCCCGCCTGGCCGCCGACGTCGAGCAGCGGGGCTACCACCTCGACACCGGCACGCTCGGCACGAAGTACCTGCTGCCCGTGCTGACGCAGCACGGCTATGCCGACATCGCGGTGAAGCTCGCCGAGCAGACGACGTACCCGAGCTGGGGCTTCAAGCTCGCCAACGGTGCCACCACGATGTGGGAGCACTGGTCGCTGGAGTCGCGCTCGCTGGGCCACTACTTCCTCGGCACCGTGGACGACTGGTTCTACCAGTACGCCGCCGGAATCCGGCCGTCCGTCGAGGAGGGCTTCCGCCAGGTGACGATCGAGCCTGCTACCACCGAGCAGATGGACTCGGCCCGCGCCAGCGTCGACACGCCTTACGGCCCGGTCACCTCCGACTGGCGCACCCGCGGCCGTGCCCTCGAGCTGACGGCGCACGTGCCGGTCGGCAGCACAGCGACCGTCCGCCTCCCGCTGGGCGAGGCGACCACCCTCGACGAGGTGCTCGAGGGGGGCGCGCCCGTCGCGGACGCCGACGGCGTGGAGAGCGTCGACATCATCGACGGCGTCGTCCAGGTCGTCGTGGGGTCCGGGTCCTACCACTTCCGGGTCCAGCCCGGCGCCGATCCCGAGCGCGACGTCTGGCTGACCCTGGCCCCACTCACCGAGCCGCTCGTCCGTGGCGAGCACGCGGCGGGCAGCATCGTGATCACCAACTGGGGCGGCACGCCCGTCACCGGCCTGTCGGCCGCAGTTGACGCCGGCGACCTCGAGATCACCGGTGACCTGACGGTCGCCGAGCTGGCTCCCGAGGCATCGACCGAGCTCACCTTCGACGCCCGCGTGCCACACGACGCACGTCTGGGCGACCGCGAGGTGGAGGTCACCCTCGACTTCACCAGCTGGGGCCAGCGCTACCAGGTCGTCGAGAGCGCCACCTGGGCCGAGATCGTCGCGGGGGTCAGCATCACCGGGGTCACCGGCTCGGTGACAGACCCGCGCGGCACTCTCGTCCCGATCGACGTGGTCCTCCACAACGACGGTACGCAGCCGCAGACGGGCCAGGTGCGGGCGACGGTCCCCGCCGGCTGGCCGACCCCGCCCACGGGGCCGTCCCTGACCCTCGAGCCGGGGGAGACCCGCACGGTGTCGACCCGACTCCGGGTGCCCCAACGGATCGTCGCGGGCGACCAGCCGGTCGGCGCGCAGATGGTGCAGGGCGACCAGGTCCTCGCGAGCGGACAGGGAACTCTGACCGTGGCTCTGACGACCCCGCCGACCGGAACGACGGATCACGTCGACTTCGGGAACCAGGCCTCGGAGACCGCGCACCAGGTGCTGGCCGCCGCCAGCAGCGGGACCAACAGCGAGGCGGGGTTGACCCGTCGCTACGCCCACTCCCTCTACCCCGGCTCCTGGTTCTCCGCGCTGGTGGACGTGCCGGCCGGCGAGCCGTTCGGCGTCCGGATGATCGAGACGTTCGACGGTGCCCGTACCAAGGAGTTCAACCTCTACGTCGACGACGTGCCGGTCGGGCGCTACTACGTCAAGCGCACGCAGGGCGGGCTCGGCTGGCTCGCGCACGACCTCCTCGTCGATGCCCCGGCGGCGCTCGCGGCCACCGCGGACGGCCGGGCCCGGATCAAGATCGAGTTCCCCACCGACGCCCAGGACTACGATCCGTCGGTCGCGGACCTCTGGGTGGTGCCGGGAGTCACGAAGGACACTGCGCCCCCGGTCGTCGGTGCCCGGACCATCGGTACCGCCGGGCAGGACGGCTGGTTCACCAGCCCGGTTCGCGTCGAGGTGGATGCGCTCGACGACTACGACGAGCAACCGCTCGTCCAGGTCCGGGACGGCCTCGGCTGGACGCCGTACGTCGGCCCGGTCCAGCTCTCGACCGACGGAGCGCACACGGTGACCTACCGGGCCGGCGACGCGTCGGGCAACGTCTCCGAGCCCGCGTCGGTCGACGTGAAGATCGACCAGACGGCGCCGGTCACGACGTCCGAGGTGGTCGCTCCCACGACCGGGACGGACGCCGCCCAGGTGCGACTGAGCGCGACCGACGCCACCAGTGGTGTGGCCGCGACCATGCTCAAGGTCGACGACGGTGAGTGGCAGGCGGTCACCGGCGCGGTGACCCTCCCGAGCCGAGCCGCCCACACCCTCGCGTGGTTCTCCGTTGACGTGGCAGGCAACGCCGAGACCGCGCGCCATGGTCAGGTGGTGGCCCTGCCCACGCCCGACGACGGAGGACAGGAGCAGCAGCTCGTGGCCCTGTCGCCGCCGCAGGTCAGTGGCACGGCCGAGATCGGTCGCACCCTGGCGGCGACCGACGGCTCATGGAGCCGCGCCGACATCACCACCGGGCACCAGTGGTTGCGCGACGGCCAGCCGATCCCGGGCGCCACGTCGACGACCTACCGCGTGGTGCGGGACGACCTCCGGGCCCGCCTCTCGGTCAGGGTGACGGCGTCGGCCGGCGCGTCGAGGGCCGAGTCCACGTCGCTGCAGACCGAGTCGGTGCGCAGGGCGACCACCACGATGAAGACGTCCGTGCGAGGCAAGAAGGTGAAGGGCCGCACGGTGCGGGTGAAGGTCGTTCTGTCCGCCGTGGGCGTGAAGCCCCGCGGCACGCTGGTCGTCCGCGTCGCCGGGAAGCGCGTCGCCCGCCGCGAGACGCGCGGCACCACCACGCTGCGCGTGCCGATCGGTCCGGGTGCCCGGCAGAAGGTCACGGTCACCTACCTCGGATCGAAGCAGGCCGCTCGCGCCCGTACGAAGCTGGTCGTCCGCAGGTGACGACCGATCGACCCCTCCCCCTCCTCCCGCCCCGAAAGGCGTCACCATGTCCCGCACCTCACGTCACCTCGCGCGGCTCCTCGTCGGCGCCCTGGCCCTGAGCATCGGTCTCGGGGTCCAGGCTCCGACCGCGGTGTCCGCCGACGAGCCGACGGCGGTGGCGGCCGCGGCCACGCCGCTCACCGTCGTCGGTCTCGAGACCAACGGCCGGGTGGACCCGATGGGGATCCCCGGTGCCGCGCCGAGCCTCTCGTGGCACTCCACCTCGCCCGGACGCGGTGCCGTGCAGACGGCGTACCAGGTCCGCGTGGCCACCACCGAGGCCGATCTCGCCGGCTCCCCGATCTGGGACACCGACAAGGTCGTCTCCGACCGGCAGGTCGACGTCGGCTACGGCGGGAGCGACCTCCAGCCGGGCACGCGCTACGCGTGGCAGGTCCGCGTCTGGAACGGCGCCGACGAGGCGTCCGACTGGAGCGAGCCCGCGTCGTTCGAGACCGGCCTGCTCTCCAGCGGCGACTGGGGCAGCGCCGAGTGGGTGGGCGCCGCGGCCGGCGCGGAGCTCAACCGCTGGGCCGACTACACCGCCGAGTTCGACTTCACGATGGACAACCTCGTCTTCGCCCCCTACGTGCGGGCCAGCAACACCTCCAACGGCTTCATGTGGCAGCTCAGCGTCGCAGACGGCACGCCCCGCCTGCGTCCGCACGTGAAGACCAACGGCGGCTTCGCGCTGCTGGACAACAAGGACATCTCGCAGTTCACGACCGTCCAGCAGCTGCTCACCGGCTCGCACACCATGGCGGTCACCTTCGACGGCTCGACGATCACCACGAAGCTCGACGGCGTCACCATCGACACCCGCACCGACACCCGACACCCGAAGGGCTTCGTCGGGTTCCGCTCGGTCAACGCGACCGAGGGCGTCGAGGCGTCCACCGTGCACGGCGTCACCGTGGTCGCGAAGGACGGCACGACGCTGCTCGACACAGACTTCAGCGACGGCAACCCGTTCAGCGGCGGCACGCTCGTCGAGGACGGCCTCGAGGTCAAGGGCAACCAGGACATCATCTGGCGCTCACCTGACGGCAACATGCCGATGCTCCGCACCGACTTCGCCACGACCGCGGGCAGGACCGTGACGAGCGCCCGGGTGTACGCCACGGCGCGCGGCATCTACGAGCTGACCCTCAACGGCCAGAAGGTCGGCGACCAGCACCTCGCCCCCGGCTGGACCGACTACCTCGACCGTTTCCAGAGCCAGACCTACGACGTCACCGACCTCGTCGCGGCCGGGGACAACACCCTCGGTGCCGAGCTCGGCAGCGGGTGGTGGGCCGGGCGGATCGCGCACCTCGGGACCGGTCAGTACGGGACCGAGACGTCGCTGCTGGCACGCCTGCGGATCAGCTACTCCGACGGCAGCACGCAGTGGGTCGACACCGACGACGCGACCTGGACCTCGGCGACGGGCGGCTACACGCAGGCCGACCTCATCGACGGCGAGTCCTACGACGCGCGACTGGCGAGGTCGGGCTGGAACGAGCCCGGCTACGACGACTCCGGCTGGAGCGCCGCCGTCGCCCGCACCGCTCCCATGGCGCCGGTGGTGCCGCAGCCCGACGAGCCGGTGCGCACCTCCCAGGAGCTCGCCGCCGTCGCGCGCACCGAGCCCGCACCGGGGCGGTGGACCTACGACCTCGGCCAGAACATGGTCGGTGTCGCCCGCATGAAGCTCACCGGGCAGGCTGGTCAGACCGTGACGATCCGGTACGGCGAGGAGCTCAACCCTGACGGGACGCTCTACACCGCCAACATGCGCTCGGCGAAGGTCACCGACCGTTACACGTTCGCCACCGCCGGCACCGTCACCTACACCCCGCGCTTCACCCAGCACGGCTTCCGCTACCTCGAGATCGTCGGCGGCACGACGCCCCCGGTCGCGGCCGACGTCACCGGCATCGTGTGGGGGTCCGATCTTGCGCGCACCGGCGACCTCGAGACGTCCGACCCGATGCTCAATCAGCTCATCAGCAACATCTCGTGGGGCCAGCGCGGCAACTTCCTCTCGATCCCGACCGACACCCCGGCACGCGACGAGCGGCTCGGCTGGTCCGGCGACATCAACGTCTTCGTCCCGACCGCCTCCTACCTCACCGACACCCGCGCGTTCCTGTCCAAGTGGATGATGGACATGCGCGACACCCAGGACGCCAACGGTGACTACCAGGGCGTCGCCCCCACCCCGCCCGGCTTCAAGGTCGGCACCGGCACCGGCTGGTCCGACGCCGGCATCACCGTGCCCTACGCCCACTGGACCAGCTACGGCGACATCAGCACCGCGCGGCGCTACTGGGCGGACATGAAGCGGTTCCACGACCACCTGCGCACCAGCGCGGGCGCCGACCTCCTCGAGCAGGGTCGCAACACGTGGGGCGACTGGCTCAACCTCGACGACCCGACCCCGGGCGGCGTGCTCGGGACGGCGTCGTACGCCCTCACCACCCGGATGATGGCGGAGATGGCCGCCGCGCTCGGCGACGACGCCTACGCCGCGGAGCTCAGCGAGCTCGACGAGGGGATCCGCGCGGCCTTCGCCGACGCCTACATCGCCGCCGACGGCACGATCCAGGGCAACAGCCAGACCGGCTACGCGATCGCTCTCGGAATGGGCCTGGTGCCCGACGATGCGCTTGCCCCGGTGGGCGGGAAGTACGTCGCCAAGCTGGCGGCGAGCGGCAACAGCCTCACCACCGGCTTCCTCGGCACGCCGTGGCTGCTGCCGGCGCTGAGCGCCATCGACCGTGAGGACCTGGCCTGGGTCCTGCTGACCCGCAAGGAGTACCCGTCCTGGGGCTACGAGGTGGAGAACGGCGCCACCACCATGTGGGAGCGCTGGAACTCGATCATGCCCGACGGCAGCTTCGGCGACGTCAGCATGAACTCCTTCAACCACTACGCCTACGGCGCGGTCGGCGACTGGATGTACCAGAACGTCGGTGGCATCAAGGCCGTCGAACCGGGCTACCGGAAGATCCGCGTCGAGCCCTCTCCGGGCGGCGGCGTGACCCACGGCGCGGGGCGCCTCGACTCGGTCTACGGCGAGATCGCGACCGACTGGAAGCTCACCGGCCAGGACATGACGCTCGCCGTCGACGTACCGGTCGGCACGACGGCCGACGTGGTGCTGCCCGCCGCGAACACCTACGCGGTGCTCGAGGGCGGCGCGATGCTCGATGACGTCGTGGGTGTGCAGGACGTCGTCGATGACGGCGACACCGTCACGGTCACGGTCGGCTCCGGCAGCTACGCCTTCGACGTCGTGGCCGGCAACGCGGCGCTGGGCGACCTGCTCGAGAACATCGACGCGGTTCGGGCCTACGTGGCCGACCTGGCCGACTCCGGCGACCTGGCCGAGGCCGACCGCGAGGAGCTCGACGGTGACCTCGGCCTGGTGAGCAACCGGGTGGGCGACGCGCTCCTCGCGTCGGTCGACGGCGACATGGACGCGGTCACTGCCGCGCTGCGCGACGCGCTGGCCGAGCTGCGCAACCTCCGCGCCTGGCTCGCGGACTCCGGCGTCGCGGCACCGACGCGCGCCTCGCTCGACGGCAGCCTGGCTGCGCTCGAGGGCGCCCTCGTCCGGGCGATCACCTCGGCGATCGGCGTCACCCTCACGCTCCCGCCGGTCGACGGCGCGGTCCTGCCGGGCGGCACGATCATCGGGACGGTCGACGTCACCAACGGCGGCACGGTCGCCCTTACCGGGCTCAGCGGCTCGGTGATGGTCGAGGGCCTCGGGTCGGGCGACGTCCCGGCCGGGACGGTGGCGCCGGGCTCGTCGGTCCAGCTGCCGGTGTCGATCGACGTGCCGACGGACCAGGCGCCGGGTGACTACGACGCCGAGCTCACGCTGACCTACACGGCAGGGGAGGAGACCTACACGGTCACCACGACGACGGCTCACTGGGCCTCGGTCACCTCCGGCCTCGAGATCGGCGACCTCACGACGGTCGTGGACGGCGACGACCCGAGCGAGCACGCGACGGTCACCGTCCCGGTCAGCAACACCGGCACGGCCGACGTCCGCGCCCATGCGCGACTGACGCTGCCCCCGGGGTGGAAGTCCGTCCCGTCCATCGACGTCCTCGTGGCGGCGGGCAGGCAGGCTGACCTCGAGGTCCCGGTCATCGTGCCTCTCGACCTCGTCGGGGGCGCGGTCCCGGTGACCGTCGACGTCCTCCGCGGCCGCGACACGCTCGTCAGCGCGGATGCATCCATGACCGTCGACCTGCCGCGACCGCCCACGGGCGCGATAGTCGACCACGTCGACCTCGGCGACTCCGCCTCGGAGAACGCCCACGGGATCCAGGCCTCGTCGAGCAGCGGCACGAGCGTCGAGGCCGGCCTCACGCGTCGGTACTCGCACTCGGCCTTCCCCGGATCATGGTTCTCGGTGACGGTCGACGTCCCCGCCGGGAAGCCGTTCATCCTGCGCAACGTGGAGACCTTCGACAAGGTCGTGACCAAGGACTACGACATCTACGTCGACGGTGTGCTCGTGCGTACCCAGCTCGTCCCGCGCACCGAGGGGGGTCAGGGCATCAAGGTCTATGACGCCCTCATCGACCACCCGTCACTGGTCGGCAACGACGGCAACGTCCGGATCCGGTTCGAGTTCCCCGCTGACGGCTCCAGCCAGGGCGACCCGTCCCTGGCCGACGTGTGGGTGCTCGGAGTGCCCGAGGACACCCAGGCCCCCGACGTGTCGGCAACGGTCGCCGGCGGCAAGCAGGGCAACGCCGGTTGGTACCGCTCCGACGTACGAGTCCAGCTCGAGGCGGCGGACAACCGCGACACCGCCCCTGTCGTCCAGGTCGGCACCGACAGCGGGTGGCAGGACTACGTCTCCCCGGTGACAGTCAGCGGTGAGGGCCGGCACCAGGTCAGCTACCGCGCGACGGACACCGCTGGCAACGCGACCGGGACCCGCACGCTCCAGATCGGGATCGACGCGACGGCGCCGACCACCCGGCTCGCCGCCACGATGAGCGAGGGTGCCCACGGCGACCGCGCGTCGCTGGCCTTCACCGCCACCGACGCCGTCAGTGGCGTCGCGGCCACCCGGTACCGGGTCGACGGCGGCACCTGGCAGGTCGCCGGCACCGAGCCGGCAGTGGTCGAGGGCGTCGGTGACCACACGGTCGACTACTACTCGACCGACGTCGCCGGCAACGCCGAGACGACGCGGCAGGCCGTGCTCACCCTGCACGGTCCGGTGACACCGGACCTGCCGGACACCCCCGGCACCCCCGGAACTCCGGGCAACCCGCAGGCGCCGGACAGCATTGCAGCGGTCCTCGCCCCGCAGGTGTCCGGCACGGCAGCCGTCGGTTCGAGGCTCCGTGCGACGACGGGGACGTGGAACGTGGATGGACTGAGCCACACCTATCAGTGGCTGCGGAACGGCGTTCCGCTCGCCGGCACCGGGTCGTCCTACCGCGTGCGGGTAGGCGACGTCGGCAAGCGCCTCTCGGTGCGGGTCACCGCGACCCGGGCCGGACTCACGCCGGTGGCATCCACGTCTGCGGCCACCCCGTCCGTGACCAGAGCCGCGGCTGCCGTCCGCGCCAAGGTGAGCAGGACCAAGGTGCGGGCCGGCACCCGGGTGCGGGTCGCCGCGAAGGTCACCACGACCGGAGCCGTGACAGCCACCGGGAAGGTGCGCGTCGTGGTCGACGGAAAGGTCGTGCGGACGCTCAGGCTCTCGCGGAGCAGGGCAGCCACGACGATCGTGATCGCCCGGGGCAAGCACCGCGTGGTCGTCCGCTACGTCGGATCGAGGGCGGTCGCGCGCGCCTCCTCGCCGAAGCAGGTCGTCCGCGGGACCTGATCCCCGGACCCCACAGGGAGGCGGCGACGACCCCGGTCGTCGCCTCCCACCCCCCATTCTCCCGACCTCTCGACACCCCTGACCGGAAGGCACGTCCATGCGACGCTCTCCTTGGCACCTCGCGTCCGCATCCGTGGCGCTGCTCGCTCTCGTCGTCTCCGGACTGGTGGTCGCCCTGGGGGTCACCGCTCCCGCCCAGGCCGCGCCACCGCGGATCTGCGGCGGTGCGCTCGACAGTGGCGCCGAGAAGGTCGTGCTCCTCGGCCTGCCCGCGACCGGAGGCGTCGGCGCGGAGTCCTACGACGGCGGCTACCTCGCGCCGGCACAGGCGTCGGCGTGGACCGACTACTCGGTCGAGGGTGACGCGACCACCTCCAACACGATTGCCGTGTCCTTCCGGCAGAGCGGCAACAACGGACCGTCGCTGCAGTTCTCCGCCGGCCAGAACTCCCTCGGCCCGCTCCGGCTCAACAACGGCGGCTGGGCCGCCGACGGCACCATCGCGCTTCCGGCAGGAACCCTGGTCCGCGGCAAGCAGTTCCACTTCCGCATCGACGTCACCGGCCAGCAGGTCACCGTGCGCGTCGACGGTGTGCAGGTCGCGCAGTACTCCCGCCCGTGGCTTCCCGTATCGGGCACGGTCGGCGTCCGCGTCTCGGGCGCCGAGACCGGCACGCTGGACAACCTGGTCGTCCGCAGCCTGACCTCGGACGCCTACCTCTACGCCGACGACTTCGACGACCGCGCCGTCGGCGCTGCCGGGGCGACCGCGGCCGGGTGGAACGGCCTGACGATCTCGGAGGTGTGCACCGTCGCTGACTCTCCTGACGACGCCTACTGGATCTGGGGTTCCGACACCTCGTCGGTCAACAACTGGGCCGCGTTCCGCACGACCGTCGACATCGCCGACGTCGACGCCCTTCCCGCCGTGATCAACGCGAGGATCGCCGCGGAGACGAAGTACTGGCTCTACGTCAACGGTGAGCTCGTCGTCTTCGAGGGCAGCGTGAAGCGCGGCCCGAACCGTCAGGACTCCTACGTCGACACCGTCGATGTGCGCCCGCACCTGCGCACGGGTGAGAACACCATCGCGGTCCTTGCCGTGTCCTACGGTCGCGGCGGCTATGCCGGTCCCTACTCCGGCCGCGCCGGCCTGTTCTTCGAGGCCGCCGACATCGACGTCCGATCCGGCAACACCTGGAAGGTGCAGAAGGTCGGGGCGTACGGCTCGATGTCGGTCGACACCAACTACCGCCTGGCCGAGCCGAACGTCCGTTACGACGCCCGCCAGGAGCTCGCCGACTGGGAGGACTGGACCTCCGCGGGCTACGACGACGCGGTGTGGCCGGCCGCAACGACCGCCGGCAACGAGGGCAGCTCGCCATGGAACGTCCTGGTCGACAACCCGATCCCGCTGCTCAAGTTCGAGGACGTCACCACGGTCCCGGTGACCGACCCGCGCGTCATGGTGAGCAGCAGCGGCGGCGTGACGACGTACGAGCTGCGGATGCCGGTCAACCACCAGCTCACCCCCTACGTGAAGCTCGCCGCGGGCACGGCGGCGGGCCGCACCGTGGGCCTCAAGACCGACCACGCCACGGTGCGTGGCGGAGGCATCGAGCAGGCCGTGCAGGCGGAGTACGTGACCAAGGCTGGCGCCCAGGACTACGAGTCACTGGTGTGGATGAACGGCGACAAGCTCTTCATCACTGCTCAGGACGGCGCGGTCGTCGAGGAGATCGGCTATCGACTGTCCGGCTACGCAACCGACTTCGACGGATCCTTCGACTCCGACGACCCCTACATGGACAAGCTCTGGCGGATGGCGCGCGACACCCTCTACGTCACGATGCGCGACTCCTACATGGACTGTCCCGACCGGGAACGCTCGCAGTGGTGGGGTGACGCCGTCAACGAGATCGAGGAGGGCTTCTATGCCCTCGACCCGGCCGCCGCGGCCCTCGGCCGCAAGGGCATCAGCAACGTGATGGGCTTCCGCAGCGGCGACCGCATCCCGACCCAGGCGCCCGCTGCGACGTTCTCCGAGCTTCCCGCCCAGTCGATGGCAGGGGTGATGAGCTTCTGGCAGTTCTACGAGTACTCCGGCGACGAGACCGTCCTCGACGAGACCTACCTGCCCTCCGTGGCCTACCTGCGCACCTACAACATGGAAGCGGACGGCCTGCTCAAGCACGACCACGGTGGCACCTGGCACTGGCACGACTGGGGCTCGGGAGAGGACGGCCGCCTCATCGACACCCTCTGGTACTACATCGCGCTCCAGGCGACGCTCAAGTCGGCTGCGGAGATCGGCGTGGGCGTCGACGACGCAGACGTTGCCTGGATGGAAGGCCGCGCGAAGTCCATCCGCGACAACATCGACACGCTGTGGGTGGACGGGAAGGGCTTCTACGAGTCGACAGGTGACGGCCGCGCCGACGACCGCGCCAACGCGCTGGCGGTGTACGCCGGACTGGCGAAGCCGTCGCAGTACGAGCAGATCCGCGACGTGCTGGTGAACATCAAGAAGTCCAGCCCCTACATGGACAAGTACGTCCTCGAGGCGCTCTACATGATGGGCTACCCCGACGACGCGATGGCGCGGATGAAGGACCGCTACGCGCCGATGGTCAACGATCCCGACCACTCGACGCTCTGGGAGTTCTTCGCCGGCCCCGAGCAGGACGCGGCCGGCACGTTCAACCACGGCTGGACCGGCGGCCCGCTCACGATGATGAGCCGCTACGCAGCAGGCATCCAGCAGGTCGAGCCCGGATTCACCGAGTTCGCCGTGCGTCCCCAGCTCGGGACGCTGAAGCAGGTCTCGGCCGACGTGCACAGCGTCAACGGCGAGATCGCCGTCTCCGTCGACGCGACGGACAAGACGACGTACGACCTTGCGGTCACCGTGCCCACCGGCACCGTCGCCCAGGTCCACCTCCCCAGCGCCGAGCTCGACGACATCACCCTCGACGGGGAGTCGTTGAGCGAGTCGCTCGACGGCGTCCTCGAGGTGACCGTCGACGACCGGACCGGCGAGACCGTGGCGCGCGTCGAGGCGGGTGACCACGCCTTCGCCGTCGCCTCGCCACCCGCGACCGTCTCGCTGCCCCGGCTCGGCGTCGTGCGCCCGGGCCACGAGGCGACCGGCCGACTGTCGGTGGAGAACACCGGCGTCACCGCCATCGACACCGTCACCGCCGAGGTCGACGTACCCGGTCTGATGGAGCCGGTGGTCCTCACCGGCGGTCCCGTCGCCGTCGGCCAGACCCTCGAGCTGCCCTTCGCCGTCTCGGTGCCGCAGGGAGCCCGGCACGGCGCGAGCTTCGACGCGGTCGCCGACGTCACCGTCGCGTATGGCGACCAGCAGCGCAGCACGACCACGTCCGTCAGCAACTACGCGAGGATCGCCTCCGACGTGGTGGTGGCCTCGGTGACCGTCGGGGACCGGGTCGGCCCCTATCCCGCAACCGGTCAGTGGATGGTCACGGCCACGGTCCGCAACAACGGCAGCTCCCTGACCACCGGGAGGATCGTCGCGCGCTCGGTCGCCGACGTGCTCGAGGCAGGTGCGCCGTCGAAGCTCGTGACCGTCCCGGCCGGAGGGACCCTCGAGGTGCCCGTGACCGTGCACGGCGGTGGCGCGCACTGGTTGCCGATCATGCAGTCGGTGACCGTCGACTTCGTCGACCGCGGCTCGGTCGTCGCGAGCGGGACCAGCGGAACCCGCGTGAAGTGGTACGGCCCGCGCGGACAGGGCTGGAACGTCACCGGCGCGAACGCCGTCGAGGGCGCCACCGACTTCGTGGACCTCGGCGACGGCGGGACCGGGTCGACCGGCAACAGCACGGCCAACGTGCGTCCTGGCCCGACCGAGGTCGCGCACGACCTCCGATGGAACTACAGCACCGGCATCCCCGTGGGCGGCACGAACACCGAGGGTGGTCTGACGCGACGATTCACGTGGTCGCGCGACGGCAGCTGGTTCAGCGTCGATGTCGGCGTGGAGTCCGGCGAGCCCTTCGTGCTGACGATGCGAGAGACCGCCGACACCTCGGCCGCCTCGACGGTGGCGCAGGTGCAGTCGCGTCCGAAGAAGTACCAGGTCCTGGTCGACGACGTGCTCGTCCAGCAGGTGAAGTACCTCGTGCCCAACGAGGGCGTCGTGGGCAACACCCTGGCCAGCTACGACGTGCTCGTCGACGACCCGGCCGCGCTCGACGCGGACGGGGACGGAGAGGTGACCGTGAAATACCTCTACCGCGGCGGCAACGACGAGTTCTACGACCCGTCACTGACCGACCTCTGGGTCTCTCCGGCTCCGGCTGCAGCCACCGACGACACCGCCCCGACAGTCTCGGCCGCCCCTGCGGACGCGACCACCTACGGTGACAACGGCTGGATCACCGCGCCCACCACCCTCGAGGTCTCGGCGGCGGACGACACAGACCCCGGCCCCGCGGTGCGCGTGGCACTCGACGGCGCGCCGATGGCGCCGTACGACGGTCCCGTCGCGGTCGAAACGGACGGCACGCACGTGCTGGCCTACGCCGCCGAGGACGCCTCCGGCAACACGACCGAGGACGAGCTGACGGTGCGGATCGACAGCACCAGGCCGGTGCCGTCCTTCGGCACGTTCCCGACGGGCAAGGTCAAGGAGGGCGAGGTCCCGACCGAGCCGGCGTGCCAGGCGACGGACGCCACCTCGGGCGTGGCTTCCTGCGTCCTGCGCGGCTACTCGACCGAGGTCGGCACACACACGCTGACCCAGGTGGTCGTGGACCGGGCAGGCAACCGCGCGTCCGCGACCCTGACCTACGAGGTCGTGGCGATCGACAAGTCCGCGCTCGGCGCCGTGCTCGACGGCGCCGCGTCCCTCGACCCCGACGACTGGACGACGTCCACGTGGGCCGCGCTGCGCGCAGTCATCGACGGTGACGCCGGCGCGCAGGCCGTCTACGACGGCACGAGCTTCACCGAGGCACAGGTGCAGGCGGCGACCGAGGCCGTGCAGGACGCCGTCGCGACCCTCGCCGAGCGCGGCGACCCGACGGCTCTGGGCACCTTGCTCGCGGCGGGCCGGCAGGTGGCGGCCGACCTGAGCGGCTACACCGACGACTCGGCGGCCGCCTTCCGGGCGGCCCTCGCCGACGCGGACGCGGTGCACCAGGCACGAGCCGACCGGACGCAGGCCCAGCTCGACGCCGCCACGGCCGCACTCCGCACCGCGATCGACGGGCTGGTGGCCAAGCCCGCCACCGTCGACAGGTCGGTGCTCCAGCGCGTCCACGACCAGGCGCGGACCCTGTCCAACGCCGACGGCAGGTACACCGCCGACTCGTGGGCGCGCCTCCGGGCCGCACTCGAGGGAGCGCGGGTCGTCCTCGCGGAGGAGGACGCCACGCAGGCACGGGTCGACGCGGCCGTCACCGAGCTGACCGGAGCGGTCGCCGGCCTGGTGCTGGTGCCCGTCGTGCTGCCGCCGGTGGACGCGGTTCCGGTGAAGGTGGCGCTGAACCAGCGTCGACTGCGACTGGCCAAGGGCCAGACCCTCCGGCTGGAGGAGGGCGTCTACGACACGGACGGCGGGGCGTCGTACGCCGGCACTGTCGCGTGGACGTCGTCGAACACGAAGGTCGCGAGGGTCAGTGCGAGTGGTGTCGTGACGGCAAGGAAGCCCGGTCGGGCTGTCATCAGGGCCACCACCCTGGCCGTCGGCTCGTCCGGCAAGGAGCTCGTCGCCAGGGCCAAGGTGACCGTCGTCCGCAGGGCGTCGGACGTGAAGGTCCGTCGCGTGAGCGCGGACGTGCCGAGGTCGATGACGGTCGACGAGGTCGTCCATGTCACCGGGAGCTACGCCCCGAGGGCCGCCACGAAGGTCAAGGTGACCTACCGGTCGTCGCGGCCGGGAGTTGCCGCCATCGACGTCGCGGGGCGGATCCTCGCGCTGACGAAGGGCACGACTAGGATCACGGTCCGAGCCGGCGGCGCACGCGAGACCTACGTCGTGCGCGTGAGGTAGCGGACGTGCGCGCCCGGCCGGAGTGAGTCGGCCAGGGGGCCACGCCAGCTGGCGCGGCCCCCTGCATGCATTCCGGGGGCCATCCAGTTCGGTACGTTGTGCGCGGCCCGTCCCCG
>CAWEAI010000016.1:0-185790 GCA_963806925.1 uncultured Actinomycetota bacterium | reverse complement strand
TTGCGGGATCATTCGTCGGTCAACGGTCGCATGAGGACGCCGAGGCTGGGTTTGGGCTGGAACGAGGTGGCCTTCTCCGGCAGCAGACCACCGGACTCCACCAGCGACCGCACCTGGTCGAACTCGGGGTTGGGCAGCAGGACTGCCGGTGCGCTCACCCCGGTCGCGGCCAGTGCGGCGTCGACAGTGTGGTGGTGCTCGACGCGGAGCGAGGATTCAGGGATCCGCGACAGGACCCTGTCGTGCAACCAGGACACCGCCGCGACCTGGTCGAGGCTGTGGGGACTCACGGTGTGCCATGCGGTGCCGTCGGTGAGGACCAGGTGGGTGCTGTCGAGTGCCCCGAGCGCCCCATGACGCTCACGCCGCGCCACCTCTGCGCCCGCTGCGCGAGCAGCGTGAGCCAGAGCGTCGAGCGTGGTGCCCGGGAAGGTGCGGTGGATGGCACCCAGGAACAGGGGAGTGTCGTCCTGGTCGACGAGCATTGCGAGCCCGGCGTCCCAGGCGGTTCCGGGGTGTTCCTCCTGCAGGCGCAGGTAGGCGGCATAGCGGTGGTGGCCGTCGGCCAGCAGGCAGTGTGAACCCGCCAGCAGCATCGCGACCCGATCCAGCACTGCTGGCTCCCGGAGGGCCCAGATGCGTTGGCGCTGGCCCGCGCGGTCGAGGTAGCGCCAGTCAGGCTCACCCCGACCCACCGCGGAGATCAGCTCCCGGAGCTCAGGTTCGCCTTGGTGGACGAGGAGGATCGGCGCCGGGTTGAGGTCCATCGCCCACATGCGGTCAGCCAGCTCGCCAGCCTGCTCCGGGTGGATCGCCTCGTGCGGCCAGACCGCCCGCTCGCGCAGCGCGTCCGCTCGTCGGGAGACGCCCAGGGCACCCACGAGGCCGCGGATCGTCAGACCGGCGACCGTGTACTCGTGCAGATAGAGCGCCGGCGCAGAGTCGGAGCTGGCGCGACCCTGTGCGATCCACTGCCCGAGGCGGGCCGCGACGTCACGGTAGGGTCTCGCGAGGGCCCTGGCGGATGCCGGATCCCCCACGCGTGCGGCCGACAGCATGACGGCCCGGAAGGGCAGCAGCGTGAGGGGCTTCGCCACGTGCGGGGGCACCACGGTGGCGGGGTCCATCGGAGCATCGTAGGGGGACGCCGGTCCCCGTCCGGACAGGGGTGGAGCATGCTGGAGCAGACGACCGAGCCGCTCGTCGAGGCGCACGACCTGGTCATGTTCGACCTGGACGGCGTGGTCTACGTCGGTGGAAACGCGGTCGACGGGGTGGCCGCGCACGTGGAACGCGTCCGGTCCTCGGGGCGTCACGTCGCCTTCGTGACCAACAACGCCTCACGTACGCCGGACCAGGTCGCCGAGAAGCTCGTCGGGCTGGGAGTCGAGGCGTCCGCGGCAGATGTCGTCACCTCCGCCCAAGCCGCTGCCCGGTTGCTCGCCGAGGACCACGGTGCCGGGGCGAAGATCCTCCTGCTCGGAGGTGAGGGGCTGCGCGTGGCGCTCGAGGAGGCCGGGCTGGACCCGGTCCAGGAGCCCACGGGTGCCGTGGCGCTGGCGAGTGGGTATGGACCCGACGTGAGGTGGCGCGACATCATGCGCGCCGCCACGCTGGTCCGCGACGGCCTGCCCTACGTCGCCAGCAACACCGACATGACCATCCCGACCCCCTACGGGATCGCCCCGGGCCACGGCGTGCTCGTCGCGACGATCGCCGGCTTCGCCGGCGTGCGGCCCAGGGTCGCGGGCAAGCCCGAGAAGCCGCTGATGGAGGAGACCGTGCGACGCGTCGGTGGTGAACGGCCGCTCATGGTCGGTGACCGGCTGGACACCGACATCCAGGGCGCCCACGCGATCGACGTACGGTCCCTGCTGGTCCTGACCGGGGTCTGTTGGCTCGAGGACCTGGCGTCCGCGACCCCGCGGCTGCGGCCGTCCTACATCTCACCGACGTTGGCAGGCCTGTTCTCCTCTCATCCGGTGCCCACGCGGACCGACGAGGGCGCTGAGCTCAACGGATGGCACGCGTCGGTCGTCGACGGTCGGCTCGAGGTCTCCGGCGCGGGCGAGGACGCAGACTGGTGGCGTGCAGCCGCCACCGCGTGCTGGTGGTATCTCGACGAGACCTCAGAGCCCGCGGACGTCTCGGACACGGTCCCTCCCGGACCGCGTCGACACCTCGGTGCCGAGTAGGCTCGGCGACATGGACCAGCAGCCAGGGGCGACCGGCGTCGCGGCGGTGGACCGGGTCCTCGCAGAGGTGGCCAGCGTGAGCGAGCGTCCGGTGAGTGAGCATGTCGCGGTGTTCGAGCGGTCCCATGACCAGCTGCGCCGTGCCCTGGACGCCAGCCCCGAGCCGGCGACCGGTGGCGGACAGGACACCTGAGCCGCTCGTGCCCCCTCGACGACTGCGACTCGACCAGGAACTCGTCCGTCGAGGTCTGGCCCGCTCGCGAGAGCACGCCAGTGATCTGGTCGCGGCCGGACGGGTGACGGTGTCCGGCGCAACCGCCACCAAGCCGGCCACCGGCGTGACGACCGATGCGGCGATCGTCGTACGCGACGATCCGACGACGGTGGACTACGTGTCGCGCGGAGGGCACAAGCTGGCGGGCGCGCTCGCGGTGTTCGCCACCCACGGGCTGGACGTGTCGGGCAAGCGGTGCCTGGACGCGGGCGCGTCGACGGGAGGCTTCACCGACGTGCTCCTGAGGGCTGGCGCGCGCGAGGTGGTGGCGGTCGACGTCGGCTACGGGCAGCTGGCCTGGTCGCTGCAGAGCGACGACCGGGTCCACGTCCACGACCGCACCAACATCCGCGAGCTCACCCTCGACCTCGTGGGTGAGCCGGTGGACCTGGTGGTGGGCGATCTCTCCTTCATCTCCCTCGCGCTGGTCCTCGAACCGCTGCTGGGCGTCATGCGCGAGGACGGCGCGCTGGCACTGATGGTCAAGCCCCAGTTCGAGGTCGGGAAGGACCGGGTCGGCAAGGGAGGGGTGGTCCGCGACCTCGGCCTGCGGGCCGAGTCGGTCGCCACGATCGCCGACCTCGCTGCGGCGCGGGGGTGGGGGGCGGTGGCCGTGACGGTCAGCCCGTTGCCGGGTCCCTCCGGCAACGTCGAGTTCTTCCTGCTCCTGCGGCGGGGTCCGGCGGGGATCGACGCCGACGACATCCGCGCCGAGGTGGAGCGGGCCGCTCCGCTGGGGGTGCCGGGTGAGAGGGTGGACCCGTGACCGTCGAGAGCCCGGGGCGTCGGGTGCTGGTGCTCGCCCACACCGGCCGGGCCGAGGCGCGCGAGGTCGCGCGCGCGTGCGTCCGAGCGCTCACCGGCCACGGCATCGCCGTACGCCTGCTGATCGCTGAGGCGGCCGACCTCGGGCTGGATCCGGGCGACCCCGCCACGGATGGCCTCGTGGAGACGTCCCGTCCCGACGACCTCCCGGGCGAGGGTTGCGAGCTGGCGCTCGTGATCGGGGGAGACGGTTCGATCCTCCGCGCCGCGGAGCTCACCCACGAGACGAGCACCCCGCTGCTCGGGGTCAACCTCGGCCACGTCGGCTTCCTCGCCGAGGCCGAGCTGGACGACGTCGAGTCGACGATGACGGCGATCGTCGACCGCGCCTACACCGCCGAGGACCGGCTCACCCTCGACGTCAAGGTCCTGATGGACAAGGAGGTGGTCGCCTCCACCTTCGCGCTCAACGAGGCCAGCGTCGAGAAGGCCGCCCGCGAACGGATGCTCGAGGTGGTCGTCGAGGTGGACGGCCGACCGCTGTCGCGCTGGGGTTGCGACGGGGTCGTGTGTGCCACCCCCACCGGCTCGACCGCCTACAACTTCAGCGCCGGCGGCCCGGTCGTCTGGCCGGAGGTCGAGGCACTCCTGATGGTCCCGCTGAGCGCCCACGCCCTCTTCGCCCGCCCGATGGTGGTCGCCCCGACCTCGGTCCTCGCCGTCGAGGTGCTCGCCGACAACAACGGTGCCGGTGTGCTCTGGTGCGACGGGCGGCGGACGGTGGACCTCGCACCCGGGGCCCGCATCGAGGTGCGTCGAGGCGACCGCCCGGTGCGCCTGGTCCGGCTTCAGGAGGCGCCCTTCACGGATCGTCTGGTCGCCAAGTTCGGCCTGCCCGTCGAGGGGTGGCGGGGCGCGGCCGAGCGCCGCCGCCGCGAGCACGGGGAGAGCAGCGACAGCGATGCTTGAGGAGCTGCGGATCAGCTCGCTCGGCGTCATCGACTCCTCCACGCTCGAGCTGGGACCCGGGCTGACGGTCATCAGCGGTGAGACCGGTGCCGGCAAGACGATGGTCGTCACGGCGCTCGGGCTCCTGCTCGGCGGCCGGGCCGACCCCGGCGCCGTACGCACGGGCGCGTCGCAGGCGCGCGTCGAGGGCGTCGTGTCCGCCGGTGGCCTGGCGGACTTCAGGCAGGCCGTGGAGACCGCCGGTGGCCACGTCGAGGACGACCGGGTCGTGCTGGCCCGCAACGTGGCCGCGCAGGGACGCTCGCGCGCCTGGGTGGGGGGAGCGTCGGTCCCCGTGGCCACCTTGTCGGAGGTCGCCGAGCCCCTCGTGGCCGTGCACGGCCAGTCCGACCAGCACCGACTCCTGCGAGCCGGCGAGCAGCGTGCGTCCCTCGACCGTTTCGGCGGCGCGGAGATCACCACCGCCGCGGAGCAGTACGCCGGTCTGTGGGCCGAGCTCGCGGCCACCGAGCGCACCCTCGCCGACGTCATCGGATCCGCCCGTGAGCGCGCCCGTGAGGCAGATCAGCTGCGCTTCGGCCTCGGTGAGGTCGAGGACGTCGACCCCCGACCCGGGGAGGACGCCGAGCTCGCAGCCGAGGAGTCACGCCTCGGGTTCGCCGACACGCTGCGCACCGCAGCGGAGCTCGCCCGCGAAGCCCTCTCCAGCGAGGACGGCGCGACTGACGCACTGGCCACCACCACCGCTGCTCGCCACGCTCTGGACAGCGTGCGAGATCATGACGCGACCGCAGGCGACCTCGCCGACCGGATCGCCGAGCTCGGCCACCTGCTGGTCGACGTCGCGGGCGACGTGGCGTCCTATGCAGCCAGCCTCGAGACCGACCCGGGGAGGCTGGCGGCGGTCTCGGAGCGTCGGGCAGCCCTGACCGGGCTGACCCGCAAGTACGGAGAGACCCTCACCGAGGTGCTGGCCTGGGCCGAGGACGGCGCCAAGCGGCTGCTCGACCTCGAGGACACCGGCACCCACATCGCCGACCTCGAGGCCCGGCGCGATCGCATCCGAGGTGAGCTCGAGGCGTTGGCGGCGACGCTCAGCAGCCTGCGGCGCACGGCTGCGGCCAGGCTCGCGACGGCTGTCAGCGACGAGCTCACCTCGCTCGCCATGCCGCACGCCACGATCACCATCGCGGTGTCGCAGAACCAGGTGCCGGCTCCGGACAGTCCTGCCGGGCCTCAGCTCCGCGTCGGCGGCCAGTGGGTGCGGGCGGGCTCGCACGGTGTGGACGACGTCGAGTTCCTCCTCGCCGCCAACACCGGCGCGGACGCCCGGGCCCTGCACAAGGGCGCCTCCGGCGGTGAGCTCTCCCGCGTCATGCTCGCCCTCGAGGTGTCCCTGGCCGAGTCCGGCTCGGTGCCCACGTTCGTGTTCGACGAAGTCGACGCGGGTGTCGGCGGCAGGGCCGCGATCGAGGTGGGTCGTCGACTGGCGCTCCTGGCCCGGCTCTCGCAGGTGCTGGTGGTCACCCACCTGCCCCAGGTGGCGGCCTACGCCGATCGTCACGTGGTCGTGCACAAGTCCAGTGACGGGTCCATCACCACCTCCGGCCTGATGATCCTCGACGACCCCGGACGCGAGCGCGAGCTCTCCCGGATGCTCGCCGGAGTGGAGGACTCCGACAGTGCTCGGGCGCACGCGCGCGAGCTGCTCGAGGCCGCCGCGCCCGAGCGGGCGTGCCTCCCCGAAGGTCAGGTCCGCGGCTGACAGCATGGCGCGGTCATGAAGTTCGCAGTCCGTTCCCGCCCAGCCTCCAGCCTTCCCGGAGTGCGCGGGCCGGCCCGGGTCCACCGGCGTACGGCACGCGTGCTCGGACGCCTGCAGACCGGTGACGTCGCTGTCCTCGACCACGTCGACATGGACCGTGAGACCGCGCAGGCGCTCGTCGACGCGGGGGTCGTCGCGGTCGTCAACGCCCGTCCGATGTTCTCGGGCCGCTATCCCAGCCTGGGACCGCAGCTGCTGGTGGAGTCGGGGGTCCTGGTCGTCGACACGGCGGGCGTGGAGGTGTTCGACCGGCTCCGCGACGGTATGCAGCTCCGCATCGAGGGGGGCGTCGTCCACGCCGGGGACCACCTGGTCGCGACCACGCGCGAGCTCACGACAGACGTGGTCGTGTCCGAGATGGCCGAGGCGCGCAGCGGGCTGGCGGCCCAGCTGGAGAGCTTCACGCACAACAGCACCGAGTTCCTCAAACGTGAGCAGGACCTGCTCCTGCACGGTCATGGCGTGCCGCGGACGGGCACCGACATGGCCGGCCGGCCGGTCGTCGTCGCGGTCCGGTCCCACGGGTGGGAGGGGGAGCTGCGCGGCATCAAGCCCTTCGTGCGCGAGCAGCGCCCCGTCCTGATCGGGGTGGATTGCGGTGCGGACGCCCTCGCGAGTGCCGGGCACCGGCCCGACATCGTCGTGATGACCGGGGGCAGCGAGGACCAGCCCGGCGTCGCCGTCCTTCGCAGGGCCAGGGACGTCGTCGTGCTGGTCGAGCGCGGTGCGCCGAGGGGCGCGACCGAGCGCCTCGAGCGGATGGGGATCCGGCCGCTCCGTTTCGAGACCACCGCCACCACCGAGGACGCCGCCCTCCTGCTGGCCTCCGCCCACGACGCGTCCCTCATCGTGGGTGTCGGCATGCACGCCACCCTCGAGGAGTTCCTCGACCGGCGTCGCACCGGTCTCGCGAGCACGTTCCTGACCCGCCTCAAGGTCGGCCCGGACCTCGTCGACGCCTCCGCCGTGCCCCTGCTCTACGACGGCGCCGTGCGGCCGCGGCATCTGCTGGGCGCCCTGGTCGCGGGCGTCCTGGCCCTCGGTGCCGCGATCAGCGTGACACCCGTCGGCCAGCAGTGGGTCGACGACGTCTCGCCCGGCGTCTCCAGCACCACGTCAGGTCTGGTCGACGACGTCCGAGGAATGCTCCCGTGATCTCCCTGCGTCACCACCTGCTCACCATCGTCGCGGTCTTCCTGGCGCTGGCCGCCGGCATCGTCCTGGGGGGTGGGCCGCTGTCCGAGGTGGGGGGGAGCGTCGCCACCGCGAGCGACGTCAGACGCGACGCGGCCGTGCCCGCCGAGGACGGCGCTGCCTCCTACAACGATGCGTTCGTCACGACGCTCAGCCCGACCGTGCTGCCCGGCAGGCTCGCCGAGCGCTCGGTGGCCCTGATCACCGTTGCGGGCGCTGACGAGCAGGTGGTGGGAGGGCTCGTCGAGGCGATCTCCGCTGCAGACGGCGTCGTGACCTCGCGCTACACCCTGGGCGACGACCTCCTCGACCCGGACCAGAAGTCCCTCGTGGACACCCTCGGAAGTCAGCTGCTGGCCCAGCAGGGCGGCGCCGCGATCGCCTCGGACGCCTCGACGTACGACCGGATCGGCCAGCTGATCGGCCTCGCCGTGGCGAGCAGGGACGTGTCGGGCCAGGGCGCCAGAGGTACGTCCCGGGCCATCCTCGACGCCGTCGCCGGCGCGGGTCTGATGGACCTGCCCGAAGCGGTGGATCGCCGCGCGCCGCTGGTCCTTCTCGTCCTCGGCCCGGACGCCGCTGACGACGGAGCGGACGCGGTCCTGGCCGGGATCTCCGCGGGTCTGGCGGCCCAGGCGACCGGGGTCGTGGTCGCCGGCACCCTGCTGGACGGTCAGGGCCAGCTCGGTCGTCTCCGGGCCGATCCGGCGGCCGCCGTGGTCGCCAGCGTCGACGGCATCGACACGGTGGCCGGTCGTGTCGCCACGATCCTGGCTCTGCAACGCTCGCTGGGCGCTCCCGGTGGATCATTCGGTGCCTCGGGTGCCGACGGCGCCGTCCCGCTCGGGTAGGATCAAAGCCCGTGAAGAGCCCGACGCCGACCAAGCACGTATTCGTCACCGGAGGAGTCGCCTCAAGCCTCGGCAAGGGGCTCACGGCCTCGAGCCTCGGCCAGCTGCTGAAGTCCCGCGGTCTCCGGGTGACGATGCAGAAGCTGGACCCCTACCTCAACGTGGATCCGGGCACGATGAACCCGTTCCAGCACGGTGAGGTCTTCGTGACCAACGACGGCGCCGAGACCGACCTCGACATCGGTCACTACGAGCGGTTCCTCGACACCGACCTCAACCAGATCGCCAACGTGACCACCGGTCAGGTCTACTCGACGGTCATCGCGAAGGAACGCCGCGGCGACTACCTCGGCGACACCGTCCAGGTGATCCCGCACATCACCAACGAGATCAAGGACCGCATCCTCGCGATGGGCGGTCCCGACATCGACGTGGTCATCACCGAGGTCGGTGGCACCGTCGGCGACATCGAGTCGCTGCCGTTCCTCGAGGCCGCCCGCCAGACGCGCCACCAGCTCGGCCGTGACAACTGCTTCTTCATCCACGTCTCGCTGGTGCCCTACATCGGTCCCTCCGGCGAGCTCAAGACCAAGCCGACGCAGCACTCCGTGGCCACGCTGCGCTCCATCGGCATCCAGCCGGACGCGATCGTGTGCCGTGCCGACCGCGAGCTCCCGGACAGCATCAAGCGCAAGATCGCGCTCATGTGCGACGTCGACGACGAGGCGGTGGTGACCGCGGCCGACGCGCCGTCGATCTACGACATCCCGAAGGTCCTGCACCGTGAGGGTCTTGACGCCTATGTCGTACGACGTCTGGACCTGCCGTTCCGCGACGTCGACTGGACGGCGTGGGACGACCTGCTCCGTCGCGTGCACCATCCTGACGAGGAGGTCACCATCGCGCTCGTCGGCAAGTACGTCGACCTGCCCGACGCCTACCTCTCCCCGGCCGAGGCCCTGCGGGCCGGTGGTTTCGCACACTCCGCGAAGGTCAACATCCGGTGGGTGGCCTCCGACCTCTGCGACACCGAGGCCGGTGCAGCCAAGCAGCTCTCCGACGTCGACGCGGTGCTCGTGCCCGGTGGTTTCGGCGTCCGGGGGATCGAGGGCAAGCTCGGAGCGCTCACCTACACGCGCACGCACGGCATCCCGACCCTGGGCCTGTGCCTGGGGCTGCAGTGCATGGTCATCGAGTACGCCCGCAACGTCGCCGGGCTCACCCATGCCGGGTCGACGGAGTTCGATCCGGACACGGTCGAGCCGGTGATCTCCACCATCGAGGAGCAGAAGAGGTTCGTCGAGGGGGCCGGTGACCTCGGCGGCACGATGCGCCTGGGTCTGCAGAAGGCCGAGCTGCTGGAGGGCAGCGTCGTGCGCGCGGCGTACGGCGCGGACGTGATCGAGGAGCGTCACCGCCACCGCTACGAGTTCAACGACGCCTACCGCGAGACGCTCGCCGGGGCTGGTCTGGTGTTCTCCGGCGTCAACCCCGAGCTCGGCCTGGTCGAGTTCGTCGAGCTCCCCACGCACGTGCACCCCTACTACGTCTCGACGCAGGCGCACCCCGAGCTGCGCTCGCGGCCCACGCGTCCGCACCCGCTGTTCGCCGGCCTGGTCGGTGCCGCGATCGAGCGGCAGCGCTCCGAGCGGTTCCCCCTCGACGAGTCCGGACTGCGTCGCAAGGACGACGCGCAGGACTGATCGCAGCTCGCCGTAGGACCTCCTCAGAGCTGGCGGGCCTGCAGGATCCGGCCGAGCACGAACGAGTTGGAGCGCAGCTGGTTGCGGGCGTAGGCCTGCAGGCTGGTGTCGTCGGCTGCCGCCTCGGCCGCGGCGAGGAACGACGCGTCGCCGGCGCCGAGCGGGTACATCGCGCGGATGGTGAGGCCCTGGTTGAGCAGGCCGCCCTTGAGCGTGTGCAGCTCCTCGAGGTAGCGGTGGGCGAACGGTGCGAGCAGCGCGGCCTGGCTGGGGCGCCAGAACGTGGTGCCGAGCACGAGCGTCTCGCGGCTGGCGGGGACGGTGTAGTCGACGAAGAACGCGCGCCACACCTCCTCCTTGGTCTCCGCCTCGGGGTGGGCGGCCACGACGGCCAGCCGGCGCATCCCGGCGTCGGGGTCAGGGTCCGACTCCAGCAGCGCCGTCACCCGGTCCTCGTCGTAGTCGCCGAGCTCGGAGCGACGCGTGGCCATCCGCCAGGCGAGGTCCAGGTCACTCGCCTGCTCGGCGGCCTCCTCGAGGACCGACCAGTGGGCGTCGGTCGACGCGGAGGCGGCGAGGGTGCGCAGCGCGGCCTGACGCGCGTCTGGCACGCCCACGAGCCCGGTGACGGCATCGGCCAGGCCACGCAGCAGGTCGGGGGACTCGGCGGCCGGCGCCCAGCGGTCGGCGACCTGGAGGGCCTGGGCGAGGAACGGCTCGATGAGCGACGGGCTCGTCTCCGATGCGAGCGCGCGGGTGAGCGCCGCTGACACGTCGCGCGGAGCGACGTCGCCCAGGAGCAGGAGCTGTCCGGCCGTGGCCGCGACGAGCGCCCGGTCGAGCGGATCGGTGAGCTGGTGGACCCGCGTCAGCATCTGCTCGAGCGAGGTCGGGTCGGGCTTGACGGCAGCGAACGTGAAGTCGCCGGCGTTGACCAGGCGGAGGTCGCCCGGGGGGAGATCGACCGGGGTGCGGGGGCCGTCGATCTCGTGCGACGAGCGCCCCACGAGGACGAGGTCGGCGCCGGAGGTGTCGAAGACCGCGATGTCGAGGCGGTGCGGCCGGGGTGCCTGGTCGTCGGTGGTCTCCACCAGCAGCGCGTCGTCGACCAGCGAGACGACGTCGGTGCCGGCCTCGTCGAGCCAGGCCCGGGTCCAGGCCGCGAGGTCACGACCGGAGGCGCGCGAGTAGCAGTCCATCAGGTCGCCGAGACGGGTGTTGGAGAACGCGTACCGGTCGAAGTAGTCGCGCAGCCCCTCGACGAAGGCGTCCTCGCCGATGTAGGCGACGAGCTGGTGGAGCACGCTTTGGCCCTTGACGTAGGTGATGGCGTCGAAGTTGGACATCGCGGCCGAGACGTCGGCGACCTCGCCGCGGATCGGGTGGCGCGCCGGGCTCATGTCCATCTCGTAGGCGGTCCTCTTCGACGCAGCGAGGAAGGTGGCCCACTGCTCGGTGAACTCGCTCGCCGCGGCCATGCCCCAGTTGGCCGCCCACGAGGCGAACGCCTCGTTGAGCCACAGGTCGTCCCACCACTGCATGGTCACGAGGTCGCCGAACCACATGTGCGCCATCTCGTGGAAGATGAACTCGGCGCGGACGCTGCGCTGCGCGTGGGTCGGGGGAGTCCGGAAGAGCTGGCCGTCGCCGTAGGTCACGCACCCCCAGTTCTCCATGGCGCCGCCGAGGTTGGGGACGAAGACCTGGTCGTAGCGCTCCTGCGGGAACGGGCACGCGAAGCGCTCGCCGAAGAACGCCAGGCCCTGACGGGTGAGGGTGACCAGCTCGTCGAGGTCGCGCTCCATCACCGACACCAGTGACTGGCGGCAGTAGAAGCCGAGGTCGTAGCCGTCGTGCTGGCGCCGCACCTCGTGGAACGGCCCGGCGTTGACCACCACGACGTACGTCGAGAGGCGGGGTGTGTCGGGGAAGGTCCAGATGCGTGCGTCGGCGGTGTCGGCGTCCTCGATCGACTCGGGGGCGCCGTTGGAGGTGACCAGCCACGACGAGGGTGCGGTCACCACGAAGCGGTGCGGCGCCTTGAGATCGGGCTGGTCGAAGCAGGCCCACACCCGGCGGGCCTCGTCGGGCTCGAGACTCGTCCAGACGTAGACCAGCTTGTCCGTGGGGTCGACGGTGCGCAGGATCCCCTCGCCCGTGGCGGTGTTGGTGGTGCTGGCCTCGACGACCAGGACGTTGTCGGCGGCCAGTGCCGGTAGCGGAAGCCTGCCGTCGGCAGCGCGCGAGATGTCGACGTCCTCACCGTTGAGGGTGGCGCGCCTGACGTCGGCGGCGATGTCGACGAAGGTCGTCGCTCCGGGCTCGCTGCAGGTGAAGGTGATCGTGCTGGTGGAGGCGAAGAGCTCGCCCTCGAGGAGGCCGGTCATGTCCACGGCGATGTCGTAGCGCTGCACCTCGAGGAGAGCCGAACGCGTCGCGGCTTCGTGCTGGTTCAGGGTCGCCAACGTCATGAGGGTGACCGTACTCACCATGTCCACCGGCGCTAGCGTTCAGGGTATGCCCGCCCACGCAGAAGGAACCGTCGCCGCACAGGCACCCACCGAGGACCTCGCAGACCGACCGATGTCCTGGCCGGTGGTGTCGAGCCGCGACCTGCACCGCGACGGCTGGGTGGTGGCGCTGCGCGAGGACGTCATCACCCGTCCCGGCCACGGCGAGGAGTTCAGCAGGATCAGCCTGGAGCACCCGGGGGCGGTGGTCGTGCTGGCGGTCGACGACCAGGAGCGGGTGATGTGCCTGCGGCAGTACCGCCACACGAGCGGCCACGAGTTCGTCGAGCTGCCGGCCGGACTGCGGGACGCGGGGGACGAGCCGGCGGTGGAGACTGCCCAGCGCGAGCTGCGGGAGGAGGTCGAGCTGGTGGCCTCGCACTGGCGACTGCTGCTCAGCTCCTTCCCGAGCGCCGGGATCACCGACGAGGTGCACGAGATCTTCCTGGCCCGCGGGCTCGAGCACGCGCCCCGGGGGGACTTCGAGCTGCGACACGAGGAGGCGGAGATGGAGCGCTTCTGGGTGCCGATGGCCGACCTGCTCGACGCCGTGCTCGCGGGGCGGGTGCGGCAGGGTCCGCTGGCCCAGGCCGTGCTCTCCTACGCCGTGCTCCAGCAGCGGGGGGCCCTGGACGCACCATGAGCGGTCGCGGGAGTATCCTCGCTCCCGCTGTGAGGGACGACACACGTCGTGCGTCCCCGGATCCTGAGGAGCTAGGCATGAAGGTCGGCGTACCCAAGGAAGTCAAGAACCGTGAGTACCGCGTCGCCCTGACGCCGATCGGCGTGCACGAGCTGGTCCAGCACGGCCACGAGGTCGTGGTGCAGAAGTCCGCCGGCGAGGGGTCGCAGATCCCGGACCAGGAGTATGTCGCCGCGGGCGCCACGATGCTGGAGACGGCCGACGACGTGTGGGGCACGGCCGACATGATCATGAAGGTCAAGGAGCCGGTCGCCGAGGAGTACGCCCGGATGCGGGAGGGCCAGACCCTCTTCACCTACCTCCACCTCGCTGCCGACAAGCCGCTGACCGAGGAGCTGATGGCGCGCAAGGTCACCGCCATCGCCTACGAGACCGTGCAGCTGCCCTCGGGCGGACTGCCGCTGCTCTACCCGATGTCGGAGGTGGCCGGCTGCCTGGCGCCCCAGGTCGGGGCCTACTCGTTGATGAAGGCCCAGGGCGGTCGTGGCGTCCTGATGGGCGGTGTCGGCGGCGTGGCCAACGCCAAGGTCGTCATCATCGGTGCCGGTGTCTCGGGTCAGAACGCGGCCAACATCGCGCTCGGCATGGGTGCCGACGTGACGCTGCTCGACACCGACCTCGACAAGCTGCGGATGTCGTTCTGGCGCTACAACAACCGGGTCCACGGGCTCGCGTCCTCCAAGCTCGCCGTGGAGCAGCAGGTGATGGAGGCCGACATGGTGATCGGCGCGGTCCTGATCCCGGGTGCTGCGGCTCCCAAGCTGGTGAGCAACGACCTGGTCTCGCGGATGAAGCCGGGCTCGGTGCTGGTCGACATCGCGATCGACCAGGGTGGCTGCTTCGAGGACTCCCACGCCACGACCCACGACGACCCGACCTACCAGGTCCACGACTCGGTGTTCTACTGCGTGGCCAACATGCCGGGTGCGGTGCCCAACACCTCGACGTACGCGCTGACCAACGCGACGCTTCCCTATGCCGTGGCGCTGGCGGACAAGGGCTGGGCGCAGGCGTTGCGCGACGACCGAAGCCTGGCGCTGGGTCTCAACACCCACGCGGGCCAGCTCACCTACGCGCCGGTGGGTGACGCTGTCGGGATCGAGTCGGTGGGACTCGATAGCGTTCTTGCGTGACGCTGGGCCGCGCCGTACGCACCTATCTCGACCACCTGGCGGTCGAGCGCGGCCTCGCGACCAACACGCTGAGCTCCTACCGGCGTGACCTGGGGCGCTACGACGAGTTCCTGACCGTCCGGGGCATCGACCACCTGGATGCGGTCACCGAGGCGACGGTGTCCGCGTTCCTCGTCAGCCTCCGTGAAGGCAGCGAGGGTCACCCGCCGCTGAGTGCCACGTCCGCGGCCCGCACGGTGGTGGCGGTGCGTGGGTTCCACAAGTTCGCCGTCTCCGACGGGCTGGCACTGGCGGACCCCGCCGCCGCGGTGAAACCACCCACCCCCGCGAAGCGGCTGCCCAAGGCGTTGCCGCTGTCCGACGTCGAGAAGATCCTCGAGGCGGCCGGGGCGCCGGACACCGTGCTCGCGCTGCGTGACCGTGCGCTCCTCGAGCTGCTCTACGGCACCGGAGCCCGGATCTCCGAGGCGGTGGGCCTCGACATCGACGACCTCGACGCGGTCGACGGCACCGTGCTGCTGCGCGGCAAGGGTGGCAAGGAGCGGCTCGTCCCGGTCGGGAGCTACGCCCGTGACGCGGTCGCCGACTACCTCGCCCGCGCCCGGCCCGAGCTGGTCGGCACCGGACGCGGTGGTCCGGCGATGTTCCTCAACTCGCGCGGCGGCCGGCTCTCGCGCCAGAGCGCCTGGGCGGTGCTGGTCAGGGCTGCCGAGCGCGCGGGAGTGACGGCGTCGGTCTCCCCGCACACGCTGCGGCACTCCTTCGCCACCCACCTGCTCGACGGCGGAGCAGACGTGCGGGTGGTGCAGGAGCTCCTCGGGCACGCCTCCGTCACCACGACGCAGGTCTACACACTGGTCACGGTGGACAACCTGCGCGAGGTCTTCGCGACGGCGCACCCGCGGGCCAGGGAGTGACCCGCCCCAGACCGTGACGTACGCCCTCACCGCGAAGGTGCCGAAGCCCTTGCCGGGTGGTTGGATCGGCGCATGCCGGATCCAGTGCGCCTCGACACCCGGGTGCCGGCGGGTGCCGACCCGGACGCGGTCTACGACGCCTTCACCGGGTGGGTCGCCGACCAGGGCCTCGACCTCTATCCCCACCAGGACGAGGCGGTCATCGAGATCCTCGGCGGCAACCACGTCATCCTGGCCACGCCGACCGGGTCCGGGAAGTCGCTCGTGGCGATCGGCGCGCACGTGGCGGCACTGGCCCAGGACAAGGTCAGCTTCTACACCGCGCCCATCAAGGCGCTGGTGAGCGAGAAGTTCTTCGCCCTCATCGAGGTCTTCGGTGCCGACAACGTCGGGATGCTCACGGGCGACGCCGCGGTGAACCCGGACGCGCCGATCATCTGCTGCACCGCCGAGGTGCTGGCCAACATCGCGCTGCGCGAGGGACGGTCCGCCGACGTCGGCCTCGTGGTGATGGACGAGTTCCACTTCTACTCCGAGCACGACCGCGGGTGGGCCTGGCAGGTGCCGCTGCTCGAGCTCCTCGACGCCCAGTTCCTGCTGATGTCGGCCACCCTCGGCGACGTGTCCTTCTTCGTCGAGGACCTCCAGCGCCGCACCGGGCGCGACACCGCGGTCGTCGACGACGCCGAGCGCCCCGTCCCGCTGAGCTTCCGGTGGTCGGTCGAACCGCTGGACGACACCCTCGAGGAGCTGGTGAGCACCGGTCAGGACCCGGTCTACGTCGTCCACTTCACCCAGGCCGCGGCCGTCGAGCACGCGACCAACCTGCTGAAGTCGCGGCTGGTCTCGGCCGGTGGTGGCCTGAAGGTCGACAAGGAGGCCATCGCCGAGCGGATCGGTGCGTTCCGGTTCGGCGCCGGCTTCGGCAAGACGCTGTCGCGCCTGGTCCGCAACGGCATCGGGGTCCACCACGCCGGCATGCTGCCCAAGTACCGCCGCCTCGTCGAGACCCTCGCCCAGGCCGGACTCCTGCGGGTCATCTGCGGCACCGACACCCTCGGCGTCGGGATCAACGTGCCGATCCGGACCGTGCTCTTCACCGGACTGGCCAAGTTCGACGGCACCAGGCAGCGGGTGCTCCGGACCCGGGAGTTCCTGCAGATCGCTGGGCGCGCCGGGCGCGCGGGCTACGACACGGCCGGCTACGTCGTCGTACAGGCTCCGGAGCACGTGATCGACAACGAGCTGGCCAAGATCAAGATCGCCGCCCGCGTGGCGGCGGGCAAGAAGAAGTCCAAGGTCCAGCTCAAGAAGCCGCCCGAGGGCACCGTCGTGTGGACCGAGCAGACCTTCGACAAGCTCGTCGCAGGGGTGCCGGAGCGGCTGACGAGTCGGATGAAGGTCGACAACGCGATGCTGGTCAACGTGATCTCCCGCGAGGAGGACACCTTCGCGGTCATGCACCGGCTGGTCACCGACAACCACGAGGACCGGCGCGGACAGCTGCGCCTGGCCCGTCGGGCCCTGCGGCTGAGCCGCTCGCTGGTGCGCACCGGGATCGTGACCCGGCTGCCGGAGGTCGACCGGTTCGGGCGTCGTTACGTGCTGGCGGTCGACCTGCCCGAGGACTTCGCGATCAACCAGCCGCTGGCGCACTTCGCGCTGGCCGCCTTCGACGTGCTGGATCCCGAGTCGGAGACCTACAGCCTCGACGTGGTCTCGATCATGGAGTCGGTGCTGGAGGCGCCGCGACAGATCCTGATGGCCCAGCAGCACGCCGCCCGCGGCGAGGCGATCGGGGAGATGAAGGCCGACGGCATCGAGTACGACGAGCGGATGGCGCTGCTGGAGCAGATCACGTGGCCGCAGCCGCTGCGCGAGCTCCTCGAGGCCCTCTACGAGACCTACCGTCAGACCCACCCGTGGCTCCCCGAGGACGCCCTGTCGCCGAAGTCGATCGTGCGCGAGATGTGGGAGAACGGGATGGGGTTCACCGACCTCGTCGGCCGCTACCAGCTCGCCCGCTCCGAGGGCCTGGTCCTGCGCTACCTCACCGACGCCTACCGGACCCTGCGGCACTCCGTGCCCGAGGCGCACCGCACACCGGAGGTCGAGGATGTCATCGAGTGGCTGGGGGAGACGGTGCGCCAGACGGACTCCTCGCTCCTCGACGAGTGGGAGGCCCTCTCGGACCCGGACCACGTCTCGAGCGCTGTCTCGCACCACGAGCCGCCACCACCGCCCCGGCCGCTGTCGAAGCAGGAGCGGCCGTTCCGGGTCATGCTGCGCAACGCGATGTGGGCACGGGTCGACGCGGTCTCGCGCGACGACCTCGACGTCCTCGTACGACTGGAGCGCGCCGCCGCCGACCGCACGGACCCGCCGCGCCAGGTCGTCGTGGGCAGGTCAGCGTGGGACGCGGCGCTGGAGGGGTACTACGCCGACCACGACTCGGTCCTCACCGACGGCGACGCCCGTGGCCCGGACCTGCTGCACGTGGGCGACGAACGCGTCGGCGAGCCCGTGGGGGTCGAGGAGGACACGGCGGCGCGGCTGCGCGACGTACGCCAGACGATCCACGACCCGGAGTCCGACCACGACTGGGTGATCGAGGCGGTCGTCGACTGCGACGCGACCGACGAGGCGGGGGAGCTGGTGCTCGCCACGCTCGCGATGAGGCGTCTCGGCGGGTGAGCCGAGATCCGGTGCGCAACTGTCGACGTGTCGACAATGCGGGAGGCGCCGGGCGTGATCCAATCGAGGCCAGTCGACGTGTGGAGGAGCAGTCATGAGCGGTGCGGGATTCCCCGGTCAGAACTTCGGGAGCAGTGCGTCCGAGATGCCGCCGCTGGTCCGGCCACCGCGACCGCCGCAGCCTTCCCCCCGAGATGAGCACACCGTGACCATGCCGATCCCCTTCGAGCGACCCCTGACCGTTCCCGAGCCCCAGGTGGAGTCCGCCGCGGCCGCCACCGACCCGGTGGCCGCCGATCTCCCGCTGGGGCCGACCGGCCGGCCGATGCCGGTGTTCCCCGAGCCCGCCCCGCTCACGACCCACGGCGGCGCGCGTGTCATCTCGATGTGCAACCAGAAGGGTGGGGTGGGCAAGACCACCACCACGATCAACCTCGGCGCCTCGCTCGCCGAGCTCGGTCGCAAGGTGCTCCTGGTCGACTTCGACCCGCAGGGGTCGCTGTCGGTGGGCCTCGGCCTCAACCCGCACGAGATGGACCTGACGATCTACAACCTGTTGATGCAGCGCGACGTGGCCCTCGACGAGGTCGTGGTGCCCTCGGGCGTCGAGGGGATGGACCTGCTGCCCTCCAACATCGACCTCTCGGCCGCCGAGGTGCAGCTGGTCCACGAGGTGGCACGCGAGCAGACCCTCCAGCGGATCCTCGCCCCTGCGATCCCGCACTACGACATCATCCTCATCGACTGTCAGCCGTCCCTGGGCCTGCTGACGGTCAACGCGCTGACCGCCTCCGACGGGGTCATCGTCCCGCTGGAGTGCGAATACTTCGCGCTGCGTGGTGTGGCGCTGCTCAAGCAGACGATCGACAAGGTCCGTGAGCGGCTCAACCCCCGCCTCGAGATCGACGGCGTCCTCGGCACGATGTTCGACGGCCGCACGCTGCACAGCCGCGAGGTCATGGAGCGACTCGTCTCGGCATGGGGCGACACGGTCTTCCACACGGTCATCCGTCGGACGGTGAAGTTCTCCGACGCCACGGTCGCCGGTGAGCCGATCACCGCGTACGCGTCGTCCTCGACCGGCGCGGACGCCTACCGCTCCCTAGCGAGAGAGGTGATCACCCGGTGGCCCGACGAGTGAGCATGCCGGCCGCCGACGAGCTGTTCCGACCCACCGACGACCTCGATCCGTCGGCGGCTGATGCGCGGCCCCGGAGGGTGCGCGCGGTCGCCGCACCCGTGGACACCGAGGTCGGCCCCAAGCGGCCGAGCGGCCGTGTACGGCACGACGAGAAGATGACGGTCTACGTCACCACCGACGAGCTGCTCGACATCGAGCACGCCCGCCTCACGCTGCGTCGCCACGGTCTGGCGGTCGACCGCGGTCGCCTGGTGCGTGAGGCGGTCGCGCTGGTGCTGGCCGACCTCGAGACCGACGGCATCGACAGCCCCCTGGTCCAGCGGCTGCTGGACGAGTGAGCTCCACCACCGACCTCGCCCCCACCGCGGCGCTCGAACCGGCCGGCGAGACGCCGGCCTTCGCGGTCCACCTCGACAACTTCGAGGGCCCCTTCGACCTGCTGCTCGGCCTGATCGCCAAGCACAAGCTCGACGTCACCGAGGTGGCGCTCTCCCAGGTCACCGACGAGTTCATCGCCCACGTCAGGACCCTCGGCGAGACGTGGGACCTGGAGGCGACCACGTCCTTCCTCGTGGTCGCGGCGACGCTGCTCGACCTCAAGGCCGCGCGCCTGCTCCCGCAGGGTGACGTGGAGGACGAGGAAGACCTGGCGCTGCTCGAGGCACGCGACCTGCTCTTCGCCCGGCTCATGCAGTACCGGGCGTTCAAGCTGGTGGCGTCGGTGTTCGAGGAGCGCCTCGCGTCCGAGTCGCTGCGCCGGCCGCGCTCGGTCGGCCTCGAGGAGCGTTTCGCGACCCTGCTGCCCGAGGTGCTCATCGGCATCGGGCTGGAGCAGTTCGCCCAGCTCGCGGCCCGCGCCATGGAGCCCAAACCGGTGCTGGAGGTGTCCCTGCAGCACATCCACGCCGCCAGGGTGAGCGTGCGTGAGCAGGGGCAGATCGTGGTCGACCGGCTGCGTCGCAGCACCACGATGACGTTCCGCGCGCTGTGCGGGGACTCACCCGACCGGCTCACCACCGTGGCCCGCTTCCTCTCGCTCCTCGAGCTGTTCCGCGAGGGCGCGGTCTCCTTCGACCAGGTGACTCCGCTGGGCGAGCTCACCGTGCGGTGGACCGGGTCCGACGACGGCGATGTCGACATCGCCGACGAATTCGACGGCACCGCACCGGACGACGATGATGCACCCATGCCGCCCACCGAGCCCCGGGACGACCAGTGAGCGACCAGGCCGACATCACCGACGACGTCGAGACCCTGGCGGTGGCGGTCGTCGAGCTGCGTCCGGCCCTCGAGGCGATCCTGATGGTCTCCGACGAGGCGCTGGACACGGTGCGCCTGGCCACCGTGGTCGGTCACCCCGTCGCCGAGGTGGAGGCCGCACTGGAAGGGCTCGCCGCGGAGTACGCCGCCCAGGGGCGCGGGTTCGACCTGCGCTCCATCGCGGGGGGGTGGCGGTTCTACTCCCGGTCCGAGTTCGCCGGGGTCATCGAGTCCTTCGTCCTCGACGGCCAGGCTGCTCGCCTGACCCAGGCGGCGCTGGAGACGCTCTCGGTGGTGGCCTACAAGCAGCCCGTCTCCCGTGCCCGGGTCTCGGCGATCCGCGGGGTCAACGTCGATGGCGTGATGCGCACGCTCCTCACCCGCGGCCTGGTCGAGGAGGCCGGCCACGACGAGCACAGCGGGGCCCACCTCTACCGCACGACCTCCTACTTCCTCGAGCGGATCGGGATCGCCTCGATCGACGAGCTGCCGGAGCTGGCCCCCTACCTCCCCGACATGGACGACCTCGAGGACGAGCTCGCCGACGTCGCCGGTCACCACCCCTCACCCCACAGTGGCGCGGGCACCGAGCCGGACGGTGGGACCGAGACCGCATGAAGCCTCACGACGCCGATCCGTCCCAGCCCGCCTCGTTCCGTCCCGAGCCGGACGCCGACGGCACCATCCGGCTGCAGAAGCTCCTGGCCCAGTCGGGGGTGGCGAGCCGCCGCAAGTGCGAGGAGTTGATGCTGGACGGCTTCGTAGAGGTCGACGGTGAGGTGGTCAGTCGTCTGGGCACCAAGGTCGACCCCCGCACCGCCGTCGTACGGGTCAAGGGCAAGCGACTGCCGCCCATCTCGCCCCACGCCTACCTCGTGCTGCACAAGCCGCGAGGGGTCGTCTCGACGATGAGCGACCCCGAGGGCCGTCGCCATCTCGGCGACCTGGTCGCCGACCGGCCCGAACGGCTCTTCCACGTCGGTCGCCTCGACACCGACACGTCGGGGCTGCTGATGCTCACCAACGACGGCGACTTCGCCCAGCGGCTCGCGCACCCGTCCTACGAGGTGGACAAGACCTACGTCGCCGAGGTCGAGGGCGAGCTCCACCGGGGCATCATCAAGAAGCTGCTGGCCGGCGTGGTGCTGGACGACGGTCCGGTGACCGTGTCGAGTGCGCGGATCGTGAGTGGCAGCCACGGCCGCAACGCCCACGACCGCACGATCGTCGAGCTCGTCATCCATGAGGGCCGCAACCGGATCGTCCGGCGCCTGCTCGAGCAGGTCGGTCACCCGGTGACGCGCCTGACACGCACCCAGATCGGTCCGGTCTCGCTGGGCAAGCTGCCGCTCGGGGAGATCCGCGAGCTGAGCCTCGACGAGCTCGGCGAGCTGATGGACCGCGCACAGCTCTGAGCCCGCGCGCAGCTAGGGTTCTCCCGTGGCAGTGAGGGCAGTACGAGGCGCGACCCAGCTCGACGAGGACACCCGTGAGCACATGCTGGACCGGGTCGCTGAGCTCGTCACCGACGTGATGAGGGCCAACAACCTCGACGTCGATGACTTCATCTCGATCATCTTCACCGCGACGAGCGACCTGGTGAGCGAGTTCCCGGCCTACGCCGCCCGGCAGCTGGGCTTCTCCGACGTCCCGCTGGTGTGTGCGCGCGAGCTGGAGATCGAGGGGTCGATGCCGCGGGTGGTCCGGCTGATGGCACACGTGGACACCGACGTGCCCCGCTCCGACATCACCCACGTCTACCTCCACGGGGCGGCCAACCTGCGCCGGGACCTGACGAAGACCACGAGTCATGACTGAGGCTCCGGCCGACACGCACGATCATCAGGCCCTCCCCGTGCTCACCGGTCCGGTCGAGGTCGTCGGCACCGGTCTCATCGGCACCTCGATCGCGCTGGTGTGTCGACGGCTCGGCCTCGACGTCGCGCTGCGCGACACCTCGCCGGAGAACGTGCGCACCGCGTCCGGCCTCGGTGCCGGTCGACCGGCAGCAGCCGGCGACCGGCCGCAGCTGGTCGTCGTCGCGGTGCCGCCCGCCGCGATCGCCGACGCGACCGTGGACGCCCTGCGACGCACCGACGCGGTCGTCACCGACGTCGGCAGCGTCAAGGCCGCTCCGCTGGAGGCCGTGTCCGCGCGGGTGTCCGCACGCCAGCTCGCCCGCTACGTCGGGTCCCACCCGATGGCCGGCAGCGAGCGGTCCGGACCGCTGGCCGCGAGCGCGGCGCTCTTCGACGGTCGCCCCTGGGCGGTGACCCCGCACCCGGGCTCCGCGACGGCTGCGGTGGGACTGGTCGAGTCGCTGGTCCTCGAGTGCGGCGCCGCACCCGTGCTGATGGGTCCCGCCGACCATGACCGGGCGGTCGCGCGGACCTCGCACCTCCCGCACCTGGCGGCCGTGCTGGTCGCCGGGCGGCTCGCGCACGCCCCCGCCGAGCACCTGGCCCTGTCCGGTCAGGGAGTGCGCGACGTGACCCGGGTGGCCGCGAGCGACCCCCACCTGTGGCGGCAGATCCTCGGGTCCAACTCCGAGGCGGTGCTCGACCTCCTCACCGAGGTCCGTGCAGACCTCGACGTCCTGATGGCTGCCGTGGCCTCGGGCGCCGGGGACGACCTGACCGCGATCCTGACGCGCGGCAACGCCGGCACGGCTGCCATCCCCGGCAAGCACGGTGCTCCGGCACGGCCGACGCGCTCCGTGTTCGTCTCGGTGCCCGACCACCCGGGCGAGCTGGCCCGCCTCTTCGGCGACGCCGGCGAGATCGGGGTCAACATCGAGGACGTCCACATCGACCACGATCCCGGCCGTCCGGTGGGGCTCACCGAGCTCGTCGTCGAGCGGGGGAGTGCCGAGCACCTGCTGTCGGCTCTCGAATCCCGCGGGTGGACCACCCACCGGTAACGTTCACGGACGTGAGCAGCGCCGACACCCCCCTCGATCCCAGCCCCCGGTCGGGGCCGAGCCTCGTGATCGCCGTGGACGGCACCTCCGGGTCCGGCAAGTCCAGCACCTCTCGAGGCGTGGCCGAGCGGCTGGGTCTGCGTTACCTCGACACCGGCGCGATGTTCCGCGCGATCACCTGGTGGCTGCTGCGCGAGGGCGTCGACGTAGGAGACCCGGCAGCTGTCGCTGCCGTGGCGGACCGTCCCGTCATCGCCTCGGGCACCGACGCGCTGGCGCCCACCATCACCGTCGACGGCATCGACGTCTCCGTGCAGATCCGGGCGGACGACGTGAACGCAGCGGTCAGCCCCGTCAGCGCGGTCCCCGAGGTCCGGGCGCGGCTGCTCGAGCTGCAGCGCGAGGTCATCGGTGCCGGCGGCATCGTGGTCGAGGGACGCGACATCGGCTCCGTCGTGTGGCCCCAGGCCGAGGTGAAGGTCTACCTCAGCGCCGACCCGGACGCGCGCGCCGTGCGCCGCGCGGCCGAGCAGGGGGGCTCGGACGTGGCGAGCACCCAGCAGTCCCTCCTGGAGCGGGATCGGATCGACTCCGGCCGGGCCACCGCCCCCCTGACGATGGCCGAGGACGCGGTGCACGTCGACAGCACCCACCACAGCCTCGTCGAGGTCATCGACACCATCGTCGCCCTGGCCGGTGCATCCGCCGCGGAGGCGCGGGAGGGGTCGTGACCGACCCCGACCTGCCCACGAGCAGCGCCGACCGCCCCGCGACACACGTGTTGCGGGCGGCCCGTCCCGCGGCGGCGTGGCTGATGCGGCGCCGTTGGCGGATCAGCGTCCACCGGACCGGGCTCGTGCCGTCGACCGGTGGCGTCATCCTCGCCGCCAACCACATCGGGATCCTCGACGGCCCGCTGCTGGCCACCTACGCCCCGCGGCCCGTGCACGCCCTGACCAAGAGCGAGATGTTCCAGGGCCGGGTGGGTGGGTTGCTGCGCGCCACGGGCCAGATCCCCCTCGACCGGTCCGCCCCTGACCCGGGCGCGATCCGCTCGTCCCTGCGGGTCCTCCGCGACGGGGGAGTGGTCGGCATCTTCCCCGAAGGCACGCGCAGCAGCGGCGGGCTGGACCGGTTCCACCACGGGGCCGCCTATCTCGCGCTCGTGACCGGTGCCCCCGTCGTCCCGGTGACGCTGTTCGGCACCCGGGCCCCGCACGACGGCTCGAGCCCGCTGCCCGAGCGCGGCGCCATCATCGACATCGTGTTCGGTCGGGCGTGGCGCACGACACAGCAGCCGTGGCCCCGCACCCGGGAACAGGTCACCGCCACGTCGGTGTTGCTCCGGGGGCACATGCTCTCGGAGCAGGGCAGCGCCTCCTCGCAGACGCGCCGATCCGTGTCCGGACCCCAACCTGCGGGACAATCCGAGGACGACCCCGACACCGGGCTCGTCGAAATTCCAGAGAGCTGTGATCACCCATGAGTGAGTACGACGCCGGCGACGTCGCGACCGATTCCGGTCCGATCCCCGTCCTGGCCGTGGTGGGCCGTCCCAACGTGGGCAAGTCGACCCTGGTCAACCGCATCATCGGGCGCCGCGAGGCTGTCGTGGAGGACCGTCCGGGAGTGACTCGGGACCGGGTCTACTACGAGGCCAACTGGAACGGTCGGGCCTTCACGGTCGTCGACACCGGCGGCTGGGACCCGGACGCGCGCGGTCTCGCCGAGCGCATCGCCGGGCAGGCCGAGGTGGCGGTGTCGCTCGCCGACGCCGTGCTGTTCGTGGTCGACGCGACCGTCGGGATCACCGACGCGGACGAGGCCGTCGTACGGATCCTGCGAGCATCCGGCAAGCCGGTGGTGCTGGCTGCCAACAAGGTCGACGACGCCCGCACCGAGGCCGAGGCCTACGGCCTGTGGAACCTCGGCCTGGGCGAGCCCTGGGCCGTGTCGGCGCTCCACGGCCGCGGGTCCGGCGACATGCTCGACGCCATCCTCGCCGCTCTGCCGGAGACTCCCGCGATGTCGTACGAGGAGGTCGGTGGTCCGCGACGCATCGCGATCGTCGGCAAGCCCAACGTGGGCAAGTCCTCCCTGCTCAACATGCTGGCCAAGGAGGACCGGGTCGTCGTCGACGACGCGGCCGGCACCACCGTGGACCCCGTCGACGAGCTGATCGTCCTGGGCGACAAGACCTGGCGCTTCATCGACACCGCCGGCATCCGCCGACGCGTCAACCAGGCCTCCGGCCACGAGTACTACGCCTCGCTGCGCACCTCCACCGCGATCGATCGCGCCGAGGTGGCGGTGCTGGTGCTCGACGCCAGCGAGACGGTCTCCGAGCAGGACATGCGGATCATCCAGACCATCCGTGACGCCGGTCGGGCGATGATCATCGCCTTCAACAAGTGGGACCTGGTCGACGACGAGCGCCGCTACTACCTCGAGCGCGAGATCGAGCGTGACCTGGTGCAGCTGACGTGGGCACCCCGGATCAACTTCACCGCCCGCACCGGCTGGCACGTCGACCGGCTCGTGCCGGCGATCGAGAAGGCCATCGAGGGCTGGGAGACGCGGATCGGCACCGGCGCGCTCAACACGTTCCTCGGCCGACTGGTCGCCGAGCACCCGCACCCGGTGCGCAGCGGCAAGCAGGCCCGGATCCTGTTCGCCACTCAGCCGTCGACCGCTCCGCCGACATTCGTGCTGTTCACCACCGGCAAGCTCGACGCGTCCTACGAACGGTTCATCGAGCGCCGTCTGCGCGAGGAGTTCGGCTTCGCCGGCACTCCGATCGTCATCCAGCAGAAGCCGCGGGAGAAGCGCAAGCGCTGATCCTGCAACCAGCTCAGACGCTGACGCCGGCGGCCACCAGCCAGTCCATCGGATCGATGGGGTTGCCACCGTCGGGACGCACCTCGAGGTGCAGGTGCGGTCCGGTCGAGTTGCCGGTGGACCCCACCGTCCCGATCGGGTCGGCGGTGTCGACGACCTGACCGGTCTCGACGGTGGCCTCGGTCTGGTGGCAGTACCAGACCTCGGTGCCGTCGGGCAGCGTGACGATCGTGCGCAAGCCGTAGGGACCGGCGTCGGCGACCTCTGTGACGGTGCCCGCAGCCACCGCCACGATCGTCTCGCCGGCCGCGGCGCCGAAGTCCTGCCCACCGTGATCGGCCTCCCACAGGGGGCCAGTGAGACCGAACCCCGCGGACAGGCGGTAGGAGGCGAGTGGCAGCACGGCTCGTACGTCATCGGGGTCGCCGGTGAAGCCGTAGGCGGCCAACGCCGCCTTGCGACCGACCAGCGTGCGATCGCGCGCATCAGCGCGTTGGTTGAGGACCATCAGGCTCTGCTGGCGCTCGCGCAGCTGCTGCGCCAGCTCGAGCGAGGCGACCTGCTGGGGGGTGCTCCGGGTCTCCACGATCTCGAGAGCGGCGGCTGCGGGCGCGGCCATGCCGACGCAGAGAACGGCGCCGATGACGGCGACCGCCGCGACGGCGCGACGCGCTGGAGCTGACACGGTGAACCCCCAGGAGTAGGAGCCTTCATCGTGTGCCGCTGCGGTGACGGCGTCAGCCGATCGGTCCCGAATGGCCCACAAGGACTACGTCGTGCGCACCGGCCAGCGTCACGTCAGGTGGTCGCCTGCTCCACACGGGCGGGTCGATTCCCCGACCGGATGCGGCCTGCGGTAACGTTCGGCTCGCTTCGCAGGACTCGTGCCGGAAGCGTTCGGGCTGTAGCGCAGCTTGGTAGCGCACCTGACTGGGGGTCAGGGGGTCGCAGGTTCAAATCCTGTCAGCCCGACCGAAAAGTAGCCCCTGACCTGCGGAAACGCGGATCAGGGGCTACATGCTTTCTTGCCACATCGCTATCTGAGTGTGTCGAGGACGAAGACGGGCTCTAGCCTGACGTGAAGTGTGTTGACCACCTGTCCTCGTAGGGGCACGATCCTGGAGTGATCGATGTCGACGCCATCAAGGACGAGCAGCGGGCGGCGTATGCGAGTGGCGACTACTCCTGGCTGTCTCAGTGGTTCATGCCTGCGGCCGAGGAGCTCGTCAGAGCCGTCGGCGTCACTGCGGGCGACCGGGTGCTCGACGTCGCGGCTGGCGACGGCAACGTCGCCGTTGCTGCCGCACGCCGTGGAGCACGGGTTACGGCCGTCGACCTCAGCGCGGAGCAGGTGGCGGCGGGCGAAGCGCGTTCCTCAGGCGAAAGCCTGAACGTGACTTGGACGGTGGGTGACGCCGAGTCGCTGAGCCTGCCGGACGGTAGCTTCGACTACGTCCTGTCGACCTTTGGTGTCATGTACGTGCCCCGTCCGGAGCTCGCCGTATCGGAGTTGTTCCGCGTCGTGGCGCCTGGCGGGACAGTCGGCATCGTCTCGTGGCCTCCCGGCGGGTTCAACGCCCGGCTCGCCGAGGCGGCCTCCGTGTTCTTCCCAGTCGATGACGGCGATGGCCGCCCCGACCCCGACGAGTGGGGCGACCCCGTCGCAGTGACGGCCCGACTCGGCGTCTTCAGCGCGAGGGTCGAGGTGTCGATCGGGTCCGTGGCCAAGCGGGCGGAGTCAGCCTCGGCGTTCTGGCTCGAGGCCGCCACCCACGTCCCGGTCCTTCACGCCATGCGCGACATGCTCAGTGCTGAGGACTTCGAGGCGTTCGGTCAGGAGTATCGACGCATCACCTCCGAATGCTCACGTCCGGACGGCGACGGGATTGTCATCGAGCTCGACTACACCTGCGCGATCGCACGCGCCGCATTCTGACGACGAACTGCGGGCCTTGGATCCCGACCTACCCACCCGATCTCGCTTCACTGACGCTGCCGTTGGGCCGGGCGCAGACGACACGCCCGACCGACGGCGCCACCTGCGTGGCAACCCTGAGGTGCAGCTCCTGAGCGTGCCCGACCTGCAGCGGTCAAGGCGCACCTTCATGGGTGCATTGGTCACACGAGGCCGAAGCCGGTCTGTACGAAATTTTCGTCTCTTGACGAAACTGAAAGTACGGAGGATCCTCCTAACTATGTTAGTTGAGCCTACGCGCGATAGGTTGGCTGAACGTCGTTCGGCTACTCGGCGCGAGATCTTGCATGCTGCGTGGGACGTCGCCCATGAGAAGGGCGTCGCCGCCATCACGCTGAAGGACGTCGCCGACCGTGTCGGGATGCGCCCACCCTCGCTGTACTCGCACTTCGCGTCCAAGAACGCGATCTACGACGCCATGTTCGGCCAGGCGTGGCAGGGCTGTCTGGACACACTGCGCGCCGCTGCTGAAAGCATTCCCGCTGAGCCACGCGCGGCGATGACGGTGATGGGTCGCGCGTACTTCGAGTACGCCGTCGCCGACCAGGCCCGCAACCAGCTGATGAACGCTCGGATCAGCGCTGACTTCCGACCCAGTCCGGAGGCGTACGCGCCCTCGCTCGCTGTCTGGGACCTGGGCCGGACCCACCTCGCAACGGTCGGGGTCACTGCCGAAGCGGACCTCGACCTGTATTCGGCGGTCGTCGGGGGCCTCGTCGACGCCCAGCTTGCCAATGACCCTGGCGGGAATCGATATGCGCGACAGCTCGACCGGGCTATCGGCATGCTCGCCGACCACTTCGGACTCTGAGGAGAATGCCCATGCCCACGCACGTCACAGCCCCCACCACGATCTATGACACCCGGTTCGACCACGAGACCGCCATGGTGCTGGCGGCGGAAGAGTACTCCCGATTCGCCGATACGCTCCTCGACCTGGTCGAGGAGGACTGGCGGGCGCCAACGGCCTGTCCAGGCTGGACGATCCGCGACATGGCGGGCCACACGCTCGGGATGGCTGAGCTCGCAGCTTCGCTTCCCGAGATGGCACGCCAACTGACTCGCGCAGCCCGCGCCGCGAAGCGGTCGGGAAAACCCGACGTCGACGAGCTGACCGCCCACCAGATCCGCAAGCACGAGCAACTGAGCGTCCCGGAACTGGTGGATGCCTTCCGAGCGCATCGGACCCAAGGCTGTAGCCGGCCGCCGACGCCGACCAGCGCTGATGCGGGCGATGAGGATCACCGACCAAGGACCGGACGGCGCGAGCCCGGAGCACTGGAAGGTCGGATTCCTGACCGACACGATTCTGACGCGCGACCCGTGGATGCACCGCAGCGACATCGCCCGCGCGCTCGGTCGACCCATGGCACTGACCCGCGAACACGACGGCGTCCTCGTTGCCGACGTGGTCACGGAATGGGCCCTTCGGCACAGACATCCCTACGACCTCATCCTGACGGGTCCTGCGGGCGGGCACTGGTCGTCTGGTTCGTCCGGTGAGACGATCCGCCTCGACGCCGAACAGTTCTGCCGGATCGTGTCCGGACGCGGCGCGGGCACGGGGCTCATGGCGACATTCGTCCCGTTCTGAACGAGCTGGTGGTCGTGGACCGTCACGAGGCTTCCAACGGGGCTTGACCCCGAGTGTCGGTTCGCTCCTTCAGGCGCCCTGCCCGAGCGGCTCGATCTCGTCCTGCTCGACCAGCTGCTCTAGAGCCAGCGAGCAACCCGACTGCCATCGCCCGTCTCGATCCTGAAACGAAACGACGGCTTCGCCAGCGCACGCGTCGTCTCCTCGGGCGTGATGCGCATGGTGTGAACATCTTCCCTGTGAAGCGACAGAGTCATCATCATGAAGGTTGGGGTCGAACGTGTGGGATGGATGCATGGCTCACCTCCTCCTCAAGGCTCCCACCGTCCTCCTCCGAGATCCAGTACTTGCGTGGCGGCGTTCTTACGCGCGTTTGGGACATCGCGGTCGGCGCCGTGGCGAGTCCCTGCTCGAAGGTCACCTGCCTCCCTCCCTCGATGGAGGGCTTGACGTACAGGTCGCGTCAGCGTGAACTTCTTGTCAGACACGAAGGAGATGGTGAAGCCATGAGCAAGCAGCCTGCTGAGGGATCCGAGTCCCGACCATCCGAAGATCAAGACGCAGCCGAGCGCGACCCGCTCAACGGTGAGGGCGGAGAGAAGGGCATCGATCTGACCTTCGGTGAACCCAATTCCTTCGAACCAGAAGAGGACCCCGAGGCCAGTGGCACCACGGAGGCGGACTGAGTAAGCGGCGATGTCCTCCGGCCGCTGCGTTACGGGGGTGGCAGGAACGCCGGCGAACGCCGCGCCGGAGGAACACGACCAGATCGTATGTTCGGACTGACGAAGCTGCCTCCTGATCCGCTTGTAGTCGTGCGCACGGCTCTGGCAGATGCCATGAGGCGCAGGCCCGGGTGACCCGCGGGCGTCAACCCGGTCAGCACCATCTTCGGCACCGCACTGACGTGCACGCCGGTAGCTCCGTAGCCTCACGCTGGCCTCGCCCGATGGCTTCTTCCGAATATGACCAAAGGCCCATGCGCGACTGACCGCAGCGACTACGTTCGAGGAAGTTAGACAGCCCGTCCGGCCTCCAACTGGTGCCTAGCGTCCAGTGATGGATCGTCGCACTTCGTGTCTCTTGCTTGTCACGCGCATCATCGAGGACGACCATGCCTACCCCCACAACCCTCACGCAGTCCGACGCACCGGGCGGGCGCCTTGGTCCCGGTCACCTGCACCGGCGGCAGGCGAGATGGAGGCGATAGTGCTCGGCCGGGGGACACGGGCGTGGCGGCACCTGGGCCTCGCTATCCGGTCGGCGTGGGGCTTCACGATTGCTCTGCTCGTGGTCGTCCTGGGGTCGGTCCTGCTGGTTGCCGAGCTGCACGACCGGGAGGACCAACACCGACAGGCGCGCATCGTCGCCAGTGAGCTGCAGCAAGACGCTTCGGAGTTGCACGTCGCCATAGATGCGCTGAGGGCGGACGAGGCAGCCCTCGACGAGATGGCGGTCGAGATTGACGACGAGCTTCGCGATCTTCAGTCGAGCGTGACAAGCCTGGAGCAGTTGCGCGCTGATGCCATCGCGCCGGACATCGAGCGCGACCTCATGGCGCTGCAGTCTGCCCTTGAGTCCGAGCTGACGGGCTTCGAAGCAGGTTCCTCGGGCTCGTCCAGGGGGGTCCAGGCGGAAGAGACCACCTCCGCCTTCGACGCCTTCGATGCGCGGGTGGACGCCGCGAACGACCACTACGAGGCTGCAGCCATTCGGTCCTCCGAAGTCAGCGACATCGGCCTGCGGGTGGCGATGCTGATCGCGGGCCTGGCTGTGGCCGGGTTGTCATTTCGCCACGAACGCGGCCGACGTAGATCGCAACGAGACCTGGAGGAACGACTACGGCAGCGGGTCACCGAGGTCGCGGAGATCACTGAGAAGCACCGCCAGCTGGAAGCCATGAAGTACACCTTTGTCTCGGCCGTCAGCCATGAGCTGCGCACTCCGCTGACCGCGATTCAGATGGCATTGGAGATGCTCGATGAGTGCTACGTCGGAGAACTTCCAGAGAGCGCCCTCCAGTCCGTTGCCGTGGCCGCTCGTGGAAGCAGGCGGCTCGCGCGGCTGATTGAGGATGTCATTGATCTCGAACGTCTCGAAAGCGGCCGCCTCACGTTCCACCCCGGCCCTCACGACCTCCACGCACTGCTTCTCGAGACTGCCGAGTCGCTCAGCCCTCTGACCGAGCGAGCCGAACTTGAGGTGGTGATCCGCAAGACCCACGCGAACGCCCTGTGCGACGGCGACCGCATCTTGCAAGTGCTGTTCAACCTCGTTGGCAATGCCATCAAGTTCACCGCGCCCGGCGGGTCGATCCACCTCGAAACGGTGTGTCGCGACGATGAGGTCGAGGTGATCGTCCGCGACAACGGCCGGGGCATACCCGCCGCCCAGCTCGATGCAGTGTTCGACCGGTTCCATCAGGTCAACAGCACGGCTGACCAGCGCTTGGGGGGTGCCGGTCTGGGACTTGACATCAGCCGCCACATCGTGGAATCCCATGGCGGCCGGATCTGGGTCGACAGCGAGTACGGCGTGGGTACTGCTGTCCACTTCACCCTGCCGACCACGTCTACGCCGCACGTCAGCTCGCTGGCCAACGACGGCGCCGCCCTGGTCGCGTGAGAAGAGATCGCTTCTCAGCGGCGCCGATGACGCAGCGATGAGCTCCACCTGACGTCGAGCTGCCTCGCAGATCACTGTTCCTGTTCATGAAGGTCAGAACCAGAACTGGCAACGTCGTCGAAAACTTGCGGACTCGAGAATGAACGCCTGGCTTCCTCCCCGGCTCCGGATGAGAAGCCATTTGCGGGGTACGAACGGACATGGCATCCGCATCCGTCGAACGCGTGGGTCTGCTCGTCATCGGCAGTGGACCTGCCGGCGTCCACGCGGCGGTGTCCTTCATCCATGGCGGGGGCGCGGGGCAGGTCGTCCTGGTCTCCGCCGATGGTCACGAACCGTACGAGCGCCCGCCGCTGTCCAAGACGATGCTGTCCGGCGAGGAGGAGCCCGAGGGGAGTCCCTTCCTCGAGGACGCGGACCAGGACGCCTGGGCGCAGGTCGAGGTCATCTTGGAGTCATCGGTGGTGTCCCTCGACGTCGGTCAGCGGCTGGCGGTGACCGACGGTGGTCTGCGGTTGGAGTACGACAGGCTGGTGGTGGCCACCGGATCGGAGCCGAACGAGATGCCCGGCGTCGAGCGCGGCGCTCCCGTGCACGTGCTGCGCAGTCTGGACCACGCGCGGGCTCTGGTGTCGGCCATCGAGCGGGCGCAGAGCGTGGTCGTGGTGGGCTCCGGCTTCATCGGCTGCGAAGCGGCAGCCTCCCTGGCCGCCCGGGGTCTGCAGACGGTCCTCGTGACGCCCGAGCCCGCACCGCAGGAAACCCGATTGGGGGAGTGGGCCGCGGACCGCATCCTGGACTGGCTGACGGAGCAGGGCGTGGAGACACGGACCGGAGTCGAGGTGGACGAGGTCGATTGCCAGGGCGTGGTACGTCTGGACGACGGCTCAACCATCCGGGCCGATCTGGTCCTGACAGCCGTGGGCGTGACCCAGTCTCGCGACTTCTTGGAGGACTCCGGACTGCCCACCCAGGACGGTCGCGTAGTCGTGGACGAAGAGCTGCGGTCCGCCGATCCTCACGTCTGGGCCGCCGGCGACGTCGCCCACGCGCAGCACGCCGTGGCCAGACGCGCACTCCAGGTCGAGCACTGGGGTGACGCGATCACGATGGGCCGCGTCGCCGGTGTCAACGCGGCGCTCAGCACCTTGGACGATGGCGGCCGGGCCGATCGCTGGTCTGACCCGCCCGGTTTCTGGACCGAGATCGCCGGGCACACCTTGAAGTACGCCGCCTGGGGCGATGGCTACGACGTCGCGACGGTCGTCGAGCACGAGGGCGACGCCTTCACCGTCTGGTATGGCGATGCGGCGGGTGAGCTTGTCGGCGTGCTCACTCATGGGCGCGACGAGGACTACGAGCGCGGGCAGCTGTTGCTGGTCCGACGAGCTGGCCTCGACGAGGCGCTGACCAGCGACTGAGCAACCTATGGGGGAGACGAACCTCAGCAGGGCATCCGCGGACGCCGAGCTGCGGGACGGCGTGTTGGCGGACGCCATCATGGCCGGACCGTCCGCGATCAGTGGTTGCGCAGGGCCTCGATGAGTTGTGCCTTGGTCAGCTTCGAGCGCCCCTCGATACCAATGTCGGACGCTCGTTCCTGCAGGTCCTTGACGGTCCAGTCGTCGTACGAGCCGGCGTGACCACCGCGTGTGGCGACCTTCTCGGCTCCTTCTGCAGCGGACGCGTTGGCGATGCGGGCCGACTTCTCCTTGCTGTTCCCGTCACGTCGCAGAGCTTCGTACGTGGCGTCGTCCTTGACGCTCGGCCCGGGCTTCTTTCCTGCCGGCATCGGAGTCTCCTTGTCTCGAGAACGCGGGTTGCCGACGTTACTCCTGTACGTGTCCGGGGCATCGCTGGTCGTTGCCGAGGCGGGCGAATGGCCTCGTCAGTCGCCGACGGCGTCGATGCCGCGGGTGACGAGTCGGGGATCCGCGGCCAGGACGGCTGCGACGCTCTTGTCCTGGTAGTCGAAGCACGAGAGGAAGTGCCGCATGGCGTTGATGCGAGCGCGCAGCTTGTCGTTGCTCTTGATCGTCGTCCATGGTGCGAAGTCGGTGTCGGTGCGGCGGAACATTTCTTCCTTGGCGGCGGTGTAGGCGGCCCACTTGCCCAGCGACTCGATGTCGATCGGGGACAGCTTCCAGCGTCGTACGGGGTCGACCTGGCGGATCATGAAGCGGGTGCGCTGCTCGGTGGCCGTGACAGAGAACCAGAACTTGGTGAGGGAGATGCCGCTGTCGACGAGCATCTTCTCGAAGACAGGGGTGTGGACCATGAACTGCTCCACCTGGGCCTCATCGGCGAATCCCATCACGCGCTCCACCCCGGCGCGGTTGTACCAGGAGCGGTCGAAGAGCGTCATCTCGCCGGCGGCCGGGAGATGGCTGATGTAGCGCTGGAAGTACCACGAGGTCTTCTCGCGCTCGTTGGGCTTGGTGAGTGCCACGACGTGGGCGTAGCGGGGGTTGAGGTGCTCCATGAAGCGCTTGATGGTGCCGCCCTTGCCGGCTGCGTCGCGCCCCTCGAAGAGCAGCACGTGTCGCTCGCCGGTGGCCGCGATGTGGTTCTGCAGCTTCAGCAGCTCGACCTGCAGGCGGTACTTCTCGACGTCATAGGTCTCGCGGTCCATGCGCTCGGGGTAGGGGTAGTTCTCGCGCCACGTGTCGACGGCACGGCCGTGCTTGTCCATCAGGATCGGATCGTCGTCGTAGTCCTCACCGATCACGTGACCGTCGATGTGGAGCTCGTCGATGTACCTGCGAACGTCCCCCAGCATGTGCCCTCCTTGACTGTTATGCGTTGCTCGACAGCGTGATGCGTCGGACTAGTGCTTCTCAAGCCGGAGGACGTCAGCGACGGCTACACCCTGCTCGTCGCGACGGCTGTTGACGTCGGCACTGCCGCTGCACCCGCGCGCGAGCACGAACGGCTCACGAATCGCGTCGCGGCACGCAAGGCCCCGGTCGCTGCTGTGGTGAAGCCCCGTGGGCGACTGATCCGACGGGCGGCCGCTCTGGTTCGCATCAACATCCGGCTGGGTCCTCCCCCTTCGCTCCAGGGACCAGACCCCGGGCTTCTGCTCCCGTACCCCTCTCCGTCGTCCGCCAGTCGCACGACGACGGGGGAGATGCGCTGAGGTGCACCGATGCCCCAGTGCGGTGCATGCATACCGGGTGATCGGGTACGCGTCAGTCCGGTCGCGGCATCCCCGGTGCGGCCGCTACGAGGAGGACGACACCAGTGCCCGACGACGAGCTGGGTGACGACATCCGTCACGGCAACGAGACCCGCGAACAACCGACCACCAACCAACCCCTGAACGCTCCGAAGAAGCGACCGACCTGGATGCCGCTGATCATCGTGGTCGCCGTCATCGCGGCGTTGGTGCTGATCTACCTGTTCGGACTCGCTGTCCTGGTGCCCTCGGACTGACGACGCCGTCCGAACTCAGGTGGTGTTGGAGGTGTTCGACGTCCGGGTGCTCGACGAGCCGCCCCTGCCGAGTGGCGTCCCGACGCCGCGAGCCTGTCGCTGGCATCTCTGGCACCGATGGGTGCTGGTGCGCGTCGACGCCCGGACGGCGTACGTCGGATGTGCCGCCTGCGGACGACTGCACGTGAACACGGTGTTCGAGTCCCCTGTGCCGTAGCGGCGGCCGACGAAGGACCCGTAGCGGACCAGGCTGCGCGGATCAGCCCTTGTCCACGTCCGCGGCCCGGCGCAGCACGGCCGACTCGCTTGCGACAGCCTTCGCCCGGGCGGCGTCCACCAGCGGCTCCGGCGTGCTGCTGGCGCCGTCCTCGACCTGTGCTTCGCTCAGGCCGAGAGCAGGCGCCACGACGGCCGCCCTCTTGGAGGGAGCCTTCCTCGCCGCCTTCTTGGCGGGGGCCTTCTTGGCGGGGGTCTTCTGTGCCGCCGTTGTGTTCGAAGGAGCGTTGTTCGAAGGAGCGTTTCGAGGCGTTTTCGAAGGAACCCTCTTCACGGGAGCCGGCCGGGTAGGCGGCTCCTGGGGGGCGGCCGCGCCTGCGACAGGGGGCTGCGCGGTGCTCGACCCGGCGGCCCATCCGGCGGCACGCGCCGCCGCGCGGAACCCCGCGGTGGCCACGGTCGTCGACGTGTCCACCGTCGCGCGCACCAGCGTGCTCGCTGCTCTGGTCGGGTGGGTCATCGCGTGGAACAGGCTGGTGATCGGATTCACGTGCACTCCTGTGGTCGGGTGTGGTTCCGTACCCAGAATGGGCCGCCGTACACCGTGGCATGCACCACACTCGGCTCACCCGGTCGGGTGCCCGGCGTGATGGTCGCTGCCCGTCGGGGTGCGGACAACTGACGCTCCGGCGTCACGTCGGCTCGGCGTGGGCTACCCGCTGTGTTCGGGCGTGTGCGCGGGGATCGTGAGGCGCACGGTCGTGCCTCGTCCGACAGTGGAGGTCAGGCGGATGTCCCCGCCGTGGGACGCAACGACGCCCCGGACGACTGCCAGACCGATGCCCGCACCCTGCACGGCGTTGACGTGGGCCGGATCGGTGCGGAAGAACGGTTCGAAGACGGACGAGTGGTATTCCTCGCGGATGCCAATTCCGGTGTCGCTGACGTCGAAGGCGATGTCGTCACCCGCGTTGCGCACGGTCAGACGCACGGCGCCACCGTCCGGGGTGAACCTGATGGCATTCGTCAGCACGTGGAGCAGTGCGCGCCCGAGCTGGTGTGCGTCGCCGGAGACGCTGGTGACGTCGGTGGACACGTCGGCGCTGATGCGGAGGTCCCGGCCCGCGAGGTGGATCTGGGTCTGTTGCCAGGTCTGCTCCACCAGTGCCTGGACGTCGACCTCGGCACGCAGGACGTCGGCAGGTTTGTGTGTGAATCGATCCGTGCTGAGGAGGTCCTCGACGAGGTCCTGGAGTCGTTGCGCGTTGCGGTGCACGCCGCTCACCATGGAGCGCTGTGTCTCGCTCAGATCACCGTTGGCGACCTCGGTCAGCAGTTCGGTGTAGCCCAGGATGCTGGTCAGCGGGGTACGGAGCTCGTGGTTCGCTGCGGCGATGAACGACCGGTGGTGCGAGCCGAGGAGCTCCAGGCGCGCCACCGCCTCGGTCTGCCTGCGCACAGCGTCGCGAAGCAGGTCCTCGGCCCTGCGCTGGGCGGTGACGTCGTCGCCGATGATGACGTAGCCGTTCACCTGTCCCTCCGGGTCGTGGAGCGCCCTCACCCGCACCGAGAAGACGTGCGGTTCGCCGAGCATCGGCGAGAGGGTCCAGTCCTGGGCGCCCCCCAGGTGGTCAGCGGGGTTCCATGCCCTTCCCGAGCCGTCGGGGTGGGGGATGGCCTTCGACCCTCTGGCCCCGGTCGCAGGCTCGAGCGCCTCGACGGCGACCCGGTTCATCGTGCGAATGACCCCGCCGAGATCCGCGATGATGATCATGGTGCGGGTGGCACCGTCGAGAACGTGCATCAGCCTCTCGTGGTCGAGGTGGAGCTCGCGGCGGCTCAGCCGCAGAGCGATCTTGGTGTTGACCGCGTCGGCGAGCTCTGCCAACGCGGTGAGGTGGGTAGCCGTCCAGCTGCGGGGGACGACATCGGCGACGAACAAGGCGCCCAGCACCTCGCCCTCGGGGGCGTGCACCGGGAACCCGGCGAAGGCGATCAGGCCATGGTCGAGGACGGCTGGGTGCTGGTGCAGCACCGGGTGGGTCCGGGCGTCGCTGAACACCAGCGGGGCGTTGTTCATCACGATGTACTGGCAGAACGAATGGGTGAGGGGGATCTCGGTCGGGACGTCGGCGAACCCGTTGGGCGCATAGCTGCTCGGGAATGCCTGTCGGTCTGTCTCGACCATGGAGATCGTTGCCTGGTGCGCCCCGGTCATCTCGGCGGCGAGATGGGTGATCCCGTCGAGAGCAGGCAGGGCGCGGGCCGACATCAGACCGGTGTCCCGCAGCCTCTCGAGGCGTCGAGGCGCTGAGATCCGGTCGTCGATGTCGGTGAAGGTGAACGCGCGCACCGCGTGGGCAGCGCCGTGACGACTCGTCATGAATGTCGCCCCCGTCGTGCTGGGGCGCGCTGGGGGTCTCCTGGCTGAGCGTGCGCCGTGGTGACGCACTCGCCGTGCCTGCCGCTACGTGCCACTGGACAGTCTCCTCATCGATTCGGCTCCACTCGGCACCGCCAGGACGACTTCGCCCGCGACGCATCGCGCAACCAGGTCCGGAAACGTCGAGTCGAGCCGGCCTTTTGCGAAGTAGCCCACCGCGCCCTCCCGGAGGAGCTCCGTCACGGTCGTGGCGTCGGTGCGCGCGGAGATCATGATGGCGACCACGTGAGGGGTCGCTCGCAGGGCCCGCAGCGCATCCTTCCCACCCGCAGGCATGCGGACGTCGACCAGTGCGACATGAGCCTTCGTCGTCGTCACCAGCTCGGCCAGCGAGCAACCGTTCTCCACGGCGGCGACCACGTCGAAGCGGGGGTCGTTCTGCAGCGTGTCGGACAGCGCGGACCGGATCGCGGTGTCGTCGTCCGCGATCACTACCCGGATGGATGGCATCCTCGCCCTTTCGCCTGGTTCTCGAGCTTCCATGGTTGCGGAGATGCCGAGGGAGCGGATCCGCCATGGGCACCCATCCGTCTAGTACATTCGCGTGAGAAGGGCGTCATCCGGCCTCGGACTCGGGAGTCATGTGAACCAGGCAGACTCCGTCCGCGTGCTGATCGTCGATGACCATCAGGTGATGGCCACGAGCCTTGCTCAGGCTCTGGAGAACGAGGCTGACATCGCGGTGGTGGGCATAGCCGGCACGCTCGAGCGCACGTACGCGATGGTCGCAACGTCTGCACCAGACGTGCTGCTCCTCGACCACCGCCTGCCCGACGGCAAGGGGGTCGAGGCCGTGGCGCGGTTGAAGGAGCAGCGCCCGTCGATGGCAGTGATCATCCTGACCGCGAGCGACGCGGAGCACCTGATGGTCACGGCTATCGAGGCGGGTGCCTCGGGATTCCTGTCCAAGACGCGCTCCCTGGTGGAGCTGACCTCCGCCGTGCGGATGGCCGCCGCCGGCGAGGCCGTCATCTCACCGGAGATGCTCTCCAGGCTGCTGCCGAAGCTGAGCCACCACCACCGCTCGACACGCACCACCCTGACGGAGCGTGAGCGCGAGGTGTTGGCGTTGGTCTCCGTGGGCATGACGAACGCTGCGATCGCGCAAGAGCTCTACCTGAGCGTCCACACCGTACGGAGCCACGTCGCGAACCTCTCCACCAAGCTGGGTGCACGCTCGAAGCTGGAGGCGCTGTCGATCGCGTTGCGCGAGGGGCTCCTGCCGGATCGGTGAGGCGACGTCCTCCCGTCGGCCCATCGTCACGGCCTGCCCCGAGGTCAACGAGTCGAGAGGGTCGGCGCGGTCGGTAGCCAGAACGTCACCAGCGTGCCGCCGGTGTGTCCGGGTTCCACCCGCAGCCACCCTCCGGCCAGGGTCGCTCGGTCGTGCATGGCCCTCATGCCCAGGTGGCCGGGCTGCTGGACAGGCAGGGGCTGCGCGATACCGCCTCCGTCGTCACTGACGGTGACCTCGAGCCCGTCCCCGCTCATGCGCAACCCGACGACGACCTTGTCCGCGGCGGCATGCTTGCGCGCGTTGGTCATCGCCTCCTTCGCGATCCGGTAGGCGACCACCCGGGTGGCCTCCGGCACGTCGACCGCGACCCCGACATCAGCCCTGACCTCGCAGGTGAGGGCGTCCTCGAAGATGTATGCCGCTGCCTCGACCAGGGCCGAGGCCAGGTCTGATCGCTCCGCTGGCGACTCGAGGTCGAAGAGCAGGTGCCGCAGGCGTTCGCTGGCACCCTCGACCGTCTCCAGCAGTGCGTCGACGACGGGCAGCACATCCGGTGCCCGGTGGGACAGCTTCTTGCGCAGCAGGTGCAGCCGCAGCCCCACGGCCGCCATGGACTGGACCGAGTCATCGTGGACGTCGTCCGCGATGCGTGCGCGCTCGTGCTCCTGCGCCTGCGCCACGTCCTGCATCAGCGCCTGCCGGGTGCGCTCAGCGGCGAGACGCTCTGAGATGTCACGGTTGATGGTGGCCACCAACCAGGGCTCGCCGCTCAGCGGATGCCTCACCTGGAACCGCGAGATCGCGACCGGTCGCGGAGGCCCACCACGAAGGTCTCGCAACGTCGACTCACCCTCCCAGTGACCGTGCGCGATGACGGCTGGCCGCTCGATCGTCTCTGACGACGCCACTCCGTCCTCGGTGAGAAGGTCAGCCAGTGTCATCCCGGTGACGTCGACCGACGGGTCCAGGCCCACCATGCGTCGACCGGCGGGGTTGATGTAGAGCACTCCTTCGTCGAGCCCGGCGACGGCGACGAAGTCGCTGGATCCGTCGACCAGTGCACGCAGGCGCTGGAGCTCCAGCTCCTGAGCACTGATCTCTGCTGCGGACAGGTGCCTCTCGGCACTCATGGTGACAAAGGTCCGGACGCTCGCGACCAACAGCGCGGCGCACGCCAGCAGCGTGCTCGCGAGTGGGAGTGACGTGGCGGGATCGACGATGAGCACCGCGAAGCACAGCAGTGCGAAGCCGAACGGGACCACCAGTCCCGGCACGGGTTTCGCCTGCCTACCCACGAAGTCTGCGGGCGCCCTTGCCGAGAGGGCCATGGCGACGGTCGCCACCAGCGACAGGCACTGCAGGAGAGTCCCGGGACGGAAGGTGCCCGCGGCCAGCTGGAAGAGGTACACAGCATCGACAACTGCGTAGCCGACCACCCCTGCGCACAGCACCGCGAGGCGAGGCGTGGGACGCCACCCCACGGCCGGCAGCAGTCCGGCCACGAGGACAAGCATCCCGACGTCGATCAGCGGATAGGCGAGGTTGACGACGATGACGTTGGCGGGCGCGTCGGATCCGGCGCCGGCAACGAGCGAGTCGTAGACCAGCGCCAGGATCACACTCGTCACGGCCAGGGCGCCGACGACGGCGTCGAGCGCCAGAGGCAGCGGAAGTCGACGGGCTTGGATCCGCAGGACCACCCCGAGGCCCAGCAGCAGGGCAACGCTGCTGCTCAGACACAGAGCGTCAGCGACCGACGGGTACGGCACGGGGTCCAGGTGACGGATCCACGCCAGGAGTACGACGAAAGCGAGCCCCCGGAGGACGACCGCTGCTGCGATCGCGTCGCTCACCTTGCTCGAGTCAGGCTCGGCTCGTGCGGCGAGTATCGCGACCAACCCAGCCAGCGCGTACGCGCTGCCCTGGAGCCAGCCGTCCAGCGGAATGCTGAAGCCGGGTGAGGCACGCACGCCCGGGATCGTGGACACGCCGAACGCCAACGATGTCGACAGCAGGAGGATCACGCACACCCGAAGAGCCCGGCGATCCGGAAGCGTGTCCGCCAACCAGTTCCTCATGACACCCCACTCTGCAGGTCGACGCGCGCGAAGGCCCGCGCGGTCACTCACCCGTGGCCCCGGCGATCGCCACCAGGTCGCGTACGGGCCCGGCGGGCGGGTGCTTCGTGCCGATCCAGACGGCTCGGAAGTGGCGGCGCAGGTCGAGGCCCTGCACGTCGACGACACTCAGGCTCCCGGCGATGACGTCACGGGCCACCACGCGACGGCTGAGGAAGGCAGGCGCGCTGCCCGCGATGACGGCCTCACGGATCGCTGTCGCGGTCGTGAGCTCGACGGCAGGGTCCCCGGCCGTCAGCCCGTGTGTGGCGAGCGCGAGGTCGAGGACCTCCCGGGTGCCGGAGCCCTGCTCGCGGCTGGTGAGGGCGAGCTCGGCCACCTGCCCGGGCGTCAGGGCGGTACGCCGGCGGCCGAGCGGCGTACCGGCAGCAGCCACCAGCACGAGCTCGTCGTGGGCGACGGTGAGGGATCGCACCCCCGCCGGTGCCTCGACGCCCTCGACGAAACCGAGGTGGGCGGTTCCCGCTCGCACCGCCTCGACCACGTGGTGGCTGTTGGCGGCTCGGAGGCTCACCGCCGTCGGTCGGTGGTTGTTGCCCTCCTGCTGCTGTCGCAGCCGCACCAGCCAGCGCGGGATGAGGCTCTCGGCGATGGTCATGCTCGCCCAGACCACGAGCTCGCGGCCGCGGTCACCGCGCAGGCCCTCGATCGCGGTGTCGATCTCGTCGGCGATGTCGAGGAGCCGTGCGGCCCACTCCGCGACCACCACCCCGGCCTCGGTGAGCTGCGATCCGCGAGCGCCGCGCCGCACCAGGGTCAGTCCGGTCTGGGCCTCCATCGAACGCAGGCGTTCGGACGCCGCCTGTTGGCTGACGCCACTGGCACGGGCCGTGGCACCGATGCTGCCATGCCGGGAGATGCCGACGAGCAGCCGCAGTCCGTCGAGGTCGGGGAGGTGGGAGGGCACTCGACCATCGTAGGGAAGTCACAGGTCGAGGTTGTGGATGCACAGGCAGCGGCAGGCTACCGATCCCACTCGGGCGCTCCCAGACTGATGCCATGAGCACCCTTCTCACCCGCTCCGACATCGACCACCCCCCGGTGCGTCGTCGGCGTTTCCTCGCTGCTCTCGAGGGTCAGCCTGCGTTGGGCCTCATCGGTCCCGAACTGGTTCGCCTGCGTGATGGGCACCGGCATCGTGGCGAACGCGGCCGCGACGCTGCCCATCGACGTACCTGGCCTGCTGGTCTTCGCTCGCACCGTGTGGGTGCTCGCCGTGGTCCTGCTCCTCCGTCGTCGGCACCGCCACGATGCTGCACTGGACGCACCATCCCCGAGCCGCCCGCGCTCATCTCGACGACCCGTCGATGTCGCACTTCTACGGCGCTCCGGCGATGGCACTGATGACCGTCGGAGCCGGCGCACTGCTGGTGGGTCAGCCCCTGATCGGCCAGGGCGCCGCTGTCGGCATCGACTCCGTGCTGTGGACCGCCGGCACCCTGCTCGGTCTCGGGACCGCGGTGGCCGTGCCCTATCGGGCCTTCACCCGTCACGACGTGCGGCCGGACGCGGCCTTCGGTGGCTGGCTGATGCCGATCGTCCCGCCGATGGTCAGTGCAGCCACCGGCCCGCTGCTGCTGCCACACCTGCCCGTCGGTCAGTGGCAGCTGTCGATGCAGCTCGCCTGCACGATGATGTTCGGACTGAGCATCGTGGCGAGCCTGGTCGTGATCACGATGCTCTGGAGCCGGCTGGTGCACCACGAGGTCGGCACCTCCGCCGCCGTGCCGACGCTGTGGATCGTGCTGGGTCCACTAGGCCAGTCGATCACTGCCGCCCACACGCTGGGGGCGACCGCATCGGGCGTCTACCCCGCGCCGTACGGCAGCGCGTTCGAGGCGATGGGTCTCGTCTACGGGGCGCCCGTGTGGGGGTTCGCCATGCTCTGGCTCGCACTCGCGGGCGCCGTCACGATCCGCACGGTCCGCAGCGGGATGCCGTTCTCGCTGACCTGGTGGTCCTTCACCTTCCCGGTCGGCACCGTGGTCACGGGGACCTCGGGTCTGGCCGCCGCCACGGGGGCGCAGTTCCTGGTCGTCGCCGCAGTCGTGGGCTACAGCGGTCTGGTCGCCGCCTGGGCGACGGTCGCGGTGCGGACGGGGCGCGGAGTGTTCTCCGGCCATCTGCTGCGCACGCCTGCCTGACCCCTGGTTGGTCACCGGGGTGCAGGCGGGCAGGGCTCCCTACCGGCGGTGGGGCAGGACCCTGATGCGTGAGCGCGACACGGACGCCTGCACGAGCGCGTTCCCCGCGTAGCGCACGACGATCGGCTTGGAGCCGGGGGTGAGGTCGCGCAGGACGAGGCGCGCCCGACCACGAACGACCTGGCCCTCGACGGTGCGGCCGCCGACGCGGACCGTGATGGCACCGTCCGGGGCCGAGACGCCACGGGCCCGCACGCGGACGTCCACCGTGACGCGTCGGCGCTTGGACTCCGGGCGAACCCGGACGCTCGGGACCGAGGTCACCGTCCTCGCGACCGCGACGGTCTCCGTGACGGACCGGAACTGCGGGCGACTCATCGTCACCTGCACGGCGAGGGTGCGGCCGATGTCGCTCGGCCGGACGCTGTACCTGCGATTGGTCGCCTTCGGGATGGCCTTTCCGTCGCGGAGCCACGCGTAGGTCGCCGTCGCGTCGGTGGGCCGGGCAACACCCGCGCGTGCGGTCAGCACGGCCGCGACCTCGGGTCGGCCCTTGACGACGGCCGGCGTGGTGATCCTCACGGCCTTGGCGAGCACCGGTGCGGTCTCGGCGACCGTCGCCCTCGACTTCAGGTAGGCCTTGGCGCTACCGGTGACGCGGACGCTGATCTTCTTGTCGATCTGCTGTCGGGTGAGCGTGAGGGTCGTCCCGGTTGCTTCCGACAGGGGAGCGCCGTCGGCGTACCACTGGATGGAGGTCTTCGTGGGTTGCGGTGACCACGTGGCAGTGGTCACGCTCAACGTCTGACCCACTTCCAGGGCGCCCTGGATCATCGGTGGGGCGGTCACCTGCAGAGTTCCAGGAGCCACCGGAGCCGTCGTGAGTGCCGTGACGTTCGGCGAGTAGTCCGTGCGTGCAGCCGTCACCTCGGCGGTCAGGGTCATCCCCTTGACGTCGGGCGTGGGCACATAGCTCGCCGTCGTGGCGCCGGGGATGGCGGCGCCGTCAGCAAGCCAGCGGACGGCGACGGTCGTCGGAGCCGGCGTCCAGGCGCCTGCGGCCACCGTGAGGGGGACGCCCACTGCCGCTGTGCCAGTGAGGGTGGGCGCCGTGGTGGGCTCGATGGTGAGGTCGTTGAAGTGAATGAACCCGGCGGGCCAGCCGGAGCCGGTCCGGGTGATGTGACGCCAGTGGAAGTCACCACCCCAGTAGTCCTCCGAGACGACGATCTCGGTGTCGGAGATCACCTGCTCCACGTAGGCGACGTGCCCGGAGGACCCGGCAGGTGAGAGATTGGCGGGATACCAGGCGATGGCGCCGACCCGGGGGACCTGGTCGGTCAGCCCCGCCATCTCGACACCCCAGTTGGACGCGTTGCCGCTGCCCTCCCAGGGTCGCACGTCCGGCATGCCGTTCTGGATGAGCCGGTAGGCGACGTAGTTGGTGCAGTTGTGTCCGGTGAACATCCGCCAGTACATCGTCGACGACGCCTGGCGGTAGCCCGCGTGCGAGTAGCCGGCCGCCTGACACCCGGCGTACCCCGTGCAGAGGGTGGTGGACGACACGAGCGTGAGCCTGCTCGTCGTGGAGGGAAGTGCGAGCGCAAGGGCGACCAGGACCGTGCCCAGCAGACCGACGGTCCGACGTACGCCGCGGACGGCGACGCTGACCCCCGTCGGCGGGACGTGACGGCGCTGCGGCGGGTGTGACTCTTGGGACTGTTGGGGCACGATGGACGATGCTAGAAGACAAATGTCAAGCGCGACACGCTGACGAATGAATAACAATCGTGTAATTCGTGGAACGAGCGTGACGCCAGATCGAAAGCGAGCTCACAGGGGTCAGGACGAGGGCTCGGGCAGGCTGCCGAACACCCGGTTGCAGGTCCAGCCTGCGCAACCAGCTCGTCGGGGTCGAGGCCGTGCGGTTGGTGCGGTCCTCGATGGCCGTGGCGACGTAGCTGTCGGTGGCGATCCGACGAGTGTGGTCAAGCCGGATGCGACCGGTAGTCTGAGGATTCGCCGACGCCGAGACAAGGAACCGCCGCGCCGACCATGGACGACAGTCACAGTCCCAGCACGACCGCACCGAGCACCGGGTGCGCGTCGTGACCCCCCTGATCTTGTTGCTCGTCTCGCTGGCCCTCGTCGCCGCCTGCGGACTGTTCGTCGCGGCCGAGTTCTCCTTCGTGACCGTGGACCGTCCCAGCGTGGAGCGCGCGGCCGCCGAGGGCGACGAGGGTGCGCGCGGCGTACAGCTGGCGCTGCGCTCGCTGTCGACCCAGCTCTCCGGCGCCCAGGTCGGGATCACCGTCACCAACCTGGCCATCGGCTTCCTCGCAGAGCCGGCTATCTCGGACCTCCTCGACGGACCGCTCTCGGCTGCCGGACTGCCCGAGGCTGTGGTCACGCCGCTGTCGCTCGGTCTGGGCCTGGCGATCGGCACGGTCGTGACGATGATCTTCGGGGAGATGGTGCCCAAGAACATCGCCATCGCACGCCCGCTGGAGACCGCTCGGACCACGCAGGGCTTCATGCGTGGCTTCACGGCGCTGAGTCGCGGCCCGATCCGGGCCCTCAACGGCTCCGCCAACCTGATCGTGCGGCGGCTGGGCATCGAACCGCAGGAGGAGCTGCGATCGGCCCGCAGCTCGCGGGAGCTGGCTTCGCTCGTGCAGCGCTCGGCCGACCAAGGCACCCTCGACGCCGACACCGCCGAGCTGATGGAGCGCTCGGTGGAGTTCGGTTCGCGCACCGCGGGAGAGATCATGACGCCCCGGGTCCGCACCACGACGGTCGAGGACGGCGACCGCGTCTCCTCGGTGATCGACCTGGCCCGGCAGACCGGCCACTCGCGCTTCCCCGTCCTCGACACCGAGGACAACGTCGTCGGCACCGTGCACGTCAAGCACGCCGTCGCCGTGCCCGTCCGCGAGCGCGCGACCACCCGCATCCGGCACGTCATGGTGCGGCCCGTCGTCGTCCCCGACAGCCTGCGGCTCGACCCGCTCCTGTCGCTGCTGCGGCAGGACGGCTTCCAGATGGCCATCGTCCTCGACGAGTACGGCGGTCATGCGGGCATCGTCACGCTCGAGGACGTGGTGGAGGAGATCGTCGGCGACATCTCCGACGAGCACGACCGCCTCGGCGCCCGGATCCGTCTCCGTCGAGACGGCAGCTGGACGCTGTCGGGACTGCTGCGGCCCGACGAGGTCGAGGACGCCACCGACGTCGAGCTGCCCGAGGGCGAGGACTACGACACGGTGGCCGGGCTGGTCGTGCGGGAGCTCGGCAAGATCCCGGAGCCCGGTGACCGGATCGAGGTCCCGGTGCCCGACCGCTCGGATCCCCACGAGCCGCGTGAGCGGTTGGTGACGCTGACCGTGGAGCGGATGGACGGCCTGCGCATCGATCGACTGGACCTGCGGGTCGTGTCTCCTGACCCCGAGCCTGCGGCGACGGGGGCGGAGCGATGAACAGCGACCTCTTCGGCGTGGGCCTGGCCGTCGTGCTGCTGGCCCTCAACGCCTTCTTCGTGGGAGCGGAGTTCGCCCTCCTCGCCGCCCGCCGCAGCCAGATCGAGCCCCGCGCGCAGGAGGGATCGCGCGCCGCCCGCACGACCCTGCGGGCGATGGAGAACATCTCGCTGGTGATGGCGGGGGCCCAGCTGGGCATCACCGTGTGCTCGCTCGGACTCGGCGCCATCGGGGAGCCGGCCGTCGCGCACCTCATCGAGCCGTTGTTCCACCGGGCCCAGCTGCCCGACAACCTGCTCCACCCCGTGTCGTTCGTCGTGGCGATGTCGATCGTGGTCTACCTCCACGTGGTGCTCGGCGAGATGGTGCCCAAGAACATCGCGCTCGCCGGTGCCGACCGCGCCGCGATGGTGCTGAGCCCGCCGATGATGGTCATCGTCACGGTGCTTCGGCCCGTGATCGCCGGCATGAACCTGGCGGCCAACGGCGTCCTGCGCCTGATGAGGATCGAGCCCAAGGACGAGGTCCACTCGAGCTTCACCCGCGAGGAGGTGGCCGCCCTGGTCGAGGAGTCGCGCGGTGAGGGCCTGATCGAGGCCGAGGAGTATGACCGGCTCGCCGGCGCACTCGGTTTCACCGAGAAGGCCGTCGGCTCGATCGTGATGCCGCCCGACACTCTGGCCACGGTCAAGCCGGGCTCCACCGTGGCCGACGTGGAGGCGCTGTGCGCGGCGACCGGGTTCAGCCGGTTCCCCGTCGCTGCCGCCGACGGCACGCTCCTGGGCTACCTGCACATCAAGGACGCGCTCGAGACCGACGACGACAGGCGCTCGCGGGTCATCGAGGACAAGTGGATCCGCCCGTTCGCCTCGGTCCACCCGGACGACCTGCTGCACGACGCACTGGAGAGCCTCCAGGCCAAGGGTGCGCACATGGCTCGCGTGGTCCGACGCGACGGGGCCGTCATCGGGCTCGTCACGCTGGAGGACGTCCTCGAGGAGCTCGTCGGCGAGATCCGCGACGCAGCGCACCACGACGTGTCCACCGTGGATGCGCCGTGAGCCTCGATAGGGTCTGAGCGTGTCCGACGAGGCGTCCCGCATCTGGACCGTGCCCAACATCGTCAGCGTGGTGCGGCTCGCCGGCGTGCCGCTGTTCCTGTGGCTCGTGCTGGGCCCGGAGGCCGACGCGGCCGCCCTCGTCGTGCTGATGGTGGCCGGGTTCACCGACTACCTCGACGGCTGGCTCGCCCGCCGACTCGACCAGTTCTCCCGGCTCGGAGAGATCCTCGACCCGGTGGCCGACCGCCTCTACATCCTCGCGGTCGTGATCGGCCTCTCCCTGCGCGACATCATCCCGTGGTGGGTGGCCCTGGCGCTGCCGTTGCGCGACCTGCTGCTGTGGGGCCTGGTGCCGATCCTGCGCACGCGAGGATTCTCCGCACTGCCCGTCCACTTCCTCGGCAAGGCCGCCACCTTCAACCTGCTCTACGCGTTCCCGCTGATCCTGCTCGGCGAGGGCACCGGCACGGTCGCCACCCTGGCCCGCAACTTCGGCTGGGCCTTCGCGTGGTGGGGGATCGGCCTCTACTGGTGGGCCGGAGTCCTCTACGCCTGGCAGGTGCGCACCCTGCTGCGCGACACCCCACGGCGTACGTCGCCGGCGACGGACCGTGGCTGAGACCCGTGACCGACACCCACACTGAGACCCACGCTGACAACCAAGCGGCCGACCCCAGGCGCGAGCTTCCCGAGCACGTGACCACCCCGCTCCTGACGCTCATCACGACCCGCTCGATGGACGAGGACTACGCGCACGTCGCCCGTCAGCGCGCGGCCGCAGGCCAGACCCGCACCCCACTCACCCGCCCGCACTGGGCCAGCGTGCTGCTGATCGCAGCCCTCGGGCTGATGGCCGCGGTCGTGACAGTACAGACCGATCGGGGAGCCGAGGTCGACGAGCTGGGCCGTGCCGCGCTGGTCGAGCAGATCCAATCGCGGCGCGACGACCTCCGCGAGCTGCAGGGGCAGGTGGCCCAGCTCTCGGACGCCAACCAGGCGCTGGCGAGCAACAGCACCGTGCTGCAGGGGCGTCTCGACGACATCGTCGGCCGGGTCCGCCGCGCCGAGCTCAGCACCGGCTACGCCCCGGTGCGCGGCCCCGGTGTGCGGATCACGGTCGACAACCCGGACGGCGTCGACGTCAACGACGAGATCCGCGACGAGGACCTGGCCTTCCTCGTCGACGGGCTCTGGGAGGCGGGTGCGGAGGCGATCGCCGTCAACGACCAGCGGCTGCACGTCCTCGGTGGCATCCGCAACACCAGCCGGGCGATCCACGTCAACGGGCGACCGGTCAACACCCCCTACGTCGTCGAGGCGATCGGCGATCCGCGGACCCTGCAGGCGCGCCTGCTCCAGACGAGCCAGGGGCAGGAGTGGTTCGGCCTGGTCAACTTCTTCGGGTTCCTCTACAGCGCCGACAATCTCGACGACATCCGGCTCCCTGCTGCGCCCGAGCGGGCGCTGCGTGATGTGATCGAGCTCAACGCCGACCCCGCAGGCGGCACCGAAGGAGAGGGGAGCGCACCGTGATCGCGGCCCTGGGCCTCCTCGTCGGCATCATCGCCGGTCTCGTCCTCGCCCCCGACGTGCCGTTGAGCCTGCAGAACTACCTCCCCATCGCGGTGGTGGCAGCGCTCGACGCCGTCTTCGGAGGACTGCGTGCCTACCTCGACGGGATCTTCGACGACAAGGTCTTCGTGGTCTCCTTCGTCAGCAACGTCGTCATCGCCGCAGCGATCGTCTACCTCGGCGACCAGCTCGGGGTCGGCGCCCAGCTCACCACGGGAGTGGTCGTGGTGCTCGGCATCCGGATCTTCTCCAACGCTGCGGCGATCCGGAGGCACGTCTTTCATGCCTGATCCCACTCCGGACCCCACTCCGCACCCCTCTCCGGACTCCACTACGGACTCCCCGCAGGACCCGGATCCGGGTCGCGACCGGCTCCGCGAGGCGTTCTCGCGGCCCTCGCGCAGGCAGGCTGTGGTCGCGGTGCTGCTGGCGGTGCTCGGCTTCGCCTTCGTCGTGCAGGTGCGCGACACCGCAGCCAACGACACCTACGCCGGCGTGCGCGAGAGCGACCTGATCCAGGTGCTCAACGGCCTGACCGGCACCGCGGAGCGCGCCCGGCGCGAGGTCGAGCGCCTCGAGACGCGTCGCGACGACCTCCAGGACGAGGACAGCGCCCGCGCGGCGGCGCTCGACGAGGCCGAGAAGCGGGTGCGCAGCCTGAACATCATCGCCGGGCTGGTGCCGGTCTCGGGGCCGGGACTGCGCGTCACGATCACCGAGACCACGAGCCGGGTGAGTGTCGGTTCACTGCTCGACACCGTCCAGGAGCTGCGTACCGCCGGTGCGGAGGCGATGGAGCTCAACGACTCGATCCGGTTGGGGGCCGACAGCTCCTTCGAGGACGCCGTCGGCGGGATCGAGCTCGACGACCAGCTGCTGGAGTCCCCTTACGTCCTGGAGGTGATCGGCGACCCCTACATCCTGCGGGCGGCCCTCACCTTCTCCACCGGACCCCTCGAGACCCTGCAGGGTCTCGACGGCGCGACGGTGACGATCAAGGACCTGGAGTCCGTCGAGGTGACCAGCGTGCGCGACGGGGCGCGACCTGAGTATGCGGAGACCGCGACGGGCCAGTAACCTGCCCGGCAACCCGACAGCACCTGCACAGCAACGAGCCAGCACCCACCACAGCACGAGGAGTCCGACGTGTATCCGGAGAACCTGCAGTACACCAGCGAGCACGAGTGGGTGCGCACCCCCGGCGATGCCGAGGGATCGGTCCGGGTCGGCATCACCGACTTCGCGCAGGACGCGCTCGGCGACATCGTCTACGTCTCCCTCCCGCAGGTCGGCGACTCCGTGACGGCCGGTGACACGTGCGGGGAGCTGGAGTCGACGAAGTCGGTCAGCGACATCTACGCACCGGTGACCGGCGAGGTCGTGGCGATCAACCCCGCACTCGACCAGACGCCCGAGCTGGTCAACAGCGACCCCTACGAGGCCGGCTGGCTGTTCGAGGTCAGCGTCTCGGACCCGAGCCCGGCAGCCGGACTGATGGACGCCGCCGCCTACCGGGCCACGCTCGACGGCTGAGCGGTCGGGGCAGGCCCCACCGCGGGGCTGATAGATTCGGAACAACCGTCAACCTCAACCCTCGGCTGAGGGTTGTGCGTCATCCGTCGAGGAGTTTCCCATGCCCTTCTGCACCGCCTGCGGCAAGCAGAACCCGGACGATGCCCGCTTCTGTGCCCAGTGCGGCACGAGGCTGAACGTCGGGGACGACCCCGCCGCCACCTCGGTCGGGGCCGCCGCGGGGCAGCCGGGCCAGGTCGAGTCCACCGCCACCATCACCTTCGGCGTCCCCGACGCCCGCGAGTCCTCCGACCGCCAGCTCAGCGCGGTCGACGCTGCCGCGGTCGATGCGCTGCCCGATGGCCACGCCCTGCTGGTGGTCCAGCGGGGGCCCAGTGCCGGCAGCCGGTTCCTCCTCGACACCGACATGGTGGGCGCCGGTCGCCACCCCGACAGTGAGATCTTCCTCGACGACGTCACGGTGTCGCGTCGTCACGCGGAGTTCCGGCGCTCCGGTTCCGGCTACACCGTCAGCGACGTGGGCAGCCTCAACGGCACGTACGTCAATCGCGACCGCATCGACTCAGTGGAGCTCAACGATGCCGACGAGGTGCAGATCGGCAAGTACCGGCTGGTGTTCTTCTCCGCGCACCCGAGCAGCTGACCTGTGAGTGCCTCGACGCCCTCGGCATCGAGTCGCGGCGCCCGCTACAACATCGGGCAGGTGCTCGACCAGCTCCGTCCGGACTTCCCCGGCGTCACCATCCCCAAGATCCGGTTCCTGGAGGACCAGGGGCTGGTCAAGCCCGAACGGACTGCTGCGGGCTATCGCAAGTTCTCCGGTGACGACGTCTCGCGGCTGCGCTACGTCCTGCTCATGCAACGCGACCACTACCTGCCCCTGAAGGTCATCGGCGACCACCTCGACGCGATCGACCGCGGACTCGAGCCCCCCGCGATCGAGTCCGTGGTGCCGACCGTGCCGCGGGTGGCCCTCTCGGCCGACGGGCTGCCCAGCCCGGAGTCGTTTCGCCGCCAGGGCGAGCTGCGCCTGTCGCGGCGCGAGCTCCTCAAGGTCGCCGGCATCTCCGAGGAGCTGCTCTCGCAGCTCGAGCAGTACGGTCTGATCAGCTCGCGCACCGGCACCGCCCACTTCGACAGCGATGCACTCGTGGTCGCCCAGACGGCGCGCGAGCTGGCCGACTTCGGCTTCGAGCCACGCCACCTGCGTGCCTTCAAGACCGCAGCCGACCGCGAGGTCGGTCTCGTCCAGCAGGTCGTCGCGCCTCTGGCGCACGGCCGCGACGCCGCGGCCCGCGGCCGCGCAGCGGACGCGGTGTCCGAGATCGCCGCCCTCTCGGTGCGTCTGCACGCCACCCTGGTCAAGGTGGGCCTCGACCGCGGCTGAGCTGGTCTGGAGCACCTGAGTAGGGTTGTGGACATGCGCGAAATGGACGTCGTGGGAGTCCGCGTCGAGATGCCCTCCAACCAGCCGATCGTGCTCCTGCGCGAGATCACGGGGGAGCGATACCTCCCCATCTGGATCGGGGCCGTCGAGGCGACGGCCATCGCCTTCGCCCAGCAGGGGGTGACACCGCCGCGGCCGTTGACGCACGACCTGATGAAGGACGTGCTCGAGGCCACCGGTCAGCGCCTGGACGAGGTGCGCATCGTCGACATGCAGGACGGTGTGTTCTTCGCCCAGCTCGTCTTCGACGGCGGCGCCGAGGTGGGCGCACGGCCGTCGGACTCGATCGCCCTGGCGCTGCGCACCGGGAGCCGCATCGTGTGCGCCGAGGCCGTCCTCGACGAGGCCGGGCTGGCAGTTCCCGCCGAGCAGGAGGACGAGGTGGAGCGGTTCCGGGAGTTCCTCGACCATGTCTCTCCCGACGACTTCGAGTCCCCCACGTCCCAGGAGTAACTCTGACCCTCAACCTGAGGTTGAGGGTGACGACACGCCGACCGGTGGATGGACAAGCCGAACTCTCGGGCTTACCTTGAAGTGTCTTCGTTGTAACTCCACCGTTGTGGTTGTCCGGTCACCGGCACCGCGCGGGTCCTTCCCCCGGGAGTCATCGCGTAGCGGAGAAACTGACCTGGAGGGTCTGCTGTGACTGGTAACGAGAATGAGCTGGGCACCGACGCTGCTACTGCCAAGGCAGCGGCCGACCTCGCCGAGGAGCAGGGTCTTCTCTTCGCGGACGACGTCTCTCCGCTGCCCAGCGACACCGGCTACCGCGGGCCGACCGCCTGCAACGCGGCCGGCATCACCTACCGCCAGCTCGACTACTGGGCCCGTACCGGACTCGTCGAGCCGAGTGTGCGCGGAGCCGCAGGTTCCGGCTCGCAGCGCCTCTACTCCTTTCGCGACATCCTGATCCTCAAGGTCGTGAAGAGGCTGCTCGACGCGGGCATCTCACTGCAGCAGATCCGCACCGCCACGGCTCACCTGCGCGAGCGCGGCACCGATGACCTGACCCGCGTGACGCTGATGAGCGACGGTGCGTCGGTCTACGAGTGCACCAGCAACGACGAGGTCATCGATCTGCTCCAGGGTGGTCAGGGCGTCTTCGGCATCGCGATCGGCGGCGTCTGGCGCGAGATCGAGGGCACCCTCGCCCAGTTGCCCAGTGAGCGCACCTCCGAGGAGCCCGGCTCGACGGTCGCAGGCGACGAGCTCGCGGCCCGCCGCGCCGCTCGCCACACCGGCTGAGCGCCGGGGCACCTCCGCCCTGTGATCCTCCGACCAGGCCGTCCGGGAAGCCGGGCGGCCTCGTGGCCTCGTGGCTTCTCGGGTGCGGTCGCTAGACTGGTGCTCGCTGACATCCCATGCGGGAGAGTCATCCACGCCGGTCGACCTCGACCGGGCGCGGTGCGCCGAAGGGGCAATTCCTCCCCGGAACCTCTCAGGCACCCGGACCGCATGGGTTGGCACTCTGAAGACCACCGGGTCGACAGAGGGGGAGGTCCAGCAAGAGACCTCAGGGAGCCACCGTGCCGGATGCCACGCCCGTCAGCGACGCCTCGACCCTCGGTGAGTTCGTCGCTCGCCACATCGGGCCCGATGACGCCGACATCGCCCACATGCTGCGCGCCGTCGGGCATGAGTCCCTGGACTCCCTCATGGCCTCAGCCGTGCCCGGGGGCATCCGGATGGCTGCGGCCCTCGACCTGCCCGCTCCCCTGGACGAGGAGGCGACCGCGCGCGCCCTACGGGACCTGGCGGCGATGAACCGACCGGCCGAGGCGATGATCGGACTCGGCTACCACGCGACCATCACGCCTGCGGTGATCCGGCGCAACGTCCTCGAGGACCCCTCCTGGTACACCGCCTACACCCCCTACCAGCCCGAGATCTCGCAGGGCCGACTCGAGGCGCTCCTCAACTTCCAGACCGTGGTGGCCGACCTCACGGGCCTGCCGACCGCCAACGCGTCGCTGCTCGACGAGGGCACCGCGGCTGCGGAGGCGATGACGCTCGTACGCCGTGCGCAGCGCGGGGCCACCGGTCCCTTCGTCGTCGATGTCGACACGCTCCCGCAGACCATCGAGGTGGTCCGCACCCGGGCCGAGGGCATGGGCATCGAGGTGATCCTGGCTGACCTCCGCGAGGGACTCCCGGGCGGGGAGCTGAGTGGCGTACTGGTCCAGTACCCCGGCGCGTCCGGCGCGGTGCGCGACCCGCGGCCGGTGATCGAGGCAGCCCATGAGCGCGGCGCCCTGGCCGTCGTGGCGGCCGACATCCTCTCGCTCACCCTGATCGAGGCGCCCGGCACCTTCGGGGCGGACGTCGTGGTCGGTTCGTCCCAGCGCTTCGGCGTGCCCCTGTTCTACGGCGGTCCGCACGCAGGCTTCATGGCCGTCTCGGCCGGTCTCGAGCGACACCTGCCCGGTCGTCTCGTCGGGGTCTCCGTCGACGCCGAGGGTCGCCGGGCCTACCGCCTCGCACTCCAGACCCGCGAGCAGCACATCCGTCGCGACAAGGCCACCTCCAACATCTGCACCGCGCAGGTGCTGCTCGCGGTCGTCGCGTCGATGTACGCCGTCTACCACGGCCCGGACGGTCTGCGCCGGATCGCGCAGCGCACGCACGACCACGCCAGCCGGATCGCGTCCGCGTTGCGCGCCGGGGGAGTGGAGGTCGTCAACGAGACGTGGTTCGACACCTTGACCGTGTCGGTCCCCGGTCGCGCCGACGACGTCGTCGCCGCCGCTCGCGCGGCGGGGCTGCACCTGCGCCTCATCGACGAGGATCACGTCGGGCTCTCCACCTCCGAGCGCACCAGCCCCGCGGCGGTGACCGAGGTGCTGCGGGCCTTCGCCGTGTCGTCGGATGACGCCGACGCGGTCTCGGGGCTGCCCCGGGAGCTGCGCCGCACCACCGACTTCCTCACCCACGAGGTGTTCAACGCCCATCACAGCGAGACCCAGATGTTGCGCTACCTGCATCGGCTGTCCTCGCGCGACTACGCCCTCGACCGCGGGATGATCCCGCTCGGCTCGTGCACGATGAAGCTCAACGCGACCACCGAGATGGAGCCGATCAGCCTGCCCGGCTTCGCCGACCTGCACCCCTTCGCACCGGCGGAGGACGTCGCTGGCTATCGCGAGCTCGTCGGCGACGTGGAGGGATGGCTGGCCGAGGTCACCGGCTACGACAAGGTCTCCGTGCAGCCCAACGCCGGCTCGCAGGGTGAGCTGGCCGGACTGCTCGCGATCCGCGGCTACCACCTGGCCAACGGTGACACCGGTCGCAACATCTGCCTGATCCCGTCCTCGGCGCATGGCACCAACGCCGCCTCCGCGGTCATGGCCGGCATGAAGGTCGTGGTCGTCAAGGCCGCCGACGACGGCTCGATCGACCTCGACGACCTGCTCGCCACGTGCGACCAGCACGCCGAGACCCTCGCGGCGATCATGGTCACCTATCCCTCCACCCACGGGGCCTACGAGGACACGATCTCCGACCTGTGCAAGATCGTCCACGACCACGGTGGCCAGGTCTACGTCGACGGCGCCAACCTCAACGCGCTGCTGGGTCATGCACGCCCCGGTGAGTTCGGTGGCGACGTCTCGCACCTCAACCTGCACAAGACCTTCTGCATCCCGCACGGTGGTGGCGGTCCGGGCGTGGGACCGGTCGCCGTACGCGCCCACCTGGCGCCCTACCTGCCCTCGCACGGTCATCACCCGGAGGCCGACAAGCGCCTGGGCATCGGACCGATCAGCGCAGCGCCCTACGGCTCGGCGGGCATCCTGCCCATCACGTGGGCCTACATCCGGATGATGGGCGCGGAGGGTCTGACCCGCGCGACGGCGGTGGCCGTGCTGTCCGCGAACTACATCGCGCACCGCCTCGAGGGGCACTTCCCGGTGCTCTACCGCGGCCACGGAGACCTCGTCGCCCACGAGGCGATCCTCGACCTGCGGGGGATCACGAAGGCGAGCGGCGTGAGCGTCGACGACGTCGCCAAGCGTCTGGTGGACTACGGCTTCCACGCGCCGACGATGTCCTTCCCGGTGGCCGGGACGCTCATGGTGGAGCCGACGGAGTCCGAGGACCTGGCCGAGATCGACCGGTTCTGCGACGCGATGATCGCGATCCGTGACGAGATCACCCGCGTCGAGGCAGGTGAGTGGTCGCCCGAGGAGTCGCCGCTGCGGCATGCACCGCACACCGCGCGCGCCCTCGTCGGCGACTGGGACCGGTCCTACTCGCGCGAGCTGGCGGTCTTCCCGCGCGGGATCGACCCGGACAAGTACTGGCCACCGGTGGCCCGGGTCGACCAGGCCTACGGCGACCGCAACCTCGTGTGCGCCTGTCCGCCCCCGGAGGCGTTCGCCGAGTGAGCGACTCGCGCCAACGACTGCTCGACGTGGCGCAGTCCGAAGGTCGGCTGACGTCCGTGGTGGGCGCGGTGCTCGACCGCCACGGAGCAGTGTGGGCGGGTGGTGCGGGAGCGGCGCCGGGTCTGGACGGGCAGTACCGCATCGGTTCGATCACCAAGACGCTGACCGCGGTCCTGGTGATGCAGGCGCGCGACGCCGGCCTGCTGGAGCTCACCGACACCCTGGGCGACCACCTGGGGGACATCGGCTACGCCGAGGTGACGCTCCGGGACGCCCTCGCCCACGTGTCGGGAATGCAGAGCGAGCCTCGCGGGGACTGGTGGGAGCGCTCCCACGGCGGTGACTTCGCCGCCCTGACAGCCACCAACGACGGTGCCGGGCGGGTGGCTGGACCGGGGGAGTGGTTCCACTACTCCAACCTCGGCTTCGGCCTGCTGGGCGAGGTCGCGGCCCGCCGGTTCGGCTCGCCGTGGCGCCGGTTGGTCCTCGAGCGGCTCCTCGAACCTCTCGGCATGCGCTCCACGTCCTACCTGCCGCGCCCCGGGGCACAGCCCGGGTGGAGCGTGGACCACTTCACCGGGATCCGCGTCCACGAGCCACTGACCGACACGGGCGCCATGGCGCCCGCAGGCCAGCTGTGGTCGACGCTGCACGACCTGGTGGTGTGGGGACAGGTGCTCGCAGGAGCACGCCCCGAGGTCCTCCCCCCGGACACGCTGGCCGAGATGGGCCGCCCGGTGCAGCCGGGCTACGGCCTCGGGCTGATGCTCTGCTCGCACCGGGGTGGCCGGCTGGTCGGACACGACGGCTCGATGCCCGGATTCCTGGCGTCCCTGCAGGTGGACCCCGTCAGCGGAGTCGGTGCGGTGGTGCTCGCCAACGCCACGACGGGGGTCGCCCCGCAGGAGCTGGCGATCTCACTGATCGAGGGCGACCCGGACGCGTCGGTGGATCGACCGCCGCCCTGGCGGCCGACCATCGCGCTGCCCGACCCGGTGTCGGGGGTGCCCGGCGTGTGGTTCTGGGGCAACACGGCCTACGACGTGCGCTGGCACAACGAGGGCCTCGAGCTGCGCCTGATGGCGCGCGGGGGACTGCTGAAGGAGCGCTTCGAGCTCGTGGACGGCGTCCTGCTGGGCGTGCTCGGCTATCACCGGGGCGAGCGGCTGGACGTCGTACGTCGTGCCGACGGCACGATCCGCAACCTCGAGTGTGCGACCTTCGTCTACACCCGCACGCCCTACGACGCCGACGTGCCGATCCCGGGCGGGCACCCCCTCCGACTGTCCTGACCGGACCACCTGCTGCGTCACCCCCTCACGGCTCACACGCCCTGCGACACGCTCGACATGTTGAAGTCGGGGACCCGCAGGGCCGGCGTCGCGGTGCGCGAGAAGTAGTCGTCGCCCCACTCGCGGCTGAAGCTCGGCACCGTCTCGGTGGCGGCGCTGAAGCGGTTGAGCAGGTCGATCGGGCTCTCGTTCCACCGGAAGTTGTTGGCGGCTCCGACGATCTCGCCGTCCTCGATGACGTAGACGCCGTCGCGGGTCAGGCCGGTCAGCAACATGGACTGCGGGTCGACCTCACGGATGTACCACAGGCAGGTCAGCAGCAGCCCGCGCTGCGTGCCGGCGATCAGGTCCTCCATCGAACCTGCACCGCCGCCGATCTCCAGGACCAGGTTGTCGATCATCGGTGTGACCGGTTGGCCGGTCATGGCAGCCGAGTGCCGGGTCTGGAGGAGTCCGGTGAGGAGGCCGTCGCGGATCCAGTCGGTGCGCCCGAGCGGCAGTCCGTTGTCGAACACGGAGTCGGTGTTGTCGGAGGCTCCGGCCGTCACGAAGGGCGCGCACTCCAGGGCGGGATGGGCAGGATCGGAGAACAGGTTCACGCCCGGTCCCGCGACCTTGTCACCGATGCGGGTGCCGCCGCCGCGTCGGCTGTAGACCGACTCGCCCTCGTGGGCGACACGCGCGCCCGCACCCCAGTAGGCGTCGATCATCAGGTCGGCCACCGAGGACGGAGGGAGGATGGTGTCGTAGCGGCCGGCAGTCAGGTCGACGCGGCGCTCGGCCCACGCCAGGCGCTGGGCCACCGTCGCGGCCATGGCGGCGGCATCGACGTCGCGGAAGTCGCGGGTGGCGCCACCGGTCCAGGCACTGCGGGTCAGCGAGGTGTCCTTGCCGGTGCAGGCGTAGTGGCCGGTGGGCTGGGCGTGACGTAGCCGCAGGCCACGACTGGAGCCCAGGTAGGTGGTCGCCACGTCGTGGTTGACGAAGCCGTAGAGGAGTCGGTCCTCGGCGCTCGCCTGCCGGAAGGCCTCACCCAGCGCGGGTGCGAAGGAGTCGTAGACGCCGATGTCGGTGGTCTCGGGCGCGACGTCCCAGTCGGGCGACGTCATGTCGGCGATGAGCTCACCGACGTCCTCGGCGGGCGCGCCGGCCCGCGCTGCCGCGTCAGCCGCCCGTACGAGCACGCCGACCTGGTCGGTGGTGGCGGCGCTGCCGGACACCGAACCGGTGGCGATGCCGCCCTCGACGGCGGCGAAGCTGACCACGGTCACCGAGACCTCGGTCATCACGCCGTTGGTGGTGAGGGTGTTGTTGGCCCACCGCAGGTTGGCGCTGGTCACGTCGCGGACGATCGCGACGCAGTCGTCGGCGCTCGACACGGCGAGTGCGTGCTCGACCAGCTGCTGGGCGGTGGTGCTGCGCAGGAAGATCGTCATCAGTGGCCCGCCTCGTCGAGGGTGTTGAGGATGTTGACGCCGCGGAACAGCGATGTCGGGCAGCCGTGGCTCACCGCAGCGACCTGGCCCGGCTGGGCCTTCCCGCAGTTGAACGCACCGCCGAGCACCCAGGTCTCAGGCCCGCCGACCGCCTCCAGGGAGCCCCAGAAGTCGGTGGTGGTCGCCTGGTAGGCGACGTCGCGGAGCATGCCGTCGAGCTGGCCGTCGGTGATCGCGTAGAACCGCTGGCCGGTGAACTGGAAGTTGAAGCGCTGCATGTCGATCGACCACGACTTGTCGCCCACGACGTAGATGCCGCGCTCCACGCGGCCGATGAGGTCGTCGGTCGACAGGTCGTCCGTGCCCGGCATCAGCGAGACGTTGGCCATCCGCTGGATCGGGATGTGACCCGAGGAGTCGGCGTAGGCGCAGCCGTTGGAGCGGCCCGCGTTGAGCTCGGGCTTGAGGTGCCCCATCGAGCGGTCGAGCTGGTAGCCCACGAGCACGCCGTCGCGCACGATGTCCCAGCTCTGGGTCTGCACACCCTCGTCGTCGAAGCCGACCGTGGCCAGGCCGTGCTCCTGGGTGCGGTCACCCCGCACGTTCATCACACCGGAGCCGTACTGCAGGGTGCCCAGCTTGTCGTAGGTCGCGAAGGAGGTGCCGGCGTAGTTGGCCTCGTAGCCGAGCGCGCGGTCCAGCTCGGTGGCGTGGCCGATCGACTCGTGGATGGTGAGCCACAGGTTGGACGGGTGCACCACCAGGTCGTAGGTCCCTGCCCGGACGCTGGGCGCCTTCAGCTTCTCTGCGAGCAGGTCGGGCACCTCGGCGATCTCGGCGTCCCAGTCCCAGTGCGCACCGGTGAGGTATTCCCACCCGCGGCCGGCGGGGGGAGCGACCGAGGCCATGGAGTCGAAGATGCCGCTCTGGTCGTCCTCGCCGGTGGCCTCGAACCCGGGCTGGAGGCGTACGCGTTGCTGGGTGGTGCGGGTGCCGGACAGGTCTGCGTAGTACTTGTTCTCCTGCACCTGCTGGAGGAAGGCGGTGGCGTGCGCCACTGCGTCGCCGGTGCGGAGCCGCTGGGTCCAGTCGACGAGAAGCGCCGCCTTCTCAGCGGTCGGCACCTCGAGCGGATTGATGTCGTAGCCGGAGACCCAGGTGACGTCGTCGTGAACGGGCTCGGGCGCCAGCTCGACGGGGATCGTGGTCATCGCAGCGGCCACCCGGGCGACGGCGACAGCCGTCTCGGCCACTCGCCGCGCCTCGTCAGCCGTCAGCACCACCCCGGACGCGAAGCCCCAGGCGCCACCGTGGACCACCCGGACGGCGAAGCCGAGGTCCTCGGCATCGCTGGCGGTCTGCAGGATCCCGTCACGCGCGCCGAGGTACTGGTAGCGGATCCGCTCGAGGCGGAAGTCCGCGTGGGTCGCACCGAGCTCCTGCGCGCGGGCCAGGGCCACGTCTCCGAGGCTGCGGTGAGGCAGGTCGCTGAAGGTCGGGTCGAGCCCGGGCGCACGCATGTTCCCGAACCTATCGGAGGTGTCGCGTGGAGGGCGACGGCCCGCGGCTCAGCCGAGGCGCAGCGTCGTGTGGCTGCCGTGGCGGCCACGGTGCACGCGGAGCTGGGTGGGGATGCGGGTCTGCAGCTCCGGGACGTGGCTCACCACGCCGACGACGCGGCCGCCGTCGCGCAGGGTGTCGAGGGTGTCCATGACGTCCTCGAGAGTCTCGGAGTCGAGGGATCCGAAGCCCTCGTCGACGAAGAGCGTGTCGAGGTCGGTGCCGCCGGCCTCGTCGGTGATGACGTCGGCGAGTCCGAGGGCCAGTGCGAGCGAGACGACGAAGGTCTCACCGCCCGAGAGGGTGGCGGGGTCGCGGGAGCCGCCCGTCCAGTCGTCCCTGACCAGCAGGCTGAGCCCGCCGCGGGTCTCACCGGCACCGCGCTGTCCGGTGTGGACGAGGGAGTAGCGCCGGTCGCTCATCGTGGACAGGCGCAGGTTGGCTGCTTCGACGACCTGGCCCAGGCGGTGGGCCAGGACATAGGCCGAGAGACGCATCTGGAACCGGTTGTCGGGGTGCTTGCCCTCCACGAGTGCAGCCATCTCGGCCACCAGGTCGAGGTCGTCGCGCAGCGGGGCCCACGCATCGAGTGCCGCCTGCACCTCCTCGCCCAGGTCACGGAGCCGACGGCGGCGGTCACGGAGGGTCATGTCTGCCTGGCGTGCCGCCGCGGCGGCCTCGCTGGCCCGGTGGTGCGCCTCGGCCAGCGCTTCCAGGTCGGGAGCGTCGGCGGCTGCGGACCTGATCAGGGTCTCGTCGGCCAGCAGCTCGCTGACCCGGGCCACCTCACGCTCATGCCGCTCGACCTGCTGCTGGAGCGAGGCGATCTCCGCCTCGCGCAGGCAGGCAGCGGCGGCCTCCGCGGACGAGTGGAAGCCCGTCTCGGCGGCGAGCGAGTCGGCAGCCTGCTGGGTGCTGGTGGTCGTGGCGCGGGCTCGCACGAGCTCGGCGGCGACCTCCATGCACTGCTGTGCAAGCTCCTCGACCTGCTGGTGGCGGGCGGCGAGGGCGTCGAGGTCGGCGCCGGCGTCAGCGGGCACCGCCTCCGCGACCTGGGCGTCGAGAGACTCGATCCTCGCAGCGAGCACGGCGATCTCGGTGTCGACCTGAGCGAGCGACGACCCGAGCCGGGCCTGCTCCAGCAGCAGGTCGTCCAGCTCGGCGTGGAGGGAAACGGTCTGAGCGGTGAGGGCGTCGAGCCCGGCTGCCAGGCCGCGCGTCCGTGCGAGGCGGCCGAGGATGGTCTGCTCCTCGGCGCGGAGGTGCTCGACCGACTGACCGGACTCGGCCCGCGCGCCGGCGAGCTGCGCGACCAGACCACGCACCTGCTGGGCATGGGCCTCCACGACGACCTCGAGGTCGTCGACCCGCCGACGCGCCTCGCGCTCGGCGGCCTCGTCGGGTGCGCCGGGCGCCGGTGAGGCGGGGGAGGGGTGGTCGGCGGAGCCGCACACCGGGCAGCTCGCCCCGACCGCGAGCTTGAGCGCGATCTCGGCTGCCATCCCGTCGAGGCGTCGCTCACGGATCTCGACCAGCGTCTCGCGTGCGACGAGGCGGCTCTGGGTGGCAGCGCCCATCGCCTGCTCAGCCAGGGCGAGGTCCGCGGCGAGCGACTCGGCGGTGCGGGCCGCGCGCAGGCGGGACCGAATCACCTCGACGTCCTCGGCGAGCCCCTCCACCGTGGCGACGGCTTCGCGCGCCTCGCCCTGCGCCACCTCGAGCGAGGCGAGCATGGCGGGGATCCGGGCGGACCGCACCTCGAGGCTGGCCATCTCCGCGGCGGTGTCGACCCCGGTCCGGGTGAGTCGCGTCAGCTGTCGCTGGAGATCGAGGCTCTGGCGCCGGAGCGGCCGGACCCGGGCGATGTCGGCGAGCGTGCGGGTCGCGGCGCGTCGGCGCTCCGCGATCTCCTGGTCGTCGATCGTCGTCAGCCCCACGAGCCCGGCCAGGGCACCACGGGCGGCACGGCCCTGCCGGTCCAGCTCGCGCTCCGCCCGACGGGCCTCGAGGGCGAGCTCGTGGAGTGGGCGTACGCCGGCGGCGCGGCGTGCCCGGGACACGGTCAGCGTGCGCGCCTCGTGGTCAGCGGTGTCGGCCTCGATCGCCACCCAGTCCCGTCGGGCCGCTGCGTGGGTGGCCCGCAGGTCAGCGAGCTCGATCCCGGCTGCGGACGCCGCCGAGGCGACCACCTCGGCGCCAGCGGTGGCCTGCACGGCGACGGTCTGCTCAGCCGACGCACTGACGGCGGCCGTGGTGAGGTCATCGATCCATCGGGTGACGACCGCGGGGTCACTCGCCCACTCGGCCGGCGCCTCGCTGAGGCCCACCTCGCTGACCCGGCTCACCAGGTCGGCGACCGCGGCGTGGTGGACCTCGGACCGGCGCCGCAGGTCCACCCGACGATCGCGCAGCCAGCGCTCGGCCCGGTCGAAGCGACCGGTCTGGAAGACCTGCTGGAGCAGCGCGTGGCGCTCCTCGGAGCGAGCCCGGAGAAAGGCCTGGAAGCGGCCCTGGGGGAGCATCGCGACCTGGCAGAACTGGGGGAGGGTCATCCCGACGAGCCTGGTGACGAGGTGCCCGGTCTCGTCGAGGCGGGTGCTGAGGGGATGCCAGGTGTCGGTGTCGGTGTCGGTCGTGCGCCGTTCCGAGATCACCACCCGGGCCTGCTCGACCGTCGTGCCGGTTCCGCGCTTCTTCGCCCGGGTCCAGGCAGGGGAGCGGTCGACGCGGAAGCGCCGACCCGACAGGGTCGCCTCGAGGACCACCCGTGGCACCACGTCGTCCCCGGCATGGTCGGAGCGCAGGCGCTTGGCGGCGGACCGGTCGCCGGGCACGTCGCCGTAGAGCGCGAAGCAGACGGCGTCGAGGACGCTGGACTTGCCCGCTCCCGTGGGCCCGCTGAGGAGGAACAGCCCGGCCTCGGACAGCGCGTCGAAGTCGATGCTGACAGGGTCGGCGAACGGACCGAAGCCGACGATCTCGAGCCGGTGGAGCCTCATGGTCTCGCACCGGTCGAGGAGCTCGAGGATCCCCGGGCGCCGACCAGGACGTCCTGGTCGGGGTCGTGGCAGCAGGCGTCGAAGGCCTCCTCGAGCAGGTCGGACTCCGCGGCGGTCGCCGACGCTCCCCGCACGTGGCGGACGAAGTCGAGGGCGATGGCGTGGTCGCTGGTGCCGCTCGCCGGGCGGGTCGGCGCCTGGTCACCGGGTGCGGGCGAGGAGAACTGGAGCACGAGGGTGTGCGGGAACCGCTGCCGCAGCTGCTCCATCGCCCTGGCAGGTCGAGGGACGTCCGTGAGGGTGGCCTGGACCCAGTCCTGCTCCCGGGCCACGAGGTCGGGGTCGGAGAGCAGGTCGGTGAGAGATCCGGTGATCCGCGAGAGCCGCCGGGGGACCGGCGCATCGACGAAGGTCGCCGTGGCGACACCCTCCGCTCCCAGGTCCACCAGCCACGTGCCCTTCTGCTGGTCGGCCTCGGAGAAGGAGTAGGCCAGGGGCGAGCCGGAGTAGCGCAGTGCGGGGGACAGCACGTGGGGTCCGTGGAGGTGTCCCAGGGCGGTGTAGTCGATCCCGTCGAACGTGCTCGTGGCCACCCGCGACACCCCGCCGACACTGATGTCGCGCTCGGACTCCGACGGGGTCGCTCCGGCGACGAAGGCATGGGCCAGCACGACCGAACGGGTCGCGACCCGAGCGGCGAGGTCGCGGCGGACGCGGGCCATCGCCTCGGCCAGCGCCGCCTGGTGGCTGCGGTGGCTCAGGCCCCACGGGTCGAGCAGCGCGGAGGGGTCGAGGTAGGGGATGGCGTGGATGGCCACGTCGCCGTGCCGGTCGCTGAGCACGACCGGCGTCCCGACGCCGGCTGCGTCGGTGCGGACGAAGACCCCGGCGGCATCCATCAGCCGGGAGCCGAAGCCCAGGCGCCGGGCGCTGTCGTGGTTGCCGCTGCTGACGACGACCTTCGCGCGCGAGGCCGCGAGGCGTGCGAACGTGTCGTCGGCGAGGGCGACGGCGTCGACGTGGGGGAGGGCGCGGTCGTAGACGTCGCCCGAGACCACCACGACGTCGACCTGCTCCGTGGCGACCACGTCGAGCAGGTGGTCGATGAAGGCGCCCTGGTGCCCCAGCAGGTCCTCGCGGTGGAAGGACCGCCCGAGGTGCCAGTCGGAGGTGTGGAGGATGCGCACCCCCCGAACCTAGATCGCCGCACCGACACTGGTGGGCCACCGCGCCGGGGGCGCTCAGCCGTAGCGGACGGTGCGGCCCGGCGACGTGAATCCCCACAGGTCGATGCCGGCCTCGCGGGCGAGGCGGGCTGCCAGGCTCGTGGGCGCCCCGACGGCGACGATGGAGCCGATACCGCTGGCAGCAGCCTTCTGGACGAGCTCGAAGCCGACCCGGCCGCTGAGCACGAGACAGGCGGCCGCGGGAGACGCACCGGCCAGCACCCGGGCGCCGGTGACCTTGTCCACGGCGTTGTGGCGCCCGACGTCCTCGCGCACCACCATGATGGACCCGTCCGCCGCGGCCAGTCCCGCTGCGTGGACGCCGCCGGTCTTCGCGAAGAGGGACTGGCGCTCACGCAGCTCCTGGGGCAGGCGTCGTACGACGTCCGCCTCGGGACGTGCCCCCGTCCACGGCGTCGACGGTCTGATCGCCAACGCCTCGGAGATGCTGTCCTTGCCGCAGACGCCACAGGCCGAGGATCCGGCGGAGGCGGCGACGTGGCGGTGCGGGAGGTCAGTGGCCCCGGTGAGGGTCACCGTGACGACGTTGAACTCCTGCTCGGGCGAGAGGTCGACGTCGGTGCAGTAGGCGACCTGAGTCACCGCCCCCGGCGCGGCGAGGCCCTCATTGACCAGCCAGCCGGCCGCGAGCTCGAAGTCGTGGCCCGGCGTGCGCATCGTGACCCAGGCGCGGCGGGGAGGGAGGGCGTCGGCACTGACGCGGATCTCGAGGGGCTCCTCGGTGATCAACCGGTCCTCGCGCGCGAACTCGGTCTCCACGGTGTGCTCCACGACCCGGGTGCGGACCGAGGGACCGGGCCGGCGGGGAAGCTCGCTCATCACCCTGCGACCCTAGCCGCCGGTGGGTGAGGTCGGGTGGTCGAGATCACGTCGTCGCCGATGCGGTCGAGGCCATTCCCGATCCGTAGAATGTAAGAGTCGCCAAAGCGCGACCACGTCTTACACACAGGACGCACGACACGAGGGCCCCAGGCCTTCGGAAGGACAGATCTCCATGACCACGCAGCTGCACCTCGCCAACAGCCTCGTTCACGCGCGGGCCTACTCGGCCGAGGACCGCGCCCTCCTGCGCAGCGTCGAGATCGCCCGGAGCGAGGAGCGGCGTGCTCGTCGCGCCGCGCGCCGCGCCAACCGCTGACCCCTCCCGAAACACGTTGGCGGCCATCGGTGGGTGGTCGACACCCTGTCCGAGCGATGCTCTGACAGGGTGTTCGTCATGACGGACGACACCCTGCGCAGCATCGAGCTCACCCGGATCGGCCCAGCCCGCTTCAAGGCCACCAACGACCGTGGCGGAGAGACCTTCATGGGCGTCGGGGGAGACGACCCCGACTTCACCCCCGTCGAGCTGCTGCTGGCCGCGATCGCCGGCTGCAGCGCCCTCGACGTGGAGGCGATCACCCACAAGCGGGCCGCGAGCACGACCTTCGGCGTGCGCGCCGAGGGCGACAAGGTGCGCGACGAAGACGGCAACCACCTGACCGGTCTGCGGGTGAGCTTCGACGTCGCCTTCCCCGAGGGGCCTGACGGCGACGCCGCCCGCGACCGCGTCCAGGCGGCGATCGAGATGTCGCGCGACCGGCTCTGCACGGTCTCGCGGACCGTCCAGCTCGGCGAGGACGTCGTCTACGAGAACCGGGTCCCGTGACAGGTCAGCCGACGGTGACCTTCTCGATGGTGACGTCCTCGTTGGGGGCTCCGCCGCCGGCCGGGTTGGCGCCGTCGTTGCCGACGGCCGCGATCTCGTCGATGACGCCCGAGACCGGCCTCGTCGATCGTGCCGAAGACGGTGTAGCTCGGCGGGAACTGCGAGTCGCGGAAGACCAGGAAGAACTGCGAGCCGTTGGTGTCGGCGCCGGCGTTGGCCATGGCCAGGGTGCCGGCCGGGTAGGTCTCGTCGCCGCTCAGCTCGTCGGCGAAGGAGTAGCCCGCGCCGCCGGCGCCGGTGCCGGTCGGGTCACCGCACTGGAGGATGCCGAAGCCCTCCTGGTCGCCGATGCGCGGGCACGGGGTGTCGTCGTAGAACCCCTGCTCGGCCAGCGAGACGAACGAGTTGACCGTGCACGGCGCGGACGCGGCGTCGAGGGTGAGGCCGATGTCGCCGAAGTTGGTCGTGATGGTCGCTGCCACGGTGCCGTCGGCCTGCGCCTCGGCGTCCGGGGCCTCGACCTCGCGGGCCGGCTCCTGGCCGTCGGAGGGGTAGTCGCAGGTCGCGGTCTCGCCACTTGCGGCCGGCTCCGAGGCTTTGGCGTCCCTCTCGTTGCCGCATCCCGCGAGAGTGAGGAGGGCGAGGCAGGCGGACACGGCGGCAAGTCGCTTCAGCATGGCGCCGATCGTAGCCAGCGCAGCGTCACATCTCCTCATGGGTGTCGGGGTCGCCACCGAAGAGGCGGCCGTCGTCCTCGGCCAGCGCGGTGATCGCTGCCATCTCGGTCTCGTCGAGCTCGAAGCCGAAGACGTCGAGGTTGGCCGCCTGGCGCCGGGGATCTGCGGACTTCGGGATCGGCAGCGACCCGAGCTGGACGTGCCAGCGCAGGATGACCTGGCCGGGGGAGACGTCGTGGGCCGTCGCGGCGGCGGTCACCGCCGGCTCCTCCAGAGGGGCGCGCCGCTTCCCCATCGGGCTCCACGCCTCGGTCCGGATGCCCAGCTGCTCGTGCACCTCGCGCAGGTGGGCCTGCGGGAAGCGCGGGTGCAGCTCGACCTGGTTGACCACCGGGGTGACGCCGGTGTCGTCGATGATCCGGGCGAGGTGCTCCTCGGTGAAGTTGGAGACGCCGATGGAGCGGACGAGGCCATCCTTCTGCAGCTGGACGAGCGCGCGCCACGCCTCGACGTACTTCCCCTGGCCGGGGTTGGGCCAGTGGATGAGGTGCAGGTCGGTGCGCTCGACGCCCAGGCGCTCGAGGGAGGCGCGCACCGAGGCGATCGCGTCGTCGTAGGCGTGGTGTCGTCCCGGGATCTTGCTCGCGACGACGACCTCGTCGCGCGGCAGGCCCGAGCGCCGGATCGCTTCGCCGACCTCGGGCTCGTTCTCGTAGTTGACGGCCGTGTCGAGCAGTCGGTAGCCGGCCTCGAGGGCGCTGACCATCGCGGCCGTGCCGTCGTCGCCGCGCAGCGGATAGGTGCCGAAGCCGATCGCGGGCAGGGTGGTGCCGTCGTTGAGGACGTAGGTGGGCATGTCGATGTCAGGCATGGCTCACACCGTAGGGGAGCCGGCCCCACGCGCAAACTGACATAATGTCAGTTATCGGCGATTATATCGACAGTGGCGATCGTGGAACTCGTGAGTCGTCAGATGGCTCGAGAGCTCCACGATGTCACTGGACTGATCCTCAAAGGGCCACGTGCCGAGTGGCCGATCAGGAGAGCACGGTCTCCTGTTGGTGGAGCGAGTCACGCAGCGCCGAGATGTCCGCCGGTCCGACCCGGCAGCATCCGCCGACCAGTCGGGCGCCGGAGGCGACCCAGGCGGAGACGTCGGCGGGCTCGAACGCCGAGCGACCCGTCCACGCGCGGGCCTCGGCGTCCCACGACTGACCGGAGTTGGGGTAGACCACGGCCGGACCGTGGGACCCGGCCAGGCCGACGGCGTGACCGGCGTCGACGGGGGTGGTGCAGTTCACGCCCACGGCAAGGATCTCGGCGACGTCGGCGGCCATCGCGAACGCTTCCTCCAGCGGCTCGCCGGCGCGGGTGCGTCCATCGGCCGCGGACAGCGACAGCCAGGCTGGGACGCCCGTGCCGTCGAGCTCGGCGAGGACGGCCTCGACCTCGGCCAGGCACGGCACGGTCTCGATCGCCAGAAGGTCGGCCTCCTCCCCCACGGTGGACGCGAGCACGTCGAGCCGAGGGCGGTGGAACGCGCGCAGGCCTGCGACGTCGAGGTCGTAGTCGCCGCGGTATTCGGACCCGTCCGCCAGCACCGCGCCGTACGGACCAACGGACGCTGCCACCCAGCCGGTTGGGGCGACGGCGTCGCGGGCGGCGGCCGCGAGCGCGACGCTGCGTCGCAGCAGGCGCTCCACCTCGTCGCGATCGGCCCCCGCCGCACCGAATCCCTCGAACGACACCTGGTAGGACGCTGTCGTGGCCACCTCGGCGCCCGCGGTGAAGAACTCCCGGTGGGCCGCCTCGATCGCGTCCGGGTCGTCGCGCAGCAGGCGAGCGGACCAGAGGTCGGAGGACAGGTCGTGGCCGTGCTGCTCCAACAACGTGGCCAGTCCCCCGTCGAGGACGACGGGACGCGACGCGATCATCCGACGGAGGCCGTCGGGGTGCCCGATGCTGCTCATGACCCCATGGTCGCAGGTCCCCCTGGGCCGCGTAGTTGGACCCATCGGCAACGATCGGCGGCGTGCCAGAGGGACACACCATCCACCGCCTCGCCCGACGTCACGCCCGGCTGCTCGTGGGCCAGAGCGTCCGGGCGGACAGCCCGCAGGGGCGCTTCGACGACGGCGCGCGCCAGCTCGACGGCCGCGTGCTCGCCGCCACCGACGCGTGGGGCAAGCACCTGTTCCACCACTACGACGACCTGTGGCTGCACGTGCACCTCGGGCTCTACGGGAAGTTCCGCGACGGCACGCTGCCCGCCCCGGAGGCCCGCGGGGCGCTGCGGCTGCGGCTGCTGGGCGAGGACCACTGGCTCGAGCTCCGCGGACCGACGGCGTGCGAGCTGCTCACCGACGCCGAGCGTGCGCTGGTCCTCGCCCGTCTCGGACCCGACCCGCTGCGCCGCCGGCCCGACGTGGAGGCGTTCGTGGCGAGGGTGCGGCGCAGTCGGGCTCCGATCGCGACCCTGCTGATGGACCAGTCGGTCATCGCCGGTGTCGGCAACGTCTATCGCGCCGAGGTGCTGTTCCGTCAGCGACTGGACCCCTTGCGCCCCGGACGCGACCACGCCGCCGCCGAGCTGCACGCCGTGTGGGACGACCTGGTCATCCTGCTGCGGGCCGGCGTGCGCGCGGGCCGCATCGTGACGACGTACGTCGATGACCGGGAGCGCCCCTCCGGCCGACCGCGCCGCGTCGACTCGCACTACGTCTACGGCAGGTCGGGACTGCCCTGCCGCGTCTGCCGCACCCCGGTGCAGGACACCCTGATCGCCGCGCGGCGGTTGTTCTGGTGCCCGGTCTGCCAAGCCTGATCAGCCGGCGACGTAGGCAGCGAGGTGCTTGCCGGTGAGCGTCAGCTCCGTCGCCTCGATCATGGCCGCAGGCGGACCCTCGAAGACGACCGTGCCGCCGTCGTGGCCAGCGCCCGGACCGATGTCGATCATCCAGTCGGCATGCGCCATGACCGCCTGGTGGTGCTCGATGACGATCACGGACTTGCCCGAGTCGACCAGCCGGTCGAGCAGGCCGAGCAGGTTGGCGACGTCGGCCAGGTGCAGGCCGGTGGTGGGCTCGTCGAGGATGTAGACCTCGCCCCTGTCGCCCATCTGGTTGGCCAGCTTGAGGCGCTGACGCTCGCCGCCCGACAGGGTCGTGAGGGGTTGGCCCAGGGTGAGGTAGCCGAGCCCGACGTCGCTCAGCCGGTCGAGGATCTTCACCGCGGCCGGGATCTTGGCCTCGCCGTCGCTGAACAGCTCGTGAGCGTCGGCGACCGACATCTCGTGCACCTCGGCGATGTTCTTGCCGCCGAGCGTGTGCTGCAGGACGTCGGCCTGGAAGCGGCGCCCCCCGCACTCCTCGCAGGGTGACTCGACCGTCGCCATCGGCCCGAGCTCGGTGAAGATCACGCCGGCACCGTTGCAGGTCGGGCAGGCCCCCTCGGAGTTGGAGCTGAAGAGAGCAGGCTTGACGCCGTTGGCCTTGGCGAAGGCCTTGCGGATCGGCTCCAGGAGACCGGAGTACGTCGCCGGGTTGCTGCGTCGCGAACCCTTGATCGCGCCCTGGTCGACCACGATCACGCCGTCCCGGCCGGCCAGGGAGCCATGGATCAGCGAGCTCTTGCCGGAGCCCGCCACGCCGGTGACCACGGTCAGCATGCCGAGTGGCACGTCGACGTCGACGTCCTTCAGGTTGTGGGTCGAGGCGCCGCGCACCTCGAGCACCCCGGACGCCGGTCGCACCGACTCCTTGAGCCGGGCGCGGTCGTCGAGATGCCTGCCGGTGACGGTGTCGCTGGCGCGGAGGCCCTCGATGGTGCCCTCGAAGCAGATCGTCCCGCCGCCGGCCCCGGCCGCGGGGCCGATGTCGACGATGTGGTCGGCGATAGCGATGGTCTCGGGCTTGTGCTCGACCACCAGCACGGTGTTGCCCTTGTCGCGCAGCTGGAGCAGCAGCTGGTTCATCCGCTCGATGTCGTGCGGGTGCAGGCCGATCGTGGGCTCGTCGAAGACGTAGGTCACGTCGGTCAGCGACGACCCCAGGTGCCGGATCATCTTGGTGCGCTGGGCCTCGCCGCCCGACAGCGTGCCGGCCGAGCGGTCGAGCGAGAGGTAGCCCAGACCGATCTCGGAGAACGAGTCGAGCAGGTGCTGCAGGCCCTTCAGCAGCGGCCCGACCGACGGCTCCTGCAGCTCGCGCACCCAGGCGGCGAGGTCGCTGATCTGCATCTCGCACAGGTCGGCGATCGACTTCTGGTCGATCTTCGAGGACCGCGCCGCAGGGGTGAGCCGCGTGCCCTCGCAGTCCGGGCAGGTCTGGAAGGTCACCGCGCGCTCGACGAAACGGCGTACGTGCGGCTGCATCGCCTCCGGATCCTTCGACAGCATCGACTTCTGGATCTTGGGGATGATGCCCTCGAAGGTGAGGTTGATGCCCTCGACCTTGATCTTGGTCGGCTCGGACCACAGCATCGTGTCGAGCTGCTTCGTGGTGAAGGACCTGATCGGCGTGTCCATCGGCAGTCCCATGCCCTCGAAGAGCCGGCCGTACCAGCCATCCATGGTGTAGCCGGGCACCGTCAGCGCGCCGTCCGCCAGCGTCAGCTCCGCGTCGTACAGCGCGGTCAGGTCGATGTCGTTGACCTTGCCCATGCCCTCGCAGCGCGGGCACATGCCGCCGAGGTAGACCTCCTGCTTCACCGTCCTCGTCTCGGTCCGGCCGCCCTTCTCGGTGGACATCATGCCGCTGGCCTTGCGGGTCGGCACGTTGAACGAGTAGGCCGTCGGGGGCCCCACGAACGGGTCGCCGATGCGGCTGAACAGGATCCGCAGCATGGCGTTGGCGTCGGTCGCGGTGCCCACCGTCGAACGCGGGTTGGCCCCCATCCGCTCCTGGTCGACGATGATCGCGGTGGTCAGGCCCTCGAGGTGGTCGACGTCGGGGCGGGCCAGCGACGGCATGAAGCCCTGCAGGAACGCGCTGTAGGTCTCGTTGATCATCCGCTGGGACTCCGCGGCGATGGTGGCGAAGACCAGCGAGCTCTTGCCGGATCCGGACACGCCGGTGAAGACGGTCAGGCGGCGCTTGGGCAGCTCGACCGAGACGTTCTTGAGGTTGTTCTCCCGGGCGCCCTCGACGCGGATCAGGTCGTGGTCATCGGCTGGGTGTGTGGTCGTCATGGCGCGTGTCTCCCGTGTGTGCGTGCAGGCAATCCTGCCAGTACGACGTCCCGGGGCCCCTCGGCGTGACGTGGCCCGTCCCGTACGACCCACCGCCCCTGCGGATGAGGCGCCATCTCACCGGTGGTGTCATCGTCGAACCCATGACGACCACCCACGACGACCAGCTCGCGACCGTTGCCGACATCATGAAGGACACCCGCATCGCCGTGCTGTCCTACGTGGCGCCCGGCGGTGCCCTGGTCTCGATGCCGATGGCGATGCAGGACTTCGAGACCCCCGGGACCATCTGGTTCCTCACCGAGCGCGACACCGACAAGGTGGGCGCCATCGAGGCGGACCCGCGGGTCAACGTGTCCTTCTCCAGCAAGTCCGGCTGGGTCTCGCTGTCCGGCACCGCCCGGGTGAGCGAGGACCGCGCCAAGCTGAAGGAGCTGTGGGATGCCTCCGCGGGCATCTTCATGTCCGGGGGCCCCGAGGACGAGTCCAACGTGCTGCTGCAGATCGACGGCGCGACCGCTGAGTTCTGGGAGTCGCCGGGCAAGGTGACCACCGCCGTCCAGCTCGTCAAGGGTCTGGTGAGCGACGCCGATCCCGACCTCGGCGACAACGCCGTCGTCACTCTCTGATCGGGCCCGGACATGCTCGTCGACGCCCACGGCCGCGCCTCTGCGGACGACGCGTGGCTCCGCTTCACCACCACCGCCACCTGGCCGGTCTGGGCGCCGTTGATCCGTGACGTGGACGCGTCGGCGCCGGTCCTCGAGGTCGGCACCACCGGGCGGGTCCAGGGACCTCCGGGGGTGGCGGTCGACTTCGAGGTCACGCAGCTCGACGCCGCGCAGCGGTCCTGGTCGTGGCGGGTCGGCCGCGGCCCGGCGGCGGTGCACATGGACCACCACGTCGTCCCTGCCGCGGGCGGTGGCAGTCGGGCCTTCCTGCGCGTTCCGGGACGCTCCGCGTCTCTCCTCCAGCCCTACCGCGTCCCTGCTGCGGCCGCACTCAGGGGACTCGTCCGCGATCGCAGCGGGCTGGGGGCCGAGGAGGAGCAGGTGCACGCCTTCGACTTCGCGTTCGCCCCGTCCTACGCCGTCGCCGGCAGGCCCTTCGGCATCACCCCGCGCTCCACCACCGTCGAGGTCGGACCCGCCTGGCTGTACGTCCGCTACGGACCGTGGCGTCTGCTCACCCCGCGGAGCAACCTGGCGTCCGCGGAGGTGACCGGTGACTTCTCCTTCATGAAGACCGCCGGCCCGCCGCACCTCTCGATGAGCGACCGCGGCGTCTCGTTCACCACCAACGGGCACCGGGCGCTCTGCCTGTCGTTCCACCGCCCGGTGCCGGCGATCGACCCCACCGCGAGCATCATGCACCCGGGCGCCACGATCTCCGTGGCCGATCCCGAGGCACTGGCCTCGGCCCTGGGGCTGCCGGTCTAGCTCGCGCGGACGACGTCCAGGCCGAGCCACTCCCCCAGCGACCCGATCTCCGCGTCGACCCGGGACCGTCTCGCCGCTGACCACTCGCCGTCCTCGTGCACCGCGTCGACGAGGAGAACGCTCGCCTCGCGGTCGGCGGTGGCGTCCAGCTTGCCGACGAGCTCGTCGCCGTCGAGGATCGGCATCGCCCAGTAGCCCCACCGTCGGGTGGCCGCCGGCTTGTACATCTCGAGCTGGTAGTCGAACCCGAAGAGCTCCTCCATCCGCTGCCGGTCGAAGACCAGCCGGTCCAGCGGCGAGAGGAGCGCGGTCCGTCCCTCGAAGGCTTCGTCGAGGTGGGCCGGGTCGATCCGCCAGAGCCCGCGCACGCCCTCGACCCGTGCCGCCTCTCCGACGTCGCGTACGTCGTAGGGCTCGTGCCACGCCTCCAGCGCGCGTGGCCGGGCCAGGCCCAGGGCCCGCAGGCGTCGTTCGGCGAGGGTGCGGTGGGCCACGTCCGCGGGGACCGCCGGATCGCCGGGGTGGATCCGCTCGGCGAGGTCCCAGCGACGCTCACGACCCTCACGGGAGGCGACGGCCACCTCGCCGCGCGCCTCCATGCACTCGAGGAGCTTCATCACGTTCTTGTTGTTGGTCCATCCCGTCGAGCGCCACGGCACCTCGCACGTGTCGGGCAGGTCGCGCGCCGCGGTCGGTCCTTCCGAGCGCAGCAGCGCGAGGATCTCGCGACGGCAGCCGTCGTTGGCCCCGACCCAGTCGGCGAGGTCCTCCTGCCACTGCCTGAGCGGCGGATGACCGGGCCAGGCGTCCATGTCGGCGCGGAAGAGGGCGATGTCCTCACCGGGGCGGAGCAGCGCCTGGTGCTCCATCACCGCGCCGTCGCCGACGAGCTGCTCGAGGTCCTCGGGTCGGTAGCGGCTGCCGATCCGGGACCACAGCGCCAGATCCGCGTGCCGCGCCACGACCGAGGTCAGGTCCACCTGGAGGAAGCCGAGGTGACGCACCACCGCGAACGCGTCGGTGGGACGGTCGGCGTCCAGCAGCTGCGCGCGTACGGCGACCTGCCGCGCCTGCTGGGGTGACAGCTCGTGCACGTCCGCGGCCATCGGCGAAGTCTAGGCGCGAGGCCTGCGGGACCCGGGACGTTCGGGCCACTCGTCCATGGCCCGAACGGGTCATTCCTCCCCCAGGTCGGGCAGTTCGGGGCCAGTTCGGCCCGGAGTCGCGTCATGCGGTGCGACGCTCGACGTCACACCACCAAGAACGTCGGCACAGCCGGCGACGCAGCCGAAGGGGAGCAGTTCGATGTGGGACACCGTCGAGACGAACTCGTTGCACCTGTCGCACGATCTTCCGTGCACCGGGTGTGGCCACGCCCGACACACCTACCTGCCCTGCTCCGACACGTGCGCGTGCGCCCACGGTCGCGACCGCGTGCTCAGCGCTGTCTGACCCGGTCCCTGACCTTGTCGCGGTAGCGCCGCCTGAGCCCGCGGACGAACCGCTTGCGGACCCGCTCGAGCATCGGTGGTCGGCCGTGCTCGTCGAGCTCGTAGCTCGCCACCTTCGCCAGGCGCGGCCGGGTGTGGTCGTCGATCACCTCACCGGTGACCCACCACATCTTCAGGCTCCGTCCGCTGAGCTGCAGGCACGCCAGGTTGTTGTCGAACCACGGCCCCTCGGCGTAGCGCCACGTGAGGGGCGCGCTCGGGACCCGCGTCGACTTCGACGCCAGCCGTCCGACCGGTCCGGCGACGCCGTAGGACAGCACGGCGGTCGCGAACCGCATGTTGCGCGAGAGCGGGTTGCGGATCGGTGAGCACACGGCCTGGAGGATCGCCGACTGCAGCTCGGGTCCGCCGTCGACGGCTCGCGCCTCGCTGACATAGCTGTGGTGCACGTCGCCGGACAGGAAGGTGACGCTGGACGGCGCGGCCCCCCGCTCGCCCGCGGCGACCTCCATCACCTGCCGCGCCACGTCCTGGAAGCTGTTCTGGAAGGCACCCCAGTGCTCGAGGTCGACGAGCTGGCGCAGCCTCTCCCCCGCCCGTCCGCCCCGGTCCCCCCACTCGCCGGCAGCCAGCGCCTCGCTGAAGGCCTCCAGATGGTGCAGGCCCCTGGCCAGGAGGAACGGCAGCGACGTACCGATCAGGAGGTGGTCCACGTCGCCGCGCAGCTGTGCGTCCAGCCAGGCCGCCTCGTCTGCGTCCAGGAGCGCCCGGCGGTCGGGGTCGAGCTGCCGTGCCGCACGGGAGTCGACCACCACCAGGCGGGCCTGGGTGTCGAAGTCGCGCGTGTAGCTCCAGCGATAGGTCTGCGGGCGCTGGTCGACCCGCTCGGCGAAGGCGTCGAGGGTCGGTCCGAAGTCGTGCTCGTCGTCGCCGCGGTGCGCGAGGACCTGCGCGTAGAGCTCGTCGCCGAGCCGCTCGGCAGGAGACAGGTTGCCGAGGTGCTGGTAGACCCAGTAGGAACCGAGCCCGGCGACGATGCGGCCGTGCCACCACGAGGTGGACTCCATCTGCTCGCGCCAGGCCCGGGAGGTGTTCCAGTCGTCGCGGATGTCGTGGTCGTCGAAGATCATCGCGCTGGGCACGGTCGAGAGCAGCCACCGGTTGGCCGGATCGGACCACGCGAGGCGGTAGAGGTGCGCGTACTCCTCGTAGTCGCGCAGCTCGGTCCACGGCGGCGCCTCGATGTCACGGCGCGACTCGATGAAGGTCTTCATGTCCTCCGTCGTCTCGTCGGCGTAGACCTGGTCGCCCAGGAAGAGCAGCAGGTCCGGGATCCGTCCCGGGGCGAGGTCGGGGTCGTCGGGGTCCGCGGCTCCCACCTGGTCGGCCGTGCGCAACGCCCAGGCACGCAGGGCGTCGACGCCGTGGATCTCGTTGCCCCTGGCGTCGTGCGAGACCGACGTGCGGCAGGATCCGAACGCCAGCCGCAGGGGTCGGCCGGCCTCGAGCGTGGCGATGACGGGTGCCGGGAACGGCGAGCCCGCCTCGGGCCAGACCTGCTCGCCGTCGACCGCCAGCGTGTAGGCCTCGGCGGTCCCGGGGGCCAGAGCGTCCAGCTCGACGAGCGCGTAGTGGTGACCGTGCACGAGGAAGGTCCGGGCACTCGCCGAGGACGCTCCCCGGGTGATCGAGACCGTGCCAGGACGGCGGGTCTCCACCCACACCGACGCGGACGTCTCGTCGACGTAGCGGAGCAGGGGTCCCAGCAGCAGCGGGCTCTCGCGCTCGCTCACGGCTGGAGCAGCACCTTGGTCGCCCGTCGTTCGTCCATGGCTCGGTAGCCCTGCGGCGACTCCGACATCGGCAGCGTCAGGTCGAAGACGAGACCGGGGTTGATGGTGCCGGCGAGGACTCGCTCGAGAAGATCGGGGAGGTATCGGCGCACGGGCGCCATCCCGCCGGCCAGGCCGACGTTCTTCTGGAACATGCGACGCACGGGGAGCTCGACGCCGTGCGGCACCCCGACGAAGCCGACCGTCGATCCCGGCCGCGCGATGGCGAAAGCGGTCTTCATGGACTCGTCGGTGCCCACGCACTCGAGCACCGCGTCGGCGCCGACGCCGCCGGTGAGGTCGTCGATGCGGGCTCCGCCCTCCTTGCCGCGCTCGGCCACGATGTCGGTGGCACCGAAGGCACGGGCGATCTCCTGCCGCGACTCGTGTCGCGACATCGCGATCACGCGCTCCGCGCCGAGCTGGGACGCAGCCAGGACGCCGCACAGGCCCACAGCGCCGTCGCCGATGACGACGGCCGTGCCGCCGGGATGTACGCCGGCCGCGACGGCCGCGTGCCACCCGGTCGCCATCACGTCGGACAGGGCGAGCAGGGACGGGATCAACGAGGCGTCCGGCATGCCGTCGGTCTTGACGAGGCTGCCGTCGGCCTGGGTGACGCGTGAGTACTCGCCCTGGCCGCTGGTGGTGAAGCCCAGGTTGGCGCACACCGACTGCACGCCGACGCGGCAGTGGGCGCAGGTGTTGTCGCAGTGGCAGAACGGGACGATGACGAAGTCGCCGGGCCTGAACGCCGTGACCGCGGAGCCGACCTCCTCGATGACGCCGACGCACTCGTGGCCGATGGTCGACCCCGCGTCGATGTCGTTGTGGCCGCGGTAGGGCCACAGGTCGGACCCGCAGATGCAGCCCGCGACGACCTTGACGATCGCGTCGGTGGGCTCCTCGATCACGGGGTCCGGGACCTCCTCGAAACGAATGTCGCCGGGCGCGTGGATGGTCGTTGCTCGCATGGAGTGATCCTGTCACGGCCCCCTCGGGCCGGATCCGGACCACTGTCCGGCCGGGGCGCGGCGGCGCTGCTGCCGGCAGCTGTCCGCGCGCACCGCGCCGCGTCGACTGGCTCTATCTCATATCTGAGATATTGTGGTCGGCATGGCTGACTACAAAGGTCGCATCGGCAACCTGATCCGCGACGCCCGCAAGCACCGGGGCCTCACCCAGCACCAGCTGGCAGATCTGCTCGGCACCAGCCAGAGCGCGATCAACCGCATCGAGAAGGGCCACCAGAACCTCTCGCTGGAGATGCTGGCCCGCATCGGCGCGGCCCTCGACTCCGAGATCGTCGCGCTCGGCGCGGGCCCCACGCACCTGCGCGTCGACGGACCCACCACGCTGTCCGGCTCCATCGACGTCAAGACGTCGAAGAACGCCGGCGTCGCCCTCCTGTGCGCGTCACTGCTCAACAGGGGCCGTACGACGTTGCGCAAGGTCGCGCGGATCGAGGAGGTCAACCGACTGCTCGAGGTGCTCAACTCCCTCGGCGTCGCGACCCGCTGGATCGGCGACGAGAACGATCTGGAGATCATCCCGCCCGCGGAGCTCAACCTGGCCGCGATCGACGAGGTGGCGGCGCGGCGTACGCGTTCGGTGATCATGTTCCTCGGCCCGCTGCTGCACCGCTACGACGAGTTCGACCTCCCCTACGCCGGCGGCTGCAACCTCGGCGAGCGCACCGTGGAGCCGCACATGTCGGCGTTGCGCCCCTTCGGCCTCGATGTCAAGGCCACCGACGGCAGCTATCACGCGATGGTCAACAGGACGATCGAGCCCACCCGCCCCATCGTCCTGACCGAGCGTGGCGACACCGTCACCGAGAACGCGCTGATGGCCGCCGCCCTGCACCCGGGAACGACCGTCATCCGCAACGCCTCGTCCAACTACATGGTCCAGGACCTCTGTTTCTACCTGCAGCGCCTCGGCGTCGCCGTCGAGGGCATCGGCACCACCACGCTCCGGGTCACCGGCAGGACGTCGATCGACGTCGACGTGGACTACTCGCCGTCCGAGGACCCGATCGAGGCCATGTCGTTGCTCGCGGCGGCGATCGTGACGAAGTCCGAGATCACCATCCGCCGGGTGCCGATCGAGTTCCTCGAGATCGAGCTCGCCACGCTGGAGGAGATGGGCTTCCGCTACGACCGCTCCGAGGAGTATGTCGCCAACAACGGCGAGACCCGCCTGGTCGACCTCACGACCCACGCCTCCGAGCTGCGGGCCCCGCTCGACAAGATCCATCCGATGCCGTTCCCCGGGCTCAACATCGACAACCTGCCGTTCTTCGCGGTCATCGCTGCGGTCGCAGAGGGTCAGACCCTGCTTCACGACTGGGTCTACGAGAACCGCGCGATCTACCTCACCGAGCTCAACAAGCTCGGCGCCCAGGTCAAGCTGCTCGATCCGCACCGGGTCCTCATCGACGGCCCGACGCACTTCTCCGGCGCCGAGATCGTCTGCCCCCCGGCCCTGCGCCCGGCCGTGGTGATCCTGCTGGCGATGCTGGCCTCGAAGGGCACGTCGGTGCTGCGCTCGACCTACGTCATCCACCGCGGCTACGAGGACCTCGCCGAGCGACTCAACCAGCTCGGCGCCAACATCGAGACCTTCCGCGACATCTGAGCCACGTGGCGCGAGCACCGACTCGGACCCGGGGGCCGGCGGCCGCATACTGCTGACGTGACTGCGCCCCGACCTCCGGTCTCGCCCTACCTCGACTCCCCCGGGCCGCTCGCCTTCGCCCATCGCGGCGGCGCCTACCACCCCGACATCGAGGGTCTCGAGAACACGCTCGCCGCCTTCCGGCATGCCGTCGACCTGGGCTACGGCTATCTCGAGACCGACGTGCACGTGACCAGCGACGGGGTACTGCTCGCCTTCCACGACACCGTCCTCGACCGGGTCACCGATCGCACGGGCACCATCGCGAGGTCGACCTACGCCGAGGTCCAGCAGGCCCTGATCGGCGGCACCGAGCCGGTCCCGACCCTGGCCGAGCTCTTCGACGAGTTCGCGGAGGCCCGGTTCAACATCGACATCAAGTCCGACGGAGCGGTCGAGGCGCTCGCCGCCTTCATCGAGGAGCGCGACGCGTGGGACCGCGTGCTGATCGGCTCGTTCTCGCGCCGCCGGATGGAGGCGTTCCGACGGCGTACGAACGGGCGCGTGGCCACCTCTGCACACCCGCTCGAGGTGGCGCTGTTCGTGCTGTGCCCCAGCGCCCGCCTGGCGCGGCTGCTCACCCGCGGCCGGCCCGTCGCCCTGCAGGTCCCGCACCGCAGCGGACCGCTCAGGGTGGCCTCGAGACGACTCGTACGGCGTGCGCACGCGGCCGGTGTCCAGGTGCACGTGTGGACCATCGACGACCCGGGCGAGATGAACACGCTCCTCGACCGTGGCGTCGACGGCATCATGACCGATCGCACGGACATACTCAGGGACGTGCTCCGCGCCCGCGGACAGTGGAACGGCTCCTCACCGGACCGTATGGAGGGTGACGCATGAGTGACGCAGTCGGCGGGATCGCGAACCTCAGGCCCCTGGCGCAGGCCGAGGAGCAGAGGGCCTGGTACTGGTACGACTGGGCCAACAGCGCGTACACGACCACCATCGGCACCGTCTTCTTCGGGCCCTACTTCATCAACCTCGCCGAGAACGCCGTCGGTGGCGAGGACGGTCGTTTCTCGTTCGCCGGCTTCTCCGTGCCCCCGGACTCACTGTTCTTCTGGTTGATCACCGTCTCCACGATCCTGTCCGCGATCGTGCTGCCCCCCCTGGGTGCCTATGCCGACCGGGTGGCGGACAAGAAGCGCCTGCTGGCCACCCTGGCGTGGGCGGGGTCCTTCTCCGCCGCCCTGATCTTCTTCGCCACCGGTGACAACTGGCTGCTCGCGGCCGTCGGCATCGTGTTCGGCAACGTGTTCTTCGGCGCTGCCGGAGTGGTCAACGACTCGATCCTGCCGCTGATCTCCGACGAGGCGGACCGCGACCGGGTGTCCTCGCGCGGGTGGGCCTTCGGCTATCTCGGCGGCGGCCTCCTCCTCGTGCTCAACCTGGGTGTCTACCTCGGGCACGAGGCGATCGGGCTCGACGAAGGGCTCGCGGCCCGGCTGTGCATGCTGTCGGCCGCGGTGTGGTGGGCCGGCTTCACGCTCATCCCCTTCCTCCGGCTCAAGGACCACCCTCCCGTCGACGTCGTGCACGTCGAGGGCAACGCGATCCGCCGCAGCTTCGGCCAGCTGGCGGAGACCTTGCGCGACCTGCGCAAGTACCCGATGACGCTGACCTTCCTGCTCGCCTACCTGTTCTTCAACGACGGCATCCAGACCGTGATCGCCTCCGCGTCCGTCTTCGGGGCCGAGGAGCTCGGCCACTCCCAGACGGTCCTCATCGCGACGATCCTGATGGTGCAGTTCGTGGCGTTCGGCGGTGCGCTCCTCTTCGGGCGGTTGGCCGCCCGGATGGGCGCCAAGCGCACCATCCTGGTCGGCCTGGGCATCTGGATGGTGATCGTGACGGTCGCGCTGTTCCTGCCGGCCGGCAACGTGCCGCTCTTCCTCGTGCTCGGCGCCGCGATCGGCATCGTGCTCGGCGGCACCCAGGCGTTGGCGCGCTCCTACTTCTCGCTCCTCATCCCGCGAGGCAAGGAGGCCGAGTACTTCAGCTTCTACCACGCGATGGACCGCGGGACCTCGTGGTTCGGCACCGCGACCTTCGGCATCGTGCTGGCTCTCACCGACTCCTACCGACCGGCCATCTTCGCGCTGATCTTCTTCTTCCTCGTCGGCGGTCTGCTGCTGACGCGGGTGGACACCGAGCGAGGAATCCGCGACGCCGGCAACGACGTGCCCGCGGTCATCTGAGGGCTTCTCCCCCGGCACTCCCGGCCGCGTCGGAGCAGCCCGCTTCGCCCCTGGGGGTGAGGTGTGTCTCGTTGACCCGCGGGGAGCGTCACGCCGGCACCGCGGAATGTGGTCGACCCCGCTACGGTTGAAGGATCACAGGGGACGAGCAGCGCTGCCACGAGCGGCGTGAGGGACCAGGGTCTGGCTCGTCTCACCTTTACCCGGTACGACACATACGACGGGGTCAGCAACCCTATGGAGGTGGGCACGGTGGCGGAGCGCACATTGCGTGGCGCACGGCTCGGCGGCCAGAGCTTCGAGGACGAGCGCGGGATCGAGTTCGCGGCTCGCCAGCAGGTCGGCTACAAGTGCAAGCAAGGACACGACTTCGAGGTCACGATGTCGGTCGAGGCCGACATCCCGGCCAAGTGGGAGTGCCCGCGCTGCGGCGCAGAGGCTCTCAGCACGGCGGGCATCCTGCCCGAGGAGAAGGTCGAGAAGCCTGCCCGCACGCACTGGGACATGCTCCTGGAGCGTCGCTCGGAGAAGGAGCTCGAGGACATCCTCAAGGAGCGGCTCGATCTCCTGCGCGGCGGCGAGATCGGTCCGGCGCACCTGCACCGGGCCAACAGGAAGAAGCGGGTCGGCTGAGCGCCGCGAGTCATTCGACGACGTCGCCCCGGACCACCGGGCCCTCGGGCCCGGGTCCGGGGCGACGTGCGTTGCCGGGTCCGAACGGACCACCGGGCCCGAAGCCGGGCGCAGCCACCAGGCGTCGCTCGACCACCGTGGTCAGCAACCGGCGCGCCACCGGGCGCGTGAGGGGCAGGATCAGCAGGATCCCCGCAAGGTCCAGGACGAAGCCGGGACTGAGCATGAGCGTGCCACCGATCAGGATCAGCGCACCGTCGGCGATCTCGCTGGCCGGCATCCGTCCGCCCTGGAGCGCCTGTCGCAGCGCCAGCCAGGCCCGACCGCCCTCACGCTTGATCAGCCAGGCACCGAGCATGCTGTCGAGGACGAGCAGCGCGATGGTCCACCACGCGCCGACCAGCTGACCGACCTGCAGGATGGCCCAGATCTCGACCAGCGGCACCACCACGAAGGTGGCGACCAGCGCGGGCCGCACCCACCGGCGAGGCTCGCGCGACGGCGTACGTCGTGGGGTGTGCGGGTGGCTCACGGGTGCGTCCTGCTCCGCCGCACCTGCGCGCGGCGCTCGGAGAGCCCCCACCGGGTGATCAGCCTGAGGGACTCGCTCGCCACCTGGCCACTCATCTTCGAGTCTCCGCGCACGCGCTCGATGAACTCGATCGGGACCTCGCTGACGCGCAGGCCACGGGTGAGCGTGCGATAGGCCATGTCGGTCTGGAACACATATCCAGTAGACCTCACGCCGTCAAGGTCGATGGCCTCGAGCGTGGCGCGCCGGAAGAGACGGAACCCGGCGGTGGCGTCCTTGACGCTGATCCCGAGCAGGAGCCGGACATAGAGGTTGCCGCCGCGGGAGAGGAACAGGCGTCGCAGCGGCCAGTTGACCACCGACCCACCCGGGACGTACCGCGAGCCGATGACCAGGTCCGCGGTGCGGAGGGCCTGGAGAAGACGGTGGAGCTGCTCGGGCTGGTGGGAGCCGTCGGCGTCCATCTCACCGATCACGTCGTAGCCCGCCTGGAGCGCCACGGCGAAGCCGTTGAGGTAGGCCGCACCCAGCCCGGCCTTCTCGGTGCGGTGCACCACGGTGATCGCGTCGTCCTCGGCGGCCAGCCGGTCGGCGATGTCGCCCGTGCCGTCGGGGCTGTTGTCGTCGACGACCATCACGTCCACGCCCGGCTGTGCGGTGCGGAGGCGTCCGACGATCCACTCCAGGTTCTCGGACTCGTCGTAGGTCGGGATGACCATCACGCACCGTCCGAGGCCCTCGACACTCACGTGGTGCTCCCTTGCGCTGGCGCGGTGGGGCCGGCGGTGCGCTCGCCCCGTCGGCGACGACCATAGGCGACGAGCTCGCCCAGCGTGTGGAGGACGAGGACGACGAGGGCGACGCGTCCCGGCCACACACCCAGCCGCACGGCGGGGGTGATCGTCGTCGACAGTCCGACGGTCTCGAGGAGGACCTCCTGGCCGCGGGCCGGGACCGAGGCCACGACCACGCCGTCGGGACGTACGACGCCGGAGATGCCGTTCACCGCGGCCACCACCACCCAGCGCCCGGTCTCCTGGGCCCGCAGACGGCTGATCTCGAACTGCTGGGCCAGCTGACCGGTCCTGCTGAACATCGCGTTGCTGGTCTGCACGGTCACCAGCTGCGCCCCGCGAGCCACCTGTCCTGAGATGCCCTCGTCGTAGGCGACGTCGAAGCAGATCGCGGCGGCCACCTGCAGCTCACCCACCCGCAGCGGCTCGAGGCTGGTGCCGCGCACCATGTCGCGCGGCACCATCCGCAGCTGGCCGTAGGTGTCCGGGATCAGGCTGCCGCGGAAGGGGATGTACTCGCCGTAGGGCACCGGGTGCCGCTTGGTGTAGCGGTCGCCGCCGCCGAGGCCGGGGCGGAAGACGATGCCCTGGTTGAGGACCTGTCCGTCGTCCAGCGGGTCGCCGGCCACGGCACCGACCAGGACGGGTACGTCGATGGCGTCCGTGGCCCCGACGATGCCCGCGTTGACGTCGGGATCGGTGAAGGGGTCCACGGCCGTGGAGTTCTCGGGCCACACCACGAAGTCGGGCTGCGGCCGTTCACCCGCGGCGACCGCGGCTGCCAGCTCCCGGGTGAGCCGGACGTGGTTGGCGGTCACCTCCCGGTTGACCCCGACGACGTCGAGCCCGGTGCCGGGCACGTCGCCCTGCACGGCGGCCACCGTCGTCGTACCGCTCTCCTGGACCTCGTAGGGCACCACGACGGGCGCGAGCGTCACGGCGCCGAGCCCGGCCAGCACGACGTACGCGGTGCGGGTGGGGCGGCGGACGTGGAGGAGCAACCAGGCGAGCGTCGTGCCGGTGAGGGCGACCAGGAGGCTCACCCCGGTCATGCCGATCCACGGCAGGGCATCGGCCCAGGGTGTCTCCGCGGTGGCGAAGACCAGCCGACCGAAGGGCATCCCGCTGAACGGGAAGCCGCTGCGCCAGGTCTCGACCCCGACCCACCACAGCGCCGCCCACACGGGCCAGGCGCGCCGTCGCAGGCTCCAGGACAGCCCGATGCCCAGCGGGACGAAGAACGACGCCTCCAGGGCGCACATGGCGATCCATGCGTCGGTGCCGACCGAGCGCATCCAGACCATCACCGCATAGCTGAAGGTGATCCCGAAGAACAGGCTCGGGATCCAGGCCGTCGCCGGACGCAGGCCGCGCACGGCGAAGATCAGCGCGGCGATGCCCGGCGGCATGAGCCACGACCACCCCACGGGCTCGAAGGCTGCCGCCAGCACGAGACCGCCCACCAGGGCGAGGAGGAGGCGCAGCGGCACGCTGAGAACCTAGCCGACGTGTGCGCGCCTGCAGCGGTGCGGGAGGAACGGCGGGGCTTCGGACCAACGCACGACCCTCTGGCTGAGGATCGCGCGAAGTTGTCTACTGCCCCGGGGTTCCTCCCGCATCCAGCCCCCGTGGAGCACGCTCGGCGAGGCGGCTGGGGAGAGGCATCGCTGGCTTCGCGTACCCCACCTCAGAGCCTCGGTCCCGATCGCGCCACCCACGAGCTGCACAGGCGGACCAGGAGACCCTCCCCCCCGCCGGCCCGGAGTGTCAACACGGCACTGACCTGCACGGACGCGCGAAACCGCAGGTCAGCCGGGTGTGGCCGCGACGAATCCCGCCGAGGAATTCTGCGGGTCCCGGCGTGTCGGGCGGTGACACGCCGACAGTGGTGCTGAGGCTCAACCGGAGGGCGAGGGTACGACGACCGTGCCCGTCGCGGTGGTCGCCAGCACCGGCGGGTCGAGCAGCTCGGCAGCACCCGGCGCACCCGAGGTGGGGGCACCCCGGCCGACGACGTGGACGGCGAAGTCCATGACGCGGCTGCGGGTGCCTTCCCGGGTCAGGGTCGCGGTGATCTCGACCAGGTCGCCGGCCCGGACCGGTGCCGCGAACTGCACGTCGGAGTAGGACGCGAACAGGCCCTCGTCGCCGTCGAGCAGGACGCACATCTCCGTGGCCACGTCGCCGAAGAGGCCGAGGCTGTAGGCACCGTCGACCAGGTTGCCGGCGTAGTGCGCGTGGGAGTAGGGGACGTAGCGACGGTGGGTGACCACCGTCCCGACGCGGGTGCTCTGGCTCATGAGACCTTCTCGGTGGTGAGGCGGTGGACGATGAACGACGCGACCTCGCCCGGTGTCGTACCGCGGGTGAAGACGCGGTCGACACCCAGCTCCCCCGCCATGGTCTCGTCGAAGCGGGGGCCACCGACGACGAGCAGCGGCCGCGTCGCAGCCGGGTAGGCCTCGCGGAAGGCCGCGGACATCTCGCGGGTGTTGAGCAGGTGCGCGTCGCGCTGGGTGACGACCTGCGAGACCAGCACCGCGTCGGCCTTCTCCTCGCGGGCCGCCTCGACGAGCTCGGGCACCGAGACCTGGGCGCCGAGGTTGACGACCTTGAGCTCGCGGTAGTACTCCAGTCCCTTCTCGCCGGCGAAGCCCTTGATGTTGAGGATCGCGTCGATCCCGACGGTGTGGGCGTCGGTGCCGATGCACCCGCCGACCACGACCAGGCGCCGTCGCAGCGAGCGCTTGATCGCCGCGTTGGCCTCCTTCGGGGTCAGCAGGGGGTAGTCGCGCTCGACGACCTCGACGGTGCTGGGGTCGACGAGGTGGTTGACCCGGCCGTAGACGACGAAGAAGGTGAAGCCCTCCCCCATCGCCTTGGCGTGCACGACGAGCGCGGGGTCCATGCCCATCTTGTTGGCGAGCTGGACCGCGGCACCTTCGGCCACCTTGGAGTGCTCGATCGGCAGGGTGAAGGAGAGCTGCACCATGCCGTCACCGGTGGTGTCGCCGTAGGGGCGGATCACGCTCATCGCAGTGCTCCTTCGGTCCCCGAGGAGGCGCCCGCGGCGCCGTCTCGAAGGGCCAGGATCTCGGTCGCGGGGTTGTAGTAGCCGGCTGCCTTGCGCGCCACACCGTCGAGACCGCGGCCCTTGTGCGGCGGGCGCTTCATCAGCCCGAAGGTGCCGTCGGCGATGGCCGAGAGCAGGGGCGGCTGACCCGGCACCGTCCGGTCCGCCCTGATCTCCTCGAGCAGCGTGACGGCCTCACCGAGGACCTCGCGCGCCCGGTTGGCGATGAACCCGTCCGGCAGCGGACGGAAGTCCTCGTGCAGCTTGCCCGCGGCGTTCATCACGTAGCGGACGTTCTGCAGGGCCAGGTCGCGGTCGGAGATCCACGGGGTCACCACGGCCTCGGTCATCATCCCCACCAGCAGGATGCCCTGGCCGGTCAGCGCCCCGACGAGGTTGAAGAACCCGTCGAGGAGGTAGCCCTTGAAGATGTCACCGGTCATGTGGCGCGTCGGGGGCATCCACTTCAGCGGCGCATCCGGGAACAGCTCGCGCGCCAGCATCGCGTGGGCCAGCTCGAGGCGGAACGAGTCGGGCACCTCCGGGTCGATCTCGAAGGCGTGCCCCAGACCGAGCTGCCAGTCCTCGAGACCCGCCTCCTTGGCGAAGTACTCGTTGAGCAGCTGGCTGGTGGTGACGGTGTGTGCGGCCTCGATGGCGTCGGCGGTGGTGAGGTAGTTGTCCTCGCCGGTGTTGATGATGATGCCGGCACGGGCGTGGACCTGGCGGCTGAAGCGCTGGTCGACGAAGGTGCGGATCGGGTTGATGTCGCGGAAGAGGATGCCGTACATCGAGTCGTTGAGCATCATGTCGAGCCGCTCGAGGCCCGCCAGCGCGGCGATCTCGGGCATGCAGAGCCCGGAGGCGTAGTTGGTGAGGCGGACGTAGCGACCGAGCTCGCGCGAGGTCTCGTCGAGCGCGGCGCGCATCAGCCGGAAGTTCTCCTGGGTGGCGTAGGTGCCCGCGAAGCCCTCGCGCGTGGCGCCCTCGGGCACGAAGTCGAGCAGGGACTGCCCCGTCGAGCGGATCACGGCGATCACGTCGGCTCCCTCACGGGCAGCCGCCTGCGCCTGCGGGATGTCCTCCATGATGTCGCCGGTGGCGACGATGAGGTAGATCCACGGCTTGCTGGGGGCGTCGCCGACCTTCGCGATCATCTTCTCGCGCGCGACGCGCTGACGGTCGACCCGCTTGATGCCCACCGCGACGGCCCTGCGGGCGGCGGCGGCGGCGCGGGCAGCCTCCTTGCCGTCGGGGATGGTGAAGGACACCGACCCGGCGGCAGCCTTCTGGGCCAGCGTGAGCAGGTCTCCGCCCTCGCCCCGCAGCAGCGCAGCCCACACCGGCAGGCTGAGCCCGTGCTCGAGCCCCACGTCGGCGCGGACGGCGTCGGCCAGGCGGTTGACCCAGGGGGTGCCGTCGGGGTCCGCGCCGCTCAGGCCGGCGAGGCGCAGCGTGGCCCGCTCGACCGAGACGGTGGTGTGCTGGGTCGCGAGGTCCACGATCGGCTTGCCGACCTGGCGCGCGAGCGTGCGCGCACGGCGTACGTCGGCACGGTCGATGCCCAGTCGAGCGGTGGTCCCGGCGGCCATCAGAGCCGGCCCTCGAAGAGGCCGCGGACGCCGGCGTGAGCCCTCAGCAGCTCGAGGGCGTAGGCGGCGTGGCCGGGGACGTAGCCGTTGCCGACGAGCATCCGGACGTCGGCGGCCAGGCCCTCGGCGCCGAGGGCGGCTGCGCTGAAGCTGGTCGCCATGGAGAAGAAGATGACCGTGCCGCCCTCGGCGGTCGCCAGGATCGCGCCACCCTCGCACCCGGGAACGTCCACGCAGACGACGGTGACGTCCCCCGGACCGCCGGCCGCCGTGACGGCGTCGCGCAGGGCGATCGGGTCCCGCGCGTCGACGACGACGACCTCGTCGGCCAGTCCCGAGTCGCGCAGCAGCGCGGCCTCGGCCTCGGTGGGGACCACGCCGATGGTGCTGCGGCAGCCGGCGTCGCGGGCCGCGGCCAGGCTGAGCGAGCCCGACTTGCCACCGCCGCCGATGACCACCACGACGGACTGCTCGTAGCCGGTGACGACGCGCTTGGTGAGTGCCGGCGCTCCGCACACGTCCAGCACGCTCAGCGAGAGCGCCGGGTCGAGGTCGGCGGGCAGGACGGCCGCGATGGAGCGGCCGAAGAGGATCGCGTAGCCGCTCGCCGGGACCTGCTCGCTGCGGCCGTCCCACCCGACCAGTCCGTCGTCGAGCACGAGGGGGGTGAGCGTGAGGCTGACGAGCGTGGCGATGCGGTCCCCCACCTCGAGTCCCAGCGGTGACTGCGGGCCCACCTCCTCGACGGTGCCGACGAGCATGCCTCCGGAGCCGGTCTCGGGGTTCTGCATCTTGCCGCGCGCGCCGACGATGTCGAGGACCGCCGCGCGTACGCCGTCCCCGTCGACCGTGCCGTCGTGGGTGTGGGTGCGCTCGAGCTGCCGGAACGACGCTGCGTCCAGGTTGATCCGCTCGATCCGCACCCGGACCTCGTCGGGCCACAGCTCGGCCCGGGTGTCGAGACGATCGGCGGCCTGCGGCAGCACCACGCGGTCGTCCAGGACACGGTGCAGGCCGGTCGGATCGCCAGTGCGCAGATCTGCGGAGGTGGTCACAGCAGGAGATCCTTGTCGTGATGCGGCAGTCGGACAGCAAATCTTGCGGCGTGGCATTGGACTGGCCGCAGGTTCTCCACGTACTGTCCCAGATGTGTCGCCGCCCACACAACTGACGCGCCGCACGCCCGCCTCACCGGCACAGGACATCCGAGGAGAACCATGAGCATCGAGACCGCCAGCCCCCTGGACCTGGCACTCGCGACCAGCCAGCCCTACCCCTATCAGCGGGTCGAGCTGGTCGAGCCGGACTGGACACGGTTCCCGGGGTGGAAGGACGTCACGGCCCAGGACTGGGCGTCCGTGCAGTGGCAGCGCGCCCATTGCATCAAGAACGTCGCCCAGCTCCGCGAGCTCATGGCGGACCTGCTCGACGAGCGGTTCTACGCCGACCTCGAGCGCGACCAGGCCGAGCGGGCCACGATGTCGATGCTCGTGCCGCCGCAGATGATGAACACGATGGCGCCGACGCACCTGCCGCGCGGCGCCGGCTCGCTGACCGAGGCCTTCTACGCCGACCCGATCCGGCACTACATGATCCCGGTCTTCTCCGACCGCCGCACCGACTGGTCCTCGCACCCGCACGCGGCCCGCGACTCGTTGCACGAGCACGACATGTGGGCCACCGAGGGCCTCACCCACCGCTATCCGACCAAGGTGCTCGCCGAGCTCCTGCCGACCTGTCCGCAGTACTGCGGGCACTGCACGCGCATGGACCTCGTCGGCAACTCGACACCGGTGATCGAGAAGCTCAAGTTCGGCGGCAAGCCCCAGAGTCGCATCGGCGACATGCTCGACTACCTGCGCCGCACCCCGTCGGTGCGCGACGTGGTGGTCTCCGGTGGCGACGTGGCCAACATGCCCTGGCCTCGCCTCGAGGCGTTCCTCACCGAGGTGCTGGAGATCGAGAACGTCCGCGACATCCGGCTCGCGACCAAGGCGCTGATCGGCCTTCCGCAGCACTGGCTGCAACCCGACGTCGTCGAGGGGGTCAGCCGCGTCGCCGCGATCGCCCGCTCGCGCGGCGTGTCGCTGGCCATGCACACCCACACCAACCACGCGAACTCCGTCACGCCGATCGTCGCGGAGGCGACCCGCGCGATGCTCGACGCCGGCCTGCGCGACGTACGCAACCAGGGCGTGCTGCTCAAGGGTGTCAACGCCGACCCGCACGACCTGCTCGACCTGTGCTTCCGCCTCCTCGACGGCGCGCAGATCATGCCCTACTACTTCTACATGTGCGACATGATCCCGTTCTCGGAGCACTGGCGCGTCTCGGTCGCCGACGCCCAGCGGCTCCAGCACCACATCATGGGTTACCTGCCCGGCTTCGCGACGCCGCGCATCGTGTGCGACGTGCCGTTCGTCGGCAAGCGCTGGGTCCACCAGCTCGCGGACTACGACACCGAGCGCGGCATCTCCTACTGGACGAAGAACTACCGCACCTCCATCGAGTCCGCCGACCCCGACGCACTCTCGCGCTACTACGAGTACTACGACCCGATCCACACGCTGCCCGAGGCCGGCCGGCAGTGGTGGGAGCAGCACGGTCGTCTCGACGAGTCGGCGTTGAAGGCTGCCGAGATGGCGGAGGCGTCGCGGCGTACGGCTGCGCTCCAGGCGTACTGAGGCTTGCTTCTGCAGGAGTCACCGCTCCAGCGGTGACTCCTGCACGGTTGGGCCGTTGCAACGGCCCAAACGCGCCAGACTCCCCCCACCTGTCGCCTACCGGCGGCCGGCTGCGGCCCCGGTTCCATCCACAGGTACGTCGAGCCGGGAGCCGTCCACAGGCCGGGCGCCGGGACCCTGCGCATTGTCCGAGCGGCACTTCATCGTCCTTCCATGGACATCGACGACTCCTTCCCCATCGGGACTCATGACATCCGGCTGCGACGGGAGCTCATCGCCGGCGGCTGGAATGATCGCGACATCCAGCGAGCAGTCAGGAGTGGGCTCATCCACCGGGTGCGATACGGCGCCTACGTGGATGCCGCACTCTGGAGGCTGCTCGATTCCGACCGGCACCGACATCGCGCCCGAGCACGCGCGGTGCTGAGGACTGCCCATAGCAGCAGCGTCCTCACCCACCAGTCCGCGCTCGCGGAGCACATCGGTTCACTCTGGCGCCTGAGCCTCGATGAGGTCGCCCTGACGCGGACCGACGGGGTGGCCGGCCGACGAGATGCGGGGATCGTCCACCACTCCGGCGCTCTCCACCTGCCCGAGATCACCGTGCGACACGGCGTCCCAGTCTCGGCGCCGGCCAGGACCGCCGTCGAGATCCTCTCGACCACTGACGCCGAGCTCGGCTTCTGCCTGCTCAACGCCCTGCTGCACGCGGGCCTCACCACGTTGGAGCAGGTCCGGGGCGTGGCTGCGCGCACCGATCACTGGCCCCACACCCTCGGCGTCCGCGTCGCGCTCGGGCTCGCCGACCCCAAGCTGTCGAGCATCGCCGAGAGCCGAACGCTCTACCTGCTCTTCCGCGCAGGCGTCCTGCTACCGGTGCCCCAGGTCGACGTGCACGACGCCCTCGGCCGGCTGCTCGGCTGCGTGGACTTCCTCTGGCCCAATCACGGGGTGTTCCTCGAGTTCGACGGACGGATCAAGTACGAGCTGTTCCGCCGACCCGGGGAGTCGCTGGCCGACTACCTGATGCGGGAGAAGAAGCGGGAGGAGCGCATCTGCCAGGAGACGGGATGGGTCTGTATCCGGATCGGGTGGTCTGACCTCGAGAACCCATCGGCGACCGCCGACCGCATCCGCGCTGTTCTCCTCAAGCGCGCCCCCACCGCCGCCTGAGGCTCGCAGACGAGCCCGGCTGACGTCTGCACCGTTGATGGTCATTGCATCCACCTCGGCGGGACTGCCGCCGAGCAGGAGCGTCGAGTACGCCCCGCGCCAGGTCGTGTCTGAGGCACTCCGTGATGGTGCTGCTCCGCCCCCGCTCCACCCGAGCGCACCCCTGCACCTCACCGTTTCCGTCGACGGGCGGAGGCTGACGTACCGCCTCACCAATCACTCTGGGCACACGCCTGGGCCGACTCTCGCGCGGCTGTGCTGTTGCAACGGCCCAACCGTGCAGGAGTCACCGCTCAAGCGGTGACTCCTGCAGGAGCAAGCACCCTCAACCGATCGGGCGGCCCTCATACGGCGTCGACAGCACGATCGTCGTCCGGGTCGAGACGCTGGCAGCACCCCGGATCCTCGCGAGGAGGTCCTCGAGGTCGCGAGGCGTGGCCACCCGGATCTTGAGGATGTAGGACTCCTCGCCCGCCACCGACCAGCACGACTCGATCTCCGGGATTCCCTCGAGCCGCTCGGGGTAGTCGTCGGGGTGCGAGGGGTCGATCGGCGTGATCGAGATGAAGGCGGTCAACGGCCGGCCGAGCTGGTCGTGGTCGACGGTCGCGCCGTAGCCGGTGATCAGGCCGCGCTGCTCGAGCCGCTTGACCCGCTGGTGCACCGCCGAGGTCGACAGGTCGGTCGCCTTGCCGAGGTCGGTGAAGGACATCCGTCCGTCGGTGGCGAGCAGCGACAGGATCTGGCGGTCCTTGGACTCGACCTCGGAGGAGCTCACGCGGCTCACCCTAGTGCGACCCGGACAGGGCCTCCACCAGTCTCACCGCCGAGGATCCGAGGCCCCACCGCGCGTCGAGCGCCACGACCGCGTCGTGGTCGGCAGGGGTCCGCGGGCGCGTCAGGTCGGGCGAGCCGAGGTCCAGGTCGCGGCGTACGGCGACGACCTGGGGGGCCACGTCGAGGTAGTCGGCAGCCGCCTTGATCTTGCCCCGCGGGCCCGGCCCCATGTCGGAGTCCGGGTCCTGAGCGGCACGGACGATCGCGTCGATCGTGCCGAACCGCGTCAGCAGGGTCGCGGCCGTCTTGTCCCCCACCCCGGCCACCCCGGGCAGACCGTCGGAGGTGTCACCACGCAGCGTGGCGAAGTCGGCGTACTGAGCGGCGTCGACGCCGTACTTGGCGCGGACCCAGGCGTTGTCCACCCGGTCGTGCCTGCTGACGCCGCGGGCCGTGTAGAGCACGCGCACCGCAGCGTCGTCGTCCACGAGCTGGAAGAGGTCGCGGTCACCGGTGACGATGTCGACCGCCATGCCCGCGTCGGTGGCGAGGGTGCCGATGACGTCGTCGGCCTCCATCTCGCGGTGGCCCACGATCGCGATGCCGTAGGCCTCGAGCACCGAGACGATGATCGGGACCTGGGTCTCGAGTGGGTCCGGCACCTCCTCCACGTCCGGGGACGAGCCCGGTCGCGCCTGGACGACGCGGTGCGCCTTGTAGGACGGGATCAGGTCGACGCGCCACTGGGGCCGCCAGTCGTCGTCCCAGCAGCAGGCGAGGTGTGTCGGGTCGTAGTCGCCCACCAGGCGGCTGATGAAGTCCATCAGCCCTCGGACCGCGTTGACGGGCGTGCCGTCGGGCGCCTGCACGGAGTCGGGCACGCCGAAGAACGCACGGAAGTAGAGCGACGCGGTGTCGAGGAGCAGGAGGCGGTCACCAGTGGCCATGTCGGCAGCCTTCCACAGAGCTACTCCGCCATCACGCTGTAGGCGATCACGCCACGTCTCAGCAGCTTGGCGGTCGTCCGCGCAGTGGTGCGCAGCGGGCTGTCGCCCGCCGCGTCGGCGACCTGTCCGCACAGGTCGAGCAGCTGCTTCATCCAACGGACGAAGTCGCCTGCGGAGAGTCCGGTGACCATGAGCACGTCGTCGAGGTCGTCGCCCTCGGCCCATCGCCATGCGGCCCACGCGAAGCCCATGTCGGGCTCACGGAGGAAGTCGAGCCTGTGGTCGCGCTCCAGCGTGTCGAGCTGGCTCCACAGCCTGACCACCTCGGCGAGGACCGGCCTGACCTGGCCCCCGGGCATCTTGGGCGAGGACGCGTCGTCCGCGCGCCGGGCCTCGAAGACGAGGGACGACAGGACCGCGGCGAGCTCCGAGGGAGCGAGGTCGTCGAAGAGGCCTGCGCGGATCGCCTCCGCCGCGACGAGGTCCATGTCGGTGTAGATCCGTCGCAGGTGCGAGCCCCTCTCGGTGACCTTGTCGCCCTCGAGGTAGCCCAGCGCCGTGAGCACCTCGCACACGCGGTCGAACGTCCGGGCGACGGTGTTGGTGCGGTTCTCCACGCGCCGCTTCAAGGTCTCGGTGTCGCGCTGGAGCTTGAAGTAGCGCTCGGCCCAACGGGAGTGGTCCTCGCGCTCGGGGCACTGGTGGCAGGGGTGCGTCTTCAGCTCCGCGCGCAGCCGGTCGATCTTGTGGTCGGTCGGTGTGGCTCCGAGCTGCTCGTGCTGCTTCGTACGTCGTGAGGTGGGGCCGTCGAAGTCGCGGGCCCGGGCCTTCAGGGCGGTGGCCAGGTCGCGCCGCATCGCGGGGTTGCGACCGTTGAACGACTTGGGGATCCGCAGCCGCCCGATCGACTCCACGGGGACCGGGAAGTCCATCGGCGCCAGCCGCCGCGCCTGCCGGTCGGCGGTGACGACGTAGGGTCGCGGCTCGTCGCCACCCTGACCCGGGTCGATGACGACGGCGAGTCCGCTGAACTTCCCGGCGGGCACGTGGATCACGTCGCCGGGGCGCAGCTTGCCCAGGCTGGCGAGCGCCTCGTCGCGGCGGTCCTGGCGGCGCTCGCGGGAGGCGCCCTTCTCGAGCTCGGAGACCTGGCGGCGCAGGTCGGCGTACTCCATGAAGTCGCCCACGTGGCAGGTCGCGGCCTCGCGGTAGCCGTCCAGCGCCTCCTCGGCCTTGTGCACCTGCCGGGCGAGCCCGACCACGGCCTTGTCGGCCTGGTACTGCGCGAAGGACTGCTCCAGCAGCTCTCGCGAGCGCGCACGGCCGAACTGGTGCACCAGGTTGACCGCCATGTTGTAGGACGGACGGAAGGACGAGCGCAGCGGGTAGGTGCGCGTCGAGGCGAGGCCGGCCACCTCGCCGGGGTTCATCCCGGGCTGGTAGAGAACGACGCCGTGGCCCTCGATGTCGAGCCCGCGGCGTCCCGCGCGTCCGGTGAGCTGGGTGTACTCCCCCGGGGTCAGGTTGGCGTGCGTCTCGCCGTTCCACTTCGACAGCTTCTCGATGACCACCGTGCGGGCCGGCATGTTGATGCCGAGCGCCAGGGTCTCGGTCGCGAAGACGACCTTGACGAGGCCCTCCTGGAAGAGCTCCTCCACCACCTGCTTGAACGCCGGGAGCAGGCCGGCGTGATGGGCGGCGATGCCGCGGGTGAGGCCGTCGAGGAACTCGTGGTAGCCCAGGACGTGCAGATCCTCCTCCGGCAGCGACGTGGACGCGCGCTCCACCCGGGCGAAGATCTCGTCGCGCTCCGCTGCGGTCGTGAGACGCGTGTTGGCCGAGACCAGCTGGGTCACCGAGGCGTCGCAGCCGGCGCGGCTGAAGATGAAGACGATCGCCGGCAGCAGGCCCTCGCGGTCGAGTCGCTCGACGACGTCGACGCGGCTGGGGACCCACACGCGCCGGCCGTTGCCCACGGCTCGCGGGTTCTTCGACGACCCCGGCTTGCCCTTGCGCGGCGACTTGCGGTCGCGCATCAGCCGCGTGCTCGCCCAGTCGTCGCGCGCGATGCGGGTGAGCTCCTCGTTGACCGGAGCACCCTCCTTGACGAAGCCCGCGCTCGCGTCGACGTCGGAGGAGGCGAACAGGTCGAGGAGGCGGCGCCCGACCATGACGTGCTGGAAGAGGGGAACGGGTCGCTTCTCCTCCAGGATCGTGGTCGTCTCGCCGCGGACGGTGGCCAGCCACTCGCCGAACTCCTCGGCGTTGGAGACCGTCGCCGAGAGTGACACCAGCGTCACCGACTCCGGGAGGTGGATGATCACTTCCTCCCAGACCGCGCCGCGCATCCGGTCGGCGAGGTAGTGCACCTCGTCCATCACGACGAAGCCCAGGCCGAGCAGGGTGCGCGAGCTGGCGTAGAGCATGTTGCGCAGCACCTCGGTGGTCATCACGACCACGGGCGCCTCGCCGTTGATGACGTTGTCTCCGGTCAGCAGCCCGACGTTGTCGGCGCCGTAGCGCTTCACCAGGTCGTGGTACTTCTGGTTGGACAGTGCCTTGATGGGCGTCGTGTAGAACGCCTTGCGGCCGGTCTGCAAGGCCAGGTGGATGGCGAACTCGCCCACGATCGTCTTGCCCGAGCCGGTCGGAGCTGCGACGAGGACGCCGCGACCCTCCTCGATCTCCTGGCACGCGCGGATCTGGAAGTCGTCGAGGTCGAAGCCGTAGAGGCCGGCGAAGTCCTTGAGCATCGGGTAGGGCTTGTCCCGGCGGAAGGCGGCGTACCGCTCGGCCGGGCTGGCCTGCTCGTCGTCTCGGGGGGTGCTCCTGGGCGTGCTCATGCGATGACCTCCAGCGCGCCCGGAGCGCACTCGATCGTGAGGGGCAGCGGGCCGAAGCGCTCGCCGTCGGCGTACGACACGACGTCGGCCGCCGCGACGGTCACCGTGCGCACCCGTCGATGGACGTGTTCGGCGATGCCGTCGATCCTGCCGGTGAAGAGTCGTGGATAGGAGCGGACCAGCTTGGCGCGAGACATCGCGGTGATGATCACGACGTCCAGCAACCCGTCGTCGAGCGACGCCCCTTCGGCGATCCGCAGGCCCCCGCCGAAGGAGGGGCCGTTGCCGACGGCCACCAGCACGGCGTCGTGCTCGAGGGTCTCGTCGTCGAGCTGGAGGACGTAGTGGAGGGGGCGGAAGGTCCGCAGCTCGGCCAGCATGGCCAGGTTGTAGCGCATCCGGCCGCGGGGCCAGGTCATCGCGTTGGCGCGCTCGTTGACGATCGCATCGAATCCGGCTGCGAGCACCGTGACGAAGTAGCGGTCGCCGCTGCGGGCCAGGTCGATGGTGCGGCGTCGCGAGGCGATGATGCGATCCGCGGCAGCGACCGGATCAGTACGGGGCAGGTCGAGGTAGCGGGCCACGTCGTTGCCGGTGCCGGCCGGGATGAGACCGAGGGGTACGCCGGTGCCGGCGACGGCCTGCAGGCCCAGGTGCACGTGCCCGTCCCCGCCACACATCACGAGGGCCTCGACACCGTCGGCCACGCAACCCCGGGCGAGGTCGGACGCCTCGTCGGCGTCGCGTCCCTGCAGGTTGCGGACGATGAAGCCGCTCTCGCGGAGCCGGGCGAGCGCTGCATCGCGGTGCCGGGCGCCCTTGCCGTGACCTGCGGTGGGATTGGTCAGCAACGCGATCTCACGACCCCGCACAGGTGGCTCGGGCTCGGGCGGGTGCTGCATGAGCGCGACCCTATCCCCCGGATCTAGCCACTCAGTCGCAGCAGGGCGGCGTAGCGGTCGGCGTGCGCTCCGACGGCGCGGGCGAAGCGTCCCAGCGCGTCGAGCACCAGGTCGGGATCGAACCGCGACCCCGGTATGGCGAGCAGGAGTCGCTGCTCGGGGCCCGTCCCCAGGGAGCCGATGACGACCTGCCCGTGGCGCCAGGCCTGGTGCACGCGCAGCCGGCTCGCGTCGTCGACGACCGGTCGTGGATAGGCCTCGTCGACGGCCAGCAGGTCGCAGCCGAGGTCCTCGGCGCCGTCACCGCTCAGGCGTCCGCGCACCAGGTGCCCGGTGCGCAGCCCGGCCTCGGCGCGCCAGACCACGTCGACCTCGGCGAGCCACTCGGGCAGGTCGAACGGATCGATGTCGGTGATCACGTGGTCCGTGGGGCCGGCCTGCATGGGGCCAGCCTGCCAGAGCCGTCCGGGCGCGCTCAGATCGAGGACAGCTCGTCCGGCGACAGGCCGGCGTTGGGGGCGTTGCGCGCGCGTCGTCGGTCGTTGACCCGGGCGATGGCCTCGGAGACGAAGAACAGCACCACCATGGGCACTGCCATCAACGTCATCGTGAACGGGTCGGCCGACGGCGTCGCGACCGCGGCGAAGACGAAGGTGCCGATGACGATCCAGGGGCGGTAGGCCTTGAGCGCGGCACCCTTCACCACGCCGGCGAAGTTGAGGAGCACCACGAAGACCGGGATGTTGAACGCCAGGCCGAACACGAACAGCGTCCGGGTGAAGAACTGCAGGTAGTCGTTGAAGTCGATGAGGTTGGTGACACCGTCGGGGTTGAAGCCGATGAGCACCTCGAGGGCGACCGTCAGGGTGAGGTAGCCGAGGACCACGCCGCCGAGGAACAGCGGTCCGGCCACGCCGACGAAGATGCGGGTCATCTTCCGCTCCTGGGCGTAGAGCCCGGGGAGGACGAAGGCCCAGATCTGGTAGAGCCAGTAGGGCGCCGTGCACGATGGCGGCGGCGAATCCGCACAGGGTCAGCCACAGCAGCAGCCCGCCTCCGGCGCCGCGTGTGGTCGCGTTGGTGGTGCCGTCCGGGAGCTGGGACTGGGCGTCCTCGTAGGGACCCACGACCAGGTCGAGCAGCGCATGCCTGAACACCAGCGCCACGACCAGGACCGCGACGAAGACCAGCAGGCTGCGGAGCAGCCGTGCGCGGAACTCGCGGAAGTGGTCACCGAGGGCCATCCGGCCGTCCGGGCCGACGGCGTCGGACGACGGGCCGTGCAGGAGTCCTACGAGACTGGTGATCCTCACCCGAGTCAGGCGGTGGTGTCGTCGCGTCGCTCGCGCACCACGTCACCGGTGGTCTCGTGGCTCGCCGCTTCGTTGCGGGCCTCTATCTCGCGCTGCTCGGGAGTGGCGCCGGCGTCCGTCGACGAGGTGTCGTCGCGCAGGTCCTTGGTCTCGGTCTTGAAGATCCGCAGCGCCTGTCCCGAGCTGCGGGCCAGGTCGGGCAGCTTCGCGGCACCGAACACCAGGACCACGATCGCCAGGATCACCAACCACTCCAGACCCTGCGGCATGCCGACCAGTGGGTTGATCATGAGCTCACTCCAAGCGTGGGGGTTACGTGACGGGGACCGTGCGGCCCTGTGGGGAGTCTACGCCGTCGCGGTGATAGAGGCCGAGTGTCGCCCGCGCGGCGGCGGCGAACGTGGTGGCGTAGTGCTCGGGCGCGAGCAGCGTGGCGTGCGGCGCGAGCCGGAAGAGCAGCGACTGCGCCCACGACTCGCTGGCGACCTCGAGGTCCACGTCGATCGTGTCGTCGGGTCCGGGGCGCTGGGCGGTGACCTGGTAGTACTCGATCACCCACCGCGCCGGGGGGGCCAGGCGGAGCGTCACGGTGGTGGTCTCGGCATCGGTGAACCACCCTCCGGTCAGGTCACGGGCGCGGGCGCCGGGGTCGGTGACGGGAGTGTCGAGCTCGGTCGCGGCCAGGATCCGGTCGATCCGGAACGCGCGGTCGCCGTCGGCCGTGTGGCACCACGCATCGAGGTAGACGAGGTCCTCCACGCGGGCCAGCCCACGCGGATCCACGATGCGCTGCGACTCCTGGTCGCGTGAGGGGACGTAGTAGGTCATCTCGACCTGGTGGCCGTGGGCGATCGCCGACTCGAGCACCGGCAGCACGGCGCTGCTCTCGACGGGCGTGGGGCTCACGTGCAGTCGCAGCAACCCCTCCCCGTCCTGACCGGCAGCGTCCTCGAGCTTGGCCAGCGTGCGCTCGATCACGTCCCGCGCCTCGACGGGCGCGGTCTCGGCCATCGTGCGCAGCGCCACCACCAACGACGTCGCCTCTGCCGGGGAGAACCGCACGGGGCGCGCGAGGTAGTCGGCGTTGTCGACCCGGATGATGCGATCACCCTCCAGCGCCTCCAGGTCGACCTCGATGAGGTCACCCGGCAGTCCCGGCGAGACACCCGTCATGAACAGGAGCCGCAGGTCGCGCTCGATCTGGCCTGCGTCGGTGCCGAAGTGGGCAGCCGCGTCGTCCAGCCGGACCTCGCCGCGCGCGAGGAGGTAGGGCACGAGCGCCAGGAGTCGGGCCACCTGGTCGGGTGCGGTGTCACCCGGCTGGGTGCTCATCGCGGTCCCTGCGCGAGCGCCATCAGTCGTGAGACCACGTCCTCACGCAACGCTGCGGGTGTCTCCACCACCACATCGGCGCCGTAGGTCAGCACCTCGTCGGACAGCTCGTGGACCGGCCCCTGGACCACCACCAGGTCCCAGCCCGGCCGGTCGTCGAGCGCGGTCAGCGACTCGGCGCGTCGCCGCAGGCCGCGACCGGTCCCCTGGCGTACGCGGATCTCGGCCCGGACCGAGGGCAGCGACGGGGACAGGCGTCGCGCGAGCTCACGCACGTCGGTGCCGGCAGGGACCTCGTAGGCCCCGGACTTGCCCGTGGCGCGGACCTGCCCGACGATGCGGGAGAGGCGGAAGACGCGCTCGGCGCCGCGGTCGACGTCGAGCCCCACGACGTACCAGCGGGCCGACGAGCGGGCCAGCCCCCATGGCTGGAGCCGTCGCGCCGAGGGAGTGGTCTCCGTGGGGCGCTGGTAGCCGAAGCCGACCTGGCGACGCTTGCCGATCGCGTCCCACAAGGGTTCGAACGCGGGCTCGTCGGCGGTGATGGCTGGTGCCACGACCTCGAGGCGAGAGGGGTCGATCTCCACGCCCTGGCCCTTGAGCTTGGCCAGTGCCCTGCCGGTGGCCTTCGCCAGGGTCGCCTGCTGCCACACCTGGGCGGCCAGTCCGAGGACGGCCGCCTCGTCGGACTCGAAGCGGATCTCGGGCAGCGACGTCTGCTCGGTGGGGATCCGGTAGCCGATCTCGTCGTCGAAGAACACGTCGGCGCTGCCGACCTCGATGACCGCCCCGATCTGGCGAAGGGCGTCCTTGTCCCGCTCGAAGGCACGCTCGAAGGCCTCGTCACCGGCCGGGCCGCGCGCGTGGTCGGCGTAGCAGGCCTCCCGGATGGCGTCCTTGCCGATGAAACGCTTCGCGCCGAGCAGCAGGATGTGCAGGTTCATCAGCCGTTCTGCTCGAGGCTGCGCCATCCGCGGTCCTTCCTGCTCGCTCGGTCCGGATCGGTCAGGAGGCGCCGAGGATGTCGACGACGAAGAAGAGCGTGTCGGTGCCCTTGATGCCGGCGGACTCGTTGCCCTCCTCGCCGTAGCCCTGGGCGGGCGGGATCTCGAGGATCACCCGCGAGCCCACGGTGCGTCCGACCAGGCGCTCGTCCCAGCCTGCGATGACCTGGCCGACACCGATGGGGAACTCGGCCGGCTCCTTGGAGTAGGACTCGTCGAAGGGCGCGTCGGCGTCGTAGACCTGGCCGAGGTAGTCGACGGTCAGCGTCTGGCCTGCGGTCACCTTGGCCCCATCGCCCTTGATCAGCGTCGTGGCGTCCAGCTTGCCCTGGGGGGTGCGCACGTCGGTGAAGTCGAGACCGGTGATCACGCCGTCCTGCTCGACGAGCGTCGGCGCCCACGACGCGGGAGTCTTCTCCTCCCCCTGCGGGCCATCGAGGGCAGGCACGGTGTCCTGGGTGTCCAGGATGTCGACGACCGCCAGGACGGCGTCCTTGTTGCCGATGCCGATGCTGGGGTTGCCCACCTCGCCGAAGGCCTCCTCCGCGGGAAGGAGCAGGACCACACGGTCGCCGACCTGGCTCCCGATCATCGCCTCGCGCAGGAACGGCAGGATGTCAGCGGTCAGCTCGACGGCCTGGGGAGCGCCGTCCTTGGTGTAGGTGCTCTGCGCCTCCTCCTCGGTGAACCCGTTGCCGATCCACCAGTTGGCCGAGACGGTCTGCCCGTCGACGACCTCGTCGCCGTCACCCTCGACCAGGACCTCGGTCTCGGAAGCGGTGGGGTCCAGACGCCCGTCGAAGGTGACCTCGGGCTCCTTGCCCTGCTCGCCCTCGATCGTGACCGAGCTCAGGGACGCTCCGCCGGAACCCGCGTCGCTGGAGTCCGATCCGCACGCGGCAAGGCCGATCAGGCTGAGGGCGAGGACACCACTGAGGACGGTGGAACGGGCACGAGACACGGAGATCACCTAAGGGTTCGACGAGATTGCCCGATCACCCTATCCAGCCTCACCCACCCGCGGCGTCGCACCACCTGCCCTGTGCACATCGCACGGGGCTCACATCCCGTCGATCAGCCTCTGCACGCGCTCGTCGTGCGCCTTGAACGGGTCCTTGCAGAGCACGGTGCGCTGGGCCTGGTCGTTGAGCTTGAGGTGCACCCAGTCGACGGTGAAGTCGCGTCGGTGCTCCTGCGCCTTGCGGATGAACTCGCCGCGCAGCCGGGCGCGCGTGTTCTGCGGCGGCACGCTCTTGGCCTCGAAGACCTTCAGGTCGCTGGTCACCCGCGCGACCGCTCCACGCTTCTCGAGGAGGTAGTAGAGGCCGCGACCGCGGTGGATGTCGTGGTAGGCGAGGTCGAGCTGGGCGACGCGGGCATCGCCGAGGGAGAGGCCGTGCTTGGCGCGGTAGCGCTCGATCAGCTTCCACTTGATCACCCAGTCGATCTCCCGGTCGACCAGACCCAGGTCGTCGGACTCCACGGCCTTCAGGCCGCGCTCCCACAGGTCGAGTGCCCGCTCGATCGTGGGCGTCGAGATCTGGCGGCGGTCGACGAAGTCGCGGGCCTTGCCCAGGTATTCGCCCTGGATCTCCAGCGCGCTCGCCTCGCGCCCGTTGGCCAGGCGCACCTTGCGCCGGCCGGTGGGGTCGTGGCTGATCTCGCGGATGGCGCGGATCGGGTTTTCCATGGTGAGGTCGCGCATCACCACGCCCTCCTCGATCATCCGCAGCACCAGGTCGCAGGAGGCCACCTTGAGCATGGTGGTGGTCTCGCTCATGTTGGAGTCGCCCACGATGACGTGCAGGCGGCGGAACCGCTCGGCGTCGGCGTGCGGCTCGTCGCGGGTGTTGATGATCGGGCGGCTGCGGGTCGTGGCGCTGCTGACGCCCTCCCAGATGTGCTCGGCGCGCTGGCTCACGCTGTAGGAAGGCCCGTGCGGGGTCATCACCACCTTGCCCGCGCCGACGACGATCTGCCGAGTCACGAGGAACGGGATCAGGATGTCGGCGAGCTTGCTGAACTCCCCGGCCCGACCGACGAGGTAGTTCTCGTGGCAGCCGTAGGAGTTTCCGGCGGAGTCGGTGTTGTTCTTGAACAGGTAGATGTCACCGGCGATGCCCTCCTCGTGGAGTCGCTGCTCGGCGTCGAGGAGCAGTCCCTCGAGGATCCGCTCCCCCGCCTTGTCGTGGGTGACCAGCTCGACGATGTCGTCGCACTCGGGGGTGGCGTACTCCGGGTGACTGCCGACGTCGAGGTAGAGGCGGGCGCCGTTGCGCAGGAAGACGTTGGACGACCGGCCCCAGCTGACCACCTTGCGGAAGAGGTAGCGCGCGACCTCGTCGGGGCTCAGTCGGCGTTGTCCCTTGAACGTGCACGTGACGCCGTACTCGTTCTCGATCCCGAAGATCCGCCGGTCCATGGACCCAGCCTAGGACCGAGGACCCACTACGAGCGCGACTCCCCGCCGAAACCGCGCGCGGCGAGCCGCTGAGGGCGCCGTGCGGCTAATTTGTGGACATGGCTCAGCCGACCGCCGACAGCGCCCTGCCCTCCTGGGCCCTCCACATCGCGACCGCGGTGGTGACCGGTGTGGTGACGACGTACGTCCCTGTCCAGCGCTGGTCGCCTCCCGCACAGTGGGCGCTCCACGGCGGGATGGGTGCTCTCGCGGCAGGTGTCGCGGCGATCGGACTGACGCGTCCCGAGCTGCTCACGGAGCCGGGGCAGGAGCGGGATCCGGAGGGGCCCGGGCCGCGGTTGGGGTCTGCCAGTGCGGCCGGGATCGCTCTCGCGCTCGGGGCCCTCGCCGCCGGCGCGAGCCGCGGTGGCCAGGCCGCCGACTCCTGGGCAGAACGCACGCTCAGCATGCGAGGCGTACGCCGACCACGACGGTGGATGGGTGTCGCGGCCGCAGGTGCCTCGCTGGCGATGAGCATCGCCGACAGCCTCCGGACGGTCGAGGAGCCAGCGGCTGACGTGCGCCGCTCGTGACGCTCTGAGCCACTCAGGTGAGCGTTGCTCCTCGCGACGGCGCCCCTCGTCGCGACCGTGCTGTCGAGCCAGCCCCCCTCTGTCGGGGTGTCGACCCCGACGGCGGGATCGCGTCAGCCTCGCTCCGCGGGCGGGGGTGCGACCGGAGGCGGAGTCGGCTCCCCGGTGACCGGGTCCTCGAGGGGCGGGGTCGCGCCGCTGACCTGGTCCGTGGGATCGCTCGGGTCGTCCTGCGCGGGCGAGGTCGGGCGCGCCCCGGGGGCCGTGTCCTGCGCGTCCGGCGGCGCTGCCTGCCCGGGACCACGGTCGTAGAGGAGGGCAGCCAGTCGACTGGCCCGGAGCCGGAGGAACTTGCGCGGCTGGGTGCGGGTGCGGTCGAGCGCGGCGACCTCCAGGTCCTCGGCCGGGATCACCCGGTCGCTCGTGTCGGTGTGGCCCAGGGCGGCCACGGCGACGTGCAGGGCCTCGTCGAGGGTGGCGCCCTCGCGGTAGTGCTCCTCGAGGTGCCCGGCCACGACGTCGGCCGCACCGCCCATGACGGCGAACCCGTGCTCGTCGGCGACCTGACCGTCGTAGGTGAGGCGGTAGAGCTGGTCCGCGGCGGCCGTGTCGCCGATCTCGGCGACGAAGAGCTCGACCTCGTAGGGCTTCTCGCCGCCGGAGGAGAAGATGGTGCCGAGCGTCTGCGCGTAGGCGTTGGCCAGCCCGCGGCCGGTCACGTCGCGTCGGTCGTAGGCGTAGCCGCGCATGTCGGCGAGGCGTACGCCGGCGATGCGGAGGTTCTCGAACTCGTTGTAGCGACCGACCGCGGCGAAGGCGATCCGGTCGTAGATCTCGCTCACCTTGTGGAGGGCCTGGGACGGGTTCTCCGAGACGAAGAGGATGCCGTCGGCGTAGTGGATGGCGATGACGGAGCGACCGCGGGCGATGCCCTTGCGCGCGAAGTCGGCGCGGTCCTTCATCATCTGTTCGGGGGAGACGTAGAACGGCATGGACATGTGGGACTCCTACGTCAGTGGCGCGGCGGGGCCGTCGGGACGTCGCATCCGCGAGGCGATGATCCGGTCGGCGATCGCGGACACCTCCTCGTCGGGCATGCGGTTGCCACCGTCGGGCGTGATCACGTGGACGACCGGGAAGATCCGGCGGGTGATGTCGGGACCGCCGGTGGCGGAGTCGTCGTCTGCGGCGTCGTAGAGCGCCTGCACGAGCGCGGTGACGGTGTCGTCGGCGGTGAGGTCGTCGCGGTAAAGCTTCTTGAGGGACCCGCGGGCGAAGAGCGAGCCCGAGCCGACCGAGTGGAACGCGGTCTCCTCGTAGCGGCCGCCGGTGACGTCGTAGCTGAAGATGCGGCCCTGCTCGGCGTCGAGGTCGTAGCCGGCGAAGAGCGGCACCACGGCCAGGCCCTGCATCGCCATCGCGAGGTTGGCACGGATCAGGGCGGCGAGCCGGTTGGCCTTGCCGTCCATGGAGAGGGTGATGCCCTCGATCTTCTCGTAGTGCTCGAGCTCGGTCTGGAACAGCCGCACCATCTCGACGGCCAGACCGGCTGCGCCGGCGATGCCGACCACGGAGTATTCGTCGGCCGGGAAGACCTTCTGGATGTCCCGCTGGGCGATGATGTTGCCCATCGTCGCGCGGCGGTCGCCCGCCATCACCACTCCGCCGGGGAACGTGGCTGCCACGATCGTGGTGCCGTGGGGGGCGAGGTCGCCGAGGCTGCCGGTCGGCAGCACCCGTCGCGACGGCAGCAGATCGGGCGCCTCGACCCCGAGGAAGTCGGCGAAGCTCGACGTGCCGGGCCTCATGTAGGAGGTGGGCAGACGGGGGTCGATCACTGGCCGCCCTTCTGGATGAAGGACTTCACGAAGTCCTCGGCGTTGGACTCGAGCACCTCGTCGATCTCGTCGAGGATCGCGTCGACGTCCTCGTCGATCGCCCCCTTGCGCTCGGCGACGTCGCTCTCGACGACCTCCTCGGTCGCCGTCTCCTCCTGCGAGGACTTGCGCGGTTGCTTCTGCTCCTGGGCCATGTCACGACCCTATCCACTCGCACCGACGCCACAAGGCCGACCGCGCGGGGCGGACACCGCGAGTCGCGCGGGTCGCGGACGGCGTACGTCGACTGCGCGGCCGATCGGGCGGTGGATCGGGCGGTGTTGCAGCCACCTTCCTGCGCCGACAACTGTGGCTGCACCACCGCCGGCGGAGGTCGGCTCGCTGCCCGAGCAGCCACAGCGGTCCCTGTATCCCCTGGAGCACCACAGGTGGGGGAAGTCCTGCGCTGTTGGGCCGTTGCAACGGCCTACCCGTGCAGGAGTCACCGCTCAAGCGGTGACTCCTGCACGGAGGCGTCAGGTGGGGGAAGTCCTGCGCTGTTGGGCCGTTGCAACGGCCTACCCGCGCAGGAGTCACCGCTCAAGCGGTGACTCCTGCACGCGCGAGCGGGCCCTCAGCGCGTGATGGCCGCGACCAACGCCTGCGCGGAGTCACTGCGGTCGATCAACGCACCCACGTGCTCCCGGGTCCCCCGCAGGGGATCGATCGTCGGTACGCGCTGGAGCGACTCGCGGCCGGGCAGGTCGAAGATGACGGAGTCCCAGGAGGCGGCGGCCACCGAGTCGGCGTACTTGTCGAGGCAGCGGCCCCGGAAGTAGGCGCGGGTGTCGACCGGCGGGTCGTGCATGGCCGCCTCGATCGTCGCGTCGTCGAGCAGTCGCTGGATCCGACCGGCTCCGGCGAGGCGGTGGTAGAGGCCCTTGTCGGGACGTACGTCGGCGTACTGCAGGTCGATGAGGTGCAGCTTGGCGTCGTCCCAGTCGAGGTCGTCGCGGTCGCGGTACTGCTCGAGCAGCTTGAGCTTGGCGACCCAGTCGAGCTCGGTGGCGCACTCCATCGGGTCGCGCTCGAGTCGGTCGAGCACGGACTCCCACCGCGCCAGGACGTCGACGGTCTGCTCGTCGGCGTCGGCGCCGTAGCGGTCCTCGACATACTTGCGGGCGAGGTCGAGGTATTCCATCTGCAGCTGTACGCCGGTGAGCCGGCGACCGTCGTGCAGGGTCACGAGGTGGCGCAGCGTCGGATCGTGCGAGATCTCCCGCAGCGACTTCACCGCTCCCTCGACGGCGAGGTCACGGTCGACGAAGCCGTCCTCGATCATCGCCAGCACGAGAGAGGTGGTGCCGACCTTGAGGTAGATCGAGATCTCCGCGAGGTTGGCGTCGCCGAGGATGACGTGGAGACGGCGGTAGATCGCCGGATCCGCGTGCGGCTCGTCGCGAGTGTTGATGATCGGGCGCTTGAGCGTGGTCTCGAGACCGACCTCGACCTCGAAGTAGTCGGCACGCTGGCTGACCTGGAACCCGTGGTCGCGACCGTCCTGGCCGATGCCGACGCGCCCGGCACCGGCGAACACCTGGCGGGAGACGAAGAACGGCGTGAGGTGACGCACGATCTCCGCGAAGGGCGTGGAGCGCCGCATCAGGTAGTTCTCGTGCGCGCCGTAGGAGGCTCCCTTGTTGTCGGTGTTGTTCTTGTAGAGCACGATCGGCGCGGTCCCCGGCACCTGTGCAGCCCTGCGCGAGGCGTCGAGCATCACCTGCTCCCCCGCCTTCTCCCAGCGCACCACGTCGAGCGGCGTGGTGACCTCGGGTGAGGAGTACTCCGGGTGTGCATGGTCGACGTAGAGCCGGGCGCCGTTGGTCAGGATGACGTTGGCGAGTCCGAGGTCCTCGTCGGTCAGCTGCGAGGGATCGGCGATCTGGCGGGCCAGGTCGAAGCCGCGCGCGTCGCGCAGCGGCGACTCCTCCTCGAAGTCCCACCGGGCGCGACGCGCCTTCACCGTCGACGACGCGTAGGCGTTGACGATCTGGGACGAGGCGACCATGGGGTTCGCCGCGGGCTGCCCCTGCACCGAGATGCCGTACTCGACCTCCGTGCCCATCACGCGTCGTACGCTCATGAGATGAGCCTACGGGTGTGGGACGACCATGTGGTGCCGCGACTGACCGACCTGAGCCTGCGCGGGCACGAGGTCAGCGAGCTCCGCGACCCGACGTGCGCCGGGCTGACGGGCCGGGTGCTCGAGATCGGGTTCGGCAGCGGCCTCAACGTCCGGTGGTATCCGCGTGAGGTCACCGCAGTGACCGCCATCGAGCCGTCCGAGGTGGGCTGGCGGCTCTCCCAGCGCCGTCGGGAGTCCAGCACCGTGCCGATCGTGCGCGCCGGACTGGACGGTCAGCACCTCGACCTGCCGGACGACTCGCACGACAGTGCGCTCGTGACGTTCAGCCTGTGCACCATTCCCGACCCGGGGCTTGCGCTGCGAGAAGCGCGGCGCGTGGTGCGCTCCGGTGGTCGGGTGCACATCCTCGAGCACGGGCTGGCGCCCGAGGACTCCGTACGCCGGTGGCAGCGGCGACTCGAGCCGGTGCAGCGTGCGGTGGCGGGAGGTTGCCACCTCACCCGCGACATCCCGGCCCTCGTGGAGAGCTCGGGGTGGCACGTCGAGCAGATGGAGCAGGCCTACCTGCCCGGACCGGGGGTGTCCCGGCCGTGGGCCTTCGGTACTCGGCTGGTGGCGGTCTGAGACCGCCGGAGGGTCAGCGTCCGCGGCGCAGGAAACCCGCGAGGAACAGGACGATGACGACGATGACGACGATGATCAGAATGGTTCGCATCCCGACAATCTAGCCCTCCGGCAGACCCGGGGAACCCCTCCCCAGGGGTGGCGATCGGCGTGTCGCGTCCTAGCGCGCCCGGCGCCAGCCGTTGATGGCGACGGCATGGGCGGCATTGACGCCGACGATCCCGCACCAGGCCACGACGACCGCCGGTAGACCGTTGTCCGCCGCCACCATCGGCACGACGGTGACGGGGACACCCACGCCGAGCGAGATCACCCCGAGCGCGAACTGACGCATGCGACCGCCTGCGTCGCCAGGGCTGCCTCGATGTCGCTGTGGCCGAGATCCTCCTCGCGACTCACCGAGGGCTCAGAGGTACTGGCCGGTGTTGGCGACCGTGTCGATCGACCGTCCCGGTTCCGTGCCCTGCTTGCCCGTGACCAGCGTGCGGATGAACACGATGCGCTCACCCTTCTTGCCCGAGATCCGCGCCCAGTCGTCGGGGTTGGTGGTGTTGGGCAGGTCCTCGTTCTCCTTGAACTCGTCCACGCAGGCCTGGAGCATGTGTTGGACCCGCAGACCGCGCGCGGACGGGTCGAGGTCGCTGTCGAGGAAGTCCTTGATCGCCATCTTCTTGGCGCGGTCGACGATGTTCTGGATCATCGCGCCGGAGTTGAAGTCCTTGAAGTAGAGGACCTCCTTGTCACCGTTGGCGTAGGTGACCTCCAGGAAGCGGTTCTCCTCCGTCTCGGTGTACATCCGCTCGACCGTGGCGCGGATCATCGCCGCCACCGTGGCGTCGCGGTCGTCGTCGAACTCGGCCAGGTCGACGCTGTGGAGCGGCAGCGACGAGGTGAGGTACTTGGAGAAGATGTCGCGCGCAGACTCGGCGTCGGGGCGCTCGATCTTGATCTTCACGTCGAGCCGGCCCGGCCGAAGAATCGCAGGATCGATCATGTCCTCGCGGTTGGAGGCACCGATCACGAGCACGTTCTCGAGTGCCTCGACGCCGTCGATCTCGCTGAGGAGCTGGGGCACGATGGTGTTCTCGACGTCGGAGGACACCCCCGAACCGCGCGTGCGGAAGAGCGAGTCCATCTCGTCGAAGAACACGATGACGGGCGTGCCCATCGATGCCTTCTCGCGAGCCCGCTGGAAGACCAGGCGGATGTGGCGCTCGGTCTCGCCGACGTACTTGTTGAGCAGCTCGGGACCCTTGATGTTGAGGAAGTAGGACTTCCCCGACGCCCCCGTGCGCTCGGCGACCTTCTTGGCCAGCGAGTTGGCGACCGCCTTCGCGATCAGCGTCTTGCCGCATCCGGGCGGGCCGTAGAGGAGCACGCCCTTCGGCGGCTTCAGCTCGTGGTCCTTGAACAGCTCGGGGTGGAGGTAGGGCAGCTCGACGGCGTCGCGGATCGCGTCGATCTGCGCGACCAGCCCGCCGATCTGCGAGTAGTCGATGTCCGGCACCTCCTCGAGGACCAGCTCCTCGACCTCCGACTTCGGCACGACCTCGTAGACGTAGCCCGAGCGGGAGTCCAGCAGCAGCGAGTCGCCGGCGCGGATGGTGACGTCCTCGACGCGCAGCGGCTCGGCGAGGCGTACGACACGTTCCTCGTCGGCATTGGCGATCACCAGGGCACGTTCGCCGTCGGCGAGGATCTCCTTGAGGAGCACGACCTCGCCGATCTGCTCGAAGTCGAGCGCGGCGACGACGTTGAGGGCCTCGTTGAGCATGACCTCCTGGCCCCGCACCAGGGCGTCGAGCTCGACCGCCGGGCTCACGCTGACGCGCAGCTTGCGGCCACCGGTGAACACGTCGACGGAGTCGTCGTCGTGGCGCGAGAGGAACGTGCCGTAGCCGGCCGGCGGCTGCGCGAGCCGGTCGACCTCCTCCTTCAGCGTCGTGATCTGGTCACGGGCGTCGCGCAGGGTCTGGGCCAGGCGCTCGTTCTGGCTGGAGACCGCGGCCAGCGATCGCTGGGCGTCGGCCAGCCGGCTCTCCAGACCACGCGCCTGAGCGGGGATGTCGTCGAGGCGACGGCGCAGATCGGTGACCTCTGCCTCCAGATAGCTCACCTGAGTGGCAAGTTGCTCGCGTGTCGGTTCGGACATGGGCACCTCCTCCGCTGGCGACACTACCGACTCCCTGATGGGACGGAAGGTCCCATCTCGCCGTGTTGACCCTCGATTCACGGCCGGGGCAGGTGCGACGTGCCGGCGGGCTGAGGCTCACGCCGGGTCGGTGGACGCCACCTCGACCGGAGGGATGTCGTCGGGGCGCGGCCCGGTGTAGTCGATGCCGTAGGCACCGGGAGCGGGGCGACGCGTCTTGCGGGGCGCCTTCTCACCCGGCGCCATCCGGCGGGCGGTGACGAGGAAGGCGGTGTGCCCGATCATCTTGTGGCCGGGGCGCACGGCGAGACCCTCGACGTGCCAGTCGCGGACGAGGGACTCCCACGCCTGCGGCTCGGTGAACCCGCCGTGCACCCGGAGGGTCTCCACCACTCGCGAGAGCTGCGTCGTGGTGGCGACGTAGGCGCACACGATGCCCCCGGGCACGAGCGCGTCGGCCACGGTGTCCACACAGTTCCACGGGTCGACCATGTCGAGGATGATCCGGTCGACCTGTCGGCCGAGCTCGGGCAGGCCGAGCTTGAGGTCACCCGGGCGCAGGTCCCACGCAGGGTGGGTCTGGCCCTGGGGAGCGGAGAAGAACTGGTGGACGTTCTTGCGTGCGACGTCCGCGAACTCCTCACGCAGCTCGAAGGACGTGACCCTCCCCCACGGACCGACGGCTCGCAGCAACGAGCAGGTCAGTGCACCCGATCCGGCACCGGCCTCGACCACCCGGGCGCCCGGGAAGATGTCGGCCAGCGCGATGATCTGCGCGGCGTCCTTGGGATAGACCACCGCGGCGCCGCGGGGCATCGACACCACGAACTCGTTGAGCAACGGCCGGAAGACGAGGTACTGACCGGCGGCCGACGAAGTAAGCGTGAAGCCCTCCTCGCGGCCGATCATGTCGTCGTGGTCGAGGTGGCCCTTGTTGGAGAAGAAGCGCTTGCCGGCGACCAGCTCGAAGTTGTGCTTTCTGCCCTTCTGGTCGACCAGGCGCACCCACTCGCCCTCGCGCAGGGGGCCGCGGTGGACGCCGGACCAGGCCTCGGGGGGGACGTCGGGAGAGGGCTCGGACATGCGCCGGAGCCTAGTGGTCGGCGGGCCCCATCACCCATCCGGCGCGACCCGGTCCTGCACCGACCTCACCGCGAGGAGTTGTCGCGGAAGGCGCGGTCGACGTCCGCGGTCGACAACACCCCGTAGATCCGACCGTCGGTCTCGACGAGGAGGTATTCATCGGCCGGGCGTCGGCTGATGGCCAGGATCAGGTCCTCGCCCGCCACGTCGGCAGGGAGGCTGAGACCCTCCTCCACGGCGCGCGACACCATGGACACCGGCACCCACGGCCGGCGCTCCTCGGGCATGGCGGTGACCGCGGCCTCGTTCACGATGCCCCGTGGCGTGCCGTTCGGCGACATGGTGACGATGCTTCCGGCCTGGGCCTCCTGGGCACGACGCACTGCCTCGCCCAGCGGTAGGTCCTCGGGGACGGTGAGCGTACGCCGGGCGAGCGGGCGCGCGACCAGGGCGGGGAGCCGCTCGCGGATCTTCGCGTGCGCCATGGCGGCCGTGGCCCCGGTCCACAGGAACAGACCGAGGATGAAGACGAGGACGATGTCGATCAGCGTGACGGGCTGGCCCAGCAGCGGCTCGTGCACGAGCGGCCATGCCAGGAGGGCGAGCGCGGCCGCGCGACCGCCCCAGCCGGCCACGACGGTCGCGCGGTGCTCCTTGCCCGTCGCACCCCACACGAGGGCCTTCAGCACCCGACCCCCGTCGAGCGGCAGCCCGGGCACCAGGTTGAGCACGCCGATGAGAAGATTGGTGAACGCCAGGCCACTGATCGCGAGGCGCACCAGGCCGTCCGGGACGAGCAACCAGAGGCCGGCGGCGACCGCACCGACCGCGATGGACGTCAGCGGTCCGACGACCGCGATCCAGAACTCGTGGCGTGGCTTGCGCGACGTCCCGTCGATCTCGGTCATCCCGCCCAGGAAGTGCAGGGTGATCGAGTTGACGCCGTAGCCGAGGCGTTGGGCGACCACCGCGTGCGAGGCCTCGTGGAGCAGCAGGGCGAGGTAGAGAACCACGGCGAAGACGAACCCGGCCACGTATTTCAGGACACCGAGTCCGGGCTGCTCCGACTCGATCCGTGGCGCGAACAGCACGGCGATCAGGATCGCCACGACGAACCACGAGCTCGTGATGAGCACGTCGATGCCTGCGATCGAGCCGATCTTGAACGTGCCCCGGGCCCGCGGCGACGGCGGCGAGGGCCGCGCGGCCGCGGCTGGGTCGATGGGGGTGGGCACACCTCGAGCGTACTCACCGGCACCCACGGTGACCGGACGGCTCCGCACGTGCCCGAGCGGTGTCGTACGGCTCACCTAGGCTCAGCCGGGACATGACGAACCTCGCCGCATCCCCCGCCTCCTCCGCCTCGGGCGGCTCCCCCGCGGAGCGCGTCTCGACCGTCGTGGACGGGGTGGAGGTGCTGGGTGCGATCTCGCCGAGCCGGGCCGGGGACTTCATGACGTGCCCCCTGCTCTACCGCTTCCGCACCATCGACCGTCTCCCCGAGCGACCGTCGCCCGATGCGGTGCGGGGCACCGTCGTCCACACGGTGCTGGAGGACCTCTTCGACCTGCCCGCCGCTCGACCGCACCCCCGAGCGCGCGGCCGAGATGCTGGCCCCCGCCTGGGCGGCGTTGCTCGAGGTCGAGCCGGGGCTGGCGGAGATGTTCGGGGGTGAGGGCCCGGACGTGGCCTCGTGGTTGACCTCGTGCCGCACCGTGCTCGCCCGCTACTTCGACCTCGAGGACCCCACCCGCCTGGAGCCCGCCGACCGCGAGCTCTACGTCGAGGCGCTCCTCGACTCCAAGCTGCTGCTCCGCGGCTTCGTGGACCGCGTCGACGTCGCTCCTGACGGACGCATCCGCGTCGTGGACTACAAGTCGGGGCGGTCGCCGAAGGTCGGCTACGAGGCCAAGGCACTGTTCCAGATGAAGTTCTACGCACTCGTCCTCTGGCGCCTGCGGGGCGTCGTCCCGTCGGTGCTCCAGCTCATCTACCTCGGCAACGGCGAGATCCTGCGCTACGAGCCCGACGAGGACGACCTGCGCGCCACCGAGCGCAAGGTCGAGGCCGTGTGGACCGCGATCCGGCTGGCCCAGGAGACCGGGGACTGGCGGCCCAGCCCGTCCCGCCTGTGCGACTGGTGCTCCTACCACGAGTTCTGTCCGACCAAGGGCGGCACCGTCCCGCCCCTGCCGGAGCGCGCGATCGGGACCGACCTGTCGCCCGACGAGCCGCAGGACTGAGCTCGTCCGGTCTCGTCCCTCAGAGGTATGCCTCAGGCGGCGGGCTCGTGTCGACCTCGACCCGGCCACGGAAGCCCCCGGAGTCCGCCCTCGCCTGCACCTGGTGCGGCTGGAGATCGCCGGTCGCGATCTGCTCGGCCCAGTGGCAGGCCACGCGGTGTCCCTCGGAGGACCCCTCGACCTGCACGACCCGCAGCTGTGGCCGCTCGGTGTCGCAGAGCGTCTCCTGACGCCACGGACAGCGGGTGTGGAAGCGGCACCCCGTCGGCGGGTTGGCCGGAGAGGGGAGGTCGCCGGTGAGCAGGATCTGCTCGCGCGAGTCCTCGACCCGCGGGTCCGGCACGGGCACCGCGGACATCAGGGCCCGGGTGTAGGGATGGAGCGGTACGTCGTAGAGCTCGCCGGCCTCCGACTCCTCGACGAGGCTGCCGAGGTACATCACCCCGATCCGGTCGCTGATGTGCCGCACGACGGCGAGGTCGTGGGCCACCACGAGGTAGGTCAGACCGAGCTCCTCCTGGAGGTCCTGGAGCAGGTTGATCACCTGGGCCTGGATGGAGACGTCCAGCGCGCTCACCGGCTCGTCCGCCACGATCAGCTCAGGCTTGACCGACAGCGCGCGGGCGATGCCGATGCGCTGCCGCTGACCGCCGGAGAACTCGTGGGGGTACTTCTTCAGGCCCGCCGGTGGCAGCCCCACCGCCGACATCAGCTCGCGCAGCCGTCGGTGGGTCGCAGACTTGTCGGTGTCGAGCCCGTGGGAACGCATGCCCTCGAGCAGCAAGGCCTCGACCGTCTGCCGCGGGTCAAGGCTGGACATGGGGTCCTGGAAGACCATCTGGAACCGCTTGCGCTGGGTGCGCAGCTCCTCGCCCTTGAGCGAGGCGATGTCGACGCCGTCGAAGGTCACCGAGCCCGCGGTCGGCGTCTCGAGGTTGAGTATCGCCTTGCCGAGCGTGGACTTCCCACAGCCGGACTCCCCCACCAGTCCGTAGGTCTCGCCGCGATGGATCGTCAGGTCGACGCCGTCGACGGCGCGGACGTGGCCCACCGTGCGGTCGAAGATCACTCCGCTCTTGATCGGGAAGTGGACCTCGAGATCACGCACCTCCAGGAGCACCTCGCCGTGCTCAGCAGATCGCGCACCGGCCACCGTGGTGGTGCTGGCCGCGCGGCTCATCGGGTCACCCCCATGGGGTTGAAGCAACGCACGCCGACGACGTCGTCCCCTTCCCACTCGGGAGTCCTCTCCACACACGCCTCGAGCGCGTTGGGGCACCGCGGGGCGAAGGCACAGGCGGAGTCCCACGGCAGGTTGTCGGCCACCGACCCGGGGATGGGTGAGAGCGCCTCACCACGCGGCGCGTCGAGTCGCGGGATCGAGTTGAGCAACCCCACCGTGTAGGGGTGGCGCGGCCTGGCAAAGAGCGTGTGACGGTCACCGCGCTCGACGATCTTTCCGCCGTAGAGCACGTTGACCTCGTCGCACAGGCCAGCCACCACGCCGAGGTCGTGGGTGATCATCACCAGGGCGGTCCCGGTGTCGACCACCAGCTCCTTGAGCAGCGCGAGGATCTGCGCCTGGATCGTGACGTCGAGGGCGGTGGTCGGCTCGTCGGCGATGAGCAGCCGCGGCTGGCAGGCCAGCGCCATCGCGATGAGTGCCCGCTGGCGCATCCCGCCGCTCAGCTGGTGCGGGTAGTTGGCCAGGCGTGCCTTCGGGTCCGGGATGCCCACGCGCTCCAGCAGCTCGGCTGCCTTCGGCATCGCCTCCTTGCGGCTGAGGCCCTGGTGGCGCTCCATCACCTCGGTGACCTGCCGGCCTATCTGCACGACCGGGTTCAGCGAGGACAGCGGGTCCTGGAAGATCATCGCGATGTCGGCGCCGCGACGGTCGCGCATCTGCGACGACGACAGCGTGAGCAGGTCCTCGCCGTCGTAGACGGCGACGCCCTCGACCGTGTTGCCCCGGCTCGGCAACAGGCCCATGATCGCCAGCGACGTCACGGACTTGCCGCACCCGGACTCGCCCACGAGGCCGACGGTCTGTCCCGGACGTACGTCGAAGCTGATGCCGTCGACAGCCTTGAACGGCTCCTCGCCGCGCCTGCCGAAGGTCACCCGCAGGTCCCGCACCGCGAGGAGCGGTTCGGTCGAGTGGACAGGGCGCACAGCGTGCGTGCTCATCTCACTACCTCCGGGTCTTCGGGTCGAGAGCCTCGCGCAACGACTCGCCCATCAGCGTGAAGCCCAGCGCGACCACGATGATGCACGCCGCAGGGTAGAACGCCAGATGCGGAGCCTCGCCGAGGTAGCTCTGCGCGGACCCCAGCATCTGGCCCCATTCAGGCCGTCGGTCGTCGGGGTTCCCGAGTCCCAGGAATGACAGCGCGGCCGCGTCGATGATGGCGACCGCCAGCACGAGGGTGGCCTGGACGATGACCGGTCCGAGCGCGTTGGGGAGCATGTGGCGAAAGACGATGGCGTGCGGCTTCACCCCCAGCGAGCGGGCGGCCAGCACGTGGTCGCTGGCGCGCTGGGCCAGCATCGACCCGCGCAGCAGCCGGGCGAAGATCGGCACCTGCACGATCGAGATCGCGATGATCAACGTCCACAGGCTCGGCTTGCTTGCCAGCGCGGCGAGGCTGAACGCGAGGAGGAGCGACGGGATGGACAGCATCACGTCGACGATCCGCATCACGAGCGAGTCGACCCAACCGGAGAACGCCCCGGCCAGCGTCCCCAGGAAGAGCCCGCCGATGAGGCCGAACAACGTCGCCAGCACCCCGACCAGCAGGGTCTGCTGGCTGCCCACCAGCAGTCGCGACAAGAGGTCGCGGCCCTTGTCGTCAGCGCCCAAGGGGTGGCCGGCTTCGGGGCCGGGGACCGGGTTGCTCTGCGGACGGACCTCGGGCAGGAGCGGCTTGGCGGCCGGGTCCCAGGGTGCCAGCCACGGTGCGATCACTGCGAGGACGAGGAACGCCACCGTGATCGCGAGTCCGACGAGGAACACGGGGTTGCGGCGCAACCGGCGCCACGCGCTGAGGATGAGGGAGACGCCACCCTCCTCGTTCGCGGAGACGGTGGCCAGCGCGTCGAGGCGGTCCTTTCGCCGGTCGGCGTACGACCCGCGCGGGGGCGGCTGGGGGGTATCAGTGCTCACGGGCCCTCACCTCGTCCTGATCCGCGGGTCGATGAAGGCGTAGGCGATGTCGACCATCAGGTTGACCAGGACGTAGACGGCGGCGGCAGCCATGATCAGCAGCTGCAGCACGGGATAGTCCTTCTGCTGGAACCCCTCGTAGAGCGCCTGCCCGACGCCTCGCAACGAGAAGACGGTCTCGGTGAGCACCGCGCCGGACAGCAAGCCGCCGACCTGCAGCCCGACGGTCGTCACCACGGGCAGCATCGCGTTTCGGAGCACGTGCCGCCCACGGATCACCTGGGCGGTGAGGCCCTTGGCCTCGGCCGTGCGGACGTAGTCCTCGTCGAGCACGTCGAGGACCGACGCCCGAGTGATACGGAAGATCACTGCGAAGGGGATCGTGGCCAACGCTATGGACGGAAGCACGAGATGCTTGAGGGCGTCCCACGCCGCGTCCCACTCGCGGGTCAGGATCCCGTCGAGCACGAACAGGCCGGTGATCCGGGTGGCGTCGAGACCGATGGACTGGCGTCCCGAGATGGGTAGCAGGTTCCACTCGACCCCGAAGAGGTACTTCAACAGGAATCCCGTGAAGAAGACCGGCACCGCGACGCCGAGCAACGAGAAGATGACCGTCGACGTGTCGAAAGCAGTGCCCTTGCGGCGCGCGGCGAGGTAGCCCAGCGGGATGCCGAGAGCGATGGCGATCGCGAGCGCGAAGAACGAGAGCTCGGCCGTCGCCGGCAGGCGCGAGAAGAAGATGTCGAGCGCATCCTCACCGGGAAGCACCTGGGTGGAGACACCGAAGTCGCCCTGGGCGGCACGCTTCATGTAGCGCCAGTACTGCACGGGTAGCGGCTGGTCGATCCCCAGCTGCTTCTCGAGGGCCGCACGTCGCTCGGGGGTCCCGCGCTCGCCCAGGAGGGCTGAGACAGGGCCGCCGGGGAGCGACCTGAGCCACACGAAGACCAGCACGGACAGCACCAGGATGACGCCGACCATCTGGACCAGACGTCGTACGACGAAGCGAAGCATTTCTCTCCTCCCACACCGAGCTGGGCCAGGGGGTCATCGGCTGGGGACGACCCCCTGGCTCACTCAGGACGTTCTAGACGCGGGCGAGAAGACCCTCACTCACCGCCGACGCTGACGGTGTCGAACTCCTCAGCCGTCAGCGGGCTGGGGATCACGCCCTCGACACCGGGCCCGACCACGAGTGCGGGCGGCGAGTGGCTGATCGGCAGGCCGGGGAGGTACTCCTCCATGATCTGCGCGTTGATCTCCTCGAAGGCTGCGGAACGCTCCCCCTCGTCGACGATGGCGTCAGCGGCCTTCAGGTCGTCCGCGAGCTGCTTGCCCCACGGCATGGCCGAGGTGCCGAAGTCGTTCTCCTTGAGGTTGCCGAAGAACGTGCCGATGAAGTTGTGCGGCGAGTCGTAGTCGCCGGTCCACCCCAGGATGTAGGCGTCGTACTTGCCGGCAGTCACGTTGTCGAGGTAGCCACCGTTCCACGAGGCCGTCTTGACGTTGACCTTGACGCCGACCGCCTCGAGGTCGGTCCGCAGCGCCTCGTAGAGCTTCTGGGGGTCCGGCATGTACGGCCGGCTGACCTCCGTCGGGTAGGCGAAGTTCAGCGTCATGCCCTCGGCTCCGGCCTCGGAGAGCAGCTGCTTGGCCAGCTCCGGGTCGTACTCGGGCACAGCGAGGTCGGTGTTGTAGCCGCTCACCGTCTTCGGCATGAACTGCGTCGCGACCTCGGCACCCTCGGGCAGCTGGGTCTGCACCAGCTGCTCGCGGTTGATGGCGTGGTTGAGCGCCTGGCGCACCTTGAGGTCCTGCAGCTGGGGGTTCGTGTCGGGGTTGAAGCCGAGGTAGAGGATGTTGAAGGCGTCACGGATCTCGACGCTGTTGCCCGCCTCCTCCAGACCGGCCCAGTCGACGGGGTTGGGCAGGTCGTAGCCGTTGATGCTGCCGGCCTCGAGCTCCTGACGACGGGTGCTCTCGTCGGGGATCACCCGGAAGACCAGCTCGCCGACCTGGGCCGCGTCGCCCCAGTAGTCGTCGTTGCGCGCCAGCGAGATCTCGCCGTTGGCCTCGTCGTACTCGCCGAAGGTGAACGGACCGGTGCCCACCGGGCTGTTGGCGTAGTCCGGGAACGAGAACCCCTCGCCCTCGGCCGCGATGCCGTTGGCGTCGCCCTCCTCGAGCGCCTTCGGCGACTGCATGGACAGCGACTCGAGCGTCAGCATCGTGGGGAAGCCCGAGGTGGGGCCACTGATGGTGACCAGGGCCTCGAACTCGCTCGCGGCCTCGCAGCTCTGGTAGAGCGAGTTCTCGGCGTCATTGGAGAAGGCCCCCATGACATAGCCCCAGTACTCGCCGGCGACCTGGCCGGCCTCGTTCTGGTCGAACATCCGGTCGAAGTTGTAGCAGACGGCCTCGGCGTTGAACGGCTCTCCGTCGTGGAACGTCACGTCGTCGCGGAGCGTGAAGGTCCACTCGGTGCCGTCCTCGTTGGGCGTCCACTCGGTCGCGAGCTCCGGGACGACCTCGGCGCTGCCGGGCTCGATCCCGAGCAGTCCCTCGAACATCTGGCGGGTCACGCGGAAGGTCTCGCCGTCGGTGGCGTAGAACGGATCGAACATCTCGGGGGCGCCCGCGGCGCCGAAGACGAACGTGCCGGCGTCCTCGCCCCCGCTGCCACCTCCTGGCTCGTCGTTGCGCTCGCTGTCGGCGCAGCTCGCGAGGGTGGCAGCTGCGAGGACAGCCGTGGTCCATGCCGCCACGGTGCGTGTTCGAGACATCCGAGGTCCTTCCGTCCGGTGGGTGGTCCCCGCACCCTAGACCGGTGGAAGTGGGCCGGGCCACCACGACATGGTCACGGTCGGGTCACGTGTTCGCAGCGTCCTCGTCCGCACGTGCGCGGCCCAGGAGGTCGGCGAGACCGGTCGCGTCCATGCCGGTGAGCGTGTCGACGAAGATCCTCCGCTCGCCCTCGAGGATCGGGACGTGGTGCGGCACGCACAGGACGGTGCAGCCGGCGGCAGCTGCCGACTTGGCCCCGGTGTTGGAGTCCTCGATCGCGAGGCAGTCGCCGGGCTCCAGGTCGAGCTCGGCAGCGGCGGTGAGGTAGGGCTCGGGGTGCGGCTTGCCGAACTCGACACGGTCGCCGGTCACCACGGTCGCGAACGTCCCAGCCGGCAGCTGGGCGAGGATCGGCTCGACGAAGCGCTGCCACGACATGGTGACCAGCGCGCAGGGCACACCGCGCTCGCGCAGGTCGGCCAGGAGCTCGCGGGCCCCGGGACGCCACGGTATGTCGACCTCCACCCGCGCCACGACGCCGTCGAGGAGCTCGTCCACGATCTGCTGGGGGGTGCGGTCGATGCCCATGTGCACACGGATGTAGTCGCCGGAGTCCAGCAGCGCACTGCCGACGAGGTTCATCGCGTGCTCCTCCGACCAGGTGCCGCCATACTTCTCGCGCCATCGCGTACTCCGTGGCGATCCAGTAGGGCTCGGTGTCGACGAGCGTGCCGTCCATGTCCCAGAGCACAGCGGCGGGAAGGTGCGTCGAGGTCCCCGGTGAAGTCACGGCACGAGCCTAGCGAGCGGCAGGTCCTGCCTGCGACGCACTGGCCAAGTCGCCCTCGTGCGGGGTAGACAGGGGCCCACTCGGAGCCCGCCGGGATGAGGAGGATCCATGGTCGCCATCCATACGTCCGTCGCGATAGTCCTGGTGATCGCGCTGATCATCAAGGCACGGATCGACCCGGTGATCTCGCTCATCCTCGGCTCGCTCTACCTCGGGCTCGCTGCCGGCGTCGGGTTCGCGGGCACCATCGAGGCGATCACGACGGGCTTCGGTGGGATCATGGCCGAGGTCGGGCTGCTGATCGGGTTCGGTGTGCTGATCGGGTCGCTGCTGCACTCCACCGGCGCGTTCCGACGCCTGGTGGGGCTGTTGGTCCAGGGCGTCGGCCCGGGCCGCCTGCCCTACGCGCTCACGTCCATGCTCGCAGTGGTGATGCCGTCCATCTACGTCGACGTGCAGGTCGTGCTGGCCGCTCCGGTCGCGCGGTCCGCCTCTCCCTACATCGGCAAGATCGGCCTCCCGGTGCTGGCCTCGGCGTTGGGCTGCGGGATCTTCGCCGGCTACGTCTTCGTCATCCCCGGACTGGCCGCGATCTCCATCGCCGGGCTGCTCGACATCCGGCTCGGAGACTGGCTGGTCTACGGCGTGGTGATCGGTCTCGCCACGGCCCTGGTCTCCACCCTGCTGATGCGGCTGCTCTTCCACGCCGGCGGCTTCTGGGACCCTGCGACCGACGAGGAGGTCGACGAGGCGATGGCCGAGCAGGAGGCTGCCGACCAGGCCTACCTCACGGGCCAGGCGGAGTCCTCCGACCAGGCGCTGCGCAGGTCCGAGTCCGACGCGAGCACTGCGGAGGCGGAGGACGGCGTACGACGTCTGCCCCTGGTCGTCCTGATGCTTCCGATCCTGGTGCCACTGCTGCTGATCGCCTTCGGCGCCTTCGCCGAGCTCGGCGGCTGGTCGACGACCTTCATCGCCTTCCTGGGCGACGCCAACATGGCGCTGTTCATCGGACTGCTCGGGGCCTACGGCCTGTCCCGCGCCTCGGCGGGGAGCGAGCGCACCAACGAGGCGATGGAGGACGGCTTCCACACCACCGGCGAGATCCTGCTGATCACCGGCGTGGGCGGCTCGCTCGGTGCCGTGATCGAGGCGACCGGGCTCGACGCCGTGCTCGGCGACCTGTTCCGCGCCGACGAGGGCGCTCCCGTCCTCCTCAGCATCCTGCTGGCGTGGTTCATCGCCGCGGTGCTGCACCTCGCGATCGGGTCGGTGTCGGTGGCGGCCATCACCGCTGCGGGGATCATCGCCCCGATCCTCGACTCGCTGACCGTCTCCCCCATCGTGATCGGCCTGGCCATCGCGTCGGGCGCGATGTTCGCGCTGCAGGTCAACAGCAACTTCTTCTGGATGTTCAAGTCGCTGCTCGGCCTGTCGACCAAGGGCACGCTGAAGACCCTCACCCTCGTCACCTCGGTGGCGTCGGTGGTGTCGCTGCCTCTGGTGATGCTGGCGGCGGTCATCGCCTGAGCCGGGGGCTGCGGCGCGATCAGTCCTCGGGGTCGTAGCCCAGGTTGGGTGACAACCACCGCTCGGCCTCGGCCAGGGTCCAGCCCTTGCGCTCGGCGTAGTCGGCCACCTGGTCGCGCGCGAGGCGTCCGACGACGAAGTACTGGGACTGCGGGTGGGAGTAGTAGAAGCCGCTCACCGACGCACCCGGCCACATGGCCATCGACTCCGTGAGGGTGATCCCCGTGTGCGCCTCGGCGTCGAGCAGCTCCCACAGGGTCAGCTTCTCGGTGTGCTCGGGGCATGCCGGATAACCCGGCGCGGGACGGATCCCGTCGTACTGCTCCTTGATCAGGCCCACGCTGTCGAGGTGCTCGTCGGGCGCGTAGCCCCACAGCTCCTTGCGCACCCGCTCGTGCAGCCGCTCGGCGAACGCCTCCGCGAGCCGGTCGGCCAGCGACTCCAGCAGGATCGCGTTGTAGTCGTCGAGCTCCTCGCGGAACGCGGCGACGCGCTCCTGGACGCCGTCGCCTGCGGTCACCGCGAAGCCGCCCACGTGGTCGCGCAGTCCCGAGTCCCTGGGCGCGACGAAGTCGGCGAGGGACCGGTTGGGTACGCCGTCGCGGTGCTGACCCTGCTGACGCAGGTGGCGCAGGGTGGCGCGCACCTCGCTGCGGTCGCGGTCGACGTAGACCTCGACGTCGTCGCCGACCGAGTTGGCGGGGAAGAAGCCGACCACGCCATGGGCGCGGAGCCACTTCTCCTCGATCAGCTGGTCGAGCATCGCCTGCGCGTCGTCGTAGAGCTTGCGCGCGGCGGGCCCGGAGCTCGGGTTGTTGAGGATGTCGGGGAAGGCGCCCTTCATCTCCCACGCGTTGAAGAACGGCTGCCAGTCGATGTAGCGACGCAGGATGCTCAGGTCGACGTCACGCAGGACCCGGACGTGCTGGGTCGCCTGGGTGCCGACGACCGTGGACACCGCGTGGTCCTGCTGCAGCAGCAGGTGGGGCTTCGGGGGCCGGTAGTCGGTCCAGTCGATCGGGGTGCGGTTGGCTCGCGCCTGGTCGAGGGTGATCATCGGACGGTCGTTCTTCGCGGAGTGGCGGGTGCGCAGGGAGTCGAAGTCCGCCTGCACGTCGGCCATCAGCTTCGCGCGTCCGGTCTCGTGCAGCAGGGCCGCAGCCGTCGGCACGGACCGCGAGGCGTCCTTCACCCAGACCACGGGCCCGTCGTACTTCGGGTCGACCTTGACCGCGGTGTGGGCGCGTGAGGTGGTGGCGCCGCCGATCAGCAGCGGGATGGTCAGGCCCTGACGCTGCATCTCGGTCGCGAACGTGACCATCTCGTCGAGCGACGGGGTGATCAGCCCGGAGAGGCCGATGATGTCGGCACCGACCTCGACGGCGGTGTCGAGGATCTTCTGGGCCGGGACCATCACCCCGAGGTCGATGACCTCGTAGTTGTTGCACTGCAGGACCACGCCGACGATGTTCTTGCCGATGTCGTGGACGTCGCCCTTCACGGTCGCCATCACGATCGTGCCGTTGGTGTCCTTGGCCGTGGCGTACTCGGGGTTGTCGAGCTTCTCCTGCTCGATGTAGGGGATGAGGTAGGCGACCGCCTTCTTCATCACCCGGGCGCTCTTGACGACCTGCGGCAGGAACATCTTGCCGGCACCGAAGAGGTCCCCGACGACGTTCATGCCGTCCATCAGGGGTCCCTCGATCACCTCGATCGGACGTCCCCCGCGGTCGGCGATCTCCTGGCGGAGGATCTCGGTGTCAGCCTCGACGTGCGCGTCGACGCCCTTGACGAGGGCGTGGGTGATCCGCTCGCCGATGGGGAGCGCACGCCACTCGTCCTCGGCGACCTCCTCGGCCTCGGGCGAGCGGTTGTGCGTCTCGGCGATCTCGAGGAGTCGCTCGGCGGCGTCCGGGCGCCGGTTGAGGACGACGTCCTCGATCCTCTCGCGCAGCTCGACGTCGACCTCGTCGTAGACGACGAGGGCACCGGCGTTGACGATGCCCATGTCCAGGCCGGCGCGGATCGCGTGGTAGAGGAAGACGGCGTGGATCGCCTCGCGGACGGGGTTGTTGCCCCGGAAGGAGAAGGAGACGTTGGAGATGCCGCCGCTGACCTTGGCGCCCGGGAGGTTCTCCTTGATCCAGCGGGTGGCCTCGATGAAGTCCTGGCCGTAGGTGGCGTGCTCCTCGATGCCGGTCGCCACCGCGAAGACGTTGGGGTCGAAGATGATGTCCTCGGGCGGGAAGCCCACCTCGTCCACCAGGATCCGGTAGGCCCGCTCGCAGATCGCCTTGCGGCGCTCGAGGTTGTCGGCCTGGCCGTCCTCGTCGAAGGCCATGACGACGGCGGCAGCGCCGTACTTGCGGCACAGGCGCGCATGCGCGCGGAACGACTCCTCGCCCTCCTTCATCGAGATCGAGTTGACGATGGCCTTGCCCTGGACGCACTTGAGACCGGCTTCGATGACCTCCCACTTGGAGGAGTCGACCATCACCGGGACGCGGCTGATGTCGGGCTCGGCGGCGATCAGCTTGAGGAAGCGGTCCATCGCCGCGACGCCGTCGATCATGCCCTCGTCCATGTTGACGTCGATGACCTGCGCGCCCGACTCGACCTGCTGCAGCGCGATGGCGAGGGCGGTGTCGTAGTCGCCGTCCTTGATCAGCGTGCGGAAGCGGGCGGACCCGGTGATGTTCGTGCGCTCACCGATGTTGACGAACAGGCTCTCGTCGGTGATGGTCAGCGGCTCGAGACCGGAGAGCCGCATCACCTGCTGGTGGGCGACGGGCTGGCGTCGGGACTTGCCGGCGACCGCACCGGCGATCGCCTCGATGTGCTCGGGCGTGGTGCCGCAGCAGCCGCCGACGAAGTTGAGGAAGCCGGCGTCGGCGAACTCCGCCAGGACCGACGCCGTCTGGTCGGGAGTCTCGTCGTACTCGCCGAAGGCGTTGGGGAGCCCGGCGTTGGGGTAGACCGAGACGAAGGAGTCGGCGAGCCGCGAGAGCTCCGCGACGTAGGGGCGCATCTCCCGGGCACCGAGGGCGCAGTTGAGGCCGACCGCCAGCGGGCGGGCATGCCGCACGGAGTCCCAGAACGCCTCGGTGACCTGGCCGGACAGGGTCCGACCGGACGCGTCGGTGATCGTGCCGGAGATGATCACCGGCCAGCGACGACCCTCCTGCTCGAACAAGGTCTCCACCGCGAAGATCGCGGCCTTGGCGTTGAGCGTGTCGAAGATCGTCTCGATCATCAACAGGTCGCAGCCGCCGTCGACCAGGCCGCGTGCCGCGACGAGGTAGGCGTCGGCGAGCTGGTCGAAGGAGACGTTGCGGGCACCGGGGTCGTTGACGTCGGGCGAGATGGACGCGGTGCGGGTCGTCGGGCCGAGCGCGCCGGCGACCCACCGCGGGCGGTCAGCGGTGGACACCGAGTCCGCAGCCTGCCGTGCCAGTCTGGCCGCCTCGAAGTTGAGCTCGTAGGCGAGCGACTCGAGGCCGTAGTCGGCGAGCGAGACCGCGTTGGCGTTGAAGGTGTTGGTCTCGATGATGTCGGCGCCGGCGCGGAGGTAGTCCTCGTGGATCTCGCGGATGATGTCGGGCTGCGTGAGCGAGAGCAGGTCGTTGTTGCCGATGAGGTCGCTCGGGTGGTCGGCGAACCGCTCACCGCGGTAGCCGGCCTCGTCGGGCCGGTCGCGCTGGATCGCCGTGCCCATGGCCCCGTCGAGCACCATGATCCGCTCGCCCAGGATCGACGTGAGGGCGTCGGTGGCGTCAGGGCGTCGCTGCGGCTTCACGGGGGTTGGCCTTCTCTCGGTGTCGTACGGCCGCTCAGCAGCCGGAGAACCAGCCTAGGAAGGCGGTCCGACACGCGGACGTCATTCCCACATCGTGGCACTGGCCCGCACACGCCACGAAATCATCACGGCAGGGTGGGCGAGCAGCCTAGTCTGGGCGGGTGATCGAGTTCGACGACGTGCAGGACCTGGTCTCCCCCGTGGTGATCGCCGCCTTCGAGGGGTGGAACGACGCCGCCGACGCCGCTTCCGGCCTCGTCGACCACCTGATGGAGCAGTGGAAGGCCGAGGTCATCGGGGCGATCGACCCCGAGGAGTTCTACGACTTCCAGGTCAACCGGCCGGTCATCAGCACCGACCACAACGGCCACCGTCGACTCGCCTGGCCCACCACCCGGATCGCGGTCGCGCGGCCGGCCGAGCTCGACCGCGACATCATCCTGGTGCGCGGCATCGAACCGAGCATGAAGTGGCGCCAGTTCTGCGCCGAGCTCCTCGCCGCCTGCGACGACCTGGGCGCTGAGCTCGTCGTGACCCTGGGAGCGCTGCTCGCCGACACGCCGCACACCCGCCCGATCCCGGTCACCGGGACCGCCACTGAGCCGGAGCTCGTGGACCGGCTCGACCTCGAGCAGTCGACGTACGAAGGTCCCACCGGCATCGTCGGGGTCTTCCACGACGCCTGCACCCAGCTCGACATCCCTGCGGTGGCCTACTGGGCCGCGGTCCCCCACTACGTCGCACAACCCCCCTGCCCGAAGGCCACGCTGGCACTCCTCGGGCAGCTCGAGGAGCTCTTCCAGGCGCCGATGCCACTCGGCGACCTGATCGACGACTCCAAGGCCTGGGAGCGCGGCGTCGACGAGCTCGCCGCCGAGGACGAGGACGTCGCCGACTACGTCCGCGCACTCGAGGAGACCCGCGACACCGCCGACCTCCCCGAGGCGAGCGGCGAGGCCATCGCGCGGGAGTTCGAGCGCTACCTCAAGCGGCGCGACAGCGACTGAGCCCCCGCCGGCCCGCGCGGGCCGCGCCGCCGGCCCAGCCGGCCGCGCCGCCGGCCCCCCGCGGGCGGTGGTCCAGCCACATTCGCGCGCGGCGGAATGTGGCTCCAGCACCGCCCGACCGGCCGTCTGACGCCGACGCCCCCGCGGGCGGTGGTCCAGCCACAGTTAGGCGTGACGGAATGTGGCTCCCGCACCGCCCCACCGGAATGTGGCTCCCGCACCGCCCGACCGGGGCGGTGGAGACGAAGCGGCGTACGTCACAGCGACAGGCCCAGCGCCGCGTCGAGCAGTCGGTGGACGCTCGCGGCGGCCTCGCGGTCAGCGGTGTCGGCGAGCCCGGTGGTCCCGAGGGTCGCATCGACCCACTCCTGCACGGCCAGGACCGCGCTCGGCGCGTCGAGGTCGTCGGCCAGCGCGGCCAGGACGCGCTCCACGACCGGTGCGGAGTCGGCGCCCGCACCGAGGGCGAGGGCGCGGCGCCAGTCGGCCAGGGTGTCGACGGCAGCCCAGAGCTGGTCGTCGGTCCACTCCCAGTCGCTGCGGTAGTGGTGACGCAGCAGCACGAGGCGGATCGCCATCGGGTCGACCTCGCTCAGCCGGAGCGCGGAGACGAAGACCAGGTTGCCCTTGGACTTCGACATCTTCTCGCCGTCGTAGGCCACCATCCCGGCGTGCGTGTAGGTCCGGGCGAACCGCTCCCCCGGGTGGGCGACCTGGCCGTGGCCGGCGGACATCTCGTGGTGGGGGAAGACGAGGTCGCTGCCACCGCACTGGACGTCGAAGGACGTGCCGAGGTGCTCGAGGGCGATCGCGGTGCACTCGACGTGCCAGCCGGGTCGGCCGGGACCGAACGGGCTCCCCCACGACGGCTCTCCCGGTCGCTCGGCACGCCACAGGAGGCAGTCGAGCGGGTCCCTCTTCCCCTCGCGATCGGGGTCTCCTCCGCGCTGCGGGAAGATCTCCAGCATCGCCGCGCGGTCGAGCCCCGACACGTGGCCGAAGGTGTCGTCGGCGGTCACCGAGAAGTAGAGGTCGTCCTCCACCCGGTAGACCGCACCGGCCTCGTCGAGGCGCTGGATCAGCTCGACGACCTGGGGGATCGACTCCACCGCGCCGGTGTAGTGGGCGGGAGGCAGGACGCGGAGCGCCTCCATGTCGTCGCGGAAGAGCTGCGTCTCGCGCTCGGCCAGCTCGACCCAGTCGACCTTGACCTTGGCGGCGCGCTCCAGCAGCGGGTCGTCCACGTCGGTGACGTTCTGGACGTAGGTGACCTCGTGCCCGGCGTTGCGCCAGGCACGGTTGAGCAGGTCGAAGCCGACGTAGGTGGCGGCGTGACCCATGTGGGTCGCGTCGTAGGGGGTGATGCCGCAGACGTACATCCGGGCCGGCCCCTCGGGCCGGGGCTCGACCAGCTCACCTCGCGCGGTGTCGTGCACCCGCACGGGCGGGCCCGTCACGGGCAGTCGGGGAACGTCGGGCGACGACCAGGAACGCATGTCACGACCCTAGCGGGGCGCGAGGAGCGAGCGCACAGCGTGGGCCGCGAGGGCGGCTCGGCCAGGCAGCGCGCTCACGCGGACCTCGGACCACGCCGCCGCCGGGGCGTCTCAGAACGGCGGCCAGGGAATCACGGGGTACGCCGAGTGGGCGGGCGCAGGGAAGGCGCCGCGGGCCAGCAGCCGCGAGATCCGGCGCGAGACCGTGGCGATCTCGTCCTCGGCGACGAGCTCGGCGAGCCGACTCCCCAGCTCGCCGTCGAGCGCTGCGGCGAGCCGACCCAGTCCGGCGACCTCGTCCTCGACGAGCGGTTCGCCGACGAAGCCCCACAGGACGGTGCGGAGCTTGTGCTCGACGTGGAAGGTGAGGCCGTGGTCGACGCCGTAGCGGTGACCGTCGGCCATCGGAAGGACGTGGCCGCCCTTGCGATCGGCGTTGTTCACCACGACGTCGAACAACGCCATCCGGCGCAGGGGCGCGGAGTCCTCGTGGACCAGGGAGACCGACTGGTCATGGGCGTCGAGACCGTCGAAGACGTGGCGGTAGCCCTCGGGCAGCTCTCCTTCACCGACGATGTCGACCGGGGACTGGTCCTCGACCTCGTCGCGCCACAGCTGCACCATGCCGGTGCCGTGCGGGCCCTCGCCGAGCACGGTGGTCGGCACGATGTCCCAGCCCAGCGCGTCCGACACGGCGTACGCGGCGACCTCCCGCCCCGCCAGCGTCCCGTCCGGGAAGTCCCACAGCGGACGTTCACCGACCACCGGCTTGTAGACGACGCGGACGCCGTCGATCTCACCGACGAAGGTCGCGTTGGAAGCCGGGAGGACGCGGCCGTGGAGCGTCAGCTCACCGGTCGGGAAGCCCTCGGGCACCGGGCCCGGGTCCACCGACTCAGGGATCACGACGACGGAAGCCGTTGGCGCGGACGCACAGGTGCCCCGCGGGGTCGAGCGGCTCGCCGCAGAACGGGCAGTCGGGCCGACCTGCACCGATGACCGAGCGCGAGCGCTCCACGAAGGACCGGGCGGCGGCGGCCGTCAGGCGGACGAGGAGGATCTCGTCGGGGTCGGGCTCGAGGAGGTCGTCGAGGCCCTCCTCCACCTGCTCGGGCGAGACGACGGCGGCCTCGGTGAACGGGAACACCTCGATCACCACACGCTCGTCGGAGCCGTCCCACGACAGCGTCATGGTGCCGGCGCGGAACTCCTCCTCGATGGGCTGCTCGAGCGGCTGGCTGTCCACCATGTCGCGCGGGGCGATCGCCGGGATCAGCACGTCGTCGCCGGCGGCGCCCATCAGCTCGTCGAGGAGCTCGTCGATCCGCTCGGACAGCGCGGCCACCTGCTGCTTCTCCAGGGAGACGCTGACGATGCGGGGGCCCTCGCGGGCCTGGAGGAAGAACGTGCGCTGGCCGGGCTCGCCAACGGTGCCGGAGACGAAGCGCTCGGGTGGGTCGAAACGGTGCACGACGGGCATGTCACTCACCCTAGGACGTGGCTGTCTGGGATGTCTCCGGGGCGCCGGGGCCCGCTCCGCCCCCCACGGCAGCGTCGGTGCTGCGCCGACGGCGGCTCTTCCTGGGCGGGGTCAGCCAGGTCAGGTCACCGGCATGCGTGTTGGTGCCGAGGACGAAGGGGCGCGCCTCGCTGTAGCGCACCATCGACACCGAGGCCGGGTCGACGTGGATGCGCTGGAAGAGGTCGAGGTGGGTGCCGAGGGCGTCGGCGAGGATCGACTTGATCACGTCGCCGTGGCTGACGGCCAGCCACACGGCGTCCTCACCGTGCTCAGCGGCGATGCGGGCGTCGTGGCGCCGGATGGCCGCGACGGCCCGGTCCTGCATGGCGCGCATCGACTCGCCACCGGGGAAGGTCGCCGCCGACGGCTGCGCCTGGACGGTCTTCCACAGCTTCTCCTTCGCCAGCTCCCGCAGCGGCCGTCCCTGCCACTGGCCGTAGTCGCACTCGGTGAGCTGCTTGTCCGTGGTGGTGCGCAACGGTCCGGCCTGCGGGCGGGTGATCTCGCGGCACGTTTCTCGGCAGCGCTCGAGGGGGCTCGTGACGGCTGCTGAGAGGCGTACGCCGGCCAGGCGCTCGCCGACCGCTGCCGCCTGGCCCACGCCGGTGTCGTCGAGGTGAACGCCGGGCAGTCGACCCGCGAGGACGCCGGTGGCATTGGCTGTCGAACGGCCGTGTCTGACGAGAATCACAGTGGGCACCCGTCGACCCTAGTGGGACTAGCCTGACCCGGTGATCGTGGACAACGCCCTCTACCACCAGGGCAAGCGGGTGCACCTGGGCCGCGACGACGACCAGAGCCTGGGTCGTGCCCGGGTGCCGTGCGATCCGGGTGACTTCCAGTGGGTCGGCATCCACGACCCCAGTGCGGAGGAGCTCCAGGACATCGCCGACACCTTCGACCTGCACCCCCTCGCGGTGGAGGACGCCGGCGACTCCCACCAGCGACCCAAGCTGGAGCACTACGGCGACACGTTGTTCCTGGTGCTCAAGACCCTCTGGTACGTCGAGGCGGAGGACGCGGTCGAGACCGGCGAGATCAACATGTTCGTCGGCCGTGACTTCGTCATCACGGTGCGACACGGTCAGGGCATCGACCTGGCGGAGTCGCGACGCGACCTCGAGGAGCGTGCCCAGGTCCTCGAGCACGGTCCGATGGGGGTCATGTACGCCATCTGCGACCGTGTCGTCGACGAGTACGAGCGGGTCGGGGCGTCGCTCGAGGAGGACGTCGACGAGGTGGAGCAGTCGGTCTTCTCCCCCGGGCGCACCGATGACTCGACCCGCATCTACGTCCTGAAGCGCGAGATCGCCGAGGTCCGCCGCGCGGTGCTGCCCCTGCGCGAGCCGATGCGGAAGCTCTCGATGCACTCCGACACCGTGCCGACGATCCGCACCCCCGTCCCCATCACGGCCGAGACCGCGACCTACTTCCGCGACGTGGCCGATCACCTCCACCGGGTCTCGGAGGTGATCGACAGCCTGGACCTCCTGCTCTCGACGGCGTACGACGGCCACCTGGCGCGCATCTCGGTGCAGCAGAACGAGGACATGCGCAAGATCTCCGCCGGGGCCGCACTGGTCGTCGTCCCGACCCTGATCGCCGGCGTCTACGGCATGAACTTCACCCACATGCCCGAGCTGGGGTGGACCTACGGCTACCCCTTCGCGCTCGGGGTGATGGTGGGTGTCGCGATCGGACTGTTCGTGCTGTTCAAGAAGTCCGGGTGGCTGTGACCCGACCAGCCCCCTCGGCCTGGCGGGTGGTGTGGTGGTTCGGCTTCGTGAGCCTGAGCGCCGACATGGTCTACGAGGGCGCGCGGTCGGTCTACGGCCCGCTGCTCGCGGCGCTGGGCGCCTCCGCCGTGGTGGTCGGTCTCGTCACGGGGGCGGGCGAGGCGGTGGCGCTGGTGCTGAGGCTGGCCTTCGGGCCGCTCGCGGACCGTACGGGTCGCTACTGGTCGCTGACGATCATCGGCTACGGCCTCACCGTGGTCTGCGTGCCGCTGCTGGCGCTGGCTCCGCGGCTGGGTGCCGCGGGGCTCGGCTTCGCCGCCACCATGATCCTGCTCGAGCGCCTCGGCAAGGCGGTGCGCTCGCCGTCCAAGTCGGCGCTGCTGGCGCACGCGGCCTCGTCGGTCGGTCGCGGGCGCGGCTTCGGGGTCCACAAGGCGCTCGACCAGGTCGGCGCGTTCGCCGGTCCCCTCGTGGTGGCCGGTGTCGTGGCCCTCGGGTCGCTGTGGTGGGGCATGGCCGTGCTGGCGGTCCCCGGAGCGATCGCGATGGCACTGCTGGTGACGCTGCGCCGGCGGGTCCCCGACCCCTCGGTGTACGACGCCGCTCCGCCCGCTGCGGTCACCACGGGCTCGGGGGTCTCGGGGGTCTCGGGGGTCTCGGGGGTCTCGGGGCCAGAGCACCGCGGCTGGTGGGCCGAGGCCGTCGGTGCCGGGCTGTCGGGCGACTTCTTCCGCTATGCGTTCGCAGCGTCCCTGACCACCGGGGCGCTGGTGGGCTTCGGCATCATCGGCTACCACCTCACCGTCGAGTCACTGGTGCCCGTGGCGGGGGTCCCCCTCGTCTACGCGGCTGCGATGGCCGTCGAGGCGGTCGCGGCGCTGCTGGTCGGCTCGCTCTACGACCGCACCGGTCCCCGGGTCCTCCTGGTGGTGCCCGTCCTCGTCGCGCTCGTGCCGGCGCTGGCGCTGGGCTCGGCCCTGGTCGCGGTGGTCGCGGGCGTGCTGGCGTGGGGCTTCGCGCAGGGTGTCCAGGACTCGACGATCAAGGCGGTGGTGGCCGATCTCGTCGATGCACCGCGTCGCGCGACGGCGTACGGCGTCTTCGCGGGCATCCAGGGGCTGCTGGCGATCGTCGGTGGGGTGGGCGCCGGCTGGCTCTACGAGCGCTCGTTGAGCGCCCTGGTGGTGGTCGTCGTCCTCACCCAGGTGCTCGCGCTGGCACTGCTGGTGGCCACGTTCAGGCGTTCAGGACCCCGGTACCGAGCAGGATGAGGGTTCCGGCGCCCAGCACGATCCGGTAGACCACGAACGGCGTGTAGGACCGCGTGCTGACGTAGCGCAGCAGCCACGCGATGGCTGCGTAGCCGACGACGAACGAGACCACGGTGGCGGTGATCGTCGGCCCCCAGCCGTAGGTGTTCTCCCCGCCGGGGATCTCCTTGAGCTGGAACAGGCCTGCACCGACGACCGCCGGGATCGCCAGCAGGAAGGCGAACCTGGTCGCTGCCTCGCGCTCGAAGCCGAGGAAGCGTCCCATCGAGATCGTCGCGCCGGAGCGGGAGACGCCCGGGATGAGGGCGAGCGCCTGGGCCAGGCCCATCAGCACGGCGTCCTTCAGGCCGAGCTTGCCGAGCGGACGGTCGGTGCGGCCGATCCGGTCGGCGATGCCGAGCACGACCCCGAGCACGATCAGGGTGGTGCCGATGATCCACAGGTTGCGGAAGTCGCTCTCGATGATGTCCTTGAGCAGGACGCCGAGCACCACGATCGGGAGCGAGCCGACGATGATGTACCAGCCCATCCGGGCATCCAGCGTGCCGCGGTACTCCGGCCGGAACAACGAGCGCCCCCACGCCATGCCGATGCGCCAGATGTCGTGACGGAAGTAGATCAGGACGGCGAGCTCCGTGCCCACCTGGATGACCGCCGTGAACGCGGCTCCCGGATCCCCCCACCCGAAGAGCTCGGGGAAGATCCGTAGGTGCGCGCTGCTCGAGATCGGCAGGAACTCGGTCAGCCCCTGGATGACGCCCAGGACCACGGCCTTGAGGAGATCGGTCACAGGACAGGAGCCTACGGGCGCGTCACGTGAGGTCCGTGCAGCACCCGTCGCTACCCTCACCTCCATGCAGCAGCGCTCGCTCGGTGCCACCGGTCTGAAGGTCTCCCGGCTGGGGCTGGGCACCATGACCTGGGGGCGCGACACCGACGAGCACGAGGCCCGTGACCAGCTGATCGCCTTCGCGCAGGCCGGTGGCACGCTCCTGGACACCGCTGCGGCCTACGGCGACGGCGCGAGCGAGGAGCTGATCGGCGCCCTCATCGGGGACGTCGTCGGGCGCGACGACGTCGTCCTCGCGACCAAGGCCGGGATCTCACGACGTGCCGGCGAGCGCGTCACCAACACCTCGCGAGGTCACCTGCTGAGCACGCTGGACGCCTCCCTCGCCCGGCTCCGGGTCGACCACGTCGACCTCTGGCAGGTGCACGTCTGGACCGACGACGCACCGGTCGAGGAGACGCTGTCCGCCCTCGACCTCGCCGTGTCGTCGGGTCGCACGTCCTACGTCGGCATCTCCAACTACACCGGCTGGCAGACCGCGCAGGCCGCCACCTGGCAGCGTGCCGTGCCGGGCCGGGTCCCGCTGGCCTCCACCCAGGTGGAGTACTCGCTGCTCAACCGCCACGTCGAGCACGAGGTCGTCCCGGCAGCCCGGGCGCTCGGCCTCGGCGTCCTGCCCTGGTCGCCGCTGGGCCGCGGAGTGCTGACCGGGAAGTACCGCACCGGTACGCCGTCGGACTCGCGCGGCGCGACCGAGCACTTCGCCCGCTTCGTCAGCGCCTACCTCGACGAGCGGGGACGCGGCATCGTCGAGGCGGTCGCGCGTGCCGCCGACGGTCTCGGCTGGTCGCCGCTCGAGGTCGCGCTGGTGTGGGTCCGCGACCGCCCCGGGGTCACCTCCCCGATCGTCGGAGCCAGGACCGCTGCCCAGCTCGACATCGCCCTCGGCATCGAGGAGCTGACCCTGCCCGCCGAGATCGTCGACGCGCTCGACGACGTCTCCGCGGACTGAGACCCGAGGGAGGCACCAGATGGCCAGGATCCAGCGTCGCCCACCGGGGCGCGGCATCGAGTGGGAGTTCGAGACGCTCGTGCTGCCCTCCGACTTCTCCCGCAACGTGGTCACCCGGATGCTCGTGGAGCGCGCCGAGCACGGCGGCTGGGAGCTCGACCGGCTGCGCATCGGCGACGACGGCAAGCGCCGCGTGGTGCTGCGTCGCAAGATCATCCGGCAGCGGCTCACCCTGTTCGCGGGCTGAACCTCACCAGCCGGACGTGCCAGGTGATCCCTTGAAGGGACCTCTCACCCGCGAGGTGATCCAGCCGCCGTAGAAGTTGCCCGGCTGCGGCTCCACGACCTCGCCGTCGACCGTGCACTCCTCGACGCGGCCGGGGTAGAGGGCGACGTGGTCCAGGAGGACCTCGTAACCCTTCGCGGGCGTGGGGTAGGTCCACGCGATGCCGGCCAGCACCTCGGGGCCGACCACGACGTCGAGGTAGGCCGCCTGGCCCTTCCACTCGCACCACGAGGCACCCTGACCGGGCCGCAGCACGCCGTCGGTGAAGTCCGCGCGGGGCAGGTAGTAGGTCGGCGGGTGGCTCGTCTCCAGCAGTCGCAGGCTCGCGGTCGTGTCGAGGAGCACCACGCCGCCGTGCGTCACCACGACGCGCTCGCTGCTCGGCTCGACCCGCGGGGGTCGGGGATAGTCCCAGACGTTCTCACTCATGCGCCCAATCTACGGAGCACGCCCTACTGCGAGCCCCTCACGTCGACACGGCCTCCGCGCGCGCCTTCAGCTCGCGCACCATCGCGTCCGGGTCGTCGGCGGAGAACACCGCGGAGCCGGCCACGAAGACGTCCGCACCAGCCTCGACGCACCGCTCGATGGTCTCCAGCGACACCCCGCCGTCGATCTGCAGCCAGGTCTCGACCTCGTGCTTGCGCATCAGCTCGCGCGCGGTGCGGATCTTGGGCAGGCACAGGTCGAGGAACCTCTGACCTCCGAAGCCGGGCTCGACGGTCATGATCAGCAGCATGTCGAGCTCGGGCAGCAGCGCCTCGTAGGGCTCGATCGGCGTCGCCGGCTTCAGGGCCATCGAGGCGCGCGCACCCTGGGACCGGATCTCGCGGGCCAACCGGACGGGAGCCCTGGCCGCCTCGGCGTGGAAGGTGACCGAGCCGCACCCCGCCTCGGCGTAGGCCGGTGCCCAACGGTCGGCGTCCTCGATCATCAGGTGCACGTCGATGGGCTGGGCGGCGTGCTTGCTCAGCGCCTCGATCACCGGGAGACCCAGGGTGAGGTTGGGGACGAAGTGGTTGTCCATCACGTCGACGTGCACCCAGTCGGCGCTCGGGATCCGCGCGACCTCGTCCGCGAGGCGCGACAGGTCGGCGTTGAGGATGCTCGGAGTGATCTGGATGCCCACGCCACGATCCTAGGCAGTGGCGGTCCCGGTCGATCCGGTGGTCGGCCGACCTACGCCTCGTCGGGCTCTGGCGGCGTGGCCGCACCCTCGGCCTCGTCACGGTCCGCCCACGCGAGGAGGGGCGCGATGTCGAACCGATGGGCGTCGATGTCGGCGTGCAGGTCGCCGATCCGCGCGAACCGCTCCGGCATGGTGAAGATCGTGAAGTCGTCGGGCGTGCAGTCGTCGACCTCGTCCCAGCGGATCGGCGCGGACACGCGGGCCTCGGGCACCCCCCGCACGGAGTAGGCCGCGGCGATGGTGTGGTCGCGGGCGTTCTGGTTGTAGTCGACGAACAGCTGCGCGGGGTCGCGGTCCTTGCGCCACCAGGCCGTGGTCACCTCTCCCCCGGCGCGTCGCTCGACCTCGCGTGCGAACGCCAGAGCGCCACGACGTACGTCCTGGAAACCGTGGTCCGGCGGGATCCGGACGTAGATGTGCAGACCTGAGCCGCCGCTGGTCTTCGGGAAGCCGACCGCCCCGAGCTCGTCGAGCACCTCGTGGGCGACGTGCGCGACACGCTGGACCGTCGACCAGTCGCACGCCTCACCCGGGTCGAGGTCGATGCGCCACTCGTCGGGCTTCTCGGTGTCGGCGCGCCGGCTGTTCCACGGGTGGAACTCGACCGTGGACATCTGGACGGCCCAGATGACGCTGGCCAGCTCGGTGACGCACAGCTCGTCGGCGGTGCGCTTCCAGCGCGGGAAGAACAGTCGCACCGTCTCCACCCAGCCGGGAGCGCCGGCGGGCAGGCGCTTCTGGTGCACCTTGTCGCCCTCGATGCCCTTGGGGAAGCGATGCAGCATGCACGGCCGCTCGAAGAGCGCGTTGACGATGCCGTCGCCGACCGCGAGGTAGTAGTCGACCAGGTCGAGCTTGGTCGCAGCCGGGTTGCCTGCGGCTGGGGGGAAGTAGACGCGGTCGGGGTTGGTGAGCTTGACGACCCGGTCGTCGACCTCGATCTCGGTGAACGGCGACGGCATCGCCCGAGCCTAGCGGCGGCTACGGCTTGTCGGGTGTCTCGACGCTGACGGTGACCGGCTCCGACCAGCCTTCGTCGGCGTACTGGCTCTCGGGCCTGTGCCAGCGGAACTCGGTGGTCTCCACGACCGGCACGACGGCGTGCGCGAGGCCGTCGGGGTCGGGCAGCACCACCTGACCGGTGGCGCTCCAGGCTCCGCCCGGGGCGCGCTGCTCGAGCACGAGGGGATCACCCGTGACGCGGCCGCTCTCGTCGGTGACCCGGCCGCTGATCGAGACCCGGTCACCTGCGGCGGCTCGCTGGTGGTCCACGGTTGCGTCGGTCGACAGCGCCACGCCCTCGAAGTCGAAGGTCGAGCCGGAGGCGCTGACGGCGTCGAGGTTGAAGGCCCGGCCGTCACAGCCGAAGCCGGTCACGGCGAAGCCGGAACCGTCGCCGTGCTCCTCGGCGAAGGCGGCAGGGGTCGCCGTCCCCGCCTGACCCACGGTGGTGAGCGTGGTCAGGTCGACCAGGGTCCAGTCGTAGGTGAGCGCCGAGGTGGACACGCCGGTCCACGACCCCGCAGCAACGGTGAGCGCGGCGCGCCCGCTCCAGGCAGTGCCGGGCGGGCTGGACGGGGTGATGCTCATGACGTAGGAGACGCCCTGGGACCCGGAGGTCGCGGCGACCGAGAGCGAGGAGTCGAAGCCCGCCAGGGACTCGAAGCGGGCGAACGGACCGGATGCGGTGCCCGGGCCGGAGGGCACGAGACCGAGGGAGCGCCGGCCCATCGGTGCGTCGTAGGGGCCGAGGTTGAGTCGTGACTGCGGTGCGACGCCCGGGGTGAAGACGTCCTCGCACCCGACGTAGGTCATGAACACGTCGGTGTCGCCCGTGCTCGGGCCGGTGAGGGTGCGCGCCCCGTCTGCCTGGGCCGGACCGGCGCCAAGCGCCGTCAGCATCGCCGCCGCGGCGACGACCATCCAGGTGGACCGCACTCCCATGCTGTTCCTGCTCCCCGTGACGCACGACGCCGGTGTGCCGCGCTGCGTCCATGATGCTCGACCACCCCAAGGCGCGAAACGGGTGGCGCGCGGAGATTTACCCCATCTTCGACGAGTCCGGTGCCCGGGCGCGAGGGAGAGCGTCATCGCTCACCTCAGGAGGTCGTACGCCGCCGCAGGGTCGCCGCGAACATCGCGTCGGTGCCCTCACGGTGCGGCCACAGCTGGAGACGCCCGATCTCGTCGGTGTCGTCGCGGCGCCCGAGCACGGCGCGTACGACGTCGGTGGTCTCCGCGACGACCGGCGAGCAGGTCGCGTAGACCACCACGCCACCGGGCCGGACGGACTCGAGAGCGACGTCGAGCAGCACCTGCTGCGAGGCCACCAGCAGGGCGACGTCAGCGGGCGTGCGACGCCAGCGTGACTCCGGGCGCCGGCGCAGTGCCCCGAAGCCGGAGCAGGGCGCGTCCACGAGCACCCGGTCGAAGGTCCCGGGCAGCCACGGCGCGCGGGCACCGTCGCCGGCCAGCACGTGCACTGACCCGGGCGGCAGGGCACGCACCGCCGAGGCGACCAGGGACGCGCGGTGCGGCTGCCGTTCGTTGGCCACAAGGCAGGCACCTCGCTCGGCCGCCAGGGCGCCCATCAGGGCCGCCTTCCCACCCGGTCCGGCGCAGAGGTCGAGCCAGCGCTCGTCGCGTCCCTCCAGCGGGGCGTCGGCCAGGGCGAGCGCGACCACCTGCGACCCCTCGTCCTGGACGCCGGCCCGCCCCTGCGCCACAGCGGGGACGGCGCCGGGATCTCCGCCCGCCAGCACGACGCCGTAGGGCGAGAGGGCGGTGCGGGTGCCTCCGGCGGCCTCGAGCTCCTCGAGACTCGCCAGTCCCGGACGCGCCACCAGCGTGACCCGCGGGGCCGCGTTGTCGGCGAGGAGCAGCGCCTCGAGCTCGCTGACGTCGGACAGGGCCTCGGCCAGGGCGTCCACGACCCAGCGGGGGTGCGAGTGCGCGACGGCCAGGTGGCCGTGGAGGTCGGTGGCGCGGTCGGGAGCCACCTGCGACACCCAGGTGGCCAGGTCCTGGCGGCTCACCTTGCGCAGCACGGCGTTGACGAGCCCCGCCGGCCCCTGACCGACGGACGCTCGGACCAGGTCGACGCTCGTCGAGATGGCCGCGTGGTCGGGCACACGCATCGCCAGCAGCTGGTGGATGCCCAGGCGCAGCACGTCGCGCACGCCGGCCTGGAGCTTGGGCCTGTCCAGGCAGGCGTCGATGATCGGGTCGTAGAGCCCCTGCATCCGGATCGCCCCCGAGGCCAGCTCGGTGGCGAGCGCCGCGTCCCGACCCTCCAGCCGGTGCTTGCGCAGCACCTGGGGCAGCACGAGGTTGGCGTAGGCCCCGTCCACGCGGACCGCGGTCAGGACGTCCAGTGCGGCGCGACGCGACGGATCGACGGGCCGGCGGCGCTCACTCACCGAAGAACTCGCGGACGAGCGTCCTGGGTGCCTTGGCTGCCCAGGCCTCGGTGATCACCTCGGCCAGCTCGTCACGGTCGATCTCGCCGAGTCGCGACTGCTGGACCAGGACTGCGGCGTAGCCCGTGAAGTGGTCGATGGTGAAGAACGGCGTCGAGTCATCCGCGACGAGCGCGTTCTTCTCCGCCTCGGTGGGGGTGGAGATGACGAGGAGATCGTCGTAGGGATCGCCGGTGTCGGGGTCGACCGCGTTCTTGTCCGACGCGCGGTAGAGGACGAAACCCTTGCCCTTGCCACCGCGCGGCACCTTCCAGGTGGGCCGGTCGCCCCAGGACGTGCCGAGCTCGGTCTCCGGCAGCTCGGCGCAGATCTCGTCGACGTCCTCGGGCCGTGCCTTCCTGCTCATCGCGGCAGTCCCTGGTCGCCGAACCGGTTGCCCGACTCCAGGCGTACGCCGCGGGCCCAGTCTGCTGCGCCCATCTGCCTCTTCCCGAACGCCTTCACCTCACCGAGTCGGACCGGGGTCGTGCCGGTCCCGACCAGGACGGCGTTCTTCGTGACCTCCAGGACGCCCGGAGCGAGTCCCGCGCCATCGTCGGGGGCGGCAGCGAGCGGACCGATCTTGATCCGCTCGCCCTCGAAGGTGCTCCAGGCGCCGGGGGCGGGGGTGCAGGCGCGGACCTGCCGATCGATCCCGACCGCAGGGTGGCTCCAGTCGATCCGGGCGTCGTCGACCAGGATCTTCGGGGCGAACGAGACGCCTTCCTCGGGCTGCTCGCGTGCCTCGAGCGAGCCGTCCTCGATGCCGTCCAGGGTCTGCACGAGCAGGCCGGAGCCACCCTCGGCGAGCCGTTGCAACAGGTCGCCCGCAGTGTCGCCGGGACGGATCCGCTCGGTCATGATGCCGAAGATCGGTCCGGCGTCGAGCGCCTTGACGATGCGGAACGTGGTCGCCCCGGTGACCTCGTCGCCCGCCCACAGCGAGTGCTGGACGGGGGCGGCCCCGCGCCACGAGGGGAGCACCGAGAAGTGCAGGTTGATCCAGCCGTGGGGCACCAGGTCGAGCGCCGACTGCGGCAGCAGGGCCCCGTAGGCCACCACGGGACAGGCGTCGGGACGCAGGGCGGCCAGCGCGGTCTGGAAGTCGGGGTCGCGGGGGTGCTCGGGCCTGAGCACCGGTAGGCCCAGCTCGTCGGCGCGCTGCGCCACCGGGCTGGCGACGAGCCTGCGACCTCGGCCGCTCGGCGCGTCGGGCCGGGTGAGGACGCCCACGAGCTCGTGTCGGCTGGCGGCGATCGCCTCCAGGGCGGGGACAGCGACCTCGGGGGTGCCGGCGAAGACGATGCGCATCAGGTGTGCTCCTTCATCGGGCGAATCCGTGGGTGGCGTGGGGACTGATCCTCACCGCGGGTCGCTCGAGGCCGAACCACTCGGACTCCCGGATCTCCTTCATCGCGACCTTGCGCGCCGCGGTATCCAGCTTGTCGATGAACAGGACCCCGTCGAGGTGGTCGGTCTCGTGCTGCATCGCGCGGGCCAGCAGCTCGGAGGCCTCGATCCGCTGGGGTTCGCCGTGCATGTCGAACCCGGTCGCGACCACCGACAGCGCCCGCAGGCAGTCGTACGTCAGCTCCGGCAGCGACAGGCAGCCCTCGGCGCCGTCCTGCGTCTCGTCGGACAGCTCGAGCGAGGGGTTGACGAGGTGGCCGACGTCGCCGTGGACGTGCCAGGTGAAGACCCGAAGGCCGACGCCGATCTGTGGAGCCGCGAGCCCTGCTCCGGGTGCATCGAGCATCGTGTCGGTCAGGTCGGTGACGATCTGACGCAGGTCACGGTCGAAGGAGTCGACCTCGACTGCGCGTTGGCGCAGCACGGGATCACCGAAGAGGCGGATCGGCTGGACGGCCACGGATCTCCTTCGATCTCGGACTGGGGCGTGGTGACGCGGGAGGACGATTCTAGGGAGGAGATCGCGCAGGTGGGCATCGGCGTTCGCTCGACCGACCACGTGGATCGTCCTCACGCATGGGGATCGACCGGTCGCGGCGGCCTAGATGGTGAGCGGGTCCACCTGGATCCGGACCGGGTCGAGCTTGCGGGCCGACCGTAGCCGCTGGAGGTCCCCCAGCGCTTCCGAGAGCGCGGTGCCACTCGACCACGGAACGCGCAGCAGCACCCGGTGCTCGTCGTCGACCGGCACCGGACCGAGCACCTCAGCGCCCTCGGGCAGGTCGAGCAGGTTCAGCACGTCGTCGAGTGCTCCGAGGTCGCCGGTGACCGTGGCCAGCCGGGCTGCCGGAGGGAGGTGGGCCTGGGAGCGCTCCGCCACCTCGCGCTGGGCGAATCCCGTGGGGTCCCAGCGCACCAGCGCCTGGAGGGCCGGGTGGCCCGGGTCGCCGACCGCCACCACGTGGGAGCCCGCCCGGACGAGTGCCGCGGCATTGAGCCAGCGCCTCAGCGCCTCCTCGCCCACCCGCAGGTCGTCGCGCGCCAGAGTGAGCCAGGTGTCGAGGATGACCACGGCCGCGTAGCCCTGCTCGGCGACCGGCTCCGCGCCGACCGTCGCGACCACGAGGTCGGCCTGGGCGCCGACACGCTCCACCATGCGCTCCCCGCTCGAGCTTCGCACGGTCGTGCCGGGGAACATCCGGCCCAGCTCCTCAGCCGTGCGTGCTTCGCCACGCACCGGGGCGCGTAGGCCACGACCGCCGCAGGTGCCGCAGGTCCAGCTCGGCTCGACATGACCGCACCAGCGGCACTGCGGCGGCACGGTCGGGCCCGACACGACGAGGGGGCCGGCGCACACGTCGCAGCGGGCGGGGGTGCGACAGGTGTCGCAGGCGAGCGACGCCGCATAGCCCGCTCGCGGGGTCTGGACCAGGACGGGGCCCGACTCGAGGCCGCGCCGGATGGCGTCGTAGGCCGGGCGCGGCACACGGGTGCCGACGGCCTTGTCCTCCGCGGGCACCGCCTCGACGCGGACGCGCTGGCGCAGGAGGCGGCGCGGCACCGACAGCTCGCGAGCCCAGCCGGTGGCGACCAGCTGCTGGGCTTCCGGCGTGCGGGCCACTCCCCCGAGCAGCGCGGCGCTGCTCTGCTGCTCGGCGCGGGCCACGATCACCTCGCGCACGTGGGGATAGGGGGCGCGCGGCTCTTGGTGGAGGTCGTCGCCGTCGTCCCAGAGCACGAGCAGGCCGAGGTGGTGGACGGGAGCGAAGGCGGCAGACCGGGTGCCGACCACGATCCTGCGGGCGCCGCGACTGACGGCGAGGAAGTCGCGGTAGCGCGAGGCCGGTCCACCCTCGGCGGTCAGGCAGACGTGATGCCCCTCGCCCAGCGCCTCCTGGAGTGCGGCGTCGACGCGCGCGACATCTCGACGGTCGGGGACGCACACGAGCGCTCCCCGCCCGGTGGCGTACGTCGTCGCCACGGCCTCGGCGACCATCGACGGCCAGTCGTCGGCGGGAGCGGCGGACCACACGGCCCTCGCCGGATCGCCGGCCGACAGTCGCCGCAGGAACGCATCGGCGTTGGTGACCTCGCTCCAGGCGCCGGTGGGGACCGGGCGTGGACCCGGGGCGGTCGGTGAGGGCAGCTTCTCGGTGGTCGCATGGCGAGGCGGGACCGCCAGCCTGAGCACGTCGGAGCGTGCGCCGGCGTAGCGGTGGGCGAGGGTCGCGCTGAGCTCGGCGATCTCGGGGGCCAGCACCGGCTCGGCGCTCACCACCCGACGCAGGGGCTGGAGCGCACCGGTGTGGTCCGTCTCGCCTGCCCGCTCGACGACGTAGCCGTCGACGTCCTGACCCGCGAAGCGCACCTTGACCCGGGCGCCCGGGACAGCCGTGTCGGCCATCGCGGCGGGCACCGCGTAGTCGAAGGGACGGTCGAGGTGCGCGAGGGCGATGTCGACGAGGACCCGCGCGACCGGATCGGTGGCGGCCGGCTCCCACGAGGCCGCCGTCCGACGCCGGGTGGCGGCCGCCCGGGCCCTGGCGTCGTCGACGGCAGCACGAAGCCCCGGGAGCATGTCTGCTTCCGGGGCCTCGCGTGATGTCATGCTGCCGATTCTGTCAGCGGGCACGGACAGTCCGTCCGGGATGGGGCAGGTGTGCGGAGTCCTGCGCGGTTGGGCCGTTGCAACAGCCCAGTCGCGCAGGAGTCACCGCTCAAGCGGTGACTCCTGCAGGGGCGATCAAACCCCCGCGGCAGCCTTCAGCTTGTCGGCCCGGTCGGCCTTCTCCCAGGTGAAGTCGGGGAGCTCGCGGCCGAAGTGACCGTAGGCCGAGGTCTGGGCGTAGATCGGGCGCAGCAGGTCGAGGTCACGGATGATCGCCGCAGGACGCAGGTCGAAGACCTGGAGCACGGCCTCCTGGATCTTCTCGTCGGGGACCACACCGGTGCCGAAGGTCTCGATGAAGACACCGACCGGGGCGGCCTTGCCGATGGCGTAGGCGACCTGGGCCTCGCACCGGCGCGCCAGACCTGCAGCGACGACGGTCTTGGCCACCCACCGCATGGCGTAGGCCGCGGAGCGGTCCACCTTGGACGGGTCCTTGCCCGAGAACGCGCCGCCGCCGTGGCGCGCCATGCCGCCGTAGGTGTCGACGATGATCTTGCGCCCGGTCAGGCCGGCGTCGCCCATCGGGCCGCCGATGACGAACGTGCCGGTGGGGTTGACCAGCATCCGGTAGCCCTCGGAGGGGATGTCGAACGCGGCGAGCACGGGGTCGATGACGTGCTGGGCGATGTCGGCCTCGAGCTGGGCGTGGGAGACGTCGGGGTCGTGCTGGGTCGACAGGACGACGGTGTCGACGCGCACCGGGCGGTCGTCCTCGTCGTACTCGATGGTGACCTGGGTCTTGCCGTCGGGACGCAGGTAGGTGAGGACGTCGTCCTTGCGCACCTCGGTCAGCCGCTGCGCGAGGCGCTGCGCGATCGTGATGGGCAGCGGCATCAGCTCGGGGGTGTCGTCGCACGCGTAGCCGAACATCAGGCCCTGGTCGCCCGCGCCGCGCTTGTCGAGCTCGTCGTCGGAGGTGCCGACGCGCGACTCGTGCCCGGCGTCGACGCCGGCGGCGATGTCGGAGGACTGGGCGCCGATGGCGACCTGCACGCCGCACGTCTCCCCGTCGAAGCCCTTGTCGGAGGAGTCGTAGCCGATGTCGAGGATGGCCTTGCGAACGATGTCGGCGACCGGGGCGTAGGCCGTGGTGCGGACCTCTCCGGCGACCACGACGAGGCCGGTGGTCAGGAGGGTCTCCACGGCGACGCGCAGGTTCTCGCGGTCGGGGTCGGCGGCCATCAGGTAGTCGAGGACGGAGTCGCTGATCCGGTCGGCGATCTTGTCCGGGTGACCTTCGGTCACGGACTCGGAGGTGAAGAGGCGTCCAGCCACGTTGTACTCAATTCTCGTGTGGAACGGTTGACGTGAAACCTATCTACTTCCCAGCATCCGGGACGCGTGTCTCACTCGGCGAATCGCCGGGAGACCTCGTCCCAGATGACGTGGGCGAGGGCGGACTTGGTGCCGTGGGGCACCTCGATCACGCCGCCGTCGGCGGCCAGGATCACCGCTTCGTTGTCGTTGCTGCCGAACACCGCTCCTGCGCTGACGTCGTTGACGACCAGGAGGTCGCAGCCCTTGCGGGCGAGCTTGGTGCGGGCGAGCTCGACGACCGATCCGGTGGCGTCCCCCGTCTCGGCGGCGAAGCCCACGATCACGGCACCGGTGCGAGTCCGATCGTGGGAGATCTCGGCGAGGATGTCGGGATTCTGTTGCAGCTCGATGACCGGCGCCGACCCGTCGGCGGCCTTCTTGATCTTGGCGTCGCTGAGCGCGGTCGGCCGGAAGTCGGCGGGAGCGGCGGCCATCACGACGGCGTCGGCGGTCGCCGCGGCGAGGACCACCGCGTCGCGCAGCTGCTCGGTCGTCTCGACCCGTACGACACTCACGCCGGCGGGATCGGCCAGCGTGACGTTGGCGCTGACCAGCGTGACGTGTGCTCCGCGGGAGGCGGCCGCGCGGGCGAGGGCGTAGCCCTGGATGCCGGAGGACCGGTTGCCGAGGAAGCGCACGGGGTCGAGGTATTCGCGGGTGCCACCGGCCGAGACGACGATCTCGAGCCCGGACAGGTCCTGCGACGCGCCTGCCCCGTGCGTCGCGGCACGGTCGAGCACGTGGCGTACGAGCTCGAAGATCTCGGCCGGGTCGGGGAGCCGGCCCTTGCCGGTGTCGGCACCGGTGAGACGGCCCACGGCCGGCTCGATGACGATCGCGCCGCGCTGGCGCAGCGTCGCCACGTTGGCCTGCGTCGCGGGGTGCTCCCACATCTCGGTGTGCATCGCCGGTGCGAGGACCACGGGGCAGCGAGCGGTGAGGAGCGTGTTGGTGAGCAGGTCGTCGGCCAGCCCGTGGGCCGCCTTGGCCAGCAGGTCCGCGGTCGCCGGAGCCACGACCACGACGTCGGCCGACTGCCCGATCCGGACGTGCGGGACCGCGTGCACCTCGGTCCACACGCTGGTGGACACCGGCTTGCCCGACAGTGCGGCCCACGTCGGGGCTCCGACGAACTCCAGCGCCGCGGCGGTGGGCACGACGGTGACGTCGTGGCCCGACTCGGTGAACCGGCGCAGCAGGTCGCAGGCCTTGTAGGCCGCGATGCCACCCGACACCCCGAGGACGACCCTCACCGGCGGTCGCTGGCCGACCTCCTCGGGGGGCCGCCCGGTCGTCATCGCGGGCCTCGCGTCACTCCGTGGTCTCGCCGGCGGCCGCTGCGGCAGCGGCCTCGGCGGCGGGGTCGATGTCCTCGCAGGTCAGGAGGTCGTCGTTGATCTCGCGGAGCGCGATCGACAGCGGCTTCTCCTGCACGTGGGTGTCCACGAGGGGGCCGACGTACTCGAGCAGACCCTCACCGAGCTGGGAGTAGTAGGCGTTGATCTGGCGGGCGCGCTGGGCGCTGTAGAGCACCAGCTTGTACTTGCTGTCGGTCTTGGAGAGCAGGTCGTCGATCGAGGGGTTGGTGACGCCCTCGGCGGCGATGGTGGGAGAAGCCACGGTGTTGGTGCCTCGCTAGTCAGATCGGTTGGAAACGGGTCCAACCATCAAGGCTACCAACTGCTCGGCTGCAGCGTGAACTTCGTGGTTGACGATGGTCACGTCGAACTCGCTCTCGGCGGCCAGCTCGGCGCGCGCGGACTCCAGGCGGCGCTCACGCTCGGTCTCGTCCTCGGTGCCGCGACCGACGAGACGGCGTACGAGCTCGTCCCACGACGGAGGCTTGAGGAAGACGAACAACGCCTCGGGCATCGTCTCGCGCACCTGGCGCGCACCCTGGAGGTCGATCTCCAGCATCGCGGGTCGACCGGTCGCCAGCGCGTCGTCGACGGGCCCGCGCGGGGTGCCGTAGCGGGCTGCGCCGTGGACGACCGCCCACTCGAGCAGGTCGCCCAGCTCCACCATGGTGTCGAACTCCGCGTCGGAGACGAACCGGTAGTGCACGCCGTCCTCCTCCCCCGGTCGCGGCGCGCGCGTGGTCGCGGACACCGACAGCCAGACCTCCGGGTGCCGGCGGCGTACGTCGGCGGCGACGGTGCCCTTGCCGACGGCCGTCGGACCGGCGAGGACGATCAGGCGCGACGGCTGCACGGGCGCATCCGGGGAGGACGGCACGCTCACGACGCGTCGGGGCCGAACTCGCGCTCGAGCGCAGCGACCTGCTTGACGCCCAGCCCACGCACCCGGCGGCTCTCGGCGATGCCGAGGCGCTCCATCGTCTGGCGTGCGCGCACCCGACCCAGGCCGGGGACCGACTGGAGCAGCTCGACGACGCGCATCTTGCCGATGACCTCGTTGGTGCGGCCCTCGACGAGCACGTCGAGGATCGAACCACCCGAGTTCTTCAACCGGTTCTTCACCTCGGCCCGTTCTCGTCGGGAGGCCGCAGCCTTGTCGAGGGCTGCTTGACGCTGCTCAGGCGTCAGTGGGGGCAGGGCCACGAAAGCTGTCCTTAGGGGTGGGTCCGGCTGGTCGGCTCAATCTAGTCAGGTCCCGACGGGGCAGGCAATCGAGCCCGCACCATGGGCTGCTCGACGTGACACCGCGGTCCGGCTCACGCCCCCAGGGCACGCACGGCGTCGTTGCCGCGCCGGGCCGCGTCGCGCAGCGCCGTGACGTCCGGGCCCGCCTGCAGGACCTCGCGTGACGAGCTGGGCAGCGCCCACCTCGCGGACGCGCCGAAGATCCGGGCCAGGTCGGCCGTGGTGCCCCCCTGCGCGCCGAAGCCGGGCACGAGGAACGGCCCGTTGATCTCGAGGTCCTCGTCGGTGCTGCCGATGGTGGCGCCGACGACCGCGCCGAAGGAGCCGACAGGGTCGGCGTCCGCGTTGAGCGTGCGGAGGCGCTCGAGGACCGTGCCCGCCACCGTCGTCCCCCCGGAGAGTGCGTGCTGGACCTCGGGGCCCTCCGGGTTGGAGGTGAGCGCCAGGACGAACAGACCGCCACCGTGGTGCCGGCAGGCCTCGACCATCGGGTCGAGCGAGCCGAAGCCGAGGAAGGGGCTGGCCGTGATGGCGTCGCAGCCCAGCGGTGACGACGGGTCGAGGTAGGCATCGGCGTAGGCCTGGCTGGTGGAGCCGATGTCGCCGCGCTTCACGTCGAGGAGCACGAGCGCGCCGGCCGCTCGGGACTCGGCGATCACGCGCTCGAGCACCGCGATCCCGCGGCTGCCGAACCGCTCGTAGAACGCGCTCTGCGGCTTGACCACGCCGACCACCGGCGCCACGGCCTCCACCGCGGTGAGCGCGAAGCGCTCGAGCGAGGCGACGTCGTCACCGAGCCCCCACTCGTGCAGGAGCGCAGCGTGGGGGTCGATGCCCACGCAGAAGCGCCCGCGCTCCTCGATCGCCTGGGCCAACCGGGTGCCGAACGGGTTCATCAGTCCTCCGCGAGGGATGGGGTGAGGCCGACCCTGAGCCGGGCCACCGTGGTCGGGTCGTGGAGCAGGGCGGTGCCCACCTGGACGGCGATGGCTCCGGCCGACAGGTAGGACCGGGCGGAGGCGAGGTCGTGCACGCCGCCGCAGGCGATGAGGGGCAGCTCGGGCAGCGCCTCGTGGGCGGACACCACACACCTCAGGGTGATCGCGGCGATCGCGGGCCCGCTGAGCCCACCCGACCTCCCGTCGGGGAACGCCGCCGGGACGGCGTTGCCGATCACCACCGCGCTGGCGCCGGACTCGTGGCAGGCGCGGGCACCTTCGACGACCCGGGCGATGTCGGGGCGGAGCTTGGCCAGCACGGGACGGTCGGTGGGGAACTCGCGTCGTACGGCAGCGATGACGCTCGCGGCGTGGAAGGGCTCGCGGACCTCGAAGAGTCCCGCGCCGACGTCGTCCGGCGCTCCGACGTTGACCTCCAGTCCCGCGACCCCGGGGGCGCGGCTCAGGCGGCGAGCGAGGTCGGCGTACTCCCCCATGCTCGCGCCGGCGATGGACACCACCACCCGGACGCCGGCCCGGACCAGCCACGGCAGCTCGGTGGCCAGGAAGTGCTCCAGGCCGGGGTTGGGCAGGCCGACGGCGTTGACGAGTCCTCCGGGGACCTCGACGAGTCGTGGACCGGGGCCGCCGGGCCTCGCGTCGAGGGTGATCGAGCGGGTCACGAAGTCGAGACCGACCAGCCCGTGCGGACCGGCGTACGCCGCGAGCTCGCGGCCGGTGCCCCCGCATCCCGCCGCGACCATGACCGGTCCGGGCAGCTGCCCGCTCACAGGCGGTCCCAGCGCACCCGGTCGCCCCGCACGACCGGGCCCTCGGTGCACCCGCGCACGACGCGGTCCACACCGTCCTCCCCGACCACCGCAAGCGGGCAGCCGTGGCAGAGCCCGGTGCCGCACGGGACGTCGGTCTCGACCGCCACCTGGCTCCACGCTCCGGCCCTCTCGGCCGCGGCCGCTGCGCTGCGGAGCACGCCGCTGGGTCCTGCGGCGTAGACGACGTCGGCCTCGCTGCGTCGCAGCAGGTCGTCGACGTGGTCGCCCACGGTGCCGCGCTGGCCCACCGATCCGTCGGCGGTGAGGACCGTGACGGAGCGGGCGGAGCGCCGCGCCTCGAGGGCGGAGAGCAGGTGCTCCTCGTCGGGGGCGGAGACGAGGAGCGAGACGCCGCAGCCGCGCTCACGCAACCGTTCGGCGAGCGGGAAGAGCGGTGCCGCGGCGTAGCCCTCTCCCACGAGCAGGCACGAGACCGGCTCCTTGGGCAGGGCGAAGGGACGGCCCAGCGGACCGGTGAGCGTGATCCGCGCGCCGACGGGCTGGGCGGCCAGCCACGCGGTGCCGCTCCCCCGTGGCTCGACCACGACGTCGAGGGTCGGACCGAAGGCGCTGGAGGCGCGGACCCGGTGCACCCACAGCGCCCGCCGCGCGACGTGCCCGGCGATGCTCACCACGACGAAGTTGCCGGCCCTGAAGTGCTCGGGCACGCCGGGGGCGGTGAGAGTGAGGTGGCGGTAGGCGCCGATGCGCTTGGTGGCGACGACCTCGCCCTCCACGTGCACCGGATCTCGCGGCCCCGCCCCGGCCTCAGGCATCGACCTCACGCACCCCGGGCCAGGCCCCGCACGATGCGGCGCGGCCACAGCGGGCCCTCGTAGACGAACGCGGTGTAGCCCTGCAGCAGGTCGGCACCGGCGTCGAGTCGACGACGCGCGTCGTCGACGGTGGTGATGCCGCCGACGCCGACCAGGGTGAGCTCGGGTCCCACGCGCTGCCGCAGCGCGCGCAGGACGACCTCGGCCCGGTCGGTGAGCGGTCGTCCGCTCAGACCGCCCGCGCCGATCTCCTCGACGATCCCTCGCGGCGTGGCCAGGCCTTCACGGCTGGTGGTGGTGTTGGTGGCGATGATGCCGTCGAGGCCGATCGCCAGCGCCAGGTCACCGACGGCGAGCACGTCGTCGTCGCTCAGGTCGGGCGCGATCTTCACCAGCAGCGGCACGCGTCGGTCGGGGGTCACCTCGTCCGCGCGCCGGCGGACGGCGAGGAGCAGGGGCTCGAGCTTCTCGACCGCCTGGAGGTCACGCAGCCCCGGGGTGTTGGGCGACGACACGTTCACGACGAGGTAGTCGGCGTGGGGCGCCAGCAGACCGGCGGACTTCTCGTAGTCGCGGACCGCGTCCTGGTCGGGGACGACCTTGGTCTTGCCGATGTTGACGCCGAGGATCGGGGTCCGCCCGCCGGGGGACGTGGCGAACCCGTTGCGCCGAGCGGCCCGACGGGCTCGCTCGTGGCGCGACGTACGCCACGCGGCGAGCCGGGAGGCCACCACCTCGGCCCCGTCGTTGTTGAAGCCCATCCGGTTGACGATGGCGGCGTCGTGCGGCAACCGGAACAGGCGCGGTTGCGGGTTGCCGGGCTGCGCCTCGCCGGTGACGGTGCCGATCTCGACGTGGCCGAAGCCCAGGGCTGCCAGCCCGTCGATGCCGACGGCGTTCTTGTCGAAGCCGGCGGCCAGCCCGAGCGGGTGCGGGAAGGTCAGACCCAGGGCCTGCACGGGCACCGACGACGTCCGCACGACGCGCTCGGTGATCGGGCGGGCCGTCCGGATCGCCCGGAACGCGGCGTGGTGGATGCGCTCGGGGTCGAACCGGGTCAGCCCCCGGTCGAAGAGGACGTCGTAGGGCCTCACGCAGTGCTCTCCCGCGCGTGCGACGCGTGGCGCAGGACGGCCCAGTCCTGGAGCGACCGCACGCCGATCTCGCCGCGGCGCATCGCCTCGAGACCCTGGACCGCTGCGCCGAGGCCCTGGATGGTCGTGATGCACGGGATGTCGGTGGACACCGCGGCGGTGCGGATGTCGTAGCCGTCCATCCGCGGCGAGCCGCCGCTGGTCGCGCCGTGCGGGGTGTTGATGACCAGGTCGACCTCGCGCGCCCAGATCCGGCCCACGATCGTCGGCTCGCCGTCCGGCCCCTGTCCCTCGGAGTGCTTGCGCACCACGGTGGCCCGCACGCCGTTGCGTCGCAGCACCTCGGCGGTGCCGGCGGTGGCGAGGATCTCGAACCCCATGTCGGCGATCTGCTTGACCGGGAAGATCATGTGCCGCTTGTCGCGGTTGGCGACGGAGACGAACACCTTGCCGGTCAGCGGCAGCGACCCGTAGGCCGCGGCCTGGGCCTTCGCGAAGGCCGTGCCGAAGACGGCGTCGAAGCCCATCACCTCCCCCGTCGAGCGCATCTCGGGGCCGAGCAGGGAGTCGACCGTGCGACCGTCCGCGGTCTTGAAGCGGTCGAAGGGCATGACCGCCTCCTTGACCGCGATCGGCGAGCCGTCGGGCAGGTGCCCGCCGTCGCCGTCGGCAGGCAGCACGCCGGCCGTGCGCAGGTCCGCGATGCTCTCGCCGAGCATCACGCGCGCCGCGGCCTTGGCCAGGGGGGTGGCGGTCGCCTTGGAGACGAACGGCACCGTCCGCGATGCGCGCGGGTTGGCCTCGAGGACGTAGAGCACGTCGGAGGCGAGGGCGAACTGGATGTTGAGCAGCCCGCGTACGTCGAGCCCGCGAGCGATCGCCTCGGTCGAGCTGCGGATGCGGTCGATCTCCTCGCGGCCCAGGGTGATCGGCGGCAGCGCGCAGGACGAGTCGCCGGAGTGGATGCCGGCCTCCTCGATGTGCTCCATCACGCCGCCGAGGAACAGCTCGGTGCCGTCGAAGATCGCATCCACGTCGATCTCGACCGCGTCGTCGAGGAAGCGGTCGACCAGCACCGGCTGGCGCTCGTTGATCAGGCCGTTGGCGACGTACTTCTCGAGGTAGGCCTCCAGCGCGGTGTCGTCGTAGACGATCTCCATGCCACGCCCGCCGAGGACGAAGGACGGCCGCACCAGCACCGGGTAGCCGATCTCGTGCGCGATGCGCTGGGCCTGCGGGTAGGACGTCGCGGTGCCGTGCTTGGGCGCCGGCAGGCCGGCGTCGGCCAGCACGCGACCGAAGGCGCCGCGCTCCTCGGCGAGGTGGATCGACTCCGGCGAGGTGCCGACGATCTTCACCCCCGCGTCCGCCAGGCCCTGGGCGAGGCCGAGCGGGGTCTGGCCGCCCAGCTGGCACACCACGCCGGCGATCGGCCCGGCGAGCTGTTCGGCGTGGACGATCTCGAGCACGTCCTCCAGGGTGAGCGGCTCGAAGTAGAGCCGGTCGGAGGTGTCGTAGTCGGTGCTCACGGTCTCGGGGTTGCAGTTGACCATGATCGTCTCGTAGCCGGCCTCGGCCAACGCCATGGACGCGTGGACGCAGCTGTAGTCGAACTCGATGCCCTGGCCGATGCGGTTGGGCCCCGATCCGAGGATGATGACGGCCTCCTTGCCCTCCGCGCGCGGCTCCACCTCGGTCTCCTCGTCGTAGGACGAGTAGTGGTAGGGCGTCCGCGCGGCGAACTCGGCGGCGCAGGTGTCGACCGTCTTGTAGACGGGCCGGATGCCCAGCGCGTGGCGTACGCCTCGCACGACGTCCGCGCTCAGTCCGCGGATCTTGCCGATCTGCTCGTCGGAGAAGCCGTGCCGCTTGGCCAGGCGCAGCAGGTCGGGAGTGAGCTCGCCGGCCTCGATGAGCTGGACCGCGACCTCGTTGATCAGCGCGAGCTGGTCGAGGAACCACGGGTCGATCCTGGTGGCCTCGAAGATCTCCTCCGGCGTCGCGCCGGCGCGGATCGCGTCCATCACCTTCTTGAGGCGGCCGTCGGTCGGGACCGCGATCTCCGCGAGCAGGGCGTCCTTGTCGAGCGCGACCCACTCCTTGTGCCAGTCGAAGGGGGCGTGCTTGCTCTCCAGCGAGCGCAGCGCCTTCTGCAGCGCCTCGGTGAAGTTGCGACCGATCGCCATCGCCTCCCCGACCGACTTCATGTGCGTGGTCAGCGTCGGGTCGGCCTCGGGGAACTTCTCGAAGGCGAACCGCGGCACCTTGACCACGACGTAGTCGAGGCTGGGCTCGAAGGACGCGGGTGTGCTGCCGCCGTCCTCGCGCGCGGTGATGTCGTTGCGGATCTCGTCGAGGGTGTAGCCGATCGCGACCTTGGCGGCGATCTTGGCGATCGGGAACCCGGTCGCCTTCGATGCCAGCGCGGAGGACCGCGAGACGCGCGGGTTCATCTCGATGACGATCAGGCGACCGTCCGCCGGGTTGACGGCGTACTGGATGTTGCAGCCACCGGTGTCGACGCCGACGGCGCGGATGATGGCGATCGCGAGGTCACGCATCTTCTGGTATTCGCGGTCGGTCAGCGTCATCGCCGGGGCGACGGTGATCGAGTCGCCGGTGTGGACGCCCATGGGGTCGAGGTTCTCGATGGAGCAGACGATCACGCTGTTGTCGTGGCTGTCGCGCATGACCTCGAGCTCGTACTCCTTCCAGCCGATGATGGACTCCTCGAGGAGCACCTCGGTGGTGGGGCTGGCAGCCAGCCCCGAGCCGCCGATGCGGCGCAGGTCGGCCTCGTCGTAGGCCATCCCCGAGCCGGTGCCGCCCATCGTGAACGACGGACGGACGACCATCGGGTAGCCGAGGTCGTCGGCCGCGGCGAGGAGGTCCTCGATCGAGTGGCAGATGACGCTGCGCGCGCTCTCACCGCCCAGCTGCTCGACGATCTTCTTGAACTGCTGCCTGTTCTCGCCGCGCTCGATCGCCGCGATGGAGGCCCCGATCAGCTCCACGCCGTACGTCTCCAGCACGCCGGCCTTGTCGAGGGCCATCGCACAGTTGAGCGCGGTCTGGCCGCCCAGGGTCGCGAGCAGTGCGTCGGGGCGCTCCTGGGCGATGACCTTCTCGACGAACTCGGGGGTGATCGGCTCGACGTAGGTCGCGTCGGCGAACTCCGGGTCGGTCATGATCGTCGCCGGGTTGGAGTTGACCAGGATCACCCGCAGGCCCTCCTCGCGGAGCACCCGGCACGCCTGGGTGCCGGAGTAGTCGAACTCGCAGGCCTGGCCGATGATGATCGGGCCGGAGCCGATGACCATCACGGACTGGATGTCGGTGCGCTTGGGCATGTCAGGCGCTCTTCTCGTCGTGGGTGCGGGCGTCCATGAGATCGACGAACCGGTCGAAGAGGTACGCCGCATCGTGCGGGCCGGCCGCGGCCTCCGGGTGGTACTGCACCGAGAAGCTCGTGAGGCGTCCGTCGGCGTCGCGGAGCTCGAGACCCTCGACCACGTCGTCGTTGAGGCAGACGTGGCTCACCGTCACCGCACCGAACTCCGTCGTCGTGGCGTCCTCGCGCGGGGCGTCGACAGCGAATCCGTGGTTGTGCGCGGTGACCTCGACCTTGCCGGTGGTGCGGTCCATGACCGGCTGGTTGATGCCACGGTGGCCGTACTTCAGCTTGTAGGTGCCGAAGCCCAGCGCGCGCCCGAACAGCTGGTTGCCGAAACAGATCCCGAAGTAGGGCAGGCCCGCGCGCAGCGCATCCTGGAGGAGCTCGACCTGCGCGGTGCTGGCCGCCGGGTCGCCCGGCCCGTTGGAGAAGAAGAGGCCGTCGGGCGCGACTGCCTGCACGTCCGCCAAGGTGGAGGTCGCTGGCAGCACGTGCACCTCGATGCCGCGCTCGCTCATCATGCGCGGCGTGTTGGCCTTGATGCCGAGGTCGACGGCAGCCACCGTGAACCGCCTCTCCCCCACCGCCGGCACCACGTAGGCCTCGGGCGTGGAGACCGCCTCGCTCAGGTTGGCACCGGCCATCTCGCCGGAGTGCAGCACCCGCTGGAGCAGGCGCTCGGGGTCGCTCTCGGTGGTGGAGATGCCGACCCGCATCGCGCCGCGCTCGCGGAGGTGACGCGTGAGCGCACGGGTGTCGACGCCGGAGATGCCCACGACGCCCTGGTCGCGGAGCTCGTCGCCGAGGCCGCGGACGCTGCGCCAGCTGGACGGTACACGGGCGGGGTCGCGGACGACGTAGCCGGCGACCCAGATGCGCGAGGACTCCCGGTCCTCGTCGTTCATCCCGGTGTTGCCGACGTGGGGCGCGGTCATCACGACCACCTGGCGGTGGTAGCTGGGGTCGGTCAGCGTCTCCTGGTAGCCGGACATGCCGGTCGAGAAGACCGCCTCGCCGAAGGTCTCGCCAACGGCGCCGAAGGACTCGCCGCGAAACGTGCGGCCGTCCTCGAGGACCAGCAGTGCCGGTGTGGCAGTCTCGGGTCCGGGCTGGGGCAGGCAGAGCCATGCCGTACCTCCTTCTCCGCCTCACGGGACGGATCGTTAAAGGATGTTCGAAGCGAGGCCGACCCTACCAGCGGCGGCGGCCCCGAGGGGCATCGCGTCCACGGCACGTGAGCGCGAGCTCCGGCCCCTGCCAACGTCGCCGCAACCACCGGTCGTGGGAGGCCAGCACGACCCCGCCGGGGGCCATGGCGAGCGCCTCCTCGAGCTCGCCGGCGAGAGCGAGCGAGACGTGGTTGGTCGGCTCGTCGAGCAGCAGCAGGTCGGGCGCAGCGGCGATCGCGACCGCCAGCTGCAGACGCCGTCGCTGGCCGACCGACAGGCCGCCGACCGGCGTGCGGTGCTCGCGCGGGTGCAGCAGCCCGAGCTCACGCAGGGACGGCGGGTCGGCGAGGTCGCGCACCGCGGCGGCGTACGTCGCCTGCGCGGAGCGCGCCGGGTCACGCACCTGCGGATCCTGGGTCAGCTCGCGCACCCGTCGAGCCGTGACCTCGACGAGCCCCGAGGTGACGGCCAGGCGCCCGGACAGGACGCCCAGCACGGTGGACTTCCCCGATCCGTTGGGACCGGTGAGCAGCAGGTGCTCCCCCGCAGCCAGGTCGAGCCGGTCGAGGCTCACCCGGCCCTCGACCTCGACGTCGCGCGCGTGGACGAGACGCCCGGTGGTGGCCGACGTCAGGGTTCCCGCGGAACCCCAGCGGTGCAGGTGGTCTGCGGACCTGCTCGCGCTCGGCCACCTCGAGGCGGCGCTGGGCGTCACGCTTGCGGCGCGCCAGCGTCTGGTCGACCCGCGCACCCCTGAACGAGTAGATGTGCTTGTCGCCGCCGCGCGTCCGCGCGGGCCAGCTCATAGCTGCTCCAGCCGCCGCCGAAGCGCCGTCCCCCGGCGCCGTCCGTGCCGAGGTCCCCGGCATCGAGGTCGACGAGGTCGGTGCACACCTCGTCGAGCAGCACGCGGTCGTGGCTGGCGAGCAGCACGACCCCCGGGAGGTCGCGCAGGAAGCCGGTCAGCACCTCGATCGCGTCGTGGGAGGTCGCCAGCTCCAGCGCTGCCGCGTAGGCCGCATCGCCGCGATCCGTGCCGAACGACCCGGCAAGACGCTCGACGTCCGTCACTGCGGTGCGCAGCGGCGCCAGGGTCATGGCGAGCACCTCGGACACCGTCGCGCTGTCACTGAACGGCGGCTCCTGTCCGAGGAGCACCAGGTCGTCCGGGCTGGTGATGGTTCCCACGAGCCGGGCCGTGGTGGGCAGACGACCCGCCACGGCACGCAGCAGGGTGGACTTGCCGACGCCGTTCTCGCCGACGAGTCCGATCCTGCGGCCGGGCTGGGCCAGCAGGTCGACACCGCTCAGCACCATGCGGTCGGGGTAGGTGACGCTGAGGCCGCTGACGACGAGCGGCTCCGGCTGCCGCTGCGCCACTGGTGCGCCGTGGCCTGCCCGAGGGGTCAGGCCCAGGCCGCGCGCATCACGTCGTAGGGACCGGCCGGGCCGCCCTGCCCCTCAGGCACGACGTTGCGCATGACCAGCGTGGGTTCAGCGCCCAGCACGACCTCCACCTCCCAGCGCCACCCCGGGGCGTAGTCGTAGCCGAACGTGCTCGAGGACGTGCCTGCGCTGCCGCGGAGCAGGACGACGTCGGGCTGGTGCCAGCTGTCCACCCATGCGGTGGTCGTCTCGCCGCCCTCACCGGGGACCCCGATCAGCAACGTCCCCGACTGGGGGCCGTCGACCGGGTGCTGCCACGTGTAGGTCATCGACGTGGCACGACCTTCGGCAGCCGGCTCGACGACGAGGGTGGAGGGGGCGCCCACGAGCTGGTCGGACGGGAGCAGCCGGAAGCTGCACGTCCCGGCGAGCGTCTGCCGCGGATCCTTCGGACCTTCGCCCACGAAGACGCAGAACACGTGCCCGGCCGGGCTCGTGTAGGCACGCAACGGCTCGTCAGCGTCGTCGGAGCGGTCGAGGCGGACCTCTCCTCCGAGGGAGAGGACCCGGACGTGAGCGGCGTCGAGCCCCTCCCGCGTCGCCACGGTGGTGTCGAGATGGCTCACCGACGGGTGGCCGGTCTCGGGCCACCGGTTCGACGGAAGTGAGTCCACCTGCTGGATCGCCAGGCAGCGCGCACCGTCGGGACGGGTGAGCACCAGCCAGTCGGCGCGGTCCGCCCCGGCGGGCCTCTCATCACCCGAGCGATAGCGAAGCCCGAGCAGCGCGCGCCAGAACTCCGCCTCACCACGCACGTCGCTGGCATCGAGGACCGTGTGGATCAGGTGCGGACCGTCACTCATCGGTCGACCCTACGAGGTGTCAGGATCACTGTCATGAGCCCACTGCCGTGGATCCAGGTCTTCCTCGACACCCCGGCCGCCGACGTCGACGTCGCGGTGTCCTTCTGGGCGTCGGTAACAGGGTGGCTGCCCTCCGACAGACGCGGTGAGGACGGCCAGTTCGTCACGCTCCTGCCGCGGACCGGCTCGGCGTACGTCAAGGTGCAGGCCGTCGAGGGGCCGCCCGGGGTCCACATCGACCTCGACACCGCCGACCGTCGCGCCAGCATCGAGACCGCACGCACCCTCGGGGCGACGACCGCGTGGACCTATCACGACGTCGAGGTGATGCGCTCCCCCGGCGGGTTCACGTTCTGTCAGACGCTGCTCGACGGTGAGCCGTCCCTGGCGCGGGACGGCTCGACGATCCTGGACCAGGTCTGTCTCGACATCCCGAGCGAGTCGTGGGAGGTCGAGATCGCCTTCTGGCGCGAGCTCACCGGGCGCGAGCTCCAGTACGCGACCACACCGGGGTTCGCCCGGCTGGTGGCGGCTGGTCAGCCTCGTCTCCTGCTCCAGCGCCTGCACGAGCGCACCGGCCCCGTGCGCGCCCACCCGGACCTGGCCAGCGCCGACCGGTCCGCCGACTCCGCGCGCCACGTCGCCCTCGGCGCCCGCGTCCTCGGCGTCCACGCCTTCTGGACCGTGCTGAGCGCGCCCGGTGGTCAGGTCTACTGCCTCACCGACCGCGACCCGAGGTCAGGGACGGTTCAGTAGTCCGAGCCACCCTGCAGGGGTCCGGGCCTGCCGTCGGGGTCGTGCACCCCGTCGAGCAGGAGGCCCAGCAGTCGCTCCTCCCACGGACCGAACACACTGATGGGCAGGGTGCGCAACCGACCTGGGGGGCGCGACCCGGAGCGACCGCCCGCGTGCCACGCGTCCAGCGCCGCCGCCGCCTCGGCGTAGGCGTCGTACATGGCGTGCGGGTCGTGCAGGTCCGCCAACGCCTCGTCGAGGCCCCGACGCTCGACGTCGGGGAGCCTGTCGAGGTGCTCGGCGGCGAGCCGGAGGCGCAAGGAGCGTGCGTAGTCCTCGTCGAGCACGACGCAGGACAGCTCGGAGTCGTGGGTCCACGAGCGGCGGTTGAAGTTGTCGGACCCGACACTGGCCCACTGGTCGTCGATCACGCACACCTTGGCGTGGACGTAGACCGGTGTGCCGACGTGGTTCTCGAGCCCGTAGGCAGCGACCCGGTCGGGCGCCGCCCCGATGAGCCCGGTCAGGGCCCGCGACCGCCCCAGGAGCTCGGCGGGACGAGACATCTGCGCCCGACACGTCCGGGACGAGCGGGATGACGGCCAGCACCCGCAGCTCCGGCTGCTCCCGCAGAGCCGCGAGGAACGGGTCGGCGACCTCGTGCCCCCAGAAGTACTGGTCCTCGACGTAGACCAGTCGGCGGGCCTGCGTGATGGCCTTGGTGTAGCCGCGGGCGACGCTGCGCTCGCCGCCACGGGCGAACGGGTAGTCGCGCCCGTGCCTGAGGTTGGGATAGGTCCGCAGCAGCTGGACGCGGTGAGGACCGGCCGTCGGGGGCGGCGCCGCCTGCTCTGGTAGCGGGTCCGGCCGCAGGTCGAGACCACGCAGACGATCGACCGTCCGACGCAGCGGGCTGCGGCTCAGCGGGGTGGGGTCGAGCCAGCGCTCCCGGAAGACCGTCTCGACCGCGTGCACGGCCGGACCCTGGATCCTGACCTGCACGTCGTGCCACGGAGGGCGGTCGCCGTACTCGTCCGCGAGGGGCTGCGACTGCGGGTCGCCCGCGTGGTCGGCGTCGTCGCGCCGGTTGTGGGCGAGGTCGATGCCGCCGATCCACGCCACGTCGCGCGAGGGGTCGTCGCGGTGGCGGATCACCACGAACTTCTGGTGGTGCGACCCGCCCGTGCGGACCCGCATGTCGAGGAGCACCTCCGCCCCCCGGTGCTGCAGCTGCTCGCCGAGGTGCCTGTTCTCGGTGGCGAAGAAGCCGGTCTGGTCGAGGTGCGAGCGCCACACCAGGCCGCGCACGTCCACCCCTCGCTCGTCGGCCGCCCCCAGCACCTCGACGACCTCGCTGCCCGGCTCGCCCGTCAGCTGCTCGTCGGCGTCGCCCTGCCAGTCGGTGAAGAGCACCAGGTCACCCGGCTGCGTCGCCGAGAGCGCGGCGTGGAGGTCCGCGAAGTAGGCCGCACCGTCGATGAGCGGGGTCACCAGGTTGCCGTCGATCCAGGCGTCGTCCCCCTCGCACTGCCGGTCGATGGCCGTGGCGGCGTTGGCGCGCTCGCCGGCGGTCAGCAACCAGGTGCGTGGGTCGGTCACGCCGTCAGCATGTCAGGGATGCGCCAGCACGCCGTCGCGCACCGTGACCCGACCGGCGAAGACCGTGTGGACGACCCGCGAGGTCAGGTCGCGACCGTGCCACGGGTTGTTGCGCGACAGCGAGGCGGACGCGTCGCGGTCGACCGTGACGCGGGCGTCCGGGTCGACGAGCACGACGTGGGCGGGAGAGCCGGGCTCCAGCGACCGGCCCTGGTCGTGGAGTCCAGCGATCCGGGCCGGCGCGGACGACATGACCCGGGCGATGTCGGCCCACGACAGCTCGGGCATCGCAGTCCGTACGGCGCCCAACGCCGTCTCCAGACCGAGCATGCCGAAGGCGGCGTCCACGAAGGCGTGCTCCTTGTCGTGCCGCGCGTGCGGAGCGTGGTCGGTCGCGACGGCGTCGATGGTGCCGTCGGCGAGCGCCCCCCGCAGGGCGTCGACGTCCTCCTGCGGCCGCAACGGCGGGTTGACCTTGAAGGTCGGGTCATAGCCTCGCAGCAGGTCGGTGGTCAGCAGCAGGTGGTGCGGCGTCACCTCAGCGGTCACGCTGATCCCCTGCGCCTTCGCCCAGCGCAGCACCTCCACGGACCCTGCGGTCGACACATGGGCGACGTGGACGCGCGAGCCGGTGTGGCGCGCGAGCATCACGTCCCGCGCGACGATGACCTCCTCGGCGATGCCGGGCCACCCCGGCAGTCCGAGCCGTCCCGACAGCTCGCCCTCGTGGCAGCACGCGGCCGCGCCGGCCAGGGACGGGTCCTGCGAGTGCTGGGAGACCACGCCGCCGAAGGCCTTCACGTACTCCAGCGCCCGCCGCATCACTCGTGCGTCGTGCACGCACCTGCCGTCGTCGGAGAAGACCCGGACGCCGGCCCGTGAGCGGTGCATCAGGCCGAGCTCGGCGAGCTCCTCGCCGGCCAGGCCGCGCGTGACCGCGCCGACCGGCTGCACGTGGACGAGTCCGGCCTCACGCCCCAGGTCCCACACGCGCATCGCGGCCTCGGCGGTGTCGGTGACCGGGCTGGTGTTGGCCATGGCCAGCACCGCCGTGTAGCCACCGAGCGCGGCCGCCCGGGACCCGGTGCGGATCGTCTCGGCGTCCTCGCGGCCCGGCTCGCGCAGGTGGGTGTGCAGGTCGACGAGCCCGGGGAGCGCCACGAGCCCGTCGGCGTCGATGGTCTCCGCACCGGCCGGCGCGGAGTCGACGAGGACGCCGCTGTCGTCGACGTAGAGGTCGGCTCTCTCATCGCCCAGCAGCGCGGCACCCTTGATCACCAGCGACATCAGGCCATTCCTCCATCGGTCTCTCCGGCGAGCAGGTGGTAGAGCACGGCCATCCGGATCGCCAGGCCGCTGGAGACCTGCTCCAGCACGACCGACTGCGCCGCGTCGGCGGCGTCGGCGGCGATCTCGAGTCCGCGGTTCATCGGCCCGGGGTGGCAGATCGGCACGTCCGGCCTGAGCGACGCCAGTCGGTCTCGGGTCAGGCCGTAGCCGACGGTGTACTCCCGCGCGCTCGGGAAGAACGCGCCGGACATCCGCTCGCGCTGGACGCGCAGCATCATCACGGCGTCGACCGCGCCATGCGCACCGGCGCCGCGCAGCACCTCGTCGAGGTCGTACGACGCCTCGAAGCCCGCCGCGGCCGACCATGCGGCGATCCCGCTCGGCATCAGGGTGGGTGGCGCGACGACGGTCACGCGGGCGCCGAGCCGGGTCAGGCACTGGATGTTGGACCGGAAGACGCGGCTGTGGGTGAGGTCGCCGATGATCGCGACGTGACGCTCGCGCAGCGAGCCGAGACGACGCTGCAGGGTGTAGGCGTCCAACAGGGCCTGGGTGGGGTGCTCGTGGGTCCCGTCACCGGCGTTGACGACGGACGCGTCGACCCACTGGCTGACCTGCAGGGCGGACCCGCTCGCGGGGTGGCGGATGACGAGCCCGTCGACGCCCATCGCGCAGACGGTCAGGACGGTGTCGCGCAGGCTCTCGCCCTTCGACGCGCTCGAACCCTTGGCGCTGACGTTGATCACGTCGGCGGAGAGCCACTTGCCGGCGATCTCGAACGACGAGCGGGTGCGGGTGGAGTCCTCGAAGAACATGTTCACCACCGTGCGCCCGCGCAGCGCCGGCAGCTTCTTCACCTCGCGGGTCTGCACGTCGTGCATGTCGGAGGCCGTGGCGAACAGGGACTCGATCTCGTCGGTCGAGAGGTCGTCGACGGACAGCAGGTGCTTCACGAGATCGTCACCTCGTCGGTGCCGTCGATCTCGGCGAGGCGCACGCTGACCCGCTCGGCGAGGGCGCTCGGCAGGTTCTTCCCGACGTGGTCGGCACGGATCGGCAGCTCGCGGTGACCACGGTCGACCAGCACGGCCAGCCGGACGGCCGACGGGCGGCCGAGGTCGGCCAGCGCGTCGAGCGCGGCCCGGATGGTGCGACCGGAGAAGAGCACGTCGTCGACCAGCACGACGACCTTGCGGTCGATGCCCCCGGCGGGCAGGGCCGTCTTGTGCGCACGCCTGGTCGGCTGCGAGCGGAGGTCGTCGCGGTACATCGTCACGTCCAGCTCACCCACGGCGACCGGAGCGCCCTCCACGGCAGCGATCTTCTCCGCGATCCGGCGGGCCAGCGGGACGCCGCGCGTGTGCAGGCCGAGGAGCACGAGGTCGGTGGCGCCCTTGTTGCGCTCGAGCAGCTCGTGGGAGATGCGAGTCAGGGCCCGGGAGATGTCACGCGCGTCGAGGACGGTGCGATCGCTCCGCCCACGCGCGGGGTCGACGGTGATGGCGTCAGTGGCGTCGTGGCATCGGTGGCATCGGTGGCGTCGCCGGGGGTCTCATCGGGGCCGTCGTGGGGGGCAGGCGTCTGCACTCCGGACCTCCTTCTCCGCCTCACAGGACGGCTCGTTAAAGGATGTCGATCGGCTCAGACCCTACCCGATGCCGAGCGGGCACTTCCTCGCGCTGGAACCTGTCGACCGGGCACCTCCTCGCGCTGGAACCTGTCGACCGGGCACCTCCTCGCGGTGGTACCGCGAGGAAGTGCCCGGTCACCGCTCAAGGACGGGACCGGGACCGGATTCCGGCACGTCCTCAGACATCAGCTGCTGCTCGCGCGACCGTCGTGCACCCGGATCAGACCCTCCTGGGCGACGGTCGCCACCAGCTCGCCGGCCTGGGTGAACACGCGCGCGAGCGCGAGCCCGCGCGCCCCGCCCGCGAAGGGGGAGAACTGGTCGTAGAACCACCACTCGTCTGCCCGGAACGGTCGGTGGAACCAGATGGTGTGGTCGAGCGACGCCGGCTGCAGCCGCGGCGAGGCGATGGTGAGGCCGTGCGGCACCAGGGCCGCGCCGAGCAGGGTGAGGTCGCTGGCGTAGGTGAAGGCGGCTGCCTGGACCGTCGGGTCCTCCGACAGCGTCCCGTCGACCTTGATCCACAGGCGTGCCTGCGCCGGGCGCTCCGGGTCGTGGGGGATGCCGCGGCCGGTGACGCCGACGTAGCGGACGTCGAGCGACGACCACTCGCGCTCCCAGAGCTCGCCGGCCTCGGGGCTGGACCCGCGGGCCAGGTCGACCAACGGCATCCCGTGCTCGGGCCCGGGCACCTCGGGCATCTTGTCCTGATGCTCCAGTCCCGGCTCCGGGATCTGGAAGTTGGCCGTCATGTAGTAGATCGCACGACCGTGCTGGCGCGCCGCGACCCGTCGCGTCGAGAAGGAGCGGCCGTCGCGGATCCGCTCCACGTCATAGACGATCGGGACCGACGTGTCGCCGGGCCGCAGGAAGTAGGAGTGCAGCGAGTGCAGGACGAACTCACCCTCGACGCTGCGCGTCGCGGCGACGACGGCCTGAGCGGCGACCTGCCCGCCGAAGACCCGCTGACGCTCGGTCCGGGCCTGGGCGCCGCGGTAGAGGTCGACCTCGAGCCTCTCGAGCTCGAGCAGTGCCGCGAGCTCCTCGGCGCTGCCGGCCATCAGCGATCCTCCCAGCCGGGATCGTCGCCCGCGTCCTTCGGGTCGTCCTCGAGGCCGGCGAGGAAGGCCTCGAAGTCCCGGCCCAGCTCCTCGCCCGTCGGCAGGGCGCCGTCGCCGGCCAGCAGCGACGTGCCGGCGGCCTCGGCCTCGCGGAAGGAGTCGTACTGCTGCTCCAGGCCGCGGACGACGTCGCCCACCTCGTCGTGGGAGGACAGGTAGCGGTCGACCTCGGTCTCCGTGATCTCAGCGGCCTCGCGGAGGTCGCTCAGGTCGATCGTGAGCCGGCCGCCGATCTCCAGGTGCTCCAGCAGCACGAGGGCTGCCTGCGGATATTCCATCTGGGCGAGGTAGTGCGGGATGTGGGCGACGAAGCCGAGGGCGTCCAGGCCCCACTCCCCCAGCCTGATCTCCAGCAGCGCCTGCGCGCTCGCCGGCACCCGCAGCTCGCCCTGCCACGGACTCTCCCCGGGCACCAGCTCGGGTCGGTTGGCGTGCGGCGTGATGGCGATGGGCCGCGTGTGCGGGACCGCCATCGGCACGGCGCCCATGCTCACCACCCGCGAGACACCGAAGTGCTCGATCACCTCGCGCACCGCGCGGGCGAACGCCTCCCACCGGATGTCGGGCTCGGGACCGGTGAGCAGCAGGAAGGGAGTGCCGCCGGTGTCGCGCAGCGCCCGCATGACCAGACGCGGTGCTTCGTAGTCGGCGTAGTGGTCGCGCACGAACGTGACCGGCGGGCGGCGGGCACGGTAGTCGTGGAGCGCATCGACGTCGAAGGTGGCGACCACCTTGCCGTCCGAGAGCCCGGCGAGGTGCGCGGCGGCCATCTCGGCGGACTTGCCCGCGTCGAGGAAGCCGGTCAGCACGCACACGAGCGTGAGGTCGCCGGCATCCACCAGGACCTCGGCGTCGTCGACGATGTGCACAAGGCGTTCGACCATGGGTGCAGCGTAGGGCGTGCGGCTCAGTGACCGGACACACACCCGTCGTGGTGGCATGCCTTGTTACTGAAAGGTAACCTGACTCCGTCCTGCCTCACCTCCGTTCGTCACTTGGGAGTAGCCCGTGCCCCGTCCCCAGCGAGAGGTCGTCTTCGTCGACGGCGTGCGCACCCCGTTCGGCAAGGCCAACGGTCAGTACGCCGAGACCCGCGCCGACGACCTCGTCATCAAGTGCATCACCGAGCTGATGCGCCGCAACCCCTCGCTCCCGGCCGAACGGGTCGACGAGGTCGCACTCGCGGCCACCACCCAGATCGGCGACCAGGGCCTCACCCTCGGCCGAACGGCTGCCCTGCTGGCCGGGCTCCCGCAGAGCGTCCCGGGCTACTCCATCGACCGGATGTGCGCGGGCGCGATGACCGCGGTGACCAACGTGGCGTCCGGCATCGCCTTCGGTGCCTACGACATCGCGATCGCCGGAGGCGTCGAGCACATGGGCCGACACCCCATGGGTGAGGGTGTCGACCCCAACCCGCGGATCCTGTCCGAGCGGATCGTCAACCCCGACGCGCTCGTGATGGGCAAGACCGCGGAGAACCTGCACGACCGGTTCCCCACGATCACGAAGGACCGCGTCGACGCCTACGCCGTCCGCAGCCAGCAGAAGACCAAGGCCGCCTACGACGCCGGCAAGATCCAGCCCGACCTGGTGCCGGTCGCGACCCGCTCGGCCGACGCCGGGTGGGGCCTGGCCACGATCGACGAGCCGATGCGCCCCGAGACGACGCTGGAGTCGCTCGCCGCTCTCAGGACCCCGTTCCGCTCGCACGGCAACGTCACGGCGGGCAACGCCGCCGGGATCAACGACGGCGCGACCGCCGCGCTGCTCGCCGACGAGGAGACCGCCCGCGAGCTGGGCCTGCCGGTGAAGATGCGCCTGGTCACCTATGCGTTCGTCGGAGTCGAGCCCGAGGTCATGGGCGCCGGGCCCATCCCCGCGACCGAGAAGGCGCTGCGGCTCGCGGGCCTCACCATCGACGACATCGGAGCCTTCGAGGTCAACGAGGCCTTCGGCGTCCAGGTGCTGGCCTTCCTCGAGCACTACGGCATCGACGACGACGACATCCGGGTGAACCCCTACGGCGGTGCGATCGCGATGGGCCACCCGCTCGCCTCCTCCGGCGTACGTCTGATGAACCAGCTGGCACGCGCCTTCGAGGAGCAGCCCGAGGTCCGCTACGGCCTCACCACCATGTGCATCGGCATCGGCATGGGCGGCACCGTGATCTGGGAGAACCCCCACTGGACCGAGTCGAACGGAGCGACGGCATGAACACCCCGTCCGAGATGTCGGCACTGGTCGAGCGCGCGCAGGCGCTCGTCTCCGACGCCGAGCGCGTGACCAGGGCCCACCTGCGCCGGGTCTCCCTACGGGGACTCACCTTCGGCCTGATCACCCTCGACAACGGCGAGGACCACACCCGGCCCAACACGTTCGGCCCGGGCTCGCTGCTCGCGCTCAACGCCGCGATCGACGAGGCGCTGGCGGACGAGACGATCGATGCGCTCGCGGTGACGGGCAAGCCGTTCATCCTCGCCGCCGGTGCCGACCTCACCTCGATCCAGGGCGGCGGCCCGGACGCCGTACGCATCGTGGCCGAGCTCGGCCATGCGGTCTTCCGCAAGCTGGGCCAGCCCGTGTCCGAGGGTGGCAAGCCGTCGTTCGGCTTCATCAACGGGCTCGCGCTCGGCGGCGGTCTCGAGGTGGCGCTGCACTGCACCTACCGCACGGTGATGGACTCCGCACCCGCGCTCGGGCTCCCCGAGGTCATGCTCGGCCTCATCCCCGGGTGGGGCGGCGCCTGGCTGGTGCCCAACCTGCTCGGCGCCGACAAGGCCGTCACGTTGATCCTCGAGAACCCGCTCAACCAGGGCAAGACCCTCGGCGGGCAGGCTGCGTACGACCTCGGGCTGGCCGACGCGGTCTTCAACGGTGCCGACTACCTGGAGCAGTCCCTGCTCTGGGCCGCCTCCGTGCTGCGCGGCGACGTCGTCGTGCAGCGTCCCGAGGTCGACCGCGGTGAGGCATGGGACGCAGCCGTGGCCCGCGCCGAGGGCATCGTGGCGTCGAAGACCGGTGGCGGCTCCCCCGCCGCGGCCAAGGCCGTCGAGCTGATCGCCGCAGCCCGCGACACCGACCGTGACACCGGCTTCGCCGCCGAGGACGACGCCCTCCACGCGCTGTCCCAGACGGCCGAGCTGCTGGCCTCGCTCTACTCGTTCGACCTGGTGCAGAAGCGCGCGAAGCGCCCGGCCGGTGCACCCGACAAGGCGCTCGCGCGCCCGGTCACCAAGGTCGGCATCGTGGGCGCGGGCCTGATGGCCAGCCAGCTCGCACTGCTCGTCGTACGTCGCCTCGAGGTGCCGGTCGTGCTGACCGACCTCGACCAGGAGCGCGCCGACAAGGGCGTGGGCTACGTCCACGCCGAGATCGACACGCTGCTCGCCAAGGGCCGGATCAACCCGGACCTGGCCAACCGCCACAAGGCGCTGGTGTCCGGCGAGACCGACAAGCAGGTCGCCTTCGGCGACGCCGACTTCGTGATCGAGGCCGTCTTCGAGGAGATGTCGGTCAAGAGGACCGTCTTCGCCGACGTCGAGAAGGTCGTGTCCGCCGAGTGCGTGCTCGCGACCAACACCTCGTCGCTGTCGATCACCGAGATGGCCTCGGACCTGCAGCACCCGGAGCGGGTCGTGGGCTTCCACTTCTTCAACCCGGTCGCGGTCATGCCGCTGCTCGAGATCATCCGCGGCGACGCCACCGACGACGCGACGCTGGCGACGGCGTTCGCCACCAGCAGGGCGCTCAAGAAGACGAGCATCCTGGTCACCGACAGCCCGTCCTTCATCGTCAACCGGCTCCTGGGCCGCTTCATGAGCGAGGTCGGCCGGATCGTCGACGAAGGCACCCCGGTCGAGGTCGCGGACAGCGCGTTCGCCGGCATCGTCCCCATGCCGCCCTACCAGCTGCTGTCGCTCGTGGGTCCGGCGATCGCGCTGCACAACGTCGAGACCCTCAAGCGCGCCTTCCCCGAGCGCTTCTACGTCTCCCCCGCCCTCGAGCGGATCGTGGCGGCGAGGAAGAGCTCCTACTACGGCCCCGGACGGCGCCATCGACCCCGAGGTCGAGGCGCTGCTGGAGAGTCCCTCCTCCCCGGTGGTCCTCACCGCCGCGGAGGTCCGCGACACGACCCTGGCGGGCCTCGCGGAGGAGGCGCGCCTGATGCTCGACGAGGGCGTCGTGGCCGCGCCCCAGGACATCGACCTGGCGATGATCACCGGCGCCGGGTTCTCCTTCTGGAACGGCGGGCTCACCTTCATGCTCGACGTCCAGGGCATCTCGGAGAAGGTCAGCGGCAAGCGCTTCCACTGAGGGCGCTCGACGCGTGAGGCGTCGGCGGTGCCCCAGCCACGTTCCGTACGTCGCGATTGTGGCTGTGGCACCGCCCCTTGGTGTGTCCTGGCCCGCCTCGCCCACCAGCGGTGGCCCACCCGCAGTCGGCGTGCGCGGACGGTGGCTGGGCCACCGCTCGTCAGGCCCCTCGGCGCGCATCTCGGACCTGCGGTGCCTGTCTGCCGCGAGATGCACACTCTGGCATCCTGAGGCCTCCTGACGTCGTCACCCGGAGGCATCCATGAGCGAAGCCGTCGCACACACCGAGGAGCACCGCGGAGCCTTCAGCTCGCGCAAGGTGTTCATCCTCGCGGCCATCGGCTCTGCCGTCGGGCTCGGCAACATCTGGCGCTTCCCCTACGTCGCCTACGAGAACGGCGGCGGGGCGTTCCTCATCCCCTACCTCATCGCGCTGCTGACCGCAGGCCTGCCGTTCCTCCTCCTCGACTACGGCCTCGGGCACCGCTACCGCGGCTCCGCGCCGCTCGCCTTCCGCCGCGCCCACCCCGCGGCCGAGGGACTGGGCTGGTGGCAGGTGGGGATCTGCTTCGTGATCGCCGTCTACTACGCCGCGGTGATCGCCTGGGCCGCCCGCTACGCGTTCTTCTCGATCGACAAGGCGTGGGGCGACGATCCGGAGAGCTTTCTCTTCGGCTCCTACCTCCAGGCCGGCGACCCCGGCATCGGCCTCGACTTCGTCAGCGGCGTGGCCGTGCCGCTGGTGCTCGTGTGGGTGGCCGTCCTCGCGATCATGGCGCTCGGCGTGCAGAAGGGCATCGGCGCCGCATCGGTGGTCTTCATCCCGGTGCTGTTCATCGCGTTCATCGCCCTCGTCGTCGTCGCGTTGACGCTGGACGGCGCGGCGGCGGGCCTCGACGCCCTGTTCTCGCCCGACTGGGGCGCCCTGGGCGAGACCAGCGTGTGGATCGCGGCCTACGGCCAGATCTTCTTCTCGCTGTCCGTCGGCTTCGGCATCATGATCACCTACGCGTCCTACGTCGGTCGGCGCAGCGACATGACCGGCTCCGGACTGGTCGTGGGGTTCGCCAACTCCGGCTTCGAGCTGCTGGCCGGCATCGGGGTCTTCGCGGCGCTCGGCTTCATGGCGACGGCGGCCGGCGTGCCGGTCGACGAGGTCGCCACCGAGGGCCTGGGCCTCGCCTTCATCGCGTTCCCGGCGATCATCAGCGAGGCACCTGCTGGCGCCCTGATCGGCGTCCTGTTCTTCGGGTCGCTCGTCGTCGCCGGCGTGACCTCGTTGGTCAGCGTGATCGAGGTGGTGATCTCGGCCGTCCGCGACAAGTTCGAGATGTCGCGGGTTGGCGCCTCGATGGCGGTCGGCGTCCCGGCAGCGCTGATCAGCATCACCCTGCTCGGCACCACGACCGGCGTCTACGTCCTCGACATCATCGACCACTTCATCAACCGGTTCGGGATCCTCCTCGTCGCAGTCGTCAGCATGCTCGCGCTGTCCTGGGTGTTCAAGAAGACCGGCCTGCTCCGCGAGCACCTCAACCGCGACGGATCGGTGCAGATCGGTCGCTGGTGGGAGTGGCTGATCGGCGTCGTGGCCCCTGCGGCGCTGACCTTCATCCTGGTCAACGACTTCATCGACAACCTGCAGGAGCCCTACGGGGGCTTCCCGACGTGGATGCTCCTCACCCTGGGCTGGGGCCTGGCTGCGGCCGTGGCGGTGCTCGGGTTCGTCGCCGCTCGCCTCCCGTGGCGCGAGCGGACCTTCCTCGGTGACCCCGAGATCCAGTCCCGGCAGGACGAGAGGAGCAACTGATGTCCACCTCAGCCATCGTCATGATGCTGGTCGCGATGCTCATCCTGTGGGGCGGTCTCGCCGTCGCCATCTGGAACATCAACCGCAACCCCGGTGAGGAGCCCGGGTAGGTCCGCCGCGACCTCTGAGGACCGCTACCGAAACTTTCGGTGCCCCCGCCTCGTCATGACGGGTGACACACTCGCCACGATCTCTCGGGAGACCCCATGACGCGCCGTGATCCGGCTGCCTTCGCCGAATTCGTCGCTGCCGGACACGTTCGCCGCGGCGGGCGGGACGTACACCGCCGAGATCGCGCGGAAGGACCTGCTCACGTGCGACGCGGTCACGGCCGAGTGCACCGTCACGGTGCGCGTGGGGAGGGGCGTCCTCGTGACCGCCTCGTGACCGCGTCCTGATCGCCTCGGCACGGTCGGCCTCGTACGACGACCGGTCAGGCGGCCCGGTCAGGCGGTGTGGTCAGGCGGTGTGGTCGACACCGATCGAGGTGGGCTCGCCGTCGAGCGCGGTCACGTCCTCCACGATGCCACGGGCCAGGGTCTGGGCGTCGAGGCCGATCCCGGCGAGGATCACGTCGCGCTTGGCGTGGTCGAGGAACTCCTGCGGGATGCCGTGGAGGCGGAACGGCGTGGGCACGCCCTCGTCGTTGAGCCGCTGGAGCAGCGCGGCCCCACAACCGCCGACGCGGCCGTTGTCCTCGACGCTCACCACGAGCCGGTGCTCGCGCGCGAGGTCGACGATGGCGGGATCAATCGGCTTGACCCAGCGGGGGTCGACGACCGTCACGCCGATCCCCTGAGCGGCGAGCCGCGAGGCGACGTCCACGGCGGTCGTGCACATCGAGCCGACCGCGACGATCAGCACGTCGTGGTCGCCCTCGCGGACCAGGACGTCGGCGCCGCCGGCGCGGTCGATCGCCGGGATGTCCGCGGGCGGTGGGCCCTTCGGGAAGCGCACCACCGTGGGTGCGTCGTCCACGAGGACGGCCTCGTCGAGAAGCTCACGCAGTCGCGTGACGTCACGCGGGGCGGCCAGGCGCAGACCGGGCACCACCTGCAGGATCGACATGTCCCACATCCCGTTGTGGCTGGCCCCGTCGTCCCCGGTCACCCCGGAACGGTCGAGCACGAAGGTGACACCGCACTGGTGCAGCGCGACGTCCATCAGCACCTGGTCGAAGGCGCGGTTGAGGAAGGTGGCGTAGACCGCGAAGACCGGGTGCAGTCCGCCCATGGCCAGTCCCGCCGCGGACGTCACGGCGTGCTGCTCGGCGATCCCGACGTCGAAGGTGCGCTCGGGGAACGTCCGCGCGAAGACGTCGAGGCCGACCGGGTGCATCATCGCCGCGGTCAGGGCGACGACGTCCTCGCGACGCTCGCCCACCTCGACGATCGCCTCGGAGAAGTGGTCGGTCCAGATCTTGCCCTTGGGCTTCTCCGCACCGGTCTGGACGTCGAAGGGGCCGGGGGCGTGGAACTGGTCGGCCTCGTGCCGCATCGCCGGGTCGTAGCCCTGGCCCTTGCGGGTGATCGCGTGCACGATCACCGGCCCGCCGAACCGCTTCGCGTGGGTCAGCGCCTGCTCCATGGCCAGCCGGTCGTGACCGTCGACCGGCCCGACGTACTTCAGCCCCAGGTCCTCGAACAGGCCCTGGGGCGCGATCGCGTCCTTCATGCCCTTCTTGACCGCGTGGAGGGCGTCGTAGGCCGCGTGGCCGACGCCCGGGACGGCGTTGAGGCGCTTCTTCACCAGGTCGAGGACCTGCTCGTAGCGCGGGTTGGTGCGCAGCGCGGTGAGCGCGGTCGCAAGACCTCCGATGGTCGGGGTGTAGGACCGCTCGTTGTCGTTGACGACGATCACCAGCCGGCTCGACCGAGCGATCGCGATGTTGTTGAGCGCCTCCCAGGCCATGCCGCCGGTGAGCGCGCCGTCACCGATGACGGCGACGACGTGGCGGTCCTCGCCGCGGATCGCGTAGGCCTTGGCGAGCCCGTCGGCGTAGGACAACGAGGTGGAGGCGTGGGAGTTCTCGACGATGTCGTGCTCGGACTCCCCCTGGCTCGGGTAGCCGCTGACGCCGCCCTCCTTGCGCAAGGATCCGAAGTCGGCGTAGCGGCCGGTGACGAGCTTGTGGACGTAGGACTGGTGTCCGGTGTCGAACACGACGCGGTCATGCGGAGACTCGAAGACCCGGTGGATCGCCAGGGTCAGCTCGACCACGCCCAGGTTGGGACCGAGGTGCCCGGAGTTGGTCGCGACGGTCCGGATCATGACGTCGCGGATCTCGGCGGCCAGCGCATCCAGCTGCTCCTCCGACAGTCCACGGAGGTCCCGCGGAGACGCGATCGAGGCGAGGTGTCCCATGCGCACGAGTCTATTTCATGGCAGGTCGTGGACCGTTACCGACAGCCTGCTCGCCTCGCCGGTCACATCCGGACCCGGTAGCGCCGCCCCCGCAGCGCTTCCTCGACCAACCCGACCTCACGCCGTACGGCGACCAGGCGGGCGTCCTCGAGCTGGAAGGTCTGCACCGCCGCCAGCACGACCGCCTCGTCGGCGACATCCCTGAGGTCGCCGCGGATCTCACTCAGCCCGCGACGGGTGGCCAGCTGTTGCGCCTCGACGTGCAGGACCGCGAACCGGGCCAGGACCACGACGTGCTTGCGCAGGCCCGAGAATCGGCGGTAGTCGGCCGGGCACAGGTCGAGCAGCCAGTTGGCCGCGCTCACCTCCCAGTCCGGCGCATCCGGCGGTCGCACCTGTCGCGGCCACCCCGGCGGAGCGACTCCGCGGTGCCCGGGCGGGGCAGTGGGCCGCTGGGGCCGCTGCGGCGAGGGAAACATGCCCTGAGGCTATCGAACAACTGTTCGATGCGTCCGGCCGATCGTGGTTCAGCCCTCCAAGAAGGACCAGCGCACCTCGCGCAGGTCGTTGTCGACGTTGAGGTCGACGAGACAGATGCTCTGCCACGTGCCGAGCGCGAGCCTGCCGTCGAGGACCGGCACGGTGCAGTGCGGCGGCACGATCGCCGGCATCACGTGCGAGCGGCCGTGCCCGGGCGAGCCGTGGCGGTGCCGCCACCGGTCGTCGGCGGGGAGCAGGTCCGCCAGTGCGGTCAGCAGGTCCTCGTCCGAGCCGGCGCCGGTCTCGATGATCGCGAGACCGGCGGTCGCGTGCGGGACGAAGACGTGCAGGAGACCGCCTCCTCGGTCAGCGACGAAGTCGGCGGCGTCGCGGGTCAGGTCGAGCACGACCTCGTCGCCGCCGGTGCGATAGGTCCGGGTCTCGCTGTGCATGTCCTACACCCTCTCGATCTGTGCGCTGCCCGCTGCCGTCGGGTCAGACGTCGGTGCTCTCCTGCGGCACCTCGCCCTGCGGGTCGGGGGTTCCTCCCCGGCAGCTGGCGCCGAGCTCCGGGGCAGTGTGTCCGTCGCCGTACTCCTCCAGGAACAGGCGCAGGCGCTCGTCGTCGGCCCCGTCGAGCCGGAGGCGGGCGCCCCAGACCGTGACCACGACAGGCGAGGGCAGGCTCGCGCGCGGGGACAGGATGCCGTCGTCGGGGAGCTGAGCCGCCAGCACGGCGACGTCGTCGGCCGGGAGGTCGGGGTCGTAGGTGATCCAGACCGTCCCGTGCTCGAGGTCGTGCACGGCGTTCTCGTCGCGGACCGGCTCGTCGTAGGCACCGCATGCGAGCCAGACCGGATCATGCCGGCCCCCGGTCGGCGGGTTCTGCGGATAGTCGACGTCCCGCGTGGTGTGGGAGCGCTCGGGTACGTCGAAGGTCTCGACGAGCCTCAGGTCGAGCGCACGCTGGGCCTCCTCGTCACCGCGGATCACCTGGTTCACCAGCGGGGCGACCAATGCCGCGCCGAGCACCAGCACCGCGGCGACCGTGGCGAGGACAAGGGGCCGGCGGCTGGCCCGCGGCGGTGTGGGGTCCGCGTCGGTGCCGGTCGGCGGGTCGTGGTCACTCACGGCGTCAGGCTACCGACGCGAGTGCAACCGCTCGCCCCTGACATCCGTCTGGACGGCGCAGCCTGACCCGGGGCTCAGGCAAGCGCAGCCCGTACGGCACCGGCGCGGGCAGCCAGCTCGTCGGCCGGGGTGGGCGGCAGCATGTCGGCCCACACCGGGAGGTTGGACCCACGCAGCTGGAGCACACCGAGTGGTCGCGCGAGCAGCGTCACCGACAGGTGGCCGGCGCCGTTCTCCCACTTGTTGATGTGCACGTTGCCGATGCCCGACAACGCCCGGACCGCGCTGTAGGTCCGGCCGATCAGGCGGCCCAGCTCCACGTGCCCGTCGTCGTCGAGGTCGTCGAGCACCTCGTGCGAGCGCGACACCACGTTGGCGACGAAGGGCAGCGAGGTGCCGGCCGGGCGGATGACCGCAAGACGGTCGCCGGTGAGCAGGACCAGGTCGTCGCGCTCAAGGGACCGGCAGCTCGTGCACTCCTCGGGTGCCCTGCGGCGGTCGGGCTCCGGGTCGGCGTGATCCACGAGCGGACGGGCCCGCAGGCCCTCGCGCTCGAAGGGGAAGACCTCCCAGTCGGCCATGGGACCCGGCCGCAGGCGGCCGCCGTCCCCACCCGAGGTGGGGTCGACGGCCGCCTGCGCACGTTCGAGGAACGCGGGCACGCTCAGGCCTTGAGCAGGTTGCGCAGGACGTACTGCATGATCCCGCCGTTGCGGTAGTAGTTGGCCTCGCCGGGGGTGTCGATCCGGACGGCGGCCTCGAACTCGCTCACCTCGCCGAACGACTGGTCGGTGCCGGGAGCCGGCTCGACCTTGACCGTCACGGTCTTCGGCGTGGTGCCGTCGTTGAGCCCGGTGATGCCGGAGATGCTGATGATCTCGGCACCGGTCAGGCCCAGGTCGTCGGCCGTCTTGCCCGCCGGGAACTGCAGCGGGATGACGCCCATGCCGATCAGGTTGGAGCGGTGGATGCGCTCGTAGGACTCGGCGATGACTGCCTTCACCCCGAGCAGCGCGGTGCCCTTGGCCGCCCAGTCGCGCGAGGAGCCCGAGCCGTACTCCTTGCCCGCCAGCACCACCAGCGGGGTCCCGGCTGCGATGTAGTGCTCGCTGGCCTCGAACACGCTCGTGACCTCGCCGTCGGCCGTGAAGTCGCGCGTCACGCCACCTTCGGTCCCAGGGGCGAGCTGGTTGCGAAGGCGGATGTTGGCGAAGGTGCCGCGGATCATCACCTCGTGGTTGCCACGGCGTGAGCCGTAGGAGTTGAAGTCACGCTGCCCGACCCCGTGCTCGGCGAGGTAGTGACCGGCGGGGCTGTCCTTCTTGATCGCACCGGCCGGGCTGATGTGGTCGGTGGTCACCGAGTCACCCAGCTTGAGCAGGACGCGCGCACCGACGATGTCGGTGACCGGCTCCGGCTCGTCCGGCATGCCGTCGAAGTAGGGAGCGCGACGGACGTAGGTCGAGTCCGGGTCCCACGCGAAGGTGTTGCCCTCCGGGGTGGGGAGCGACTGCCAGCGCTCGTCCCCGGCGAAGACGTCCTTGTAGGACTCGTTGAACATCTCGGAGTTGATCGCCATCGCGATCGTCTTCTCGATCTCCGCCGGGCTCGGCCAGATGTCCTTGAGGAAGACGTCGTTGCCGTCCTGGTCCTGGCCGAGCGCGTCGTTGAAGAGGTCGAGGTCCATCGACCCGGCGAGCGCGTAGGCGACCACCAGCGGCGGCGACGCGAGGTAGTTCATCTTGATGTCGGGGTTGATCCGACCCTCGAAGTTGCGGTTGCCCGACAGCACCGAGACGACCGCGAGGTCTGCCTCGTTGACCGCTGCGCTCACCTCGGGGATGAGCGGACCGGAGTTGCCGATGCAGGTCGTGCAGCCGTAGCCGACCAGGTTGAACCCCAGCTTGTCGAGGTAGGGAGTCAGGCCCGAGCGCTCGTAGTAGTCCGACACCACCTTGGAGCCCGGCGCCAGCGTGGTCTTGACCCACGGCTTGCGCGACAGGCCCTTCTCGACGGCGTTCTTCGCGAGCAGCGCCGCGCCGATCATCACGCTCGGGTTGGAGGTGTTGGTGCACGACGTGATCGCCGCGATGGTCACCGCGCCGTGGCCGATCTCGAGCTCCTGGCCGTCGAGGGACACAGTCGCCCGCGCGGCCTTGTCCTCGGTGTAGTCGGCGAGTGCGGTCTGGAAGCTCTCCTGGGCCTGGGTGACCTCGACGCGGTCCTGCGGACGCTTCGGTCCGGCCAGCGACGGGACGACGGTGGAGACGTCGAGCTCGAGGCGCTCGCTGTAGCGGGGCTCGGCGCTCGGGTCGTGCCAGAGACCCTGCTCCTTCGCGTAGGCCTCGACGAGCGCGAGCTGCTCCTCGGAGCGGCCGGTCAGGCGCAGGTAGTCGACGGTCTGCTCGTCGATCGGGAACACCGCGATCGTCGAGCCGAACTCGGGACTCATGTTGCCGATGGTCGCGCGGTTGGCGAGCGGGAGCGCCGAGACGCCCTCGCCGTAGAACTCGACGAACTTGCCGACGACCCCGTGCTCGCGGAGCATCTCGGTGATCGTCAGGACCAGGTCGGTGGCGGTGGAGCCCTCGGGGAGCTCGCCGGACAGCTTGAAGCCGACCACGCGCGGGATCAGCATGGAGACGGGCTGGCCGAGCATCGCTGCCTCGGCCTCGATGCCGCCGACGCCCCAGCCGACCACGCCGATGCCGTTGACCATCGTGGTGTGGGAGTCGGTGCCCACGCAGGTGTCGGGGTAGGCGACACCGTCGCGCACCATGACCACGCGGGCGAGGTGCTCGATGTTGACCTGGTGCACGATGCCGGTGCCGGGCGGCACGACCTTGAAGTCGTCGAACGCGCCCTGGCCCCAGCGCAGGAACTGGTAGCGCTCGCGGTTGCGCTCGTACTCGATCTCGACGTTGCGCTCGAACGCGTCGGGCGAGCCGAAGACGTCGGCGATCACGGAGTGGTCGATGACCATCTCGGCGGGCGCGAGCGGGTTGATCTTGGTGGCGTCGCCGCCGAGCTCGGCCATCGCCTCACGCATCGTGGCGAGGTCGACCACGCACGGGACGCCGGTGAAGTCCTGCATGATCACGCGCGCCGGCGTGAACTGGATCTCCTGGTCGGGGGTCGCGCTGGCGTCCCACCCGGCGATCGCCCTGATGTGGTCGGCGGTGATGTCGCCGCCGTCCTCGGTGCGGAGCAGGTTCTCCAGGAGCACCTTGAGCGAGAAGGGCAGGCTCTCGACGTCGAGGCCCTCACCCTTCACCGCGTCCAGGCGGTAGATCTCGTAGGACGTGTCGTCCACGTCCAGGGTGCTCTTGGCACCGAAGCTGTCCTGACTGGCCATCAGCCACATCTCCTCGGGAGTTCGCGGGTTCGTACCCATCTTGCCGTCGTAAGCAGTGGGACGGGAAGGAAGGGAACCCTAAATTGGGCGTCTGTATGTATCTTGATGTCAAGATATCACACCTGGCCAACGCTTCGCGGTCTCATACGGGCCCCCGTGCAGGAGTCACCGCTCAGGCGGTGACTCCTGCACGATTGGGCTGTTGCAACGGCCCAACCGCGCAAGAGTCAGCCAACCTCCTCCGAACTCGCCGTTGCCTCTGGGGGCCGGCGAGGCAGTGCGGTCCACCGCACTGACCCACCCCGAATCGTCACACCCGCGCCAGACGGACTGAGTCGTGCACGCTGCCGCAGGAGCCGGAGCGACGTACGTCGGCAGGCTGACATTCGCACCAGAGGATCCGCTCGAGCGGGTTGCTCCCTACCTGCCGATCCCGGCGACCTCGTCCAGTCGCTGCAGCAGCTCGTGCGCTGCGATCTCGACCTCCTTGTGCCGCCACTGCGACGCGCGGTAGACGCAGGCGATCAAGCCACTGCGATGAACTCGCCGAAAGTCTCCGTAGCCGAAGGCGTGGCGGGCCTTGGTCTCGTCGTTGGTCGCATCGGTCAGGCCGAGGTGCCACGCGGCATAGCTCTCCCACGGGTGATTCTCGAGGTAGCTGTTCTGGGCGTCCGCGTCCGGCTGGCTCTCACCCCAGTCACTGTCCAGGACGTACTGCTTCGCGTCGATCAGCTTCCGGGCGTGGGCGACGGCGTCAGGGTTGACGGCGTAGGAGGCCATGACGCCAGCCTCCTGCGCAGCCGCTGCGCGGGCAAGGTCAGAAGCCCAGCAGCTTGCCCAGCGCGGAGAACACCGCGCCGAACGTCCTGGCGATCGGGTTGCTGGTCCCGTCGGTGCTGGACTTCTGCCAGAAGAGCGGCTCGGTGCCGGTGAACTCGTCATCGACCAGCGGAGTCCTGCCCCACAGGTAGGGCCAGAAGACCTCGGTCCGATTGACGCGCACGGTCAGTCGGGAGTCGAAGCCCATCACGAGATGCTGTTCCATCCTGGTGGACCTGCCCCGGGGGTTGGTCGCCACGACGTCGCCGCTGCCCTGGACGATAAGGCTGCCGGTGCCGACAAACATGATGTAGCGCACCTGCCACGTCGCGAAGGACTGGGTGCCCCACCGCCAGCGCGTCTGCAGCTGCGGCGCGCCGATGACGCCCACGACGTGCCTCGGTCGCATCACCAGCCCGGGGTGGTCGGTGAAGTCGATGCGCATCAGGTAGGAGTTGGGGTCATCGGGTGTGGCCAGCGTCGCCGAGGTGCCGTGCTCGTCCCCGGTGATCCGACTCAGTCCGTAGAGCCCCGCCGCGAAGCTGATGAAGGGTGACGTCCAGTCGTAGAGCAGTCGGCTGTGGATCGTGCCCTGCACCGGACGTACGTGCTCCGACCGCGCGGACAACACCTCGCCGGGGCCCAGGTCGATCGCCAGGGTCCGCCGCGCGCGGGTGCTGCGGAGGTCCGCTGTCGCGGTCTCGGCACCGGCCGCCAGGCGGATCGAGGTGTGCATCCGGCTCACCACCGGCATCAGCAGGAAGTAGCTGACGACACGCAGGGCTGGGGGCAGGAGGAGGACGAGCAGTGCGATTGCAGCCAACCACTTCCATGACTGGCTCCACTGGTTGACCACCCATCCCACTCCGGACGCCTGGGCCTCCTCCAGGCTCTCCTGCTCGGCCGTCTTCTGGGCCAGCTCCGACTCCTCGTTGTCGATCTGTCTCTCGACGAGGGTCTGGTCGCCTCCTCGCCCGAGCCGATCGAGCTTCTCCTGCGGAGTCAGGTCGGGGTCGCTGAGGACTGCGGCGTCCTGCTCAGCCTGACCGAGAGTCCTTTCGAGGGTGTCCAGGGCTTCGTCCGCCTTCGCGAGCGCCTGCTCCGCGGCCTCGCACCCCTCGCCGGGCGTCACCAGGTCGATCAGGTCCTGGACGAAGCCGCAGACGTCGTCTCGTTCGTCACGCAGACGGTCGATCTCGGCCTTCTTCTCGCTGGCGGTGCGGCGACCCTCCTCGATCTCGGCGTCGATCCTGACCTGCAGCGACGAGACCGCTGTGATCTGGTCCTCCGCGGCGATGCGCCTCAGTCGCTCGAGGTCCTCCTCCAGGGCCGCGCGCTGCCGTGCCACCTCCTGCAGCCGATCGCGGTCAGTCACGGCTTCGCGAAGAGCAGGGACCAGTGACTGGACCAGCAGGTAGCCCAGGAACAGGGACAGCATCACCGCCGCGAGCACGCCCACCTTGCGCAACACGAAGCCGAGGACGGCGGACACCAGACGCATTCGGGCGATCCTAGGCTGCCGCCGCGCCGTTGCGCCGCTGGCCGTGCGCCACGCCGATCACGGCACCTCGAGACAGCCTCTCGTCAACCTGGCCAGCAATCGTGAGTGAGTGCGGCGCTCATCGGCCGCCGGGACCACGGCCACCATCACTCCCTGCAGGACAGTCATGACGGGGCGCGGGCGGTCCTGGCCCGCGTCAGCAGCGCAATGGATCCGACGCGAGCGTCATCAAAGAAGTTCAATCGCGCCGAGCGTGACTGCGATCGGTGGCGACTGGCTGCCCACATCGGGCCCTCATCGGGCCAACTGGCCGCTGACCGGCGGCTATGCCGCTGTTCCGCCTTGACATCGGCGGAACGTCGTTGCGGAAGGTTGCGAATCAAACCGAGCCCCTCCGAGCCGTCGGTCATCGGGCGCCGACTGTCGCAGACAACCGCACGTGAGCTCTCGCCGGAGCGCGGGCCTCGAGGTTTCGGTCCATCACCGCCGCCGGGGCGCCAGCCGTCTCCTCCGAGTCCGACCTGGGCAGCCGCGAGGAAGCGGTAGCGTCACTCGGTTCATGATTGGAGACGAGCGCGTGTTCGTAGACGTGACTCGGGTGAAGTCGCGGGGCGCGAGACTCATCGCCCGCACCGCACCGCAGTCAATCAATCAGCCTGTCCAGGAGCTCGAAGGACTCGTACGGCTGGTCGATGTCTCCGAAGTGTCCGTCATCGCGGATGATCTGGGTGCCGCCGAGCCGTTCGAACATGGCGAGCCCCTGCCGGTCGTCGCAGCCGTAGGGGTCTTCGCGGGAGTTGATGAAGTAGAGGTCGCGTGCATGAGCCCGCACCGCAGCCCAGTCGTAGGAATCCTGCAGGACGGGTTCATCCTCAGAGTTGGGCTGGGAGCAGTAGCCCGCGACCAGGATGGCCTGGTCCACCCTCGTGTCGATGTGCTCCAGGATCGCGAGCAATAGCGCCGCACCGCCTGAGTGTCCGACAAGAACGGTGTTCGCGTCGAACGTGTGATTGGTCAAGACCTTCGGCAGGAATGTGGTGATGGATTCAACGTTGAGCCCGGGATAGTGCGGCGCCTCGACGGTGTAGCCACGTTCGACCAGCCGCCTTCGCAGCCACGGGAGCCACACGACGTCGGGGTTGGCGCCGGTCCCGTGAAAGATGATCGCGTTGCGGTCCACGTGTGTTCCTTTCGTAGTTCGGGACTGCTGCACGACAGGTGTCGGTTGTGCCCGCCCCGGTGCTTGAACGCGCAAGGTGACGCTCAACCGCGCTATTGAATGCGGGTCAGCGGAGGTCGATCCCAAGGAACGAGTCCGAGCTGACCTACGGCGAGCCTCGGTGCGAGCTCGCCGCAGACAGTTCATTCGTCGGCGAGCTGCGCCTGGACGACGACCGCGTAGGACCCGATGCCGACGAGGCGGTTGGCCGCGACCTCTCTGTCCTGGAGCAGGATGGTGGTCAACCTGCCTGTGTCAGGGTCGAACTCCACATCGGAGACCTCGCCGAGTTCGTCGCCGCCGGTGGTGAGGACCCGCTTCTTCACCAGGCGGCGGCGCTTGCCGCGAAACGCCTCCAGATCACCGTCGAGCTCGGTGATCGTTGCCGAGTCGCCGATGGTGACGGCGTCGACTCCGAACGCGTCGACGTCGCTCCACCGCAACACGTTGCCTCGATCAGTCTTCTTGAGTCGGAGGGCGACCACCGAGTGGGACCTCGGATCGACGAGGAACCCTCGGACCCGACCGACTGTGCTGGCCGTGCTCTTGTCGACGACCTTGTGTCCCTTGGCGTCGGAGAACCTCATCGCTGGGCACCCCCGAGATGCTCGCGGAACCGGTCGACCGCAGCGCCGAAACCAGCGAGGTCATGCCCGACGAAGTCCCTCACGCTGGTAGGAACGATGAGGTGCTCCCCGGAGGCGGCCATCGTCCGTGGGAGGGGAATGAGGACCTTCTGGTCGTGGGTGCCCATCTGGTCGGACGCCACGACCTCGTAGCCGACAACCTCACACTGCCCGTCCTCAGTGGTGTCGACGGACACCACGACGTCGTGGACAGTCCCGAGACCGACCCCGTCCTCGGTCAGCACCTGCGAGCCGAGAATGTTGCCGTGCGCGAGGCTGCCGCGGGACCGGTCGAGCACCGACTCGGCGGGCTCCAAGGCGCCGTCGTCAGCAATCATGACCGCGTCGGCGCCGAGCGCGGCGACCGACCTCCAGGCCAGACCCTCCTTGAGGGGACCAGCGAACAGGCCCCGCCCCGCCAGGGTGAAGCCGCTGACAGAGCCGCCGTCAGCGGCGTAGACGATGTCCTTGATCTGGGCCACGGCCTCGCCCTCACGGGTGACCACGGGCCGCTGGGTGATGTCGGAAGTGCGCATCAGCCTCATCGTTGGCCCTTGCCGTCGGGCTGTGCGGACTCCACGATGACACCACCCCGCCGGCGCCGCGCCTGCACAGCGAACACCGCCGCAGCGAGCACCACGACGAGCACCAGAGCCACGACCAGCCAACCCCACCACTCCATGAGCTGCTCCCGGTCCTCGTAGCTGACTGTTCCACGCAGCCTACTCTTTCCGGTCCAACTCTCCGGTGGGTTCGCCACCCGCAACGTCACGACGTGAACGCTTCCCGGTCGACGCGACTAGTCCTCGGCCCCGAAGTGGAGCGTCGTAGATCCGGGTCCGAACCACAGCGTGCGTTGCGGGAAGGGGATGGTCACTTCAGCGTCGTCGAAAGCACGCTTGACGGAAATCGCGACGGCGTTTCGTGTCCGCCACCGGCTCGCGATGTCCGAGGCGTGCCAGTAGCGTACGACCAGGTTGACCGAGGAGTCGCCGAACGCCTCCACCCACGCTTCCGGAGGTGGCACGGCCTCGACCCCGTCGGCGCCGGAGCACGCCGAGAGGATGATCGACCTCACCTGTTCCAGGTCCGAGTCGTAGGCCACCCCCAGCGTCAGCGACGTCCGGTTCAGCGGCGTCTTGGTGTAGTTGACGATCGGCGACTGCAACACCTCCCCGTTCGGGAGGTAGACCGTCACGCCGTCGTACGTCTTGATGCGCACTGTGCGTAGGTTGACGTCCTCGACGCGCCCTTCGTGGTCCCCGCTACCGATCTCGTCGCCTACCCGGAACGGCCGCCGCACCTGCAGGAGCACGCCGGCCACGAAGTTCGACAGGATGTCTTGGGCCGCGAAGGCCAGCGCGATGCCGCCGATCCCGAGCGCCCCTAGCATCGGTCCGACGCGCAGGCCGGCGAGCTCGAGTGCGTAGACCGTGCCGCCGAGGACGATGACGACGCTCACCAGCCGCCCCACCAGCCGCCCCGTGTGTCGATCGGAGTCGCCACGATCGAGCGTCTTGATCATCACTCGTCGTACGACGATCGCCAGCATCCACGTCACCGCGAAGACAGCGACACCGAGCACTACCGTCTGGGTGCTGAGGTCCTCGAGCATCGTCACATCGTGTCCGACCAGGCCGCCTTCTTGCGGTAGGAAACGCACCAGCAACGACGAAGTCGGGCTCATCCGCGTTCGCGGGGTCTCTCGTTCTCGACCGTGACGGTCGCGCCGACCGGGGAGGGAGGGGCTGAGTCCTGGCCCAGAAGTAGTCGACATCGGCAGGTACCCCCGCGCCCCGCCCACACCACTGCTGATGCTCCGCACCGCCCCTCGCCGCTGCCGACCTGCCTGCTCCGGCCGTTTGACAGCACATAGAAGCAACCCGGGGAATCCGGAGACATGGGCGTGTCCCGGGTTCGAGGGCCCGTCTCACAGGGCTCGTGCTCACAGCCCCGACCACATCACCGCAGGCTGGAGTCGCTTCTCACCAGCAGCGCCACGCCCTCGACGTGGTGCGTCATCGGGAAG
>CAWEAI010000015.1:0-6487 GCA_963806925.1 uncultured Actinomycetota bacterium | reverse complement strand
ACGCCGTGGACACCGGGGCCGACCTGCGCCGGCTGACGAGCCTGCGCGCGTTCGCAGCCTTCGCAGTCTTCCTCCACCACGTGGGCAACGAGAACAACTGGCTGATCTACGACCGCTACGTGCGCTACGGCGAGCGCCGGGGTGGCGTTCTTCTTCGTCCTGTCCGGGTTCGTGCTGACGTGGGCCTGGCGCGACGGCGACGGCGCACGACTGTTCTACGTGCGTCGGTTCGCCCGGATCTGGCCGGCGCACGTCGTCGCGCTGATCACCGGCGTTGCCGTCTTCGCCTACTCCGCCCCGCGGATCACCTGGGACTCGGTGCTGGCGAACCTGCTCCTGGTGCACGCGTGGGCACCGCCACCACTGAACACCCTCAACGGCGTCTCCTGGTCACTGAGCGTGGAGGCGTTCTTCTACGCGCTCGCGCCCGCCATCATCGTCGCCAGCCGGCGGCTCCCGCGCCGCACCTTCCTCCTGTCGGCGGGGGCGCTCGTCCTGGTCACCCTCGTCATCCGCCTCGTGTGGTCCAGCTTCGAGCGTGGCGGCGAGACCAACTACTACCTCTACGAGCAGCCGGCGCTCCGGCTCGGCGAGTTCGTCGTCGGCGTCGTCATCGCCGCGCTGGTGCGCGACGGCTGGCGCCCCCGGATCCCGATGACCGCCGCGATCGGTCTCGCCCTGGCCGTGGTGCTCGCCATGAGCATGCCGCACCGCGACCTCCCCGGTGCCGTGCCCGAGATCATCCTGCTGCCGTGCTTCGCCGTCCTCATCGCGGCCGCCGCCGGTGCGGACCTGCGTCGGGTCCCCGGCCTGCTGACCCACCGCTGGCTGGTCTATGCCGGCGAGCTGTCCTTCGCCTTCTACCTCGTCCACGGCCAGGTGCTGTCGCTCGTCGGACGCCAGGTCACGCAGTTCCCGACCAAGCCCGTGGGCGCGACGTACGTGCTGGGAGCGCTGGCACTGGCCACCGTTGCCGCGATGCTCCTGCACCACCTGGTGGAGAAGCCCGCCCAGCGGCGGATCGTCAAGGCTGCGCGCACGCGACTCCCCGTGCCGTCCCTGCGCTGAGGGCCCCGCCTCCATCACTAGGCTGTCGGCGTGGCGCTCCCTCCCCTCACCGCCGCCTCCGCAGGAGTCTGATCGCGTGCGGGTCCACCTCGTCAGTCCGGCGTTCCACGGGTACTGGACGTCCATCGCGGCCGCGCTGGAAGCCAGCGGGCACAGCGTGACGACGGTGACGTACGACCACAACGCCGGCATGGGCGATCGTGTGTGGCACCACCTCCGGCACGAGCTCCCGCGTCGTGCTCGCGTGGGCAGCCACCGCGGCCTGGCTCGTTCACAGACGGAGCTGGCGACCGACTCCGTGCGGGCGGCGTCCCCGGATGTCGTCGTGGTGGTGAAGGGCGACACCCTGCTGGACCCGTTCTGGGACCTCCTCGACGAGCGCGGCCTGCCGCGGGTGACGTGGCTGTACGACGAGGTTCGCCGCACGCGGTGGGACCTCGAACGCTTGGCGCGCACGGGCCCGGTGGCGACCTACTCGACCCTGGACGACGCCGGCTTCCGGGACGCGGGGATCGACAGCCGATGGCTGCCGCTCGCCTTCGACCACAGGCTCGTCGAGACGGACGCCCGCACCCGCAACGACGAGGTGGTGTTCGTCGGCGCACGCTACGAGACGCGGGAGCGGATCCTCACGATGCTGTCGGCGGCAGACGTCCCGGTGCGGGCGTTCGGGCGCGACTGGTCCACGCACCCGGTCGACCGGCTCCGCACGTGGCAGTGGCGCCGCCCCGACGTCCCCTCGGGCCGCGAGCTCTCGCGCGCAGACGCCTACCGCGAGATGGCGGCCGCGATCGCGACCCTCAACATCCACGGCGACCAGGACGGCCTGACCATGCGGACGTTCGAGGCCGCCGGCGTCGGCGGCCTCCAGCTGATGGACCGATCGGACCTCGGGGGCCTCTACGAGCCGGGTGTCGAGCTGCTCACCTGGGCGGACGACGAAGAGCTGGTCGACCTCTGCACGCGCGCCGCCCACGACACGAAGTGGGCCGACGGGATCCGGCGGGCGGGTCGTCGGCGCACCCTGGCCGAGCACACCTTCGACCACCGGGTGGCCGTCCTCGAGGCGGCCTGGGGGCTGCCCGACGCGTGAGCCGTAGACTCGCGGCCGTCCGCCGACGACTGCAGGAGTGACGATGAACCTGGCCCAGCGGCTCGCAGAAGCCCGGCCCTCGGTCCGGTGGCACGTGGCCAACGCCCTGTCCAGGACCCTCTACCGTCGCGCCTTCGGATCCTTCGGCGAGGGATCGGTGCTGATGAACCCGCGCATCCTGCGCGGCACCGACCGCATCTTCGTGGGATCCGGGGTCGAGATCCGCAGCCAGGTGTGGCTGGCGTGCGAGGACGACGGCGGTCCGATCGTGATCGGCGACCGCTCGATCCTCGGCGACCTGGTCCACATCCACGCGCTCGACCGGGTCGAGATCGGCTCGGGGACCCTGGTCGGGGAGAGCACGCTCATCACGACCGCCAACCACGCGTCCGAGGGCGACCGCAACGACATCGAGCCGATGGGCGCGATCCGCATCGGCGACGGCGTCTTCATCGGCCAGGGCTGCGTCGTGTTCGGGGGCGTGACCATCGGTGACGGGGCCACCGTCGGCGCGGGCTCCGTCGTGCTGCGTGACGTGCCGCCCGGGGCGTCGGCGATGGGCGTGCCCGCCCGGGTCGTCCGCGCTCCGAGCGCGGATCAGACCACGACGCCCTGATCGGGCCCCGTCAGCTCGACCAGCTCGATCAGCCCGACCCGCCGGTGGTGGAGGAAGGCCACGGCGGCGTACCCGATCGCCGGCGCGGGGCTGGGCGCGGTGATCCTCACGTACCCCGACGAGCGCAGCTCGCGGACGGCCGTGGCGATGTCGTCCACGACGTAGCAGAGGTGGTAGGGCGACGGCCCGACCTTCTTCAGCAGGCCGTCGACCGGTGAGTCCGCGGCGGCAGGGGCGACGAGCTCGATGACGTAGTCGCCGTTGCGCACGAAGGCGATCTCGACGCGTCGCTCGTCGTCGACGGCCCTGGTCCCGACCGTGTAGCCCAGGGCCAGGTAGTCGTCGAGCACCTCGTCGATCGACGCGACGGCGACACCGACGTGGTGGATCCTCATGGGGTCGTCCAGGTCACGGTGTGCAGGTCGCGCCGAAGTGGCGCGGGCGATCCGATCTCGCGCCGGTAGGTGACGCCCACGTCCGTCTCGGTCAGTCGCTCGTAGCCCAGGCGGTCGAAGAGGTCCTGGACGGGCGTGTTGCGTGGCGAGCGTTCGTAGGCCGCCTCCACGGTGTGCACGCCCTCGTCGGCGAGGCGCTGCTCGACGGCCGCGACCACGCCGTCCTCGATCGCGCGGCCCATCACCCGGCAGCTCATCAGCAGGTTCTCGATGTGGGCGGTCCCGCCATCGACGCGGACCATGACGACGGCCACCTGACCCGCATCACCGAAGCGGTCCGCGACCGCGACGGTGAAGATGTGGTGGTCCGGCCGGGCGGCGAGCGCTCGCAGGTCCTCGGCGGTGTGACGTCGCGTCAGGACGTTGAACTGGTTGGTCTTCTGGGTCAGCTGGGCCGTACGGGCCCGTTGCGGCTCGCCCATCTCCCCGATCGAGATGCGTACGTCGAGCTGGCGCAGGTAGTCGTCCATGTCGCCGGCCGTGTCTCGGAACTCGGCGCGAGCCGCCTCCTGCCGGTACTGGTCACCCTTCGCCTCGTCCTCCGACGTCAGGCGGTCGATCCAGAAGTGCTCGGCGGCTGCGTCGGCGACGACCTGCGGGAGGGCGGCGATGTCGCGCGGGAAGTCCAGCACGATGACCTCAGGCAGCGACTGGCGCACCGCCTCCCGCTCGACCGGGTTGTCGTCGAGGTAGACGAACGACGACAGACCGAGGTTGAGCCGCTCGGCCAGCGAGGCGATCGCGTCGGGCTTGGGTCCCCAGCCGGCCAGGATCGCGACGAAGTCGTCGGGGGTCAGCACCATCTGCGGGTTGTCCTCGAGCCCGGCGAGCGCGTCGGCCTGCTCGTTCTTCGACACCGCGGCCAGCAGGACCCCCGTCGTGGTGAGCTCCTTGAGCCGGCGCTGGACGTCGCGGTAGGCGGCACCGACTCCGCTCGGACCGATGACCAGTCCGGCCGGGCCGTCCTCGCCGACAACGCCGCCCCAGAGGGTGTTGTCGAGGTCGACGACCATCACCTTCCTGCGTGTCCGGGTGGGCAGGTCGAGCGCCTCGTCGACCGCAGCGGCGATCAGCCTCGCCGCGGACATCGCGTAGGGCTGGCCGCCCAGGTACCACATCTTCGGCGAGTAGAACCCCGACCGGCCCACGTCCGACACGAGGCGGGCCAGATCCAGGACGTGCACGTTGTCCGCGCGACCCGCCAGCTCCTCGAGGTCGCGGCGCCACGTGAAGGACCACCGCTCCTCGGGCCGGCCAGCGCTGGCCGGCCTGATCGTCCTCGTCGGGAAGTCGAGCGTGCTGACCACGACCCGACAGTGCGGCAACGCAGCGGCCAGCCGGGCGACGTGGCCGAGGCAGGCGGTGAGCTCGCCCTCGACGGACTCGTCGGCGACGCCGTCCACCAGGGCGGTGCCGTCGAGCGCGACGACGACCTGGTCGGGGTCGAAGCCGCGGAGCGCCCCTGCCCCCTGCTCGTAGGTGTGGACGACCCACTCGCCGTAGCCCGGGGGCATCCACGTCTCCGAGGGCACCTTGAGGGCCTTGCCGACGAGGTCCAGGTTGACGTTGCTCAGCAAGGCAACGCGCATGTCGTCAGGCCCGGGTCAGGGCGTAGAAGTCGCCGAGGGTCTGGATGTCCGATGCGTCGTCGAGCGGCAGCTCGACGTCGTAGCGCTCCTCGACCTCCCCGATGAGCCGGAGGTGCATGAGCGAGTCCCACTCGGGGATCTCCCCGTAGCGGGTGTCCGGTGAGATCGCGGTGACGTCGACCTCGAGGATCTCCGCGGCGAACTGGAGGAACTCGTCCATGGGTGAGGGTGCCTTTCCGGGCTGGGCTCTGCGGATCACGACCGAGCGCCGAGTCTAGGCGAGCGTGCGTGGCGCGAGCTGCGCCGTGGCTAGGCTCGGCCGCATGTGCGCATGGAGGTCCGCCCGGTGAGTCTCGTCTTCCCTCGCGACCTCGAGGCATGGCAGTCCTGGCAGGTCGCCCAGCACCGCATCCGCCAGGTCAAGGGCCGGATCCTCGACAACCTGCGCCCGCCAGTCGCGGCGTGGTCGCTCGCGACGAACCATCCCGCTCCCCAGGTGGTCGTGGCCATGGACACCGCCAACCCCTCGGCCGTCGGGTCCCTCATCGCCCCGCTGCGCCACCTCGCCGGCGCACCGGTGGCGGTGGTCGCGCCGTTCCCGCTGGACGACGTGGTCGACGGCCTCGGGCTCACCGTCACCCCGCTGAGTCCCGGCCGGGTCGACGGCCTGGTCGAAGGCGCCCGCTGCCTCGTCACCGCCGGTCAGTACCTGCCCGTGGGCGTGGCGACCGAGCGAGCCGCTCGTCGGTACGGCCGCCCGGTGCTGATGGTGCAGCACGGCGCCCTCACGCCGTACGCACCTCCGCTCCCGCCGGACTCCACCGTGCTGGCATGGAGCGAGGCCGACGGTGAGTTCTGGCGCAGCGGTCGCGACGACATCCACGTGGAGACCGTCGGCAGCCAGCTGCTGTGGGACGCGCTCGACGAGGAGGTCGCAGGCACCGACCCGACGGCCGGCCCGCTGACCTACCTCGGCCAGGGGCATGCGGCAGAGCTCCCCCGGCGCCGCCTGGTGCGGGCCGCACTCGACCTGTGTCGCACCGAGGGGGCCACCTACCGCCCCCACCCGTCGGAGCGCGACAAGGTCTCGCGCCTCACGCACGCGGCCTACCGTCGGGCGGGAGTGGTGGTGGACGGGTCGGTGCCGCTCAACCGGCTCACCGGCCCCGTGGTCAGCGTCTTCTCCACCGGCGTGCTCGAGGCCGCGGCGCAGGGCCGCGACGCGTGGGTCGACTTCCCCGACGCGCCGGCATGGCTCGTCGGAGTTCTGGGAGCGTTACGGCATGAGCCGCTTCGGAGGGGCACCGACCCCTGTCCCCGCCCGCCCCGCTGTGGCGCCGGCACGACGCATCGCCGAGATGCTTCGGGAGACGGTGGCCCGATGACGCTCTGCGTGATCCCGGCGCGCGGCGGCTCCAAGGGTGTGCCGCGCAAGAACCTCCTGGACGTGGGCGGCAAGCCGCTGATCGTCTGGACGATCGAGCAGGCACTGGCGGTGCCGGGCCTCGACGTGCTCGTCTCCACCGACGACGTGGAGATCGCCGAGGTCGCGCGTGCGAGCCGGCGCGCGGGTGCCGTGGTTGCGGCCCGACGAGCTCGCCCAGGACACGACGCCCACCGAGCCGGTCGTACGCCACGCCATCGAACAGGTCACCGCCGAACGGGG
>CAWEAI010000014.1:0-539039 GCA_963806925.1 uncultured Actinomycetota bacterium | reverse complement strand
GGGTGATCTGAATGGCCGCCTGCAGATCTGGCCGATAGCGAGAGACGCAGTCTGGGAACACCCGTTCCTCGGGCTTGGCGTGGACGGCATTGTCGAGGTGCCGGCGAACCAGTTCGGCATCGCCGCGCACAACACGTTCCTAGACGTGGCGTCCGGGCTTGGCATTGTCGGCCTTGCCCTTGCTGTGGGTCTCGCCTACCACGTATTCCACGAGTCGTTGGAGTCACGCGTCGAGCGCCGTCACGTGGCTGCTGGCGCCCTGTTAGTTGTGCTAATTCCGATCACGGTGTCGGGGTTCTGGGTGGAGAGCCCTGTCTTGTGGAATGGATCGGGATCGTGTCGAAGCTCGCCGTCGCTTCGCCCGGGACAACCGCGCGGCCCCGGGGTTCAGAGTCGGGGGGTCTGCTGCAAAAGGTCAGGTGAGAGGTTGACCTACGCGAACGGAGACCCACATGCTCTTCGAGCAGCATCGGTGTCCACCTGTCGCTGCAAACATATTGCCCGCATCGCAACGAGTCGGGTACTCGTGCAGTGCCGAGGCCGCGGCCCGCGCCGTGACGGCTGGAAACATCATGCGCCCGAGACTCTCCTTCTCGGCCTTGCATGACTCGAGAAAGCGCACGATTTTGCGCCCCTGCGACAGTGGCGAACGAGTCTCGTCGATGAACTGTGCTGCGTCCGCGCCGAATTGGCGGCGCTCCACCCTTCATCCCAGCAAAGCACCCGTACCAACGCTTCACGAATTCCCTCGGGCGAGTCCGTGACTGCCCAGATGACATGCGGGGCGTAGTCGTCCGGGATCGACGGCAGGCGCGTAGATACGACAGGGGTCCCGGCGGCCATGTATTCGATCAGCTTCGAGGGAAAGCTGTAGGGCACAAACTCCTGGTCGACAGGTCGAGGTTACACCAAACAGCGGCACCTTGGTACCACTGCGTCAACTCATCTGGATGCAGCACATCCGGACCGACGATTCGATCATCGACTCGACCAGCATCGCGCACGGCGTCCTCGTATGCCCCTCCCGAAGAGGCACACCTCGACGTCAAGATCAGACAGCGTCACCGCCTCGATCAGCGCGGCGACTCCGTACTCGCGCTGGATTCCTCCAGCGTAAATCATTCTCGGCCGATTTGCCGGTGCTGGCGTGCGACGGGGCGGCTGGGTGGAGCCGGCTTGGCCAGTTGCGGCTCGAATTCCTTCCATCACCAAAGTTGGCAGGGACGGAGCGAAGTCAGCGGCCAGTGCGTCCGTCAGCGAAATCGCAGCATCGAATCTCTTAAGGGCCGCCTTGACCACGGCGATGTCGACCCGTTTGAGGATTGCAGCGAAACGGCTATCCGTCGAACGGACTACCCCTGGCGGGTCGGTCAGAGAATAACTGCCACCTGCGTGCCGGACCCCTTGGCCCATAGCGCGGCGAACCACAAGAACGGCGAGTGCACGCCGTGCACCAGCGGCCAATCGGGTTCACGTCGTCGCACCTCAGGCGCAGCGACGAGGAAGCAGCTCACGCAATCGTGTGATGTGCTTAGCCAACGGGAGGTTGATGAACGGAAGGCTGAGGCCTGATGCTCGCCGCGACCTCCAACGCCCCCCGCGCCACAAGATGCGGGGGTTGTGAGGATAGTTCGATACCGGAGCCACGGAGACAGAACCCACGTCGGATACGCCTGCTAGTTGGAGAGCCTCTACCACGGCCCAGGAGAAGCGGTGGGTTTGAGCAGGGAGGACCGCATCTGTCGCGGCGATCGTCTCGTACACCTCATCCGGAACCGTGAAACCGAGCAGTGCGACCTTCACGATGACACCCCCAGAACCTCTCGGTAGGCTCGGTCGAGCGACGCACACATTGCCGCCACCGAGTAGTGGCTCTCCACCACTGCCCGCGCTTACAAACCGAGTGCGCTCCGAAGTGCACGATCGGACATCACCGCCCCAAGTACCTGAGCCAGCTGTAGAGGATCGTGCGGTGGTACTAGGAGACCGCCGCCCTTCTGCAGTACCTCGACGTTCCCACCAACGCTCGTGGCCACAACTGGCAGTCCGGCGGCCATGGCCTCAAGCAAGGCATTGGACAGATTCTCGTGCAGCGTAGGGAAAACGAAGGCGTCTGCTGCCGCCAGAAGTTCTGAGACGTCGCTCCGCCGCCCGAGCAAACGGACGTCCCTTCCTGCCGCGGCGTACAGGTCTCCAATCTCATGGCGGTCAGGACCATCACCGACCACGAGCAGAACCGTCTCGGTAGGCAGCGAAGCCTGGGCCATTGCCGCAGCGAGGTCCACGTGCCCCTTCTCTTTGGTTAGTCCGGCCGACGCTGATCAGAACGTCTGCGCTCGCTGAGAGGCCGAGCGCCGCGCGAGACCGCGCCCGGCGTTCACGGGTGGGATAGGCCAGATCCACACCGTTCGTGATCGGGTCCACCAGCTTGCCGCGGTGCGCCTGAATGAATGGGCGACGTGCAGCGAATTCGCAGACCGTAGTTACGTGTGTCGCTAGACGCATAGTAAGTGGCTCAGCGATCTGCCTGAGGACTCGATTCTGCAACCAAGGTGCGGCCGTCAGGTCACGCACGGATCCGTGCACGCTAACCAGAATGTTGGGACATCCGGCCGCTCTCGCAGCGAGTGCACCATGAAGACCCTCGTTGCCCAAACCGCGCACATGAACCAGGTCGGGCTGCAGTTCGCGCAGCATGTCGCGCCATCGACGAAGGCGCGACCAATCGATCCCACCTGTGGCTCGGTCTTGGTGCATCTGGACGAATTCGTACTTTTGCGCTAAGGATGAATGGAGCACCCGCGTGAGGGCTCCGATCGGACCACCTGTCCCCAGAGCCCCGAAAGAGTGCTGCACGACTACAGGTCGTCGCCGACCTGCTGTGCCCGTCAAGTCAGCCACGAACGGTCTCCACGAATCCGGAAAGCGTCTCGGTATAGACCCTAAAGTCGAACGAATCTAACGCCTCCTCCCGCGCTGCCAGCGAGAGTTTGCCCGCGAGCTGGCGCCCACCCACGATTGCCCTTTCGAGCGCGGCAGCGAATCCTGCAGCGTCGGCGGATTCGGAAACCAGGCCAGTCTCACCATCGTGGACGTAGTCGCCCAGATCGGAAGTCAGATTGCCAATCAATGGGGTGCCTACTGCCATCGCCTCAACCACCTTCGTCGGAAATCCCGCATTCGCATAGCGTTCGTTCGGCCTCAGCAGGGGAACATAGTCGGCCGAGCCCATCAACTCGAGCACCCGCGAACGGGGAACCCTTCCGGTGAACGAGACGGATTCGGGAATCGAGGACGGCATGCCTGGCAACTCTCGCGCCACTAAGGCGGTCGTACCCACTACCTCCAGACGCAGGTGACGCCCGGTCGAGTCCACCCTGGAAACGGCTGTGACGATTTCGCCCAGCAGATCCTTCAAACCGGGCGAACCCGCATAGCGCAGCACCAATGGCCCAGCCACAGGCTTCCGGCCCAAACCTGCAGATCGCACGTCAAGTGTGGGTGGAATGCGCACCACATCTCGACATGACTTGCAATAGTGCTGCTCGAGCATCGAGCTGATGGCGATTGCCCCATCGTGACGTGGATAGCGCCAACGCATCGAGAGTTCGTTGTCCAGGGCCTTGATCCCCCAGGCGCCGCCTTGAATATGGTGGCGATCATACCATTCGACCGAGTCCACTACTCGTCGGATCCCTCGGCTTCTCGCCCATCGTGCTACCGCGTCAACAAACGGTCCGGCCCCTCCATAGACAATGACGATGTCGGGACTGGGACTGAGTTCGGTCAGCCACGCCTCGACACCATAAGTCCGTCTCGTTCGAGCAGTCCGCAGGCGGAGGTTCTCCGCATGCGCGAACCCTTCGAACGTGATATCGGGTGCGAGGTGCACACAACCAGCGCCCTGCCCGCCCACAACAACTGAATGACCGGCCAGCGACAACGATTGCGCTATGCCTGCCACTCGCTGGATCCCGGCGGACTCATGTCCGGCGATAAAGGTACCGACATATGCGACTCTCATCCCCGGGCCTTCTGACCAGGACGACGGACTCGGTGCTCGTCTATGGTTGGCCGACCAGATTCCGATAGAGCGATCTTGTAGCCCACACAGGCGGACGGAAGCACAGTGACGCCGTAAAGCACGAATGCCGTCCAAGGGATCGCATCCACCCCCTTGTTCGCAACGATCAATACCTTCGCCGGGATGCTGGCGCATAGGAAAATTGCCCACCCCACCGACTGTGGACCAAGCCGACCGACGGCGTTCTGCACCATGAAGAGGGGTGATGCGAGCGCGAACAGCGTCCACAGCGCCACGAATCCCCACACCAACTGACCCGAAACGCGAGATTGCTCTCCAGCAAGCAGTCCCACAACAGGGTCCTTGGCGACAGCTAGAACCGACCCAAACAAGAAGACGCTCCCTCCCGAGACCAACATCATCCGCGTCGTGGTCCGCCGGACCCAGACTCGGTCACCTCGAGCCAAAGCCTCGGCGTTGGCTGGCCAGAGTGGCATGTTCATCACAGTGACCAGGAGTCCAAGAGCCGTGAACAGCCGAGCGACGACCGAGTAGCGAGCCACCTGCTCTACCCCAGCGCCGTGGGCGACGATCAGATAGTCGACATTGAGCGCGACCGACGTCATCACGCCGATGAGGACAAACCTGAGTCCGGACATGAGGAAACCCCGGGCAACTGGGCCGCGGAGCCCGAGCGCCGGCTGCAGTTCGCTTCGGCCCAGGACCAACACTGTGCTGACGGCGTTCACCACGACTGGGGCGAATACCACGGCAACGATGACGGCGAGCGGCTCTGCCCGAGAAACCACCGCCAGGGCGCCGCAGGCCACTGCGAACATGGATCCCAGCATCTGAACCCAGTTGCTGGCTGAAACGCGCTGCAGCGCGAACAGCACACGATGCACGAGGGACAGCGGGATGTTAAGGACGAAGGCGAAAAGGCATACTGAGGCTATGCGCGCTGCGTTGTTCGCGTCAGGTGCGTTCAGCAGCCGGCCCCACGGGACCAACTCGTAGGCTGCTAGCAGTAGGGGAGAGGCGGCCAATGCCACCGCACCCAGAATCCTGTAAGCGGACGAGATCAAGATCCGAGCGTCCCCCCATCTTCCGGCGACTACCAGCGGCGTCAGGCGAGTCATCAAAGTGTTGCCGAGTCCGAGGTCTGCCCACAAGAACATGCTGGTGACGGCGGTGACGGCCATCCAGATGCCATACGTCTCGGCACCTAGGTAGTCCAAGGTGATCGGGATAAGGATCAAGGGCGCCACAGACGAGAGCCCCTTGGCCACAAGGGACGATCCGACACCACGTACGAGCCGCTTGGTGCGCAATACCGATACGTCTCCGGTCACGGACGCAGCATTTCGAATCTCTCAGTCATCGGACCCCACGCGGATCCCTGACCACTGGTGGTGGCGACTCGCCGTCGACGAGATGAACCGGACGACTCGGTTGCTGGTGTCGTTGATCTCGTACCCGGCCGGGCTGGGAGGACGTCACCGGGACCGTCAGCGATCGCGATGCCGACGCCGCGGACCACATCATCAGACGTCGAGGCCGGTCATGATGATCGAGCCACTGTCAAGGGCCTCCGGGCGCTCGATCGAGTCGCGCAGCGTGATGGCCGGGAAGCCCAGGATCGACGACTCCTCAGAGATCGTGCCCGAGTCGGACAGCACGCAGGCCGCCTCGATCTGCAGTTTGTTGTAGTCGTGGAAGCCGAAGGGCTCCATGAAGTCGATGTTCGCTCAGATCGAGGTCGCTGTCGAGCGCCTCGAGACGCTTGCGGCGTGCGCGGATGGGTAGAGACGACGACGCGCTTGCCGAACTGGTCGCGCACGCCCACGAGACAGTCGAGCAGCTTCTCCAGTCGCTCGGGCATGTCGACGTTCTCCTCGCGGTGGGCGCTGACGAGAAAGTACTCCCCCGATGTGAGTCCCGAGGCGGTCGAGGGCGTCGGAGGCGTCGATCTGGTCACGAAACTCCTCCAGAACCTCGCGCATGGGCGAGCCCGTCACGAGAATGCGGCGCGGGTGCAGGCCCTCGGCCAGCAGGTTGCGGCGTGCGTGCTCGGTGTAGGCGAGATTGAAGTCGGCCACGTGGTCCACCAGCCGACGGTTCGTCTCCTCCGGGACGTTCTCGTCGAAGCAGCGGTTGCCGGCCTCCATGTGGTAGGTCGGGATGCGCATGCGCTTGGCCATCACCGTCGCGATGCAGGAGTTGGTGTCGCCCAGGACGAGCATCGCGTCCGGCCGCTCGGCCAGCAGGACCTTCTCGGTCCCGACAAGCACGCCGCCCAAGAACGGCGCCCAGGCTGCTCGTGTCGACGCCCAGGTAGTGGTCAGGAGCCCGCAGCCCGAGGTCGTCGAAGAAGACCTGGTTGAGCGAGTAGTCGTAGTTCTGTCCCGTGTGGACCAGGACGTGCTCGATGCCCTCGGTCCGGTCGAGCCGGTCGATCACGCGGGCGAGCCGGATGATCTCCGGCCGCGTGCCGACGACGGTCATGACCTTCATGCGCGTGCCTCCAGGGCGATGGTCTCCGGGAACTGGTCCGGGTTGGTCCGGATCGAGCAGTTGATCAGCCCAGAACATCGTCATCAAGTCCGAGTCGCCCACGTTGCGGATGTTGTGCACCCACAAGGTCGGCATGTCGACGAAGACCGGCCTGTCACCGCTGACCTTCACCGTGACGACGTCGTCGTGCAGCAGCCGCCGGAGCTCGATCTCGGCCTCGCCGCTGACCACGAAGAAGCGCTCGACCTTGTGCAGGTGGTAGTGCTCGCCGCGCGTCTGACCGGGCCGGGTCGTCGACACGTACGCCATGCCGGTGCCGCCGTGGGAGCGCACCGTCTCGAACAGGTCGCCCCGCGCGTCGGAGTGCACCGTTGGGACGGCTGCCACGAGCCGTCGGCGAAGGCAGCAGCGCGGTAGGTGTTGAAGAGGTTGAGCGCGGAAGTGGATCGGACGACGTCCGGGATCTCGCCCCGGGCGCCGTAGAGCTCGTGGAACTCCTGCAGGCGTCCAGGACCGCGCTGATCCGCGCCGCGCTCGCCCTGGACGACGGTCCGCTCGTCGTTGCCGGCTGCGCCGATGAGCGCGGCCGCGGCGTCCTGGGCGTGCAGGAGCTCGATCTCGCGGTCGCCGGTGACGGTCGGGCGTGCGACCGGCCGCGACCTCGTGCGCGAACGTCGCGACGAAGGAGTTGTAGCCGGGACGGCCGTGCTCTCCGAAGAGGTTGGGGAGCAGCAGGTCCGCGAAGTGAGCCCCCGTCTCGGCGCACACCTGCGCGCAGGACCCGTGCCGCCTGCGCCTTGCCTCGCCCGTACGCGTTGTCGAGCTCAGCCTGGACGAGTTGGCGTAGACCACGTCGATCGGGCGTCCCGCATGGCGGAGAGCAGCCGCCAACGGCTCCGCCGCCTCGACGTTGCCGGCCTCGACCTCGGCGTCGGTCTCGGCGCGGTTGACCCCGGCGATGTGGATCACGGTCGTCGACGTCGGACAGGCACTCCGGTCGCTCGAGGTCGTCCCGCCCCAAGCGGAGCGGCTCGTCGCCGTGGAGCGCTCGGAGCCGGCAAGCGGTGTGCCAGCCGAGGAATCCGTATCCGCCGGTGATGGCGACCTTGCCGGTCGTCACCGGTCCGACCCCGAGCGCGATGCCGGCCGAGCGCGAGCTCCCGCCGGATCTCCGGCAGCGGTGAGCAGCAGGCGCTTGACCCCGTCGACGTCGAGTCGCTCGGTGTTGTGGGAGTGGTAGTCCTCGTCGACGGCGATCCGCTCACCCTCGTCGAAGAACAGCTCGTACTCCAGCGACCGGGCGTCGAGCGGGACGCGGTAGTAGTCGCCGTGGTCCTCGGCCTTCTGCAGCTCCTCGCGGCTCGAGCAGCGACTCGTAGAGCTTCTCGCCGTGGCGGGTGCCGATGACCCGGATCTCCGGGTCGTCGTCGCCGAAGAGGGAGGCCACCGCGACGCGCCAGGTCCCGGACGGTGGACGCAGGAGCCTTGCGCACGAAGAGGTCACCGGGCGCAGCGTTGTCGAAGGCGTACTGAACCAGGTCGACCGACTCCTCGAGCGACATCAGGAAGCGCGTCATGTCCGGGTCGGTGATCGTGAGGGGCTTGCCCTCCCTGATCTGCTCCACGAACACCGGGATCACCGATCCGCGGCTGTACATCACGTTGCCGTAGCGGGTGATGGACACGATCGGTGCCGGTGTCGGACCAGTTGCGCGCGTGGGCCTGCGCCACCTTCTCCATCATCGCCTTGGAGATGCCCATGGCGTTGATCGGGTAGACGGCCTTGTCGGTGCTCAGGCACACCACCGACTGCGACGCCGGCCCGCTGCGGCGCCCGGATGACGTTGTCGCTGCCCTGCACGTTGGTCTGCACGGCCTGCTGCGGGAAGAACTCGCAGCTCGGCACCTGCTTGAGAGCGGCCGCGTGGAAGACGTGGCGCACCCCGTGGACGGCATCCTCGACGCTGCGCGGGTCGCGGACGTCCCCGACGTGGAACTTCACCCGACCGTCGGCCAGCTCGCGGCGCATCGCGTCCTGCTTGGCCTCGTCCCGGCTGAGGATGCGGATCTCGTCGATGTCGGTCTGCAGCAGTCGTCGCACCATCGTCGAGCCGAACGAGCCGGTCCCCCCGGTGACGAGGACGGGTCCCTCGGCACTTGTCACGTGCAGCTTCCCTTCCTCACCGGTGGCTGATCACGGCGCCGCCAGCTCCTGCGGCCTTCGCGCTGCTTGATGATGGCGACGCAGCCTGGGAGCGCCGACGTCTCGTGCCATGTCGCGCTCGTAGGCACGCGCTCCTCGCTGGCCCATGGCCGCCAGCGCATCCTCGGGCAGATCGTGCAGACAACGCGTGCAGCGCGGCGCGATCGAGGTCACGTCCCCAGGGTCGGCCGCGACGCCGGCGCCCGCTTCGACGACCGTCCGTGCCGGCGTCTCCGGACGCGACGACCAGCATCGGCGAGCCCGGCTGCCAGGCCCGACTGGACCTTGCTGGGCATCGTCACCGAGAAGAGCGGCTCGTCGGCCAGAGACACGACGTGCACATCCGCCGTGCGGGTCAGCGTCGCAGCCTTGCGCCCTGCTGACCGGCGGGAGGAAGTGCACGCGTCGGACATACCTCGTCGCCGAGTGTCGAGCAGGTGCGCCTTCTGTCACGCCGTCGCCCATGAGCACGAGATGCCCACCGCTCGGTCTCAGGCAGTGTCGAAGGCCTGCACGAGAGCGTCCAAGGGCCTGGGCGTGACCGTGGTTGCCGGCGTAGAGGAAGACGCGGTCACTCGTCGGGGATGCCGACAGTTCGTCGCACGGTGCGGTCTGCCGCCTGCATGCGCGGAGCCCGCGTCTCGTTCTCGGGCAGCCAGTTGTAGACGAGCGACAGCTTGCTCGCGGCGACGCCGCGTGCCGCGAGCAGGTCGACCATGCCCGGGGAGATGACCACGATGTGCTCGGCGCCGGCGTAGGCGCGACGAACGAACATGTCGACCACCCGCCGGATCTTGCCGGCCGCCGCGGCGGTTGAGAAACCCCGACGCGAAGATCGAGTCGGGCCACACGTCCTGGACCAGCAAGACGTAGGGCGTTCCCCAGAGACGCCGTGCCACCATCGCGGGGAGCGCCGCCGTGGCGGGTGACGAGTAGACGAGCGCAACATCGGCTCGTCGCAGGACCGCCTTGCCCGAACAGGCTGCTGGACACCGCCCAGGATGCGTAGTTCAGCATCCGCCGCACCGCACTGGAGTCGTGGCTCGGGTAGAGCGGCGCCCGGTGCGACAGCACGGACCGTTCAGCACTCTGTCGCATCGGGGCGCCCAGCTGCGTAGCCCGGCGCACCTGTCCCGTGGGGTAGTTGGGAATGCCGGTGAGCACCTCCACCTCCAGGCCGTGCGTCGTGGAGCGCGCGAGCAATCGACTCGGGGACATCGACGGGTTCCGGCGGATACCACTGAGTGACGAAAGCGACACGAAGTGTCATCGAGCTGGCACGCCCTTCACGACAGCCTCCGGCGGCACGTCACGCACGACGCACGCTGCTGCGCCGACCACGGCGCTCGCCGCCCACGATGAGCCGGTTGAGCACGACGGCGCCGACGCCGATCAGCGACCTCGTCCTCGACCGACGCAGTCTCCCGAGACCGACGAGGCGGGATTCATGCTGACGAAGTCACCGAGCGTCGTGTCGTGCCCGATCGTCACGTTCGGGTTGAGGTGCACGTGACGACCCAGCTCTGATGTTGGTGGTCACTCGCGCGCCCGCGCAGATGACCGTTCCAGCGCCGATGGACACGTCGGAGCCGAGGGTCGCAGCGGGGTGGACGAGCGTCGCTGCGTCGAAGCCGGCAGCGTCGAACCGGTGCCGCGAGCGCACGGCGTACGGCGGGTGAACCGATCCCGATGACGTAGCGCGGCCGTTGCCGTCGATCAGCGAGATTGCGTCAGTAGTGCCCGAGGTACGGGATACCGCGATCGCGAGTCGTCGCAAGGTTCTCGGACGACGGGGCGTCGTCGACGACGCCGAGCAGACGCCACACGGTCGCGTCGACGGCAGCGTTGATCGCCTCGACGACGTCGAGCGTCTCTCGGCCGAAGCCGCCTGCTCCGACGATGACCAGATCGCTCAGCCACGCTCGACTCCCATGAACTCAGGCATCGTCGCGTCGCCGTCGGCGGAGATGCCGTCGCGACGCGAGCACCTGCGCGCACGGTGCGCCAGATGATCTCGAGGTCGAGCGCCAGGCTGCGGTGGTCGACGTACTCGACGTCCTTGGCGAACTTCTCGTCCCACGTGATCGCGTTGCGTCCGCTCACCTGGGCCAGTCCGGTGACGCCGGGGCGCACCTCGTGGCGGCGGCTCTGCTCGGGCGTGTAGCGGTCGAGATACTGCACGAGCAGCGGCCGCGGGCCCACCAGGCTCATGTCGCCCTTGACGACGTTCCACAGCGTGGGCAGCTCGTCCAGACTGGTCGAGCGCAGGAAGCGCACCGAACGGCGTCAGGCGCTGCTCGTCGGTGACAAGTCCGCGCTCGGCGTCGGGCTCGAGCATCGTGCGGAACTTCACCAGCTCGAAGATCTCGCCGTCCTTGCCGGGGCGCTCCTGACGGAAGAGCACGGGCGAGCCGAGCTTGCGCCGCACCAGCACGGCCAGCACCGCCTGGACCGGCGCGGACAGGCACCAGAGCCACGACCGCCACGACGCACGTCGATGCCTCGCTTGACGGGTCGTAGGGCGTCACGCTGCGATCACCTCGCGGATCGCAGCTCTCGATGCGCGCGAAGTCGTCGTCGGTCATCGCAGAGCCCGCGGGAAGGGTCAGCCCGTCGGTCGAAGATGCGCTCGGAGGTCCCGTCGATGACCCCGTGCAGGCCCGCGCAGACCGGCTGGAGATGCATCGGCTTCCACACCGGGCGAGTCTCGACGTCGGCCGCTCAAGGGCTGCAGCCAAGTCGCTCGCGGTCCAGCGGCGAGACCGCCGGGTCGACCACGACGGCGGTGAGCCAGCAGTTGTCCTCCGCGTCGTCGGCGCCGCCCAGGATCCGACACCCGGGCTGGTCGGCGAAGAGCGCCCGATAGCGCTCACGCCAGGCGCGGCGCCGCTTCATCATGTCGTCGAGCCGCGCGAGCTGGGCACGGCCGAGGGCGGCGAGGATGTTGGAGAGCCGGTAGTTGTAGCCGACCTCGGTGTGCTCGTAGTGCGCCACCGGCTCGCGCGCCTGGGTGGACAGCTTGCGCACGTGGTCGGCCAGTCGCTGGTCGTCGGTGAGCAGCATGCCGCCACCGGAGGTGGTCATGATCTTGTTGCCGTTGAAGGAGATCACCGACGCGTCGCCGAAGGAGCCCGCGGCCCGACCGCCGTAGGTGGCACCGAAGGACTCGGCGGCGTCGCACAGCAGTCGGGCTCCCGCCTCGGCGGCGATCGTCGGTGATGGCGTCGTAGTCGACGCACTTGCCGAGCATGTCGACCGGGATGATGGCCGGGACCGAGCGTCCTGCGCCTTGGAGCTGGGCCACCGCGCTGCGCGAGGAGAGTCGGGCTCATGTTGCCGGTCTCCTCATCGCAGTCGACGAAGTAGGGCTCGGCCCCGACGTAGCGGATCGCGTTGACCGTCGCTGCGAAGGTGAAGGTCGAGACCGGGACCACGTCGCCCGGACCGACACCCCACGACACCAGCGCCAGGTGCAGGGCAGCGGTGCCGGACGACAGGCCGACGGCGTGGGCCACACCGACCCGCTCGGCGACCTCCGCCTCGAACGCGTCCAGGTCAGGGCCGGCCGGGGCGACCCAGCCAGACCGCATGGCCCGCATGACGTACTCCTGCTCCAGCTCGCCGACGTCGGGAGGCGAGAGCAGGATGCGAGATTGCAGTGGCGTGCGATCGCTCACGACGCCGGCTCATGCACGAACGAGCGGGTCGAGAAGTGCTCCGGCTGGGGCATGTGCACCCAGTCCTCGAAGGCCTGGAGCAGCCCCAACTGGTGGGAGTCGACCTCGAACGCGCGCACCACCATCGGCGACAGCGGCTCGACGGGCGCGTGGGAGACGAGAGGGTGCTTGGAGCGCTCGTCACTCTCGGTCGTGCCGAAGAGCTCCTCGTGCAGCTTCTCCCCCTCACGCAGTCCGGTGAAGACGATCTCGATCCGCTTGCCGGACATCGAGATGAGCTGACGCGCCACGTCGACGATCTTCACCGGCTCGCCCATGTCGAGGATCATCACCTCGCCGTCCTCACCGATCGCGCCGGCCTGGATGACGAGCTGGACCGCCTCCTCGACCGTCATGAAGTAGCGCGTGATCTCCGGGTGGACGACCGTGACGGGCCCGCCGGCCTCGATCTGCGACGTGAAGGTGTGCAGCACCGACCCGCGGGAGCCGAGCACGTTGCCGAAGCGGACGCTGATGTAGGCGCCGTCGGCGCGGCCCGACATGTCAGCGGTCAGGCGCTCGGCCGCGCGCTTGCTGTAGCCCAGGACGCTGGTCGGGTCGGCTGCCTTGTCGGTGGAGATGTTGACGAAGGTCTCCACCCCGACCGCGGCCGCAGCGTCGAGCACGTTGGCGGTGCCGAGCACGTTGGTCTTGAGTGCCTCGTGGGGGTATTGCTCCAGCATCGGCAGGTGCTTGAGCGCCGCCGCGTGGAAGACCACCTCGGGACGACGGTCCTCGAAGATCCGTCGCAGGGCGACCTCGTCGCGGATGTCGTTGAGCACGACGTCCCTGCTGTCGAGCAGCGCGCGACCGTGGATCGAGAGCTGGACGGCGTGGAGCGCCGACTCGTCACGGTCGAGCATGATCAGCTCGCCGGCGCCGAAGCGGTGCAGCTGGCGACAGAGCTCGGAGCCGATGGAGCCACCGGCACCGGTGACCAGCACCCGCTTGCCGGTCACATAGCCGGCGACGGCCGCCAGGTCGATGTCCACCGACGCGCGCCCCAGCAGGTCGCGCATGTCGACGTCGCGCACGTCGCGCACGTCGGCACTGCTGGCGAAGGACTCGGCGAAGGGCGGCAGCACCTTGACGGTGAGGTCGAGCGCTGCGCACCGCTCGACCAGGCTTGTGATGAGGTCCTTGCTGGCGCTCGGGATCGCCACCACGACCGTGGTGGCCCGGGTCGTGGCCGCGACGCGCTCGAGGTCGGCCACGGCACCGAGGACCTGCACGCCGTAGTGCCGGCGCTGGCGCATCCACGGGTCGTCGTCGAGGAAGCCGACGGGCATCAGGGCCGACTCGGGGTGGGACCGCATCGAGTGCACCAGCCGTGCGCCGCTGCCGCCGGCGCCCACGATCAGGGCACGCTGGCCGGCGGACTCAAGTGGGAAGAGTCGCATGGTCAGTCGACGCCACATGGCGCGCGCGACCATCATCCAGCAGAGCCCGAGGAACGTCGCGGTGACTGGCACGCTACGGGCTATCCAGTGCGGCTCCACCCAGACGTTGGCGAAGAAGACGAGCATCCCGGCGGAGGCGGTAACGGCTCCCAGCAGGATCGTCTCCTCGTTGGTCGCCACCCCGACCCGCCCGCGGTAGAGGCCACCGAGCAACCCGACGGTCCAGTGCAGGACGACAGCCGCAAGTGCGACCCAGGCGGCGTGCTCCCACACCTCGAGCACCATCCAGTCGTAGCGCACCGCCACACCCACGGCGTAGGCGATCACCAACGCCAGTGCGTCGAACACCATCAGCACGGCCGGACGACGGCCGCGCACGACCGCCTCGATCCCTGTCCCAGTCACTGTCATCGCTGTGTCCCCCTGTGTACGTATTGCCGTGGTGCCACGTCGTTCCCACTCGTTCGCCCACCTCGAACGAGCGCATCCAACCTTACGTCAAGAGCAGCCTGACGCCGCATCGATGTGGGCCATCGATGGCCGCGCTCCACCCGTAGGGCGTTGACGGCACCCAGTTGACTGTCCATCAGCCCTCCTCGTTCACGCAGGGAGCCGGCACGAACTGCTTGCCGCCGCCACGCTGGACGCCCGGAGTGCTGATCAGCTCCACGCCACCGGAGTGGCCTGCGCCGGAGGTGGCCCGCCACGTGAGCGTGACGACGTCGCCGGGCTCCAGCAGGATCGGCACGGAGACGATCGGACGCCCTTCGAAGTCACGGTTGGTGCCGCGGGACTTCACCCCGTTGACGACCACGTCCGTGATCTCTCCACCGACGGGTGCGACGAGGTCGAAGACGTTGAGGTGATCGCCGCGGGCGACACCGTAGGTGCCGGGGCCGGTGACGGTCGGGGGCAGCGACGCGGCGTCCGCCGGTGCGCTCGAGTGGATCCGGAGCGACCCGCTGAAGCCGATCACGCCGGCCGCGCACGAGACGCTGCTGATGCGTGCGTCGTAGTCGAGGAAGTAGCCCATCTTGGACCCGGTCGCGTCGTTGACGTAGACGCCTGCCTGAGCGGCACCGCCCGGATCGCTCGGGAAGGCGCCGGCGACACGCGTCTCGTCCAGCTGCTCCTGCTCGGTCGGAGTCGTCGACTGCACCAGGAGGCGCCCTTCGGTGGCGCCGCGGGTCAGCGCGGTGATCAGGGTGGACGGGTCTGTCCGCGGATCGAGGAGTCGGTCGAACGTCGTGGTGAGGACCTCGGCGAAGAAGGCGTCCTCGGCACTGGGATCGTCCTGGTAGCGCAGGTAGGGCTCGTGGAGGATCTCGTCGACGAAGGTCTCCGTCGTGAGGCGTCGGCCCTCCACCGTGATCGGGCCCGTCGCCCGCAGCAGGTAGGACAGGGCGACCGGGTCCACCGAGATCACCCCGTCGACGTCCTGGCCGGTCTCGAGCTCCCACCGGGCGGCCATCAGCTCGCCGGCGCGCTCGAAGTCGGGGATGAACACGGCGTCCTGGAAGTAGGTCCCCGGCTGCTCGAACCAGATCTCCTGCTCCTCCGCGGTGAGCGGCAGCACCGGCTCGTCCAGCTCGCCGAACTCGCTGGCAGCCACCACGTCGCCGAGGGTGATCGCGCCGCGGTCGGCACGCAGCGGCGCCATCAGTCCGGGCAGTCCGCCGAGCGAGCGCGGCTCGGCGTTGTTCTGGAAGACCAGGAGGTAGTCGCGGGGACCATCGCCCCCCAGCATCGGCGGCAGCAGCTCGGCCGCGCGGGTGGCGCCGTCGAGGGTGCGGACGCCGTCGTCGATCTGACGTACGAAGTCCTCGAACTGCGGTCGCAGCTCCCGTACGAGGCCAGCGACCTCCACCTCGTCCAGCTCTGCCTGCGCCTCGACGAAGCCGGCGCGGGCCTCGGCCAGCGGCGCGGCGGCGCGAGCCACCTGCGCGACCGGGATGCGACCTCCGCGGGGAGCGAACGTCTCGGCGCTCAATCCACTCTCAGCCAGCGGGCCGGCTCCGCGTCGGGCGACGAGGTCGACGGCACGGGCCACCTGCGCGACGGCGCCGAAGTCGTCGCCCAGCACGGGCAGGGCGCTCAACACCTGCCAGGTCGGGCCTGAGGTGCGGCCGACGGCGTCCTGCGCGCGCGACTGCAGCTCGTCCACGACAGCGGAGGCGTCGTCACCTTCGGCGAGCGCCGCGGGAAGGGCGGCTGCCTGCGTCCGGGCCGCGGTCAGGTCGTTCCGGACCTGCCAGAGTGTCCAACCCGCCCACAGGCCGGCGATCAGCAGCACCGTGAGGGCGATCGTCAGCGGCCAGCGCCAACGGCGCCTCGTGGTGAGCTCTCGGGTGGTCTTCACCACGATTCACGCTCCATCATGACTGCTGCCCACCGGCCAGGCCGAGTGGGCAGCAGATCGTTGTCCCTGTGGGGTGCTCCGGCTCAGTAGCGCCGGTCCACCTTGATCGGCGACGTCGAGGTCGAGCAGTCGCGGAAGATCGAGTCCCGCCGGGTGTCTGTCGCGAACCGCACGTAGTAGGTGCCGCTGCGGGAGAACCGGAAGAAGTTCACCGACGACTCCGACCTCGAGTTGCTGTAGAACGCGCCCCTGTCGACCACACCGGTGCCCTTGCGGATCACGGCGTATTCGACGCGACCGCTGGGGGTGAGGTTGCCTTCGGCGGTCCACTTGAACTTGACCTTGACCTGCTCACGAGGACGGACCCGGTTGTCGTCCGCGACGGCGATGCAGTCGGTGTCGACCGAGCGCGGGTAGGGAGCGGCCTGCGCCGCCGGCGCGACGAGCATCGAGCCAAGAGTGGCGATGGTGGTGGTCGCAACTGCGACGACGTACTTCTTCATGCGAAGAGCCTTCCAAAGAATGTGTGCCGGGGTCGTCCCCTGTTCGTCGACCCCGTCGGCATGCGCAAGTCTGTCTTGACGAGCGGCCAATGACGAAATCGTAGCCCAGTCTCTCCACAATTGAGTAACTTTCGACCAAGTGCCGAGTTGCTTGCCCCGTCGGTGTGACCGACACTGGCTGGACCATCTGCCTCGGAGGATCAGAACATCGTGGAACTGTCCGACTATCTGCGCATCCTCCGGCGGCGCTGGCGACTCGTCGTCACCACCCTGCTGCTGGTGCTCCTCGCGGCCGCCCTGGTCACCTGGCGGACCACTCCGCAGTATCAGTCGGACAGCCAGCTCTTCATCTCCACCAGTGCCTCGTCGTCGGCCGAGGCCTACCAGGGCAACCTCTTCAGCAGCCAGCGACTGTCGTCCTACGCCGACCTGGCCACCGGCACCGAGCTCGCCAACCGGGTCGTGTCGGTGTCCGGCATCTCCCTCTCGGCGAGCCAGCTCGCCGCGAAGGTCACGGCTCAGGCCTCCCCCGAGACCGTGCTGCTCAACATCTCGGTGACCGACCCGGACCCGGTCGTCGCCCAGCAGCTCACCCAGCTCTACGGCGAGGAGCTCGTCGCGCTGATCGCCGAGCTCGAGACGCCGCCCGGGCAGAGCAGGCCGGTCATCAAGGGCAGCATCGTCGACGCGGCCTCGCTGCCGGGTGGCCCGATCTCCCCCAGCCCGGTCCGCAACATGGGTCTCGCGCTCGTCCTGGGGCTGCTGCTCGGCGTGGGCCTGGCCGTGGTCCGCGAGCTGCTCGACACCACCACCAAGTCGGCCGCCGACCTCACCGCGTCGCTGCGGGCTCCGATCCTGGGGACGGTCGCGTTCGACGCCGAGGTCGGCAAACGCCCCCTGCTCTCCGACCTCACCTCCCACGAGCCACGCGCCGAGGCCTACCGCGTGCTGCGCACCAACCTGTCCTTCGTGGACATCGACGCCGAGTCGAAGGCGATCGTCGTCACGAGCGCCGTGCCCGGCGAGGGCAAGTCGACGACCGCGGTCAACATCGCCCTCGCGCTCCAGCAGGCCGGGGAGCGCACCCTGCTGATCGACGCCGACCTGCGTCGCCCCCAGGCCGCCAGGCTGCTGGGTCTCGACGGCACCATCGGCCTGACCACCGCGCTCGTCGGGAAGGTCACCGCCTCCGACGTCATCCTGACCCACAGCTCGGGCCTGCACTTCCTGGCTGCCGGGGCCATCCCGCCCAACCCGGCCGAGCTGCTGCAGTCACAGTCGATGGCCGGTGTGCTCGCCGAGCTCCGACCGGCCTACGACGTCATCATCATCGACTCGCCTCCGCTGCTGCCGGTCACCGACGCAGCACTCATCGCCTCGCAGGTCGACGGTGCCGTGATCGTGGTGCGGCACGGGAGCACGACCCGCGAACAGCTCAGCGGTGCGCGAGAGCGTCTCGACGCGGTGGGGGCCCACACGCTCGGCGCGGTCTTCAACATGGTGCCCAAGAAGGGCCTGGGCAGCTATGGGTCCGGTTACGGGTATGGCTACGGCTATGGCTATGCGCCGGAGGAGAAGCCGTCCGGCGCCCACGTTTGACACTTGTCCAGACAATTACTTGCCAAATTCTTCGGACAAACTTGCCTGAACTTGCACCCTCGTAGTCAACCGTGCACCAGAATGTGCGGATGGACTCACGTCACGCCGAGCGGCTCGCGCAGACCGATCGGGAAGCACTCGGTCGTCGGCTTCGCGCCGCCCGCCAGGCCCGCGGCCTCACCCAGGGAGAGGTCGCCCACGACCTCATGTCCGTCGCCTACCTGTCCCGCATCGAGGGCGGACACCGGCGACCGACCCCTCCGGCCCTCGCGGTCCTCGCGGAGAAGCTGGACGTCTCCGTCGAGTCCCTCCTGGGCGAGGCGGACCGGCACGAGGCCAACGAGGTCCGACTGGCCCTCGACTATGCCGAGCTGTCGCTGGAGTCGGGCCAGCTCGCGGACGCCGAGAGGCACCTCCACACCGCACTCGCCCACCCCGCCACCGCGCGTACGGCCGGCATGCGCGAGCGTGCCCGCCTGCTGCACGCCCGTGCGCTCGAGGCGGCCGACCACGACGACGACGCCGTCCTCGAGCTCGAGGCCCTGATCGACGAGGAGTCGACCGACGGGCTCACCCGGATCAAGGCCGGGATCGTGCTGAGCCGCATCTTCCGCGAGACCGGTGACCTGGGGCGCTCGATCGAGAGCGGCGAGCGGGTGATGGCAGGCGTCGAGGAGGCCGGCCTCGCCGGGTGCGACGAGGCCGTCCAGCTCGCGGTCACCGTGGCCGCTGCCCACTTCGAGCGTGGCGACACCGCCCACGCCGTACGCCTGTGCCGCAAGGCCATCATGCGCGCGGAGACCCTCGGCTCGCCCAACGCCCGGGCGTCGGCCTACTGGAACGCCAGCGTCATGCAGGCCAACCGCGGCGACGTCACCGCCGCGGTGCCGCTCGCCGAACGGGCACTGGCCCTGCTCAGCGAGGGACAGGACTCACGCAACCTCGCTCGCCTGCGCACCGAGGTCGGGCGCCTCCAGCTCGAGCTGGACCCGCCGGACCTCGTGGAGGCGCGCCACAACCTCGAGCAGGCCGCGGCCGAGATGGAGTGGAGCAGCGCGTCCCCGGTCGACCGGGCGTGGACCCTGCTCGGCCTGGCCCGGGTCGCCTTCCTCACCGGAGACCTTCCGGAGAGCCGCGATCTCATCGAACTGGTCCAGACCACCGCGGGCGGTCACTCCCCCCTGGCCGAGGCAGAGGCACTGACCCTCGAGGGCCGGACCCATGCGGCGGACGGCGCCACGGAGCTCGCCGCCCTCAGCTATCAGAAGGCCGTGCACCGGCTCTCGGCCATCGGCGCCGACCAGAGCGCTGCACAGCTGTGGTTCGACCTGGCCGACCTGCTCCAGGGCGTGGGTCTCACCGGGGAGGCGCTGGACGCCTACCGGCGTGCAGCGGCCTCCACCGGGTTGCGGGCGCGCGCGACGTCGTCCACGCTCATCCGCACCTGATCCAGCGAGAGATCAAGCGAACGCTCAGCAGCACCACACGTTGCGCTGCTGCGGGCCCTGCGGGGCCGCGTCGGCCGGTGCCGAGAAGCCGCCGAGGCTGATCAGCGTGACGGCAACGGTGGCGATGATCATGCGGGGGGCCTTGCTGGTCATGGTGTCTCCAGGGGTGTGAGTGTGGGGTTTGTGGTGCGTGTGAGGTTGAGTCAACTCGTTGAGACAAGCTGTTCACAGAAATTGTGCCCAAAACAGTGACGAGTGTGTCCTTTTTTGGCAAACTGAGGCAAGTCCCCCTGGCAAACGCCCCCAAAGCGGCCAGGAGACACGGACTCGTGAAGGCCCCCCTCGCGAGTCACGCATCGGTCCCCACCCGATACGCGCCCGGACCCCCCGCACCTCGTGCGGGGGGTCCTCGCCGTTGAGGGCCGCGTCAGCCGGGGAGGGCGACGCGCACGGTGGTGCCGTCACCGGCCGTGCTCTCGACCGACACCGTGCCGCCGTGGGCGTCCACGATCGTGTGGACGATGCTGAGTCCCAGACCGGCACCCGGCACCTGGCGACGTCGCGCGTTGGCCCCGCGGAAGAACCGCTCGAACACCCGGTCGATCTCCGTCTCGTCGATCCCCTCACCCTGGTCGACCACCGTGAGGACGATCTCGCCGGCTGTCTCGCTAAGGGTCACCGTGATCAGGGTCCCGCTCTCGCTGAAGGCGACGGCGTTGTCGATGAGGTTGTCCACGACCTGGCGCAGTCGTAGGCCGTCGCCCACGGTCATCAGCGAGGGCGGCGCCTGGCATCTCAGCTGCACCCCGAGGTCCTCGAGGTCGCCGGCCGCCGCCTCGACGGCCTCGCACACCACGGTGGCGATGTCGACGCGATAGGGGTCGATCACGGGGGACCCCGACATGGCGCGCGTGGAGAAGAGCAGGTCCGCGACCAGGTGGGACAGGCGCACCGTGTTGCGCCGGGCCGCGGCGACGTGGTGGTGGACATCGGTGCCGGGCGCGACGATCTCGTCGAGCAGCTCGAGGTAGGCGAGTGCGGAGGTGAGCGGCGTACGCAGCTCGTGGGACACCGTCAGGACGAAGTCGTCCTTGGCCTTGAGCGCCCGCATGGTGTCGGTGACGTCGAGGTAGGCGAGCGCCGCACCGGTCACCGTGCCGGCGTCGTCGCGCACCGCTCGGGCCGACACCGCCAGGGCACGCCGTGACGACGGCTCCTCGCCGACCCAGATCAGCTGCTCGTCGAACTCCTTCCCCGCCGCGGCGAGGGCGCACGGGTATTCCTCCGGCGGGAGCACGCGCACCTGGTCGGCGTCGTAGACGAAGCCCTCCTGCGCGGAGTGTCCCAGGTGCCCGGTCGGGAAGGCGATGTCGAGGATCGTCTGCTGCCGCCGGTTGTAGGCGGAGTAGTGGCCGTCCGCGTCGACCAGCAGCAGGCCGACCCCCACGGTCTCGAAGATGGCCTGCTCCATGCGCTGCCCCGAGTCGAGCTCGGCCTCCACCGCCTCCAGGCGGTCCGAGAAGACCTGCCGTTCGGAGAGGTCCAGGATCTGGGAGACGAAGTAGAGCGGGTCGCCCAGCTCGTCGCGGATGACGACGAGCGTGAGCTCGGCACTCATCACACTGCCGTCGGCGCGGAGGTAGCGCTTGGTCACGCGGAAGCTGTCGGACGTGCCGGCCAGGGTCTCCTGAGCCAGTCGCGCATTCGTGTCCCGGTCGTCAGGATGGGTGATGGCCTGGACCGCCAACCCCTGCAGCGCCCCGGCCTCATATCCGAGCATCCTGCAGAGCGCGGGATTGACCTGGAGGATCTCGCCGGCGGGCGAGACGATCAACATGCCGACGGGAGAGTTCTCCATGGTCATCTGCCACAGGTCGACCGTCGCGGCCGGTCTCCGCCATGGTGACATCGCGTCCCTCCAACCCCCGTCGGATCCTGGCGTGCAGCAGCCTACGCTCCGCCCGGGTCGCGAGCGAGCGTCGACCAGACCAGCTCAGCGGGGCAGCACGACCCGTACGGTGGTGCCCAGGTCGGGGTCGACGTCCACCGACACCTCGCCGCCGTGGGACTCCACGATCATCCTCACGACGCTGAGGGTCAGACCGCCCGGGAGCTCCCGGCCGGAGACGTCCTCCCCGAGCGACCGTTCGGTGAGCGAGCTGACGTAGCGCAGCTCCAGGGCCGCCTCTTCGTGCTGCACCGTCAACACGACCTGGTCGTCGTCCGCGGTGAGGCCCACGTCGATGCGACCCTGAGGGCCGGACGACGCGAGGGCGTGGGCCAGCAGGTTGTCCATCATGTGCCGCATGCGCATCCCGTCTGCCATCACCAGCAGCTGCTCGGGCGTGACGCGTGTCACGACGACCTCCTTGCCGACCGCCTCGGCGGTCGCCGCCGACAGGGCCTCGGTGAGAAGGAGGGAGAGGTCGACCTCGTGAGGAATGACCACCGGCGCGCCGGACCTGGCCCGGGCGACATAGATGAGGTCGGCCACGAGACGGGCCAGGCGCCATGCGTTGCGCTGCACGGCCCACAGCTGGCCCTGTACGTCGACGCTGAGCCCCTCCGCGCTCTCGAGGAGCTCGAGGTAGGCCAGGGCGGCAGTCAGCGGGGTGCGCAGCTCGTGGGAGATCGCTGCGATGAAGTCGTCCCTCACCGAGCCCGACCGGAGGACGTCGGTGACGTCGAGGCACGCGATCGCCGCGCAACACGTGACGCCGGACGCCAGCGTCACCGGCCGGGCGGTCACCGACAGGGCTCGTCGGGACTGATGGTCCTCCCCGATCCAGACGACCAGGTCCCGGAAGTAGTCGCCAGCGGCGGCCCGGGACGACGGCAGCTCCTCGGCGGTCAGTGCTCGGGTCTGATCGGCGTCGAAGACGAAGCCGACCTGACCCGCCCGCCCCTCATGCCCCGAGGGGAATGCCAGGTCGATGATCTCCTGCTGGCGCGGGTTGGTGGTGAGGACCCTGCCCTCGCCATCCAGGAGGGCCAGGCCGACGGAGACCGCCTCGAACGCCGCCTGCGCCAGGGCCCTCGCCTCGTCGAGCTCCCTGGTCGAGGCGTCGAGCCTCTCCTCGAGGTGGCGGCGCTCGGTGAGGTCGACCACCTGGGCGATCACGTGGATCGGCTCACCGCGATCGTCGCGGAGGACCGACACCGACACGTCACCGTTCAGGATGCTGCCGTCCGCGCGGATCCATCGCTTGACCACGCGGAACGACTCCATCTCGCCGGCCAGCATGCGCTGGACGTCGCGGACCCCCGGCTCCAGGTCGTCGGGGTGCGTGATGGACTGGTAGGTGATCGAGGTCAACACCTCGAGGTCGTAGCCGAACATGGCGCAGAAGGCGCGGTTGGCGGTGAGGAAGCGGCCTTCGGCGGTCAGCAGGGCCATCCCGACGGGCGAGTGCTCCATGGTCAGGCGCCACAGGTCGCCCGTGTCGAGGACACTGCCGTCAGCAGGCACTTCTTACCTCACGTCCCCCGATGATGTCTGGACCACGGTATCCGCAGCGCTCACGATTTCGGGCGGTCTCGCCGAAACATTCGAGAGTCTGACGAACCGCCCAGCGGCGTCGCATGGGCGGATCGTCAGACCCCTCTGGGATCAGGCGGTGACGAGCACCTGGACCTCGGCCACCGACCCGACGGCCGCGATGACGCGCGTGTCGACCGGCTCGGCCCGCGGCGCGAGGGTGCGCAGCGTCCACTCGCCGTCACCGGCGAAGAAGCGGAAGTGACCGGTCGCCGACGTGGGGACCTCGGCGGTGAACTCACCGGTGCGGTCGAGCAGGCGCACGTAGGCGTTGGGCACGGGCTCCTCACCACGGAGCACCTGACCCTGGATCACGGCCTCCTTGGCCACGTTGACGCCGTCGAGCGACAGGCCGCCCTCGGTCGCGCCGCACATCAGGCGTCCACCGTGCCCGGCTCGTCGCCCAGTGCCACCGGTACGCCGACCAGCGAGCCGTACTCGGTCCACGAGCCGTCGTAGTTCTTGACGTTCTTCTTGCCCAGGAGCTCCTGCAGCACGAACCAGGTCAGCGACGAGCGCTCACCGATGCGGCACAGGGCGATGGTGTCCTTGGACTCGTCGAAGCCCACCTCGTCGTAGAGCGCCTTGAGGTCGGCCTCGGACTTGAAGGTGCCGTCGTCGTTGGCGTTCTTGCTCCACGGCACGTTGACCGAGGTCGGGACGTGGCCGGCGCGCTGTGCCTGCTCCTGCGGGAGGTGGGCCGGGGCGAGCAGGCGACCGGCGTACTCGTCGGGGCTGCGGACGTCGACCAGGTTCTGGGTGCCGATGGCGGCGACGACCTCGTCGCGGAACGCGCGGATCGAGGTGTCCTGCTCGGTCGCGGTGTAGGACGTCCTCTCGCGCGTGGGCAGCTCGTCGGTGAGCTCGCGGGAGTCGAGCTCCCACTTCTTGCGCCCGCCGTCGAGGAGCTTGACGTCGCGGTGGCCGTAGAGGGTGAAGTACCAGTAGGCGTAGGCGGCGAACCAGTTGTTGTTGCCGCCGTAGAGGACGACGGTGTCGTCGTTGGACACGCCGCGCTCGGAGAGCAGCGCCTCGAACTGCGCCTTGTTGACGAAGTCGCGGCGGACCTGGTCCTGCAGGTCGGTGGTCCAGTCGAGCTTGATGGCGCCACGGATGTGGCCCTTGTCGTAGGCGCTGGTGTCCTCGTCGACCTCGATCAGGACGACGCCCGGGGTGTCGAGGTTGTCCTCGGCCCACTGGGCGGTGACGAGTGCGTTCTCGCGGCTCATGGTGGTGCTCCTTGATGTGTGAGGAATCGGTGGGGAGAGTTCGTTGGTCGAAGAGGCGATGCGGGTCACGAGACCAGTCGCCGGGCGAGCAGGTAGACCTCGCATCCCAGGCAGAAGGCGAAGACCGCGTTGAGCAGGGCCGCGACGAGCGCCGCCCCGACGGCGACCTGGCCGAGCACGGTGGCTCCGGCGAGGAACGCGACCAGACCGATCACGGCGAAGCCCAGCCCGACCGCCTGGGCGAACCGCGGCGGCTCGGGGGCCTCCCACTCGGTGGGCGGCGACAGGCGCGGGCGCACCAGGGTGCGGAACAGCCAGGCATGGGGAGTGGCCCGTACGCCGCGCAGCGCTCCGGTCGCGAACAGCACCGCCTGCGCGGCGAGCAGCACCACGTTGGCCGGCGACGGCAGGAGCAGCACCGCGACCAGGACCAGCGCGGTCAGGCCGGCCGCGAACTGCGGGCCGCGGGGGTCGATGCCGCCGTCACGCGGGCTCGGCGACGCGGGACGCGTGACGACGCTGTGGGACGTGGTGGACATGTCACTCCTGGGGCTGGTCGCCCGGCAGGCCGCCGGACGCGCTGGGAAGGGGCACAGCGCGGGACCGCCATTAGTCCAGTGAAGTCATGGACTTACGTGTGAAGAGGGTGGCGGACCCGTCAGGACATTCGACACAGCGCCGAGCGCACGCGGCAGTGATCCACTGCGCGGCGCTTGGTGAGCATGGTCGAGGACATGACCACGACAGTAGGGGGAGCGATCGCTCGAGCTCCCTGTCGTCTCATGATGCGGTCATCGCATCCATATAGTGAGATCACGCCAACGCCACCGCGCTCAGCACCTGGTCGCGGGACGGCGCCCCGGTCGCGCGGGTGACCTCGGCCCCCGACGCGTCGAGCACGATCGTGGTCGGCGTACGCAGGATGCCGAGGGTGCGCGTCGCGTCGAGGTGGTGCTCCGCGTCGATCTCGACGTGGGTCACGCCGTCCACGAGCCCGCTCACCTCGTCGAGCACCCGGCGCGTCGCGCGGCACGGTGCGCAGAAGGCGCTGGAGAACTGGAGCAGCGTCGCCCGCTCCCCCAGCTGCGCCCCGACCGCGGCCACCAGCTCGGCGCCGGCGGGCGTGGCGGGCGCCGGGGCGCTCGCCTCGGCCAGCGGCGGCACGGAGCGGCGTACGGGGCGGGTCCCCCGGAAGCGGCCGTCGGTGGCGGCGCGCCACAGCCCGAACGCGAGCGCCACCGCGACGGCGGCGACGACGATCCAGGCTCCGGTGCTCATGGAGGTCCCAACGTCACCCACCGCCCCGGATGTTCCCGGCGGGGCCTGGCGTCGTCAGCCCCCGGCGAACGGGGGCAGCAGCTCGACCACCGACCCCGGGGGGACCACGACGGTGGCGGGGTCCTGCGAGCGCACCGGTCGGTCGCCGACCAGGACGGAGCAGACGCCCACCGTGCGAGCCATCCGGTCGCCGGGATGCTGCTCGAGGACCCGAGCGATGAGGTCGGCCAGGGAGACGTCCCCGGCGACGTCGAAGGTGTCCTCGGGCGTGCCGGCCGCGGCGCGGGCTCCGGCCCAGTAGCGCACGGTGACCGTCTCATCGGTCCGGCCGGAAGCGCCTGTGTCCGTCATGCGGGATATCCTTGCTCATCCCCTACACCGGAGGAGGGCCTGGTCATGAGCGCACTGCTGCTCCTCACGAGCGCTCTACAACCTTCTGCCGAGGTGCTTCCAGGCCTCGCGTTGCTGTCGCACACGGTCAAGATCCTCCCGGCCCAGGGCGCAGCGCTCCTCGATGCTCCCGACTCCGACCTGATCCTCGTCGACGGTCGCCAGGACCTCGCCGCCGCTCGCGACCTGTGCCGCCTGATCCGTACGACCGGGGCCGAGGCGCCGGTCCTGCTGGTCGTCACCGAGGGCGGCCTCGCCGTCGTCGCCCACGACTGGGGCATGGACGACGTGGTGCTGCACACCTGCGGCCCGGCCGAGCTCGACGCCCGGATCCGGCTCTCGATCGGGCGCAGCAGCGCCACCTCCCCCGACGATCCGTCCGCCCACGTCATCCACCGCGGTGACGTCCAGGTCGACGACGCCACCTACACCGCGCGCATCGGCGGGCGGCCGCTCGACCTCACCTACAAGGAGTTCGAGCTCCTGAAATACCTCGCCCAGCACCCGGGCCGGGTCTTCAGCCGCGAGCAGCTGCTCCAGGAGGTCTGGGGCTACGACTACTTCGGCGGCACCCGCACCGTCGACGTCCACGTACGCCGCCTGCGCGCCAAGCTCGGCACCGAGCACGAGCACCACATCGGCACCGTCCGCAACGTCGGCTACCGCTTCGTGGTGCCCACCCGCGAGAAGGACACCGCCGACCAGGTGCGACCGTCCCGCTCGACGACCAACGCCTGACCCTCCCCTCGGTTTATGTAGGGAAGCTTCCTCGGACATCTCCGGGGCGTCCTTCCCCGTTGATGCCCTGACACCGGCCTGACCGGCGGGTCTGTCCACAGGCCCACGCGCGGGTGGGTGGGGCGCCGGCGGACCGGGCAGACGTACGTCATGCGCCTCGACGCCGTCGCCACCCTGCTCGCCCACCAGGACGGGGTCGTCTCGCGCGCGCAGCTCGTCGCGGCGGGATTCACCGAGGCCCGGCTCGAGACCCTCCTGCGCCGACGTGACCTCACCGTGGTCCACCCCGGCGTCTACCTCACCCACACCGGGACGCCGACGTGGTCGCAGCGGAGCTGGGCCGCCGTCCTGCACTGCGGCCGCTCGGCGCTGCACCTCGAGAGCGCGCTGCACGTGCAGGCAAAGGGCGCGCCACCCCACGGTCCGATCGACGTGGCGATCGACTGGACCCGCCGCGTGGCTCCTCGGGCGGGCATCCGCATCCATCGCGTCCGCGGGCTCGAGGACCTCGCGCTGTGGAACCTCTCACCCCCACGGGTCCACATCGAGGTGGCGGCGGTCGAGATCGCCCATCGCGCGGGCGACGAGCTGGCAGCCATCTCCGCCCTGGCTGCGGCGGTCGGAGCTCGGCGTACGGTCGCGCGCAGGTTGCGCGCCGAGATCGAGCGACGAGGTCGCCTGCGACGCCGCGCCCTGCTCACCGACCTGCTCGACGACCTCGACCGCGGCACCCACAGCGTGCTGGAGCACGGCTACCTCGCGCGGGTGCTCCGCCCGCACGGGCTCCCGGAGCCCACGTCCCAGCAGGTCCCGGTGACCGCCGACGGGGTCCGGCAGTACCGCGACTCCGCACACGCCGACCTCGACCTGCACGTCGAGCTCGACGGGTCGCTGCACGACACCTCCCAGGCGCGCGACGACGACGCCGACCGCGACCTCGACGATCTCGCGCAGGGGCTCCTCACGCCGCGGCTGCGCTACCGGCAGGTCTTCGGTACGCCGTGCCGGACCGCGTCCCGGCTCGCCGTGCTCTTCCGGCAGCGCGGGTGGGCGGCCCTGCCGCACCCGTGCGGCGCTCCGGGGTGCGAGGTGCGGTAGCGGGGAGGCTTCCTCGGACCTGCCGGGGGCGTTCTTCCCCACTGATCGGGCCGACCGATTCCAGCCCGACCCCCGCCCCGTCCGTACGACCCAGCTGTACGTCCCAGCTGAACGACGCAGCGTTAGGGTCGACGCGTGGACGAGCTCACCGAGGTCAGCCGGATCGCCGCTGCGGCCGAGGCGGCTGACGGGGCCGCTCCCCTCGACGAGGCCGCGAGGATGGCGCTGGCCGACGGCGCCGCCACCGTCACGGTCCGCGACGGTGGTTTCGCGCTGCTGCACGACGGCGACCTGAGCCTCGCGGTGCACCCCGAGCATCGCGGCCGCGGGACGGCGGCGGCGCTCCTGCGGGAGACGTACGACGCTCGCACGGCGTGGTCCCACGGCGACCACCCCGCGGCGGCCCGGCTCGCCGCGTCGCACGGCTGGAGCCGCGTACGCGACCTGTGGGTCATGCGGCGCAGCGCCGCGCTCCCCCTGCCCCCGCTGGAGGTGCCGGCCGGGGTGTCGATCAGGTCCTACCGCCCCGACGACGCGGCCGCGATCGTCGCCGTCAACGCAGCGGCCTTCGTCGACCACCCCGAGCAGGGCGCGATGGACGAGGACAACCTCGCCCGCCGGATGGCCGAGGAGTGGTTCGACCCGGCCGGGCTGCTCGTCGCGGAGGACGACTCCGGGGTGCTCGGCTTCCACTGGACCAAGCAGCACGACGCCCACCGGGGCGAGGTCTACGTCGTCGGCGTCTCGCCCGCCGCGCAGGGTCGCGGTCTGGGCAGGCAGCTCACCCTGGCCGGCCTGCACCACCTCGCCGGCCTCGGCGTCGACGAGGTGCTGCTCTACGTCGAGTCCGACAACGCGCCCGCCGTCGCGGTCTACGCGCGCCTCGGCTTCGAGCACGCGGACACCGACACCCACGTCCAGTACCGCCGCGACCCGGGCCCCCCGCCCGGCGTCTAGCTCAGCGAAGCGGGCGGACGTGCAGCCCGACCTCGGGGTCCACGATGACCTCCTGCGCGGCGGGCATCGCGTCGACCGTCAGCGCGGCGTCGACCGGGACGTTGCGCTTGACGAGCGCGAGCGCGACGGGGCCGAGCTCGTGGTGGCGGGCGCTGGAGCCGACGAAGCCGATGTCGCGGCCGTCGAGGGAGACCGGCGAGCCGGCCGGCGGCAGCCGGTTCTCCGACCCGTCGAGGTGCAGCAGCACCAGCCGGCGCGGCGGGCGCCCGAGCGTGTGGACGCGCGCGACGGTCTCCTGACCGCGGTAGCACCCCTTGTCGAGGTGCACCGCCGGGCCGATCCAGCCGACCTCGTTGGGGATCGTGCGGTGGTCGGTGTCGAGACCGAAGCGCGGCTCCCCGCGCTCGATCCGCAGCGCCTCGAAGGCCCACAGGCCGCACGCGGGTCCGGCTGCGTCGGCGTAGGCCAGGAGGCGGTCGCGGGGCACGAGGTCGTAGCGGCCCGCCACGAGTGACTGACCCTCGCCCGGGCGCCACATCACCGCGAGGTCGTCGACGAGCGAGACCTCGACGCGCGTCATGAACTTCATCCGCTCGAGCCACTGCACCAGCGCCGCGCCGGCACCCGGCTCGGTGTGGGCGGTGAACGCCTCACCGTCGTCGACGCCGGCGAAGGCGTGCTCGACGTGGCCCTGGGGGCTGAGCACCAGCGCCTGCGTCCACGTGCCGGGGGCGAGCCCCTCGAAGTACTGCGTGGTGAGGTTGTGCAGCCACGACAGCCGGTCGGGGCCTGCGATCCGCAGCACGTCGCGGTGGGACAGGTCCACGAACCCCTCGCCGGAGACCAGGCTGCGCTGCTCGGTGTTGAAGGAGCCGTAGTGGGCGGCCACGGGAGCGTCGATGCCGTCGCCGGCGACGGCTCCGGGCAGGGCGAGGAGGGGGGACTGCATGGCTCGAGTCTAGGTCGCTGACCTCAGTGGGCCGGTCCAGTGGCGGCCGCAGCAGCGGCTGCGGTGGCGGCGCAGTCCGCGCACTCGCCGAACACCGCGAGGTGCCCCACGTCGACGACGAAGCCGTCCGCGCCCAGGGCCGCGACCAGCGGCGCCACGACGGCGGAGTCGAAGGAGCGTACGGCGTGACACCGGCGGCACACGACGTGCACGTGCTCGTGCTCGCTGGTCGCGTGGTAGGTCGGCGCGCGGTCGCTGAGGTGGGTGTGACGGATGACGCCGAGCTCCTCGAGGACCTCGAGGGTGCGGTAGACCGTGGACGCGTTGACCGAGCTCACCTGGCTCCGGACGTGCGCCAGCACCTCGTCGGGCGTGGCGTGGCGGAGCTCCTCGACCGCCCGCAGGATCAGCTGGCGCTGCGGGGTCAGCCGCAGCCCCTGCTCGCGGAGCCGGACGGCGAGATCCTCCGCGCCCGGGGTGTCGTCGCTCATCCTCACGCCCGCTTCAGGCGGGCCCAGGTGTGCGGCTGCAGCTCCTGGCCCATGGCGGCCATGTCGTAGGCGTAGAGCAGGTCGCCCTCCACGTTGCCGTACATCCTGGAGCCGGCGGTGACCTCCTTGGCGGTCTCGGTGTAGGAGACGCCGGCGGTGTGGAGCTCGAGCTTGCCCGCGCCGGCAGCGCCGTACCAGATCTCGGCGAAGCCGGTGTGGTGCGACAGCAGGAGCTCGACCTTGCCGGGCTCGGGGCACCGCAGGAAGCCGGTCTCCATGGCCGCGTCGCGGACGACCTCACCCGCCTCGTCGACGATCCACGCGCGCGCCATGTAGTGGAAGAACGGGCGGCCGTCGTGGGTGAAGATCAGCTCCTGGCCGAACTCGAAGGAGTCGATCGTCGGGTAGGCCCCGTGACCGTTGCCTTGCCAGGTGCCGAGCAACCACGCGACCGGGCCACAGTGGGGATGCAGGTTGTCCGGTAGCTCGAAGGGCATGGGCTCACCCTAGTGTTCGGTCATGGCTCGATCACTGGTCGTCAAGGTCACCTGCGGGGCGGAGGACGCCGAGCGCTGCAACCAGGGCTTCACCGTCGCGGCGACCGCAGCCGCGGCCGGCGCCGACGTCTCGCTGTGGCTCACCGGGGAAGCGGCCTGGTGGGGCGTCGTCGGACGCGCCGAGGAGCTCGTGCTGCCCCTCGCCGCACCGCTGGACCAGCTGCTGGCCGCAGTCCTGGTGACGGGCACCGTGACGGTGTGCACCCAGTGCGCCGCCCGCCGCGGGATCGAGGCGGGCGACCTCGTCGAGGGCGTCACGATCGCCGGTGCCGCGGTCTTCGTCGAGCAGGTGCTCCGCGAGGGCGTCCAGGCGCTCGTCTACTGACGCCGCACCTCACCGCGCGTTCACCTGGCGGTGCCACACTGGCCCCATGACGGACCCGGCCACCCTCACCAGCGCTGCTTCGCCGTCGGTCGAGGAAGGCCCCGTCTCGCAGCCGTTCGGTCACCCGAGCGACATCTTCGACGTCGAACCTCCCTACACGCCCGACGCGGCGCAGATCGAGGCGGTGGAGAAGTTCGAGGACCGCTTCATCGACCGCGAGATCTCCTGGGTGCACTTCAACCAGCGCGTCCTCGAGCTCGCCGAGGATCCCACGCTCCCCCTGCTGGAGCGGGCCCGGTTCCTGGCCATCTTCGCCAGCAACCTCGACGAGTTCTTCATGGTCCGCGTCGCCGGCCTCAAGCGCCGCATCGACGCCGGCGTCGCGGTCCGCGCCGCCAGCGGCCTGATGCCGCGTGAGCAGCTGGAGCAGCTGTGGGCGACCCTCCGGGCCCTGATGGAGCGCCACGCGGCGGCGCTGGCCGACCTGCTGCCCGAGCTCTTCGGCCACGGCATCGAGATCGTCCGCTGGGCCGACCTCGACCGCGAGGAGCAGAAGGTCTGCAAGAAGCTCTTCAAGGACCGGATCTTCCCCGTCCTCACCCCGCTCGCCGTCGACCCCGCGCACCCGTTCCCCTACATCTCCGGCCTCTCGCTCAACCTCGCCGTCGTCGTGCGCCACCCCAAGACCGGCACGGAGCACTTCGCCCGGGTCAAGGTGCCGCCGACCTTCGGTCGCTTCGTCGGCCTCGGCAACCAGCGCTTCGTGCCCCTCGAGGACGTCATCGGCGAGCACCTCAAGAAGCTCTTCCCGGGCATGGACGTGCTCGGCGTCCACACCTTCCGGGTCACGCGCAACGAAGAGCTCGAGGTCGAGGAGGACGACGCGGAGAACCTGCTCAAGGCCCTCGAGAAGGAGCTGCTGCGCCGTCGCTTCGGAGCCCCCGTACGCCTCGAGGTGGAGGAGTCGATCGACCCCAAGGTCCTCGACCTGCTGGTCTCCGAGCTCGGCGTCGGTCGCGACGAGGTCGTCTCGCTGCCCGGTCCGCTCGACCTCACCGGGCTGCACTCCATCGCCGACCTGCCGCGCGACGACCTCAAGTACGCCGCGTTCCTCCCCTCGACGCACCCGAGCCTGGCGGAGGTCGAGTCGGCGTCGCCGGTGGACGTCTTCGGCTCGGTCGCGCGCCACGACGTACTGCTGCACCACCCCTACGACTCGTTCGCCACCTCGGTGCAGCGCTTCCTCGAGCAGGCTGCGGCCGACCCGCACGTGCTGGCGATCAAGCAGACCCTCTACCGCACGTCCGGCGACAGCCCGATCATCGAGGCGCTCATCGACGCGGCCCAGGCGGGCAAGCAGGTGCTGGTGATCGTGGAGATCAAGGCCCGCTTCGACGAGCAGGCCAACATCCGCTGGGCCCGCAAGCTCGAGCACGCCGGCTGCCACGTCGTCTACGGCCTCGTCGGCCTCAAGACCCACTGCAAGCTGTCGATGGTGGTGCGCGACGAGCCGGAGGGGATCCGGCGCTACGTCCACCTCGGCACCGGCAACTACAACCCCAAGACGGCCCGTCTCTACGAGGACTTCGGCCTGCTGACCGCAGACGAGGAGATCGGCGAGGACGTCGCCCTGCTCTTCAACAACCTGTCCGGCATCAGCCGCAACAAGACCTACGACCACCTGCTGGTCGCGCCCGACAACGTGCGCGACGGACTGATCGGCCAGATCCACCAGGAGATCGCCCACCACCAGGCCGGACGCGGGGCCGGCATCCGGATCAAGGCCAACTCGGTGGTCGACGAGGCCGTCATCGACGCGCTCTACCTCGCCTCGCAGGCCGGCGTACGCGTCGAGCTGCTGATCCGCGGGATCTGCTCGCTGCGACCTGGTGTGCCGGGACTGTCCGAGACCATCCGGGTGCGCTCGATCCTGGGCCGGTTCCTCGAGCACAGCCGGGTCTTCTGGTTCGACAACGGCGGCGAGCCGGCCGCGTGGATCGGGTCGGCCGACATGATGCACCGCAACCTCGACCGCCGCGTCGAGGTGCTCGTACGCCTGCGCGACGAGCACGTGATCGACGAGGTCGGGACGCTGCTCGACCTCGCGCTCGACCCCGCGACCACCGCCTGGGACCTCGACTCCGACGGGCAGTGGCACCTGCACCAGGGCCAGCGCCACCTGCAGCACGAGCTGATCGTGCGTCAGCGCCGGCGCCGCCGCTGACGTACGTCGTCGGGCGGGACCGCACGTGGGGTAAATCGGTGCGCGTGTTTGCGCCGTTGAGCCGATCACCCCCTAGCATGACTCCCGGTTCACCCGCCCCCCGTTCGGAGTTCACCGTGCGTTTGAAGTTCCGCCCTGTCGACAGCTCGTTCTACGACCTCTTCAAGGAGGCGGCCGACCACCTCGTCGTCGGGGCCCAGCTGCTCAGCGAGATGCTGGCCGAGGGAAGCTCCAAGGCCGAGATCGCCCAGCGCATGCGCGAGGCCGAGCACGCCGCCGACGAGACCACCCACTCGATCATCAAGCGGGTCAACAGCACCTTCGTCACCCCGTTCGACCGCGAGGACATCTACGCCCTCGCCTCGGCGCTCGACGACGTGATGGACATGATGGACGAGGCAGTCGACCTGGTCCTCCTCTACGAGGTGACCACGCTGCCCCCGGAGACCACCCAGCAGGTCGAGGTGCTCCAGCGGTGCGCCGAGCTCACCTCGGCGGCGATGCCGTCGCTGGAGTCGATGGGCTCGCTCGACGAGTACTGGATCGAGATCAACCGGCTCGAGAACATGGGCGACAAGTCCTTCCGGCGGATCCTGGCCAACCTCTTCAGCGGCCAGCACGAGGCCCTGGACGTGATGAAGCTCAAGGACATCGTCGAGTCCCTCGAGGGGGCGATCGACTGCTTCGAGAAGGTCGCCAACATCGTGGAGCAGATCGCCGTCAAGGAGTCCTGACCCCGATGGAGATCGGCATCATCATTGCCGTGGTCGTCGTTGCCCTCGTCTTCGACTACACCAACGGCTTCCATGACGCGGCCAACGCGATCGCCACCTCGGTCTCGACCGGCGCGCTCAAGCCCCGCGTGGCGCTGGCCATGGCCGCCGTCATGAACTTCGTCGGCGCGTTCCTGGGCCAGAAGGTCGCCCAGACCGTGTCCGAGACGATCGATCCGGGGCCCGGCAGCCACGGCCTGGTGATCGTGATGTGCGGGCTGCTCGGCGCGATCTCGTGGAACATGATCACGTGGTACTACGGGCTGCCGTCCTCCTCCTCGCACGCCCTGATCGGCGGCCTCGTCGGCGCGGCGGTGGCCGCCGGCGCGTCCGCCAACTGGTCGGTCGTGCTGGAGAAGGTCGTCCTCCCGATGTTCATCTCGCCCGTGGTCGCCTTCAGCCTCGGCTTCGCGCTGATGATCGCGATCATGTGGCTCTTCCGCAACGCCAACCCCGGGCGCGCCAACCGCGGCTTCAAGGTCGCGCAGACCATCTCGGCCGCGGCGATGGCGCTCGGCCACGGGCTCCAGGACGCGCAGAAGACGATGGGCGTGATCTTCCTGGCCCTGGTCACCGGTGGCTACGCCGCCGAGTCCGACGGCCTGCCCCTGTGGGTGATCATCGCGGCCGCGACCGCGATCTCCCTCGGCACCTGGTCCGGCGGATGGCGCATCATGCGCACCCTGGGTCGCCGCATCATCCACCTCGACCCGCCCCGCGGCTTCGCGGCCGAGTCGGTGGCCGCCTCGGTCCTCTACTCCACGGCGTACATCTTCGAGGCGCCCATCTCCACCACCCACACCATCACCTCCGCCGTGATGGGCGTGGGCGCGACCAAGCGGCTCTCCGCGGTCCGCTGGGGCGTGGCGAAGTCGATCCTGACCGCCTGGGTGCTGACCTTCCCGGCGGCCGCCCTCGTCGCCGCGATCTGCTACTGGGTGGCGCGCCTCTTCCTCCCCTGAGCCCGGCCTGCCCGCCCTGCTCCGCCCTGCCCGCCCTGCCCGCCCTGCGCGGCCTGCCCCGTCGGAGTCAGCGGCTACCCGGTGATTCGCGGGCTTCCCGCCCGTTGCAACGGTCGAGAAGCGCACCGAAAGGACTGGCGGACGTACGCCGTTCAGCGCGCGTCGAGGACCGAGGGCGGCAGCTCCAGGTCCGGGACGAGCTCGAGAAGCAGGCCGCGGACCCGCGGTCGAGGTCGGCGATGATCGTGCGGACCGTCGCCTCGTCCTGGCCGCCGGGGTCGGCGACCGGCCAGTCGACGTACGTCACTCCGGGCACGTAGGGGCACTGCTCGCCGCAGCCGAGGGTGATGGCCATCGTGCTGGCGGCGATCGTGTCGCGGGTCAGCAGCTGCGGCGTCTCCCCGGAGGTGTCGAGGCCGAGCGTCTCCAGCACCTCGGCGACCTCGCGGTGGATGTGGTCGCCGGGCTGGGTGCCGGCCGACAGGGCGACGACGCGTCCGCCGGCGTAGTGCTCGGTGAGCACGCGACTGATGACGGAGCGGCCGCCGTTGCGGACGCAGGCGAAGACGACCTGGGGGGCGGTGCTCATCGGGGGGCTCCTGAGGAGTCGGGGGTGGTGCGGTCGTGGAAGAACCTGCGCGCCCAGAGGCTGACGTAGACGAGAGCGACGAGGGCCGGCACCTCGATGAGGGGTCCCACCACCCCGGCCAGCGCCTGGCCCGAGGTCACGCCGAAGACGCCGATGGCGACCGCGATGGCGAGCTCGAAGTTGTTGCCGGCGGCGGTGAACGACACGGCCGTCGCGCGCGGGTAGTCGAGGCCGATGGCCCTGGCCAGCAGCATCGAGCCGCCCCACATGAGCGCGAAGTAGGCCAGCAGCGGGAGCGCGATCCGCGCGACGTCGAGGGGCTGGCTGGTGATGGTGTCGCCCTGCAGGGCGAAGAGCAGGACGATGGTGAACAGCAGTCCGTAGAGGGCGGCCGGTCCGATCCGCGGCAGGAACGTCGACTCGTACCACTCCCGCCCCTTGGCCCGCTCGCCGAGCGTACGGGTGAGGAACCCGGCCAGGAGCGGGATGCCGAGGAAGACGAGCACGGACTTCGCGATGGCCCACACCGAGACGTCGAGCGCGGCCTGCTCGAGCCCGAGCCAGCCGGGCAGGACCTGGAGGTAGAAGTAGCCGAGGACGGCGAACGCCAGGATCTGGAAGACCGCGTTGATGGCGACCAGGATCGCGGCGGCCTCACCGTCACCGCAGGCGAGGTCGTTCCAGATCAGCACCATCGCGATGCAGCGGGCGAGGCCGACGATGATCAGTCCGGTCCGGTATTCCGGGAGGTCGGGGAGCATCAGCCAGGCCAGCGCGAACATCAGCGCCGGTCCGAGCACCCAGTTGAGCACGATGGACGTGGCGAGCATCCGGGTGTCGCGCGTGACGTGGCCGAGCTCGTCGTAGCGGACCTTGGCGAGCACCGGATACATCATGATCAGCAGGCCGATCGCGATCGGCAGCGAGACCGAGCCCACCTCGACCGCGGCGAGCGCCTCGTCGAGCCCGTCGACCAGCCGGCCCAGGGCCAGGCCGGCGACCATCGCGACCCCGATCCACACCGGCAGGAACCGGTCGAGGGTCGAGAGGCGCCGGAGGACCGGGTCGGACTGCGCGCCCGCGGCAGTCTCGTGGACGGTGTCACTCATACGCCGGCCCCTTCCAGGCTCGTGGCGGGCGCGGCGGTGAACAGGCTCGCCAGCGCGGCCATGGCCTCGGGGCGAGCGATGTAGAAGACCCACGTGCCGCGCTTCTCCCGGCGGAGCAGCCCCGCGTCGTGCAGGACCTTGAGGTGGTGACTGATGGTGGGCTGCGACAGGTCGAAGTGGGGCAGGAGGTCGCAGACGCAGGCCTCCCCGCCCTCGTGCGAGAGGACCAGCGACAGCAGCCTCAGGCGGGCGGGCTCGGCGATCGCCTTCAGCATGTGCGCGACACCGGTGGCCTGCTCGGCGTTGATGGGCTCGCGGGCGAGGGGTACGCACGACGCGAGCCCCGCGGCGTACGGGACGGTCGTCGGGGGTGGCGGACATCGACATGTGTCTATGTTGACACACGTCGATGTGGTGGTGCCGGCCGGCCTCGCTGCCCCCCGCCGGGGTAGTCCAGTGGCCAAACGTCGTCAAACCACCCTCTGGACAGCAGGTCGTCACTGGACTACCCCGACCGGGCAGCAGCTCGCCACTGGACTACCCCCGGCGGGGGGCCAGGGGTCGCAGCGGCCCCCGCGACTCAGCCGAAGCGACCGGAGATGTAGTCCTCGGTCCGCTTGTCGCCCGGGTTGGAGAAGATCGTCGAGGTGAGGTCGTACTCGACGAGCAGGCCGGTGCGGTTGCCGGTGGTCTCGTCGGGGCGAGCGGTGAAGAAGGCCGTCCGGTCGGAGACGCGCGCCGCCTGCTGCATGTTGTGCGTCACCACGATGATCGTGTAGTCGTTGCGCAGCGTCAGCATCAGGTCCTCGACGCGCGCGGTGGCGATGGGGTCGAGCGCCGAGCACGGCTCGTCCATCAGGATCACGTCGGGCTTGGTGGCGATCGTGCGCGCGATGCACAGGCGCTGCTGCTGGCCACCGGAGAGGCCGTACGCCGACTGCTTGAGCTTGTCCTTGACCTCGTCCCACAGGGCCGCGCCGTTGAGCGCTTCCTCGACGAGGTCGTCCATGTTGTCGACCTTCATGCCGGTGACCCGCGGGCCGTAGGCGATGTTGTCGTAGATCGACTTGGGGAACGGGTTGGGCTTCTGGAAGACCATGCCGATGTGGGTGCGTACGGCGATGGGATCGACGCGCTTCTCGTAGATGTCCTGGCCGTGGTAGAGCACCTCGCCGTCGACGCGGGCACCGGGCACCAGGTCGTTCATCCGGTTGAGGCAGCGCAGCACGGTGGACTTGCCGCACCCCGAGGGTCCGATCATCGCGGTGATCTCGTGACGCCCGTAGGAGAGGTTGACGTCGTGCACGGCATGGAAGTCGCCGTAGAAGACGTTGAGGTCGCGCGTCTCCATGACGGGGTTCGTCGGCTGCGCAGGAAGCCTGCGCTCGCTGTCGATGTGGACGTCCCCGAGCGAGCTCATGTTGGGGAAGGTGTCGGCGGATGTGGCTGAAGCCATGTCGGGAGTCTCTCTCACCAGGATCGCTGGAACTTGTTGCGGATGAAGATGGCCAGTGCGTTGAGCCCGAGGACCATCACCAGCAGCACGATGATCGCTGCGGAGGCTGCCTGCTGGAGCTCTTCGCGCGAGTTGGACGTCAGGGAGTAGATCTGCATCGGCAGTGCGGTGATGCGGCTCATCACACCTTCGGGATCGAACAGCACCGACCCGGCGAGCCCCACCACGACCAGCGGCGCGGCCTCGCCGATGGCGCGGGACAGGCCCAGGATGGTGCCGGTGGCGATGCCGGGGATCGCGGACGGCAGGGTCTGGCGCCACGTGGTCTGCCACACCGTGGCCCCGAGGGCCATGGATCCCTGGCGGATCTCCCGAGGCACCGCGCGGACCGCCTCTCGGGTCGTGATGATGATGACCGGCAGGATCAGGAGCGCCAGAGCGAGCGCCCCACCGAGCACGATCCCAGCGTTCTGGAAGCCGAGCAGCGCCATGATCGCGACTGCGAGCAGGCCGTAGACGATGGCCGGGACAGCAGCGAGGTTCTGCAGGTTGACCTCGACGAACCGGTTCCACCGCGTGGTGGGGTCGGCGAACTCCTCGAGGTAGAGGGCCGCCGAGATCCCCAGCGGAACGGCCAGCAGCGCGGTGAACACCATCAGCCACAGGCTGCCGAGGATGCCGGCCCGGAACCCGGACGTCTCGGGCCGCACGATCGAGGCGTAGTTGGTGAGCAGCTCGCTGTCGAAGCGGTTGGAGCCGTCGATCGCCGTGTTGATGATCAGAGCCAGCAGGACCAGGACACCGAAGAACATGGAGAACCACAGGGCGATCAGGAAGGCGAGCGAGAGCGGTGACCTGTCCTTGCTCGTGCCGGTGGCCAAGGTGACCTGGCGGGCGGTGGTGGCGGCGATGCTCATCAGTAGACCTGTCTGAAACGACGTACGAAGCTGATGCTGATGAGGTTCAGCACCAAGGTGATCAGGAAGAGAAGCATGCCGACGGCGAAGAGGTTGTTGTAGGCGATCGAGCCGACCGGGTTCTCCCCGCCCGCGGTCGTCGCCATGAAGCCGGTCATCGTCTGCATGCCGTCGCGGGGGTCGAGGCTGAACTGCTTCAGTGCCCCCGCGGCGAGCGTGACGATCATCGTCTCGCCGATGGCACGCGACATGCCCAGCACGACGGCGGCCGCCACTCCCGACAGGGCAGCGGGGAACACGACACGCAGACTGGTCTGCATGCGGTTGGCCCCCATGGCCAGGGATCCCTGCCGCATCGCCTGCGGGACGGCCGAGAACGCGTCCTCGGCCAGCGAGGCGATCGTCGGGATGATCATGACGCCCAGCACCAGGCCGGCGGCGAGGGCATTGGTGAAGCCCACGTCGAGCGACAGGATCTCCTGCAGGAGGGTCGGCGTGACGAAGGTGAGGGCGAAGAAGCCGTAGACCACCGACGGCACGCCGGCCAGGAGCTCGACCGTGGGCTTGAGGATCTTGCGGGCACGCCGGGAGGCGTACTCCGAGAGGTAGAGCGCCGCACCCAGCCCCAGTGGTACGGCGACCAGGAGGGCGATGACGGTGACCATCAGGGTCGCCGTCACCAGCGGCAGCACGGCGAAGGTGCCGTCGAATGCGAAGAAGTCGCCCAGCGGGACCTCGCTGAAGAAGTGGATCACGGGCTCGATGAGGGCCGCGATGATCCCGAACGTGATCGCGATCGAGGCGTAGGCCGAGATCTTCAGGACGAGGGTGATGACCCGCTCGCCCGGGCGGGACCTGGGGCTGAGGTCGAACGTGGCCGTCAGGCCCGTCCCGGAGGACGGGCCTGACGGACCCGCGGTGGCGTTGTTGCTCATGTCAGGGATCAGGCCTGACTTCAGGACCCGATGGACTCGAGAGCGGACTGCGTCTCGGAGTAGAGCTCGTCGCTGAGTGAGATGTACTGACCGATCTCGGCGATGTCGAGGAGGTTCTCGATGTAGAAGTCCGTGTAGGCCTTCACTGCCTCGTTGTCCGCGTACGCCGAGTTGCTGACGTAGATGAAGAGCGGACGCGCGAGGGGCGTGTAGTCGCCGGCCTGGGCGGTCTCGGCGGAGGGCTCGACACAGCCGTCGCCGCTGTCGATCGACAGCGCCTTCAGCGTGTCCTGGTTCTCCTCGTAGTAGGTGTAGCCGAAGAACCCGACCGCACCCTCGGTGCCGGAGACACCCTGGACCAGCACGTTGTCGTCCTCGGAGGACTCGACGTCGTCGCGCAGCACCTCGGACTCGTCACCGACGACGTCGGCGGCCATGTAGTCGTAGGTGCCGGAGTCGGTGCCCGGGAAGAAGAAGGAGATCTCCTGGTCGGGGAAGCCCGGGTCGATCTCGTTCCAGTTCGTCGCCGTCGACGTCGGGCCGACGAGCGCGACGAGCTGGTCGGTGGTGAGGCAGTCGACGTCCAGGTCGGGGTGGACCGCGACGGTGAGCGCGTCGGTGGCGACCTGGAGCTCGGTGTACTCGACACCGTTCTCCTCGCACACCGCGACCTCGTCCTCCTCGATCGGCCGCGAGGCGTCGGAGATGTCGGTGTCGCCCGTGCAGAAGACCTCGAAGCCGCCACCGGTGCCGGCCTCGCCGACCGTGACCTGCACGTCGGGGTTGACCTCGTTGAGCAGCTCCTGGGCAGCCACGCTCATGGGGTAGACGGTCGAGGAACCGTCGACGGCGACGGAGCCGCTGACGGAACCGCTGTCCCCGGAGCCGGCGTCGGCGCCGGCGTCACCGCCGCCGCAGGCGGCCAGGGTGAGGGCGAGGACGATCGCGCCGGACGCGGCGGTCCAACGGGTGGAAGTGCGCTTCACTTCGGGTGCTCCTGAAGGTCTGATGAGTGCTGACGATCAGGAAGGTAGGGACGCCAGACGAACGAGCACGTCGCCGTCAGTGAACGGGCGATGAACTCGACCGGGCCGGATGGCGTCGCGCATCCGGGCATGAGACGACGATCACATGAACTCGGCCACGGTGCCTTGACGACCGTCTTCGCGCAGGACTAGGCGGTCGGGTCGACGACCTCGGTCGCGACGACGCGACCCTTGCGGTGGTGGACCACCAGCATCTCGCCCGGGTCCAGGGCCACCGCGGGCAGCCTCAGCGCGTCGAGGACCACCGGCAGCACGGGACGGTGCGTGCACAGCACCACGTCGTCCTTGGCCGCGAGCAGCGAGTCGACGAGCGCGACGACGGCCTCGGTGGACGCGCCGGCTTCGCTCAGCTCGTCGCAGACCCGGATCGGCGCGCCGGTCGCGTCGACGTACGGCGTCACCGTCTGCACGCAGCGAACGCTCGACGAGCTGTGGGCCGAGGCGACCCCGAAGGCAGCGAGCAGCGGCACGAGGCGCTGCGCCTGGGCCTCGCCGACCTGGACCAGCGGACGCTTCTCGTCCTCCTTCTTCCACCCGCCGCGCGTCCGGGCGCGCCCGTGACGCAGCACGACCAGCGCCCGGGTCCGGCGGCGCAGCGGCCGCGCCTCGACCAGGGTGGCGCGGTCATAGGCGTACGTGAGGCGCCCAGCGGCGTCCTCCCACGGCACCCACGCCACGGCGTCGATCTCGTCGTTGACGCAGTAGCGGCTGACGTCGTCGCTGCCGGTCACCCGGCCCGTCCAGTAGTCCACCGACTTCCAGCGCCCGGTGGACATCCGGTAGCGCTGAGGTCTCAGCGCCGGTCCCAGGCGCACGTGGAGACCGGTCTCCTCGGCCACCTCGCGCACCACAGCGGCGACCGCGTGCTCGCCGGGGTCGAGCTTGCCCTTGGGGAAGGACCAGTCGTCGTACTTGGGACGGTGGACCAGCAGCACGTCTCCGCCCTTGCGGGTCACCACGGCACCGGCAGCGCGCACGTAGAGGGGCTCCATGGACCCAGTCTCACACCAGCCCGCGGATCCACCAGCAGCGCGTCCACGGCCCGTCCCGAGGACGGTGGGCGTCGGCCTCAGTCCATCGGGCGTCGCGGGGTGACGCCCAGGAGCCGATCGATCTCGTCCTGCGGAAGGTGGTCCTCGGACTCGCTCGCAGCAATGATGAGCGTGGTGGTCAACTCCACCTCGCCCAGAAGATCGCCGTCCTCGAGGGTCACATCGAACTGGTCGTGCACACCACCCTCCTTCCTGCGCGGAGCCTGCGGCCCCAGGTGGTCCGAGACCATTGTCCCTGACGATCCGAGCCGGCGGTATGGCCCGAACGTGCTACTAGTCTCCCCCACAACCAACTGTGGCCCCACCCCCAATACAGGGGGTAGGGCCACAGTCTTTGATCAGATCTGGACAGGTCCAGAGTCAGCCGGTCAGACCGGGCGGACGTTCTCCGCCTGAGGACCCTTCGGGCCCTGCGTGACGTCGAACTCAACCTTCTGGTTCTCGTCCAGCGACTTGTAGCCGTTGGACTGGATGGCCGAGTAGTGCACGAAAACGTCGTCGCCGCCGTCCTCCTGCGCGATGAAGCCGAAACCCTTCTCGGCGTTGAACCACTTCACGGTGCCTTGAGCCATGTGCTCGGTACTCCTGTTATCGGAACGAGAAGCCATCACTGCGACGACTCCGCATCAAGTGCGGTGACACGTCGTCTGCTACTCACAAGCTGGAGGGCCCGAAGAAGAAACGCCGTTGGATCACAAACTCCGCGGGCGTCTACCTGCTGGAACTTGCACCTGTTGCAGGGCCAACCTTAGCAAAAAAACGTTCCGCGTCACCGTCCGGGATCGGTCTGTGCAGGAACGGGTGCTCGACGCTCCTCGAGCGCGCCCGTCGCCGCCACCGGCGACCAGGACGGCAGGGGCTGCGATACTTCAGGCACGGCCGAGCGACGCCTGGCCGTGCGGGCCTCTAGCTCAATGGGTAGAGCAGCGGACTTTTAATCCGTTTGTTGTCGGTTCGAGTCCGACGGGGCCTACCGCTGGAAGCGTGACGTGCGGTGAGCGGAGGCGCGCTCCCAGGTCAGCGAGGGGTCACTCGAGCGGAGTCGCGTAGTAGTGCGCCGCTGGATCTGCGTCCTCGCGAGGAATGCCGAGGCTGACGACCACACGGCAGCCGGCGTCGCCGAGGGCGATCCGTTCCTCCAGCAGCACCGATACGCCCTCCTCGCTGTTGCGCGCCGCGATCCCGCCGAAGACGCTCGACGTCATGCGGCACAGCGACGGAGCCTGCTGCACCACCTCACCGAAGGGACAGCGGTCGTTGACCAGGACGATCCTCTCCTGCGTGGCCTCGACGACTCGGAAGCCTCCGTCGATGGCGTGCTTGAGGCGGACGAAGCAGCGTCCCACCTCCTCGGGGGTCATCCGGTCCACGACGGCTTCCGCGAGCCGGAACTCATCGAGCATCCGGCCCCCGACGTCCGTGCCGACCTGCGCGACGGCTGCGTCGGCGGCGTCCTGCCCGTGGTGGATCTCGATGGTGTGCGCGAGCTGGACGACCAGCGCCCGAAGGAACGACTCCTTCCCGAACCCGCCCTCGGCGCGCGCCTCCTCCGGCAACGGAAGTGCTCCCTCACGACGCCGGGGCGGATCGTGGCTCACCGACGGTGGCCGGGTGACGGGCAGGGACATCGAGAGGACCATGCCCTCGCCCGTCCTCGCTCGGCTCGCCAGCGTCGGCGCGAGCTCACGCATGATCATCAGTCCGCGGCCTGACTCCGCCAGGGCGTCCAGGTCGACACTGTCAAGGTCCGGGCTCGACGCCTCTGGCTCCAGGGTGCCCACCAGGGCGGCCGAGTCGAACCCCGCTCCCAGGTCGTGGACCGTCAGCACGGGAAGCTCATCGCGCCAGAGGATCGACACCCACACCGGCCCGGAGGTGTGCCGCACCGCGTTCCCCACTGCCTCGCTGATCAGCAGCTCGGCCGCATCGAAGTCGCCGCCCGGGTCGCCATGGCGACGGAGGTAGGACATCACCTCGCGGCGCAGAACCGGGAGTGCTCGCGTCGCGCCGGCCTCGATGTAGCAGTCCACCTCGACAGTGTGGCATCTCGCGTCCCCACAATTGGGGTCACCGTCGAATCGAGGCCACCCGTTCGTGGTGGGCCGCGTGCGTCTCCAGCCGTCCCGCCCGCACCAGGTCGTCGATGGCCGCCGCGTCGGCAGGCATGCCGAGCAGGTAGCCCTGGCCCAGGATCTTCAGGTCGCGCAGGTGTGAGCGCTGGGCCTCTGTCTCGATGCCCTCCGCCACGCAGGCGATGCCACAGCTCTGCGCCAGCGCGACGACGCCGGAGACGATCGCGACAGCCTTGCGATCCTCGGGCAGGCCCGCGACGAAGGACCTGTCGATCTTCACGCTCGTGGCAGGGAGCCGGTAGAGGTAGGTGAGCGAGGAGTAGCCGGTGCCGAAGTCGTCGATCGCGAGGTCGACGCCGGCCGACCCGAGCTCCCTGAGCTGGGCGGTGGCCCCGGCCTTGTCGAGGAGGACCGTCTCGGTCAGCTCGATGGAGATGACACCCGGCGGTATCCCCGCGGCCGCGATCGCCGCCTGCATCTGCGACGCGAAGACCGGAGACTCCAGCTGCGCCGCGGAGACGTTGACAGCCACCGGGACGAGGACGCCCAGCTCGTCGAGCCAGGAGGCACACTGCGCGATGGCCAGCTCGAGGACGCGCCACCCCAGGTCGTCGATGAGGCCGGAGTGCTCAGCGGCCTCGACGACCGTCAGCGCCGGTACGGCGGCCCCGCTCGCGTCCTTGACCCGCAGGAGGGCCTCGACCCCCACCAACGAGTCCGTCGCGAGGTCGAACACCGGTTGATAGGCGAGGGCGACCTCGTCGTGCGCCAGGGAGCTGCGGATCAGCCGCTCGAGAGCAGGCTGCTCCACCGCGCACCCCCCCGACGTGTCCATTTCGCTCACGCTATCCCAGCGTCCGGTCCGCACGCGGGGAATCGTAGGACTCACCGAGGCTCGACGCGGTCGTACGACACCGGGTGAGCCCTCGTCTAGCGCTCGGCGGAGACCCCGCGCGCGCCGGAGTCGGTGAGCTCGGCCTCCCGGACCGCGGCGGCCTCGAGCTCCTGGCGCCGGGTCTCTTCCATCATCGCCCGGGTGGCGTCGTAGATGCCGGGGTCGGTGACGAGGTCGGCGGCACCCCGGCGCAGGCGGGCCAACGCGGCACGAGCGAAGATCTGCTGCTCGGTGGTGGTCCGCTCGGAGCGGTTGTTGCTGATGAAGGTGATCGCCCATCGCATCAGCGCCGACACCTGGTTCTTGAAGCCGGTGAGGTAGACGAGGTGGACGCCGAGCCACATGAGCCAGGCGACGATCCCGGTGAGCCGGAACCTGCCGACCATCGCGACTGCCCGGAAGCGGCTGATGATGGCCATCGACCCCTTGTCGAAGTACTTGAAGGGCGGCTGCGGCTGCTTGCCCTGGATGCGGTGGTCGATCTCCTTGGCGGCGTACTTCGCACCCTGGATGGCCACCTGCGCGACGCCGGGAAGGTTGTCGAGGGCGATCATGTCGCCGACGACGAACACCTCGGGGTGACCGGGCAGCGTGAGGTCGGGGTTGACCGAGATCCGGCCGGCTCGGTCCAGGGGGGCGCCGCTCTGCTCGGACAGGGTCCTGCCCAGCGGGCTGGCCTGCACGCCGGCCGCCCAGATCTTGGCGACCGAGTCGATCCGGTCGACGCGGCCGTCCTTGAACTTCACCGCCAGCCCGCGCTCGTCGACGTCGGTCACCATCGCGCCGAGGATCACCTCGACGCCGAGCTTCTCCAGCTCGGCCTTGGCCTTCTCGCCGAGCTTGGCACCGAACGGCGGCAGCACCTGAGGTGCGGCGTCGACCAGGACGATCCGCGCGCGGCGGGTGTCGATGGCGCGGAAGTCCTTGCGCAGCGTGTTGTGGGCCAGCTCGGCGATCTGTCCCGCCATCTCCACGCCGGTGGGGCCGGCGCCGACGACGACGAACGTCAGCAGGTGGTCCACGTCGTCGCCACGGGTGGCACCGAGCTCGGCCATCTCGAACGCACCGAAGATGCGGCCCCGCAGCTCGAGCGCGTCGTCGATGCTCTTCATGCCGGGGGCGAACTCGGCGAAGTGGTCGTTGCCGAAGTAGGACTGGCCCGCACCGGCCGCGACGAGCAGCGAGTCGTACGACGTCGTCGTGTCACGCCCCAGCACCTGCGAGGTGACCGTCCGGGCTGCGAGGTCGATGGCGGTGACCTCGCCGAGGATGACGCGGGCGTTGTCCTGGCCGCTGAGGATCTCGCGGGTCGGCGGGGCGATCTCGCCCTCGGACAGGATGCCGGTCGCCACCTGGTAGAGCAGCGGCTGGAACAGGTGGTGGGTCGTCTTGGCGATCACCGTGACCTCGACGTCGCTCCGGCGCAACGCCTTCGTGCCGAACAGTCCCCCGAACCCGGAGCCGATCACGACCACCTTGTGGCGACTTGCCTGCGTCGAGGTCATGATTGCTCCTAGTCCCTGAGGTGCCAGTGCGGGCGCGTTGCCGCTGGACTCTATTGTCCTCCCTTGTCGACCCGGAGGGCGAAACGCCGTCCACGTTCTGTCACGTCACCCCGCCGGACCATCGCTGTCGAGAAACTTCGTGGACAGATCGAGGTTTGAAACGGCTCAGGGTGGGAAGACAGCGCGACAGAGGACTGCCCACCACGTCGAAACGAGTCTCAATGCCGTTGAGCTCCGAGTTGCCGCTCGCGTCGTCGCCGCGCGCTGCGGCAGATGCGCGTCGCTGGGTGCGTGACATCTGCGTCCGCCTCCAGCGCGACGACCTGGTCGAGTGTGCCTCGCTCGGGGTCTCTGAGCTCGTGGCCAATGCGATCCTGCACGCGACAGGGCCCTACACGGTCCGGGTGCGGGGCACCGCGAGCCACCCCCGCATCGAGGTGCTCGACAGCTCCACCAGCCCGCCGGTGCCTCCCGTGCCGGTCCCCGGTGACGACCTCGACCTGCTGCTCACCTTCGGTCGGGGCCTGACGATGGTGGCGCAGTGCTCACTCGCCTGGGGCGCGACGATCGAGGCGGCAGGCAAGATCGTGTGGTTCGAGCCTGCTCCCCGGATGACCGACGACCCTGTGGCGGAGTGGGTCATCGACCAACCCGCCCCTCGTGACGTCGAGCCCACCGACGACGATGCCGTCGAGGTCAGCCTGCTGGGCTTCGAGGTGCCGCTCCACGCCTCCCTCGCCCGGCAGTACTACGAGCTGCGCCGTGAGCTGCGGCTGCTCTCGCTGTCCCACCAGTCCGACTATCCGCTCGCGGGCGACCTCTCCGCGATGCTCACCGACTTCGAGCGGCAGTTCCCCCTCAGCTTCAACCAGCAGGTCCGCGATGCCGAGGCCACCTCCCTGCCCCAGGTCGACATCCACTTCCCGATGGTGCAGCAGGCCGGGCCGATCTTCGTGACGATGACCGAGATGCTGGACGTGGCCGACGCCTTCTGCCGAGCCCAGCGGCTGCTGTCGCTGGCCCGCACCCCTCGGCAGCGCGACTTCCAGAACTGGCTCCTCGGGGAGCTCGTGAACCAGCTCGAGGGCGCGGCCGCGCAGCCGTGGGCCGGTCACGCCGGCAGCGGGACCGACGCCGACACCGACGCGCAGCCGACCCACCCGGTCGGGTGAGCAGCGCGGCGTCACGGCAGGCCACCGATCTGCTCCTCGTGGCGGCGGGCGGTGCTGCGGGAGCGGTGCTCCGGTGGTCCATCGACACGGCCGCTGCCGACCCGCTGTTCCCGTGGCCGACCTTGGGGATCAACGTGGTGGGAGCCTTCCTGCTCGCGCTGCTGCCCGCGTTCGCCGTCGTACGACGCTCGCGTCGGGTCGCGCTCGCCGTCGGGCCCGGCCTGCTGGGCGGGTTCACCACGGTGTCGGCATGGGCCGGGCAGGTCCGCGACCTCGCTGATTCCGGACAGGCCGGTCTGGCGGGGCTCTACCTGGGCCTGACCCTGGCCGGAGGCCTGGGGGCGGCAGCGATCGGCCAGTGGATCGTCCGAGGACCCGAGCCTCCCGGACACCTCACGTGAGCGCCCTGCTGGTCGCTCTCGGCGCCGCATTCGGCGCTCCCCTGCGCCATGTCCTCACCGTGAGGCTCGACGGACGGTCCCCGACCGGGCTGCTCCTGGTGAACGTGATCGGCTCAGGTCTCCTCGGCGCCTTCGCCGCCCAGTCCCTCGGCGATGCCGGGTGGGCGCTGCTCGGGACCGGCTTCTGCGGCGGCCTCACGTCGTTCTCGTCCTTCGCCGTGCAGGCCGTCGCACGGCCCGCGGCGCACGCGACGGTCTACGTCGCGGCGACCACGGCGCTCTCGGTGGCTGCCTGCACGCTCGGGTGGGTGCTCAGCAGCCGTCTGGGCTGATCAGCCCCAGCCCAGCTCGTGGAGCCGCGCGTCGTCGAGGCCGAAGTGGTGGGCCACCTCGTGCACCACGGTGATCCTGACCTCCTCCTCGAGGTCCTCCTCGGTGTCGGCCATGTCGAGGAGCGGACCCCGGAAGAGCAGGATCCGGTCGGGGAGCATCCCCGCGTGGTTGGCCTCGCGCTCGGTGAGCGCGAGCCCGTCGTAGAGGCCGAGCAGGTCCGGGTCGTCGGCCGGTGCCTCAGGCTCCACGAGCACGACCACGTTGTCGACGAGACGCGCCAGGTCCTCGGGCAGGTCGTCGAGGGCCCGCCCGACCATCGCGTCGAACGCCGCAGGGTCCAGGTCGATCGGCATGGTGTGAGCCTAGGGACGAGGGGAAGCAGGGGCCACGGGCCGCAACCGCACGGGCCCGAAATGACGATCAGGGTGAGCCTGGTGGCTCACCCTGATCTGTCGCACTGGGGCGACCCCGACGGGACTCGAACCCGCGACCTCCGCCGTGACAGGGCGGCGCGCTAACCAACTGCGCTACGGGGCCAGATGTGGTGCAGGTGCTGCTGGTGAAGCGCGTGAACTCTAACCCATGGCCGTCGGCACCCACCAATCGGCGTCCCACACACTCCGGGTCGTACCCCCAACGGGATTCGAACCCGTGCTACCGCCGTGAAAGGGCGGGGTCCTGGGCCGCTAGACGATGGGGGCCCGCTCGGCCCGGGCACACCCGATCCAAGCGTCGGCAAGCATAGGGCCAGCGCGCTCCAGCCGCCCAACCGACCCGTCGATCCCAACCCACCTCGGACGCGATTTCGAGAACCGCCACCATTTGCCACGCGGTTGACTAATCTTGACTTCGTGAGCGAGAAGAAGCAGCAGCTTCATTTCCTCGTTGTCGATGACAACGAGGACATCCGGGACGTCTTCCAGCGCCTCGTCGAGCGGGCGGGACACCTGGTGTCGACGGCAGCCGACGGCCAGGAGGCCGTGGAGGTCCTCCAGGATGAGTCCTTCGACGTGATGCTTCTCGACCTCACGATGCCGCGCATGAACGGAGTCGACGTCGTGCGCTGGTTGCACGCCCGACCCGAGGTGGCCCCTCGCATGCGGGTTGTCGTGATCAGCGCGTGGGCCGGCGAACATCGCGCGGTCCTCCAAGAACTCGGCATCACGACGGTGATGCAGAAGCCGCTACGTATCCAGCAATTGACCGACCTGATTGCGGAGACACTCGTCGAGTCGGAGACCTGAACCCACCCTGCACGCGTGATCGGGTGTGGTCTTCGGGCGGTGCTACAGGCACGTCCCCACAACGTGCTGCTCAACCCCAACCCCAACCAATGGAGAACATCATGATGAACCGCATCCGCACCGCCATCGAGTCCACCCGTGCCGCCAACCAGACGCAGTCGCTGTACATGTGGCGCCCGGCGCCCGGTCGTCGCTGACCCCGGGTGATGCACGTGGACCGCGTCGAGTCGGCCGGGGGCCGACTCGGCGCGGTCCTCGCCGCTCCCCGCTCCGGGGTCGTCGCCCTCGGACCGTCCGGGCCGTGGCTGGTCACGACGCCCCGGCTGGCACGACAGGTCCTCACCGATCCCGCCTCCTTCGACTTCCCCAGCAACGTCAGCCGTGGCAAGGACCTCTCCGCGAGCCGCGGCGACACCCGATCCGGCCACGTGCTGTTCGCCCCGCTCGAGCCGACCCGGGTGGCGATCGGCACCGCCACCTTCGCCACGGAGTGGGACGCGGCACTCGTTGAGCATGACCGCACCACCCCCGGCGTGGCGTACGACGCGATGGAGCTGTTGCGTCGCCCGGTGTCACGGTCCACGACGGCCGCCGTCCTCACCTCGGCCCCCGAGCGAGAGCGTGACGTCGTCGCCGCCCAGGTGCTCGACTGGATCGACGCGCTGGCGCCGGTCATCGCGGCACGGCGCCCGCCCCGCCGCTGGAGCCGCGTGCGGCGCGCGGAGCTGAGGACCAGGGTCGCCCTGGAGGACTCCCTCGAGTCCCTCCCCGACCGACCGGGCACCCCTGCCGAGACGGCAGTGCTGCTCGCCGCCGGCATCCAGGTCCCGATCGCCGCCGGCGCCTGGTTGCTGGCATGGCTCGCCGCACACCCGGGACCGGTGGACCCCGTCCACGCCGTCTGGGAGACCCTGCGCCTCACCCCGCCCACGTGGGTCACGGCCCGAGTCGCCACAGCCGGGGTGGATCTCGACGGGGTGGCGGTCCCGGCCGGGGCGGTGGTGATGGTGAGTCCGCTGCTGCTGGGACGGGCGACCGACCTCGTCCCCGGCGACCCCGGCGCTCTGCCCGACTTCCACCCCGATCGCTGGCGCGACGACGGTCAGCGCCCCGGGGCGTGGCTGCCGTTCGGCGCCGGCCCGCACGCCTGTCCGGGGCGGACGCTCGGCATGTCCGTCCTCTCGCAGCTCGCCACCTGGGCCATCCAGCACGACATCTCACTGGCGGATCACGTGCACATCGACCAGAGTCGAGGCCTGGCCCCGGTAGCGTGCAGGTTCACCACGTCGGTGAGATAGGGAGGCAGGCCCGTGACCAACGACCCGTGCCTCCAGGACACCTCCGTCCGAGGCCCCGTCTCGGGGGAGGCAGCCGCGCTCACGGCCGAGATCCTCGCGGGTGAGATCACCGTCGACAGCGCGCTGGCGCGCACGGCCGAGCACCTGCTGTCCGACCCACGCGTCGAGGTCGTGGCGATCGCCCTGACGCGCTTCGATCCTCTCGAGACCGCGGAGTGGATCCGGCTGGGTGAGCGCGCCTGGCTGCGCCAGTGGACATCCCCCGGCGGCCGGTTGTCGATCGTGCCCCCGCCCGGCGCCGGGGCCGACGCTGCGCTCACCATGCCGTGGCTCTCACGTCATGCCCGGACGAGCATCACGGCCCTCGTCGACCGTGACCTGCTGCCGCCGGAGGGCGACCAGGACCGCAGGGAGCTGGGGCGGGTCGGCGTCCAGTCATTCGTCGCCACCGCGTTCGTGTCCACGGGCGAGATGTTCGGCAGCCTCTCCGCAGGCAGCTCTCAGGCCGGCCCATGGCCCGAGGTCCTCGTCGACGACCTCCGCCTCCTCAACTCCGCCATCACGGCCCGCATCACGTTGGAGCACTCGCGTCGCGCCCTGGCCGAGGCGATGGAGGCCCGCACCGAGGCGCAGCTGGCCCACCAGCAGTTCTTCGGCGCGGTCGGCCACCAGCTGCGTACGCCACTCGCGGCGATGATGGGCTACAGCGAGGTCCTCGTCGCCGACGCCTCGCAGTCCCCCGAGGATCCCGTCTCCGCCGCACTGCTCCGCGACGGCCCGGTCATCCTCCGGGCGGGCGAGCAGCTCGTCGCCGTGGTCGACAGCCTGCTCGGCGCCGGACGGGCCCTGTCCGGGGAGGGTCAGCGTCAGGCCGTCGTGATCGCCGACGCTCTCGCCGACGTCGTGCACTGGCACCGCACCCCGGCGCAGATCGCCGGTGTGCGGATCGAGATCGACGTGGACCCGGGCGCCACCGTGTGGGCGCACGCCTCCGGCGTGCGCCAGGTGCTCACCCACCTGGTCGGCAACGCCATCGCCCACCACCGTCCTTGCGGCGGCACCGTCCACCTGAGCTCCGCGCCCCTCCTCGGCGAGAGCGGCCAACCGATGCAGCGGATCATCGTGCGCGACGACGGGCCGGGCATGACGCCCGACCAGCTGCTGCACGTGTTCGAGCCGTTCGTGCGCTTCACCGATGCCGGCACCGCGGGCAGCGGCCTGGGCCTGTCGATCTCCCGCACCGTCGCCGAGCGCGACGGTGGCGCCGTGCGTGGCGAGTCAACGCTCGGCGTCGGGTCGACGTTCTGGCTCGAGCTCCCGAGGTCTGCGCCGCACGAGACGTGAGCCGAGCCGGTTCCCTCCGGCCCACGCGGCTCATGTATCGTCGTCCCCGCTTGGGCAGGTAGCTCAGTTGGTACGAGCGATCGCCTGAAAAGTGATAGGTCGGCGGTTCGACCCCGCCCCTGCCCACAAGCACAGAAGGGCCCCGACGACGTCCCGATCGGGGCCCTTCTGCATGCCCGAGCGCCGAGCCGGCGCCACCAGGCCTCTCCGCACGGTCCTAGGATCTGGCGATGCGCATCGTGCTCGCCACCTCGGCCTTCCACAGCGTCGGTGGGAGCGAGACCTACCTCGCCACCCTCGCCGAGAACCTGGTGCGCCTGGGCCATGACGTACGCATCTACACCCAGCTCGCCGGTGACATGGCGGTGCTCTCGCGCCGCCGCGGCATCGACGTGGTCGACTCGATCGACGACCTCGGCGCTCCGGCCGACGCCGTGCTGTCGCAGGACGGCATCGTGTCCTACGACCTGGCCGCCGGGTGGCCGCAGGTGCCGCAGGCGTATCGTGTGCCACAGCTCGCTCTTCGACGTGCAGCAGCCTCCCCTGGTGCCGGGCATCGTCTCGCGCGTCATCGTCCTCAACGACCGGGTCCGCCGCCGTGTCGAGGCGCTCAACCTCGACGTCGAGATCGTCCGCCTCACCCAGCCGATCGACACCCAGCGGTTCTCACCGCTCAGCACGCCCCAGGACCGGCCCGGGAAGGCCCTGGTCCTGAGCACCTACCTCGACGGGGCACCGCGCCGAGCACTGGAGGAGTCCTGCGCGTCGGCGGGCGTCGAGCTGGTCTCCCTCGGCGTGGGCGAGGTGGACCTCGCGCCGGAGACGGTGATGAGTGGGGTGGACTTCGTCGTCGGCCGGGGCCGCGCGGTGCTGGAGGCGATGTCGTGCGGTCGTCCGGCCTACCTGTTCGACAGCTTCGGCGGCGACGGCTGGATCACGCACGACTCCTACGGCGCGCTCGAGGCCGACGGCTTCACCGGTCAGGCCCACGACCGCGGGCTCGACCTCGCCAGGCTGCAGGCGGACATCTCGTCCTACGACCCGGACCTGGGCCGTCTCGGGCGCGAGCTCGTGCTCCGGCACCACGATGCGCGGCAGCACGCGCACGCGGTGCTCGACGTGCTCGCCGCCCTCGGAGCCGGGCACGGTCGAGTGCCGTCCCTGGAGAGCGAGCTGTCCAGGCAGATCCGGCTCCGGTGGTCGGCCGAGGCCGAGCTCTTCGGTCTGCGGGCGCAGGTACGCCGCACCAACTCCCGCTCCGACGAGGTGGCGGCGGTGGCCGAGGCGACCGCTCGGGAGGCCCACCTGGCCCGGCAGGAGGCCGCCAGCACCCGGGTGGAAGCGGCCGCCGCGTCCGAGGAGCTCGAGAAGGTGCGGGAGCGGGTCGAGGTCTACCGACAGCGCAACCGGCGGCTGCGGCGTCGGCTTCGGCAGGCAGAGCCCACCGAAGACTGACCTGCACGCGGGCGTCACGCTCGGGCGCCCGGAAGCGATCCCCGCCCCGCTGCGTCGTGCGGCAGCATGGGTGGCGTGTTCCCCCGCCTCGAGATCGTGAGACGCCTGCGCCCGGTGGACCTGCTCGCGCCGGGGGCGGTCCGGGTGGACACGGGATCCGGGGGGATCGTGGCGATGCCTGCCCCGGCGCCCTACGTCACCGCGACCAGCGCGGTCACCCAGGGACGCTCGCGGCTCGCGCTGCACCTCGCCGGCCACCGCCTCGGCGCCTCGCTGGAGAACGGCGCGGTGTCGCTGACGCTCACCAGCGGCCACGCGACGCGCGAGCTGCGCAGCCGCCGCTACCACCGGGCGCTCGACCCGACCGAGCTCGCCGTGACCCTCACCGGATCGCAGGTGACGGCGTGGACCCGCGAGGCCGACGTGTGGGTGGCCCGGGCACGGCACCACCTGCGCGAGGTCGTCGACGTCCACGACGAGGCCGCACTCGCGGACCTGCGCGTCGAGCTCCCCACGTGGGGCGGGCGCGCGGGTGGCTTCGGACAGCTCGGGCTGCGTGACGTCCGGTTCGTCACCGACGCGGACGGCCGTGCGCTGCGCCGAGCGGGCGCGGTGTGGTTGACCGCGACGTCCGCCGGGCCGGGCTTCTTCGACACCGCCCACACCAGCGTGTGGCGCCTCGATCCGACGAGCCTCGACCTGGCCCATGCGGGCGACCTGTTCTTCCGGCGTCCGGACGTCCCCGGCGTCGTCGGTGACCACGCGACCCACCTCGTGCGCACCGCCGACGGGTGGCTCGTGGCGACCAGCACCTGGGGCGACTTCGAGACGCCGACGACGCGTGCCGGACGTCGTCGTCCGACGGGGCTGCGGGTCACCCTCGCCGAGGTCGCCGACGGCACGGACCTCCTGCACGGCACCCATGTGCTGGACACGCGCGAGCTGCCGCTGCCCACCGACGGGCTCTCCTCGATCGCCACCTGGGACCCCCACCTGGTGCGTCGCGACGGCGCGTGGCTGGTCGGCTTCGTGAGTGCGCGGCGGTTCTTCGACTTCCATCCCGCGCTGGCGACCGGAGAGTCGCTGGACGACCTGCGACTGCTGGGCGCCGCGGCCGAGCGGACCGCGACCGAGGGGACGACCCTGGTCGAGGTCGACGGGCGGATGGTCGTGCTCGCCAGCGACGGACGTGACTCGCGGCGCGCACGGCGGGCGAGGTTCCCGATCCTCGACCTCGAGATGTCGGACCTCGGCCTGCTCGATGCGCCCTATCCGAGCAACCTGCCCTGGCCCTCGCTCGCGCAGGTCGACGGCGGCTGGCTGATGGTGACCTTCGACGGAGGCCGGGCCGGCGGGGACCTGCTCGGCTACGGCACCCACGGCGACCTCGTGGTGATGCGGTCGCAGTGATGCCGTCGGTCACATCCGCAGCGATACGCTGGGGTCCTCACGGCGCCCACCACCCCTCGGTCGCCGCAGGAGGTCCGCACACCCCGCGGCCGCACCCACGAGCAAAGGATCCACGCATGTCGGGAGCACAGAGTTCCGGAGTCGACGTCTTCGATCTCGGCGCCGAGCACGAGCAGGTCGTGTTCTGCAACGACCGCGCGAGCGGCCTCCGGGCGATCATCGCGATCCATTCCACGGCACTGGGCCCGGGCCTCGGCGGGACGCGGTTCTACCCCTACGCCAGCACCGACGACGCGATCGTCGACGCGCTCAACCTCTCACGCGGGATGTCCTACAAGGCGGCGTTGGCCGGCCTCGACCTCGGCGGCGGCAAGGCCGTCATCATCGGCGACCCGGCCACGATCAAGACCGAGGCGCTGCTGCGCGCCTACGGCAGGTTCGTGCAGTCGCTCAACGGTCGTTACCTCACCGCCTGCGACGTCGGCACCTACCCCGACGACATGGACCACATCGCCCGCGAGTGCGACTTCGTCACCGGCCGCACCGTCGCGCACGGTGGCGCGGGCGACAGCTCGGTGCTCACGGCGTACGGCGTGTTCCAGGGCATGCGTGCCGCGGCCGAGCAGCTGTGGGGCGAGCCGACCCTCGCCGGCCGCACGGTCGGCGTGGCGGGTGTGGGCAAGGTCGGGCGGCACCTCGTGCGGCACCTCGTCGAGGACGGCGCGACCGTGGTCGCCACCGACGTCCACGCCCCGTCGCTCGAGGCCGTGCGCGCGGCCCACCCGCAGGTCCGGGCGGTCGCCTCGACCGAGGATCTGGTGGCCACCCCGCTCGACGTCTACGCGCCGTGCGCGATGGGAGGCGCGATCACCGACGAGGTGCTCGAGGTCCTCAGCGCGAGGATCATCTGCGGCGCCGCCAACAACCAGCTCGCGCACCCCGGGATCGAGAAGACGCTCCAGGAGCGCGGCATCCTCTACGCGCCCGACTACTGCGTCAACTCCGGCGGCCTGATCCAGGTCGCCGACGAGCTCGGGGGATTCTCCTTCGAGCGCGCGCAGCAGCGCGCGAGCGGGATCTTCGACACCACGCGCCACGTCTTCGAGCTCGCCACGGCCGACGGGGTGACCACGGGAGCAGCGGCGGACCGCCTGGCCGAGCGTCGGATGCGCGAGGTCGGCCGGCTGCGGGCCATCCACCTCCGCTGACCGGGCACTTCCTCGCGCCAGATCAGCTCGAGCGGGCACTTCCTCGCGCCAGATCAGCTCGAGCGGGCACTTCCTCGCTGCGTAGCGCGAGGAAGTGCCCGATCAGTCAGCGCGACGACGGGGGTCCGGCGTGGCCGGACCACTCGTCCTCGTCCGGCTCCACCTCGGTCGGAGCCGGATGGGCTTTCTCGTTGCCGTGCAGCTCATTCGCCAACGCGCCGAAGTCCGTCTCGTGAGTCCGGTACTTCAGGTCGCGTGCGACCTTGGTCTGCTTCGCCTTCGCTCGGCCGCGCCCCATAGGGTCGACCCCCTCGCACACTTGGCCGGGGCCCCCGAGGACATCCTCGACGCGCCCGGTCTGATCGGTCACATATCGTAGGCACAACGCTACCCGAGCGATGGGTGTTCCCGCACACCAAGGTCGCGACAATTCGACCGTGTCCGCGAAATCGCGCTCACCAGCCGGGGTGCTGGCCCTCCAGTCGCACGCGACCGCCGTCCTCGCTGTCGAGGCGCACCTCGCCCGCGACCCATGCTCGGACCCCGTGGCCGGCGAGCACGGCGATCGCCGTGTCCACCGCGTCGGGTGGGGTCAGCGACACCATGCCGACGCCGCAGTTGAGGGTGGCCTCGAGGTCTGCCTGCGACACCCCGCCCACGCGGCGTACGACGTCGAAGACCGGCTGCGGTGTCCACGTCGAGCGGTCGATCCGGACCGACACCTCCTCGGGGAGCACGCGCTCGAGGTTGGCGGCGAGCCCTCCCCCGGTCACGTGCGACATGGCATGGGTCTCGGTGCGGTCTGCCAGGTCGAGACAGGCCTTGGCATAGATGCGCGTCGGCTCGAGCAGCTCCTCGCCGAGGGTGCGCCCGAAGTCGTCCACGTGGCGCTCGACGGTCCAGCCTGCGCCACCCTGGTCGGGGGAGCCGAGCAGGACGTGGCGGACCAGGGAGTAGCCGTTGGAGTGCAGGCCGCTGGCCTCCATGGCGATCACCACGTCGCCGGGGCGGACCCGGCCGGGACCGAGGAGCTTGCTGGCCTCGACCACACCGGTGGTCGCACCGGCGACGTCGTAGTCGTCGGGGTCGAGCAGTCCGGGGTGCTCGGCGGTCTCCCCGCCGATCAGGGCGCAGCCGGCGACGACGCAGGCCTCGGCGATGCCCTTGACGATGGCCGCGATCCGCTCGGGGACCACGCGGCCGCACGCGATGTAGTCGGTCATGAACAACGGCTCCGCGCCGCAGACCACGAGGTCGTCCACGACCATGCCGACGAGGTCGAAGCCGATGGTGTCGTGGACGTCCATGAGCTGCGCGATGGCGACCTTCGTGCCGACCCCGTCGGTGGAGGTCGCCAGCAGCGGGCGCTCGTAACGGGTCAGGGCGGAGGCGTCGAAGAGGCCGGCGAAGCCGCCGAGCCCGCCGATCACTTCCGGGCGGCTGGCCTTCTCGACCCAGCCCTTCATCAGGTCGATCGCACGGTCGGCCGCCTCGATCGAGACACCCGCGGCGGCGTAGGCCCCCTCGGCACTGGCACTGGCACTGGCGTCAGGGGCGCTGGCGGACTCGGTCACGTCACTCCTCGGGGGGCGAGCGGGGCTGGGGAGGGTCAGGGGTTGTTGAGGACCGGCAGCGCACGGCCCAGGGTCGGCGACTGCAGCGTCGACTCCAGGAGGTGCTTGCCGAGCAGGCTCTCGTCGGGCAGCTCGACGGGGTAGTCGCCGGTGAAGCAGGCCGTGCAGAGCGTCTGGCGCGTCTGCCGGGTCGAGTCGATCATGCCGTCGAGCGAGATGTAGCCGAGCGTGTCCGCGCCGACGCTGGCGGCGATCTCCTCGGGGGTCAGGCCGTTGGCGATCAGCTCCGCGCGGGTGGCGAAGTCGATGCCGTAGAAGCACGGCCACTTCACCGGCGGGCTCGAGATCCGGACGTGGACCTCGAGGGCGCCCGCCTCGCGGAGCATCCGCACCTGGGCGCGCTGAGTGTTGCCGCGCACGATCGAGTCGTCGACCACCACGATCCGCTTGCCGCGGATCATGTGCTCGAGTGCGTTGAGCTTGAGCCGGATGCCGAGCTGGCGCAGTGTCTGGCTGGGCTGGATGAACGTCCGCCCGACGTAGGCGTTCTTGACGAACCCCTGCCCGAACGGGATCCCCGACTCCTCGGCGTAGCCCGCCGCGGCGGGCGTGCCCGACTCGGGCACAGGGATGACGAGGTCGGCGTCGACGGGGAACTCGCGCGCGAGCTGACGCCCCATCTCGACCCGCGACTCGTGGACGCTGCGGTTGTTGATCGTGGCGTCGGGACGAGCCAGGTAGACGTACTCGAAGACGCAGCCCTTGCGGTCGGGCTCGGCGAAGATGTGGGAGCGCAGGCCGTTCTCGTCGATGACGATCATCTCGCCGGGCTCGACCTCGCGGACCCTGCTGGCGCCGATCGTCGCCAGGGCGGCGTCCTCGCTCGCGACCACCCAGCCGCGGTCGAGACGACCCAGCACGAGGGGGCGGATGCCCTGGGGATCGCGGGCGGCGAAGAGCGTGCCCTCGTTCATCCACACGAAGCAGAAGGCCCCCCGCACCTGCGGCAGGACCTCCAGCGCACGCTGCTCCAGCGACGTGTCGGGGTGGTGCGCCAGCAGTGCGGTGACCAGCGACGTGTCGTTGGTGGAGGTCTCGATGTCGCGCGACTGCAGCGGCAGCTCGCCGTCGGGGTCCGGCAGGTCCAGGACCATCTGCGCGAGCTCGTGGGTGTTGATCAGGTTGCCGTTGTGGCCCAGCGCGATGGACCCGTCGACGGTCGGGCGGAAGGTCGGCTGCGCGTTCTGCCAGGTGCTGGCCCCGGTCGTGGAGTAGCGGGAGTGGCCGATCGCCAGGTGCCCCCGCAGGGAGTCCAGCGTCGACTCGTCGAAGACCTGCGACACCAGGCCCATGTCCTTGTAGACCAGGATCTGGCGCCCGTTGCTCACCGCGATGCCCGCGGACTCCTGCCCGCGGTGCTGCAGGGCGTAGAGACCGAAGTAGGTCAGCTTGGCGACGTCCTCGCCGGGAGCCCAGACCCCGAAGACTCCGCACGCGTCCTGCGGTCCCTGGTCCTGGGGATCGATCGCCGTGGTCAGACGGCCGTCGCCGCCCTTGCGCTTGCTCATCGACTCGGGCACGGCTCGCAGTCTACGGCCGAGGAGCCCCAGCGCCGCACCAGCGCTCGACATCTCGGCCCGCGGTGGACGTGGAAGGCCTCGATCGACGCCCGCCACGTCCTCGGCCGACGGCTCAGAGCAGCTGCGAGACGCGGTGCAGCGCCAGTCGCGCGGCGGCGCGCGTCGTCGCCGGAAGCGGCACCGCGTCCAGCAGCGGCACCGCGCGCGCCCAGCCCGGGTCGGAGGCGAGCTCGGCCTCGGGGCCGTCGTAGGAGGTGTCGACGGCCAGCGCCACGGCCTCGTCGATGCCGAGCAGGGGCAGGCCGTCGGCGGGCACCCAGGTGTGCCCGGGGCGACAGACCATGTCGTGGCGCAGCGAGGCGATCAGCGCGGTCACCGTGTGGAACGGCGCGGTCGTGACCAGCGCCGCGCCGAGGCCGACCAGCGTGGCGGGGGCGACGAGGAACGGCACCCGCCACCGGCTCAGGCCCGCGCTCCGGGAGCAGGCGTGCACCAGGTCGGGGTAGGCGATCGCGTCCGGTCCGCCGATGTCGACGGCGCCGCTCACCGCGTCGCTCTCGAGCGACTCGGTGATCGCCCGGAGCACGTCGGAGACCGCGATCGGCTGCACGGAGCTCCGCATCCACACGGGGATCGGCTGCACGACGAAGAGGGCCGAGATCTGGCGGATGATCTCGAACGAGGTCGACCCGGCGCCGAGCACCACGCCGGCCCGCAGGGCGACGGCGCCGTCGGAGGCGGCGAGCAGGATCCGCTCGACCTCGAGGCGGGAGGCGATGTGCTCCGACAGCTCCTCCTCCGGGACCTGGGGAACCAGGCCGGAGAGGTAGACGACACGGCGTACGTCGCTGTCCGCGACCGCGGCGGCCACGACCTCGGCGCCGCGGCGGTCCCGGTCGGTGAAGTCGGCGCGGTTGAGCGAGTGGACGAGGTAGACGACCGCGTCGACCCCCTCGAGCGCCGCCTCGACCGCGATCGGGTCGGTCACGTCGCAGCGCAGCGCGCGCACCCGGGGGTCCCACCCGAAGCGCTCGGGATCGGGGTGCGAGGACGACGCCGCCAGCACCTCGTGCCCGCGCTCGAGCAGGTGGGGCACGAGCCGGGAGCCGACGTAGCCGGTCGCGCCGAGGACGAGGACGCGCATCACGCCTCGCCCAGGTGCTTGAGGAGGTTGCGGGAGAAGACCACGCCCATGTGCTTGACCACCTGCATCATCACGCCCTGGACCGCCGGGCGCGCGAGACCCGGCAGCGGCAGCGTGCAGGCGATCTCCAGGTCGATGGAGACGTCGGTGCCGCCGTCGGTGCGCTCGGCCAGGAGGTAGGTGCCCTCGACCGCCGTCATCTCGTCGGTGCGCGAGGGGTCGTGGCGGAAGTCGATCCGCTCCTGGGGGTGGAACTCCATCAGCTCGGTGAACCGCGGCGCCACCGAGATGCCCAGCACCGGGATCGTGCCCATCCGCCACAGCCACTTCTCACCCTCGACGTCGATCGAGGTGACGTAGGGGGTCATCTTCGCCATCAGCCGGGCGTCGGCGAGCGTCGCCCAGACCTCGGAGCGGGGTGAGCGCAGCGTCGCCGAGGACTGGTTGCGAGCGGTGAAGGTGGCCATTGCCTCACGCTACTGCCCACCTCCGAGGCCCCCTGGGGGTGCGGGCCGGGCTCAGCCCCGCGGGAGCTCACCGAGGTTGCGCAGCAGCAGCGCCTCGGCCTTGACGACCTTCTCGAACTCCGCGAGGTGCAGGCCCTCGTTGGCGCCGTGGGCACGGGTGTCGGGGTCCTCGACGCCCGTCACGAGCACGCTGGCCTGCGGGAACGCCACCAGGAACTCGGCGATGAACGGGATCGACCCACCCACGCCCATGTCGACCGGCTCGGTGCCGTCCCAGGCCTCCGCGAAGGCCGCACGCGCCGCGTCGTACGCCGGACCGCTGGCGTCGATCTGCGTCGCCTCGCCGGTGTCGACGACGGTCGTGGTGAGCGTGGCGCCCCAGGCGATGTGCTTCTCGAGGTGGGCCTGGAGCCGCTCGAGGGCGTTGGCGGTGCTGTCACCGGGGGCGATGCGGAGGCTGATGCGGCACCGGGCTGCCGGGACCAGGGTGTTGGAGGCGCCGTCGACCTTGGGAGCGTCGAGGCCGGTGATCGACAGGGCCGGCTGGGTCCAGAGCCGCTCGACGACACTGCCCGTGCCGATCCACTCGATGCCCTCGGCCGCGCCGGACTCGGCGCGCAGGCGGGCCTCGGGGTAGTCGACGTCGGCGGCCGGGCCGGAGAAGAGACCTTCGATGGCCACGCTGCCGTCGTCGTGGTTGAGGCTGGCGATGAGCCGGCTCAGGGTCATGATCGAGTCGGGCACCAGGCCGCCCCACATGCCGCTGTGCACCGCGTGGGTGAGCGTCCGGACCTCGACGTCCATCCGGACCAGGCCGCGCAGGCTGGTGGTGAGCGCGGGCTCGCCGATGTCCCAGTTGCCCGAGTCGGCGATCACGATGACGTCGGCCTCGAGGCGGTCGCGATAGGTGGTGAGGAGGTCGACGAGGGTGTCGGAGCCGACCTCCTCCTCGCCCTCGATGAACATCACCAGGTTGACCGGGAGCTCGTCGCCGAAGATCCGGACGGCACCGAGGTGGGCCGCGATGCCGGCCTTGTCGTCGGCGGCGCCGCGTGCATACAGCCGGAGGTCGCCCCGCGCATCCTCACGTGCCGTGGGCTCCCACGGCGGGGAGTCCCAGTCGGCGTGGTCGTTCTCGGGCTGCACGTCGTGGTGTGCGTAGAGCAGGACCGTGGGCGCCCCCTCGGGCCCGGCCTTCCTCGCGATCACGGCCGGCGGCGCACCCTCGTGGGCCCGGACGATCTCGACGTCGAAGCCCTCGGCGGCGAAGAGGTCACGCGTCGCCTCGGCGCTGCGCTCGACCTCGCCGGCGCGGGCCGGGTCGGCGGAGACGGACTGGATGCGGACCAGGTCCTCGAGGTCACGGCGGATGCCGGGCATGACCTCGGCGAGGCGGGCGGTGATGTCGACAGTCATTGCCTCACCCTAGTGAGCCACGGTGACAGCAGTGATGGCCCTCCCGCCGAGCGGTTCTGCTCAGGCCCCGAACCACTCGCCGGTGCGCCGCTCCATCATCAGCTGGCGCTCGGAGTCGGTGAAGCCGAGGCGTCGGTAGATCCCGATGGCCTCGCCGTCGGTGTCGGCGACGATCACGAGGGTGCGTACGTCGAAGTGGTCGAGGGCGTGCCGCCCGGCGGCGTGGACGACGGCTGCGCCCAGACCCCGACGACGGTGCCCGGTGTGGGTCTCGACGCTCTGGAAGCGCGCCACTGCGTCCCCGGCCACGAAGATGCCGGCAGTCGAGACGAGAGCCCCGTCGAGGAACGCGCCGAAGCGCTGCCCGCGACCCGCGTCGACGAGGCGTCGCTCCTGGGCGTTCTTCTGTCGTGCGAAGGCCAGGAAGGTCGCCTCCGACGTCTGCGGGTAGAGCTGTCGGCTGAGCCGGGCGCGCGCCTCCCACTCGTCGTCGCCGGCGAGGGGACGCACGTCCGCCTCGACCTGCTCCGGCTGCTGGAGCGAGGAGGCGGTGAGCACGGTGGAGACGTCCACGCTCAGACCTGCCGCCTCGAACTCCGCCCTCGCCGTGTCGGTGAGGTCGGCGGTGTCGATGCCGAGGCTCACGTGCTCGGCCTGCGGGAACTCGGTGTGGAACGCACCGATGACCTCGCGCTCGCCGCCGAGGACCGGTGGCCGGGCGAGGAGGATGAAGTTGCCCCAGAAGTAGGTCGGGTTGTCGGGCGAGCGCACGACGAGGTGGGTGCCGCGGTCCTCGACGATGCTGCCGGAGGCGGTCAGGAGGGCCAGGTCGGTCCGGAAGCCGAGAGACGTCACGTGCATGGAGCGAAACCTAGGCCATGACCACGTCGGTCGCGTCCCACCACCGCGCCTACGGGGTCACCAGCGGCAGGTAGGCCGACAGGTCGGTGCGCTCGCCGCTGGCGCGGACGGTGCCGGCGTCGACGGCCTCGTGCCACGTCGTCAGGCCGGTGGCGAGGGCGAGCCACGTCTCCGCGTCGGTCTCGATCACCGCCGGCGGCGTGCCGCGCGTGTGCCGGACCCCCGGCACCACCTGGACCGCTGCATAGGGCGGCACCCGCACCTCGACCGAGCGACCGGGAGCGCGCTCCTCGAGGACCGCGAGGTAGTGCTTCACCAGCGCCTTCGTGTCGGCGCCGGCGATCTGGTCGGTCGGCAGGATCCTGAGGCGGGCGGGCACGGATCGAGGCTAGCCCGACACGCCAGCTACGTGGCGATCGAGTCGAGGACGCCGAGGGTCGCGGCCCAGGCCTCGCTGGTGGGGTCGATCACCACGAAGTGGTCCCCGGCGACCCGGACGATCTCGGCCTGCGCGCCGGCGGCCTGCGCGTCGACGACGTAGCCCTCCGACTGCCCGAGCGGGACGATCTCGTCGTCGATCCCGTGCACGCACCACACCGGCACGGCCAGCGGGATCTGCTGCTGGGGGTCCCAGCGGGCGTCGTCGGGTCCGGGCCGGTGGCCGAGCAACGACGCCGCCGCACCTCCCCCGAGGGCCATCCGCTCGGACATCACGAGGTCGAGCACCCCTGCCTGGGAGACGGCGTGGGTGACCGCGACCCCCGGAGCGTCGCGGCCGGCGGCCCAGACCGCGAGGTGGCCCCCGGCGGAGTGGCCGAGCGTCACCACCGTGGAGAGGTCGAGGTCCTCGACGGCGGCCAGCGCGTCGATCGCGGCGGCCACGTCGTCGAAGGTCTGCGGCGTGCCGCCGCCGTTGCCCACGCGGCGGTACTCGATGTTCCAGGCGGTCCATCCGTCGGCGGCGAGCGACGTGGCCAGCGGCTGCCCGAGCGTGAGGTCGTAGGCCGACTTCCAGAAGCCGCCGTGGATCACCACGACGACGCCACGCGAGGGGCCCTGCGGGCGGTAGAGCTCGGCGTACTGCGAGGGGTCGTCACCGTAGGCGACCAGTCTCGGCGCCCTCGCCGGCCTCCGCGACCGGTGCCGGGCCGTCGTCGGGGGTGGTGTCGGCGGACACGGCGGACTCCTCGGAGCAGGCGCTCAACAGTGGCGGGACCAGCCCGAGAGCGGGCAGGGCGAGCAGCGTACGACGGCGCATGGGAGGGGTTCGGAGCCGAGCGGCGGATCGCTCGGTCGGGCCGGGTCAGCCGAGAGCCGCCGGCAGCGTCGCCTGCCAGGCCGCCCTGGCCTCGGCGACGCGCAGCTCGAAGACGCCCTCGACGGCGAGGGTGTCGCCGCCGGTGCGCCCCAGCGGCGTGCACGGTACGCCGTGGCGCTCGGCGAGGGCGACCAGCGCGTCGGCCTGGTCCTCCGTCACCGTGACCAGCGCGCGGGCCGTGGACTCGGAGAAGAGGGCCAGGAACGCGTCGCCATCCGCGACCGCGGTCACGGAGACCGAGACCCCCACCCCCCGGGCGAAGGTCGACTCGGCGAGCGCCTGGGCGAGGCCGCCGTCCGACAGGTCGTGCGCGCTGGTGACGACACCGTCGCGCGAGGCGTCCTGGAGGAGGTGGGCGAGCGCCTGCTCCGCGGCCAGGTCGAGGCGCGGTGGCAGGCCGCCGAGGTGGCCGTGGACCACGTGGGCCCACTCCGAGCCGGAGAGCTCCTCCCGGGTCTCACCGAGCAGGAACACCCGCTCGCCCGCGGCGCGGAAGCCGGTCGGCGTACGGCGGGTGACGTCCTCGATGACGCCGAGGACCGCCACCACGGGCGTGGGCAGGATCGCCGTCGTGCCGGTCTGGTTGTAGAGGCTGACGTTGCCTCCGGTGACCGGGACGCCGAGCTCGAGGCACGCGTCCTTGAGGCCGCGGCACGCCTCGGCGAACTGCCACATGACGTCGGGGTCCTCGGGTGAGCCGAAGTTGAGGCAGTCCGAGACCGCCAGGGGGCGGGCCCCGCCGGTGGCGACGTTGCGGAACGACTCGGCGAGCGCGAGCTGGGCGCCGGTGTAGGGGTCGAGCTTGGCGAAGCGGCCGTTGCAGTCGGTGGAGACCGAGACCCCGAGGTGGGTGTCGGCATCGATGCGCACCATGCCGGAGTCGGACGGCTGCGCGAGGACCGTGTTGCCCTGGACGTAGCGGTCGTACTGGTCGGTGACCCACGACTTGTCGCACAGGTTGGGGCTCGCCACCAGTCGCAGCACCGTCTCGCGCAGCTCCTCGCCGGTCGTCGGCCGCGGCAGCGCCTCGGCCCGGTCGGCCTGGAGGGCGTCCTGCCAGTCCGGTCGAGCGAAGGGGCGGTGGTAGGTGGGGCCGTCGTGCGCCACCGACCGCGGAGGTACGTCGACCACGCGCTCGCCGTGCCAGTCGATGTGGAGGCGCCCGGTGTCGGTGACCTCGCCGACCACCACCGCCTCGACGTCCCACTTCTGGCAGATCGCCATGAAGGCGTCGACGTCCGACGGCTCGACGACCCCCATCATCCGCTCCTGCGACTCGCTCATCAGGATCTCCTCGGGAGCGAGCGTGGAGTCGCGCAGCGGCACCCGGTCGAGCTCCACGTGCATGCCGCCGTCGCCGGCCGAGGCCAGCTCGGAGGTCGCGCAGGAGAGCCCCGCACCGCCGAGGTCCTGGATGCCGGCGACGACGCCGGCCGCGAAGAGCTCGAGCGTGCACTCGATGAGCAGCTTCTCCATGAAGGGGTCGCCGACCTGCACGCTGGGCCGCTTGGCCGGACCGCCTTCGTCAAAGGTCTCGCTGGCCAGGACGGACACCCCACCGATGCCGTCGCCGCCGGTGCGCGCGCCGTAGAGCACCACCTTGTTGCCGGTGCCGGTCGCGTTGGCCAGGTGGAGGTCCTCGTGGCGCAGCACGCCCACGCAGAGCGCGTTGACGAGGGGGTTGCCGGCGTAGGTCTCGTCGAAGACGACCTCGCCGCCGATGTTGGGCAGGCCCAGGCAGTTGCCGTAGCCGCCCACGCCGGCGACGATCCCGGGCAGCACCCGCGCGGTGTCGGGCGCGTCGAGCGGGCCGAAGCGCAGCGGGTCCATCACGGCGATCGGGCGCGCACCCATGGCGAGGATGTCGCGGACGATGCCGCCGACCCCCGTGGCTGCACCCTGGTAGGGCTCGACGAACGACGGGTGGTTGTGGCTCTCGACCTTGAAGGTCACCGCGTAGCCCTGCCCGATGTCGAGGACGCCGGCGTTCTCGCCGATCCCCGCGAGCATCTTCCCCACCGGTGTCTCCTGCGGGATCTCGCTGAACTGCTTGAGGTGCACCTTGGTCGACTTGTAGGAGCAGTGCTCGCTCCACATCACCGAGTACATCGCCAGCTCCGAGCTGGTGGGCCGGCGGCCGAGGATCTCGCGGATGGTGGCGTACTCGTCCGCCTTCAGGCCCAGCTCCGCCCACGGTTGCTCACGCTCGGCGTCGGCGGACGCGAGGGCGACCGTGTCGAGGGTGCCGGTCGCACCGGACGTGGTCAGGACGGCGTGGGACGGGGACTTCGGGGCGCTCGTGTCGGGCACGGCGTCAATCTACCGGCGCCGCACCCGCCCGTCCGCGTCGGTCTCTCCAGCCGGTCCCGATCCAGTCTTGCGTCCGGGGCGCGGTCGAACTACAGCGGTGTAGTTCGACCGAAACCCTGTTACCCCTGTGACTGGTGTGATTCTCTGGCGACGCCCGCCCGTCCCCGCAGCACCAGCTCGAGCCGGAGTCTCCCTTGCGTCGCCTCATCCGTCTGCTCTGTGCGACGTCCGTCGTCGCCCTCGTCCTCCCCCTGGCCGACGTGGCTGCGACCAGCGCCTCCGCCGAGGAGCAGCCGGCCGCCCGCCTCGCCACCCAGAGCCAGATCGCGCTGGCGACCCCCGGCGACTTCACCGGTCACGGCTTCGACCAGTGCCTCGCGCCGACCCAGTCCGCGATGGACACGTGGTGGAAGAAGTCGCCGTTCTCGGCGGTCGGCATCTACATCTCCGGCGACTCGCGCGCCTGCCGCTCGCAGCCCAACCTGAGCCCCACCTGGGTCGCCACCCAGGTCGCCCGCGGCTGGCGCCTGCTCCCCATCGCGCTCGGTCCCCAGGCGTCCTGCCAGCCGCGCTTCCCGCGCTACTCCGACGACTTCACCATCTCCCCCGCCCCCGCGGGCGGCTATGCCAGGGCGGCAGCCCAGGGCGCGACCGAGGCCGAGGCCAACGCCGCCGACGCGATGTCGTACGGCATCGGGCCGGGCAGCACGATCTGGTACGACCTCGAGGGCTTCGACCTCACCAACACCGCCTGCCGGGAGTCAGCGCTGGTCTTCGTGTCGAGCTGGGTCACCCGCATCAAGGCGCTCGGCTTCGTCGCCGGCTTCTACTCCAGCGCGAGCTCGGGCATCACGATGCTCGACGACGCCCGGGTGCTGCGCCCGGGCCAGTTCGCCCTCCCCGACCGCATCTGGATCGCCCGCTGGGACGGCGCCGCCAACACCTCGACGACCTACATCCCCGAGGACGGGTGGCGCCCCGGCGGCCGGATGAAGCAGTACCTCGGCGGCCACAACGAGACGTGGGGCGGCGTGACGATCAACATCGACAGCAACTTCCTCGATCTCGGCGCCGGCTCGGTGGCCCGCCCCGAGGGTCGCTGCCCCGGCACCCGACTCGGCTTCTGGAAGTACCCCTCGCTCTCCCCTGCCGCGGCGAAGACCACTCGCGTGAAGGTGCTGCAGTGCCTGCTGACCGAGCAGGGCACCTACTCCGGAGCGATCAACGGGTCCTACGACCCCGCCACCATCGCCGCCGCCCGCGCCTGGCAGGCCGGTCGCAGGTTCACCCCCACGAGCACCTTCGAGAAGCGGCACTGGACCGCACTCCTGTCCGCCGGGGCGCGTACGACACTCAAGCGCGGGTCGGTCGACGAGTCGGTCCACCGCCTCCAGCGGGCGCTCAACGCTGCCGGCGCCGGCCGGTTCCGCGCGAGCGGGGTCTTCGACGCCAAGACCGAGTCCGCGCTGCGCGCCTACCAGTCACGCCTGCGGATCGCGGTGTCAGGCGTCGCGACCCGGCAGACCTGGAACAAGCTGCAGCGAGGTCTCTGAGCGGTCCGGTCGCACAGCCGCCGTCAGGCGGGCGGGCCGACGAGCAGCGCGACGCCCGTCAGTCCGGCGACGGCCACCACGAGCAGACCGGTGGCCAGGCGGTGGTGGCGCAGCAGCCAGCACACCGCACGGCGTCGCGCGGACGGGCTGTCGTGGCGCGAGAGCCACTCCCGACCCAGCAGCCCCGAGCGGTCGGCGTAGCTCTCGAAGAACAGGGTCGCGAAGGGCGGCACGGCCGCCACCAGGGCGAGCGCGGTGCGCCCCGGCGACCAGCGCTGGTCGGTCGCCACGAGGAGGGTCACCAGGCAGTAGGCGATGAAGACCACGCCGTGCACCATGCCGAAGACCTGCACACCGAGCTCGGTCGTCCCGGTGACGTACTTGAGGAACATGCCGGTCAGCAGCAGCGCCCAGGTGACGGCCTCCGCGATCGCCCACCCCCGGAAGACGCCGCGCGGGGTGAGTGCACTCACCCCGCGAACGCCTGCTCGACGAGCGAGGTGAAGAAGCCGAGGCCGTCGGTGCCGGGCCCGGTGAGGTCCTCCACGGCGTGCTCGGGGTGCGGCATCAGGCCCACGACGTTGCCGCGCTCGTTGGAGATGCCGGCGATGTCGCGCAGGGACCCGTTGGGGTTGGCGCCGAGGTAGCGCGCGACCACGAGACCCTCGCCCTCGAGGCGGTCGAGCGCGGCCTCGTCGGCCACGAACCCGCCCTCGCCGTTCTTGAGGACGATGGTGACCTCGGCACCGGGGGCGTAGGCCGAGGTCCACGGGGTGTCGACCCGCTCGATGCGGAGCTGCTGGTCGCGGCAGGCGAACCTGCGGTGGTCGTTGCGCGTGAGTGCACCGGGCAGCAGGTGGGACTCGCACAGGATCTGGAAGCCGTTGCAGATGCCGAGGACCGGCATGCCGGCGCCGGCCGCGGCGATGACCGAACCCATCACGGGCGCGAAGCGCGAGATCGCCCCGCAGCGCAGGTAGTCGCCGTAGGAGAAGCCGCCGGGCAGCACCACGGCGTCGACTCCCCTGAGGTCGTCGTCACCGTGCCACAGGGCGACGGCCTCATGACCGCCGATGCGCACCGCGCGGCGCGCGTCGACGTCGTCGAGGGAGCCGGGAAAGGTGACGACGCCGACCTTCATGCCCCGTGTCCCTGCGCGTGCACCTCGAAGTCCTCGATCACCGGGTTGGACAGGAGCTTCTCCGCCATCTCGCGGACCTCCTCGAGGAGCGCGTCACTCGGCTCGCCCTCCAGCTCGACCTCGAACCGCTTGCCCTGGCGTACGTCGGTGACGCCGTCGAAACCCAGCCGCGGCAGGGCACCGAGGACCGCCTTCCCCTGAGGGTCGAGGATCTCGGGCTTGGGCATGACATCGACGACATAACGGGCCACGAGGTGCTCCTGGGGACAGCGGGCGGGGGCGTGTCCGATTCTAGTGAGCGGCCGGGGTGGATGAGGGTCGGGTCCAGCCCGAGGACGATCCGGGCCCGACCGTTCCCCGGCTCGTGGCACTGGAGTCCCTCAGGTCGTCGGACCACTGCGGCGCGCGGCGACCACGATCAGGGCGACGCCGAAGCCGGCGAGGATCGGGCCGAGGACCGCCCAGATCGTCTGGTCGGTCATGGGACTGCCCTCGAGGCGGCCGAGGCCCTGCAGGGTCCACACCGCACCGACCAGCACCATGATCGCTCCGAGCGCGATGGACAGCGCGCGCATCAGCTCAGCTCGCGCTTGAGGATCTTGCCGGTCGCGGTCATGGGGAGCGCGTCCACGAACTCCACGACACGGGGGTACTTGTAGCTGGCCATCTGGTCCTTGCCCCACGCGACGAGCTCGTCCTCGGTGAGGCTCGCGCCGTCCTTGCGGATGACCACGGCCTTGATCTCCTCGCCGTGGCTCTCGTGGGGCACCCCGATCACGGCCGCGAGCGAGACGTCGGGGTGCGTCAGCAGGACCTCCTCGATCTCCCGGGGATAGACGTTGTAGCCGCCCCGGATGATCATGTCCTTGGACCGGTCGACGATGTAGTACCAGCCGTCGGCGTCCTTTCGACCGAGGTCGCCCGAGCGGAACCACCCGTCCACGATCGCGTCGGCGGTGGCGTCGGCGCGCCCGTAGTAGCCCTTCATGATGTTGGGGCCCTTGATGGCGATCTCACCGATGGCGTCCTCGCCGTCCTCCACGTCCTCGCGGACGTCGGGTTCGGGGTTGATCAGCTTCATCTCGACGCCCGGGATCGGCTTGCCGATCGAGCCGACGCGCGCAGGCTCGCCCCAGACGGAGAAGCTCGCGACCGGAGACGTCTCGGAGAGGCCGTATCCCTCGAGGATCGTGACGCCGAAGCGGCGCTCGAACTGCTTGTGCACCTCCACCGGGAGGGCGGACCCGCCGGCGGCGGCGACGCGCAGGGTGTCGGCCAGCTTCTTCACGTCGACCCCGGAGTCGTCCAGCGCGCCGAGCAGTCCCCAGTACATCGTCGGCACACCGGCGAAGAAGGTGACCTCCTCCTTGTCCATCAGCGCCAGCGCCGCGCCGGCCTCGAAGCGCGGCAGCAGCACGACCGTCCCACCGAAGGCGAAACCGGCGTTCATGATCACCGTCTGGCCGAAGGAGTGGAACAGCGGCAGCACGCACAGCAGCGTGTCGGGGTTGTCGGAGTCGGCGCCGAAGAGCGCTTCGCTGGCGAGCGCGTTGGAGATCATGTTGCGGTGCATGAGCTCGGCGCCCTTGGGCTGACCGGTGGTGCCGGAGGTGTAGAGGATGACGGCGGTGTCGTCGCCGTCGACCTCGCACGTCTCGAAGACCGGATCCTGGTCCTTGAGCGCCCGGCCCAGGGTCTCGGTGCCCTCGACGGGCGAGTCCGCGGCCGGGTCGACGGTGATCATGAAGAAGTGCTCGCACCCGTCGGTCTGCTCGAAGCCGGCGTGTCCCTCGGTGCCGATCGGCAGGTCCGAGGTGCCCTCGAAGCAGAAGTAGGCCTTCGCGTCCGAGTCGTCGAGGTGGTAGGCCACCTCCCGGCCCTTGAGCAGGACGTTGAGGGGGACGACCACCGCGCCCGCCTTGAGGATGCCGAAGTAGACGATCGGGAAGTAGGGCAGGTTGGCGCAGCTCAGCGCGACCTTGTCGCCCGGCACGATCCCGCGCGACGCGAGCAGGTTGGCGACCTGGCTGGCGGCAGCATCGACCTGCGCGTAGGTGAGCCGGGTCTCGCCGAGCACCACCGCCGTACGGTCGGGGTTGGCCTGGGCGGAGCCTTCGAGGAGCGAGGAGAGGTTCGGCATGAGCCCAACCTACTCAGCCGTGGTGACGCACGTCACCCGTCGCCCGTGGTCCGCGCCGCGAGGACGCGGCCGGCCTTGCGGAGGTCGGCGGCGATGGCCGACGAGGCCAGCAGGCCCGCGACGCCGGCGGGCAGGGCCCAGACCCCGGTGCCGGTGAGCTCGCCGTCCGCGCGCACACGACAGCCGCCGACGACGTCGACGAAGTGGAGGCTCAGCGTCGCAGTGATGCCGCGCCAGCGGCCACGCTCGGTCCACACCCGGAACGGCACCAGCTCGGTCGTCTCCATGTGCGGCCGGACGCCGACCGCGGTCGTCTCGCGCCAGGCCTGCCCCAGGTGCGGCTCCTCGTCGGGCGGCACCGTGACGGACCGCAGGGAGGACTGCCACTCGGGCCGGTTGCGTGGGTCGCAGAGGTAGCGGAAGGCCTCGGCCGCGGCGACGGGCAGCTCCACGGTCGCCGCGATCCGCCGGGGCGTCAGAACCTCTCCCCGGTGAGCCGCTCGAAGGCCTCGACGTAGCGGGCGCGGGTGCGCTCGACGACAGCCTCCGGCAGCGGCGGGGGCGCGCCGCCGGACGTGCGGTCCCACCCCGACCCGGTCGAGGTCAGCCAGTTGCGGATGACGTCCTTGTCGTACGACGGCTGCGCGCGGCCCGGCTGCCACTCGTCGGCCGGCCAGAAGCGGGAGCTGTCGGGCGTGAGGACCTCGTCGGCGAGGACCGTCGTGCCGGTCCCGTCGGTGGCGGTGCGACGGCCGAACTCCAGCTTGGTGTCGGCGAGCAGGATCCCCCGCTCCCTGGCCAGGCCGTGGGCCTTGCCGTAGACCTCCATGGTCAGCATCCGCAGCTCCGCGGCGGTGTCGTCGCCGACGGCCTCCACGACCGCCTCGTAGTCGACGTTCTCGTCGTGGTCGCCGAGCTCCGCCTTGGTCGCCGGGGTGAAGATCGGCTCGGGCAGCCGGCTGCCGTCCTGGAGGCCGGCCGGCAGGACGATCCCGCAGACCTCACCCGTGACGGCGTACTCCCGCAGGCCCGATCCGGTCAGGTAGCCGCGAGCCACGCACTCGACCGGGAACATGTCGAGCTGCTCGCAGATCACCGCGCGCCCTGCCACTGCCGCCGGGACGTCGGTGGACACGACGTGGTTGCCGACGACGCCGTCGAGCTGGGCGAACCACCACAGCGACATGCGGGTGAGGATCTCGCCCTTGTCGGGGATCGTGGAGTCGAGGACGAAGTCGTAGGCGGAGATGCGGTCGCTCGCGACCATCAGCAGCCGACCCTCGTGCTCACCGGCGTCGATGCGGTAGAGGTCGCGGACCTTGCCGGAGTGGACGTGGGTGGTGCCCTCGATCGCCGGGGCCGCGGGGATGTTCAGCACGCCCCGAGCCTAGTGGTGCCGTCGGGGCGTCAGCGGTGCAGCCACCAGCTCATCCGCCGCGTCACCCACGGCAGCACGGCGTAGGTCATGAGCGGGGTCATCACCACGATCGTCACGAGGATGCGGGGCACGAGCGGCCAGTCGGCCAGCGGCGTGCGGGACACGGCGTAGTTGACCGCGAGGCTGAGCGGGAAGAAGCCCAGGAAGATCACGACCATCTGCTTCCACCGCGGCGGCGGGGTCGGACCAGCACTGAGCGACTCGACCGAGGTCGCCTCGTCGAACCAGCCCTCGATGCCCGTACGCCGCTCGCGGACCTTCTCCTCCACCCCACCCTGCGCGGCCTCGAGCCACCACTCGCGCTGCGGGGACGCCTCCCAGGCGGTGAGGGAGTCGGTGTCGGCGAAGCGGTAGAGCATGTGCCAGTCGCCCGAATCCTCGTGGGGCCGGACCCACCCCGAGCCGAGGAACCCGTCGAACTTCTCCGCCAGCGTCGTCCCGGCCTGCACCCACGCGAGCATCTCGCTGGACCGGGAGGGATCGACGTGGCGGGTGACGGACACGGTGACGGGGGCGGGGGCGGACATGTGCTCCAGTGTCGGGCGTGCGGGTCCATGTCGGCGAGCCCACGGAGGCGAGATCCCGGCCACGTCGCGCCGCGCGGGTCACCCGGTGATGTCGAAGGAGGTCGCGCCGCACTCGGCCACGTCCATCACCGCGACGTCGTGCACCCGTGCCATCCCCGGCCCCTCGCGGCACCACTCCACGAGGGCGCGGACGGCCTCCTCGTCGCCCTCGGCGTGCAGCAGCACCGTGCCGTCCGGCTCGTTGCGGACCCAGCCCGCGACGCCGAGGCTGACGGCCTGCTCCCGGGTGTACCACCGGAACGAGACGCCCTGGACCCGACCGGTCACCCTCACCTGGACTGCTGTCATGTGCCCGTCCTGCTGCCTTCCTGGTGTCAGAGGATGGAGCCCGGGACGTAGGTCGCTGCGTCCGGGTGGCGGGCCGCGAGGGCCTCGATCCGGGCGACGACCGCGCGGGTCTGGGCCACGGCCGCGCCGGTGAACTCGATCGGGGCGGCGACGAGGGTCTCGATCTGGTCGCGGGTCAGCCCGAGCCGCTGGTCGGCGCCGAGCTTGGCGAAGACGTCGTTGTCGACCTGACCGGCTCGCATCGCGAGCGCGGTGCCGACCGCCGCCTCCTTGATCGCCTCGTGCGCCGCCTCGCGGCCCACGCCGTTGCGGACCGCGGCCATCAGCACCTTGGTGGTGGTCAGGAACGGGAGGTAGCGGTCGAGCTCGCGCTGGATGACGGCCGGGAAGGCACCGAACTCGTCGAGGACGGTGAGGAATGTCTGGAAGAGGCCGTCGGTGGCGAAGAAGGCGTCGGGCAGCGCGACGCGGCGCACCACCGAGCAGGAGACGTCACCCTCGTTCCACTGGTCGCCGGCCAGCTCGCTCACCATCGACAGGTGGCCGCGCAGGATGACCGCGAGCCCGTTGACCCGCTCGGAGGAGCGGGTGTTCATCTTGTGCGGCATCGCCGAGGAACCGACCTGACCCTCCTTGAAGCCCTCGGTGACCAGCTCGTGACCGACCATCAGACGGATGGTCGTGGCGAGGTTGGAGGGACCGCTGACCAGCTGGACCAGGGCGGCGACCACGTCGAAGTCGAGCGAGCGCGGATAGACCTGACCGACGCTGAGCAGCACCTCCTCGAAGCCGAGGTGGGAAGCGATCCGTCGCTCGAGGTCGTCGAGCTTGCCGGCGTCGCCGTCGAGCAGGTCGAGCATGTCCTGCGAGGTCCCCATCGGGCCCTTGATCCCCCGCAGCGGATAGCGGGCGAGCAGCTCCTCGATGCGCTGGACCCCGATCAGCATCTCGTCGGCGATGGTCGCGAAGCGCTTGCCCAGGGTGGTCGCCTGCGCGGCCACGTTGTGCGAGCGGCCGGCCATCACGGTGGTCTCGTGCTCGGCGGCGAGCCGCCCGAGACGGACGAGGGCGGCGACGGCGCGGTCGCGCACGAGCTCGAGCGAGCGCCGCACCTGCAGCTGCTCGACGTTCTCCGTGAGGTCCCTCGACGTCATGCCCTTGTGGATGTGCTCGTGGCCGGCGAGCGTGGAGAACTCCTCGATGCGCGCCTTCACGTCGTGCCGGGTGATCCGCTCGCGGGTCGCGATGGACCCGAGGTCGACCTGGTCGACGACGGCCTCGTAGGCCTCGACCACTCCGTCCGGGACGTCGATGCCGAGGTCGCGCTGCGCACGGAGCACCGCGATCCACAGCTGCCGCTCGAGGACGATCTTGTGCTCGGGCGACCAGATGGCCGCGAGGTCGGCGCCGGCGTAGCGGGTGGCCAGGACGTTGGGGACGCTCACGGCGCTGATTGTCTCATCCGGCACCCCGGCCTCACTCGCGCGCGGCGGCACCCTCGACGACCCCCAGCGGCTCGGCCGCGATGTCGCGGCGCCACTGCGCGCCCGCGAAGCTGATGCTCGCCACACCTTCGTACGCCTTCGCGCGGGCATCGGCGACGTCCGCGCCGCGCGCGCGGACCGCCAGCACCCTGCCCCCGGCGGTCACCAGGCCGGACTCGTCACGGGCGGTGCCGGCGTGGACGACGTCGACGTCGCCCTCCGCGGTCAACGTCTCGGTGCCGACGACGACGTCACCGGAGCGGGCGCCGTCGGGATAGCCGGCACTGGCCATCACGACCGTCACCGAGGCGCCCGGGGCGAAGCTCGGGGCCGGCACGGACGCCAGGTCGCCCCGGGCCGCACCGTGCAGCAGCGCCCCGAGGGGGGACTCCAGCAGCGCGAGCACCGGCTGGATGTCGGGGTCGCCGAAGCGCACGTTGAACTCGATGACCTTCGGGCCCTCGGCGGTGAGCGCCAGACCGACGTAGAGGCAGCCGACGAAGGGTGCGTCGAGGAGCCGCATCTCGGCAAGCGTCGGCGCCACGACCTGGTCCATCACGGTGTCGACGATGCCCTCGGGCAGCCAGGTGAGCGGGGCGTAGGACCCCATCCCGCCGGTGTTGGGGCCGCGGCCACCGTCGTGGATGCGCTTGAAGTCCTGCGCAGGCAGCAGCGGGCGCCCGACCGTGCCGTCACAGAGGACGAACAGGGAGAACTCCGGGCCGTCGAGGAACTCCTCGACCACGACCCGCTCGCACGCCGCCGCATGGGCCAGCGCCTCGGCGCGGTCGCTGGTGACCACCACGCCCTTGCCTGCCGCCAGCGCATCGTCCTTCACGACGTAGGGCGCCCCGAAGGCGTCGAGCGCGGCGCCGGTCTCCTCCGGCGTCGTGCAGGTGCGCGATCCGGCCGTCGGCACCCCGGCGCTCGCCATGACCTGCTTGGCGAACGCCTTGGACCCCTCGAGGCGGGCGGCGGCGGCGGACGGGCCGAAGCACCGGATCCCGGCGTCGCGCACCGCGTCGCAGACCCCGGCGACCAGGGGCGCCTCGGGACCGATGACCACGAGATCGGCTGCGAGCGAGGTCGCGAGCGCCGCGACGGCCGGGCCGTCCATGGGGTCCACGGCGTGCAGGGTGGCGATCTCGCCGATGCCCGGGTTGCCCGGGGCGGCATGCACCTCCCGCACACCGGCGTCGTGCGACAGCGCGAGCGCGAGCGCGTGCTCGCGCCCGCCGGAGCCGACGACGAGGACGATCACGGGTGGACGACCACCGTCTGCTCGCGCCCGGGACCCACCCCGACCGCCCAGATCCTGGCTCCCGAGATCTTCTCCAGGGCTCGGACGTAGGCCTGCGCGTTGGCGGGGAGCTCCTCGAACGTGCGGCAGCCGGAGATGTCGCTCCTCCAGCCGTCGAAGTGCTCGTAGATCGGCGTCGCGTGGTGGAGCTCGGTCTGGGTCATCGGCATCTCCTCGACCCGCTGACCGTCGATCTCGTAGGCGACGCAGACCGGGATCCGGTCCCAGTCACCGAGGATGTCGAGCTTGGTCAGGAAGAACTCGGTGAGGCCGTTGACGCGGCTGGCGTAGCGGGCGACCACGGCGTCGTACCAGCCGCAACGGCGGGTGCGTCCGGTGGAGACGCCGATCTCGCCGCCGAGCCTCTGCAGCTGGACGCCGTCCTCGTCGAAGAGCTCGGTCGGGAAGGGTCCGGACCCGACACGCGTCGTGTAGGCCTTGATCACGCCGATCACCCGGTCGATGCGGGTGGGGCCGATGCCGGCGCCGACGCAGACCCCGCCGGCCACCGGGTTGGACGACGTGACGAACGGATAGGTGCCGTGGTCGACGTCGAGCATCGTCGCCTGGGCGCCCTCGAAGAGCACCGTCTGGCCGGCGTCGAGCGCGCGGTTGAGGAGCAGCGAGGTGTCGCACACCATCGGCCGGAGCCGGTCGGCGTAGGAGAGGAGCTCCTCGACCACGGTGTCGACCTCGATGGCGCGACGGTTGTAGACCTTGGTGAGCAGGTGGTTGCGGACGTCGAGGGCCGCCTCGCTCTTCTCCCGCAGGATCTTCTCGTCGAACAGGTCCGCGACCCTCACGCCGACGCGGTTGATCTTGTCGACGTAGGCCGGTCCGATGCCTCGTCCGGTGGTGCCGATCTGGTTCTTGCCGAGGAAGCGCTCGGTCACCTTGTCGATGGTCGCGTGATAGCTGGCGATCACGTGCGCGTTGGCGCTGACCTTGAGGTCGGCGACCTCGACACCGCGGGCCAGCAGCCCGTCCAGCTCGCGGAAGAGCGCCTCGGGCGACACGACCACGCCGTTGGCGATGACCGACGTGGCGCCGGGGGTCAGGATGCCGCTGGGCAGCAGGTGGGTGGCGTACTTCTCGCCGTTGATCACGATGGTGTGGCCGGCGTTGTGGCCCCCGCTCGTGCGCACCACGAAGTCGATGGGGTCCGTGGTGGCCAGCTGGTCGGTGGCCTTGCCCTTGCCCTCGTCGCCCCACTGGGCGCCGAGCACGACGATCCCAGGCATGCAGCCCTCCTCGAAGGTCAAGAGTCGGTGACATGCAAGAGACCCCGGGACAGCAGGCGTCGGGGCTCTTGCGCAGTCACGTTACCGCACCGTGGGCTAGGGTCCGCGTCGTGCGGTCCTTGCTGGTGATCACCAATGCCGACGCCGGCACGTCCGACGCGGAGCGTCTCGACGCCGCCCTCGGCGTGCTGCGCGAGGGTGCCTCCGTCGAGGTCGCGCGGACCACGAATCCCGGCGAGCTCGACGGCGTGCTGCACCGCGCCGGAGGCCGTACGGTCGTGGTGGCAGGCGGCGACGGGAGCATGCACGCCGTGGTCAAGGCCCTCTACCGTCGCCACGAGCTGTCCGGCTCGACCCTCGCCCTCCTGCCGATGGGCACCGGCAACGACTTCGCCCGCGGCAACGAGATCCCGCTCGACATCGAGGCAGCGGCCCGGCTCGTGCTGACGGGCGAGGCGCGTCCGGTCGACCTGCTGGTCGACGAGACCGGCAGCATCGTGGTCAACAACGTCCACGTCGGCGTCGGCGCGCAGGCCAGTCGCAAGGGCCACACGTGGAAGAGCAGGCTCGGCTCCATCGGCGTCGGCAAGGTCAACCTGGGCAAGCTCGGCTATCCGATCGGCGCCCTCCTGTCTGCCTTCCAGCCGCCGAGCTGGCGCATGCGCGTCGAGATCGACGGCACCGTCGTCAACGACGTCAGTCGGCCCGTGCTGATGGTCGCGATCGGCAACGGCAGCAACGTGGGCGGTGGCACCGAGCTCAACCCGGACGCCGACACCGAGGACGGGCTGCTCGACGTGATGATCAGTCGCGCGGTCTCCCCGCTGGCGAAGCTCGGCTATGTCGCCCGTCTCCGCACGGGCGACCACGACGAGCGCGACGACGTGACGACCCTGCGCGGCAGGACCGTCACGGTCAGCGGAGACGAGTTCTGGTTGTCCGCGGACGGCGAGATCTCGGGCCCCGAGCGCAGCCGCAGCTGGCACCTCGAGCCCGCCGCCTACTCCATGATCCTGCCCTGACCCTGACACTGCTGACACTGGCCTGGTCCTCCGGCGTACGGCGTCAGAGCCAGCCGCGTCGGACTGCCTCGACCCCTGCCTGGAAGCGGGTGTCGACGCCGAGGTCGGACATCAGGTCAGCCACCCGCCGACGCACGGTGCGCAGGCTGATGCCCAGCTTGCGAGCGATCATCTCGTCGGTGGAGCCTGCCATCAGCTGCTCGAGGAGGAACCGGCGTCCGTCCGGGCGCGCCCCGGACGACTCCAGGTCGGGCACCGGCGCAGCCCGGGACCAGAGCAGCTCGAACCACAGGGTCAGCGCGGCGACGATCGAACGCTGGCGGACGTGCACCCGAGGATCGTCGGTGAACCCGATCGGCTCGGGCAGCACGGCATGGGCAGCACCCAGGATGAACATCCGGGTCGGCACCTCGGACAGGACCCGGACCTGCTCCCCCATCAGCGACCGTGCGCGAAGCGCCTCAGGTGCCTCCCTGAGCGCCCTCACCGGGTAGATGGCGCGGGAGCGACGACCGGTGGCGATCGCGTCGGCCAGCAGCTGGCTCACCCGCGACTCCCGGGGCATCGCCCACGCGTCGGGGCGCAGCCAGAGCATGTCCCCCCGGCTGGTCCTGAGCATGAAGTGGAGCAGCTCGACGGGATCTCCGCCCGAGCTCAGCTCGCCGTCCAGCGGCCGGATGTCGCTCACGTCGGCGGCGTCGGGCCGGGTGGCGGCTGCCACGAGGTGGGGGACCGCGCGGGCCAGCTCACGCAGCGTCTCCGCGGACGACCTCGCCCGGCGGGACTCGCGCAGCACCAGCTCGGACATCGCCTCGGCGAGCGGGGGGACGACGAGCCGGTCCCCGCTCAACGCGACCAGGCCCCGCTCCTGCAGCGGCACCAGGTCGGCCAGCAGCGTGTCGGGAGGGGTGTGCACGAGCCTGGCCACCCCGACGACCGTGTGGCCCGAGAGCGGCACCAGCCGGAAGTAGAGGTGCTCACAGGCACGGTCCAGGCCGAGAGCCGACAGGACCGAGGAGGGATCGGCGGGCATGGTGGCACCTTAGTGCCAGCGGCACTCGCGACCCGGCTGGCAGCCAACGGCCAACTCATACTGGGGACGACGGCCGCTGCAGGTGTTTCGGCCGTGCGTGCTCCGCAGGGGGCACCGCGTCGGAGCCGCCACGGGGGACGGCTCCGACGCCGGGGTCCACCGGCGTTAGCCTGCTCCCATGGCGCGAGAACGGCAGAGCAGGGGCAATCCCGTCGACTGGGTGACGCGCGCGGCGGACGACGCCGTACGTCATGCCGGCGAGGGCAACCTGGTGACCGTCGCGAGCGGTGCCTCCCCCAGCGGTCCGATCCACCTGGGCAACCTGCGCGAGTTCATCACTCCCCACTTCGTCGCCGAGGAGCTCAGGCGTCGCGGGGTCCCGGTGCGGCACCTGCACTCCTGGGACGACTACGACCGCTTCCGCAAGGTCCCGTCCGGCGTGCCGGCCGAGTGGGCCGACCACATCGGGAGGCCCCTCACCGCGGTGCCCGACCCGTGGCAGTGCCACGCCAACTGGGCCGAGCACTTCAAGGCGCCGCTGCAGGACGCGCTCCGCGAGCTGGGAGTGAGGATGGAGGAGATCTCGCAGACCGAGATGTACACCTCCGGCGCCTACCGGTCACAGGTCCTCGAGGCCGTCGCGCGACGCGACGAGATCGAGTCGGTCCTCGCCCGGCACCGCACCAGGAAGGTGAGCGCCGACGAGGACACCTCCGAGCAGGAGGCCGCCGACCTCGCCGACTCGGTCGCCAACGAGGACGACGGCGCCGCCGCGACCGCGTCCCCCATCGCCCGCTTCCCCTACCGCCCCTACTGCCGGCGGTGCGGGCGCGACAGCGTCACCACGACGGCGTACGACGACGCCACCACCACGCTGTCCTACACCTGCACCTCCTGCGGTCTGGAGGCCACGACCAACCTGTCGGTCGACAACGACGGCAAGCTCGTGTGGAAGGTCGACTGGCCGATGCGCTGGGCCTTCGAGCAGGTCAACTTCGAGCCCGCCGGCCGGGACCACATGACGCCCGGCTCGTCCTACACCGTCGGCACCGAGCTCGTCTCCTCGATCTTCGACTGGCGCGCGCCGGCACGGGTGATCTACGCGTTCGTCGGGTTCGCCGGCGTGCAGAAGATGTCGTCGTCGGCGGGGGGCGTGCCCACCGCGGTCGACGCCCTGCGGATCCTCGAGGCGCCGATGCTGCGCTGGCTCTACGTCCGGCGCGCCCCGACCCAGGCCTTCGACGTCGACTTCGGCCCCGCGGTGGTCCGGCTCTACGACGAGTGGGACGCCCTCGGCCGCAAGGCCGCGGACCCCGAGAAGAGCGACGTCGCCACGCTGGCGTGGCAGCGCGCGTCCGAGACGGCTGCGACCGGTCCGCTGCCCACCTCGCGGGTCGCGGTGCCGTTCCGGACGCTGTCCTCGGTCGCCGACGTGACCGCCGGCTCGGCGGAGCTCATCTCGCGGATCGTGGAGTCCTCGGGCTTCCCCCACGACTCCGTCGCCGACCTCGAGCCCCGGCTGTCGAAGGCCATGCAGTGGACGGTCGAGCACGTGCCCGCGGCCGAACGCACCACGGTGCGCGAGGCGCCGGACGGCGATCGACTCGCCTCGCTCACCGAGGACGAGGAGCTGTGGCTGCGGATCTTCCTCGACCGCCTGCCCGCCGAGGCCGACCTCGACGCCGTCACCGCCGTGGTCTACGGCGTGCCCAAGGTCGCCCGCGGCCTCGGCTTCGACGACGCGCCGACCGACCAGGTCAAGGCGGACCAGAAGGACTTCTTCCGCCTCCTCTACCAGCTGCTCGTCGACGCCGAGCGCGGTCCGCGTCTCCCCACCCTGGTGCTGGCGCTGGGCCCTGCCACGGTACGCCGGCTGCTGGGCGCCGGGCCGCCACGCGACGAGGCTGTCGCAGCGACGTGACAGGCTGAGCGCCATGTCCCACATTGACCTGATGGCCGGTCCCCCGCCCACCCACCTGCCGGTCGACCCGGCCGCCGCCGAGCTGAGCGCGGGCGAGGCGCCCGCGGACGTCGTACGTCGTCGCCCGGCGTCGCCCGCCGCGTGGGCCGCCCTGGCCACCCAGGCGCGCGACGAGGGCGCCGACGACGTCACGGTCTACGCCTACGCGCGCGTCGGCTACCACCGCTCGCTCGACATGCTGCGCCGCAACGGGTGGAAGGGCCACGGCCCGGTGCCGTGGGAGCACGAGCCCAACCGCGGCTTCCTGACCGCCCTCGCGCTGCTGGCCCTGAGTGCCCGCGCGATCGGGGAGGCCGACGAGTGGGAGCGCTGCTCGAGCTTCCTGCGCGACTCCAGCCGGACCGCGGCGGACGAGCTGCTCGGCTGACCGTTCGTCGCCTGGGACCGACCGCTGGCCGCGCCGGTGCGGCGCGCGTGGACGTGACACCCGTCACGGCGCGAGTAGGGTCGCGCGCATGAATTCCGGGAACACACCGCCACCGTCGCGCCCCGAGCAGGGCCCGCCCCCGACCGACAAGACCAAGATGGCCCTCGCCGGGGTCCTCCTGGTGATCCCGATCGTCGTCCTCCTCTGGGTGCCGCACTACGCGAAGATCGAGCCCAGGCTCTTCGGCTTCCCGTTCTTCTTCTGGTACCAGTTCCTCTGGGTCTTCCTCTGCTCGGCACTGACGTGGACGGCCTACCGGCTCACGCTCTCGGCCCGCGGACTGACCAGCCACAAGGTGGGTGAGGACCGATGACGCCCCAGCTCAGCGTCCTCGCGACCGACACCACCGGTGTCAACGGCGTCGCGCTCGCCGTCCTGCTCGTGCTCTTCGCGGCCGTCACGATCGCCGGCTTCATGGCCAGTCGCTTCCTGCGCTCGGACAACATGGACTCCCTCGACGAGTGGGGCCTGGGCGGTCGCAAGTTCGGCACCTGGATCACCTGGTTCCTGCTCGGCGGCGACCTCTACACGGCCTACACGTTCGTCGCGGTGCCCGCAGCCATGTTCGCGACCGGTGCCGTCGCCGGCTTCTTCGCCGTTCCCTACACGATCATCCTCTACCCGATCATCTTCATCTTCATGGCGCGGCTGTGGTCGGTGAGCCACCGGCACGGCTACGTCACGACTGCCGACTTCGTCCGTGGGAGGTACGACGACCGGGTGCTGTCGCTGGCCGTCGCGGTCACCGGGTTCGTCGCGACCATGCCCTACATCGCGCTCCAGCTCGTCGGCATCCAGGCGGTGCTCGAGGTGGCCGGGCTCGGCGGTGGCGACAACATCATCGCGAAGGACGCCCCGCTCTTCATCGCCTTCGCCCTGCTGGCGGCCTACACCTACTCCAGCGGCCTGCGCGCCCCCGCGGTCATCGCCTTCGTCAAGGACATCCTGATCTACCTCGTGATCATCGTCGCGGTCATCTACCTGCCCGGTCAGGTCGGTGGCTGGGAGGCGATCTTCGGTGCTGCCCAGGACAAGATGGACGCCAACAACGTCGCCGCCGCGGAGGCCGGTCTCCCGCAGTCGTCCTCGTTCATCCCCGGCTCCCCCGCCTTCTGGGCCTACGCCACGCTGGCGCTCGGCTCGGCGATGGCGCTCTTCATGTATCCGCACTCCATCACCGCCTCGCTCTCCTCCAACACCCGCAACGTGGTGCGCCGCAACGCCGCGATCCTGCCGGCGTACAGCTTCGTGCTGGGTCTGCTCGCCCTTCTCGGGTGGGTGGCGATCGCCGCGGGGACGCAGCCGATCGGCCTCGACGGCGAGGCCAACGCGCAGCTGGTCATCCCGCAGCTGTTCGAGGACATGTTCCCGGCCTGGTTCGCCGGCGTCGCCTTCGCCGCGATCGCGATCGGCGCGCTCGTGCCGGCCGCGATCATGTCGATCGCCGCGGCCAACACCTTCAGCCGCAACATCTACAAGGAGTGGCTCAAGAAGGACGCCACCCCGGCACAGGAGGCCAAGGTCTCCAAGCTGATGTCGCTGCTCGTGAAGGCGTTCGCGCTGATCTTCGTGCTGACCCTCGACAAGCAGAACGCGATCAACTTCCAGCTCCTCGGCGGCATCTGGATGATGCAGACCTTCCCGGCGATCGTGTTCAGCCTCTTCACCCGCTGGTTCCACCGCTACGGGCTGCTCGTCGGCTGGGCGGTCGGCATCGTCTACGGCACGGTCGAGGCCTACCAGGTCGTCAACCCGGTCACCGGCAACCGCTTCGGCGGCTCCCTCGGGCTCATCCCCGGCCTGGAGAAGATGGGCTACATCGCCGTCACGGCGTTCGTGATCAACGTGGTCCTGGCGGTCGTGATCAGCGCCGTCCTCAACGCCATGAAGGTCTCCAACGGCAAGGACGAGACGATCCCGTTCGATTACTTCGCCGACGCCGACGACCCACGGGTGCAGAAGGACCTCGCGGAGCACCCGAGCCACGACGAGACCCACGCGGAGCCGGACGACGTCGCGGGCAACACGGCGCCGCGCTAGGGCGTACGCGGAGGGCGGAGGCTCAGCCGGCCAGCGAGGTGCCGGCCGAGCGGAGGTTCTCGCACGCCTCGACGATGCGAGCAGCCATGCCGCCCTCGGCTGCCTTGCCCCAGGCGCGGGGGTCGTAGAGCTTCTTGTTGCCGACCTCGCCGTCGATCTTCAGGACGCCCTCGAAGTTGGCCAGCATGTGGGCCGCGACGGGGCGGGTGAAGGCGTACTGGGTGTCGGTGTCGACGTTCATCTTGATGACGCCGAAGTCCACCGCGTCGCTGATCTCCTGGGCGGTCGAACCCGAGCCGCCGTGGAAGACGAGGTCGAAGGGACGCGCATCCGAGCCCAGGCCGAGCTCGGCGGCCGCGGCCTCCTGGGCGGCCTTGAGGATCTCCGGGCGCAGCTTGACGTTGCCGGGCTTGTAGACGCCGTGCACGTTGCCGAAGGTGAGGGCGGTCATGTAGCGGCCGCGGTCGCCGGCGCCGAGGGCCTTCACCGTCGCGATGGCGTCCTCGGGGGTGGTGTAGAGCTGGTCGTTGATCTCGTTGTCGACCCCGTCCTCCTCGCCGCCGACGACCCCGACCTCGATCTCGAGGATGATGTGGGCCGCGGCGCACTTGGCGAGCAGCTCCTCGGCGATCTGCAGGTTCTCCTCGAGCGGCACCGACGAGCCGTCCCACATGTGCGACTGGAACAGCGGCAGCTCGCCGCGAGCGACCCGCTCGGCCGAGATGTCGAGCAGCGGGCGCACGAAACCGTCGAGCTTGCCCTGGGGGCAGTGGTCGGTGTGCAGCGCGATGTTGACGGGGTAGTTCTTCGCGACCTCGGCGGCGTAGGCAGCGAAGGCGACCGAGCCGGTGACCATGTCCTTGATCGAGGCACCGGAGAGATATTCGGCGCCGCCGGTGGAGACCTGGACGATGCCGTCGGAGCCGGCGTCGGCGAAGCCCTTCAGCGCGGCGTGGAGGGTCTGGGAGGACGACACGTTGATGGCCGGGTAGGCGAAGGACTTGTCCTTCGCGGCGTCCAGCATCTGCGCGTACACCTCGGGGGTGGCGATGGGCATCAGGTTTCTCCTCGGAGGCAGTCGTTCAGGCGCTGCCACCCTAGTGGCTACCGACCCGCAGATGTGGCTTCGCCCCGTCGTCAGGTCTATGTTGACGCCGAGGACCCGATGACCCGTGCCGGGATCCGGGGTGCAGTGGGGACATCCCGGGTCCTGCCGCGTCAGCCGCGCCAGGCGTCCGCGCCGGACAGGTCGGCGTAGCGCCTGATCCAGCTGTGCATCGCGATCGCTGCCGCGGAGCTGGCGTTGATCGACCGCGTCGAGCCGAACTGCGCGATCGAGAAGGTGCCGTCGCAGACCTCGCGCGCCGACGCGGACAGACCGGGACCCTCCTGTCCGAGCAGGAAGCACACGCTCCGCGCCACGTCCATCGTCTCGAGGTGCAGCGACCCGGGCAGGTTGTCGATGCCGAGCAGGCGCACCGGGCCGCCCGACTCCGCCGGGATGGCGTGGAGGTACGCCGCGAGGCCGGCCACGTCGGTATGGTGGCGGACGTGCTGGTAGCGGTCGGTGACCATGGCGCCCCGACGGTTCCACCGCCGGTTGCCGACGATGTGGACCTCCGCGGCGAGGAAGGCGTTGGCCGTGCGCACGATGGTGCCGATGTTGAAGTCGTGCTGCCAGTTCTCGATGGCGACGTGGAACCCGTGGCGACGGGTGTCGAGGTCGGCGACGATCGCCGCCATCGTCCAGTAGCGGTAGCGGTCGACGACGTTGCGACGGTCGCCGTCACGCAGCAGCTCGACGTCCCACTGCGCGCCCTCGGGCCACGGCCCCTCCCACGGCCCGAGCCCGACCTCGGGGGGACCGTGCGGCATCGGGTCGTAGGGCGCCCGCTCGTCCTCGTGCATGCGTGAACCCTAAGGTTCGCTCGTTAGGGTTGCGCGCGTGCGCGCACTCGACGGGATCCAGACGACCCTTCTCCCCATGCTGCTCGGCATCGAGTGGATGGACCCCAACTGGTTGCTCGACCGCTTCGGCGCCGAGCTGTTCTGGATCTCGCTGGTCATCGTGTTCGTGGAGTGCGGGCTGTTCTTCCCGATCCTGCCCGGCGACACCCTGCTCTTCGCGCTGGGCCTGTTCATCGCGACCGGCCAGCTCGACCTCTTCCCCGGTGCGCCCTTCGTCGAGCTGCTGATCGCGATGCTGGCGCTGACAGCGGCGGCCTTCCTGGGCAACGTCGTCGGCTACGAGATCGGACGCGCGGTCGGCAAGCCGCTCTACGAGCGCGACGGTCGCATCATCAAGCGCAAGTACTTCGACCAGACGACCGCGTTCTTCGACCACCACGGCAACAAGGCCCTCGTGATCGGCCGGTTCGTGCCGTTCGTGCGCACCTACATCACGGTCGTCGCCGGCGTGACCCGGATGGAGCGGCACCGCTTCTTCCTGTGGAGCCTGGTGGGCGCCGTGGCCTGGGTCCTGTCGATCTGCCTGCTCGGCTTCTTCCTCGGCGACGCGTTCCCCGCGCTCGGGGAGAGCATCGACAAGCTCGTGATCGTGATCGTCGCGTTCTCGCTGGTCCCCATCGTCATCGAGTGGTGGCGTCACAGGCGCACCAACGCCCCGGGCGCCGAGATCGGCCCGCAGGACGGCGGTCCCGACCGCGACATCACCGGTCGCGACGTCTGACGGGGTCTCACGCCGGTCGCTGCGCGACCCGGTCAGCCGGCGCTGGCGGCGTCGAGCTGGGCGCGGGTCAGCACCGGCCGGATCTCCAGGCCGACGTCGGCCAGCGGGTCCTCCCCGGCGGGCGAGCGGTCGATCGCGCACACCACGACCTCCACGATCGCGCCGAGCTCGCGCAGCGCGTACGTCGCGTCGCGGACCGCGCCGCCGGTGGTGATGACGTCCTCGACGAGGGTGACCCGACGACCCGCCACGTCCGGGCCCTCGGCGAGCTTGGCGGTGCCGTACTGCTTGGCCTGCTTGCGCACGAACAGCGCGGGCAGCCCGGTCCTGGCGCTCACCATCGTCGCGATCGGGACGCCTCCGAGCTCCAGGCCACCGAGCAGCTCGGTGCCCTCGGGCATCAGGTCGACCATCTGTGCGGCGACGCGTGCGAGGAGGGCCGGCTGCGCCTCGAAGAGGTACTTGTCGAAGTAGGTGTCCGCGACCTGCCCCGAGCGGAGGGTGAACTCCCCGGTGAGGCGGCAGACGGCGTCGATGTCGGTGGCGAGGGAGTCGTCGGGGGTCACGGTCCTCAGGCTATCGGCCGCTGATCCACTGAGGCTGGGTAGCGTGGGTGGGTGCCCTCCGCCACACCGCTCGGCCAGCCTCCTGCCACCGTGCAGCTCGCGACCCGGCTGGCGCACACCCCGCCGACCGTCTTCAGCCAGATGTCGGCGCTCGCGGCACGCACGGGAGCGGTCAACCTCGGTCAGGGGTTTCCCGACGTCGACGGCCCCGCGTCCGTCGTGGACGCGGCGCGGGCGGCCCTCCGCGACGGCGCCAACCAGTACGCCCCGGGGATCGGGATCCCCTCCTTGCGGGCCGCGATCGCGCGCCACCAGCAGCGCCACTACGGCCTCACCATCGACCCGGACCGCGAGGTCGTCGTCACCACCGGGTGCACCGAGGCCGTCGCGGCCGCCCTCCTCTCCCTGATCGACCCGGGCGACGAGGTGGTGGTGCTCGAGCCCTACTACGACTCCTACGTCGCCATGCTCGACATGTGCGGAGCCCGGCGCCGGGCGGTGACGTTGCAGGCACCGGACTTCCGGCCCGACCTCGACGCGCTGCGGGCGGCGGTCACCGACCGCACGAAGGCGATCCTGCTCAACACCCCGCACAACCCGACCGGCACCGTCCTGACCCGCGAGGAGCTGCAGGTGGTGGCGGACCTCGCCATCGCGCACGACGTGATCGTGGTGAGCGACGAGGTCTACGAGCACCTCGTCTTCGACGACGCCCGCTCCGGCGAGGGCCACGTCCCGATCGCCACCCTGCCCGGGATGCGGGAGCGGACGCTGACCCTCTCGAGCGTGGGCAAGTCCTGGTCGTTCACCGGCTGGAAGGTCGGCTGGGCCACCGGCCCCGCTCCCCTCGTGCAGGCCGTGCTGGCGGCCAAGCAGTGGCTGACCTTCACCTCCGGCTCACCGCTCCAGCCGGCCGTGGCGCACGCGCTCGACCACGAGCCCGACTGGCCCGCGGCACTCGCCCGCGACCTGCAGTCACGACGCGACCTGCTCTGCGAAGGACTCGCCTCCGCCGGCCTGACCCCGCGAGTGCCGGAGGGGACCTACTTCGCCACGACCGACATCTCGCACCTCGGCTGGGCGGACGGCCTGGAGCTCTGCCTCGCGCTGCCCGAGCGCGCCGGCGTGGTCGCGATCCCCGTGCAGGGGTTCTACGACGACACGCAGGCGGGACGACAGCTGGTGCGCTGGGCCTTCTGCAAGCGACCCGACACGATCAGCGAGGGCCTGCGGCGCCTGGCCGCCGCCGACCTCTCGCGCTGAGCGAGACGGTGGAGCCGCGCTCGGGTCAGCGGTCGGGGTAGTCCCGCGGCGGGTGGTCGGACCCACCGTCGGACGGAGACTGGTAGCCGTAGGGGTTGTCGGCTCCCGGCGGCTGCTGGCCGTAGGGATCGCCACCCTGCTGGTGGCCGGAGGGATAGGGCTGGCTGCCGTAGGCATCGTCCTGGTAGCCGGTCGGACCACCCGGGGAGCCGCCGGAGCTCGATCCCGTGCGGTTGAACCAGGCACTGGCGCCGCCGGTGAAGAGCAGCACGATCGTGGCGACCGCGGCGATCAGCGGCAGGGCGGAGATGAGGCTGGCGATGCTGATCAACGACACCACCACGGTGACCGCCGCCGAGATGACGAGCAGGATCCGAGCGATGCCGGAGCGGCGCAGCACCATCACCGACAGGACGATCGCGACCACGCACCACACCACCAGGCCGAGCATCACCGCGAGCAGCAGGCCGACGGCGGAGCCCGCGTCGAAGTTGGCGTCCTCGAAGTCGGGGACGCGTTCCATCTCGGTGATCACCTGGTCGCGCGCGACCAGCAGGGCGAGCGCGGCGAACCCGAAGAGCGCGCCGGCGAGGGCCGAGAAGGCGATGGTGATCCACGCCGCTGCGGTCACGGTGCCGGGACGGCGCTCAGAGGGCTGCGGCGCCGTTCCGTGGGCCGACGACTGGCCGTAGGGGCTGGGCTGTCCGTAGGGGTCGCCGCTGCCGGACTGACCGTAGGGCATGTGGGTGGGACCCGGCTGCTGCTCGCTCATGGCTCCATCTCACCATGACGACGGTTGGTCATGGCCGTGCGACGGGGCCGAGAACCACTCGCGGACCTCGATCCGGCGCAGGCAGACGACCGTCGCGACCGCTGCAGCGGCCGGGATCACGACGAGGGGCGCGCTGGTCACGAAGACGAGGCAGCCACCGGCGCTGAAGGCGGCGATGACCATCAGGCCGCGGCGGGCCCAGTCACGACGCACCATCGCGAAGCCCGCGAGCGTCAGGGCGACCACGGACCACACGACGAACGCGACGGCGAAGGCGACGAGGGTGTTGCGCAGCTCCGCTAAGGTCAGGCCGTCGTCGAAGATGTCCGGCTGCTGCTGCTCCACCGCGCTCCGCAGGAACTCCGGCGACAGGCCTGCGATCGCGAGCCACAGCAGCGACAGCATCAGGAGTCCTCCTGCGGTCACCACGGTGATCACGAAGGCGGCGACCATGGCGGCGGGGCGTGCGTGCAGCAGCTGCTCGTGCCGGGACCCCGACTGGGACTGGTGGGGACGGCGCACCACCTCTCGGGGCGGCGCTCGCCGAAGGGTCGGTCGGCCGGCGGGGGTGCCATCGGCGCGGACGGGCCCGACTGGTCCGGCCGGGCGGACCGGCCCGCCTGGCCGCCGCGCCCGCCGAACGGCGTACGACGTGCGAGGGCGTCGCTCTCGCGCGGCGGGGCAGGCGGCGTCCACCTGCCGGTGGCGAACCACTCACGGGCCGGCATCACCCACAGCATGGCTGCGCCGGCCGCGACGAAGGACCCGGCAAGGCCGCCGGCGGCCAGTCCGGTGACGAAGACCGGGACGGCGAAGATCGACAGGCCGAGCCGGGCCGAACGGTCGGGCTTGCGGACGTACCAGCCCAGGATCGCGGTGCCGCAGGCGCAGACGGCCGCGACCAGGGCGGCGATGCGGAGCAGGTCGGAGGCGCCAGCCGCGTCGAGGCCGAGGGAGGAGAACGGTGCCTCGGCGATGAAGTCCCGGATCCCCTCCTGCGTCTCGAGGGATCGGAGCGTCGAGATCCGCTCCCAGGCGCTGACGAGCACGATCAGCGAGGAGAACATGATGATGCCCGACGCGAGGGTGACCTGGGGCGGACGCTGGTCGGTGGGCTGGCTCACGGCTCCAGTGTCCCAAGCCGACCCAACGGCGCCGCATCGCGGTCCGCCCCAGCGCCCCGCCGGGAGTCGGCGGCATAGCGCAGGGTGCGCACGCGTCGGAGCTCGCTGCGGGGCTGATCCATCAGACGCTCGAAGTCGTCGACGGTGAGGACCACCCCGGTGGTCGCCTCCGCCATCGCGAGCGCGACCGCGATCGGGTTCCCCTGGTCGTCCTCGACCCCGTCCTCGGCGTCGACGTCGTCCTCGGCGTCGACGTCGTCCTCGGCGTCGACGTCGACCCAGGCCAGGTCGAACAGCGCCCGCAGCTCCTGCGGCACCCGGGACCGGTCGCCGGCGTCGAGGAAGGTGAACTCGTCGTCGTCGAAGAGGAGCACCCCGTCGCGCGCACCACCGAAGCGCAGGTGGGCCTGGATGTTGTCCCGCACGACGGCGGCGCTGCGGCCACCCGCCGAGAGGCGCACCAGGGCCGCGACCGTGGGGTCGGCGTAACCGGTGGGCTCCATGGCCAGGACCCCGCCGTCCACCTCGACGAAGGCGTAGAACGACACCTCGTCGTCGCCGACGATGTCGTCGGGCCCGAGCCCCGCCTCCGCGAGCACGACCGCCCTCACGTCCTCGACAGCCGCGCCGGCGACGACCAGGACGCTCAGCTCCTCGAGGTCGAGCTCCGCACAGATCTCCTGGTAGTGCTCCACGCGCTCGCCCATGGACACGACCCTAGGCGAGCCTGCACCGCCGCGGCGCTCTGGCAGGCTGCCCCCATGCGCACCGACGCCTGGCTGGTCGTCATCGACCCGCAGCGGATCTTCGCCGACCCGACGAGCCAGTGGGCCTCGCCGATGTTCCCCGCGATCGTCGAACCCGTACGACGCCTCGCTGCCGTCGCCGGTGACCGCACGATCCTCACGCGCTGGGTCCCCCCGCCAGATCCGCGAGGCAGCTGGGAGGCCTACCTGAGGGCCTGGCCCTTCGCCGACGTGCCGCAGGACGACGCGCTGCTCGAGCTGGTGCCGGAGCTCGCCGGGCTCGCGACCGGGCCCGGGGCCCGGGTCGTGTCGGTGCCGAGGTTCGGCAAGTGGGGCGCCGAGCTCGAGGCGCGCACCGGAGCGACGCCTCGACTGGTCCTCGTCGGCGTCTCGACGGACTGCTGCGTCATCTCGACCGCGCTGGCCGCGGCGGACGCGGGGGCGACGGTCACCGTCGTCACCGACGCGTGCGCCGGCTCCACCCCGGACAACCACCGGGCCGCGATGGACGTGATGGCCCTCTACCCGCCCCAGATCACCCTGGCGACGACGGACGAGGTGCTGGGATGAACCCTCGCGCCGCCCGGGTCATCCACACCGGCCAGGCGCTCGTCGACGTGGTCGTCGAGGTCCCCGACCTCCCCGCGCGCGGCCAGAACGTGATGGCGACGACGGCGACCGACTACGCCGGTGGGGCGGTGACCGTGCTGGTGGCCGCTGCCCGCTTCGGCGCGGCGTGCGTCCACGCCGGCGCCCACGGCACCGGCCCGCACGGCGACCTGGTCAGAGCAGCCCTGGAGGGCGAGGGCATCGGGGTCTCCGCTCCGCCCGTGACCGAGCGCGACACCGGCATCTGCGTGGTGATGGTCGAGCCGAGCGCCGAGCGCACGTTCGTCACCACGCTCGGCGCCGAGCGCGACATCAGCGTCGGGTCGCTCTCCGCCTCGTCGCCGCAGACGGGGGACCTGGTGTGCGTCACCGGTTTCTCGCTGGCGCTGCCGAGCACGCGCGAGCCCCTGCTGGCGTGGCTGCCGACCCTCCACCGCGACGTGGTCGTCGTACTGGATCCGGGAGCGGCGTTCGCCGGGCTGCCCGCGGACGTGCGCTCGGCGATGCTGGCGCTCACCGATGTCTGGTCCAGCAACGCCGAGGAGGCCGAGGACCTGCTGCGTCGGGTGGGCGCGCAGGCGCCGCACGACCTGGCCGACCTGACCTCGGCGATCGCCCCACTGCTGCGCGGCGACGCGGTCGTCATCGTCCGCGACGGCCCCGAGGGGTGCGCGGTGCACGCAGACGGGGAGACGACCGACGTGCCCGGCTTCCCGCAGAAGCCGCTCGACACCAACGGCGCGGGTGACACCCACACCGGCGCGCTGCTGGCCGAGGTCGCCGCAGGTACGCCGTGGGTGGAGGGCTGTCGGCGGGCCAATGCCGCTGCGGCCATCAAGGTCACCCGGCGCGGGCCCGAGTCGGCACCGACCGCAGCCGAGGTCGACGCGTTCCTGCGGCGCCAGCACCTCTATGGGTGACGCCAGCTGACGCGGCGGCCGAAATGCTGGCAACACGCCCGATGACCCACCTACTCTGTGCGCGACGAGCGCCTGCTGGTCGCGCCACGGCCCGTCCCCGGTCCGGGCGCCTGGAGAGCTGAGGAATCGTGGCGGCATCGACCTGGGCACGCGTCACGGCGGGCGTCCCGACGTGGCTGCCCGGCGTCCTGCTGCTCGCGGCGATGGTGGCGGTCGACCTCACGCTGGAGCGACAGATCAACGGCGCGTTCGCCGGAGCCGCCGTCCTCACCGCGATCAACGCAGACGCCCGGCGGACGGCGGGTGTCGCCGCTGCGGCGGTCGCGATGTCTGTCGCGTCGGGTGCGTGGAACCACAACCTCGGGGAGCGCGACTGGTCACTCCGCTTCCTGGCGTGCGTGCTCATCTGCGGACTCGCGCTCCGCGCTGCCAGGGTCAACCAGCGCAGTCGCGAGCGCCTCGTCCGCACCACCGGGCTGGCGCAGCGTGTCCTGGACGCGCTGGCGGTCGAGCTCATCGGCGCCCGGACCGTCACGGAGGTCGCAGACGGCTTCGTCGGCAACGCCATGAGCACGTTGGGCGCCACGTCGGCGATGGTGCTCACGCTCGACGCCGACGACGTGCTGCGGACGCTCACCTGGCGCGGCCGCACCGACGGCGGTGCCGACCAGTACCAGGAGATCCCCCTGTCCAGCGACCTGCCCGGAGCCGTGGCGGTGCGGGAGGGCACGGACATCCACTACCGGTCGCTGTCGGAGATCGTGGAGGCCTTCCCCGACCTCGCCGGCTACTACTCCACCGACCGCAGCCTCCACCTGCTCCCGCTGCAACGCGACGGAGCGACCTACGGGTTGCTCGCCATCGTCTTCCCTCCACACCTCTTCACCGAGCGGGAGGACGGCTTCCTGCACTCCCTGGCAGGTGCGCTGACCCGCGCGGTGCTGCGGGCCGCCGATCTCCAGGCGAGCGACGCGGCGGTGCAACGCACGGCGCTGCTGTCCGAGGCGTCGATGAGCCTGTCGCGCAGCCTGGACCTGGACGCCACTCTGGCGGAGTGCAGCCGGCTCCTCGTGCCCCGCTTCGCGGACTGGTGCTCCCTGCAGCTCCTGCGCGAGGGGCGGCTCGTGACGGTGTCGATCACCCACCGCGACCCCGCGACCACCAGGTGGGCCCTGTCCGTCGTGGAGGACTTCCCCACCCGCATGGACGCCACGACAGGTGCCGCCCAGGTCATTCGGACGGGGCGCAGCGAGCTCTACCCGTTCATCCCGGCGGAGCTCCTCGAGACGGCGGCCACCAGCGCCGAGCACCTCGCGATCCTGAAGCGGCTGGGCCTCACCAGCGCCATCATCGTGCGGCTCACGGGCCGCACCGGTGTCATCGGTGCGCTCACCCTCATCCACAGCGAGTCGGGGCGACGCTACGACGAGGATGACGTCGAGTTCCTCGAGGCCGTCGCGGACCGGGTGGCGGTCGCGCTCGAGACGGCGGCGACCTTCGAGCAGCAGTCCGAGCTCCTGGCGGGCGTGACGCTGGTGGCCGAGGCCGCGCAGCGTGCCATCCTCGCACCGCCCCCCGCCCGCATCGGACCGGTCACGCTGTCGGCCCGCTACCTGTCGGCGGCGCTGGAGGCGAAGGTCGGGGGCGATCTCTACGAGGTCGTGCGCGGGCCGTCGTCCGTACGCCTGATGGTGGGCGACGTGCGGGGCAAGGGTCTCGCGGCGGTCCGCACCGCGACCGTGGTGCTGGGCGAGTTCCGCGCCGCCGCCGCCGGCGAGGGGGACGTCGCGCAGGTGGCACGGGAGATCGACCGGCGCATCCGGCCCTACCTGCCCGACGACGAGGACTTCGTGACCGGTCTGCTCGTCGACATCCGGCACGACGGTCGCTTCGAGATCGTCTCGTGCGGTCACCCGGCGCCGGTCCTGCTGGGCGCGGCGGGCGGCGTCCGCACGATCGCCCTCGACCACGAACCACCCCTGGGCCTGGGAGTGGCCCCGGTGCTCGTGCGCGGCACGCTGACGCCGGGTGACCGCCTGCTGCTCTTCACCGACGGACTGATCGAAGCCCGGGCTCCCGACGGGACCTTCATCGATCCTGCTCCGTACTTCGCGCGGGTCGCGGAGGCCGACTTCGACACTGCACTCGACGGATTGCTGGAGTCGGTCCAGCAGGCCGCGGGTCATGCCCTCGACGACGACCTGGCCCTGTTGATGGCCTGCTACGACCCGCCGGTGGAAGCGCTCAGCGCGCCGAGCGGTGGAACCGCTCGGCGCACCGCCGGCTGACCTCCGAGGCTCGGTGGGGCTCTTGTGATATTCGACGGAGTGACGCGCTCAGGGCATCGCCATTCGAACTGCTCGTCGGGCGACGGCCATGGTCGGTAGGTTCGGTCCCGTGACCCCCGACGTGCTCCTCATCGGCTGCGGTGACCTCGGCGCCGCGGTCGGGCTGCGGCTGGCCGATCGCGGGCACGACGTGCTGGCCCTGCGACGCAACGCCGACCGGGTCCCGGCACCGCTGCACGGACGGTCCGTCGACCTGACCTCCCAGGCGCCGGACCTGGCCGGCCTGCGCCCGCGCCTGGTGGCGGTCGCCCTCACCGCCCGCCCCAGGACCGAGGAGGCCTACCGAGCGACGTACGTCGAGGGGATGGCGCGCGCGCTCGACGCGCTGGAGCTCGCCCCCGACCGAGCCGTGCTCGTGTCGTCGACCGCCGTCCACGGCAGCCGGGACCGGCCGTCGCTGGAGGACGAGACGGCCGCGACCGCGCCCGCCGACGGACCCGGCCGGATGCTGGTTGCCGCGGAGGAGGCCTTCCACGAGCGAATCCCCCACGGCACCGTCCTGCGCCTGTCGGGGCTCTACGGCGGCAGCAGCACGCGGCTGCTCGGCCTGGTGCGCGAGGGGCGGGTCGAGGACGCCCACCGGTGGACCAACCGCATCCATCGCGAGGACGCCGCCGCCGCGGTGGTGCACCTCCTGACGATGACCGCGGAGCCCGAGCGGCTCTACATCGGCACCGACGACGAGCCCGCACAGATGGGCGACGTGGCGGCCCACCTCGCCCGACTGCTCGACGTGGCCGGTCCCCCGGCGGCCGACCGCGCTCTCGGGCACGGCAAGCGACTCTCCAACGCCCGGCTGCGGTCGACCGGTTGGGCGCCGACGCGAGCGAGCTATCGCGAGGGCTACGACAGGGCGCCGGACAGCTGACCCGGACAGCCGACCCGGACAGCTGACCCAGACAGATCGTGGAGTTCGCGAGCCGTCCGGTGGAACGCGAGCTCCACGACGATGTCGTGGGGCCCTCGGGAGGATCAGACGGCCTCGACCGTGACCTGAGCGCGATCCAGCAGCGGCAGTGCGACGGTCGCCGTCGTGCCGCGGCCGAGCTCCGACGTCAGGTCGACGCGACCGGAGTGCCGCCTGACGATGCGGTCCACGATCGCCAGCCCGAGGCCGGTGCCGGGACGTGCGAGCGCGTCGGGGTTGGTGGAGCGGAAGAACTCCCGGAACAGCTGGGCCTGGTCGGCCTCGGAGATGCCGATGCCCGCGTCGGTGAAGCTGACGATCGCGGAGTCGTCGTCGCGGACGAGGTGGACGTCGATGCGGGTGCCGTCGTCGGAGTACTTGATCGCGTTGCTCGCGAGGTTGGCCAGCATCCGGTGCAGCTCCTCGGGACGACCCGCGACCAGCACCGGATCCTCGGGTACGTCGACGACGCACTGCTGCGTCTTCGCCGATGCGAGGGGTCGGCACTCCTCGGCGACGTCGAGCAGGACCTGCCGCAGGTCGACCGGCTCGGGATGGAACTCGTGGAAGGGATCCGCGACCTGGGCCATGGCGAGGAGGTCCTCGATGACGTCCTGCATCCGGGCCGCACCCCGGCCGGCGGCGGCCACCGAGCGCCGGTCGTCGTCGCTGAGCGCGTCGACGTCGAGCAGCTCCAGGTTGGCGGTCATCGAGAAGAGGGGGGTGCGCAGCTCGTGGCCCAGCGTGTTGATGATCTGCCTCCGGTAGGCGTCGAGCTCGCGCAGCCGGTCGGCGACAGCACGCTCGCTCTCGATCTGGCGGGCGTTGGCCACGGCGCGGCCCAGGTCACGACCGATGTCGAGCGCCGCGCTGCGCTCCGTCGCGGTCCACACGGGCGTGTCGCTGACCCGGGTCAGGATCAGGAACCCCAGACACTCCGGCCCGGCGCCCAGCGGCACGAACAGGACAGATCCGATGCCGAGGTCGTCGAGGTAGGCCAGCATGCGGTCGGCGTCGGCCGGCAGCAGGCCGGGTTGCTCGCAGCGGTCGCGGGAGAAGTGGGCGACGTACTGGTCGGTCCAGTAGCGGTGGGCCAGACCGATCACCACCGCGTCGAACTCGGGAGGGGTCGGCTCGACGTCGGTGTCGATGGCGTAGGACGTGGTGGACGTGCCGCCGTGCTCGTCGAAGGCCGTGAGCCACATGCCGACCGCACCGAAGCAGGTGACGACCGTCGAGCGGCACGCCTTGACGACCAGGTCGAGCGACGGCTCGCCGAGGGCGCGACGCACGATCTCGCGCGCCTCGTCGGCCATCCGCACGCGCTCGGCGAGCTCCTCGCGCTCGAGCGCCAGCAGGACCAGCGTGCGGGCGACGCCGGCGTACTGGGTCAGCACGGCCAGCTGGTCGGGTCCCGGCAGTCGCCCGTCGCGCGGGCTGTCGACCGAGAGCACCCCGCGAAGTCGACCCTCGTCGTCCAGGAGCGGAGCGGCCAGCAGGTCGAGCGGGTGCCATGCGTCGTCACCCTCGATCAGGGTGGCGTCCGGGATGTGGCTGTAGTGGAGGGCTTCCGCGCTGGCACGCTCGTGCGGGACGAAGCGCCAGACCCCCCACTCGTCCGCGGTGGCGAGCTCGTCCTCGAGGGAGGAGGCGGGCATCAGCGTGCCGACGAAGCCGTCGGACACCCCGGCGGCCGCGATGACCTGGAAGAGCCCGTCGCGGCGCAGCGTGAGGGAGGACTGCTCGAACCCGGCCAGTCCGGTGACGGCCTGGACCAGCACCTCGAGGTGCTGTCGGGTCTGCTCGTCGACCCACGGGGGAACACCCGCAGCACCCTCGACCGTCTGGTCCACAACCCCTCCTCGCCCGCACGTCATCCTAGTCGCCACGCGCGACGACCACGGCCAGAACGCGACGATCGACGCGGGTGAGGAGGAGCGGTGAGGTCGTCAGCCGACCGGAGTGACCAGCTCGCCCCGCTCGAGGAAGGCGTCGACGTTGTCCAGCACGAGCCTCCCCATCGCCTCGCGGGTCTGGGTGGTGGCGCTGCCGACGTGGGGCAGCAGCACCACGTCGTCACGGCTGAGCAGGGCGTCGGGGACGTGCGGCTCGTGAGCGAACACGTCGAGTCCGGCACCGGCGAGGCGGCCCGCCTCCAGGGCGGCGACCAGCGCGTCCTCGTCCACGACCGAGCCGCGGGCGACGTTGACGAGGTAGCCCTCCGGGCCGAGCGCCTCGAGCACGGACGCGTCGACGAGCTTCTCGGTGTCCGGACCGCCGGGGGTCAGCACCAGCAGTACGTCGCTCGCAGCAGCCAGCTCGACGGCGCTCGGGTGATAGGTCCACCCCACGTCCTTCCGACTGCGGGAGTGGTAGCAGATCTCGGCACCGAAGGCCTCCAACCGCTCCGCCGCGGACCGGCCGATGCGGCCCAGTCCGAGCACCCCGACCACCGAGCCCCGCACGTCGCGGGTCAGCGGCAGCCGCTCGCCGCGGGCCCATGCCCCGGAGCGGACGAACCGGTCCGCCGCGGTGACGCCCCGCAGCACGTCGATCACCAGGACCACCGCCAGGTCGGCGACCGCGTCGGTCAGGACGTCGGGGGTGTTGGACACCACGATGCCGCGGCGGGTCGCCTCCGCCACGTCGACGTTGTCGTAGCCGACGCCGAAGTTCGCGATCGCACGCAGGTCCGGCAGGGCGTCCATCTCGGCCGCGCCCGCGCTGGCGCCGCCGCCCACCACCGCGACCTCGACACCCGCGGGGTCGACGAGGTCGGCGAGGTCGGGCGCGGCGTAGCGCTGCACGAGCCACTCACGCACGAAGGGCATCAGGCCCCCGAGCTGGACGACACGGACCGGGTGCTGGGTGTCAGTCATCACCACGCCATCCTTGCCGGACGCCCCGCGTGCGGTCCAGACGGACCCGTCTGTCGCGCGAGGCCTCCGACGACCGGGCAGGAGGGGAGGACCGCATGGACCTGCTGATCGGCTTCACCACGATCCTCGTGGTCATCGCCGCCGGCGCCGGGCTCGCGCACGCCGGCGTCCTCGACCGTCGCTCCCAGCGCACCCTGGGAGAGATCGCGTTCTTCGTCGCCTCGCCCGCGCTGATGGTGATCACGATCAGTCAGGTGCGCCTCGAGGCCGCCGCCGACAACCTCGTCGCCTCGTCGGTGTCGCTGGCCGTGTGCTTCGCCGCCTACATCGGGGTCGCCCGGCTGCTCTGGGGGTTGTCGACCGGACCGCTGCTGATCGGGGCCCTGACCTCCTCCTACGTCAACGCCGGCAACCTCGGCATCGCGATGGCGGCCTACGTCGTCGGGGACATCACCGTCGTGGTGCCGACGCTGCTCGTGCAGATGATGGTCGTCCAGCCGATCGCCCTGATCGTCCTCGACAAGATCACCGGCCGCGGGGAGGGGGTCGTCTCGGCCCTGCGGCGGCTCCTCACCAACCCCCTCACCGTCGCCGCGGCACTCGGCGTGGTCCTCGCCCTCACCGGCTGGGACCTCCCGCAGGTCGTCGTCGACCCCCTCCGGCTGATGGCGGGCGCGGCCATCCCGCTGATGCTGATGTCGTACGGCGCCGCGCTGAGGTTGAGCCCGCCGCTGGGACGCGCCGGCCACAACCGTGAGGTGCTGCTCGCGAGCGTGCTCAAGCTGACCGTCATGCCGGTGGTCGCCTGGGCCGTCGGTGTCGCGCTCGGCCTGGACGACCGCGTCCTGCTCGGCGTGGTGATCACGGCGGCGCTCCCGACCGCGCAGAACATCTTCCTGCACGCCACCCGCTACCGCGTGGGCGAGGATGTGGCGCGGGAGACCATCCTGGTCACCACCCTGGCCTCGCTCCCGGTGGCACTTCTCGTCGCCGTCCTGCTCGGCTGAGCACCCTTCCAAGGAGATCCACGTGAACGACCTGCTCGACCACCTCCGCTCCGCCGTCGGCGATGCCCACGTCCTGACCGCCGCCGCCGACGTGGCGGCCTACGTCGTCGACTGGACGGGGGTCCACGAGGGCCGCGCCCTGGCCGTGGTGCGCCCCGGGTCCACCGCGGAGGTGGCCGAGGTCGTGCAGGCCTGCCGGGCGGCCGGCGCCACGATCGTCCCGCAGGGCGGCAACACCGGCCTGGTGGGCGGTGGGGTCCCCGACCCGACGGGCACGCAGGTCGTGCTGTCGCTGGGCCGGATGCGCTCGGTGCGCGAGGTCGACCCGGTCGCCGGGACGATCACCGTCGACGCCGGCGCCGTGCTGGCCGACGTGCAGGCAGCCGCGGAGACCGCCGGGCGGCTCTTCCCGATGTCGCTCGGCTCCGAGGGGAGCTGCACCATCGGCGGCAACCTCGCCACCAACGCCGGCGGCACCGCGGTCCTGCGCTACGGCATGACCCGCGAGCTCGTGCTCGGCCTCGAGGTCGTGCTGCCCGACGGCCGGGTCTGGGACGGCCTGCGCGGGCTGCGCAAGGACAACACCGGCTATGACCTGACCCAGCTCTTCGTCGGCTCCGAGGGGACCCTCGGCGTGATCACCGGCGCGGTGCTGCGGCTCTTCCCGGCCACCCCGCGGCACGCGACCGCCTGGGTCGCGGTCCCGTCGGTGGCTGCGGCGGTCGACCTGCTCGGGGTGACCCAGCAGCACGCCGGCGCGCACCTGTCGACCTTCGAGATCGCCAACCGGCAGGCCCTCGAGCTGGTCCTGGCGCACCTGCCCGGTGCGACCGACCCGCTGGCCGAGCCGAGCGACTGGTACGTCCTGGTGGAGCTCGCCGGTGCCGCTACCGACAGCGGCCTCGACGACGCCCTCGAGGCGATCCTCGGCGACGCGGTCGAGGCCGACCTCGCCTCCGACGCGGCCCTCGCCGGCAGCCCGGCCCAGCGTTCGTCGCTGTGGGCCCTGCGCGAGGGGATCTCCGAGGCCCAGAAGGTCGAGGGCGCGACCCTCAAGCACGACGTCACGCTGCCGATCAACCAGCTCGCGGACTGGGCGGCTGCCATGGGGCCTGCCCTCACCGCACTCCTGCCCGGCGTCCGCCCGGTGACCTACGGCCACGTCGGGGACGGCAACCTGCACTACAACCTCAACGCCCCGGTGGGTCGCGACGACGACCTGCGCGCGGCGGCCGTCGACCTCTCGACGGCGATCTACGACTCGGTGGCGGCCGGCAACGGCTCCATCAGCGCCGAGCACGGGCTCGGTCGGACGAAGGCGGCGGCAGGAGCGTCGTACAAGTCGGCGGTGGAGGTGGACCTGATGCGCGCGGTCAAGCACGCCCTCGACCCCGACGGCCTGATGAACCCGGGCGTGGTGCTTCCGCTCTAGTCTGGTGGGCGTGACGGCTCAGACGACCGGAGGCACCGGGCTCGGCAGCGCGCGGGTGGGCGCCGGGGTGCTCCACCTGACCAGCCAGCGCGAGGAGTTCCGGGCCCAGGTGTCGGACTGGTCGCCGCTCGACGAGGTCGAGACCCGGGGGTGAGCCGCCGCACCACCGACGCCGCCGGCATGCGCTCGTTGCCGGCGGAGATCCGGGTCCTGCTCGTCGCCGCGTTCCTCATCGCGGTCGGCTTCGGCCTGGTCTCCCCGGTCCTGCCCGCCTACGCCCGCACCTTCGACGTCGGGGTGGCCGCCGCGTCGGTCGTGGTGTCGGCCTTCGCGTTCTTCCGCCTGGTCTTCGCGCCCGCCGGAGGCGCCCTGGTCCAGCGGCTGGGTGAGCGTCCGGTCTACCTCGCGGGGCTGTTGGTCGTCGCCGCGTCCTCGCTGGCCACCGCGTTCGCCCAGACCTACGTCCAGCTCTTGGTGCTGCGCGGCCTCGGCGGCGTCGGCTCGACCATGTTCACCGTCTCGGCGATGGCGCTGCTGGTGCGCCTCGCGCCGCCGGACATGCGCGGCCGGGTCTCCTCGTCCTATGCCAGCGCCTTCCTCGTCGGAGGGATGCTCGGTCCGGTGCTGGGCGGCGCGCTCGCCGGCTTCGGGCTGCGGGTGCCGTTCATCATGTACGCGGTCGCGCTGGTCGCCGCAGCCGGTCTGGTCGGCGTACGCCTGCGCGGCACGCGGTTGCGACCGGCGGACGCCGCGGGTCCGGTGGGGCCGCCCATGCGACTGCGGGAGGCGCTCGCGCACCGGACCTACGTCGCCGCGCTGGGCTCGGGGTTCGCCAACGGCTGGTGCAACTTCGGCGTCCGGGTGGCGATCCTGCCGCAGCTGGCCGTGGCGGTGCACGACGACACGTGGGTGGCGGGCGTCGCGCTCGCACTGGCCGCCGCCGGGACTGCGGTGACCCTGCAGGTGTCCGGCCGGATGGCCGACTCGGTCGGCCGCCGCCCCCTGGTGGTCGCCGGGCTCGTCGTCACCGCCCTCTCGCTCGGCCCGCTCGGGCTGAGCACGTCGCTCACCGTGCTGCTGCTCCTCTCCGTCCTGTCCGGCGTCGGAGCGGGACTGGTCAACCCCGGGCAACAGGCGAGTGTCGCCGACGTGGTCGGCTCGGGACGCAGCGCCGGGACGGTGCTGAGCAGCTTCCAGATGTCGCAGGACGCCGGGGCGATCCTGGGCCCGGTGATCGTCGGGGTGGTGGCCGACCAGGCAGGCTTCGGGTGGGCCTTCGCGACGACAGCACTGGTGAGCCTGCTCGCCGTCCCGCTGTGGCTCGCCGCGCCGGAGACGCGCCCGCAGGCGCATCACCCGGAGGACGCTGACTAGAGGGTCGGCAACCAGCTGACCCGGCCCGCGAGGACGGCGTAGCCGACGAAGGCGCCGACGTCGAGCAGCGTGTGGGCCACCACGAACGGCATCACCCGGCCCCAGCGACGGAAGAGCCAGCCGAAGAGCAGGCCCATCGCGAGGTTGCCGACGAACCCGCCGAGGCCCTGGTAGAGGTGATAGCTGCCCCGCAGCAGTGCGGCGAGACCGATCGCGGCGGAGTCGCCGAAGCCGAGCTGGCGCAGCCGCACCTGCACGAAGCCGAGCACCACGAGCTCCTCGAGCACGGCGTTCTCGGCCGCGGCGAGGACGAGCACCGGCACCCGCCACCACTCCCCCGGCAACGACTGCGCGACCACCGTGAGGTTCGTGCCCAGAGCGAAGGTCGCCAGGTAGAACACGACACCGACCGACCCGACGCCGAGAGCGAGCCAGGCGCCGCGCCCCAGGTCACCCCACGCGGCCCACCGGCCTCCCCGCGCCCAGACGTCGCGGACGTCGGTGCCCGAGCGCACCAGCAGGTAGGCCGCCAGCGCCACGGGCACCAGCGCGAAGGCGATCCTCAGCAGCTGGTAGCTCAGGTCGAGCCAGGGGCGGTCGGGGGCGAGCGAGGTGTTGAGGTTCGCCGCCTGCGAGGACAGTGCCCCCGGGGCCGTGAGCGCGGAGACGATGCTGACGACGGAGTAGACGGCCGAGCGCCCCAGCGACAGCAGGAGCACGATCGCCAGCTCGGTCCACACCAGGGCCCTCGCCAGGTCCGGGACCCCGCCGGGCACCGGGGTGTCGCGCAGCCGCCACCACGGGCGAACGGCGGTGGTCGGCGCGTCACTCACGGGCCCAGCATCCCCCAGCCGCCAACCCCACGCGGGCGTGGGTCTCGGCGATCAGAGCGCCAGGACCAGTCCGTCCCCACCCACGTCGACGGTGACCGTCCCCCCGTCGACCACCTCGCCCCCGATCAGCTGGCGCGCCAGTGGGTCACCGATCGCGCTCTGGATCAGTCGGCGCAGCGGACGGGCGCCGTACGCCGGGTCGTAGCCGGTGTCGGCCAGCCACGCCCGCGCCGCGTCGGTCACCGTGATGGTGATCCGACGGACCGCGAGCCTCTCCCCGAGCAGGGCCAGCTGCAGGTCGACGATGTGCTTGAGGTCGTCGCGGGAGAGGGCGTCGAACATGACGACCTCGTCGAGCCGGTTGAGGAACTCGGGCTTGAAGTGCGCGCGCACCACCCCCATCACCGACTGCTTCTTCGTCTCGGGCATCAGGCTGGGGTCGACGAGGAAGCTCGAACCGAGGTTGGAGGTGAGGATCAGCAGCGTGTTGCGGAAGTCGACCGTGCGCCCCTGCCCGTCGGTGAGCCGGCCGTCGTCGAGCACCTGGAGCAGGATGTCGAAGACCTCCGGGTGCGCCTTCTCGACCTCGTCGAGCAGCACCACGCTGTAGGGGCGCCGGCGCACCGCCTCGGTGAGCTGACCACCCTCGTCGTAGCCGACGTAGCCGGGCGGGGCGCCGACGAGGCGTGACACCGAGTGCTTCTCGCTGTACTCGCTCATGTCGATGCGCACGATCGCGCGCTCGTCGTCGAAGAGGAAGTCGGCCAGCGCCTTGGCGAGCTCGGTCTTGCCGGTGCCGGTCGGCCCGAGGAAGAGGAACGAGCCGGTCGGTCGGTTGGGGTCGGCGATCCCGGCACGCGAGCGGCGTACGGCGTCGCTGACCGCGTTGACCGCCTCGCTCTGGCCGATGAGGCGCTCACCGATGACCGACTCCATCTCGAGGAGCTTGGCGGTCTCTCCCTGCAGCATCCTGCCGGTGGGGATGCCGGTCCAGGCCTCGACGACGTCGGCGATCTGCTCGGCGCCGACCTCCTCGCCGACCAGCGGCTCGAAGTCGCCCAGCGCATCGGCCTCGGCCCTCTCGACCTCGGCGATCTGCTTCTCGAGCTCGGGGACCTTGCCGTACTGGATCTCGCTCGCGCCGGCCAGGTCGCCGTCGCGCAGCCGCTTGTCGGCCTCGATCTTGAGCTGGTCGAGCCGGCGACGGAGCTCGCCCTCGCCCTGGAGCTGGTCCTTCTCGCGCTCCCACCGCTGCTCGAGCCCGCGCAGCTCCTCCTCCTTGTCGGCCAGGTCCCTGCGCAGCGTCACGAGCCGGTCGACCGAGGCCGCGTCGGTCTCCTTGGCCAGCGCGAACTCCTCCATCTTGAGGCGCTCGACCTGACGGCGGAGCTGGTCGATCTCCTCGGGAGAGGACTCGTGCTCCATGCGCAGCCGCGAGGAGGCCTCGTCGATCAGGTCGATCGCCTTGTCCGGCAGCTGGCGTCCGGTGATGTAGCGGTCGGACAGCGTCGCAGCGGCGACGAGGGCGGCATCGGTGATGCGCACGCCGTGGTGCGCCTCGTACTTCTCCTGGATGCCGCGCAGGATCTGGATGGTGTCCTCGACGCTCGGCTCACCGACGAAGACCTGCTGGAAGCGCCGCTCGAGCGCGGGGTCCTTCTCGATCCGCTCGCGGTACTCATCGAGCGTCGTCGCGCCGATCATGTGGAGCTCGCCGCGCGCCAGCATCGGCTTGAGCATGTTGCCCGCGTCCATCGCGGAGTCACCGCCGGCGCCCGCACCGACCACGGTGTGCAGCTCGTCGATGAACGTGATGACCTGGCCGCCGGCGTCCTTGATCTCCTCGAGCACGGCCTTGAGCCGCTCCTCGAACTCGCCGCGATACTTCGCCCCGGCGACCATCGCGGCGAGGTCGAGCGACAGCACCCGACGGCCCTTGAGGGAGTCGGGCACGTCACCGGCGACCACGCGCTGGGCCAGTCCCTCGACGACGGCGGTCTTGCCGACGCCGGGCTCGCCGATCAGCACGGGGTTGTTCTTGGTGCGCCGCGACAGCACCTGGACGACGCGGCGGATCTCGGCGTCGCGGCCGATGACCGGGTCGAGGCGCCCGTCCTCGGCGGCCTGCGTGAGGTCGACGGAGTACTTCTCCAACGACTCGTACGACGCCTCGGCCGCCTCGCTGGTCACGCGCCGGTTGCCGCGCACCGCGGTGATCGCCTCGCGCAGCCCGGACGCGGTCAGGCCGGCGTCGGTGAGCACCTTCTGGGCCGGGGACTCGACCGTGGCGATGGCCACGAGGAGGTGGTCGGTGGCGACGTAGTCGTCCTTCATCGATCCCGCCAGGTCCAGCGACTGGGCCAGCACGCGCGTCAGCGAGGGGGAGGCGCTGGGTTGCTGCACCGTCGATCCGGTGGCGCGCGGCAGGACCTGCTGGGCGGCCTCGGCCGAGGCGAGGAGCACCACCGCGTCGACGCCGGCCTTCATGACCAGGCTGCGGCTGGTGCCGTCGTCCTGCCGCAGCAGCGCGACCAGCAGGTGGACGGGCTCGGTGTGGCTGTTGCCGCCCGTGGTGGCGGCCAGCTGGGCAGCCTCGATGACCTCGCGGCTGCGGGTGGTGAACTTCTCGGCACCGAACGTGCTCACGTCTGCTCCTTCGTAGGTCGCTGGTCGACGAGGGGCTCCCCTGCGGCCTCGCTGGTCGGAGGAGGGGCCCCTGCGCCCACCACGGGACCACTCTGGTCCCACCCGAGGTAACGCGCCACAAGTTGAGTCGATTCCCCTCAACCCTTCCCCCGGTGAACCTTGACGGTCCCTCTCTATGATTCCGCGGACAAGGCGGGAGAATCGGCCTATGAGCAAGCTGATCGGTGACAACCGCGTGATCGTGGGCCTCTTCCTGGCGCTCTCCTACGTCAACGCCTACGCCATCACCGCCAACTGGTACCACTGAGCCTCCCGATCGGCGCGTGACGGCGCGTCGTAGCAGGTCGCTGTCCACAGACGTGACGACCGCGCCTGTCGCAGTGTCGGGGTGACGTGCCATCGTGCGGGTTCCGCACGGAGGGAACGCAGATGAACGACGACAAGCTGGCCAGGATCCGCAAGCTGCTCGCGCAGGCCGAGGACCCCGCGGTCACGGAGGCCGAGGCCGAGGCCTTCAACGCCAAGGCTGCCGAGCTGATGGCACGCCACGGGATCGACGCCGCCCTGCTGGCAGCCAGCGACCCCCACCGCGAGGTGGTGGGCGACGTCGTCGTCGACCTGCTGGCCCCCTACGCCTACGAGAAGGGCTGCCTCGGCACCGCTGTGGCGCGGGGCTTCCGGTGCAGCGCTGTGCTCCGCACCGCCCGGACCCCGGGCGGGACCGCCCACTCGCTGCACCTGTTCGGTCACATGGGCGACCTGGCGCTGGTCGACCTGCTGCTCACGAGCCTCCTGGTGCAGGGCACCGGCGAGCTGGTGCGGCGCGGGGTTCCGGCGGGCGAGCACGCGGCCGCCTACCGCCGCACCTGGTGGCTCGGGTTCGCCTCCGCCATCGCGACGCGCCTGGCCGAGGCCGAGGCCCAGGCCGCCCGCGAGGCGGAGTCGCGTTTCGCCGCGGCCGGGTCCTCGTCCGCCCTGGTGCTCGCCGACCGCGCCGCCGTCGCCGAGCAGTCGGCCGCGGCTGCCTATCCCCACCTGCGCGCTGCAGCCCCGCGCTACCTCTCGGGCCGCGGCATCGAGGCCGGTCGCGCCGCAGGCCGGCGCGCCGACCTGGGCCGGACCACGCGCGTCAGCCGTTCCGGCCGTCGGAGCCTGGGTTGACGACGGCGACCGACGGGGTGCTGCAACGGCCCTGAGAGAGTGGGGCACGTGAGGCTCCCGGTGCTCCAGTCCGACTGCTCGTCGTGCTTCGGCCTGTGCTGCGTGCTCCTCCCCTTCTCCGCCGTGTCGGGCTTCGGCGTCGACAAGCCGGGCGGCCGCCCCTGCCTCAACCTGCTCGACGACGACCGCTGCAGCATCCACACCTCCTTGCGCGAGGACGGGTGGCCCGGGTGCACGGTCTTCGAGTGCTTCGGCGCGGGCCAGCAGGTCTCACAGGTGACCTACGCCGGAGTCTCGTGGCGCGAGCCGGACAACCCTCCCCACCGAATGGCAGAGATGGGCGCCGTCCTGTCCGTGATGCGCCAGCTCCACGAGATGCTCGTGCACCTCACCGAGGTCGAGCGCCGCTCCCCCGACCCCGCGGCGCAGGCCGCCCGGGTGGAGATCGGGGAGCTGGTCGGCCTCGATCCCGAGGCACTCCTGACCTACGACCTCGATGCGCTCCTGCAGCGGGTCGGCGGGCTGCTCGCGGACGCCAGCACCCGCATACGCCGTCAGTGGTCGGCCGCAGCGGACCGGTCCCGCCAGGACCTTGCCGGCCACCCACTGCCGGGCGACCACCGGGGCGCGTCGTTCCGCGGCGCGGTGCTGATCCGGGCCGACCTGCGCGACGCCGACCTCCGCGACGCGGACCTGCTGGGCGCCGACCTCCGCGACGCCGACCTCCGCGGGTGCGACCTCTCGACCGCGCTCTTCCTCACCCAGCTCCAGGTCAACAGCGCCACCGGGTCGAGCACCACCAGGTTGCCGGCCGAGCTGGGACGCCCCGCGCACTGGGCATGACCAGCAGCCCGAGGGTCACTCCCCCCTGAGCGCGTTCCTCAGGAGTAGCGGTGGCTCTTGGCGCTGTGTCCGCGCTCGCGCGTGCAGGTGCGGCCGCTCATGTTGCGGTGCCCGCACAGCTCGTCGGTGTCCCCGGCGGCAGCAGCAGCCCCACCCAGCGCATCGCCGGCGACCTTGGCGGACGACCTCGCGGCTGGGGCGACGGGGGCCCGGGCGGCCGCAGGTGTGGCCGGACCGCTGGCGGCCCGCTTCTGGGCGTCGGCGTACTTGGCCTCGCGCATCGCGCGCAGGTTGTCCATCTTGCTCATCGTTCGCTCACACCCGAGAACCTACGCGCTCGCTGCGACAACGCGCAGGCGCGGGCTCGTGCGGACCGCCCGTCAGCTGCTCCAGTCGATGTCGTCGTGGACGGCACCCAGCCGGGCCCCACGCACCGGATCGTGCTGGGCGACCCAGGCGATCCGCCCGCGGAGGTGCTCCTCCCAGGCTGGCACCCCGGCACGGTTCTGGCTGCTGGGTCCGTCGCGGCGGCAGTTGTGCAGGATCGCGCGCAGCACGTCGACCTCCTCCCTGGCGACGCGTGGCCGGTCGTTGACCACGAGGCCGGCGAGACGTTGTCGGCCGGCGCGGGGCATCACCCTCGTCTTGCGGGCGTTGAGCCGGAAACCCTCGTCCTGCACGATCATCTCGATCGCGTCGATCAACCGCGAGGTGCCCCTTCCCCAGCCGGCGTCGCCGGAGAACGCCAGGTCGTCGGCATACCTCGTGTAGCGCCCACCCCACGACCGCGCCAGGGCCGTGAGTCGTACGTCGAGCCGGAAGGCCGCCAGGTTGGCCAGGGCCGGCGACGTGGGCGCACCCTGCGGCAGGTGCGGAGCAGCAAGGCGACGCCCCAGCCGCCAGTGGGCGTCGAGGAGGGTGTCGTCGGTCGGGGCCGGGACGGTCCGCCAGGCAGCTCGCGGCAGCACGCTCGTCACCAGCCCGGCCAGGCAGTGCGCCACCGGCTCGGGATAGCCGGCGGTGCGCCAGATGCCGTAGACGCGGCCGACGCTCACGCTCGCGAAGAACGCCTCGAGGTCGAGCCGCAGCACCACGGGCCGGCCCGCGTGCGGAGCGGCGTAGGAGCCGACCGAGCCACCCGGTCGGAAACCCCGGGCGGCCTCGTGGGGCGGAACCAGCGACGCGACCTCGTCGAGGAGACGGCGCTGGATCACCTTGAGCCGCGGCTTGGGTGCCTCGAGGACCCGGACGGCGCCGCTGCGAGCCGGTCGGTGGCTGACGCGGTAGTGCGCCAGGCGCACGTCGGAGGCGCTGCGAGCGAGCCGCCGCGGGTCGGAGAACCAGTCCAGGTCGCCCGGGTCGAGGTCGAGGAAGTCCGCGAGGTCGGCCAGGTGGTCGATCGTCGGGAGCCGCCACCGGTTGGTGAGCATCTGCGTCGCGACGACGGGGCGGACCACCGCACCTGTCTGCCCCGCCCTGGCTGCCGCCGGGCACGCGGCGATGTTGGCGGCGAGCTCGCGGGGACGGTCCGCCGGGGCGCGGGGATAGAGCTCGAGCACCTGCGTGACCAACGGTGCCAGCCACGCGGGCCGGCGCCCCAGAACCGTGGCGCCGCTGACCCCGAGCCCCGAACCCGTCCACTCCCCGGCGATGAAGCCGGCCGCGAGGGCCCGAGCGAGGTCGACCCTCATCCGGGGCGGGACCCAGCGACCCGGGTGGGGTGCGGCAGCACAGCTCGACCTGTCCTGTCGTGCGCGCGACGACCTGCCGCGGAGCGCAGCGACTCGCGCGCGGTGCAGTGCCCGAACATTCCGGTGGCCCCCGGGGTAGCCCCGGGGAGGCTGACCGGTGACGCGCACCGGTTGGCCGTCTCGAAGAAGCGCTGCCGCACGCCTCGCACCATAACCGCAGCTGGCGACAACCGGGTGCTGCGCTGCTCCCTCAGCCGGGGCGACGCCAGACCACGACGGACTGGGCGGCGGACCGGTGCAGGACGGGGAGCTTGTTGGTCGGGGGCTGCACGGTCGCGCGCGCGGCCAGTCCCCGACGTACGACGTCGAGCTCGGCGACGAGCTCCTCGTTGCGCGCCCGCAGCGCGTCGACCTGGTGCTCGAGGGCCATGATCCGGCGGACGCCCTCGATGCCGATGCCGGCACTGGTCAGGTCGGCGATCTCGCGAAGCCGCTCGAGGTCACGGTGGGAGTAGCGGCGCCCGCCACCGCCGGTGCGGCCGGGGACGATGAGCCCCATCCGCTCGTAGGCACGCAGCGTCTGCGGGTGCAGTCCGGTCAGCTCCGCGGCGACGCTGATGACATAGACCGCCGCGTCGGGTGACGGCGCGCTGAAGGGTCCGAGCGGGGAGCTCATGTGTCGAACAGTCCTGCGCGCAGCGGCTTGCCGACGGTGGCCGCCCGGTAGGCCTCGACGGCCTCGCGGGCGGACTGGTCGAGCGTGGCAGGCACGTGCACCTCGACGGTGGCCAGCAGGTCGCCCCTGCTCCCGTCGCGGCGGGTCGCGCCCTTGCCGCGCACCCGGAAGGTGCGCCCGTTGGGCGTGCCGGGGGGCAGCTTGAGCGTGACCGGAGCGCCGCCGAGCGTCGGGATCCTCACCTCGCCACCGAGGGCGGCCTCGTCGAACGAGACGGGTACGTCGAGGGTGAGGTTGTCACCCGAGCGGCCGAAGACCCGGTGCGGGGACACCTTCACCGTGATCAGCAGGTCACCTGCAGGTCCCCCCTGCTCGCCGGGCGCACCCTTGCCCTTGAGCCGGATCCGGGCACCGTCCTTCACCCCGGCCGGGATGCGTGCCTGGATCGAGCGGGCCGAGGTCCCCCGACCGCTGCCGTGGCAGGTCGGGCAGGCGTCGTCGTAGACGAGCTGGCGGCCACCGCAGGAGGGGCAGGTCTCGTTGATCGAGAAGGCACCACCCGTGCCGGCGACGATGAACCCGGCCCCCTCGCACGCGGGACAGATGTGCGGGCGGGTGCCGGGCTTGCCGCCGGTGCCCTGGCAGGTCGCGCACGCCGTGTCGGAGGTGAGCCGCAGCGACACGGTGACGCCGTCGATCGCGTCGGTGAAGCTGATCGTCGCCGCGCTCTCCACATCGGCGCCGCGACGCGGTCGTGCCTGCTGGGTGCGGGGACGCTGGGCGCCGCCGAAGAGGTCGCCGAACATGTCGCCGAGGCCGCCGGAGCCGCCTCGCTCGCGCAGGAGGTCGTCGATGTTGAACCCACTACCGCCGCCGCCCATCCCGGGGCTGAACCCGCCGCGGGACTGGAGCGAGCGGAACTCGTCGTACGTCGCCCGCTTGGCATCGTCCCCGACGACGTCGTAGGCCTCGGCGACCGCCTTGAACGTGTCGTGCTTGCGGTCGTCCCCCGGGTTGGAGTCGGGATGGTTGGCGCGCGCGAGCTTGCGGTAGGCGGTCTTGATGTCGGCCGCGCTGGCGTCCTTGGCGACCCCGAGGACGCGGTAGAAGTCCTTGGTCGCCCAGTCGTTCCGAGCGGCGTCATTCCTGGGGCGGTCGTTGTCAGCCATCGTCAGCCCTCAGCAGGGTCGACCACCAGCACCTGCGCGGCCCGCACCACCCGGTCGCCGATCTTGTAGCCGGCCTTGGCGATGTGCTTGCACGTCACCACGTCGACCTCCGGGTCCGTTCCGAGGTGGCTGAGAGCCTCGTGGAGGTTGGGGTCGAACGCGTCGCCGGCTGTGCCGAAGCGGGTCAGGCCGAGGTTGGCCACGACCCCCTCGAGCTGGTCGGCCACGGCCTTGAACCCGCCACCGTCGACCTCGCCGTGCTCGCGGGCCCGGTCGATCGTGTCGAGCACCTCGATGATCGGCGCCAGGACGCGGTAGGTCGCGTTCTCCGACGTCAGCTGCCGGTCACGGTCGACCCGCTTGCGGTAGTTGGCGTACTCGGCCTGGATCCGCTGGAGATCCGCGGTGCGCTCGGCGAGCTGCACCTCGGCCGAGGGGCCGACAACCTCTGCGGCGTCGGCGAAGTCCCCGGGCTCGAGCGGTCCGCCCTCCTCCAGCCAGTTGTCCACGCCGCTGATCTCGTCGGCGGCGCCGGGGTCGGTCGTGGTGTCAGTCGTCGTGTCAGCCGTGGTGTCGGAGGTGCTGTCGGAAGTGGTGTCCGACGGGGTGTCGGACGCTGCGTCCGGCTGGCCGGCCGGGGCCGAGGCACCCTCCTGGGGCACCTCGACCTCGGTCTCGTTGGCCATCTCGCCGGCCGCGTCACCGAAGGATGCGCTGCCGGACTCGGTCACTTGGACTCACCCTCCGGGGCCGACTCGTCGCCGGCGGCGTCGGTCGTCTCGTCGACGATCTCGGCGTCGACCACGTCGTCGTCGCTCTCGCCGGTGGCTCCGGTGGCACCACCCGCGGCGGCCTGGTCGGCCTCCGCGGCGGCGTACATCGCGGCACCCATCTTCTGGCTCGACTCGCCGACCTTGGTCACCGCAGCCGTGATCTCCTCGGCGGAGGCGTCCTCCTTGGCGAGGACCTCCTTGAGCGAGTCGACGTCGCCCTGGACCTCGGTCTTCACGTCGTCGGGGAGCTTGTCGCCGTTGTCGGCGAGGAACTTCTCGGTCGTGTAGACGAGCTGGTCGCCCTGGTTGCGGGCCTCGACCGACTGGCGACGCTTGGCGTCCTCCTCGGCGTACTGCTCGGCCTCCTTGACCATCCGGTCGATCTCGTCCTTGCCGAGCGCCGAACCACCGGAGATGGTCATCGACTGCTCGCGGCCCGAGGCCTGGTCCTTGGCCGAGACGTGCACGATGCCGTTGGCGTCGATGTCGAAGGTGACCTCGATCTTCGGCACGCCACGCGGTGCCGGCGGCAGGCCGGTCAGCTCGAAGTTGCCGAGCGGCTGGTTCTGCGACCACATCTGGCGCTCGCCCTGTGCGACCTTGATCTCGACCGACGGCTGGTTGTCGTCGGCGGTGGTGAAGATCTCCGAGCGCTTGGTCGGGATGGTGGTGTTGCGCTCGATGAGCGTGGTCATCACTCCGCCCTTGGTCTCGATGCCGAGGGACAGCGGGGTGACGTCGAGGAGCAGCACGTCCTTGACCTCGCCCTTGAGGACTCCGGCCTGGAGCGCGGCGCCGACGGCGACGACCTCGTCGGGGTTGACGCCCTTGTTGGGCTGCTTGCCGCCGAGAAGCTCGGTGACGACGTCGCTGACCGCGGGCATCCGGGTCGAGCCGCCGACGAGCACGACGTGGTCGATCTTGTCGACCGCGACGCCGCCGTCCTTGAGCACCGACTGGAACGGCGCCTTGGTGCGGTCGAGCAGGTCGGCCGTCAGCTTCTGGAACTCGCTGCGGGTCAGCTTGTCCTCGAAGTGGAGCGGACCACCCTCGCCGTGGGTGATGTAGGGGAGGTGGATCGTGGTCTCGGAGCTCGAGGACAGCTCGATCTTCGCCTTCTCGGCGGCCTCCTGGAGACGCTGCTTGGCGATCTTGTCGGCGCCGAGGTCGACGCCGTTGTTGTCCTTGAACTTCTTGATCATCCAGTCGACGACACGGTTGTCCCAGTCGTCGCCACCGAGGTTGTTGTCACCCGAGGTCGCCTTGACCTCGACGACGCCCTCACCGATCTCGAGCAGGGACACGTCGAACGTGCCGCCACCGAGGTCGAAGACGAGGATCGTCTGGTCGTCGCCCTTGTCGAGGCCGTACGCCAGCGCGGCGGCGGTGGGCTCGTTGACGATGCGGCTGACGTTGAGGCCCGCGATCTCGCCGGCCTCCTTGGTCGCCTGGCGCTGGGCGTCGGAGAAGTAGGCCGGGACGGTGATGACCGCGTCGGTCACGGTCTCGCCGAGGTAGGCCTCCGCGTCGCGCTTGAGCTTCTGCAGCACGAAGGCGCTGATCTGCTGGGGCGTGAAGGTCTTGTCGTCGATCTCGATCTTCCAGTCATCGCCCATGTGGCGCTTGACCGACCGGATCGTGCGGTCGACGTTGGTGACCGCCTGTCGCTTGGCGACCTCGCCGACGAGGACCTCGCCGGACTTGGTGAAGGCGACGACGGACGGGGTGGTCCGGTTCCCTTCGGCGTTGGCGATGACGGTGGGTTCGCCACCTTCAAGGACGGCGACGACGGAGTTCGTCGTACCGAGGTCGATGCCGACGGCTCGAGCCATGGGGTTCCTCCTGCGTTGGACTGCGGTGATCTGGGTCTGTGGTGCCAGTCTGCCTCGCTCGATGCGGACTGGCAAAACACTTGAGTCGATGTCACTCAACTCTTGTCACTCATCTCAACGCACGCGACCCGTCGATGTTCCCGGATCCGTGGAATTTTCTTGATCGCACGTGTGTGCCGCCCCGTCCGACGACCCGCGCGATCTCTCTGGTCGCTGGAGTCACGCGGGTGTGCGGAGTTTCGCGCGGCTGGGGCGTTGCAACGGCCTGTTCGTGCGGGAGTCACCGCTCCAGCGGTGACTCCTGCACGGTTGGGGCGTTGCAACGGCCGATTCGTGCAAGGGTCACCGCTCCAGCGGTGACTCCTGCACGGGGCAGCCTCAGCGCGTCCAGACGTACGGCGTCGTGGTGGTGACCGCACGCAACCCCGAGCGCTCCAGGATCGGGCGCGACATGTCGGTGCAGTCCGAATGGATCAGGCGCACTCCCCGGGCCATCGCCGAGCGGGCCCGGGCGGCGACGAGGGCGCGGTAGATGCCGCGGCCGCGGTACTCGGGCAGCGTCGCGCCGCCCCACACCCCGGCGAACTCGGTGCCGACCACCGGCGTCAGCCGACCACCACAGACCACCCGGTCGCCGACCTCGGCGATCCAGAACTCCGAGCTGCCGGACTCGAGCTCGGCGAGCGAGGAGGCCACCGACGGACCGCGGTCGTTGCCGAACACCGCACCCTGGAAGGCGAGCATCCGGGTGAGCTCACCGGCGGCTGCGGGTCCGGGCTCGATGCGGCGTACGACGACGGGGCTCTCGGCCACCTCGGCGAGCGGCACGTCCACCGCGAGCAGCGCCGCTTCGCCGATCATCACCGTCTCGACGGGCTCAGGCACCAGCCCGTGCGCGACCAGACGGTCTCCGAGGTCGGCCGGGAGGTCGTGACCGCGCGACTTCCACTCGAAGGAACCCACGGCGGTGTCGTCGCGGAAGTGGTCGACCGTACGGTCGATGAGCGCGTCGAGATCGGCCCCGTCGAGTCCGCCGAGATCGCGATAGCTCACGAACCCGCCGTGGTCGAAGACCGCGCGCAGGAGCGGCCCGTCACGCCCGACCCCGGTCGCCCGGGCCACCTCGGCGTCGGTGCGCAGCTGGTCGTCGTAGGCCGTCAGCAGCTGCTCGGGAGTCACCGCACCAGCCTAGGGGGGAGCCACCCGGCGGCGAGCCCGCTCGACGCCTCGCCCGCACATCCCCCAGATGGTGTGAATTGCGCACGATCACCTGCGCGACAGGAGTCTCGGCTGCACACTGGGCGCGTGCTCCACCGGGGGAACCTGCGTCGCGTCGGCGGCGCCTCAGCCGTCGCGCTGCTGCTCGCTGCCCTCCTGTCCTTCTACGTCGCCGATCGCGCGGGCGCCGGAGCGACGCGGTGCCAGCAGCACCGCATCGAGGCCCGGGAGCGCGCAGCCCTGGTCACGGGCGAGGGATCGCGCGTCCTGGTGATCGGAGACTCCTGGTCCGTCGGCCTCGGGCAGGACGACCTGGGACTGTCATGGCCACGTCAGCTGCCCGGCGAGGTGCACGTGGCCGGCTTCTCGGGATCGGGGTTCAGCGCCCGGGCCAGCCGATGCGGCCGCGTGTCCTTCCACGACCGCGCACGAAGTGCCGTGGCCGCCCGTCCGCACCTCGTGGTGATCGAGGGCGGACTCAACGACCACGACCAGCCGTCCGCCGCAATCGAGGCCGGCTTCCGCGCACTGATGGCCGACCTGGCCGGCCAGCGCCTCGTCGTCGTCGGCCCGGCCGACGCCCCGGCGCGGTCGCGCGCCGTGCCCCGGGTCGAGGCCCTGCTGGTGGCACTGAGCACGGAGTACGGCATTCCGTACGTCGCCACGAGCGACCTCGACCTTGCGTACCTCTCCGACGACCTGCACCTCACCGACGCCGGTCACCGTGCGTTCGGCGCCGCAGTGGCCGAGCGCGTCGCAGCGGTGGAACCCGCCCGACCGACAGTTCTCGCGCGCTGATCTCGGTAGCGTCGCCTACTCCATGACCGAGCCGGTGGTCGCGCTAACCGCCGCCGCCGCCGTCTCCGCCGTGTCCCCCGTCGCCAACCTGACTGCCGGTCCTGGTTGCCTTGACAGGGCCGTGACGTACGTTCTCGATGACCAGGCCGATGATCAGGACGACACCGAGAACGATGAGATAGGTCATCTCACCCACCGTTCCCGCCATGGTGCGCCAACAGGCTTCACCGTGACCTGCATGAGCCCCCCCTACGGGTCGAGGCACCACACTCTGCCACCACTGGGGCTCGAGCACGAGGGTTGCTTGCTCATCAGCATGACCGCGCACGCACGCAGCATGAGAATTGGCGTGGACAAGAAAGAAGCGGAAAAGAATCAGGATCCTGCGGCGTCGTCGTCAGGGACTATCGCCCCAGTGGGGTCGGTCCCGGGTGCCTGAGCTGCCCGATGAGTACCGGGGAGGTCGAATATCGGGGCGATCAGAGCGGCGAGCGCAGCTCCGAACAGCGGCGCGACGATGAAGAGCCAGAGCTGCGAAAGCGCGTCCCCTCCCTCGAACAACGCCGGGCCCAACGACCGGGCCGGGTTCACTGACGTCCCCGTCAGCGGGATCCCCACAAGGTGAATGACGATGAGAACGAGCCCGATGGCCAGCCCAGCGAATCCAGGGGCAGCCGCGCGCCCGGTCACCAGGACGACGACCAGCACCAGCAAGCACGTCCCAAGGACCTCGAAGACGAAGGCGCCGCCGCCGCTGACCGTAACTCCCCAGGAGTTGGTCCCCAGGGCGCCCGTTTGGTCGGCGGCGCCCCCGAAGTCCGAGGTCATCAGCTTGAGCAGGGCAGCCGCGGCCACGCCTCCCACGAGCTGGGCACACCAGTAGGCAGCGGCTTCGGGCAGGGAGATGCCGTGGCGCAACAACACGCCGAGCGTCACCGCTGGGTTGACGTGGCAGCCTGACGTGGGACCGATCGCGTAGGCGAGAGCCAGGAGTGTCAGGCCGAAAGCGATGGCCACCCCGGTCGCCCCGATCAGTTCGAACCCGAAGACGGCTGAGCCGACGGCGAAAAACACCAAGATGAACGTGCCGACGAGTTCTGCTGTTGACTTGCGCACCAGGTCGGTCATGGATGTCCTCCGCTCGTCGGCGGTCCCCGAGGCCGAGGCGCACTGCATCCTCGCGCGATCCGAGGGGGTTGGCAACAGCCAGGGTCGACGGCCCGAAGACACGCCGCCGATGACGGCCACCAACTCATCGGCGCTGGTCTTGGCAGGGCCTGCCCAGGCCGCCGCCGGGACGATCGTCGTTCCCGACGACTTCAACCCGACTCTGTCCGACACCCGCGCGAGCGGGCACTACGCGGTTCGGGGGACCGGCCTGCGCATCTGGACCGAAGGCAGCACCAGCACCGACAAGGTCGCGGAGTACGTCGACACCTCCACCCCGCTGGCAGGTATCGGTGAGCCGAGCCTGGCCTACAGGCCCACCGCGGGAACCATTCCGCCCGGCTACCAGCTCGTCGTGGACTTCGACGGCGACGGCAGCAACGACGGGAATCCTGATCGGTGAGCCCGCCTCCTACGGAAACGACTGGTGGGCCAACAACGGCGCCAAGCAGTTCGTCAAGGACGGTGCCCCCTCGCACACCGGTGGCTTCGGCAGTGCCAACCACGGGACGCTCGATCTGCCCCGCGTGCCCGCCCGAGGGACGCGGGGCAGAGCTGTGTTCCGACGCTCGCAACCCCGCGGAGCTCGGCCCTGCTCAGTTCGCCGCCACCCGGTGGCACCGACAGCGAAGCCGTGCTCCTGTCAGCCACCGTCCGTGTGCTCGGAACCGGGCGTCGACCGAGTCGGTGGCACGGACGTGGCTTGCGGCGGGGGCGACGTGACCGGAAGCAGGAGGGCGCGGGCGAGCACCCGGGGCATCGTCCAGTTGGCACCCCCGAGCACGCCCACCAGGGCGGGGGCGAGCAGCCCTCGGACGATGACCGCGTCGATGGCGATGCCGAGCGCCAACGCGGTCGCGAGGACCTTGACCTCCACGGCCGGCACGGTGGAGAGGGCGATGAAGGCGAAGAAGAGGATGAGCGCAGCCGAGGTGACGAGCCGCCCGGTGTTGGCGATCCCTTCGATGACTGCGCGGTCGGTGGCGGCGCGTTCGTCGAGCGCCTCTCCCGAGTCCGGGGAGAGAAGCAGGTCGTGCTCCTCGCGCATCCGCGACAGCAGGAAGACCTCGTAGTCCATGGAGAGGCCGAAGAGGAACGCGAACGCTGCGACCGGCACCCAGATGGTGATCACCCCGGAGGCCGATTGCCCGAAGAGCAGGTCTGAGCCGTAGCCCTCCTGCCAGATGAGGACTGTGACGCCGTAGGCCGCTCCGAGGGAGAGGACGTTGAGGGCGAGCGCCTTGATCGGCAGCCACAGTGAGCGCAGCGCGCGGGCCAGGAGCAGGAAGGTGACGCCTGCGACCCCGAGGGCCACCCAGATGGCGTTGCCGTAGACCGCGGACACGAAGTCGGCGTCCTCGGCCGGCGTGCCGCCCACCGAGGGGCCCGCGACCGCGCGGACGCGAGCGAGGGTGTCGCGGCCGGCGTCGCTGGCAGGGTCGTCCTCCGACCACACCTGCAGCAGGGCCAGGCCGTCGGCGCGCCATCCCTCGCCCTCCGGGGCGACGGCGGCAGCGACTCCCTCCAGGTCGCCCAGCCGGTCGAGGACGTCGTCGATCCGGTTCTCCGCGACGACGACCTCGGTGGGTCGCGGTACGCCGGCCGGGAGCCCGTCGGTCACGACGGTCGTCAGGGCCTGCGAGGCCGGCGAGGTGCCGGAGACGCCGCTGAGCTGAGCGGTGCCCAGGGTCAGCGTCAGCACCGGCGCTGCCAGGGCTAGCAGCACGGCCGTCGAGCCGATGACAGTCAGCCACCGGCGTCGGAGCACGCCGGTCGCGACGGCAGCCCACAGCCTGCTGCGGGTGACCGCGGGCTTGCGTCGTGGCCAGTTCAACCGTGGGCCGAACGCGCTGAGCAGGGCCGGCACCAGGGTGAGCGAGATCGCGACGCTGAACAGGGGGATCAGCAGCCCGCCGAGCCCGATGCTGCGCAGGAAGGGGATCGGCACCACCACGAGGGCCGCGAGGGAGACCGCCACGGTGACGCCGCTGAAGACCACCGAGCGACCGGCGGTGGCCATGGCAGTAGCGACGGCCTCGTCGTTGCTGACCCCCTTGGCGCTCTCCTCCCGCCATCGGGTGACCACGAGCAGTGAGTAGTCGATGGCGACTCCGAGACCGATCAGCGCGACGAGGTACTGCACCACCGCCGACACGTCTGTGACGTAGGTCAGTCCGAGCAGGGCCAGGAAGGTTCCGAGGATGGACACAGCGGCGACGAGCAACGGCAAGCCCGCGAGCAACGACCCGAAGACCAGGACCAGCACGACCAGCGCCCCGAGACCCCCCAGGAGCACCTCGACGAGGATGCTGCGCTCCCCGCCACCACCCTCGACCAGCAGCTGGAACCCGGTGAGCTCGACCTGCGTCCCGTCGGTCGACGCGTCCTCGGCGACCTGCTCGAGAGGAGGTACGGCCGCGACGTACGGCTCGGGTCCGGGAGAGGCAGGCGGGTAGACGACGACCACTGCGGCACCCGGGTCCACGGCGAGCGCCTCGGCCCCCACGTCAGCGGGCGAGACCGTCCGGGTGCCCGGGACCGCGCCGCGCGCAGCCGTGGCGACGATGTCGGCACGCTCGAGGGCCCCCTCGCCGGTGATCACCAGCAGCAGCGGGTCGATCAGGCCGCCGCCGCCGCCGAACTGCTCGACGATCTGCTCGTTCGTCTCGTACGCCGCCTGGCCGGGCAGGGCGAACTCGAAGGACAGCCGGTCCGCGGTCGTGGACGCAGTGGCCCCACCCGCGACGGCCACAGCGAGCCAGACCAGGGCAACGACGAGGCGGTGACGCAGCACCGCGTCGGTCAGTCGGTTCATGTCGCAGCTCTTTCGCAGGGTGTAAGGAAACTGATGCCTATCAGGTAACTTACACTGGCCCGGTGAGCACCGAACGCCCCGGCTGGAGCGGAGGCGACCCCGACCGGTTCACTGCCCTGACCGTGGTCCGCGCGACACAGGTGCTGGGCCGTGTCTTCGCCGCCACGCTCGCCCCCTTCGACCTTCCCCCGCACCAGTTCAGCGTGCTCCTGCACCTCGTCGAGCGACCCGGCATCAGCCAGGCCGACCTGGCCCGCGTCGTGCTGGCCACACCTCAGTCCGTCGGACAGCTGATCCGGGTGATGGAGGACAGAGGGCTGATCGAGCGCACCCCGCCCGCTGGGCGGGGCCTCCCGTCTGCGCTCTACCCATCCACGACCGGCCAGGCACTGCTCGACGAGGTCACCCCGCACGTTCTTGCTGCGTTCGCGCCCGACGCGCTCGGTCTCGACGCCACGTCCCACGACCGGTTGAACGACGACCTGCATTCGATCATCGATGCTCTCGGGTCGCCGCCCCTCGGGGACACTGGGCAGCGTGATCCTTGAACACGCGATTCTCCCCGTCCGAGCCGGTACCGAGACGGACTTCGAGTCGGCGTTCAGTCAGGCTCGCTCCCTGATCAGCTCCCAACCGGGTTTCCGGAGCCTGTCGCTGTCGCGCTCGGTCGAGTCTCCGAGCTCCTACCTGCTGCTGGTCGAGTGGGACAGCGTCGAGGCACACACCGAGGGGTTTCGCACCTCGGCGGAGTATCAGGAGTGGAAGCGGCTCCTCCACCCCTTCTACGAACCATTTCCCACGGTCGAGCACTTCGTCGCCGTCTCGCAGCGACCCACGCTCGGCACACCGGCCCACCACCCCAAGGGCGGGGCAGTGGAATAGGCCGGCGCAGATCGTTGTAGGACCTCGTATGACTGTTCCCCAGATCGCGCTCCACGACGGCACGTCCATCCCCCAGCTCGGCTTCGGCGTCTTCCAGGTTCCGCCGGAGGAGACCGCAGCGACCGTGGCCCAGGCGTTCGAGGCCGGCTACCGGCACATCGACACCGCGCAGATGTACCAGAACGAGGCGGGCGTCGGGCAGGCCATCAAGGACTCGAGCCTCTCCAGGGACGAGCTCTACATCACCACCAAGCTCAACAACGGGTTCCACCGTCCCGACGACGCCCGCACGGCGATCGACGAGTCCCTCGAGCGTCTCGGCCTCGAGCAGACCGACCTGTTCCTCATCCACTGGCCGCTGCCCACGAAGTACGACGGCGACTTCGTGTCGACGTGGCAGGTGCTCGTCGAGGCGCAGCAGGCCGGCAAGACCCGCTCGATCGGTGTCTCCAACTTCCAGCCCGCCCACCTCGACCGCATCGTCGAGGAGACCGGCGTGGTGCCGGTGGTCAACCAGGTCGAGGTGCACCCCTTCTTCACCAACGAGGAGGTCCGCGCGGCGAACCTGCGGCACGGGGTGCTCACCGAGGCGTGGTCCCCGATCGCGAAGGGCGCCGTCAACGACGACGACACCATCGGCGAGATCGCCTCGCTCGTGGGACGCTCGCCGGCGCAGGTCACGCTGCGCTGGCACCTGCAGCGCGGCGACATCATCTTCCCCAAGTCGATGAAGGCCGAGCGGATGCGCGAGAACCTCGAGATCTTCGACTTCGAGCTCAGCGCCGAGCAGCTCAGCGCGCTCGACGCGCTCGACCGGGGCGAGGCCGGCCGCACGGGCCCCAACCCCGACACGTTCGACTACATCCCGGACTGATCCCGGCTGCCCGACCGTCCCCGGTCGGCCCTACTCCGCCAGCCACGCCTCCCAGGCGTCGAAGGAGTAGGGCCGGCCGAGGAAGTCGGCGACGAGGTCGGCCGCGTCACGGCGACCGCCCATCGCGAGCACCTTGTCGCGGTAGGCGCTCGCCGCGTCGGGGGCGAACAGGTCGTCGCCGTCGAAGGCGGAGAACAGGTCCTTGGCGATGACCAGCGACCACATGTAGGTGTAGTAGCCCGACGAGTAGCCGTCGAGGTGCCCGAACGCACAGTGCATGTGCGCCCCCTCCAACGGAGGGAAGACCGAGTAGCGGCGCTGCAGCTCGTCGCCGTACGCCGTCAGGTCGTCGTGCTGTGCGGCGTGGAAGTAGTAGGACCGGGCCGCGTAGGACATCTGCTGCACGGCGTTGAGACCCTTGCCGAAGTGGTCGGCCCGGCGCATCGCGGCGACCAGCTCGGCCGGGATGGTCTCCCCGTCGGCGTTGCGGGCGAACGTGGCCAGCACGTCGGTGTCCCAGGCCCACTCCTCGAGCATCTGGCTGGGAGCCTCGACGAAGTCCCACTCGGTGGCGACCCCCGAGAACCGTGCCCACGTCCCCTGCCCGCCCAGGACGTGGTGCACCAGGTGGCCGAACTCGTGGAAGAGGGTGACGACCTCGTCGTGCTCCATCAGCCCACGGTTGAAGTTGCACACCAGCACGCCCTCCGCCAGCTGCTCGCCGGCGATGCCCGTGACCAGGTCGAACTGCGCAGCGTGCTTGTACTTGCCCTCGCGCGGGTGGAGGTCGAGGTGGATGCGGCCGATGTGCGCGCCGTCCAGCCCCACGTCGTAGCTCGCGACCTCGTCGTGCCACGTGCCGGCCTCGACCCGGGACACCGGCGTCCACTCCAGCCCGAAGAGTCGGCTGGTGACGTCGAGCAGGCCCTGGCGGACCGCCTCGAAGGCGAAGTAGGTGCGCACGACCTGGCCGTCGACGTCGTAGGCCTCGCGACGCACCAGCTCGGAGTAGTAGCGCGAGTCGTAGGTCGTGACGACCTCGGCAGCCGGGTCGTCGGCACGCTTGCGCTCGAGGAGCACCGCGACCTCCTCGGCGGCCCGCTCCTTGCCGGCCGCACTGATCCGCTCGATGAAGTCGGCGATCGCCTGAGAGCTGCCGATCATCTTGACCTCGGCGTCGTAGTCGGGCCACGAGTCGTAGCCGAGGAGGTCGGCGGTCTCGCGACGCACCGCGAACAGGTCCTGGAGGACCTGGTCGTTGCCCGGCCAGGCGACGTTGGTCGCCGCGAGCGACAGGTCGTGGCGGCCCTCGGCGTCGGCGCCGAAGGTCATGAACGGGACCAGGTCGGGATAGTCGGTGGTGATCGTGACCAGGCCGTCGTCGTCGACGGGGTGAGCCGCGCGGTAGTCCTCCGGGAGCCCGACGAGGCGATCCGGCGCGATCCGGATCGAGCGGACGTCGTCGCGGACGTGGCGGCCGAAGTCCTGCGACAGCGTGACCGCACGCTCGCTGAGCTCACGCAACCGGTCTCGGGTGGCGTCGTCCCGGTCCACGCCGGCACGGCGGAAGTCGCGCAGGGTGTGCTCGAGGACGCGGCGGGCGTCGTCATCGAGCTGCTCGGAGTCGGGCTGGGCGTCGAGCGCCTCGAGCACGGCGAACAGGTCGCGGTCCTGACCCAGCTCGGTGACGTATTTCTGGACCTGCTGGCCGAGCTCGTCCGCCCGGTCGCGCACGGCCGCGTCGGGGTGCACCTCGGACCACAGCGCGACTGCGCTCGCGTTGGAGATCGCGGTCTCGGCGCGGTTCCACGCGGCGAGCACCTCGCGAGCCGCGGTCGAGCCGGTCTTGACCCGCTCCACCTGGCGGGCGGCCTCGGCGAGCTGGCCGTCGCAGCGCTCACCGACCCAGGCGAGCCAGTCGCCGGGTCCGGGCAGCCCGAGGGGCTCGACAGCGAGCGGGGCTGCGGACGAAACGGTCTGGTCGTCGATGTCGTGAGCCACGGGACCTGAGCCTACGGGCGGGGTGGGACGACGCTGCACCGCGCCGTAGCGTGACGCCGGTGACGAGGGACACGGACGGGAGCACGAGTGGGAGCGACTTCCGCTTCCGTGACATCTGGCTCGTGGCGTACGGCCCCTCGATCGTCTCCGCGATCGGGCACGGCGCGATCATGCCGGTGCTCGCGCTGCGGGCCCGCGACCTCGGCGCCGACGTCAGCGTCGCCGCCGCGATCGTGGCCCTCGCCGGGGTGGGCATGCTCCTGGCGAGCCTGCCCGCAGGCGCGCTGGTGGCACGGATCGGAGAGCGGCGGGCTCTGGTCGCCGCCGGCTTCCTGGACGCGGCGGCGATGGCTGTCGCGGCGGTGACCGACTCGATCGCGGCCCTCGCCGCGAGCGTCCTGCTGAGCGGGGCGTGCTGGTCCCTGTTCCTCATCGCACGCCAGGGCTTCATGATCGACGCCGTGCCCACCAGCCACCGCGCCCGGGCGATGTCGCTGCTGGGGGGGTCCTACCGCGTCGGCGTGCTGATCGGCCCGCTGCTCGGCGCCGGACTCATCCGGCTCACCGACCTGACGAGCGTCTTCTGGCTGGGAGCGGCGATGTCGGTCTCCGCCTCGCTGCTGACGGCCAGCATGCCCGACCTGGGCGAGGAGAAGCGGGCCGCGGCGACGGTGTCGGGGCACCTCGCGGTGTGGACCGTCATCACCTCACACCGCCGGGTGCTGGCGACGTTGGGCAGCGCGGTGGTGATCCTCGGGATGAGCCGGTCGCTGCGGCTCAGCCTGCTGCCGCTGTGGGCCGACCACCTCGGCCTGTCCGCCTCGACCACCTCGCTGATCTTCGCCGGAGCGGCCGCCCTCGACGTGGCCTTCATGTGGCCGGGAGGGTGGCTCATGGACACCCGTGGCCGCCGCGTGGTGGCCGTGCCGGTCGTGCTGTCGATGGCGATCGCCTGCCTGCTGCTGCCGCTCACGACGTCCGCAGCGTCGGTCGCCTGCGTGATGGCCCTCATCGCCGCCGGCAACGGCCTCGGCTCGGGCATCGTGATGACTCTGGGTGCCGACGCCTCACCGGTCGAGGGACGCTCGCAGTTCCTCGGCGCCTGGCGACTGTGCGGCGACATCGGCAACACCGGCGGACCACTGCTCGTCAGCGCCGTGGCCGCGGTCGCTCCGCTGGCGACCGCCTGCGTCGTGATGGGCATGGTCGCCCTGGCCGGTGCGGGCTGGGTGGGTCACTGGACGGGTCGCATGGACCGCACGCGCGCAGAGGCGCTCAGCCCACCGTCACGGTGAGCTCGTTGGACGCGACCTGGGTGTCGGTGTCGATCACGCGGAACGTGTTCGCTCCGACCTGGCTGGTCTGGACGTAGGTCGCGAACGACCCACCGCTGACCGACATCGTCACCGGGAAGTCGGACCACGTGTCGCCCTCGCGGCGCTGCACCTGCAGGATCGCGCCCTCGCCGCCCGGGTAGGTGCCGGTGAGGTCGATCTGCTGCATCGGGCTCACCGACTGCTGGGACGCGGACAGGACGATGGGTGTCGCCGGGGCCTCGGAGGTGGTCTTCTCGCCGGCGCTCGGCTCCACGCTCTCCTGCGGTGCCGGGACGGAGCTGCCGGTGTCGCTGGGACGCGGCAGGTTGAAGGTCGCGGTGGCGCTCGTGTCGTCCGACCCGGCACTCGAGGTGTCCCCGATGCCGGTGGCCCGGACGCCCAGCATGACGGCGAGGCCTCCGAGCAGACCGATGACCACGGCGACGCCGACGAGCGCGACCAGACCGGTCAGGACGGGGCGGTTCTCGGTGGCCATGAGGACCTCACGCTGGACGACGGTGGAACGACCAGTGTCCAAGATGGCTGCTCGCATGGCCAAACCGCGTGACCGGTCGGCTCCGCACCACCCCCTCGGGCGGGGGGCCCTCGTCCGGCACCGGGCAGGATGGGCCCATGCAGTCACCGATCCGTCACGGCAGGGCCGCCCTCGGTACGACGATCGCCACGGGTGCCCTGGCGGCGCTGTCCCAGGCGCCCGAGCGTGCCTCGCGCCTGCTCCGGCACCGCTACCCGACGGTCGCGGTCACCGGCATGACCGGCGTCGGCAAGACCCGGCTCGCCGACCGGCTGTCGCGGCGCGCAGGGGCCCAGTCCTCGGCCGCGAGCGCGCAGGACGTGGGCTCCGCGGTGATGGAGCGTCGTACGCGTCGCAACGCCAGGCTGCGCGGCTACCGCTTCCTGGTGGTGCCCGGTGAGAATGCTGCGACCCGCCTCGGCGCGCTCGACGAGGTCTTCCACGACGAGCCCGTCGACGGGGTGCTGCACGTGGTCGCCCACGGCCACGCCACCGGGCGGCGTACGGCCGGGACGAGCGGCGGAGCCGCCGCGACACGGGAGCAGCAGCTGGCCGCCGAGCTCGAGGACTGGGCGATCACCGCGCACCGCATCGCCAGCATGGCCGTCCGCCGTGAGCGACCGACCTGGCTGGTCATCGCGGTCACCAAGGCGGACCTCTTCGCCGACGACGTCGAGGCGGCCGTCCACTACTACTCACCCGGCAGCGGATCCGCGTTCGGCGACAAGCTCGACGAGCTGCGCGCGCTGGCCGGTGGGGCCAAGCTCTCGATCGACGTGCTGCCGGTCAGCGCGCAGGGCGGGGGCAGGGGCTCCGCCAGCTCGGACACGATGGCCACCGAGCTGCTCGGACGCCTCGAGCTGCGGCTCGCGCAGCTGTCCGGGCACGTCTGAGGAGACCTGTCACCGCGTCGGGCGGGCACCAGCCCTGCGGGTGCGGCTCACTGCTCGATCTCGAACCGCGGCACCGGGTTGTCGCGCTGCGCGCCGCAGGTGAGGCGGTGCTGCTCCCCCAGCACCCGACGCACCTGCACCCGCACGGTCCGACCGTCCGCGTCGAGCGTCACCGACGTGATCCCACCGTCCTCGCGAGCCTCGGTCGGCCTCACCGCGTCGAGGCCCACCAGGTCGAGGCGTCGACGGACCTCGATCTCGGCGGCCTGGACCGCCATCGGCAGGTCCGAGCGCCCGCGCAGGTGGTCGAGGTCGAGACGACCGTCGGCGAGCGCATCGGCGATGACGAGCGCCGAGTCCGGATCGACCCGACCGTGGTAGAGGCCGCGGGGCAGCACGAGCACGTTGCCGGCGAACCGGTCGCCGCCGATGTGCGAGCACTCCCACACGGCGTCGGCGTGCCGGCTCGCGGCGAGGGCGAGGGCGACGGGCCGACCCCGCTCGGCGCAGCACGCGTCGTGGCGCCCGTGGGTGCAGACCGCGATCAGCGGAGAGGCGTGGACCGTCAGGCCACTCGAGCGGCCCGCTCCGAGTGCGCCCAGGTCGAGGTCGCGCACCCCCTCGGGACCGCTCAGGGTCGCAGACTCCAGCCAGGAGTCGGGGCCGGCGGCGTGTGCCGCGAAGACGCGGACGCCCCCTGTCTCGGCGCGGCGCCCGGGACGTCGGACGAGCAGGACCCGTACGCCCGCCCGCCGCCCCTCGCGGGCGAGGTGAGCGCCCAGCCCGTCAGGCAGTCGCGCGTCCCGCAGGGCGTCGGAGCCCCACGAACCGGAGTGCTCGAGCAGCAGGAAGCTGCGCACCGTCGAGGCGGTGCCGGCGAGGTCGTCGTCGCGCGCCAGGCTGGCGGCGGCGCAGCGGAACGGACTCATCGCACCACCTCGAGCAGGCCCTCCCGCACCAGCCGTCGGCACAGCACGAGCGCGCTCGCGGGGTCGAGGGCAACATCGGCCGGGGTGAGCTCGGCTCGGGATGCCACGACGGCGACTGCGTCGCGGATGCGGGCCGGGACGCGCACCACGCGGTCACCCAGCAGCACCCGCACCGTGTCGCCGTCGTCCACCAGCACGCACGGGTGGCCCGGCCGGCGACGGAGCAGGGTGTCGACCCGCAACCCGCCCGCCAGGGCCTCCCGGTCGAGCAGGGCCCCGGCCAGGCGGGGCGGTCGCTGGCTGAGGAAGGCCTCGGCCTGCGCCCGGGCAGCAGCGGGGGCGTCGAGGTGTCGTACGGCGTCCGCGACCGCGACCAGCCGCTCACCGAGGCCCTCGGCGAGCCGCTCCGGATCGCCGAGGTAGCCGGCCGGGAGGTGGTCGTCGGCGACGTCGCCGAGCACGTCACCGACGAGCCGGGACACCAGCTGGCGCCAGGTGAGCTGGTTGATGCCGATGGTCAGGTGGAGCGAGACCGCCTCCTGCGCACGCGCGGCATGGGGGGTGCCGGTGGGGAGGTAGGCGACGACGCCGGGCTCGAGGAGCAGCTCGCCGGGACCGCCGGCGCCGTGGATCTCCCAGAGCTTGGTGCCGTGGGTCTGCAGCACGAAGACATCGTGGGAGTCCGCGTGCACCGCGAACCCCTGGGCTCCGGGCGGGGTGAGGTAGGCGTTGGCCTGGCAGGGGTGGCCGAGCTCGAGCTCGAGCCCGGCGACGAGGTCCGCGACCGGCGTCCAGTAGCGCTGGAGGCCCTGGAGCACGATCGTCGCGCCCTCGTCGAGCAGGCGCATCAGCTTCACCGGGTCGACCAGGCCGGTCAGCGGCTTGCCGGCGAGGCTTCCCCCACGGGTGAAGGCCGACTCCGGCAGGACCGCTCCGTCGCGCGCGACCCGTACGGCGGGGGCGCGGATCGCAGTCTCGGTGAGCAGGTGGTCGACGTCGGCCAGGGACAGCGTGCGTCCCCCGAGGCCGGGGTCGGTGCGGTGGACGTGCACCGATGACGCCCAGGTCGTGTCGAGGAAGGCCTGGGCGTCACCGGTCAGCAGGTCGAGTGCGCTCAGGACGCGGACCCGTCGGTGGCGTCCGCGTCGGTCGAGTCGCCGTCGCCGGAGCTGCCGTCCGTGCCGTCGGCGTCCGCACCGTCGGCGTCCGCACCGTCGGCGTCCGCACCGCCCGCGTCCGCACCGTCGGCGTCCGCACCGGGGGCGGGAGCCACACCGGTCGGGTCGACGCCCTCGGTGGTCATCTCGTCGTCGCCCAGCGGGCTGTCAGGAGTCGTTGTCATGGATCCTCCTCATCACGTCGCGACGGCGGGTCCGTCGCGGTTGCTCCTCGAGTGTCGTCCTCGTCACCCGTGTGGCCCACACCCTTGGGGCTGTCAGGTCACTTTCCCAGTCCCTTGCGCCAGGCGCTGTAGGACGTGAGGCGCCGGCCGGTGGGTCGCTCCAGCCAGGGCCAGGGGTGGACCTCGGCGGGCCTCACGGATGCGGCACGGGCGACGAAGCCCGGGACCGGGGCGAAGGTGGTGGCGACCGCCGACCCGGCCAGCTCGTCGGGCACCCGACCGAGTCGTACGTCGACCTGACGTCGCCCAGCCAGGTCGGCGAGGCACTCGGTCAGGAAGACCAGCCGCTTGCCCGACAGCCGGAGCCTGCGCAGGAGCGGCTCGTCGAACACGAAGACGACAGGCAGGTCCGGATGTGCGGCGAGCGCCGGGTCGGCGTCGCCCAGCGACTCGGCCGTGAGCCAGACCGCGGTCGGCACGCCGTCGACGAGGACGTCGCTCGGACCGGCCCCGGGCGGCCGGGGATCGGCACCCTCGGGGCCGTGGACCTCGACGCGAGACCCGGTCGGTGCCTCGGGCCAGCCCTGGATCGGGCAGGCCTGGCTCAACGGGCACGAGGCGCACAGCTGTGGCGCCCGCTTCTGGACCTGCCAGCGGCTGAAGCCGTAGGGCTTCCCGGTCGCGGTGCCGACCGTCCACTGCCAGCCCAGCCGGTTGGCCGCACGGGACCCGTCGAGGAGGTGACGGAAGAAGTCGTCCTCCCCCTCGCGCCAGTCGCGTCCCTGGCGAACCGACCAGTGCGAGGCCCACCACATGCGGGTCTGGTTGACCAGCCACCCGTCTCCCTCGAGCTCGCTGCGCAGCCACGAGGTGCACGCCATCCGGTCATCGGAGTCCCTCGGCGCGTCCGGGCGGGGCTGCTCGCGGCGCAGCGGCTCGGCCAGACCTCGACCGTCGCCGGCGTAGAGGTGGCGCGCGAACTCCTGCCACAGCAGCTCGTCGCGATAGCGACGACGATCGGCAGCCGGGGCGTCGTCCACGGCGAGCCACATCTCGGGCAGGCTCACGAGTCCGTGCCTGATGTAGGGCGACATGCGGCTCGCGCCGCGACGATGCTCGGGCAGCACCACGGACCGCGAGCGCGCATAGCCGGCGATGTCGAGCCTCGCCAGTGACGCGTCGGCCGCGGCCTGTCCTCCGCGGTGCCCACCGGGGCGTACGCCCTCAGGCCCCTCGAGGCTCAGGTGCCCGAGCTCGTCAGCGACCCACGCCACGATCGCGTCGGTGTCGTCGACCGCCGGCAGGGGTGCGAGGGAAGGCATCCTCACACCCTGCCAGTCCCCTCGTAGCCGCCGTGGTCTCCTCCTGGCGCCGGGGGCCGATCAGCGCGCGCCGACCTCGAAGCGCGTCGTGCCCTTGACCGTGTCGTCGCCGCACGACTGCCGACGGGTCGGTCCGGGCACGGCGGTGATCTCGTCGTCGGGATCCCCGCCGGCCAGGACGTGGAGCTCGCGGACCTGCTCGACACCCGGGCGCCCGGCCCGACCGCGTACGACGTCTGCCGGCACCTCGCCGCGCTCGACCGCCTCGCAGGCGGCCAGGGCGGTGGCGGTGTCCAGCCGGCCCAGGGTGATCCCGCTCGGCAGCGCGAGCAGCGTGCCGGAGAACCGGTGCCCGCCCAGGTGGGTGGTCTCCCAGGTCCCCTCGGGCCACTCCTGGCTGAGCAGGCCGGCGATGGGTCGGCCCAGCTCGGCACAGCACCGGTCGCGCTTGCCGTTGGTGCAGACCAGCCACAGCGGAGCGTCGTACGCCGCCATGCGGGCGAGGTCGAGGTCGAGGAGGTCCTCGGGCCGGTCGAGCACCGTGGCGCGCACGTCGTAGCCGCGCGCGGTGGCGCTGGCGAGGAAGACGCGGGTGCCGGGTCCGCTGCTGCCGTCGTAGCGGCGCACCAGGAAGACCTTGAGGTCCAGCGAGCCGAGGTGTTCGCGGACGACCTCGGGCAACCGGTTGTCCGAGACGGCGTCGCGACCCCACGGCCCGGGGCTCTCCACCAGCAGGATCTCCGGGTCGGTCGGCGCGGTGCCGATGATCGGCTCCTCGTCGTCGACGCTGGCGAAGGAACACCGGAAGTCAGCCATGGGAACAGTCTCCCCGAGGGGTGATCAGGCACCCGTGAGCGGCCCGAGGACCGGGCGCCCGGACTGCCAGACCCCCGACACGAGCGGGACGCCCGGGCGGTAGGCGAGGTGCACGTAGGACGGCGCGTCGAGGAGCACGAGGTCGGCGACCCTGCCGGGGGCGATCACCCCCACGTCGTCGCGATCGAGGGCGGCCGCACCCGTCGCGGTCGCCGCGTGGAGCGCCTCGGCGGGACTCATCCGCATCTCCCGCACGGCCAGCGCGATGCAGAGCGCCATCGAGGAGGTGAAGCACGATCCCGGGTTGCAGTCGCTGGCCAGCGCCACCCGCACGCCCGCATCGAGCAGGCGTCGGGCGTCGGGATAGGGCTGGCGGGTGGAGAACTCCACCCCGGGCAGCAGGGTCGCGATCGTGCCCGAGTCCCGCAGCGACTCGACGTCGGGGTCGGACAGGTAGGTGCAGTGGTCGACCGCCACCAGCCCGAGCTCGCAGGCCAGCCGCACCCCACCGCCGTACGTCAGCTGGTTGGCGTGGAGCCGGCCGCGCAGGCCGCTGTCGGTGCCGGCCGCGAGGATGGTGCGCGCCTGGTCGACGTCGAAGGCGCCGTCCTCGCAGAACACGTCGATCCACCGGGCATACGGTGCTGCTGCCGCGAGCATCGGGCCGGTGACGAGGGCGACGTAGTCCTCGGGGGTGGTGTCGCTCGGCACCACGTGCGCGCCGAGGAACGTCGTCTCGTCGGTGAACTGCGCGGCCACGGCGAGGCTGCGCGCCTCGTCGAGCACCGACAGCCCGTAGCCGCTCTTGATCTCGACGGTGGTGGTGCCCTGCGATCGCATCTCGGCGACCAGCCGCGCGACGTGGGCGGTGAGCTGCTCGTCGGGGGCGGCGCGCGTGCGCGCGACCGTGGCGCGGATGCCGCCGGCGGAGTAGGGCTCACCGGTCATCCGGGCCTCGAACTCCGCCGACCGGTCGCCCGCGAAGACGAGGTGGCTGTGCGAGTCGACGAAGCCGGGTATCACCGCGCGGCCGCCGGCGTGGACGTGCACGTCCGCGGCGGGCGCGTCGACCGAGGAGCCGACCCAGGCGATCCGGCTGCCCTCGACGACGACGGCCGCGTCGGCGACCAGGCCGAGCAGACCGCCCTGCTCGGCGCGGGCGGGATCGTTGGTGACCAGCTCGCCGATGCCGGTGATCAGGGTGGTGCTCACGTCCGGTCCTCCCAGATGCCACTGATGACGTCGTCGAGCTCGCGCCCGATGGCGGCTCGGTCGCCGTCCTCGACGATCCAGCGACCGTCGGCCATCACGCGTCGGACGTCCTGGGCGGCGGCGGTGAAGACGACCGTGTTCTCGTCGCGACCCGTGCCCGCGGTGCGCACGGAGGCCGGGTCGATGACGACGAGGTCGGCGCGCTGCCCGACGGCGATGGAGCCGGCGTCGGGCCAGCCGAGGGAGGCGTGCCCGGTGGTGGTCGCGGCCCTCAGCAGCTCGGCAGCGCTCCAGTGGCCGCGCTGCCGGGTGGCGAGCCGCTCGTCGACCTCGACGGCGCGCATCTCCTCGAACAGGTCGATGACGGCGTGGCTGTCGCTGCCCAGGGTGAGCCGCGCTCCTGCGTCGTGCAGCCGACGACTCGGCCCGATCCCGTCGCCGAGGTCGCGCTCGGTGGTGGGGCAGAAGGCGGCGAAGGCACCGGCGCCTCCCAGGAGAGCGATGTCGTCGTCGGTGAGGTGGGTGGCGTGCACGAGCGAGGTGGTCGGGCGCAGCAGGCCGTGGTCGGCGAGCAGTCGCGCGGGCGTCACGCCGTAGGCCGCGAGGCACGAGTCGTTCTCCGCGACCTGCTCGGAGAGGTGCACGTGCAGGGGCCGCTCGCCCACCCATCCGGCCACCTCGCCGAGGTCGGCGGCGGGGACCGCACGGACCGAGTGGACGGCCGCCCCGACTCGCGCCCCGCCACCGCCGGTCGCGGAAGGACCGGGTCCAGCCACGAGAGCCTCCACCCGGTCGATCCACGCCTGCACCGAGCCGTCGCAGTAGCGCACCTGGGCACCTTCCGGTGCTGCCCCGAACCCGGAGGAGAGATAGAGGGTGTCGAGCAACGTCACCCGGACGCCCGCCTGGCGCGCCGCTGCGAGGACCGCGTGGGACATCTCGTGGGGATCGGCGTAGGGGGTGCCGTCGGGCTGGTGGTGCAGGTAGTGGAACTCGCCCACGCACGTGATCCCGGCTGCTGCCATCTCGCGGTAGGTCGCGGTCGCCAGCGCGAGGTAGGTGTCGGGATCGAGGCGCGCGGCGACGTCGTACATCTGCTCGCGCCACGTCCAGAACGACCCCCGGCCGCGCTGGGTGCGACCGCGCAGCGCGCGGTGGAAGGCGTGACTGTGGGTGTTGGCGAGACCCGGCGTGACGAGTCCGCGGACCGGGATCGCGCGCGGTGGGTCGGCGCCGGGGGTCACCGAGGCGAAGCGGCCGTCCTCGACCTCGACGAGCACGTCGGCGTGGAAGCGATCACCGAGCCAGGCGTGCTCGAGGAGGTAGGCCGTCACTCCTGCGCGCCCGTCAGGTCGGCGAGGACGTCGGCGAGCGCCGTCACGCCCGCGAGGCAGTCGGCCGTCTCGGCGTGCTCGTCGGGGGAGTGCGAGACACCGGTCGGGTTGCGCACGAAGACCATGGCGGTGGGGATGCCGGCGGCCGAGAGGACCCCGGCGTCGTGACCGGCCTGGGTGGGGATGACGGGCCAGCCCGCGAGCCCGGAGAGGCGTGCGGCGAGGTCGACGTCGAAGGCCACGGACCCCGACACCGACTCGGGCGTCACGACCAGGGAGGTGCCGTCCCGGCCCGCGCGGTCGTCGGCCTGCCTCTCGACGAGTCCGACCAGCTCGGCCAGCGCGTCGTCGGACGAGGCACGCGCGTCGAGCCACGCGGTGACGAGCGAGGGGACGGCGTTGGTGCCGTTGGGCTCGACGGCGACCCGCCCGAACGTCGCGCGCTGCCCGGCGAGACGCGCCTGCTTGTTGGCGGCGAGCACCGTCATCGCGTAGGTCAGCATCGGGTCACGCCGGTCCTCCATCCGCGTGGTGCCGGCGTGGTTGGCCTGCCCGGTGAAGTCGAAGCGCCAGCGCCCGTGCGGCCAGATCTCGCTGGCCAGCCCGACGGCCACGTCGCGGTCCACGAGGTCGCGGCCCTGCTCGACGTGCAGCTCGACGAAGGTCCCGACGCGGTCGAGGGACAGGAGCCCCGCCCCCGGATCGAGGCCGGCGGCGGCGATCGCGTCGGCGAGGAAGATGCCGTCGCGGTCGCGCAGCTCGCACGCCTGCTCCCACGTGGTCGCGCCGGTGACGAGGCGCGATCCGAGGCAGGCGCGGCCGAAGCGCGACCCCTCCTCCTCGACGAAGACCCCGATGCCGATCGGGCGCGTGGGCTCGAAGCCGCGATCGCGCAGCAGGTCGACCGCCGCGAGGGCGGTGACCACACCCAGCGGACCGTCGTAGGCACCTCCGTCCAGGACGGAGTCGAGGTGCGAGCCGGTCAGGATGCCGGTCTGCGCGTCACCCGCCGCGACCGGCGGCGTCGCGGGCTCCCACCAGGCGACCTGGTTGCCGATGCCGTCGGTCTCGACGCTCAGCCCCCGGGCCTCGCACGCCTCGGAGAACCACGCCCGCAGCTCGCTCTCGGCCGAGGCCCAGGGCTGGCGGAAGTAGCCACCGGTGGAGGCGGAGCGACCGACCGGGGTCAGCTCCTGCCACATCTTCTCGAAGTCGTTGCTGGTGGTGGGCATGGGAGCAGTCCATCGGGCCGAGTGGTTCCGGTCAACGCGACGCCCCGGCCGACCTCGATGATGACCCCATGGAGTTCGCAGACGTCGTACGCCGCCGCCGGATGGTCCGCCGCTACGCCGAGACCCCGGTCGACCCGGCTGTCGTCGACCGGATGCTCGCGCACGCCCAGCGAGCGCCCAACGCCGGCTTCTCCCAGGGGTGGGCGTTCCTGGTGCTGGACACCCCCGAGGACGTCGCGCGCTTCTGGGAGGCGACCGGAGCCGACCCCGACACCCACAACGCCTGGCTCGACGGCATGCGCACCGCGCCGGTGGTCATCGTCCCGCTCACCTCCAAGGCCGCCTACCTCGAGCGCTACGCCGCTCCCGACAAGGGCTGGACCGACCGCGACGAGGGCCGCTGGCCCGTGCCGTACTGGTTCGTCGACGCCGGCATGGCGGCTCTGCTGATCCTGCAGACGGCCGTCGACGAGGGGCTGGGTGCGTGCTTCTTCGGCATCCCCGGTGAGCACGTCGACGACTTCCGCGACGTCTTTTCCATCCCTGCGGACCACGCCCCCGTCGGCGCGATCACCGTCGGCCACCGCGCGCCGGACACCGGGGCGCCCGGGTCACCGGCGCGACGGGAACGGCGCACGGACCTGGTCCATCGCGGGCGCTGGGGCACGACGGCCACCGCATGACCGCATCCCGCGTCGGAGGCGACGCGCCGCACGATCAGTGGGGAAGGTCGTGCCGGACATGTCACGACACGCTTCCCCGCTCTCTCATGACCCCCTCTCGTAGGATCGGTGCGTGTCGCCCGACGACGAGTCCGAGATCGCAGATCCCGACCAGGCCCGCCCCGGGAACGCTCGCGACGACACCTTCGCCGAAGATCGCCGCGGTCGCTCGGCTGCAGCGGCACGGGTCGCCCAGCAGTCGACGTGGGTGGACCTGCAGGTCCGCCAGGCGATGGAGCGCGGCGACTTCGACAACCTGCCCGGACAGGGCAGGCCCATCGAGGGCCTCGGCAACCAGCACGACCCCGACTGGTGGGTCAAGAAGCTCATCGAGCGGGAGAACATCGCCCTCCTGCCGCCGGCTCTCGCGCTCCGCAAGGAGGACGCCGAGCTCGACGACCGACTTGATCGGATCAACGTCGAGGCGGAGGTGCGCCGCGAGGTCGAGGACTTCAACGCCCGCGTCCGCACGGCGATCTACACCCCACCGACCGGACCCTCCGGGCCGCCGGTGATCACCCGCCAGCGCGACGCCGACGCGGAGGTCACCGCGTGGCGTGAGCGTCGTACGGTCCGGATCGAGGCCCAGCGATCCGCGAGGGCGGCGCGCGACGCGGAGGAGGCAGCGCGGGTTGGTCCCGGCTGGCGTACGCGCCTCTTCCGCCGGCGGAGCTGAGGCTCCGGCCCCCGTGCGTGCGATCCCCCAGCGAGACATCCGTCATATCGACGCGCACGTCGCCGGCGGTAGTTTGCCCACATGACTCGCCCCGCCAAGGACTTCTTCGCCCCCCTCGCGGTCGGCGCCCCTGCCCCGCTGCGCGACATCCCCGCCCGGCCGAGCCGCGCGATCCACTTCTTCGACCCCGGCAACGAGAAGATGGCCGCCAAGGTGCCCGGGATGGTCGGCCCCGGGTCACACGGGCCGGACGTCGTGCTGGGAAACCTCGAGGACGCGGTCAAGGCGGAGAACAAGGAGACGTCGCGCCAGGGCCTGGTCGACATCGCCCGCGGCACCGACTTCGGGTCGACCCAGCTCTGGACCCGGGTCAACGCGCTCGACAGCCCCTGGGGCCTCGACGACCTCGTCACCCTGGTCACCGAGATCGGGGACAAGCTCGACGTGATCATGGTGCCGAAGGTGCAGGGCGCCGAGGACATCCACTACGTCGACCGGCTGCTCGCCCAGCTCGAGGCCAAGGCCGGGCTCGAGCGCCCGATCCTCGTCCACGCGATCCTCGAGACCGCTCGCGGTGTGGCCAACGTGGAGGAGATCTGCGCCGCCAGTCCGCGCATGCAGGGCCTGTCGCTCGGTCCGGCCGACCTCGCCGCCGACCGCCGGATGAAGACCACCCGCGTCGGCGGAGGCCACCCCGGCTACCTCGTCCGGCAGGACCCTGCGAGGAACGCGGACGGCGAGACGCAGTACGACGCGGGGCGGACGACCTACCAGCAGGACCTGTGGCACTACACGATCGCCCGGATGGTCGATGCGTGCGCGATGCACGGGATCTACCCCTACTACGGACCGTTCGGGGACATCCGGGACGTCCAGGCGTGCGAGGACCAGTTCCGCAACGCCTTCCTCCTCGGCTGCGTCGGCGCCTGGAGCCTGCACCCGGCCCAGATCGCGATCGCCCACCGGGTCTTCTCCCCCGGCGTCGAGGACGTCGCCCACGCCCGCCGGGTCATCGCCGCGATGGGGGACGGCACCGGCGCGGTGATGATCGACGGCAAGATGGAGGACGACGCGTCGGTCAAGCAGTGCCAGGTGATGGTGCGGCTCGCCGACGAGCTCGCCGCGATCGACCCCGAGCTGAAGCAGCAGTACGACACCATCGGGACGGGGGCCTGACATGGGTGGGTTCACCCCCCTCCGCTCCGTGCTCTACATGCCGGGCTCCAACGAGCGCGCGCTGGAGAAGGCGAAGTCGATCGCCTGCGACGCGCTGATCCTCGACCTCGAGGACGCGGTCTCCCCCGACGCCAAGCCCGCGGCACGGGAGTCCGCGGCAGCTGCGGCCGCCAGCGGCGACTACGGCCGCCGTACGGTCGCGATCCGCGTCAACGGCATCGGCACCGAGTGGCACGACGACGACCTCGTGGCCGCCAGCCAGGCCGGCCCGGCCGCGATCGTGGTGCCCAAGGTCGGCAGCGCGGCCGAGGTCCAGCAGCTCGTGAGGGCCATGGAGAAGGCGGGCGCACCCGAGGAGACCCGCCTGTGGGCGATGGTCGAGACGCCCGGCGCGATCCTCGACGCCCTCGCCATCGCGCGCGCCTCCGAGCGCCTCGGTGCCTTCGTCCTCGGCACCAACGACCTCGTCAAGGAGCTCTACGCCGAGCACGTCCCCGGCCGGGCACCGATCCTGCCCAGCCTGCACACCGCGCTGCTCGCCGGACGCGCGGCCGGCATCGCCGTCATCGACGGCGTCTACAACGACGTGAAGGACACCGACGGGTTCCTGGCCGAGTGCGAGCAGGGCCGGCAGATGGGCTTCGACGGCAAGACCCTGATCCACCCCGGCCAGGTCGAGGGCGCCAACGCCGCGTTCGCTCCGAGCGAGCAGGCAGTCGCGGACGCGCGCGGCCTCATCGCCGCGTTCGAGGACGGGCAGGGCGCCGGCGTGGTGACCTACGGCGGCAAGATGGTGGAGAGCCTGCACGTCGAGTCGGCCCGTCGGACGCTCGAGATCCACGAGGCGATCCGGGCGCTGTGAGTCGCTGCGCCAGGACCTGTGCCCAGGCGGTGCAGTCGCCGCCTGCGAGGCCTCAGCCTTCTCGCATCGGGATCCGGACGCCGCGCTCGTCGGCGACCTCGATCGCACGCTCGTAGCCTGCGTCGACGTGTCGGATGACGCCCATGCCGGGGTCGTTGGTCAGCACCCGCTCGATCTTCTCCGCAGCGAGGTCGGTGCCGTCGGCGACCGTGACCTGGCCGGCGTGGAGCGAGCGGCCGATGCCGACGCCACCGCCGTGGTGGAACGACACCCAGGTGGCGCCGGACGCGGTGTTCACCAACGCGTTGAGGATCGCCCAGTCGGCGATCGCGTCCGACCCGTCGAGCATGGCCTCGGTCTCGCGGTAGGGCGAGGCCACCGAGCCGCAGTCGAGGTGGTCGCGGCCGATGACGATCGGTGCCTTCAGCTCACCGCTCGCCACCATCTCGTTGAACGTCGCACCCGCCCTGGCCCGGTCGCCCTGGCCCAGCCAGCAGATCCGTGCCGGCAGCCCCTGGAACTGCACCCGTTCGCGGGCCAGGTCGATCCACGCGTGCAGCCGGGCGTACTCCGGCTTCTCGTCGGCCGGGAACAGCTCCTTGATCGCACGATCGGTCGCGTAGATGTCCTCAGGATCGCCGGACAGCGCGGCCCAGCGGAACGGGCCCTTGCCCTCGCAGAAGAGCGGACGGATGTAGGCCGGCACGAACCCCGGGAACTCGAAAGCCCTGTCGTAGCCGCCCTTGCGGGCCTCGTCGCGGATCGAGTTGCCGTAGTCGAAGACCTCGGCGCCGGCGTCCTGGAACTCCACCATCGCCCGCACGTGGCGCGCCATCGACTCCTGGCTGCGCTGGGTGAAGCCGCGCGGGTCCTCGGTGCGCTCGCGCTCCCAGTCGTCGTACGACGTCCCGGCGGGGAGGTAGAACAGCGGGTCGTGGGCGGACGTCTGGTCGGTGACGATGTCGACCAGCGGGCCCTCTCCCTTGCCCGCGCGGTCGAGGTGCCGCTCGAGCAGCTCGGGCAGCAGGTCGGCGGCGTTGCCGAGCACGCCGATCGACAGGCCGCGGCGCTCGTCGCGAGCCTCGAGGGCCAGCTCGATCGCGTGGTCGAGGTCGCGGGCCTGGACGTCGAGGTAGCGCGTCTCGAGGCGCCGGTCGATGCGGTGCTGGTCGCACTCGATGCAGATCGCGACCCCGTCGTTCATCGTGACGGCCAGCGGCTGCGCGCCACCCATGCCGCCGAGCCCGGCGGTGACGGTGATCGTGCCGGCCAGGCTCCCACCGAAGCGCAGGTCAGCGATCGCGGCGAACGTCTCGAACGTCCCCTGGAGGATGCCCTGCGTGCCGATGTAGATCCACGAGCCGGCCGTCATCTGGCCGTACATCGTCAGGCCCAGGTCCTCGAGCCGGCGGAACTGCTCCCAGTCGGCCCAGTCGCCGACCAGGTTGGAGTTCGCGATGAGCACCCGCGGCGCCCAGGCGTGCGTACGCATGATGCCGACGGGCTTGCCGGACTGGACGAGCAGCGTCTCGTCGTCCTCGAGGTCGCGCAACGAGCGGACGATGGCGTCGTACGCCTCCCAGTTGCGCGCCGCCTTGCCGGTGCCGCCGTAGACCACGAGCTCCGCGGGGTTCTCGGCGTTGTCGGGGTCGAGGTTGTTCATCAGCATCCGTAGCGGCGCCTCGGTCTGCCACGACTTCGCGCTCAGCCCGGTGCCGTGGGCGGCACGGATCGGGAGGCGGGGGTTGGTCTCGGCGTTCACGTGAGGTCTCCGATCACGGAAGCGGCGGCGGCGAGGACCGCGCCGGACTGGACGAGGCCGACCGCGGCCTCGATCTCGGGCGAGAGGTGTCGATCGGGGCCGGGTCCCTGGATGCCCGAGCCGCGCAGCAGTGCGACGACCGCGGCGGTGGCGGGCGACGGCACCAGCGGAGCGCGCAGGTCGAGCGCGCGGGCGGCGGTGAGCACCTCGACGGCGATGACGCGCGACAGGCCGTCGATGCTGCGGCGCAGCTTGCGGGCGGCACCCCACCCCATCGACACGTGGTCCTCCTGCATGGCGCTGGACGGGATCGAGTCCACCGACGCCGGGACTGCGAGGCGCTTGAGCTCGGACACGATCGCGGCCTGGGTGTACTGGGCGATCATGTGCCCGCTGTCGACGCCGGGGTCGGCGGCGAGGAAGGGCGGCAGGCCGTGGTTGCGGGCCCTGTCGAGGAACCGGTCGGTGCGCCGCTCGCTGATCGAGGCCACGTCGGCGGCGACGATCGCGAGGAAGTCCAGGACGTAGGCCACGGGCGCACCGTGGAAGTTGCCGTTGGACTCGACGGTGTCACCGAGGACGACCGGGTTGTCGATCGCGCTGGCCAGCTCCCGGCCCGCGACGGTGGCTGCGTGCTCGACGGTGTCGCGAGCGGCGCCGTGCACCTGCGGCGAGCACCGCAGCGAGTAGGCGTCCTGGACACGGTTGCAGTCGCCGCGCTGGTGGGACGCCATGACTCCCGAGCCGGCCAGCAGGGCGACGAGGTTGGCCGCGGACAGCGCCTGGCCGGGGTGCGGACGGATGGCCTGCAGCTCGGGGGCGAAGACCCGGTCGGTGCCGAGCTGGCCCTCGACGCTCATCGCGGCGGCGACGTCGGCGGTGCGCAGCAGCATCCGCAGGTCCGTGATGGCCATGACCAGCATGCCGAGCATGCCGTCGGTGCCGTTGATCAGCGCGAGCCCCTCCTTGGCGACGAGCTCCAGGGGCGCGAGTCCGGCGGCGGCCAGCGCGTCCGCGGCGGGCATCAAGGTCCCGGCAGCGTCACGCACCTCGCCCTCGCCCATCAGCGCCAGCGCGCAGTGCGAGAGCGGCGCGAGGTCACCGGAGCAGCCGAGCGAGCCGTACTCGCGCACCACCGGCGTGATGTGGTGGCTGAGCAGGTCGGCCATCAGCTGAGCGGTCTCACGGCGTACGCCGGTGCGCCCCGTCGCCAGGGTCGAGAGGCGCAGCAGCATCAGCGCGCGCACGACCTCCCGCTCGACCTCGGGGCCGGAGCCGGCGGCGTGCGAGCGCACCAGCGAGCGTTGGAGCTGGGCACGCATCTCGGTGGGGATGTGCCGGGTGGCGAGCGCGCCGAACCCCGTGCTCACGCCGTAGGTCGGCGTCTCGGCCGCTGCGAGCGTCTCGATGACGCTCCTGGCGCGATCGATCGCGGTGAGCGCCTGCTCGGTCAGCGCGACCGGGGCTCCGCCGCGGGCGACGTGGACGAGGTCCTCGAAGGTGACGGGGCCGACCCCGACCTGGATGGTCTTCATGCATTCCATACAACGCCGCCGCGGCGCGCGGCCACCAGAGCTCCACCGCAGCATGGGTCTGGGATACGAGACACTTCGGGTGGACGCTCTTGGCCGTGCCACGATCGGCGGCGTGAGCCAGGTCCCCGCCGCCACCCGCACCCTGCGGGTCCTGCGGTTCCTGGCCACCCAGGCGGACCCCGTCCCGCTCGACCGGATCGTCCGGGCCTGCGACCTGCCCCGCAGCACGGCCTACCACCTGCTCAACACGATGATCGACGAGGGCTTCGTCGTGCACCTGCCCGACGATCACCGCTACGGCCTGGGTGTCGCGGCCTTCGAGGTCGGCAGCGGCTTCACGCGGCAGGAGCCGCTCGCCCGGCTGGCCCGCAGGCCCCTGGCCGAGCTCGTCGACCGCACCGGCCACGGCGCCCACCTGGCCGTGCTGCACGGGCGTGACGTGCTCTACGTGATCGAGGAGCGCGCACGCGGCCGACCACCGCTGGTCACCGACGTCGGCGTACGCCTGCCCGCCCACCTCACGGCCTCGGGCCGCACCATCCTGGCCGCGCTGCCGGCCAGCCAGGTCCGCGCGCTCTACCCCGACCGCGACGCCTTCGTGGACCGCCACGGGAAGGGACCGTCCTCGTTGAGCGCGCTGCGCACGCTCCTCGCCGAGACCCGCCAGCGCGGTCACGCCACCGAGGACGGCGAGGTGACCCCGGGCCTGCAGAGCGTGGCCGCGGCCGTGCTCGACCACAACGGACACCCGGTGGCCGGGGTGGCAGTGACCTTCCCCACCGACGCCGACGCTGATGTCACCGCGATCGCCACCGCGGTCGCTGCCACGGCCGCACGCCTGACCCGGCGGGTCAGCGGCGCCCCGGCGGGATGAAGTTACCTGCCGGTAGGATCTTTGTCACTCGCCGGAGCCCTGCCCTCGATGTGCACGGCGGTCATATGCTCCGGCTCAGTACGCCCGACTGAGGAGCACGCCCTTCATGCAGATCTTCGCGATCGTCGTCTCGTTCGCACTGACCGTCGCCGCCGTGGCGCTGCTCGTCCCGGCCGTACGCCGGATGCTGACCGTGATCCGCGCGGGCCAGCCGGCCCCCGGTCGCGCCGACCACCCCGGGGCTCGCGCGGTCACGATGCTCAAGGAGACGTTCCTGCACACCCGGATGCTCCAGTGGCACTGGGTCGGGATCATGCACTGGTTCGTCTACGCGGCGTTCCTCTTCCTCAGCACGGCCGTGCTGGCGGCGTACTTCCAGCTCTTCACGCCCGACTTCGCCTGGCCGATCTTCGGCCACTGGTACCCCTACGAGTGGTTCAGCGAGCTCATCGGGCTGCTCAGCACCGTCGGCATCGTCTTCCTGATCGTCTATCGCCAGATGCACCACCCACGGTCCGAGGGACGACGCAGCCGGTTCTTCGGGTCCAACTTCTGGCAGGCCTACTTCGTCGAGGCGCTCGCGCTGCTCGAGGGTGCGGCGATCCTCTTCGTCCGCGGTGCGGAGTGGAAGCTCGACGAGGAGGCCGGCCGCTCGCACTACCCGATCTCGTCGTGGATCGGCGACGCGCTCTACTCGGACTCGACGTCGTCGCTCGAGAACACCATCTACTTCATCGCGATGTTCAAGATCGCGCTCGCGATGGTCTGGCTGATGGTGATCGCGCGCAACATCACCATGGGCATCGCCTGGCACCGCTTCACCGCCTGGTTCAACATCTTCTTCAAGCGCGAGTCCGACGGCAGCACCGCCCTCGGTGCGATGAAGCCCCTGACCTCCGAGGGGAAGGCGATCACCCTCGACGACCTCGACGACCTCGACGAGGACTCCACGCTGGGCGTCGGCGCGATCGAGGACTTCTCCTGGAAGGGCATCCTCGACTTCACGACCTGCACCGAGTGCGGCCGCTGCCAGTCACAGTGCCCCGCCTGGAACACCGAGAAGCCGCTCAACCCCAAGCTCCTCATCACGGCCCTGCGCGACCACGCGTACGCCAAGGCCGACGGCGACGCGGGTCATGCCGAGCGCGCCCTGGTGGGCGTCGGCACCAAGGGGGAGACCGCCGGCTCCGGCACCGACGTCGTCGACTACTTCTACAACCCCGAGGACGCAGCCTTCGTCATCGACGAGGACGTCCTGTGGAACTGCACGTCGTGCGGCGCCTGTGTCCAGCAGTGCCCGGTCGACATCGAGCACGTCGATCACATCATGGACATGCGACGTCACCAGGTGCTGGTGGAGTCCAACTTCCCGGCCGAGCTCAACGGTCTCTTCAAGGCCCTGGAGAACAAGGGCAACCCGTGGAGCATGTCGTCGTCCGCGCGGATGGACTGGGCCAAGGGCCTGGACTTCGACGTGCCGGTCGTCGGCGAGGACCTGGAGTCCCTCGAGTCGGTCGACTGGCTGTTCTGGGTCGGCTGCGCGGGGGCCTACGAGGACCGGGCGAAGAAGACCACCCGGGCCGTCGCGGAGCTGCTCAACATCGCCGGGATCTCCTTCGGCGTCCTGGGCAACGGCGAGACCTGCACCGGTGACCCGGCGAGGCGCGCGGGCAACGAGTTCGTCTTCCAGGGCCTGGCCATGCAGAACGCCGAGACGTTCAAGGAGTACCAGGTCAAGAAGGTCGTCTCGACCTGCGCCCACTGCTTCAACACGTTGAAGAACGAGTACAAGGACTTCGGCGTCGAGCTCGAGGTCGTCCACCACACCCAGCTGCTCAACCGGCTGGTGCGCGAGGGCAGGCTGACCCCCGTCAAGGAAGGCGCCGGGGCCGCGAAGCGGTCCATCACCTACCACGACCCGTGCTACCTCGGGCGTCACAACGAGGTCTACTCGCCGCCGCGCGAGCTGCTGCAGATCCTGCCCGGCGCCGAGGTCATCGAGATGGAGCGCAACTCCGAGCGGTCCTTCTGCTGCGGCGCCGGTGGCGCGCGCATGTGGATGGAGGAGAACCTCGGCGAGCGGATCAACCTCAACCGCACCAAGGAGGCGGTCGGCACGGGTGCCGACCAGATCGCCGTGGGCTGCCCGTTCTGCCGCGTGATGCTCTCCGACGGGCTCACCGCCCAGCAGGCCAAGGGCGAGGCCCGCGAGGAGGTCGAGGTCCTCGACGTCGCGCAGATGCTGCTCGCGTCGGTGAAGGGCGAGCAGGCCACCAAGGCCGCACCCGGCTCCTCCGCCACCGCCACACCGGCCGCCGCTCCGGCGGCCGTGGTCACCGACGTGGCGACCAAGGACGAGCCCGAGACCGGTGACGTCACCGTCACCGAGGACACGATCACCGAGACCGCCGACGCCGGGCCGCTTGCGAAGGCGTCGGGCGGCACCTCGCTCTTCGACACCCCCGCCCCCGATCCTGCGCCAGCGCCTGCGCCTGCTGCACCTGCCGCGGAGACTCCTGCTCCCGCACCAGCCCCCGCCGCCCCTGCGTCGACCGACCTGGGTGGTGGAGGCTCGCTCTTCGACCTCGGTACGCCGGATCCGGAGGCACCTGCCGCCCCGGCGGCGGCCTGCCCAGCCCGACGACGGCGGTGGCCAGGCCACAGTCCCGACCGAGGCGAAGGTGGCTGACGCACCGCCGGCCCCCACCAGCAGGTCGCTCTTCGACTTCGCTGCCCCGGAGGCGCCGGCTGCCCCAGCGGCTGCCGTACCCACGCCTGTGACCCCCGAGACCGCAACCGCGGCCGAGCCGACCGCTCCTGAGCCGACCGCATCCGAGCCGACGCCCGCGGCGGAGCCGGAGCCGGCGGCGGTGGCGGAGCCGGCTTCCGGCGCGACGACCTCCACGCCGACCACCGACACCGACCTGTCGAGCCTCGGCTCGCTGTTCGACCTCGAGGCACCGGCACCGCAGGCGGCGCCCGCTGCTGCCACGCCAGCGTCGGCGGTCGCCTCGGAGCCGGAGGTCGAGGCCGAGGCGGAGGCCGAGGCCGATCTCCTGTTCCGACCCCGGCTGCAGCCGCGAGCGGTACGTCGTCCACGCCGGCCACCGACGTCGACCTGTCGAGCCTCGGCTCGCTCTTCGACATCTCAGCTCCCGAGGTCGAGCAGTCCAGTGCCCCCGCTCCCGTGACCGCGAGATGAGCCCGAGCCCGAGCCGTCCGTGGGACAGGACGTCGAGCCGGAGCCCGACGTTGATGTCGAGACCTCACCAGCGCCGGCCCCGGCCGCACCCGCACCCACGGCCGCACCCGCGAGCGGTACGGCGTCCACGCCGGCCACCGACGTCGACCTGTCGAGCCTCGGGTCGCTCTTCGACATCTCAGCTCCCGAGGTCGAGCAGACCAGTGACCCCGCTCCCGTGGCCGCGCCGGAGCCCGTGGCCGCGCCGGAGCCCGGCCCCCAGCCCGAGCCCCAACCCGAGCCCGAGCCCGAAGAGAAGCCAGCAGCGAAGGCCGCAGGCACGGACGCACCCGGGCACACCCCGCGTACGGATGTCGACATCAGCGGCGCGGACTCCCTCTTCGACCTCTGACGGCACCTTCCGACAGTCCTTTCGGCGCGGTTCTCTCCCGTTGCAACGGTCGGGAACCACGTGAACCACCGGGTACCCGATGGTCCGCGTGGGAGGGCGCACCCCGACGCGCCGCTGACCAACGCCGCCGAGAGGGCGTCGGGAGTCAGGACTTCATGGCCACGCCGCGGCGCCAGTAGCCCATGAAGGCCACCTGCCGGCGGTCGAAGCCGAGCTCCTTGACGAGGTGGCGGCGCAGGCCGGTGACCAGCGCCGACTCCCCCGCGATCCAGGCATAGGTGTCCGCCACGGCACCGTCGCCGCCAGCGACGTCCTCGCCGGCGACGTCCTCGCCGGAGGAGGAGTAGTACGGCGTCTCCCACAGGTCCGGGTCGACCTCGTCGGGCGCCACCTCGACCCGGGCTCCGGCGGGGTCGTGGGCAGCCAGGCCCAGGTGCGACACCACGGCACCGTGCACCCGGACGCCGAGCTCCTCACCGTCGCGGGGCAGCCAGACGACGTCGACCCCCACCGGAGCGCGTACGTCCTGGACGTCCGCCGCGACCGGCACCTCGAGGAAGGCGGTCCCGCGCGCGTCGTCGGGGAGCTGTTCGAGCACGGTGCAGATCGCCGGCACCGCGGTCTCGTCCCCCACCAGCAGCAGGTCGGCACCGAGCGCGGGGGTGAACTCGATCCCGCCGTAGGGAAACCCGCGACGCGGCGCGAGGAGCACCAGCCTCATCCCCGGGACGGCCTGCGAGGCCCAGGTGGAGCCGGGGCCGACGAGGTCGCCCTCGAGGTGCAGCACCATGTCGACGACGAGGGTCGTGCGCTCGCCCGTGCCGCGGACGTCGCGGATCGTGTAGGTCCGCATGTGGCCGCGTTCGCGGGCCGGGCGTTCGAGCCAGGTCGCCAGCCAGGTCTCGTCGGCGCCCTCGGTCGAGGTCAGGCCGCCGGTCTCGGGGTCGGGGAACACCAGCTTGATGCGCTGGTCCCAGCGCGGACCGTCGGTCCCGAGGTCGGCGAGATCGGGGCCGCCCAGCTCGACCCGGACGAAGGTCGGGGACAGCTGCTCGAGCGACACCACCTCGACGTCGGCGAGCAGCATCGGCAGGACTGAGGTGGTCATGGTCATCGGTTCTCCTCGATGGCGGGTGGAGCCTGGCGGGCGCCCCGGCGGCCGATGGGGACCACGAGCGGGGTGTGCGACACCGGATCGTCGATCACCCGGTTGTCGAGGCCGAAGACCGTGCGGACGACGTTCTCGGTCACCACCTCGCGCGGAGTGCCCTCGGCGACGATCCGTCCGTCGAGCAGCGCGACGAGGTGGTCGGCGTAGCGCGCGGAGAGATTGAGGTCGTGCAGGACCATCACGATGGTCGTGCCGCGACGCTCGTTGAGCTCGGCGACGAGGTCGAGCATCTCCACCTGGTGGGCGACGTCGAGATAGGTGGTGGGCTCGTCGAGCAGCAGCAGGTCGGTGCCCTGGGCGAGCGCCATCGCGATCCACACCCGCTGTCGCTGGCCGCCCGACAGCTCGTCGACCGCACGGTCGGCGAGGGCATGGGTGTCGGTGAGCACCATCGCCTCCTCCACGGCTCGGCGGTCCTGCGCGGTCCAGCGCGTGAAGACGCCCTGGTGGGGGTGCCGGCCCCGTCCCACGAGGTCGGCGACGGCGACACCGTCGGGCGCGACGGGGTTCTGCGGCAGCAGGCCCAGCACGCGGGCGACCTCCTTGGTCGGGCGTCGGTGGATCTCCTCGCCGTCGAGCAGCACGGTGCCGCCCTGGGGTCGGACCAGACGCGCCAGGCCCTTGAGCAGCGTCGACTTGCCGCACGCGTTGGGCCCGACGACGACGGTGACCTTGCCGTCCGGGATCTGGACGCTGACCTCGCGCACGACCGTACGGTCTCCGTAGCCGAGGGTGACGCCGTCGGTGAGCAGCCTGGTCATCCGGTCCTTCCCGTCGCGGCGCCGCGCGCCAGCAGCCAGAGCAGGAACGGTCCTCCGACCGCTCCCGTCACGATCCCGACGGGTAGCACCACGTCGGGGATGAGATAGGCGGCGACGTGGTCCGCGAGCAGCATGAGCACCGCGCCGACCAGCGCCCCGGCGAGCAGGCTGTGCCGTCCGCCCATCAGTGCGCGGGCGATCGGGCCGGACATGAAGGCCACGAACGCGACCGGTCCGGCGGCCGCCACCGCGACGGCCGTGAGCAGGACGCCGACGAGCAGCAGCGCGTCGGTGCGGTGTCGGGCGACGCCCAGCCCGGATGCGGCGTCCTCACCGAGCTCGAGGATCGGAAGTGCGCGCGCCAGCAACGCAAGCAGGGGCAGGAGCACCGCGAGGCAACCGGCGAGCACGCCGATCGTGGACCACGGGACGTTGTTGACGCTGCCCACCAGCCACCGCAGCGCGAGCTGGACGTCGTAGGTGCTGGACCGTGCGAGGAGGTAGTGCACGACCGAGACCATCGCCGCCGCGACGCCGACCCCCACCAGCACGAGGCGGTAGCCGCCGGTGGTGCCCGCGACCCACCGGACCACCGCTGCCACCACGACCGCGCCGGTGACCGCGAAGATCGACACCGCGCCATCGCGCAGGCCGAGCGTCAGGAGGGCGAAGACCCCGGCCGCGCTCGCACCGAGGCTGACGCCGACGATGTCGGGACTGGCCAACGGATTGCGCAGGAGCATCTGGAACAGGGCGCCGGCAGCACCGAGGGCCAGCCCGACCAGGAGCGCGAGCACCGCGCGCGGCAGCTTGGACTCCATCAGGATGAAGGTGGAGATCGGGATCTGCTCGCCGAACAGGATCCGGAGGAAGTCCCAGACCGTGAAGGTGTAGTCGCCGAGCAGCACGCGGACCGCGAAGGCCGCCACCACCGCCAGGCCGAGCGCAGCGAGCCTCACCAGCCGACGTCGACGCGGCCTGCGGGTGATCGCGCACAGGTCGGGCCGCTGCCCCGGAGCCGTACGGTCGTCCGCAGGCAGCAGGTCCGCGGTCCTCACGGGCGAGGTGTTCACGGGCGGGGTGCTCACAGGCCCATCCGCCCACGGCGTACGAGCAGGAGGAAGAACGGGACGCCGACCACCGCGGTCATGATCCCGACCTGCACCTCCGAGGGCGGCAGCACGACGCGGCCCGCGGTGTCGGCCAGCAGCACGAGCACTGCCCCGTAGCCCGCGCTGAGCGGCAGGAGGTGGCGGTGGTCGGAGCCGGTCCGGGTACGGACGAGGTGCGGGACGATCAGCCCGACGAAGGCGATCGGGCCGGCGGCGGCGGTCGCGGTGCCGGACAGCAGCACGATCGCGAGACCGACCAGGATCCGGTCGCGGGTGGTGTGCCGGCCGAGCCCGGCGGCCATCTCCTCACCGAGGGCAAGGGCGTTGAGCGTGCGGCTCAGCGCGAGCGCGAGCAGCACACCGACCAGGAAGACCGGCGCCAGCGGGACGACGACGTCCCACGGGCGGCCTCCGATCGAGCCCACCTGCCAGCGCCGCATGATGTCCAGCGCCGTCTGGTCGACCAGCTGCACCGCGACGGTCCAGCTGCCGGCCGCGGCACCGAACGCGGCCCCGGCCACCGTGAGCTTCGCGGGGGTGGCCCCGTCGCGTCCCAGGCCCGCGATCGCGTGGACGACCAGCGACGCCACGGCGGCGCCGACCAGCCCGAGCACCACGTAGTCGCGCATCCCCCCGAGGCCGAGGTAGGAGATGCCCAGCACGATCGCCAGCGCGGCACCCGCGTTGATGCCGAGGATGCCGGGATCGGCCAACGGGTTGCGCGTGAGCCCCTGCATGCACGCGCCGGCGAGCCCGAGGGCGACCCCGACCAGGATCCCCAGCACGGAGCGCACCGCCCGGACCTCGATGACCGTCCGGTCCGGTCCGGCCTCCAGGAGCGCGCTCGGCGAGATCAGCCGAGAGCCGACGAACACCGAGGCGAGGACCGCCACCACCAGCAGTCCCAGCATCACCCCGTACGCCGTGGCGGGGCCGGGCACGGAGGCGCTCCGCGGCCGGTCCAGCAGCTCGGTGGTGGTGGTCATCGTCCGGTCTCGTCAGTCAGTCAGTCGGGTCGGGTCGGGTCGCTCAGGGGGTGGATCCGTCGCCGTCGACGGCGGCGGCGACCTTCGGGATGTAGCGCTCCATGCCCACGGGGATGGACAGCGGCGACGGGGCGGAGAGGCCGAGCGACTCGGTCTGGTCGACCTGGGCATACCACCGGTTGTCGGCGACAGCCGGGATCTGCGTCACCAGCGGGTTCTCGGCGAGCTCGGTGACGTTGTCCTGCGAGGTCGCGTAGGTGAGGAACACGTCGGCGTCGAGCTGGGCGGTGCGCTCGGAGGAGATGTTGAACAGGAACTGACCCGGCTCGCTGCGCTCCTGGACCAGCGGGGAGTTGACCATGCCCAGCTCCACGAGGAGACGGGGTCGGTTGTCCATCTCGGTGTAGACGTAGAAGGACGACGGGTCGGCGTTGGGACCGGCGAAGGTGAAGCTCGCACCCTCGAGCTGCGGGAACTCCGCGGCGGTGTCGGCGATGACCTGCTCGGTGCCGGCCTTCACCTCGGCGGCCAGCCCGGTGCGCCCGAGGGCCTGGCCGGTCATCTCCAGCGACTCCTGCCAGGTCGTGTTGTAGGGGGCGTTGGGGTAGGCGAGGACCGGGATGCCGGCCTCGGTGAGCTTGTCGTACTCCTCCTGCGTGATGCCGGACTGCGTGGCGGTCACGAGGTCGGGCCGGAGCCTGACGATCTGGTCCACCGGTACGCCGTCCGCGGTGCTGAAGCGGGTCGGCTGCTCGGCCCCGTCGATCTCCGCGAGTGCTTCGTCGAACCAGTCGGAGGACGCGTTCTCGTTGCCGCCGTACTCGATCCTGTCGGCGCCCACGGGCACCACGCCGAGGGACAGGGGGTAGTCGGCCTCGGCATAGCCGAGCGCGACGACCCGCGTGGGCTCGGACTCGATCGTGGTCTCGCCGAGCGCGTGCTCGATGGTGACGGGGAAGGCCTCGGCGTCGGCGCTGGTCGTCGCCGTCGGCTCGCTCTCCGTCGCGGACGTGTCGGTGGAGCCGGTGCTGCAGCCGGCGAGGACGGCGACCGCGAGTGCGGCCGCCGCGAGGTTGACGAGGGTGGGCGCGGCGAGGGTTCGCTTCATCAGTGCTCCCTGAACAAGGCGGGTGAGGGTGACCTTACTTAGGACAGCCTAACCATACTTAATGCTCAGTCGAACGGGTGGGCTAGATCGGCGTGCGGTGGAAGCCCTGGAAGGAGCGGCTCGGGGTGGGACCGCGCTGGCCCTGGTAGCGCGAGCCGTACTTCTGGGAGCCGTACGGGTGCTCGCTGGGCGAGGAGAGTCGGAAGAAGCAGAACTGGCCGATCTTCATGCCCGGGTAGAGCTTGATCGGCAGCGTCGCGACGTTGGCGAGCTCGAGGGTCACGTGCCCGGAGAACCCGGGGTCCACGAACCCCGCGGTCGCATGCGTCAGCAGGCCGAGCCGCCCCAGGGACGACTTGCCCTCCACGCGCGCGGCGACGTCGTCGGGCAGCGTGATCACCTCGTACGTCGAGCCGAGGACGAACTCGCCCGGGTGCAGGATGAACGGCTCGTCGCCCTCGGGCTCGACCTCGCGGGTCAGCTCGGACTGGTCGGCCGCCGGGTCGATGTGGGGGTAGCGATGGTTCTCGAAGACCCGGAAGAACCGGTCGAGGCGGACGTCGACGCTCGACGGCTGCATCATCTGCGGGTCCCACGGCTCGAGGGCGATCCGGCCGAGGTCGATCTCGTGGGCGATGTCGCGATCGGAGAGCAGCACGGCGCCGACACTAGCGCCTGGACCGGCCCCTGCCCCGCTGGTCGAGGAGGGACGAAATCCCGTCGCGAGGCCCGTCCCGCACAATGGATCGGTGACCTTCCACCGCTACGTCGCCCTGGGCGACTCCTTCACCGAGGGGGTCGGCGACCCCGACCCGTCACGCCCCAACGGCCTGCGCGGCTGGGCCGACCGCGTCGCCGACGTGCTCGCCGAGCAGAGCGACGACTTCGGCTACGCGAACCTCGCGATCCGCGGCCGCAAGCTCGCCCCGATCGTCACCGAACAGGTGGGGGCGGCGGTCGCGATGCGGCCGGACCTCGTCACGATCCACGGTGGCGGCAACGACGTACTGCGGCCGCGCGTCGACCTCGACGCCCTCGCCCGGACGTACGACGACGCGATCGCGCGCCTCTCGGCCACCGGTGCGCAGGTCGTGATGTTCACGATCTTCGACCCGGGCGGCACGGGGATCTACGGTCCCGTGCGCGGGCGGATGGCGATCTTCAACGAGTGGGTCCGCGAGATCGCCGACCGTCACGGCGCGAGCGTCGTGGACATGTGGCGGATGCGTGACATCGAGATCGCCGGTGTCATGGACACCGACCGTATGCACCTCAACAGCCACGGTCACACCCACATGGCGCACGCCGTGCTCGAGGCGATCGGTGTCGAGCACGCGCTCGAGCCGGTGACCGTGCCGCCGCTGCCGCTGCTCCCCCGCCGCGAGCAGTGGACCGCCAACGCCCGGTGGGCCCGCGAGTTCCTCGTGCCGTGGGTGCACCGTCGCGTCACCGGGCGCTCCTCGGGCGACACCGTCTCCCCGAAGCGACCCCACCTCTCGAGCGTCAGGTGACACCGGTCGTATAACATCGCGACGCCGTCGTAGGGCGGCACTGCGGATGTAGCTCAGCTGGTAGAGCGCGACCTTCCCAAGGTCGATGTCGCGAGTTCGAATCTCGTCATCCGCTCCAAGCTTCTCGATTTTCGCCCACCCTCGCGGTGGCGACCACCGGCTACCCGGTGGTTGCCCGGCTTCTCGGCCGTTGCAACGGGCAGGAAGCGCACCGAAAGGACTGACGGGCGCAGCGCGAGGAACTGCCCGTTCACTGTGGTGGACTTGCGGCTGATGGGGCCAGAGGGGACAGTGAGGCGACTGTCAATCCTTGGATCGAGGTTGCTTCCCCGTGCCGTCCCTTCCCCGTCTGTCCGCTTCCGGCCTCGCCCACCGCATCTCCGGCGACGCCCCCGCGCGACCACTCTGGCGCCACCCCGTCACGATCGCGGCCGTCGCCCTCGGCTTGATCCTGGCCACGGTCCGGCTCCTGCCGGACGGCGACGACCGCGTCGAGATCGCGCCGAGCTCGGACTCGACCGCCGAACCCGGCAGCGCCAGCGGCCGCGGTCGGGTGACGCGCGCGATGCAGGCGGAGATCGACCGCGTGGTCGCCGCGGGGGCCAACCTGGACCGGGCGCACGGACGTACGTCGCTCGCGCGGGCGTCGATCCGCTGCGCGACCTTCGACGCTCAGCGCTACTGCCTCGGTTTCGGCTGGACCCATCAGTCACGAGACGACCTCGCGGCCCGCCTGAGCAGCCGCCCGACGACCGGCCGTGAGCGAACCGGCGACCTCGACGCGGACGGCCTCCTGGACCGCGACGCCCGCCGCTCCCCCGTCGAGCGAGCGGATGCCGAGCGCGCGGAGCTGACCATGGCGGCGCAGGCGGTCGGCAAGGTGTGGATGCTGCGCCACGAGATCCAGGGAGTCGAGCTGCCGCCCGACTTCGCCAGGCGGCACCCCGAGGTCGCGGGGACCCGCGCGCGCGGCGGCTTCGGGGGGAGCTATCCGACGACGTCCAAGATCCTCACCAGCAAGGTCGCCCGGGCCCAGAACGAGAGCTGGTGGTGCGGTCCGGCCGCCATGCAGGCGATCGGCTGGAGCTCGCAGGGCACACGCAAGACCCAGTCCTACTGGGCTCGTCGCCTCCGGACCACGAGCGCCGGCACGGCGATCACCGACATGGTCCGCGTGGTCAACAACACGACCGACTACGACGCCAGGCGGCATGCCGGCCCCTACGTGGCGCTCGACATCAGCGACTTCACCTTCAAGCAGTGGTATCGGCTGATGATGCGCCACATCCACGACTACCAGGCACCCGTCGTGCTCCACCCGGTGCTGCTCAAGCAGTACTACCCCTACCTCGACGATGACGCGTCCGGCCACTTCCAGGTCGGCCGCGGCTACGACCAGGACCCGGGCGGCAACCGCAGGATCGGCTACTTCGAGCCGTGGGACCAGTCGCGCTTCGACCCGAGCGAGCCCGCGATCGCGCGCGTGCAGTGGCGCAACGCCTACCGGTCCTACCGCGCCAACCTCGAGCACTTCCAGCACAACATCGGCGTCTGACATGCGGGTCCGTACGACGCTCGCGCTTGCCCTGCTCGTCCTGCTGACCGGCTGCAGCAGCGACGAGCGTGCCGACGGACCGTCGGCATCCGCAGGCGGGCCGCTCGACGCCCCCACTGTCGTCGAGGCGACCGACGCTCTGCTCGACTGGAACGACAGCGGGCTCGCGGCCGCCAGCCGCGTCGTCCTCAGCGGGCGGTGGTCGGGCATCGTGTCGCAGGACCGGGCCGCGGCCTCGGTGTCCGACAGCGCCGACACCGGCGGTGACGACGAGGTCGACGAGGGCATCGGCATCAGTGCCGGCCCGGGTCGGACGATCTCCGAGCTGCTGATGAGCGAGGACTGGGCCGTCGTGGTCCGCCAGGACAAGGCCGAGACCGCCCCCAGCCAGGTCGCGGTCGTCGACCTCGCCACGGGCAAGCAGACCGACCTCGCCGGACCCGAGCCGGCCAGCGGCGGCTCGTGGGCGCTGACCGGTGGCGACCTCTACTACCCGACGTACGGCGACGACCGGGCGTACTGCCTGGCGACCAGTGCGCTGGCCGACAGCAACGGCGAGGACGGGTGGTGCGCACCGCCCGGCACCGGCTTCTCCGGACTCACCGCGAGCGAGCACGGCGTCGCCATGATGACCTTCGACGACGCCCGGCCCGTCGCGTGCCGCACGGTCAACGTCCTCGACGGCAGCGGCCTGCCCCGGCCGCTCGAGGGACCGTCGGACTGCACCGGCTGGGACGTCGCGGCCACCGCCGACGGCGCCGTCTGGTCCGAGGTGCCGAAGCCGCGTCGCCAGGAGGAGGCGCACTTCTTCGCGTCCGCGGACGGCACCTTCTTCGACCTCGGCGCGGGCACCACCGGCACTGCCCTGCCCTGCGGCGACTCGGTCTTCTTCGTCCGTGACCCGCAGAGCCCCGACGAGCCGGCGCGACTGATGCGGTGGACCCCGGACCACACCCTCGAGGTCGCGTACGAGTCCGCATCGGTGGGAGAGGCGTTCCTCGGCGAACCGGCCTGCGGTGGCGGCGTGCTCACGCTCTCCTCCTTCGGCGACCAGGGCGACGAGCACGTGTGGGCCCCCGTCGCCTAACGTTGCGTGACGTGAGCTTCACCGGATTCCCCGTCGCGGCCCTCGACTTCTACGACGACCTCGAGATGGACAACACCAAGTCCTTCTGGGAGGCCAACAGGCCTGTGTGGAAGGAGTCCGTGGAGGCGCCGATGAAGGCCCTCGTCGGCGCCCTGGAGCCCGAGTTCGGACCGGCCAAGGTGTTCCGCCCCTACCGAGATGTGCGCTTCGCCAAGGACAAGACGCCCTACAAGACCCACCAGGGGGCCTACGTCGCAGCAGGCCCCTCGACCGGGTGGTACGTGGAGATCTCTGCGCGCGGCACCCGCGTCGGCGCGGGGTTCTACGACGCCGACGGTCCTCGGCTGGCGGCGATCAGGGAGGCGATGGCCGACGAGAAGTCCGGCAGGTCGCTGGAGCGCCTTCTCAGACGGCTCGAGAAGGGCGGCTTCGAGATGGGCGGGGAGCGGCTCAAGACCTCACCGCGCGGCTACGACGTCGACCACCCGCGGATCCACCTGCTGCGCTGCAAGCAGCTCATCGCCGACAAGGCCTACGGCTTCGAGTCCGACGCCATCGACGCCGGGCTCCTCGACCGGGTCCGCGAGGACTGGAAGATCCTGCGCCCGCTCGTCAGCTGGCTGCGCGCGGTCGAGGTCGCGTAGGCACGAGACGTTCTCCCGGCCGCCGCCCCGGGTTCACGAGTCCGATGCCGGCGACGACGAGGCTGGCGCCATGGCCAAGAAGCTCTTCCTCCTGCACATCGGTCCCGACCCGGTGGACCTTCCCGCGATGAGCGCGTCGCTGGCACTGGGCCGGGTCGCCATCCCCGACGTCCCTCCCGGCGGCCTGCTGCACGCCGGCATCGAGATCCGTCGCGCGCACCAGTCGGCCGGACTCAGGCGCAAGCAGGTCGAGGGCGCGTGGGCGACGGTGTGCCGACGCGCCCGCAAGGCGAAGGCCGACTGCTTCGTCAGCGTCCCGGCCTTCTTCGACGCAGCGCCGGAGCAGGCGGCACTCGCCCTCGACCAGCTCGCCGGCTTCTCGGTGGTGCTCGTCATCACCAGCGGCTTCGACGTCGAGCCACCGGCCGCGTGGCTGTCGCAGGTCAAGGACGGGCGTACGCACGTGCTCCCCTCGCACCTCACCGACGTCCAGCTGGCTGCGCAGGTCGCCCGCATCGCCCTGATGGAGGAGGAGGTGCGGCGGGAGAAGCGGCTCATCACGCTGTCCCGACGACGCACGCGGGTCAGTCGTCAGCTGGCCGCGTAGCGTCTCCTGGCTCGCTTCGCCCGTCCTCGACCCCCTGCTCGCGGCTCGCTCAGTGCGGCTGCCAGGCGTCGTCGTCGGTGGTGAGGGCTGCGACGCCCACCGGCAGCGTGCCGTCGGCGAGGTCCTGGATGCTGACCTGCTCGAAGACCATCCGCAGCGAGCTGCGCGCAGCGATCCACACGTGCTGCAGGACCTTGGCCGAGTCGTCGTAGGCCACTGCCTCGGGCCGCAGTCCGTAGACCGACACCAGCGGACCGTCCACGGCACGGATCACGTCGGCGACGGTGACCGTCGAAGGCTCCCGGGCGAATCTCCAGCCACCGGACTGGCCACGCTGGGAGACCACGACGTCGGCCCGACGGAGGTCGGCGAGGATCGCCTGCAGGAAGCCGTGGGGGATCCCCTGCGCCTTGCCGAGCTGCTCAGCACTCACAGCGGTGCCGTCCGCGCGCACGGCGATCTCGATCAGGGCCCGCAGGGCGTAATCGGCTTTGGCGGAGACGCGCATCCCGCCAGTTTGTCAGACACGTCTGCCGACCCCCTGATGTCGCGGCGACGCTCAGACGGTCGACACCTCGGGCTCGTGCTCGTCGGCACGCGAGGTCCGGGAGAGGCGCTCCTGCTTGACCGCCCAGACGATGCCGGAGATCCAGAGGACGAAGACGAGCGCGGCAGTGAGGGCGACGCCCACACCGGGGACGCCGACGGCTTCGAGGAGGGTCTTGGAGTTGGTCAGGATGATCAGGCCACCGGCGGCGACGCCGAGCACCCGGGCGGCGAGGTGCTTGACCAGCCAGGCTGCGATGGGCGCAGCGATCACGCCACCGGCGAGGAGTGCGCCGGCATAGCCCCAGTTGATCCCGGCGGACCCGAGACCGAAGAGGAAGCCCAGCGAGGCGCCCACGGCCACGACGAACTCGGAGGTGTCGATCGAGCCGACCACCTTGCGCGGCTCGAGGCGACCGCTCGAGAGGAGCGACGTGGTGCCGACCGGTCCCCAGCCGCCACCGCCGACGGCGTCGAGCGTGCCGGCGACGAGGCCCATCGGGGCCAGGAATGCCACCGAGGGTCGACCCTTGAAGGTCGGCCGGGCGCCGCCGAGGCGCAGGAAGCGATAGACGACGTAGACGCCGAGGCTGAGCAGGATCACCGACACGACCGGCTTCGCGACTGCGGCGTCCATGGAGGACAGCAGGGTCGCCCCGAGGAACGCCCCGACGAAGCCGGGGATCGCGAGGATCGACACGGTGCGCCAGTCGACGTTGCCGAACCTGTGGTGCGAGGCGCCTGAGACCAGCGAGGTCCCGAGCTCGGAGAAGTGGACCGCGGCCGAGGCGGCTGCCGGGGCGACGCCTGCGGCGAGAAGCAGCGTCGAGGACGTCACGCCGTAGGCCATGCCGAGGGAACCGTCGATGAGCTGGGCGATGAGGCCCACGACACCGAGCACGATGAGCTTGCGCATCCGCAGGCTCCTTTCACGGGGTGGTGGAGTCGACGTGGGACGACTCTGAATTGTTGAGTGAAACACTAGACTTACATAGGATAGTAGGAAAACCTGTCATTCGCCGCGTCGCACAGATCTATACCCGCGATGGGTGAGGTGGCCCATTCGTGTTGCGCGATGGCCGATCGCGAGGCATCATTATGTTACCGACGGGTAGCCCCGCACCGACCGCAACAGAACAGGTGGAAGCCGTGAGCCACTACAAGTCCAACCTCCGCGACATCGAGTTCAACCTCTTCGAGGTGCTCGGCCGTGACGAGGTCCTCGGCACCGGACCGTTCGGCGAGATCGACAGCGACAGCGCCCGCGAGATCCTCCGCGAGGTGGAGCGACTCTCCCGCGAGGACATCGCGTCGTCCTACGAGGAGAGCGACCGTTTTCCTCCCGTCTTCGACCCGACCACGCACACCGCCCCGGTCAGCCCGGCGTTCAAGGCCTCCTACCAGGCCTGGATGGACTCCGAGTTCTGGCGCCTGCAGGTGCTCGAGGAGATGGGCGGTACGCCCGCGCCGTCGTCGCTCGTCTGGGCCATCGGCGAGATGGTGCTCGGAGCCAACGCCCCCGTCTGGATGTACGGCTCCGGCCCCGGCTTCGCCAACGTCGTGCACCGCAACGGCAACGACCGCGACAAGCAGGTCGCGCAGCACATGGTCGACCGGCAGTGGGGATGCACCATGGTGCTGACCGAGCCCGACGCCGGCTCCGACGTCGGCGCCGGCCGCGCGAAGGCCGTCCCCAACGCTGACGGCTCGTGGAACATCACCGGCGTCAAGCGCTTCATCACCAGCGCGACGCACGACATGAGCGAGAACATCATGCACCTCGTGCTCGCCCGCCCCGAGGGCCTGGAGGGTGTCGGTGGCCCCGGCACCAAGGGCCTCTCGCTCTTCTGGATGCCCGAGCACCACTTCGACGTCGAGACCGGCGAGCTGACCGGCGAGCGCAACGGCGTCTACGTCACCAACGTCGAGCACAAGATGGGCATCAAGGTCTCCAACACCTGCGAGGTCACCTTCGGCGACCCGCAGGTCGGCGGCGGCGAGGCGGCCCGGGGCTGGCTCCTCGGCGAGGTCCACGACGGCATCGCGCAGATGTTCCAGGTCATCGAGAACGCCCGGATGATGGTCGGCTCCAAGGCCATCGCGACGCTCTCGACCGGCTACCTCAACGCGCTCGACTACGCCAAGGAGCGCGTCCAGGGTCCCGACCTGACGCAGGCCGCGGACAAGACCGCCCCGCGCGTGACGATCACCCACCACCCCGACGTACGCCGCTCGCTGATGACGCAGAAGTCGTTCGCCGAGGCGATGCGTGCGCTGGTGCTCTACACCGCGACGTGGCAGGACCGCGTGATGCTCGCCGAGCACGACGGCACCGCCGACTCCGACGAGGCCCGTCTGGCCGCAGCCGTCAACGACCTGCTCCTCCCGATCGTCAAGGGCTACGGCTCGGAGCGCTCGTGGGTGCTGCTGGGTACCGAGTCGCTGCAGACCTTCGGTGGGTCCGGCTTCCTCCAGGACTATCCGATCGAGCAGTACGTCCGCGACGCCAAGATCGACACCCTCTACGAGGGCACCACTGCGATCCAGGGCCAGGACTTCTTCTTCCGCAAGATCGTCAAGGACCAGGGCAAGGCGCTGGGACACCTGGTCGAGGAGATCGAGACCTTCATCGCCTCCGAGGCCGGCAACGGGCGCCTGAAGAACGAGCGGGCCCTGCTCGCCACCGCGCTCGAGGACGCCAACGCGATCGTCGGCCACATGATCAACGACCTGATGTCGTCGACCGACGAGGTGCGCAACATCTACAAGGTGGGCCTCAACACCTCCCGCCTGCTGATGGCGCTCGGCGACGTCGTCTGCGGCTGGCTGCTGCTGCGGCAGGCCGACGTGGCGCTGGGCAAGCTCGGCGGCGAGGTGTCGGAGAAGGACACGGCCTTCTACACCGGCAAGGTCGCGGCCGCCCAGTTCTTCGCCCAGACCAACCTGCCCCGGGTCAGCGCGGAGCGCGCCATCGCCGAGGGCATCGACCTCGACCTGATGGACCTCGACGAGGCCTCCTTCTGATCTGACCCTCGGCTGACCGCTCTGGTCGTCCCACCCGCTGTCACGCCCGAGCCGACGATGACAGGTGTCACGGGGAGGTCGTGACAGGCGGGCGAGGACCTGCGGTGCGCGGGCCACCACGCTGGGGCCATGAAGTCACCCCACGACGTTCTCCTCCCCCGCTCCGTCACGGTGAGCAACGCAGTGGAGACCCCGACTCCCCCGGTTCAGGTGCCGGCCATCCGGACCGACGGCCTGCGCAAGACCTTCCGCACCGCGACCGGCGAGACCGTCGTCGCAGTCGACGGCATCGACCTCACCGTCATGCCGGGCGAGATCGTCGCGTTCCTCGGACCCAACGGTGCGGGCAAGACGACCACGGTGGACATGCTCCTCGGCCTGACGGCTCCGACCGGCGGCACCGTCGAGGTGTACGGCGCAGCGCCGCACCGCGCCGTGGTGGACGGCCGCGTCTGCGCCGTCATGCAGACCGGTGGGCTGCTGCCCGACTTCACCGTCCGGGAGACGATCCGTGCCGTTGCCGCACTCCACGGCCGCCCCGACCGGGTCGACGTCGTCGTCGAGCGTGCCGGGCTCGGCCCGCTCGGCGACCGACTGGTCAAGGCCTGCTCCGGAGGCGAGCAGCAGCGGCTGAAGTTCGCGCTGGCGCTCGTCCCGGATCCTGACCTGGTCATCCTCGACGAGCCGACCACCGGCATGGATGTCTCCTCACGTCAGGCCTTCTGGGACACGATGCGCGCCGACGCCGCCGACGGCCGCACCATCGTGTTCGCCACCCACTACCTCGCCGAGGCAGACGCCTTCGCCGACCGCACCGTGCTGATGGCCGACGGCCGGATCGTGGCCGACGGTCCGACCGAGGAGATCCGGGCGGCGTACGGCGGTCGTACGGTGACCTTCCGTCCGCCCGCCGGCGTCGTCGTCGACGTGCACGGGATCGACCAGGAGTGGCTCGACCGGGTGCGCCGGGCGCTCGCCCCCCTCGGCATCACCGAGCTCGACGTCTCCAGCGCAAGCCTCGAGGCCGCCTTCCTCGCCCTGACGGGCGCCGCCGCCATCGCCACCGACGAGGCCGAGGAGGCCCTGCGATGACCACCACGACCAGCGACGACGCAGCGACCCCGACGGCGGCGCCGGCCACCACCCGCCGCACGAGCCCACCCCACGTCGTGACCTACGCAGCGCTCGACCTCAAGCGCCAGCTGCGCGACAAGGTGGGGATGTTCTTCACCGTCGCCCTGCCGGCCTTCCTGTTCCTCGTCTTCGGCCTCGGCGACGACGAGGCCTACGGAAGCGCCGACGTCGCGATGTACGTCATGGTCTCCATGGCGGCGTACGGCGCGGTGACGGCGACCACGACCGTCGCCGGGGTGGCGGCCACCGAGCAGACCATGGGGTGGGGACGGCAGGTCGCGCTGACGCCACTTGCTCCGCTGACCTTCGTGATGATCAAGACGGCGGTCGCCATGCTCGTCGCTGCGGTCCCGATCGCGCTGATCTACGCGATCGGTGCGGCCACCGGCTCGTCGGGCAACGCCTTCGACTGGCTGGCCAGCGCGGCGGTCGTCTGGATCGGCTCCGCCCTGTTCGCGGTCTACGGACTGGCGATGTGCCTGATCTTCAGGGGCGACAACGCCGCCGGCATCGCGTCCGGACTGATCGTGATCATGAGCTTCCTCGGCAACGTCTTCCTGCCGATGGACGGCTTCATCCTGGAGCTCGGCCGCTTCACGCCGCTCTACGGATATGCGGGCCTGGCCCGCTACCCCATCTCCGAGGGCTGGCTGCCCGACGACGCCGGGCACGACTCGGTGTGGCTGCTGCTCGCTAACGTGTGCGCGTGGACGGTGATCTTCGCAGCGATGGCGATCTGGGGTCTTCGCAGGCGACAGGAGCGGGTGTGAGCCCGTCCTCCGCCACGCCGGACGCCGATCGCTCCCCCTGGGAGCGGTGGGGCTGGGCCGTCGCGTCGATCTGGTTGATCTTCCTCGTCTACCCCGTGACCGAGACCTTCCAGACCGAGTCGTCGGCGCCGGTCACCGCTCTCGTGCTGGCCGCCATCGCGGCCTTCGCCGTGATCTACCTGCTCGGGTGGAGCGTGTGGCACGCGCACGCACTGAGGATCTGGTTCGTCCTGGCGCTCCTCATGTCGGCCACCGTGCCGGTGATCGGCATCGACGCCCTCGGCCTGACCCCCTACCTCGGAGCGTTCTCGGCACTGATGGTGCCGGCGCCCTGGTGGAGGTGGACGACGATCGTCAGTGCCCTGCTGCCGATCCTGTCCCTCGTCGGCGGGGAGTTCCCGGCCTTCTTCTTCATGCTGGTCTGGCCGATCATCGGCTTCTGCACGGCGATGCGCGTCTTCGACGAGGTCCAGGCGCGGTCCGAGGACGCCCGGTCCGAGCTGGCCCTGGTCGCCGAGCGCGAGCGCGTGGCCCGCGACGTGCACGACGTGCTCGGGCACTCGCTCACGGCACTGTCGGTCAAGGCCGAGCTGGCCGCCCGGCTGATCGAGGTCGACCCCGAGCGCGCGAAGGAGGAGCTCGTGTCGATCCAGGCGACCGCACGCCAGGCCCTCACCGAGGTGCGCGCGACCGTCGGCGGCCTGCGGGCCGGCAACCTCGCAGCCGAGCTCGCCGCCGCGCCCCGGGTGCTCGAGGACGCCGGCATCTCCACGACCGTGGTCGGCGAGCTCGCCGACACCGACCCGCGACACCGCGCGCTGCTGGCCTGGGTGCTGCGCGAGGCCGTCACCAACGTCGTACGCCACTCGCGTGCGGACGCCGTCGTGATCGAGCTCGGCCCCCACGGCATCACCGTGAGCGACGACGGGCAGGGCTGTACCGGTGCCGAGGGCAACGGGCTGCGCGGCATGCGTGAGCGCATCAGCGGCGCCGCCGGCACCCTCGCCGTCACCCGCGCCACCCCCGGCACCCGACTTCAGGTGGAGCTCCCGTGATCAAGCTGCTGCTGGCCGACGACCAGGCGCTCGTCCGCGGTGCCCTGGCCGCGCTCCTCGACCTCGAGACCGACCTCGAGGTCGTCGCGCAGGTGGGTCGCGGCGACGAGGTGGTGGGTGCGGCCCGCGAGTCCGGGGCCGAGGTGTGCCTGCTCGACATCGAGATGCCGGGCCTCAACGGCATCGACGCCGCCGCCGCCCTGCGCCGTGACCTGCCGGGCGCGCGCTCGCTCATCGTGACGACCTTCGGGCGGCCGGGCTACGTCCGTCGTGCCATCGAGGCCGGGGCCTCCGGGTTCGTCGTCAAGGACACCCCCGCGCGCCAGCTCGCCGACGCCGTGCGCCGCGTGCACGCCGGCCTCCGCGTCATCGACCCCGACCTCGCGGCGGAGTCGCTGATCGACGGGCCGAGCCCGCTGACCGGTCGCGAGCGCGAGCTGCTGTCGTACGCCCTCGACGGCGCGCCGGTCGCCTCGATCGCCACGCGCGTCCACCTGTCGGAGGGCACGGTGCGCAACCACCTGTCGTCGGCCATCGGCAAGACCGGCGCGACCACCCGCAGCGAGGCCGCCCGGATCGCGCAGGACCGCGGCTGGCTCTGAGCCGGCCGGATCGACGTCACTGGGTCGACGTCCCGGATCGACGTCAGACGTCGCGACGCTCCTCCACGTGGGTCGTCCTCGAGCGCTGGTTGTTCATCACGAGGCCGAGCACGAGGGCGAGCACGCCGGCGACGACGAGGATCCAGCCCACGGTGGTGGGTTCGACCACGTCCTGGACGGACTGCGGGAACTCGTTGATGGCGAAGAGGATGATCAGACCGATGACGAGCAGCAGGATGCCGATACCGATACCCATGACGACTCCTTTGTCGGGGTGCGACCGGCTCGGGGCCGGGTCGTCCCCGGAAGCCTAGGACCGTCGGGTCCGCGATCGGGGCAACCCGGCCCGGAGAAGGCGGCGCCTACGCTCTGCCCATGAGCGATCCCGCGCCCGATCCCGTGACCGATCCCGAACGGCTCAGCGCCCTCGTCGCGGTGTGGTGGGAGGCGGTCGACTCCTTCACCCGGCTCCTCGAGCACGTGGGGGACGACCAGTGGAGCGCGCCGACCGACCTGCCCGGCTGGGACGTCCGGGCGGTCGCCGCGCACACCGCGCACCTCGAGGCCCTGCTCGCGGGGAGGGAGCACGACGACGTGGAGATCGGCGACGCCCCGCACGTCCACGGGGCGATGGGCCGGTTCACCGAGCAGGGCATCGTCGCGCGCCGGCCGGAGACCCCCGACACCCTCATCACCGAGATCCGCGAGTCGACGACGGCGCGCCACACCCAGCTCCTGGCCGACCCGCCCACCGACCCGTCGGCGCCCGCACCCGGCGTGTTCGGCGCGATCGGATGGACCACGGGGCTGCTGCTGCGCAACCGCCCCCTCGACGTGTGGATGCACGAGCAGGACGTCCGCCGCGCGCTCGACCTGCCGGGCAACCTCGACTCGGCCGCAGCCGTCCACGCCGTCGACCACCTGATGGAGAGCCTTCCCTTCGTCGTCGGCAAGCGTGCGAAGACGCCGGTCGGGAGCGTCGTACGTCTCGAGGTGGCGGCGCACACGCCTGTGGCCGTGGTCGTCGGTGACGACGGGCGCGGTCGACCGGCCACGCCGGAGGACGGCGAGCCGAGCGTGACCCTGACGATGGACCGCGAGACCTTCGTGGTGCTGGCCGGAGGACGCCGCGGCGTCGAGCCGGGCGTGGTCGTGGTGACGGGCGATGGCGAGCTGGGCGCGCGCGTGCTCGCCGCGATGGCGGTCACCCCGTGAGCGAGGTCGACCGACGACAGACGACCGGCGCACCGGCCGTCACGAGGACCGGTCGTCGACGCGCACCAGTCCCCCGAGCGTGCCCAGCCACGCCGAGCCGCCGGGTCCGATCAGGATCCGCGAGCCGTCGCTGCCTGCGAGCAGGCCGGTGCCCGTGCGGACACTCCACATGCTGCGACCGCTGTCGGCGGTGATCGCCGTGAGGTACCACGCGCTCACTCCCGTCAGCGAGGGTCGCTTGGTCCACGCATAGACCACCTGGAGCGGATGGCTGAGCACCACCCCGGAGCTCGGAGTGACCGCGTCGCTGCTCCAGCGCTCGACACAGGCCCCCTCGACCAGGTCGACCCGGGCGATCCCGTGACTGCTCGTGAAGCCGAGCACGGTGCTGCGCGGCGAGGAGTAGCCGTGGTTGTTGGCCACCACGACGCCCGTGCCCAGCGCGGCGAGGTCGCTGTCGGTGGCACCGTCGCCCTTGCCGAAGACCGGTTGGCGACAGATGACCTCGCCGCTGCCGGCGGCGATGAACCGCACCCCCAGACGCTCGTCCACCTCGTCGGTGATGGCCACCACCCCGCCGGCGAGCACCACGGGCGCCGACCCGCTGGTGCCGTCGTAGGCCGTGCGCCACGCGGCCAGCGGTGTCCCGTCGGGGCCTGCGGAGAGGCGGTGCAGGGCGTCGTCGGTGACGACGTAGGTCCCGCCCTCGTCGGCGGCCAGCCCGCGACTCACCTCCTCGCCGAGGTCGATCACCCCTACCGCGTCGGAGTCCTCGGAGAGGACGCCGACCAGGCCGGCCGACGAGGCCCACCAGATCCGGCCTGCCCAGTCCGGGACGAGCGCGACGATGCAGTCCCCGAACGGGACGTAGGGCTTGAGGTCCCACCTCGCGTCCGTCGCCAGCGGTGGCGCGCCCTCGGTCGACGCCGTACGGACTGCCAGCACCTGCCGGTCGCCCGTCGCCACGACGGCCCGGTCGGCGGCGTCGAGGTAGAAGGCCTCCTCCGCGCAGCTCTGAGAGCCGGTCAGGTCACGCGTGGCGGTGGGACGCATCGAGTCGGGGTCGACGAGCCGCAGGCTCGGGCCCGAGGAGTCCACGCACCGTGCGACCAGGCGGTCGGTCGAGGTCATCTCCAGGCGACCGCACCGTTGCAGGCCGAACCACGACGTCTCGACCTCTGGCTGGAGGCCCAGGGGTCCGGACCGCTCGGACGCGGCGGGAGCGAGATGAGGATGGTGGGCGATGCCGCTACCGGCCGGGATGCGAGGCGAGGCCGGCCGACCGACGTACGCCGGACCGGACCACGAGCCCGGCGCGGAGGGGACGGGCAGCCAACCGTCCGGAACAGCCAGGATGAGCGCCGTCACGGCGACCGCGCCGCCGCTCAGCCACCCGAGCACGCGTGGGCTGGGCTGCGTGCGGTCCTGCACCCACCAACGGATCCGGGGCACGCAGAGCGCGAGCGCGACCGCGACGGGGACGAGCGGGCCCCACCCCCACCACAGGAGCAGGAGCACACCGACCAGCCAGACCACTCATCGACCCTAGGCAGCACAGCGCCCCATCGGCGGGAGGCGCATCGGTGGCCTCGCGTGGCCTTCGCCACGGGCAGGCGGCGCCAGGTGCGGACCAGGTCAGTCGCTGGCAGGACGGGGGCGTGGGATGGTGAGAGCTGCGGCTCTGCGACGTACGAGGTGCTGATCCGTGGTGACGTGCTCGAAGCGCCTCAACCGTGCGGCGGCCTCGCGCTCCTGGTCGTCGTCGCTCGTCATCGTCGATCCTCTGTGCCCCCGGGGTGGCCGGTCCCCCACGGACCGCCCTGTCGAGGAGGCTACAAGCGGCGCAGGACCCGCAGCGTGTCCTGCACCAAGCCTGCGACCAGCCTCCGGAAGAAGGTCCAGTCCACCCGAGCCTGACCCCCGGTGCGTGGGTCAGGTCTTGACGTTCACGCCCTTCTCAGCCGTCAGAGGGCGCGACGACGACCGAGGAGACCGAGCCCCCGAAGTACATCTGCGCCAGCTCGGGATCGCCGAGCACCGTCGGCTGCCGGGCGCTGGGTGATCACGCGACCGCTCTCCATCACGATGCCGTCGGTCGCCATCCGCATCCCGAACCGCACGTTCTGCTCGACCAGCAGAATCGTCTTGCCGCTGTCGGAGAGCAGCATCACCGAGTCGTAGAGCACCTGGAGCGACTTGGGGTCGAGTCCCAGTGACGGCTCGTCGAGGAGCAGCAGCGCCGGGTCGAGCATCAGCGACCTGCGCGAACTCCACCATGCGGCGCTGGCCCCCGAGAGGTTGCCGGCGTTGTCGGCGGCCCGGTCGGCCACGATCGGGAACATCGAGGCGACCATGTCGTAGCGCGCCCTCACCAGTGCCTTGTCACGGCGGATGATGTAGGCGCCGAGCAGCACGTTCTCACGCACGGACATCGACGGGAACAGCGCGTTCGACTGGGGCACCTGGGAGATGCCGAGCTCGAGGATCTCCGCGGCCGACGCGGTCTGGATCGCCTGGCCGTCGAGGTAGACCTCGCCGAGACGCGGCGTCAGCAGCCCGCTCACCGTCTTGAGCACGGTCGACTTGCCGGCACCGTTGGGACCGACGATGCACGCGACGGAACCCTTCGCGACGGAGATGTCGACTCCCTGGAGCACGTCACCGCCGCCGTAGCCGGCCACGATCCCCTGCATCGCGCAGCATCGGCTCGCGCGGTCTGCTGCTCGCGTCGCTCATCGGTCGCGCCTCCTCGATGTGGAAGTCCTCGCCGAGGTAGGCGTCGATCACGGCGGGGTCGTTCTTGATCTGGTCGGCGGTGCCCGATGCCATGGTCTTGCCTCGGCCCAGGACGTGGACCGGATTGCAGAGCCCGAGGACGAACGGCATGTTGTGCTCAACGATCAGGAAGGTCTTGCCGTAGGAGTTGAGCTCTCGGATCATCTCACCCATGCGCTCGATCAGGACCGGGTTGATCCCTCCTGCCGGCTCGTCGAGCAAGATCAGCTTGGGATCGAGCATCAGGATCTGGGCGAGCTCGACCAGTTTCTGCTGGCCGTAGGAGAGCGCCCGCGCCTGCTGGTCGCGGAAGTCCCGCATGCCGACGAACTCGAGCAGCTCCTCGGCGGCCCGCGCCTCGGCCCCGCTCACGGCGATCTTGCTGAGTCCGCGCAAGGAGAACGACGCCTGCGCTGCGACGACGTTCTCGAGGACCGTCATCTCACGGAAGAGCCGGGTGATCTGGAACGTACGGCCCAGACCACGGTGAGCGCGGTCCCACGACCGCATCCCGTCGATGCGCTCCCCGTCGAGGATGATCTCACCGGCGTCAGCGCGGATCGTGTCGTCAATCAGGTTGAAGAGGGTGGTCTTGCCCGAGCCGTTGGGGCCGATCAGCCCCGTGATGGATCCTTCGGGGACCACCAGGCTCGCGCCGTCGACGGCGTGGACGCCGCCGAAGTGCTTGACCAGCCCTTTGACCTCGAGCAGCGCCCGGTCGGGCAGCTCGCTGCGATCGACGACCGTCACCCGGTCGGTGAGCGAGGCGAGGCTGCCGCCGTGCCGATCCGGCGCACCGACCAGTCCGGCCTTGTTGCGCGTACGCCGCCAGCTGAGCGCCGACTCGATGGCGGGCAGGATGCCGCGCGGCAGGAAGATCACGACGAGCACCAGCAGTCCGCCGAAGAGGAACAGCCGAGAGTTGCCGCCGCCGAAAGCTGTTGTTGGCGATCTCGTTGAGCGGCTCGATGAGGAACGCGCCCAGGACCGGGCCCCACAGGGTGGCCTTGCCCCCGATGAGCATCGACAACACCAGCTGCACGCTGATCAGGATGCTGAACATGCCGCGCGGGTCGATGAAGGTCAGGTAGTAGCCGTAGACCGCACCGGCCATGCCGACGAAGACCGCGCTCGCGACGAAGGCGATGATCTTCTCCACGGGGAGGTTGATGCCGATGGTGGCGGCCTTGGTCTCGTCTTCGCGGATCGCGATGAGGCCCATGCCCAGCTTGCTACGCCGGATCCACCAGGTCATCAGCAGCTGTAGCGCCAGGATGGCGACCAGGGCGTAGTAGAACGGCAGGTTGATGATGTCGCGGTCCCAGTCGGGCAGCGGCAGGGTCAGGCCGGCCGTTCCCTGGGTCACCGACACCCAGTTGATGGCGAAGACTTGCACCAGGAACAGGAACGCCACGGTGATGATGACGAAGCGCCGGGCCGGACGAGCGCAGGGACACCAGTCCGAGGACGAGGGCGACCAGCGCGGCCACGAGGCCGGCGACGGGCACCCACCACCAGACCGCGATGTCGGGGTTGCGGGCCGCCAGGACGCCGACGGTGTAGCCGCCGAGGCCGAGGAACGCCCCTTGGCCAAGTGAGATGTAGCCCGCGAAGCCGGAGATGATGTTGAGTCCGCTGGCGCCGACCGCGAAGACCAGCGAGAGGATGATCATGTTCTGGTAGTAGCGATCGTCGGTCGCGAGCGGGTAGACCACCAGCGCGATCCCGGCGATGAGAGCGATCACCCGTCCGATCCAAATCGGCTGGGTCCAGAACGCGCCCGGCGTCGCGGCCCCGGTGGGTGGCAGCTTCGGGGGATGGAGCGGCGTCGGTGGCAGGGCTGCTGCTTCATGCGGCGACAGCGTCCTCTCTCAGTCGGGTCCCGATGCAGGCCCTGCGGCCGGATGAGCAGGACGGCGAAGACGATCGCGTAGGGGACGGCGGTCGCCCACGAGGGCGAGACGTAGGTGGACGTGAAGGTCTCGGCCAGGCCGAAAAGCAGCGCCCCGAGCACCGCTCCGTTGAGGCTGCCCAGGCCGCCCAGCACGACGATGGCGAGGCAGTCTGGCGATCCACTGGTAGTGCGAACCCGGCACGAATGGGTAGAGCACGCCGGTGATCGCGCCCCCGGCGCCCGCGGCGGCGATGCCGATCGCGAACACCAGGGCCGCCACGGACGCCGTGCGGATGCCCACGAGCTGGGCCGAGGACGGGTTGCTCGCCGCGGCCCGGATGGCCCGGCCGAGCCAGGTGCGCGTGAGAATCATCCAAAGCACGACCAGCACCGCGACGGCGATGAGGCCGCCGTAGACCTGGGCCTTGGGCAGGAAGATCCCGCCGACGGTGAACGACTCGTCGGCGTACGACGGCCTGATCGCGGTGGAGTTGTTCCCCCAGATCTCGCCCATCGCCCCCTCCAGGACCAGCGCCATCCCGAAGGTCAGCAGCACGGTGGAGGCCATCGGGGCGGACCTGATCGGCGAGACGACGACCTTGTAGGTCGCCCAGCCGATCGCGAACACCACCGGGGTGGTGATCACGATGGCGAGCAGCGGGTCGATGCCCACCACGTCCCACAGGGTGTAGGTGATGAACGACGCCAGGACGAGAAAGGCCCCGTGGGCGATGTTGATCACCTTCATCACCCCGAAGATCAGGGTGAGCCCGCTGGCTGCGAGGGCGTAGACGCCGCCCAGCAGCAGCCCAAGGGCGAGGCTCTGGAGGAATACGGTCATCAGCCGGCGCCGCCCGGCATCCAGTCACGCTCGATCTCCGCGGTCGCGGCGTCCTCGGGGAGCACGATCTGCGGGGCGCCGTCCTGCCACTGGCCGATCAGGAAGTCACCCTGGGGGCTCCGGTCTCGTCCCACGACAGCGGGCCGAGGATGGTCTCGACCTCGTTCTCGTGCAGCCAGTCGGCGAGCGCCGCCTGGTCGTCGATGCTGCCGACGGCCTCGACGGCCGCCTGGAGCACCTCGGCGGCGGCGTAGGCGTCGGCCGCGTCCTCGGGGACCTCGCCGTCGCCGAACATCTCCCCGTACTTGGCCACGAACTCGGCGTTGCCGGGGGTGTCCGCGTCGGCCGAGTGGCTGACCGCGTAGAAGATGCCCTCGGTGTTCGTCCTCACCGATGCCGTCGGTGAACTGGCTGCCGAACGACGGGGCGTTGGTCTGGAAGAACATCCCGGGCGTGAAGTCCGCCTTGAGCATCGCGCGGGTCATGCCGATGCCGTCCTCGAACTGCGCGCCGTGGACGACGAGGTCCGGGTCGGCGTTCTTCATGGCGCTGACGATGGTGTCGAAGTTCTTGGTGTCGATCGCATAGGTCTCCTCGTAGACCGTCTCGATCCCGGCCTCCTCGAGGATGGCCTGGATGCCGGCGACGTTGGGCGCGGCGAACGGGTCGTCGAGGGTCGGGTAGGCCGCCGTCTCCGGCTTCTCGCCGTCGGGCAGCTGGGCCACCCACTCGGCGCAGACCTTGCCCTGCTTGTCCGCCGTCGACTGCTGGGCGAAGAAGAGGTACTCGAAGCCGCGGTTGAACATGTCGGGCGAGCCGCCGGCGGGCTCGACGTAGACCATCTGGCTCCGCTCGGCGACCGCAGACGCCGGCAGGTTGAGCAGCGAGGAGAAGGTCCCGAGGAGGAGGTCCACCTTGTCCTGGCTGATCAGCGCGTTGTAGTCGGTGACGATGGTGTTCTGGTTGGAAGCGTCGTCCTTGATGACCAGCTCGACCTGTCGGCCCAGCAGCCCGCCGTCGGCGTTGACCATCTCCTGCCACACCTTGTAGCCCTGCTCGGCTGCCTGGCCGGGCTGGGAGAACTCTCCGGTCAGCGGCAGGGAGCTGCCGATGACGATGGTGGTCATCACTGCCGCCGTCACTGCCGCCGTCGTCGTCGCCGCCGCACGCCGCCAGGCTGGTGACCAGGACGCTGGTCAGGGCCGCAGCCATGATGCCTCGGCTTCGTCCTCGGCCTCGGAAAATCTGGGACATGTTTCCTCCTCGGTAACCCGCAATCGATTGCGGCATCGCCAGTGTTGTGAACTACGCCACACGTGTCAAGGGTTCCCGCGCAATTCTCGCGGCGTGTCACCGCGGCGCGCTCACAGACCACGGTTCAGGGAGCAAACGTTGGTTGGAGCACCCGCCCCCAGCCGTGCCATCGGCCACCTGCACGCATCCCTCCCCTCTTGCAATCGGTTGTGGTCGCTGTCACGCTCGGCTTCGCCCCGAACGAGATCGAGATGCGCCCGTCACCCCCAGCACCGCTCACCTCATCGAGAGCGCCGATCACCTGCCCGACCGCGCCGAGGTGGTCGTCGTCGGCGCGGGACACAACTCGCTGGTCGCGGCGGCCTACCTCGCCCGCGCCGGGCTCGAGGTCCTGGTGCTGGAGGCGGAGGCCGGACCGTCGGCGGCAACACCCGCACCGAGGAGCTGACCTGCCCGGGTTCGCCCACGACTCCTGCAGCAGCGCCCACGTGCTCGATCCAGAACAACCCCCTCGTCCGCGACGACGAGCTGGGCCTGGTCGCCGAGCAGGGGCTGCGCGTACCTCACGACCGATCCGGCCGTGGTGATGCCGCAGCCCGACGGTGACGTGCTGGTGATGCGACCCGACCTCGCCGCCACCACCGACGAGCTCGCCCGCTTCTCCGCCCGCGACGCCGGGCCTTCGCCACCATGGTCGGCGACTGGCGGGGCGGTCTCGGTGCCGCGCACGGGCGCTGGAGCTCGGCGTTGCCCCAGCCCGACGGCGCCACCACCGCCGCCTACCTCGCGCTCCGCGCACGCAGCGCCTGGGACGTCGTCGCACGAGACGTTCGAGCACCCGGTCGTGCGCTCCTTCGTGCTGCTGGCTGGCGATGGCGACCATCCAGGACCCGCGCCGGCCCGGCACCGGTTTCCTGCCCTCGTCGCTGTCGGTCGGGCGACTCGACCACGGCTGGACCACACCGGTCGGCGGCAGCCAGGCGCTGCCCGACGCACTGGTCCGGGTCATCACGGCGCACGGTGGCCGCGTGGTCTGCTCCGCCGCCGTGGACGGCTACGTCACCGACGGCACCCGGGTCATCGGCGTACGCGTGGGCGACCGGACCGTGTCCGTCGACCGGGCGGTGGTCGCCGGCAGCCACCTCGCCCGGCTGGCCGACCAGGTCGTCGGCGGCCCCGCCTCCCCCGACCTGGTCGAGGCGCGGGACACGTGGCGGCCCGGCCTGAGCGTGCTGGCCGTGCACGCAGCCCTCGTCGGCGACCTGTCGTTCGGCGATGCCGGCGTGGCCAGCGCCGCCGGCCGGGTTCGGCACCGCCGACGGCATGGCCCGGTCCACCTCGACCGCTGCGCCGCGGGCGAGGTCGACGCCGACGACCCGTGGCTGCTCGTGGTCAACCAGACGCGTCGTGGACCCCAGCCCGGGTCGACGGCGCCGGGCGGGCACCTTCAAGATCCTGACCATGGCCCCGTGGCAGCGCGCGGACGGCGCAGCTGGGCCGAGCACCAAGGACGACCACGGCGCCGCGCTGGTCGAGCTCGTACGACGCCGCCCGCGTGGCCTGGCCGACGCCGACATCGTCGTCGATGCGCACCGAGTCGCCGCTCGACGTCGCCGCCCACAACCCCCAGAACCTCGGCGGCTCCTGCCACGGCGGGGAGTTCGTCCTCGCCGGGCAGGTGCTGCCGGGCTGGCCGCGCTACGACACCGGCATCGACGGCCTGTTCCTCACCGGCTCCACCACGCACCCCGGCGGGTCCGTCTCGGGACGGCCCGGCCGCAACGCCGCCCGCACCGTGCTGGCGGCGCTGGGCCTCGACCCGTGGACGTGACGTGATCGCGGCTGCCGACCGGTGAGGGCCTCAGCGCGCGAGCAGCGCCGCGATCGCCTGCTCGGTGCTGCGCACCACCCGCTCGGCGTCGATGTCGAGCAGCCGCCCGCCGCGCTTGCGGAAGCGCCCGTCGACGATCACGGTGTCGACGTTCTCCGCACCGGTCGCCAGCGCGAGCGTGTTGGCCACGTCGATGACCGGTGCGTCGCCACGTCGTGGCGACGCACCATCACGACGTCGGCCGCTTGCCCGGCGTCAGCGACCCGGTGACGTCGCCGAGGCCGAGGCTGCGTCGCGGCGTCGAGGGTGGCCATCCGCAGCACCCGACGGGTGTTGATGGAGAGCTCCTGCTCGGCGACACCGCGGTGCAGCCGGTCGTCAGCCGCATCACCGCCCACAGGTCGGCCGACCCGACCAGCGACATCGTGTCCACCGAGAGCGTCGAGCAGCACCTCGCTGTCGACCATGTCCTTGACCGGCGAGATGCCGTAGCCGATCAGCAGCTCCGACATCGGCGAGACGCTGACGCTCGCTCCGGTCTCGCGGATGACGGCCCGCTCGGCGGGCGGTGGTGTAGAGCGCGTCGATCAGCTGGTGTCCGGCCGAGCATGTCCTGCTCGCCCAGCTGGCGCACCATCTCCAGCGCACCCTGGGCGCGGGTCGAGTTCGCGTGGTAGCTGACCGGCAGCCCCAGGTCGCGCGCGAAGTCGTACTCCGGGCGGAAGACCGCCTCGCCGACCAGCCCCGGCGGGCGACCGGCCAGGCCGAGGTGCATGAGCGGCACGCGACCGCTGTCGAACCACTGGCGCTTGACCCGGGCGATGTCCTCGAGGTCGATCACGACGTCCCGGGGTAGCCCTGCGGGGTGCCGTAGGAGAAGCGGCCCCGCAGCCCGATCTCGCGGTGGGCCTGGAGGTTGGCGTCGGCGTGGTCGGGCGTCCGCAGGTTGTGCGACCAGTCGTTGACGGTCGTGACGCCGCTGTTGAGGGCGTCCACGAGCGCCAGCCGGGCACCCTGGTAGAGGTCGGACGGCAACGCCCGGACCCCGTTGGCGACGTTGAGCGCGAAGTACGCCGTCGCGGGCGACGAGCTCGACATCGAGCGGAACAGCGTGGTCCACAGGTGCCAGTGGGTGTCGATCAGCCCGGGCATCACGATCATCCCGCGCGCGTCGATCCGGGAGCCCCGGACCCGCAGATCCGCGGCCGACCGCGACGATCCGACCGTCCTTGACGTGCACGTCACCGCCGTCGAGGTCACCGACGGTCGGGTCCATCGACACGACGTAGCCGCCGGTCAGGACGTACTCCCGCGGTCCGGACCCGTGGTCGTGGTCGTGTCCCTGCCCGTGTCCCTGCCGTGGCCCTGGCCGCGGGTGCGGCCGGCCATCGCCGGTGCCGCCATCGCGCCGGCTCCCAGCACCCCCGCCGCAGCGGCGGCTCCTCCGCCGAGCACCGCGCGTCGGGGCAGCCCGCCGCTGGTGGTCAGGTCGTTCTCGTGGTTGTCCTGGTTCTCGTTCTTCTGCATGGGTGTCCTCCTGCGGACCCCGGGCGCCGGCTGGCGCCGTCGTTTCAGGCGAGCAGCCGCACGGGGCGCTCCAGCAGACCCGGTCAGCTCCGCCAGCCAGCGCGCGGCGACGACGCCGTCGACGGGCCGGTGGTCGACCGAGAGGGTCAGGCTCATCACCGAGCCGGGGACGACGGAGCCGTCCTCGACGACCGGCTCCTCGCGCACCGCACCGACCGCCAGGATCGCGGCGTGGGGCGGGTTGATGATCGCGGCGAACTCCTCGACGCCGAACATGCCGAGGTTGGTGACGGTGATCGAGCCGCCCTCCAGGTCGTCCTGCCGCAACCGGCCCTCGCGGGCGCGCCCGGCGAGCTCGCGCGTCGCTGGTCGCCACCTGGGAGACCGACCGGTGCCCGACGTCGCGCAGCACCGGCGTGAGCAGGCCGCGGTCGGTGGCGACCGCGACGGCGATGTCGGCGGTGTGCCAGCGGCGTACGGCGTCGTCGGTCCAGGTGACGTTGAGGTCGGGCACCCGCTCGTGGGCGAGGGCCACCGCCTTGACGACGAGGTCGTTGACGGAGACCTTCACCTCGCCGTCGAGGGCGTCGTTGAGCTCGGCGCGCAGCGCCAGCAGCCGCTCGACGCGGACCGTGGTGCGGACGTAGAAGTGCGGAGCCTCGCGCTTGCTCGAGGCCAGCCGCTCCGCCACTGCCAGCCGCAGCCGGGTGTGCGGGACCTCGTCGTAGGCGGCGGCTGGTTGGGCGGCCGGTCGCGGCGGCTGACTGGGCGGCCGGTGCGCGGCCGGGAGCGAGCCGCCGGGGTGGCGCGCCGGGCCGCCAGGGCGGCCTCCACGTCACGGCGCAGGACCCGGTTGCGGGGCCCGGTGCCGGGGATGTCGTCGATGCCGATGCCGGCGTCGCGGGCGATCCTGCGGGCGAGCGGGCTGGCGAACACCCGGCCCCGCGGATGGGTCGGGTGCGACGCAGCCGGGTCCGACGGCCTGGGGCCGCACTCCGGTGCGGACGTCAGGCCTCCGGGGCGACCTCGGAGCGACTTCGGGGGCCGGCTCGACGACCGGCGGCGCCCGGATCCGGGGTCGACGTCGGGCTCGGTCCGTCGACCGCGCTCGACCGGGGCAGGGTCGCCCTCGACCCCGAGCTCGCTGAGCAGCGCCGCGAGGTCGTCGACCTGCTCGCCCACCGTGCCCAGCACGGCGATCGGGGCGCCCACCTCGACGGAGGTCCCGGCCGTCACCAGCGTGGTCAGCAGGACGCCGGCGGCGTCGGCCTCGACGTCGACGAGCGCCTTGTCCGTCTCCACCGTCGCGAGCGAGTCGGCGACGGCGAACTCCGCCGACTCGGCCACCAGCCACTCGGCGAGGACGGCCTCGGTCGCGTTGGCGGAGACGCTCGGCATCCGCAGCACCCGGGGCACGTCAGTACCTCGCGATCTCGGTGAGCTCGGCGATGACTTCGTCCTTCTGGGCGATGGCCGCGCGCTCCAGCACCTTGCTGATGCTGGGCGAGGCCTCCGAGCCGGTGACGCGCCGGACCGGGGCGTCGAGCAGGTCGAAGAACCGGCGGTGGATCTCGTCGGCCAGCCAGCCGCCGTAGGACGTGCCGACCGCGCCCTGCTCGGCGATGAGCACCTGGTTGGTCTTGGTGATGCTGGCCTCGATGGTGTCCCAGTCGATGCTGGCGCGGTCGAGCCAGCGCAGGTCGATGACCTCGGCGTCGACCTGCTCGAACTCCTCGACCGCCTCGAGCACGAAGGGCACCATCCCGAGGTAGGTGAGGATCGTGGCGTCCGAGCCCTCGCGGCGGATCGCGGCCTTGCCGACGGGCAGGCAGTAGTCGAGGTCGTCGACGGGGCCGGGGCCGACGGCGTTGTAGAGGTCGACGTGCTCGAGCACGACGACCGGGTCCTGGCAGCGGCAGCGCGGTGTTCATCAGGCCGACGTAGTCGTAGGGCGTGGTGGGCGCGACGATCCGCCAGCCGGCCGAGGTGGCGAAGATCCCGGCGGGGTCCATCGAGTGCTGGGAGCCGTAGCCGGTGCCCATCGCGACCTTGCTGCGCAGCACGAGGGGACGGCGCCGTCGCCGCCGTACATGTGGCGGGCGCGGGCGACCTGGTTGAAGAGCTGGTCGGCGGCGACCCACATGAAGTCGGCGTACATGAACTCCACGACCGGGGTGAACCGACCGTCCAGCGCGACGCCGCAGGCCAGTCCGGTGAAGGCGTTCTCGCTGATCGGGGTGCCGAGCACGCGGTCGGGGAAGCGCTCGGCGAGGCCGCGGGTCGCGCCGTTGGTGCCGCCGTTGAGCCGGTGGACGTCCTCGCCCATCACCATCACGCCGGGGTCGGTCTCCATCCGGCGGCCCAGGACGGCCGCGATCGACTCGACGAGCTTCATGTCCTTCGACCGGCACGGCGTGACCCTCGGCGGCGACCACCGGGCGTCGTCCATCTCCGTGAGGTCGCCGCGGACGCCGACGTCGACCCACGACGGGTCGGGCCACTCGTGCGGCGCGGATCTGGCGCTGGCCGGGCTTGCCGCCGGGGACCGGCTCCAGCAGGACCCTCGCCGATCTCCTCCATCACGGCCTTGGCCTGCGCCAGGGCGACGCTCGGCGTCGCCGGCCTCGAGGAGGCCGAGCCGTCTCGAGGTGCCCGGACGGTGATCGTCAACGGGTCGCGCAGACGCCAGGTCGCCTCCTCCTCCTTCTCGCGGTAGCCGAAGGCGCTGCCCGCGAAGCCGCCGTTCTGGTGGAAGAAGCGATAGGTGTCGACCTCGACGACGGTCGAGCCGCGTCCGGCCCGCATGTGCTCGACGGCCTCCGACATCGCGAGGTCGGACGCGAGCGGGTCCTGCCCGTCGACCTTCCAGGACGCGAGGTTGAAGCGCCATCCCCCGGGCGGAGAGCCGCGGCTCGGCGGTCGCCTCCTCGACGGAGGTGGAGACGGCGTAGCGGTTGTTCTCGATGAAGAAGCAGACCGGCAGCGCCCACGCGCCGGCCAGGTTCATCGTCTCCAGCGTGGAGCCGATGTTGACCGCGCCGTCGCCGAAGTAGGTGACCGAGACCGCGTCGGTGCCCGAGCGCTGGTGGGCGAAGGCGAAGCCGGCCGCCTGGGGACGCCGCCGCCGACGATGGCGTTGGTGCCCATCGCCCCGGCCGCCTTCCACTGCAGGTGCATCGAGCCGCCGCGGCCGTGGCTCCAGCCGCGGTCGAGGCCGGCGATCTCGGCGAGGGTGCGCAGCAGCACGTCGCGGACCTCGTCGGACGGCGGCGCGAGCGGGTCCATGCCCTTCGGGCTCGACGTGGTGGAGCGCCTTGGCGAGCGAACTGGTGGTGGCCGCGGTGCGAGCCGTTGACCGAGTCGTCGCTGCTCAGCGCCAGCACCGACCCGACGGCGCCGCCTTCCTGGCCGATGCTGGAGTGGGCGGGCCCGTGGATCAGCCCGGCCCCGGAGAGGTCGAGGACGTGCTGCTCGAAGGCGCGGATCCAGACCAGCTGGGCGATGACCGTCCGCAGCAGCCGGGTCGGCTGCGTCCCAGTCCTCGTCGGTCGCGACGACCTCGACCCACGGGGCCGCGGGCGTGAGCGGGCGGTGCTGGGGCATGGCTCTCCTCGTTGGTGGCGATCGCCACTGTGACACATGATTGGATCCAGAATCTAGAGTCCCGAGTGATGGACACCACACCTGCAGGCGTGCTTTGCTGGCGCTGTTCAGCTCTTGGGATCCAAGGAGGCGAGGATGGCGCTGCCCGGCCTGCGTCGCATCGACCACGTCGGATTCACCGTGCCGGACCTCGAGCAGGCCCACCGGTTCCTCGTGGACGTCCTCGGCTGCGAGTTCCTCTACTCCCTGGGCCCCTTCTCCCACCCCGACGCCGGCGACGACTGGATGACCCGACACCTGGCCGTCCACCCCGACACGGTGATGGTCGAGAACCGCTGGTTCCGCCTCGGCGGCGAGACCCTCCTCGAGGTCTTCCACTACGCCTCGCCCGACCAGCGGACGCAGCCCCGCGCAACAGCGACGTCGGCGGACACCACCTCGCGCTCTACGTCGACGACCTCGACGCCGCCGTCGACCACCTGCGCGCGGCCGGCGTGGAGGTCCTCGACGGGCCGACCGCGAGCCGCGGTCCGGCCGAGGGCAACCGCTGGATCTACTTCCGCAGCCCGTGGGGGATGCAGTTCGAGCTGGTGTCCGCCCCGGACGGCAAGCGCTGGGACCGGGAGCTTCCCGTCCATGAGCGAGACGAGCGCCGAATCGGCAGCACCCGCGTCGCGGCGTACCTCCGCGAGGCGATCCTGGGCGGCGACCTCAGGCCCGGCGACCGCATCCGGCAGGAGGAGATCGCCGAGCGGCTCGGGGCGAGCCGGCTCCCCGTGCGCGAGGCGCTGCGGATGCTCGAGGCCGAGGGGCTGACCGAGCACGAGGCCCGCAAGGGGGCCCGGGTGCCGCGGCTGTCGCCGCACGAGGTCGACGTGGTCTACCGGATGCGCGAGCGACTCGAGCCGATCGCCCTGGCCGAGAGCATGCCGCAGCCTCGGCCCCCACGAGCACGCGCAGCTCGAGGAGGTGCAGGCGCGGATCGAGGCCGAACGAGGACCTCGAGAAGTTCCTCGACCTCGACCGGCGAGTTCCACATGCTCACCTACTCCGGGTGCGACATCGACCCCCTGATGTCCAACGTGACCGCGCGCTGTGGAACTCCACCCAGCACTACCGTCGCGCGTTCGTGGCCCTCGGCGGCCGGAGCCGGATGTGGGTCGTCAACTCCGAGCACCGGCTGATCCTCGAGGCCGTGGTGCGTCGCGACGCCGACGACGGCGAGCGCTTCCTGGGCGGGCACATCCGGCGCACCCGCATCGAGCTCGCGCACCACCCGGAGGTCTTCGGGTGACCGGCTTCGAGGTCAACGGCGCGCCCGTCGAGGTCGACGGCGACCCGGACACACCGCTCCTGACGGTGCTGCGCGACGACCTCGCGCTGGTCGGCACCCGCTTCGGCTGCGGACAGGGCCTCTGCGGCGCCTGCTTCGTGCGCCTCGACAAAGACGTGGTGCCCTCGTGCCAGACCCCGGTGTGGCAGGCCGAGGGCCGCTCGGTCACCACGGTGGAGGGGATGTCGGCCGACGGCACGCCGCACCCGTGCAGCGCGCGATCCTCGACCGGCAGGCCGCCCAGTGCGGCTTCTGCATCTCCGGGATCGTCGTCCGCGCCGCCGCCCTGCTCGACGACGGAGCCCACGCCGACGCCGACGCGCGTCGCCGCGGCCCTCGACGGCAACCTGTGCCGCTGCGGCGCCCACCGCGCGGATCATCGACGCCGTCCTCGCCGCCCGGACGCGACCGGCCGCGCCATGACGCGACCTGCCGCCCCACGTCACCACCAACCCTCGGCTCGCCAGCTGGGTGGCGGTCGGCCCGACGGACGCTGGTGGAGGTCCGGGTGGGCAAGGCCGAGCTCGGCCAGGGCATCGCCACCGCCCTCGCGCAGCTCGCCGCCGACGCGCTCGGCCTGCCGCTCGACAGATCCGGATGCTCCCCCCGCACACCGACGCTCGGCCCCGACCAGGGGCTCACCGCCGGCAGTCTGTCGGTGCTGCAGACCGGGCCGCGCGCTGGTCCACGTCGGCGGTGTGGTGCGTGCGCTCGCGGGGCCCGTCGCGCCGATCGAGCACGTACGTCGCCCGGATCGCCGCGCTCGACGGCGCGCTCGACCTCACGACCGTCGTGCCGCTCGCGCCCCTCGACCGACGGTGCCGTCGGCTGCAGCGCGCCGCGGCTCGACCTGCCCGACAAGGTCCTCGGCCGGCCGCGCTTCCTCGCCGACCTGCGACCCGACGGGCCTGCTCCACGGCCGGGTGCTGCGCCCGCCCTCCGTCGGCGCCGGTGCTCGACGCCGGTCCCGCGACGGGTGGCAGGCCCCCGGCGTCACCGCTCGTGCGCGACGGCTCGTTCCTCGGCGTCGTCGGCGAGCGCGAGGCCGACGTCGACCGGGCGCTCGACGCAGCTCCGCCGCGACACCGCCTGGCACGAGCGGCGACCTGCTGCCCGACGACGACGACCTCTCCGATGGCTCGCGCGTCCGGCACGCACGAGGACGTGCCGGTCCTCGACGAGGAGGGCGCCGCCGGCCCCGACGGCCGCCGTCGTCGAGGCGTCGTACTCGCGCCCGTTCCTCGCCCACGCCTCCATCGCACCCAGCGCCGCCCTGGCGGTCGCGGACGACGCCGACGGCGTCCACGTCCGGTCCCACAGCCAGGGCGTCCACGCCCTGCGCGACGCGATCGCCGCCACGCTCGACCTGGATCCCGCGACGGTCGTGGTCGAGCACGTCGAGAACGCCGGCTGCTACGGCCACAACGCGGCCGACGACGCCGCCTTCGACGCCGTGCTGCTGGCCCGGGCGGTGCCCGGACGGCCCGTGCTGCTCCGTTGGACCCGTCCCGACGAGCTGACCTGGGGGCCGCTGGCCCCGGCGATGACGCGCGACGCTGCGTGCCCGGCTCGACGGCGGACGGATCGCCGGCTGGTCGCCACGACGTCTGGAGCACCGGGCCACACGCGCGCGCCCCGGCTACGCCGGCCAACCGCGGGCTGCTCGCAGCCGCGCCGACCTCGCCGCCGCGGTGCCGCTCGCCCCGTCGACCGACCCGCCCCTGGCGGCCGGCGGCGGCACGACCCGCAACGCCGTCCCGGCGTACGACGTGGGGCCCGCGACGCGTGGTCGGCCACCGCAAGACCGACTCCCCGCTGCGCACCTCGGCGATGCGCGCGCTCGGGGCCCACCTCAACGTCTTCGCGATCGAGTCGTTCATGGACGAGCTGGCCGCGGTCGCCGGCGTCGACCCGGTGGCGTTCCGGCTCGACCACCTCGCCGACCCCCGGGCCCGGCACGTCGTCGCCGAGGCCGCCCGGCTGGGCGGCTGGGACGAGGAGCTGCCCGATGACGTCGGTCGCGGCCTGGCCTACGCCCGCTACAAGGACAGCGGCGCCCACTGCGCGGTCGTCGCCGACGTCGAGGTCACCAGCGAGGTGCGTCGTCACGCGGCTGCTTGTCGTCGCCGACGTCGGGCGCGTCGTCAACCCCGACGGCGCTCGCAACCAGCTCGAGGGCGGCGCCACCCAGGCCACCTCGTGGACGCTCATGGAGCGGATGCCCTTCGACTCGGCGTCGGATGCTCGGCGCCGACTGGGAGGCCTACCCGGTGCTCCGCTTCTCCGAGGCGCCCGAGGTCGTCGTCCACCTCGTCGACAGCGACGCCCCCTCGACCGGTGCCGGCGAGGCCGCCCAGGGGCCGATCTCCGCCGCGATCGCCAACGCCGTCCACCGCGCCCTCGGGGTCCGGGTCCGCGACCTCCCCTCACCGCCGACGCCGTCGTCCGCGCCATCGAACAGCCGACTGACCCCAGTAGGAGCCACCATGAGCAGCCCCGCATCTCCTACGTCGCCTACGACGACATGGACCCACGCATGCAGGCCGAGATGGACCGCAGCGCGCAGCGAAGGCACGCCTCGCCCGGAGACCAACGCCGGTCCGCGCGCACGTCCCGGCGGCGTTCTGGGCCTTCGCGGATCCGTGGGAGAAGATGTTCCGCAACGGCGTGCTCGACCACGCGATCAAGGAGCTGTGCCGGGTCTACATCTCCCGCACGGTGACCTGCGAGTTCTGCGGCAACCAGCGCTCCGTCAAGGGCAGCTCAGCAGGGCCTGGTCGAGGGACGCAGTACGACGACCTGCTCAACTTCGAGTCGTCCGACAGTTCGACGACCGGCAGAAGGCCGCGCTCGCCTACGCCCAGGCCATCGCCTGGAACGAGGACGACCGCGACGGCCTGTGGGCGCGGCTGCACGCCCACTTCACCGAGAGCGAGCTGGTCGAGCTCGGCTGCGTCGATCGCCCTGACCTTCGGCCAGCAGAGCTGGATCCGGCTGCTCGACGTCGACCACCACCAGTACTGGCCGGCACGTCGGCGTCGATGGCGCCGGGCTTCGAGGACGCCGAGGCACTCGCCGCGTCCAAGGCCAGGAGGACTACTGGGCCGCGAGCATCGCCGCACCGGGCGCCCCGGTCGCCGCCCGTGAGCGCTGCCGCCCGGGACCCGCTCGCGCCCGTCCTCGTGGAGCCGCTCGTCGGCTCCACCGGCCGGCCCACTACCTGCTGGCCGAGACCCTCGACGGCCTCTACGTCGCCCTACGCGCTGCGGCTGCCCGACGGCCCCGGCCCGCACCCGTTCGTGCTCGTCGCCTACGGCAACGGTGGCGGCGGCCTCGGCTGGCTGCAGGACCGGGTGCACCGCTTCCGCCACGTCACCGACGTGCTCCTCGAGGCGGGCTACGCCTGCGCGTGGGTGCGCTACCGCACCGAGGTCGAGCTCGGCTACCAGAGCGGCGGGCCGCTGCGCAGCGACGGTGCGCCAGGGCATGGGGCTGATGAACCGCGCGCCGCTGGAGTACGAGGACGAGGTCGCGATCCTGCGCCACGTCGCCGCCCACCCGGCGATCGACGCCGACCGGCTCTTCCACGTCGGCGTCAGCCACGCCGGCGAGATGCTCTTCAAGCTGCTGTCGCACTACTCCGGCCTGCTGCGCGCCGGCGTCGCCGCCGAGCCGGCCTCGCACGAGCTGCTCACCCTGCGCCTCGACGACGTAGCCGACCGTCGACGAGCGACGGCGGGCTGCGCGACATCGAGAGCATGGAGATCCGCAGCACCGAGCGCGCCCGCGCCCGGATCGCCGACCCCGACGAGGTGTCCGCGCGGCTGGACGGCGTGGACATCCCGGTGCTCGTGCTCGGCCGCGACGAGGACGAGCTGCAGGGCATCTTCCGGCTGACCTACGAGCTGCTCGCCGAGAAGCGCGACGACGCCGAGTGGCGGACCGTGGACGCCACGACGTGCACGGCTACATCTACCCCGAGTCCGACGCCGACGGCGTGGCCCGGGTCGACGACGTCCAGCGCGAGGCGCTCGCGCGTGATCGTCGACTTCCTGGACCGGCACAGACGACGTGATCACGACCGAGCAGCACGAGAGGAGCGAGGCATGTACGACGACATCGAACGCGTGGGATTCGTGGGGCTCGGGGCCATGGGCTCCGGGATCGCCCGGCGACTCATGGACGCCGGCCACACCGTGGTCGGGTGGAACCGGACCAGGAGCAAGGCGCAGGACCTCCTCGACGCCGGCATGGGCTGGGCGGACACGCCCCGCGAGGTCGCCGAGCAGTGCGACGTCGTCTTCACCATGCTCACCAACACCGCGGCCATCGAGGGCGCGGCGCACGGCGACGACGGGCTGCTCGCCGGGACTCGGCGCCGGCAAGGTGTGGGCCGACCTGAGCACCATCGCCCCCGAGCGGAGCGTCGCGCTGTCCGACGAGGTGGCCGCCACCGGGCGCCCGCTACCTCGACACCCCGGTCTCCGGCTCGCCGGCGACGCTGGCCGCGGGCCAGATGTCGGTGATGGTCGGCGGCGAGCGATCGGCGTACGACCACGTCGAGGCACTGCTGCACGCGATCGGGCCCAAGGTCACCTACATCGGCCCCAACGGTCACGCGATCCTCACCAAGGTCGCGATCAACCTGTCGCTCGTGGTGTCGGTGACGGCCTTCGCCGAGGCGGTCACCCTGGTCGAGAAGGCCGGCGTCGACCGGGCCGCCGTCGGTCGACGCCGCGCTCAAGAGCGTCATCGCCTCGCCCGTCATCGGCTATCGCGCGCCCCTGCTGGTCGACGACGACACCGTCTTCGCCGACGTCGAGCTGCAGCAGAAGGACCTCGTCCTCGCCCAGGACCTCGGCCGCAAGCTCGGCGTGATGCTGCCGACGTGCTCGGCCGCGAGCGAGATGCTCAGCGCCGCCCGCAGCAGCGAGCTCGCCGACCGCGACTTCCTCGTCAGCGTCGCTGACGTCTACCGCCGAGCCGCAGGAGTGGAGATCCCGATGACCGACCCCCAGCCCCCGTTCCGCACCACCGTCGACGACGTACCCCTCGAGCAGGGGCTGCGCGAGGAGGAGGGCTGGATCGACATGCAGGTGCAGTACCTCATCAACTCCGAGCGCGGCGGCTCCGACGGCCTCACCGTCGGCCGGACCGTGCTGCCGCCCGGCGCCCGCCACGACCGCCACCTCCACACCGGTGCCGACGAGTTCCTCGTGGTGATGTCGGGTCGCGGCGAGATCCACACCAACACGGGCGCGAGCCCTCGCAGGCCGGCGACGTCATCTTCACGCCGCGCGGCAACTACCACGGCTTCGTCAACACCGGCGACGAGGACGTGCTGCTCATCTGGGGCTGGAGCGGCGCCGGGTCGCTGGCCGCCGCGGGCTACGGGATGCCCGGTCCGGACGACGAGTTCGACGACCCGTCGTGAGCCTCGACCCGCGGATCGCGGCCGGCACGACGCGGATGCTCGCGCTGCGGTCGGCCGCGCTCGCCTCCGGGGTCGAGCCGCTCGGGTGGAAGCTCGGCTTCGGTGCGCCGGCGGCTCTCGACGCCTTCGGCACCGACCGGCCGCTGGTCGGGTTCCTGACCCAGGATCGACTGCTGGCGTCGGGCGCGCTCGGTCTCCGTCGCGGGTGGACGAAGCCGCTGCTGGAGGCGGAGGTCGCCGCACACCTCGGCTCGGCCGTGCTCCCGTCCGCCTCTGCCTCCGAGGCGCTCGCCGCCGTGTCGGGGTGGTCGGTGGCGATCGAGCTGGCCGACCTCTCCGTCGCCCCGACGGACCTCGAGGAGGTGCTGGCCGGCAACATCTACCACCGGCACGTGCTGCTGGGCCCGGTGGTCTCCTCGCTGCCCGCCGACCTCTCCTTCTCCGTGCTCCGCGACGACGACGAGGTCGCGTCGACCTCGACGCCGTTCGAGCTGACGGGCGCGCTGGGGTCGATCCTCGCCTCGGCGGCCTCGACCCTCGCGTCGTGCGGCGCCTGGTTGTCGGCCGGGGACGTGGTGATCACCGGATCGGTGGTCCCCCCGATCGACGTCAGCAGGGGCGGAGCGTGGCGCGTGGTGGCGACGGAGCTGGGCGAGGTCGGCGTCGACCTCAGCGCTGCTGACTAGGCTCACGCCGAGGCCGATGTTCTGGCAGCCGCACGGCACGATCGCCGCGCTCGCCTCCCGGGTCGGGTAGGCGAGCGAGGCGAGGGCGCCGGAGCCCCAGCGTGTGTGCGCTCCGGTGTGCCCCCGGCGGGCGATCGTGGTGTGGGGCGTCGATCAGACGTGGGCGGAGCTGCGGCGCTGCGACATCTGCCAGATCACCAGGGCGATGACCGCGCCGATGATCGAGCCGATGATGCCGGACGGGCTGGAAGAGGCCGTCGTCGGCGTCCTTGTGGAAGAGCAGGTAGCCGAGCAGTCCGCCGACGAGCGAGCCGACGATGCCGAGCACGATCGTCGCCACGACCGACAGGTCCTGGCGTGCCGGGCACGAGCAGCCGGGCCACGAAGCCGGCGATGGCGCCGACGACGATGATGGTGAGGATGAGTCCGAGCATGAGTGTGCCTTCCGTTCGAGGGCCGCTGGTGGCGGCCCTTGGGGTAGTAGGCAACCACCCCCAGGAGGGGTGAAACACACCCCTGGGTGGGTTAGTGTCGATGCCGTGAGCGACTCGGACGGTCCCATCCAGGTCGCCCTCGTCGACGACTACGACGTCGTGGTCGTCGGTGTCGCCAACATGCTCGAGCCCTACCGCGACCGCGTCGTCGTCGCCGAGCTCGACACCAACACGCTCGGTCGAGGACGACGTCGACATCGCGCTCTACGACTCCTTCGCCCAGCCCGAGTCCGACCACGACGAGATCAAGACGCTGATCGACAACCCGCGCGCCGACAGGGTCGTGGTCTACACGTGGAACTTCCACCCCGACCTCCTCGAGATGGCGCGCGACCTCGGCGTCCACGGCTACCTGTCCAAGGCGCTGACCGCCCGCGAGCTGGTGGCCGCCCTCGAGGCCGTCCACGCCGGCGAGATCGTGGTCAGCGAGTCCCCGACCGAAGGCCCGCAGCCACGCGCCGGCGACTGGCCCGGTCGCGCGCGAGGGGCTGACCGATCGCGAGGCCGAGATCCTCGCCCTCATCACCCAGGGCAAGAACAACGCCGAGGTCGCGGCCCTGACCTACCTGAGCCCCAACACGGTCAAGTCCTACATCCGCGGGCTCTACCGCAAGATCGACGTCGACAGCCGGACCCAGGCCGTGCTCTGGGGCGTGCGCCACGGGTTCCTGCCCGACCACCGCCGCATCGACCACTGGCGCGGCGGTCCCTGAGCCTCACCAGCTACCGCGACGTACTTGCTCTCCATGTAGTCGAGCATGCCTTCGTGCCCGCCCTCGCGGCCGATGCCGGACTGCTTGGTGCCGCCGAACGGCGCCGCCGGGTCGGAGACGAGGCCGCGGTTGAGGCCGACCATGCCGGCGTCGAGGCGCTCGCTGACGCGCAGGCCGCGGGCCGAGGTCGCGGGTGTAGACGTAGGAGACCAGGCCGTACTCGGTGTCGTTGGCCATCGCGATCGCGTCGTCCTCGTCGGTGAAGGTCAGCACCGGGGCGACCGGGCCGAAGATCTCCTCGCCCAGGATGTCGCGCGCCGCGGGGTACGTCGAGCAGCACGGTCGGTGAGTAGTAGAAGCCCTCGCGGTCCGGGCGCTCGCCGCCGAGCACGACCCGGGCGCCGGCCGTCGACCGCGCCCTTGACCAGCTCGTCGACCTTGGCGCGCGCGACTCCTCGTTGACCAGCGGGCCGACCTGGGTGTCGTCGTCGGGTGCCGGGGCCGACCGTGAGCGCCTTCATCCGCTCGGCGAGCCGGCGGCTGAAGTCCTCGGCGACGTCGGCGTGGACGTAGAAACCGGTTGGCCGCCGTGCAGGCCTCGCCGGCGTTGCGCATCTTGGCGATCATCGCGCCGTCGATCGCGGCGTCCATGTCGGCGTCCTCGAAGACCAGGAACGGCGCGTTGCCGCCGAGCTCCATCGAGCAGTTGACGACCTGGTCGGCCGCCTCCTTGAGCAGCACCCGGCCGACCTCGGTCGAGCCGGTGAAGGACAGCTTGCGGACCCGCGGGTCGTGCACCATCGCCGACGACCACCGCGCCCGAGCGACGGGCCGGGCAGCACCGACACCACGCCCTCGGGGACGCCGGCGTCGGCGAGGATCTTCGCCATCAGCAGCGCCGTCAGCGGCGTGTCGCGAGGCGGGCTTGAGGATCACCGTGCAGCCGGCGGCGAGCGCCGGGCCGATCTTGCGGGTCGCCATCGCGGCCGGGAAGTTCCACGGCGTCACCAGCACCGCGATGCCCACCGGCTGCTGGAGCACGAGGATCCGGTTGGCGCCCGACGGGGCGGTCATCACCGTGCCCGACGCGGCACCGCCTCCTCGGCGTACCAGCGGAAGAACTCGGCGGCGTAGGCCGTCTCGCCCCGCGCGTCGGGCAGCGCCTTGCCGTTCTCCAGCGAGATCAGGTGGGCGATCTCCTCGGCGCGCGCGGTCATCAGCTCGAAGGCCTTGCGCAGGATCTCGGACCGCTCGCGCGGCGAGGTGGCTGCCCACGACGCGGCCGCTGCGTCCGCCGCCTCGACGCACGCCATCGCGTCGTCGACCGTGCCGTTGGCCACCGAGGCGATGACCTTGCCGGTCGCGGGGTCGAGCACGTCGAAGCGGCCGTCGTCCGACGCGGCCCGGGCGACGCCGCCGACCCACAGGTCGAGCGGGAGGTCGGCGATGGAGGAGAGCGAGAAGTCAGCCACGGGTGGGCCTTTCGAGTGGCGGGTCGGGAGATCAGTAGGGGTTGGTGACGAAGAGCTCCTGCGCCGGGAAGCAGCGTCATCACCTTGGGGCCGTCCTCGGTGATGACGATCTCCTCCTCGATCCGGGCCGCGGAGACGCCCGTCGGAGGCGGGGCAGTAGGTCTCGAGCGCGAAGACCATGCCGACCTTGCAGCTCGACCGGCTCCTTCATCGAGTTGAGCCGCGAGATGATCGGCCGCTCGTGCAGGCCGAGGCCGAGGCCGTGGGCGAACTGCAGGCCGAAGGCCTCCATCTCGCTGCCGAAGCCGAACTCCTCGGCCTTGGGCAGCAGCGCGGCCACCTCGTCGGTGCCGACGCCGGGCGCGATCCCCGCGATGCCGCGGTCCATCCACTCGCGCGCCTTCGTGTACGCGTCGCGCTGCGACGGCGTCGAGCTGCCGACCGCGAAGGTGCGGTAGTAGCAGGTCCGGTAGCCGTTGAAGGAGTGGATGATGTCGAAGAACGCCTGGTCGCCGGGGCGGATCAGCCGGTCGGTGAAGTTGTGCGGGTGCGGGTTGCAGCGCTCGCCGGAGATCGCGTTGACGGCCTCGACCTGGTCGGAGCCCATCTCGTAGAGCCGCTTGGTTGGCGAGCGCGACGATCTCGTTCTCCCGGACGCCGGGCTTCAGCGCCTCGGTGATGTCCTGGTAGACGCCGTCGACCATCGCGGCGGCCTGGTTGAGCAGCGTGATCTCGTCGTGGCTCTTGATGCAGCGCGCGTCGAGCATCAGCTGCTGGGCGTCGACGACGGTCGAGGCCCTGCCTCTGCATCTCGAACAGGAACGGCGGCTCCACGATGTCCATGCCGACCGGCAGGTCGGCCACGCCGGCCTCGACCAGCAGCGACTTGATCTCCGCGACGGCGTCGACCATCAGTCCGACCGACGGGCGCGACCGCGCCGCGGAAGCCGAGGAAGCCGGCGCGGTAGTTCTCCTCCGGCACCCACTGCGAGTAGATCTTGTGGTGCTTGACCGCCGACCCGAAGTCCCACAGGACCGGGTCCTTGCCGCGGGCGAGCAGCGCGTAGCGGATCATCTTGTCGCCGAGCGCGCCGCCGATCCAGGTCTGGGTCGTGTAGCGGATGTTGTAGAAGTCGAACAGCAGGAACGCCCCGCACTCGCTCGACTCGAGCGCCTCGCGGGCCCGGCGATGCGGTACTTGCGGAGCCGGTCGAAGTCGACCCGCTCCTCGTAGTCGACGCCCATGTGTCCCGGCGCCGACAGGGGACGACCCGCGTGCTCACGGTCATGCCTCCTCGGCCGCGGACAGGCCGTCGTCGACGAAGGCGTCCTCCGGCTTGAGCTCCAGTCCCGAGAGCATCGCCTGCTGGTCGAGCAGGATCGCGAAGTCCTCGTCGATCCGGCCGCCGCTGACGGTGCCCTGCACGGCGGCGGCCGCGGCGGCAGCGACCGGCATCGGTACGTCGAGCTCGTGGGCGGCGGCGAAGCCGAGGTCGAAGTCCTTGCGCAGCAGCACCGGGGTGAAGGTCGGGGTGTAGTCGAGGTGGACGAACGCCGGGCTCTTGTAGGTCGTGAAGACCGAGCCCATCACCGACTTGTTGAGGAACTCCAGGAACGCCGCGCGCGACATGCCGCCCTTCTCGGCGAGCACGGTGATCTCGGCGAGGTTCTGGGTGACGACGCCGAGCATCACGTTGTGGCAGATCTTCGCCAGTCGGGCCAGCTCGCCCTCGCCGACGTAGGTCGCTCCCTTGCCGAGGTGGGCCAGCAGCGGGGCCACCCGCTCGTAGGTCTCCTCGGGGCCGGACACGACGAGGCTGAGTCCGCCGGCGAGGACCACCTTGCCGTTGCCGCTGACCGGCGAGGCCAGGAAGGCGACGCCGCGCTCCTCGCACGCAGCCCGCATCGCGGCGGACGAGTCGGTGGAGACGGTCGAGCAGTCGACGACACAGCCGGGGACGTGGTCCGGGTCGGCCAGCAGGCCGTCCTCACCGGTGAGCACCTGCGCCAGGTCGGCGGGGGTCGAGACCATCGTGAAGACCACGTCGAGCCCGCGCAGGTCGGCGATCGTGTCGGCGACGGCGCAGCCGAGCCCGGTCAGCGCCTCGGCCTTGGCGCGCGTGCGGTTCCAGACGGTGACGTCCTCGCCCGCCCGGGCCAGCCGGGTGGCCATCGCGGCACCCATCCGGCCGGCGCCGATCCAGCCGATCCGGACGGAGCCGGGGGTGTGCGCGTCGGTGGTGTTCATCGTCAGCCTGCCTTCGGTACGGTGGGGTCAGCGGTGTCGAGAGTGGGCGGGAATCGGGTTCGGGCCGCCCAGCAGGCGCGCGGCCAGCCAGTCGGCGGTGATCGGACGGTGCTGCTCGGAGACGTTGGCGCAGCCGTGGTTGCCGTCCTCGAGCATCAGCAGGGAGGCCGGCCCGGCGACGGCGTCGCGCATCCGGACGGCGTTCTCCCACGGGATCAGCCGGTCGCGTCGACCGAAGACGATCAGGAACGGCGCCACCAGGTCGGCGGCCACGGACGTCAGGTCGAGCCCGAGCGCCTGCTGCCGGGCGGCTTCGTCGTCCGCGGCACGGGAGCGGACCCGCAGGGTGTCGCGGGTGAGCTGCGGCAGTCCGGACCAGTAGTCGCCGAAGTTGAAGGGGCCGGCGAGCGAGACGCACGCGCTGACCCGGTCGCCGAGGGCGGCGGCGACCCGCGCGGAGTAGTAGCCGCCGAGGCTGACGCCCCACACCGCGAGTCGGCTGCGGTCGAGGTCGGGCTGGGTGCCGATCGCGTCCCAGACCACCTCGGCGACGGGGGCCCAGTCGCCGCGCAGCGCGCAGGTCGTACTCCGCCTCCCCCTGACCCGGGCCGTCGAGCACGACGGTGGCCAGGCCGCGGTCGAGGAAGGTCTGGGAGGTCGAGACCAGCTCCTCCTTGGTGGAGTCGAGGCCGGGCAGCATCAGGACGACGGGGTGGGGGCCTGTCCCCGCGCGGCGACCGGACGACGGCCACCAGGCGGCGACGCCCTCGAAGGGGATCTCCAGCCGGCGACCGGGCGGGTCGAGGTGGGGCAGCGCGTCGGTGAGGCAGGCGACCGCGCGCTCGTGGGCGGCGCGCATCTGGTCGAGGTCGGCGACGAAGACGAACTTGGCGAAGTGGTGGTAGGCCGCTGCCCGGACCAGGTGCTCCCCTGCAGAGCGAGTACGCCCCTCGGCGAGCGCGTCGCGTCCGAGCTCCTCGTGCGCCGCACCCTCCGCGCTCCACGTGCGGCACCAGTCGTCCCAGTGCTCGATGCCTGCGGTGATGCGGGCGAAGTCGGCCGTCGTGACGCCGTTGGTCGTGAAGCGGGGACCCCAGTGGGCGATGGCGGAAGCCACCAGCTCGTCCATCGCCACCTCCGGTCGGTCGTCTGCGGTGGCACCTGTCGCCGTTCACTGCAATCGAGTGCAGCCTGACCGCCGGCCCGCGATGTCAAGCGTTGGGGACCTCCCATCCGATGTCAAGCAACGGGCGCGGATCGGCCCGCCGCAGGTTGCTTCGAGCCACTCCGTATATAATAACTTACAATACTTATCGGGGAACCGGCCAGATCGGGATGCACTCCGGACCGCACGTGGGGCACGCGTGCTGCAATCGACTGCAGATTCCGGTACGGTGCCTGCGGACGCGCCGCCCGGCGCAGCAGGAGGCGGCATGGCGCAGATGCGTGCGGTGGAGCTGGGATCGTTCACCCCCTCGGTGGTCCTGGAGGTCGCCCGGCGCACCGGAGCCCTCGCGGAGGCCGGCCTCGACGTCGCCGAGCGACCGGTCCCGTCGTCCCCGGGCCAGTTCCGCTCCCTCATCGACGGCGAGCTGCACGTCGGGCTGACCAACCCCGACAACGTCCTCGCCTACCGCTTCGACCCGGACAACCCGCTCGGCGAGCGCTGTCGACGCCCGGATCCTCGCCGGCATCGACCGCGGCCTCGGGCTCGGCGTCTGGGCCCGGCCCGGCGCCGTCCTCGACGACCTGCGCGGGGCCGCGATCGGGGTGGACGTGCCGGGGTCGGGGTTCGCGCTCGCCCTCTTCACCCTGCTCGAGCGCCGCGGAGCTGGCCCGCGACGACTACGAGGTCGTCAAGCTCGGCTCGACCCCGCAGCGGCTGCAGGCCCTGCTCGACGGTGCGCTGCGTCGCCACGATGCTCGGCGCCGGCAACGAGCTGAGCGCCGAGGCCGCCGGCTGCACGCTCGTCGCCTCCGTGCGCGACGAGCTCGCCCCCTACCTCGCCACCGTCGTCTGCGTCGTGCGCGACGAGCACCTCGAGGTCGGCCACGACCTCGCCGACGTCCTCACCGCGACCGCCGCCGGCATCGTCGGGGGCGACCTGACGCTCGCGGTCGAGGCGCCAGCGTCCGCGCTCGGCCTCGACGACGACCTCGCCCGGCGGTACGTCGACGGGCTGGCCGACCCGGTCGACGGGCTCGTCGTCGACGGCGCCGTCGACCCGGCCGCGCTGCGCACGGTGCTCGACCTGCGCCGGCACTGGCTGCCGCGCGGGTCTCGACGGCCGGGACGTGCTGGCCGACGCCCTGGACGACCCCGGCCTCGTGGTCCGGCGGTGAGCGAGGCCCCGGCGAGCCGGATCTCCCCGCTGCGGCTGCTGCAGGTCACCACGCTGGTCAGCACCCTCGACCGCTTCGCGATGCCGCCGATGCTGGTGGTCATCGCGGCCGGCCTCGACGTGCCCCTGACCCAGGTCGTCACCGCGGCCGGCGCCTACTTCCTCGTCTACGGGCTGGGCCAGCCGCTGTGGGGATTCGCCTCCGACCGCTACGGCCGGGTCCGCGCCGCTGCGGGTGAGCCTGGTCGCGGCCGGCCTGCTCAGCCTGGTCTCCGCGCTGTCCCCCACCGTGCTGGTGCTCGGCATCCTGCGCGGGCTGGCCGGCGGCTTCTTCGGCGCGGCGTACCCCTCGCCCTGATCTACCTCGGCGACACGGTCGCGCCGGCGCTGCGGCAGAAGGCGATCACCGGCCTGATGGTCGGCGTCGCCGTCGGCACCGCCGTCGCGTCCGCAGGCGCCGGGCTGCTCGCGGACGTCGCGACCTGGCGGCTGCCCTTCCTCCTCACCGGCAGCGCGGCGCTGGTGCTGTCGGTGCTGCTGGCGCGCCTGCCGGAGCCGGCCGTCAGCGGCACGCGCACCACGGCGCGGGTCTCGCTCGCGGCGATCTCCCGGTCGCGGGTCACGCTGCTGGTGCTGCTGTTCGCCCTGGTGGAGGGCGTGGTGCTGCTCGGATCGCTGACCCTGCTGCCCACCGCCGTGGAGAGCTCGGGTGCCTCGACGACCGTGGCCGGCGCCGTCACCGGCGTCTACGGGCTGGCCGTGCTGCTGGCCTCCACCTCGGTCGGCCGGCTCTCGCTGGCGTGGCACCCCGCGCGGCTGATCCTCCTCGGCGGCGGGTGCGCGAGCCTCGCGACCGGACTGATCGCCACCTCCCAGCGGCCCGCGGTCGCCGTCGTCGTCGCCGCGCTGCTCGGCATCGCCTGGCCGGCGATGCACTCCTCGCTCCAGACCTGGGCCACCGAGGTGCTCCCCGGGGTCCGCGCGGCCGTGGTGGTCTCGCTCTTCGCGGCGTCGCTGTTCGTGGGGAGCGCGCTCGGCGCGATCGTCGTCGCCGGCCTGGTCGACGCCGGCCGGTTCGCGGTCGTCTTCGGCGCGTACGCCGCCCTCGCCGTGCCCCTCGGGATCGGCGCGTGGGCAGCCCGGAGGCGCTGGCACCGTCCGGTCGAGCGTCCGGAACCCTAGGATGCCTGCTGTGCAGACCCCCACGCTCAGGGACGTCGCGGACGCCGCCGGGGTCCACCCGGCGACCGCCTCCCGCGCGCTGAACCCCGCCACGCGTGGACTGGTCAACGCCGACACGGCGCGGCGGGTGATCAAGGTCGCCGAGGGCCTGGGCTACCGGCCCAACCCGATCGCCCGCGGGCTGAAGACGTCGAAGTCCGGGACCATCGGCCTGGTCATCCCCGACCTGACCAACCCGCTCTTCCCGCCGATCGTGCGCGGCATCGAGGACGTGCTCGAGCCGGCCGGCTACAGCGGCCTGATCGTCAACACCGACAACGACCCGCAGCGCGAGCACGCCCAGATCGAGCTGCTGCGCTCGCGCCAGGTCGAGGGCCTGATCGTCGCCACCGCCCTGATCGACCACCCGCTCCTGGCCCGGCTGCAGCGCGAGGGCGTGCCGATGGTGATGGTCAACCGTCGCCCCGACGGGGTCGACGTCCCGTCGATCACCCCCGACGACGCCACGGGCATCGAGCTGGCGGTCGCCCACCTGGCCGAGCTCGGGCACACCAGGATCGGCCACCTCGCCGGCCCGGCCACCACCTCGACCGGCGTCGCCCGGCAGCGCGCCTTCCGCAACGCGGTCCGCGACCGCGAGCTCGACGGCGACCCGCGCTGGTCGTCACCTGCGAGCACTGGACCGAGGAGGCCGGCGCCGACGCGCTGCGCGACCTGCTCGACGTCGTCCCGACGTCACGGCCGTGGTCGCCGGCAACGACCTGATCGCGCTCGGCTGCTACGACGTGTTCGCCGAGCGCGGCATCGCGTGCCCGCGGGAGATGAGCGTCGTCGGCTTCAACGACATGCCGTTCCTCGACAAGCTCGCCCCGCCGCTCACCACCATCGCGATCCCCCACCAGCAGATCGGGGCCGAAGCGGCCCGGATGCTGCTCGACGCCATCGCCGAGCCCGAGCGGGCGGCCCGCTCGGTGATGCTGCCGCTGGCCTCGTGGTCCGGGGCAGCGCCACCACCCCGCTCGTGCGCAGGTGATCGACGGGCCTCAGGCGGCCGCGCGTGACTCGCTCTCGAGCTTGCGACCGAGCAGCCGACGCGTACGCCGGTCGCCGGTCGCCATCTTGTAGAGGATGCCGAGCTGCTGCGGGGCGTTCTTGGTGGTGGTGGTCTTCAGCCAGCCGTTGGGCAGCGACAGACGCACGACCTTGTGCCAGGCCGAGTAGACCTGCGGGACGAGCGGTCGCGCCAGGTAGGTGAGGTCGTACTTGTCGAACAGCGCCTGGACCTTCGGAGCGATCTCGGCGTAGCGGTTGGACGGCAGGTCGGGGAACAGGTGGTGCTCGATCTGGTGCGAGAGGTTGCCGCTCATCAGGTGCAGCGCCTTCGAGCCCGAGATGTTGGCCGAGCCGAGCATCTGGCGGACATACCACTCGCCCTTGGTCTCTCCCTCGATGGAGCGCTTCTCGAAGGTCTCGACGCCCTCGGGGAAGTGGCCGCACAGGATGATCGAGTTGGACCACAGGTTGCGCACGACGTTGGCGGTGGCGTTGGCGGCCAGGGTCGGCAGGAACGAGCCCGTCGGGATCGAGAGCGCCGGGTGGACGACGTAGTCCTTGGTGACCTGCTTGCGGATCTTGGTGAGGACCTGCTTGGCGCGGGCGCGGAAGACGGGGTCCTTGGTCTGCTTCTTCTTGACCACGGCGCCGAGGTCGAGGTCGTAGGCGGCGATGCCGTACTCGAAGAACACCGCGTTGATGAAGCACCACAGCGGCTGGCCGAGGTGGAACGGCGCCCAGGTCTGGTCCTCGTCGACGCGCATGATGCCGTAGCCGAGGTCGTTGTCCTTGCCGACGACGTTGGTGTAGGTGTGGTGCACCTCGTTGTGGCTGTGCTTCCACTGCGCGGCCGGCGACGCCATGTCCCACTCCCACGTGCTGGAGTGGATCTTCGGGTCGCGCATCCAGTCCCACTGGCCGTGGAGGATGTTGTGGCCGATCTCCATGTTGTCGAGGATCTTGGCGATGCTGAGGCCGGCGGTGCCGAGCACCCACGCCGGCGGGAACGCGCTGAAGAGCAGCACCGCGCGCGAGCCGAGCTCGATCTTGCGCTGGCGGTCGATGACCTTGCGGATGTAGGCCGCGTCGCCTGCGCCCCGCGAGTCGAGGACCTCCTGGCGGATCGCGTCGAGCTCGACGCCGATCTGCTCGATGTCGGCCTCGGTGAGGTGCGCGATCGGGTTGGCCTGGCCGGGGAGGGCGGACTTCTTCTGGATCGTGGTCATCGTGGATCTCCTGAGGGTGTCGGGGGAGGTCTGGGTCAGTGGTCGATGTGGCAGGGACCGGCGGCGGCGCTGATGCAGGTCTGCACCTTGATCGCGCCGGTCTCGCCCGGCACCGCGGTGGTGATGGCGCCGTTGCGCAGGTCGCGGACGCTGCCTTCGCGCATCGGCAGGACGCAGCCCATGCAGATGCCCATGCGGCAACCGCTCGGCATCAGTACGCCCGCGTCCTCGGCGGCGTCGAGGATCGGGGTGGCGCCATCGAGGTCGAGGACGGTGCCCGAGGAGAAGCTCACCGTCCCCCCACTCGCGCCGTTCACGAGGGCGGGCTCGACCCGGGCGGTGCGGAACTGCTCGGTGGTCAGCGTGATCCCGGCCACCTCGTGGTGGGCGGCCAGGGCGGCGAGGAGACCGGCCGGGCCGCACGCGAGCGTCGTACGCTCCGAGAGGTCCGGCACGAGGTCCGCGAGGTCGTCGACGTCGAGGACGCCGTGCTCGTCGTCGTAGCGGGCGACGAGGCGGATCGCGCCGGCGGCGTCGAGGGCCTCGAGGTCGCGGATGAAGATCGAGTCGGGGTGGCTCGGCGCGACGTGCACCACGACGATGTCGTGGACGGCGCTGCGGGCCGGCTGGAGCACACCGTCGTCGGTGCTCGGGAAGAGGTTGCGCAGCATGCCGATGACCGGCGTGATGCCCGACCCGGCGGTGACCATCAAGAACTTGCCACCGGCGGGCGGGAGGACGAACTCACCAGCGGCCTGCTCGAGGTGCACCAGGGTGCCCGGCGCGGCTCGGTGCACCAGGTGGTTGCTGACCAGGCCGTCGGGGACGGCCTTGACGGTGATGGAGATGCGACCGTCGCGACGCGGACCGTGGGTGAGGGAGTAGGCGCGCCACTGGCGTACGCCGTCCACGTCGATGCCGATGCGGAGGTACTGGCCGGGCACGTGGCCGGCCCAGTCGGCCCCGGGGCGGATCACGATGGTCGCCGCATCGGCGGTCTCGGGGTGGACCTCCTCGATGCGACCGCGCAGGTCAGCACCGGAGCGCAGGGGGGCGAAGAGGTCCAGGAAGTCGGCCGGGAGGTAGGGCGTGGTGGCTGCCTCCGCGACGCGGACCAGGTGGTCGCCCAGGCGGCGGCTCCGTCGGGTGCTGCCTGCAGGCGGCTCGAGAGTCGTGGTCATGGGTACCAATCTGTCGGATCCGGACGCGGATTACCTGCCCTGAGCACGTGAATCGGCGCTACACTCTTGTTCGTAGCGAACAACAACACGCCTCGGAGTGCCGATGAGTCACCACACTGTGCCCCCCACCACACAATTGCCGACGGTGGTGGCCCTCGATCCGGTGGTGGCCGACGCGCTGCGCGCGCGGCTCGCGGAGGTCGCCGACAGCGCCGTGCTCCGGATCACCGAGGAGGTGCCCGCCTATGCGGGCGCGTGGAGCGGCCGGATGGGTGAGGCCACCCGCAACGCGGTCCGGCTCGCGCTCGGTGGCTTCCTCACCCTCGCCACCCGGCAGGACGCCGACGCGCCGCGGGCGCCGGCCATCGAGGGCGCCTACCAGCTCGGTCGCGGCGAGGCCCGCGCCGGGCGTACGGTCGAGGCACTGCTCTCCGCCTACCGGATCGGCGCCCGCGCCTCGTGGCGGGAGATGGCCGGGACGGCTGTCGCGGCCGGCGTCGACTCGGGCCAGCTGGCTCGCTTCGCCGAGCTGGTCTTCGCCTACATCGACGAGCTGTCGGCGGCTTCGGTCGCCGGGCACACCGACGAGCTCGAGAGCAGCGGTCGGGCCCGGCAGCGCAATCTCGAGCGGCTGGCGCGCGCGCTGCTGACGGGGGCTCCCGCCGACGCCGTCAACGCCGCGGCCGAGCGCGCCGACTGGGAGCCGCCCGCGACGCTGACGGCCGTCGTGCTGCCGGAGTCGCAGGTCTCCTCGGCCCTGACCGCGCTCGACCAGCGCACCCTGCAGCCCACCGACGACATCCCCGACCTGCCCGAGGGCCACGCCTCGCTGCTGGTGCCCGGCAACGCGTCGCCCGCTGCACGGCAGGCGGTGCTGCGCGCGCTGCGGGGCACCGACGCCGTCGTCGGTCCGAGCACGCCGTGGCTCGAGGCGGCCGACTCCTACCGCCGGGCGCTGCGGTGCGCGACGCTCGGGATCGAGGGACTGGTCGACTCCGACGACCACCTCGCTGCCCTCGTACTGGGTGCCGACGCAGAGGCCCGCGCCGACCTGCGCGCGCGGGTGCTCGCCCCCCTCGCGGACCTCCGACCCTCGACCGCCGAGAAGCTCACCGACACGCTCCGCAGCTGGCTGCTGCACCACGGGCGCCGCGACGCGGTGGCCGAGGAGCTCTTCGTCCACGCGCAGACCGTTCGCTACCGCGTGGGCCAGCTCCGCGAGGTCTACGGCGACCGGCTCGAGGACCCGGCGTTCGTGCTCGACGCGACGCTGGCGCTGGCCTGAGGTCGGCCTCTCACATCGCCTCGCGACCGCCCGCGACCGTCTGATATCCCCGCCAGCGACCGCCTGAGACCCCCGCCGGCGGTGATCCACCCACATGATCAAGGCGCCAAGTGTGGCTGGACCACCGCCGTGCGAGCGGGTTCGCCGCGACGCGCCGGCGGGCGGTGGCCCACCCACCTTCGACGGAGGGGGAATGTGGGTGGACCACCGCCCGACCGGGCCCTCAGCCCCGCTCGTACGCCGCCTCGCCGGCGACCCACGTCGCGACGACCAGGTCGGAGAAGTCCCGCAGTCGGAGCGCGTGCTCCCGGTCCGAGTCCCCGGCCAACGGGTCGGCGTCGAGCAGCACCAGGTCGGCGGGATGACCGACCGCGACGGTGCCCCAGCCGTCGGTCGAGGCGGCGAGCGCCTCGCGCGCGGTGAGCGCCTGCTCGGGGTGCCACGGGTCGCGGTCGTCGCCGGAGCGGTGCACGGCGGCCGCGACCGCCAGCCACGGGTCGAGCGGCGAGACCGGGGCGTCGGAGCCGAGGGCCACGTCCACCCCCGCGTCGACCATCCAGCGCAGCGGGAAGCACCGCTCGGAGCGGCCGGGCCAGAGCCGCTCGGTGACGTCGCGGTCGTCGAGCAGGTGCGCGGGCTGCACGCTCGCGCGGATGCCGAGCTCGGCCATCCGGCGTACGTCCTGGCGCGTGGTGAGCTGTACGTGCTCGATGCCCCCGCGGGCCCCCGTGTCCGCGAAGGCAGCCAGCGCCTCGGTGACTGCGCGGTCGCCGATGGCGTGCACCGCGACGTCGAGGCCACCGGCGGCGGCCTTGGCGAGGAGGGCGCGCAGCTCGTCCGGCGACTGGTTGGGCAGGCCCTCCTCTGCGCCGGGCACCGCCTTCTGCGCGTAGGGCTCGCAGCACCACGCGGTCCGGGTGTTGAGGGAACCGTCGCTGATGATCTTCAACGGGCCCATCGTCAGGCGTGGGTCGCCGTCCAGGGCATCGCCCGAGCGCAGGCCCCGGGCGAGCACGTCGTCGAGGCCGTCGGCGTAGCAGGCGTGGCGGATGCGGAGCAGGTCTGCGCCCTCGGCCCACCGCGCCGCCCAGTCCGCCACCCCGCCGCTGAACTCGAGGTCGACGAGGCCGACCACGCCCAGCGCGGCTGCCGCCTCCATCGAGCGGCGGTAGGCCTCGGGGCCGGTGCCGTCGGAGCCCACGAGGCCCGCGAGCCGGCCGTAGGCCATGAACCACTCGGCCTCGGTGACCACGCTGTCGCGGGTCGGGAGCGCCAGCATGTGCAGCGCGATCGTGTTGAGCCAGCCGTGGTGACCGTCGCCGGCGATCAGCACGATGGGCTGCTCGGTGTCGATCGCGTCGAGGTGGGAGACCGCCGGGTTGTCGTCCCACGCGGTCGGTCGGTGGCCCCAGCCGATGACAGGCAGGTCCGGCCACTCCTCCAGTCGCGCGCGCACCAGCGCCACGGCCTCGGCGCTGGACCGGGCGGGTGCGAGGTCGAGCCGCGCGGAGGAGAGCGTCCACTGCCCGAGGTGCACGTGCTGGTCCCACAACCCCGGCATGAGCCAGCGCCCGCCACCGTCGTACGACGTCTCCGCAGCCCCGAGGGCCAGCCCGGGGCCGACCTCGACGACCCGCCCGGCCTCGACGCGCAGGTCGACCGGCCCTGCAGACGCATCGGTCAGGGCCACCAGGCGCACGTCGCGGATGAGCATGGGGTCACCGTAGGAGGCACGGCCGGGTGGTGACTCGTCCGGGTAGGTTGTCCCCATGCAATGGCGGGGGCCCGCGGTGCTCGCCGCGCTCCTGGCGATCGGTGCCGGGAGCGGGTACGCCGCATCAGGATCGACGGCGGACGCGATCATCGGAGTCGGCGTCCCCGCCCCCGTGCCCGCACGCCCCGAGCTGCCGGTCGATGCGCCCACGCCCTTCACCACCGATCCGGACGACCCGCCGCTGGTCCCGGGTGTCGCCCTGACCGAGACCACCCGGGGCACCGGGAAGTTCCAGATCGTGTTCCCTGCCCCCACCGGCTGGTCGACCAACACCAACGCCAGCAACGAGTGGAAGTGGAAGCAGCCGGGCACCTCCAACAACACCTACGTGATGCGCATCGAGCAGGTCACCAGCCAGGACATCACCATCGAGGACGCCATCGACATCCAGATCGACCGGCTCCGCAACGAGCAGGACGACGTCGCCATCGTCGAGCGCGGTGGGGACCGTCTCGAGTACACCTATCGCAGCGACGAGGGCAACGCCCGCCACAGCTTCATGCGGTGGCTCGACCTCGACGCGAGCGGACAGGCCGACGTCGAGATCGTCGTGCACGGACGCGAGGTCGACCTGCCGGGCACCCGCGACCTCATCCAGCGCGTCAGCGACGGCATGCGCGGGGCGTCGGCGTGAGCGGACCCCGGTGCGGAACGCGGTGCGGGCCGCGCTGGGGGCCGCGGTGGGGGCCGGTCGTGGGTCGACGCTGCTCGCCGGCGGGTCAGATGCCGTAGGTCGTCACGGACTCGAGCACCTGGTTGGCGGTGGCGCGGTCATCGCTGCGCACCTGCACCCACAGCAGCCGGTTGGAGGCCAGCTGGATGACGCGCTCGACGGTGACGTCGGCGCCCGGGCATCCGGTGAAGAACATCGTCATCGAGGCGTCGCCGTCCTGCAGGTCCTCGATCAGCGGCGCACCCGCCGCACAGGTCGGGTGCTGCGGCACCCGCGAGGGCAGCGTGTCGCCGACGAGGATGCCCACGAACACCCCGGGCGCCGGGTCGTCGTCGGTGTTCCACCCCTCCCGGGCACCGGACGCGATCGACGGCTGCTCCTGCTGGCCGTCGGCCGGTGTCCACTGGCCCGGGTCCACCTGCGAGGTCCACTCCTGCGGGACCGTGACGGAGATGGTGCCGGTGTCGTCGACCAGCGTCCGTTCGGAGGCAACAGCGCGCTCGACCCCCCAGCCGGCACCGGCACCGGCGACGAGGGCGAGGACGCCGGCGGCCATCCACGCGAACCGGCGGCGGCGACGCACAGGCGCGGAGACCGCCGGGAGCTCCCTGGCCACACCTGTCTGCTCGGGACGCGGTGCGGCCTGGGTGAGCTGGGGGTCGGCCGGGATCCATGCCCGTGGTGACTCGTGCACCCGCCCTCCCATCGCGTCGACGAGGGCGCTGGTGAAGGACTCGATGTCGATGAAGCGGTCCTGGCGGTCCCTGGCGAGCCCCTTCGCCACCACGGCCTCCGCCTCGGGGTTGTCGATGCCCATCGGCGGTGGCGGCACCGGACTCTCCGCGGCAGCGAGGGTCGTGTGGTGGTAGGGCTGACGGCCGGCAAGCAGGTGGTAGCTCAGCGCCGCCAGTGAGAACTGGTCGGCGCGGGCGTCGAGCCCCTCGCCCAGGGCCTGCTCCGGGGCGACGTAGGTCGGGGTGCCGCCGACCATGGTGAGTCGCGACGACATGTCCATCGCCTTGCCGAGCCCGAGGTCGCCGACCATCGCCACCACCTGCGAGCCACGGGAGTTCTCCACGGTGCGGAAGAGCACGTTGGCGGGCTTGATGTCGCGGTGCAGGACACCGCGGTCGTGCAGCGCGGTGAGGCCACGCCCGACCTGCTGGATCACGGTGAGCGCCTGGCCGGGCTCGAGGGGGGCGAGCTCGAGGCGGTCGGCCAGCGTGCCCTGGTCGGCGTACGCCATGACCAGGAACGGGCGGTCGTCGGCGAGCTCGCCGGCGTCGTAGACCGTGACGACGTGGGGCGACTCGACCTTGCGGAGGAAGCGGCCCTCCTCCACGAAGCGCTTCCGGATGTGCAGGTCGCCGGTCCAATTGTCGGCGAGGACCTTGATCGCCACCGGTGAGTCCAGGTGCTCGTCGTAGGCCAGCCAGACCGTCGCGAAGGCTCCCGAACCGATGCGTCGGCGCACCGGGTAGCGACCGAGGCGGGAGGGAGCGGACATCAGGGCATTATCGTGCAGGTGTGAGCAATCCGGGGGACCACGGGGTGGCGTTGACGCCCGACGACATCGACGACCTCGCGCGCCGCGCGCGCGACGGTGACCGCGACGCACTCGAGTCGTTGCTCGCCCAGGTGCGTCCGCGGGTGCTGAACATCTGCCGGGGCGTGCTCCCCTACTCCGGCGACGCCGAGGACGCCTGCCAGGAGGCGATGCTCAACGTGGCGATGAAGATCGGGTCCTGGGGCGCTCGGGGCCGGTTCACCACGTGGCTGCACGTGGTGTCGGTCAACAGCGCACGCACGACCTACAGGCGACTGAAGAACCTCGCCGTGCCGACCGACTTCGAGGACGGCGCCCACGACCGGCCCGACCCGCGCACCACGAGCGTCATCGCGGGCACACGTCTCGACCTGCTGGAGGCGATGGAGAGCATCGAGCGCGACCACCCGCAGTACGTCGAGCCGCTGCTGCTCCGCGACGTCTACGGTCTCCCCTACGACGAGATCGCCGCACTCGTCGACGCCCCGCTGGGCACGGTCAAGGCGCAGATCCACCACGGCCGCAAGCTGGCGCGACCGCTGCTCCGCGGTGATCGGTGAGGCGTCACGCGGGGTGGCTCGCTGCCGCCGTGCTCCTTGGCGCCTCCTCCTCGACCGCCTGCTCCTCGACCACCGAGGCTCCGGATGCGCTGCTCACGCCGTCGAGCGCCGAGCCCTCGCCCGAGGACGACACCGTCGCCGCAGCGTCCGGGCCGCCCGTGAGCGAGGCGGTCGAGCAGGACCTCGACCTCGCCCTGTCCGCGCCCGTCGAGGACAGCGTCTACCCCGACGTCGGCGATCCAGGGGTGGACGCCCTCCGCTACGACCTCGACCTGTCGTGGGACCCGCTGGACGAGCTGCTCACCGCCAGCGCGGTCGTCACCTTCCGCGCGACCCGCACCGCGCCCCGCTTCCAGCTCGACCTCGGCCCGGCCCTCACCGTCGGGGACGTGCGGCTCGACGGCGGGTCCGTCGGCTTCGCGCGCCGGGGCAAGAACCTCGTGGTGAAGGCGCCGATCGAGGCAGACCGGCGCTACGAGCTGAGCCTCGACTACGTCGGCACCCCCGAGCCGGCGCCGGCGCCGACGACCCGCAGCGACTACTCCACGACCGGCTTCACCATCACCGCCGCCGGCGAGGTGTGGACGATGCAGGAGCCCTACGGCGCCTACACCTGGTATCCCGTCAACGACCAGCCGTCCGACAAGGCGCTCTACGACGTCACGGTCCGGGTGCCCGCACCGTGGACCGGCATCTCCAACGGCCGCCTCACCGGGCTCAGCACCGAGGTCGTCGGCGACGACGAGCTCACCACCACGTCGTGGCAGCTCACCGAGCCCGCGTCGTCCTACCTCGTCACCCTCGCGATCGGCGACTACGCCCACGCCAGCAACACCACCTCGACCGGCCTGCGGGTCGACTACTGGACCCCGCGCGGCATGGTCGGGGCGCGGAAGCGCCTCTCGAGCGCGGCCGCGACGATCGACTGGATCGAGGCCAGGCTCGGCCCCTACCCCTTCGACTCCGCCGGCGTCGTCGTGACCGCCTCACGCAGCGCGATGGAGACCCAGACCATGGTGACGCTGGGCAACACCGAGTACGTCATGTCGCCGCAGGTCCTCGCCCACGAGCTGATCCACCAGTGGTACGGCGACCAGGTCTCGCCGTCGGACTGGCGTGACGTCTGGCTCAACGAGGGCATGACGATGCTCCTGCAGTGGATCTACGAGGACGACCAGGGCATCCGGCCGTTGCGCGAGACCGTCCGCATCTCCCGTGCCGGCGACCAGACGCTGCGCGACGACTACGGCCCGCCCGGGGCCTACGACCCGCAGCGCTTCGGTGGGTCCAACATCTACTACCCTCCGGCACTGATGTGGAACGAGCTGCGCGTCGAGCTCGGTGACGACGAGTTCTTCCGCATCGCCCGCTCGTGGCTGGCCGCGCACGACAACACCTCGGTGACTCGCGAGCAGATCTTCGAGCACTGGGAGTCCGAGACCGGACGCGAGCTGTCCACCTTCTTCGACGGCTGGATCACCGGCCGCACCACGCCACGCCCTGGAGTGCCTGCATGAGCCGACTCTCGGCCCACGACCTGATCGACCTGGTCCTCGACGCCGACTCGTGGTCGTCCTGGGACGACCCGCCCCTGCGGGCCGGCATCAGCGACGACTACGCCGCCGAGCTGGTGGCCGCCGCCGAGAGGTCCGGCGTCGACGAGTCCGTGCTGAGTGGCGAGGCACGGCTGCGCGGGCGGCGCATCGGTGTCCTGGTGGGCGAGTTCGGCTTCCTCGCCGGGTCCATCGGTCGCGCCGCCGCCGACCGGATCGTGGCCGGCATCGAGCGGGCCACCCGGGAGGGCCTCCCCCTCGTGGCCGCACCGATCAGCGGCGGCACCCGGATGCAGGAGGGCACCCCCGCCTTCGTGCAGATGGTGCGCATCTCCGCGGCGGTCGCCGCGCACCGCACCGCGGGACTGCCCTACCTCGTCTACCTGCGCAACCCCACCACCGGTGGCGTGATGGCGTCGTGGGGGTCCATGGGCCACGTGACCGTCGCGGAGCCGGGCGCCCTGGTGGGCTTCCTGGGTCCCCGCGTCTACGAGGCCCTCTACGACAAGCCGTTCCCCAGCGACGTACAGACCTCGGAGAACCTCTACGCCCACGGCATCATCGACGCGGTCCTGCCGCCCGAGGAGATCGGGGACATCCTCGACCGTGCGCTGAGCATCCTCATGGCCGCACGGGAGGGCGTCGCCCCGGTGGCCGACCCGGGCGAGGAGTCGGTCCCGGACGTCGACGCGTGGGACTGCGTGACCCGGTCGCGTCGACCCGACCGCCCCGGCGTACGCCGCCTGCTGCGCTTCGGCGCCAGTGACGTCGTCCCCCTCAACGGCACCGGCCAGGGCGAGTCCGACCCCGGCCTGCTGATCGCGCTCGCCCGGTTCGGCGAGGCGCCGTGCGTCTTCCTCGGACAGGACCGGCGCGGCCAGACCACCGACCACCCGATGGGGCCCGAGGCGCTGCGCGAGGCGCGACGCGGGATGCGGCTCGCCTCCGAGCTCAAGCTGCCCCTCGTGACAGTCATCGACACCCAGGGCGCCGCGCTGTCGGCCGCTGCCGAGAACGGCGGTCTCGCCGGCGAGATCGCCCGCTCGCTCGCCGACCTGGTGACCCTCGACGCCCCCACCCTGTGCCTGATGCTGGGCGAGGGCAACGGCGGTGGCGCACTGGCGCTCCTGCCCGCCGACCGGGTGATCGCCGCCCAGCACGCATGGCTCTCGCCCCTGCCTCCGGAGGGGGCCTCGGCCATCGTGCACCGCGACCTCGACCACGCCCCCGAGATGGCGCGCGCGCAGCAGGTGCGCGCCATCGACCTCTACCGTCGCGGCATCGTCGACCGGATCGTGGCGGAGAAGCCCGACGCCGCGGACGAGCCGGAGGCCTTCTGCCGCCGGGTCGCCGCGGTGCTCGAGCACGAGCTCAGCGCGCTGCTCACCGCCGGTCCGGGGTCGGCTGCCAGGCGGGCCCGCCGCTACGTCTGAGGCCAGTGCGTCGTGGACCTGTCCGTGCCCGGTGGTCCCCGACGCCACCCGAGGAACGGTCAGAAGAGCAGCGCGGTGCCCGGGTCCTGCAGGATCCCGGCGACGTCGGCGAGGAAGCGCGAGCCCTTCTCGCCGTCGATGTGGCGGTGGTCGAAGGACAGCGCCAGCGTCGTCACGTCGCGCACCACGATCTCACCGGCCTCGTCCACCCACGGACGCTTGTTGACCGCACCGAAGCAGAGGATCGCGGACTCGCCGGGGTTGATGATCGGCGTGCCGGCATCGACGCCGAAGACGCCGACGTTGGTGATGGTGAAGGTGCCTCCTGCCATCTCGGCCGGCTGCGTCCGTCCCTCGCGCGCCGTCGCAGTCAGCTCGCCCAGCGCACCGGCCAGCTCAGCCAGGGACATCGCGTCGGCGTCCTTGACGTTGGGCACGACCAGCCCGCGGGGGGTCGCCGCGGCGATGCCGAGGTTGACGTAGTGCTTGAGCACGACCTCCTGGGCGGCCTCGTCCCAGAACGAGTTGATCTCCGGCGTGCGCCTCATCGCCAGGATCACCGCACGCGACAGCACGAGCAGCGCGCTGATCCGGACGTCCTCGAGGTCGCGCCGCGCCTTGAGCCGCTCGACGAGCTGCATCGTCGCCGAGACGTCGACGGTGACCCACTCGGTGACGTGCGGGCTGGTGAACGCCGAGTGGCTCATCGCCGTCGCCATCATCTTGCGCACCCCCTTGACGGGCTCGCGGGTCTCGCGCTCGCCGCTGCTGAGGTCATGCGGACGGGGAGAGCCCTGGCCCTGTCCGGATGACGTCGCCACGGCGTGGGCGGCCGGGGCCCCGGATGAGGCGCTGTGCACGTCGTCGCGGGTGATCGATCCCGACGGTCCCGAACCCGTCAGGGTGCTCAGGTCGACGCCCAGGTCCTTGGCGAGCTTGCGCACCGGCGGCTTCGCCAGGGCTCGTACGTCGACTGGCTCGGCCTGTGCGGACGCGGGGACGAGCGCCTCGGCGGGGGCGGCCCGCGGGGCGGGACGCTGGTCCACGGCGGGCACCGGCGCCTCGTCGGCCGGCAGCACGTCCTGGGACTGCGCGCCACCCGGGGCGAACGCGCCCTGCACCTGCATCTGGACCTGGGCACCGGCATCGGTGCTCGGCGACGCCGAGCCGCGGCGGGCTCGGCGCATCGGGCCGCGCTCGGCCTTGATCCGACCGACCAGGGACGCGCCCTCCATCGAGCCGGAGGCGGCAGGGTTGGACAGGTCGATGTCGGCCGGGTCGACCTGGTCGGGGGCGGCGACGGCCCGGCCGCCCCAGCTCTCGGCGCCGGCCTGCTGCGCGATCGCGAGGTCGGGGTCGGACCCGGTCTGCGGGGCGGGCGCCGCGACGGCCGAGGGATCACCGACGGAGATGATCGGCGTACCGACCTCGACGGTCTCGCCCTCGGACACGAGCAGCCCGAGGACCGTGCCCTCGTAGGGCGAGGGCAGCTCGACCAGCGACTTGGCGGTCTCGATCTCGACGATGACGTCGTTGATCTCGATGACGTCGCCGACCGCGACCTTCCAGGAGACGATCTCGGCCTCGGTCAGGCCCTCACCGACGTCGGGCAACAGGAATTCGGACATCAGGTTCCTTTCGGGTGCCGGGCCTCGTGACGGTCGCTGCGCGACCTCCTCGACCAGGGACGACTAGAAGGCGAAGCTGCGGTCGACGGCGTCGAGGACACGGTCGAGGTCGGGGAGGTACTCCTCCTCGATCCGGGACGGCGGGTAGGGCATGTCGAAGGCTCCGACACGCAGCACCGGGGCCTCCAGGGAGTAGAAGCACTGCTCGGTGATGCGCGCCGCCACCTCCGCTCCCATGCCGAGGTTGACGTGCGCCTCGTGGGTGACGACGCAGCGGCCGGTGCGACGGACGGACTCGAAGACCGGTCCCATGTCGAGCGGTGACAGCGTGCGCAGGTCGATGACCTCGAGACTGCGACCCTCGGTCGCGGCGGCCTCGGCGCACTTGAGCGCGGTCTTCACCGTCGGGCCGTAGGCCAGGATCGTCGCGTCCGTGCCGGCGCGCACGACACGCGAGGTGAAGAGCGGCTCGGGCGTGGCCGACTCGTCGAGCTCGGCCTTGTCGGCGTGGTACTGCCGCTTGGGCTCCAGGAAGATGACCGGGTCGTCGTGGGCGATCGCCTGCTGGATCATCCAGTAGCCGTCGACCGGGTTGGAGCACGCGACCACCTTCAGGCCGGGCGTGTGCGCGAACTGCGCCTCCGGGCTCTCGGAGTGGTGCTCGACCGCACCGATGCCACCACCGAAGGGGATGCGGATGACGATCGGCATGTTCACCTTGCCCTGGGAGCGGTAGGTGTACTTGGCGACCTGGCACACGATCTGGTCGTAGGCGGGGTAGACGAAGCCGTCGAACTGGATCTCGATGACCGGGCGGTAGCCGCGCAGCGCCATGCCGACCGCGGTGCCGACGATGCCGGACTCCGCGAGCGGGCTGTCGATGACCCGGTCCTCGCCGAAGTCCTTCTGCAGGCCGTCGGTGATGCGGAAGACCCCGCCGAGCTTGCCGACGTCCTCGCCCATGAGCAGGACCTTGTCGTCGGCCTCCATGGCCTTGCGCAGGCCCATGTTGAGGCCCTTGGCGAGCGTGATCTTCTGCGTGCTCATGCGTGCCCTCCCGAGGTGGCGCCCTCGAAGCTGTCGAGGTAGGCCCTGAACCCGTCGCGTTGCTCGCGGATCTCCTCGGTCATCTCGCTGAAGACATAGCCGAACTGGTCCATCGGGTCGGGGTCGGGCAGCGCCTTGCACCCCTCGCGGAGGTGGTGGCCCAGCTCCTTGGCCTCGGCGTCGAGCTCGTCGAAGAACTGCTGGTCGACCAGGCCGTTGCGGCGCAGGTAGACCTTCAGCCGCTCGATGGGGTCCTTGAGCTTCCAGTGCTCGAGCTCGTCGTTGAGGCGGTAGCGCGTCGGGTCGTCGGTGGTGGTGTGGGCGCCCATCCGGTAGGTGTAGGCCTCGACGAACGACGGCCCGTTGCCGTCGCGGGCGCGCTGGAGGGCAGCCTTCGTGACGGCGTACGTCGCCAGCACGTCGTTGCCGTCGACGCGGATCCCCGGGAAGCCGAAGCCCAGCGCGCGCTGGTAGAGCGGGATGCGGGTCTGGCGCTCGATCGGCTCCGAGATGGCCCACTGGTTGTTCTGGCAGAAGAACACGACGGGTGCGTTGTAGGAGGCGGCGAAGATGAACGCCTCGTTGACGTCGCCCTGGGAGGACGCTCCGTCGCCGAAGTGGGCGAGCACCGCCGAGTCCCGCTCGGGGTCGCCGGTGCCGACGACGCCGTCGCGCTGCATGCCCATCGCGTAGCCGGTGGCGTGGAGGGTCTGGGCGCCGATGACGATCGTGTAGAGCCCGAAGTTGTTCTCGTTGGGGTCCCAGCCCCCCTGGTCGACGCCGCGGAACAGGCCGAGCAGGCGCAGCGGGTCGACGCCCTTGCAGTAGGCGACGCCGTGCTCGCGATAGGTCGGGAAGGCGTAGTCCTGGGGACGCATCGCGCGGCCGGCGCCGATCTGCGCGGCCTCCTGGCCGAGCAGCTGGGCCCAGATGCCGAGCTCGCCGTGGCGCTGCAGCGCGGTGGCCTCGACGTCGATGCGCCGGGTCAGCACCATGTCGCGGTAGAGCCCGCGCAGCTCCTCGGCGGAGAAGTCGTGGTCGAAGTCGGGGTGGTGGACGCGCTCACCCTCGGGAGTCAGGAGCTGGACGAGGTCGGGGCCACCGTCGGACTGGGAGGGACCGAAGACCTCCGCAAGGTCGGGGCCGAAACCGGACGGGTCGGTCAACGCACTCTCCTCTCGGACAAAGCCGGCGGCAGTCGCGGGATCGCCGGACGCCGAGGGCTTCGAGGGTGGTCATCGGCGTGTGTGACCCCGACCACATGATCGCTCTCAACGTATCGGGCGCACCGTGGGAGCACCAATCCGACCCACGGCTGCGCGGGTGCGCGACGTTGCCGTCCGGGCCGGAGCCGAGCGACGCGGATCCAGACGTGGGCGCGGATGCGGGTGCGGAAGGACGACCCCCCGAGCCGCCGACAGGCTAGGCGCGACCGTGCGGCGTGAGCCAGCCCGCCTCGTCGGGCCCCGCCGGCACGATCTGCGTGGGGTTGATGTCGGTGTGCACGACGTAGTAGTGGGTCTTGATCTGCTCGAAGTCGACCTCGTCGCCGAAGCCCGGCGTCTGGAACAGGTCGCGCGCATAGCCCCACAGGTGCGGCATCTCGGTGAGCTTGTTGCGGTTGCACTTGAAGTGGCCGTGGTAGACCGCATCGAAGCGCACCAGGGTGGTGAAGAGACGGACGTCGGCCTCGGTGATCGCCTCGCCCATCAGGAAACGGCGATCGGCGAGCCGCTCCTCGAGCCAGTCCATCGCGGTCCAGAGCCGGTCGTAGGCGTCCTGGTAGGTCTCCTGCGACCCGGCGAAGCCGCAGCGGTAGACGCCGTTGTTGACCTCGGTGAAGATGCGCTTCATCACCGACTCCATCTCCTCGCGGACGTCGGCCGGCCACAGGTCGGGGGCGTCGGCGCGCTGGTGCTCACGCCACTCGAAGGACAGGTCGTGGGTGATCTGCGGGAAGTCGTTGGTGACGACCGCGCCGGACTCGATGTCGACGATCGCGGGCACCGTGATGCCGCGCGGGTAGTCGGCCTCACGGGCGAAGTAGGCCTCCTGGAGACGCTCGATGCCCAGCACCGGGTCCTTGCCGTCGGTGTCGAGGTCGAAGGTCCAGCTGCGGGCGTCATGGGTCGGGCCGGGAGCACCCCAGGAGATCGCGTCCTCCAGGCCGAGCAGGCTGCGCACGATGATCGAGCGGTGCGCCCACGGGCACGCGCGGGCCGCGATGAGTCGGTAACGACCGGGGGCCACCTCCCAGCGCGGTGCGTCGCTGGGGCTGTCCTTCGACCCGCTGGGGAAGGTGTCGTCGAGCGGGTCCGCGGACGTCACACCGCTCAGGACCCGGTCGGGAAGGTAGGTCATGTCCCGCTCGAAGGGCTCGCCCTGCTTGGTGTAGGTCGCCGTGTCGTTCATGGTTCAACCGTATCGCGGCATCCCTGACCACCACCCTCAACGGGCGAAGCGCTCTGCGACCTCGATCACGCTGTCGAGGGCCTCGGTCTCACCGATGCTGACCCTCACGCCCTCACCCGCGAAGGGACGTACCGACACGCCCGCCTCCCCGCACGCGGCGGCGAAGTCGAGCGCCCGCTCGCCCAGCGGGAACCACACGAAGTTGCCCTGCGCGTCCGGGAGCTCCCAGCCGACCTCGCGGAGCCGCGCCAGCAGGTCCGCACGCCGCCCGACGAGGTCCTCGACCCGGGCGAACAGCTCGTCCTGGGCCTGCAACGACGCGATCGCGGCCGCCTGGGCGACGTGGCTGACCCCGAACGGCAGCGACACCGCGCGCAGCGCGCCGGCCACCGGAGCCGCGGCGACCGCGTAGCCGACGCGGAAGCCGGCGAGGCCGTAGGCCTTGGAGAAGGTGCGGGTGAGCACGACGTTGTCGTGGCGCCGGTAGGTCGCGATCCCGTCGATCGCGTCGTCCATCCGGACGAACTCGAGATAGGCCTCGTCGACCACCACGACCACGTGCGTCGGCACCTCGGCGATGAAGGCGTCGAGCTCGCTCTGCGTCACTGCCGGCCCGGTGGGGTTGTTGGGCGTGCAGACCATGACGACCTTGGTGCGGTCGGTGATCGCCGCAGCCATCGCCTCGAGGTCGTGGCGGCCATCGGCGGTGACCGGCACCTGCACGCCCCGTGCCCCACCGGCGGTCACGGCGATCGGGTAGGCCTCGAAGGAGCGCCAGGCATGGACGACCTCGTCGCCGGGCTCGCAGAAGGCGTTGACGAGCTGGTAGATCAGCGCCACCGAGCCGGTCGCGACCGCCAGGTCCTCCCTCGGCACCCCCAGCGTGTCGCCGAGCGCGGCGTAGAGGCCGGCGCTGCCCATGTCGGGATACCGGTTCACCTGCGCCGCCGCCTCCGCGGCCGCCTCGAGGACCCCGGCCAGCGGCGGGTAGGGGTTCTCGTTGGACGACAACTTGTAGGACGTGAGCCCCGGGCGGGCGACAGGGGGCTTGCCGGCGACGTACGTCGGGATGGCGAGCACGGTGGACCGCGGCTGGGGGGTGGTCATACGGCGACCCTATTCACTCGCGCGCCGCCCCCGCCACGGCCTCAGGACCGGCAGCAGCACGACGCCGATGGCGCAGCCGATGGCCGCGCCCGCGATGTTGTCCACCATGTCGGTGACGTCGCACGCGCGGTCCAGGCGGGCGAGCTCCAGCTGGACGAGCTCGATGCCCAGGCTGTACGCCGCCAGTGCGACGAGGCCGAGTGGGGCGAGCAGCAGACCGGACGACCACCGACCGACGGCGAGCACCAGGAAGAGCCCGGCAGGCACGAAGAGCAGCACGTTGAGGGTGCGCTGGTCGAGGCCGAGGACCTCGAAGGCCACCCCCGACGGCCCGCCGTAGTCCCAGGAGCACGATGCGCTCCGGGTCTGTGCCGGCACGATCCCGATGTCCGCCCGCGTCGGGACCAGCGTCACCAGGGCGATCGAGACGAGCGACCAGAGCAGGCCCGGGAAGGCGAGCGCCGACACGGTGCCGAGGCGTCCGCGCAGGGCCAGCGCCAGGAGGACGGCGACGACTCCCGCGACGAGGGCACCCAGAGCCATGACGCCTGTGCCCCCGATCGTCATGCGGGCGAGGGTAGCCCGAGGCCCGTCGTCGGCTGATCAGCCACGACGTCGCGCCACCCAACCGGACCCGACCGCGCCGAGGTCGACTCGTTAGGCTCCTCCCATGCGCTTCGTGACGTGGTTGCTCACCTACGCGGCCGGGCTGGCGGTGGCGGCCCAGCTCCTCGACGGGATCCGGTTCGACGGTCCCGGCACCGGGCAGGCCGAGCTGCAGGAGAAGATCGTCCCGCTGCTCCTCGTCGCGCTGATCCTGGGACTGGTCTCGACCTTCATCGAGCCGGTGATCAAGCTGATCTCGCTGCCCTTCATCATCCTGACGCTGGGCTTCCTGCTGCTGGTCATCAACGCCCTGATGCTGATGCTCACCGCACGGCTGGCCGATGCCTTGGACCTCGGCTTCCACGTGGACGGCTTCTGGAGCGCCCTGGCCGGGGCCCTCATCGTGACGCTCGTCGGCTGGGGCGTCCGGACGGCTCTACCCACGCGGGACTGAGCCGGTTTGTCGACGCTCCCTCCCCCGCGCACGCCGGGCCGCTACCGCATCGCCCTGGTCTGCCTGGGCAACATCTGCCGCTCCCCGATGGCGCACGTCGTCCTCCGGAGCAGGCTCGCCGACCTCGGCCTCGGCGACCGCGTCGAGGTCGCCTCCTCCGGCACCGGCGGCTGGCACGTCGGCCACCCGATGGACCCGCGTGCCGCCGCCACCCTCGCCGGCGCCGGCTACGACCCGACCCGGCACCGCGCCCGGCAGTACGACACCACCTGGCCCGAGGCCTACGACGCGGTGCTCGTGATGGACGAGTCCAACCTCGACGACGTGGGTGGGCGCACCGACCGGGTGGGGCTGTTCCGCGACTTCGACGCCACCGGTCGTGGAGCAGCGGTTCCGGACCCGTACTACGGTGGGGACGAAGGCTTCGAGGAGGTGCTGGCGATGGTCGAGCGCACGAGTGAGGCGATTGCGGCGGCCGTGGCCGAGACGCTCGGGACGTCCGCGGGCACACCCTGATGGCCAGGCAGCCGCTGATCGCCCGGCGAGCCGAGGAGCTCCTCGGCTCGGCCGTCGTCGCGACCTCGCCCGTGGCCGGGGGTGACATCGCCACCGCCACCCGCCTGCGGCTGTCCAGCGGGCAGACCGCGCTGATGAAGACCCTGCCGCACGCGCCCGAAGGGTTCTTCGAGGCCGAGGCTGCCGGGCTGGCCTGGTTGTCCGAGGTCGACGGCGGCCTTCCGGTCCCCGAGGTGCTCGCGGCGGCGAGCGACTGCCTTGTCCTCGCCTGGGTCGAGCAGAGCTCGAAGACGCCCGTCGAAGCTGCCGTCACCTTCGGCCAGCAGCTCGCCACCACCCACACCGCGGGCGCCGACGGATGGGGCCTGGACCACGACGGCTTCATCGGGCGCCTGCCGCTGCCCAACCGCACCGCCGGCTCCTGGCCGGAGTTCTACGCAGTGCGCCGGGTGCTCCCCTACCTCAAGCTCGCCCGAGACCGGGCGGCGATCACCGACGCCGACGCCGCGGCGGTCGAGGCGGTCGTCGGCAGGTTCGTCGAGCTGATCCCCGACGAGACGCCGGCCCGACTCCACGGCGACCTGTGGAACGGCAACTGCCTGTGGGGCCACGACCTCGCCATCCACGTCATCGACCCGGCTGCCCACGGCGGTCACCGCGAGGTCGACCTCGCGATGCTGCACCTGTTCGGCCTCACCCACCTGCCGCGCGTGATGGCGGCCTACGACGAGGCGCACCCGCTCACCGACGGCTGGGAGGACCGCCTCGGCCTCCACCAGCTCTTCCCGCTGCTGGTGCACGCCTGCATGTTCGGTGGCAGCTACGGCGCCCGGGCCGGGACGATCGCGGCGCGCTACGTCTGATCCGGGCCCGGCGCTCTTCAGCCTCCGCTCAGGCGTGGCTGGCATCCTTGGCAGGTGACCGACTCCAAGCCCCGCGTGCTCGTCGTCGACGACGACCGGGCCGTGCGCGACTCACTGCGCCGGTCGCTGGAGTTCAACGGCTACGAGGTGGTGCTCGCCGGCGACGGCGCCGAGGGCCTGGTCGCGGTGGGTGCGCAGCATCCCGACGTCGTGGTGATCGACGTGATGATGCCGCGCCTGGACGGGATCGAGACCACGCGAGCGCTGCGCGCGGCCGGCAACGACGTCCCGATCCTGGTCCTCACCGCTCGCGACGCCGTCGGTGACCGGGTCGAGGGGCTGGACGCCGGGGCCGACGACTACCTCACCAAGCCCTTCGCGCTCGAGGAGCTCCTGGCCCGGCTGCGAGCGCTGCTGCGGCGCGTGGTGCCGGACGTCGACGGCGAGAGCGAGGTGCTGTCCTTCGCCGACCTCACCATGGACGTCGCCAGCCGTGACGTGTCCCGCGCGGGGCGCGCGATCGAGCTCACGCGCACGGAGTTCACGCTGCTGGAGATGTTCCTGCGGCGTCCGCGCCGGGTGCTGGACCGCTCCTTCATCCTCGAGGAGGTGTGGGGCTACGACTTCCCCACCACCGCCAACTCCCTCGAGGTCTACGTCGGCTACCTGCGCCGCAAGACCGAGGCGGAGGGCGAGTCACGACTGATCCAGACCGTGCGCGGTGTCGGCTACGTCCTGAAGGAAGCGTGATGTCGGCCGTCGAGCGAGGGGAGGGACGCTGGCACTACCGCCGGTCGCTGGCCTCGCGGGTGGCCGTGCTCACGACGCTCGTGCTGGGCGTGACGATCGCGATCCTGGCAGCGACCGCCTTCTTCGTCATGCGCCAGCAGCTGATGAGCTCGCTCGACCAGTCGCTGCTCAACCGCGCGCACAAGGCGACCGCCTTCACCACGCTCTCGGAGATCACCGCCCGCGGTGCGCCGGCCTGGATGCTGGGCGCGGCCGACGTACGCATCATCTTCGTCACCGCCGAGGGCCGCACCGTCACCGGCGACGACGTCCCCGCGTTCACCCTCGGCCGCCCGGAGTACGACGTCGCGACCGGCCGGCGCAGCTCCGCGGTCCGGACCCTCGTCACCCGCGAGGGCGAACGGTTCCGCGTCGCGTCCGTCCCGGCCAACGACGGCGCAGCCCTGATGCTCGCCCAACCGCTGGCCCCCAACGACCGCACCCTGGAGAAGCTCGGCGGTGTCCTCTTCGTCTTCGGCGCGCTGGGTGTGCTGACGGCTCTCCTCGCCGGCTGGCTGGTGGCCCGCAACGGTCTGCGACCCGTACGCCGGCTCACCTCCGCCGTCGAGCACATCGCCGTCACCGAGGACCTCACCCCGCTGCGGATCGAGGGCGACGACGAGGTGGCTCGCCTCGCCGCGGCCTTCAACCAGATGCTGCTGGCCCTCGGCGCCTCCCGCGACCGGCAGCGCCGACTCGTCGCCGACGCCAGCCACGAGCTGCGCACCCCCCTGACCTCGCTGCGCACCAACCTCGACCTGCTCCGCCAGGCCGAGGACAGTCGCGGGGAGGGCGCGTTCCCTCCCGAGGCGCGCCTCGAGCTGCTCGACGACGTACGCGGACAGATCGAGGAGCTCAGTGCGCTGGTCGGTGACCTCGTCGAGCTGGCGAGGGACGAGCCGATGACCCACGTGGTCGCCCGCGTCGACCTGGCCGACGTCGTCGAGCGGGCCGTCACCCGCGTACGCCGTCGCGCCCAGGGCATCTCCTTCGACGTCGCCGCCGACCCCTGGTTCGTGGTCGGGGACTCCAGCGCCCTCGAGCGTGCGGTCACCAACCTGCTCGACAACGCCTCGAAGTGGAGCCCGCCGGAGGGGACCGTCACGGTGCGCCTCTCCGACGGCGTCCTGATCGTCGACGACGAGGGGTCCGGCATCGACGAGGTGGACCGGCCCCACGTCTTCGACCGCTTCTACCGCTCCGAGGTCTCGCGCGCGATGCCCGGCTCCGGGCTCGGGCTGGCGATCGTGCGCCAGGTGCTCGACCGCCACGGCGGTCGGGTCGAGGTGGCCCGGGCGCCGGGTGGCGGAGCCCGGTTCGCGGTCTGGCTGCCGGGCGTCGGCGCCGCTGTCACGCCGGGCTAGAGGATGTACGCCCTGTCGTCATGGGTGCTCCCGCATGGAACCCCGCGTCACATCTCGGCGGGCCCGTCGAAGACGCGCAGCAGCCGTTCGGCCTTCCACTGCGACTCGGCCCACTCGCCCGCGACGTCGGACTTCACCGTGATGCCCCCTCCGGTGCCGAGCGACCACGTGCCGCCCCCGTCGGTGGTGAGCGAGCGGATGACGACGCCGAGGTCCGCCGGCCCGTCACCGCTGATCCAACCGAACGCGCCGGCGTAGACGCCCCGCGGTGACGACTCGACCTCCTCGATGACCTGCATCGTGCGCAGCTTGGGAGCGCCGGTCATCGAACCCGCCGGGAAGAGCGAGCGCAGGGCGTCGATCGTGGAGACGTCGTCGCGCAGGTGGCCGCGCACCGTCGAGGCGAGCTGGTGGACCGACGCGTAGGTCTCGACCTGCATCAGCGCCGGCACCTCGACCGAGCCCACGTCGCAGACGCGCGACAGGTCGTTGCGGAGCAGGTCGACGATCATCAGGTTCTCGGCGCGCGTCTTGGGGTCGCGGGCCAGCCGTACGCGCTGCGCGTCGTCCTGCGCCGCAGTCGTGCCGCGCGGGGTCGTGCCCTTGATCGGCTTGGTCTCCAGACAGCGGTCGGGGGTGATCACGGCATAACGCTCCGGCGAGCTGGACAGCAGCCACATGCGGGCGTCGACGACGTCGTGCTGGAGGAAGCCGGAGTAGGGCGCAGGGTTGAGCTCGCGCAGCCGGAGGTAGGCCGTGACCGGGTCGATGTCGGCCTCACGGGTCAGGCGGTGGGTCAGGTTGACCTCGTAGGAGTTGCCGGCGTGCAGGTGCCCCTGGACGGCCGCGAACGCGACGGCGTACGGCTCAGGAGTCCCAGCGGCCACGGGGGTGGGCGAAGTCTCGCGGGGATGGGGCGTTGCAACGGCCCAGTCGTGCAGGAGTCCCCGCTCCAGCGGTGACTCCTGCACGAGCGCGTGCTCGAAGACCCGCACCGCCCGCGGCCGCATCCAGACCGCATCCGGCAGGACGGGGTCGGGGGCGGCGGGGAGATCGGTGCGCGAGGCGTAGCCGAAGTAGCCGAACCACTGCTCGCCGGGCCGCAGCCACTGCTCCAGCACGGTGAAGACGTCGTCACCCACGACCTGCGAGGACGACCCGGTGTGCGCGCGCACCTCACGTCGGGCAGCGGACCAGCTCAGGGACACGTCGTCGTCGTCGAGCCAGCCGATGATCGAGCGCTGCCCGGACCACTCGCGGGCCCCGCCGCCATCGAGCCAGAAGCAGCGCGGGTGCCGGGCCGCGACGTCGCGGAAGAAGGAGACGGGGTCGTGGCTCACGAGGGGTCCTCACGGCCTTGGTCCGAGGAGCGGAGCAGGAAGCTCCTGACGAGTGCCTCGCCGTGCTCGGACAGGATGGACTCGGGGTGGAACTGCACGCCCTCCAGCGGAAGCGAGCGGTGGCGCACCCCCATCATCACGCCGTCCTCGGTCCACGCCGTGGCGATGAGCTCCGTCGGCACCTCCACCGCTGCGAGCGAGTGGTAGCGGACGGCGGCGAATCCCTGCGGAAGGCCGGTGAAGACCCCGAGGCCGTCGTGCCGCACCGAGGCGACGTCGCCGTGCACCGGTGCCACTCGTGCGACGGTCCCGCCGTAGGCCGTCACCAGCCCCTGCATGCCCAGGCAGACGCCCAGCACGGGCCGCGTCCCGGCGAGGATGACCGCGGTGCCCACCGAGAAGTCGCCGGGGTCGGCGGGGTGTCCGGGTCCGGGCGAGAGCACGACGTGCGAGTGCCGCAGCACCTCGTCGGGCTCGACCTCGTCGTGCTGCACCACGGTCGGCAGGACGCCGGTCACCAGGGCGATGAGGTGCACCAGGTTCCAGGTGTAGGAGTCGTGGTGGTCGACCACGATCACGTCCGGCGTCACGCCGTGAGGCTAGGGCATGGGGGCGTCAGCGCGTCACCGTGCGGCAGGAGTCAGCCACCGCCTGGTCGCCCGTCTCGCGGCACCCGTCGAAGGCGGCGAGCCTGGCCATCAGCACTGCCACCTCGTCGCGCCGCCCGGGGTTGGAGACGTTGTTGCGCTTCTCATACCCGTTGCGCCGGTAGTGGTAGAACTCGTAGCCCCACGACCTCTTCCTCGGACGCGGGTCGAGGTCGAGGCGCACCAGGAGCGCGCTGCGGCTCCGTACCGCGGTGTAGGACGGGATCCGGTCGAGCTCGGAGCCGGTGAACGCCGCGTCGGGGTCGCCGCCGGTGAGCGTCTGCTGGGTGTGCTCGAGGAAGGCGTACGACTGCCGCACCAGGTCCGGCTGGGCGAAGGTGGGTGCCAGCGAGGTCCCGCTGCGGAAGGGTGCGGGTGGCAGCCCGGCGAGCTCCTCGAACGTCGGCGCGAGGTCGATGTTGCTGGTGACCTCCCGGCGCGTCCCCGGCACGACGCCCGGCCCGGTGACGAGCAGCGGCACCCGCACGTCGGTGTCATAGGGCGTGCCCTTGCCTCGGCCCATGCCGTTCTGGCCCAGGTGGAAGCCGTTGTCGGAGGTGAGCACGACATAGGTGTCCGGGCCGACCGACCGCAGGATCTTCGTCACCAGCCGGTCGGCGGACCGGGCCATCCGCGCCCGGTTGCGGAGGTCGCGTACTGCCACCGCTGCCGGGAGCGTCCGCGTCGTGTTCCACGGGCGGGCCCTGGCGCCCGCCGCCGTCCGCGGACGGTTGTCGGCGCGCTCGTCCCCGTAGCCCGGGAGGTCCTCGACGGTCAGCGTGCTGCACGCGACCAGGCCGCAGCCACGCGCGCCGCCACGGTCGCGGAACATCGGCGGGAACAGCGGGTCGCCCGGGTAGTGACCCTCGGGCTGGGTCCGGTTGTGGGGCGCGTAGAGCGCGACCTCGAGGAAGTAGGGGGTGTCCGCCGCCTCGCTCCTGGCGAGGAAGTCCAGCGCCAGGTCGCTGATGACGGTGCCGGCATAGGCGCGGTCCTTCTCCGCCGCGCTGGCGCCGGCCGGCGGTGCCGGGTGCTGGGTGAGCTGCATCCGTTGGTCGACGACCGACGTGCTCGCGAAGTCCCAACCGTCGTAGGCCGAGCCGAAGACGGTGTTGAAGGTGGACCAGCCCGGCACGACCGGCGGCAGCGCCCGGCCCGGCACCCACTCGTACTCGTTGAGGTACTTGCCGACGAAGCCCGTCGTGTAGCCGGCCTCCTGCAGACGCACGTTGAAGGCGCGCTCGGGGTTGCCGTTGGTGTCGAAGGCCGGCCAGCCGCCGAGCCTCGAGGCGCCCTTGTTGGAGGTGTTGGTCCGCACCCCGGTCTGGTGGGGGTACTGGCCGGTGAAGAAGCTCGACCGCGAGACGCAGCACAACGAGTCGGTGACGAAGGAGTGCGGATAGCTCGCCCCCGCCCTGCGCATCCGCGTCATCGACCGCATGGTCTGCACGAGGTCGGACGAGAAGTCGTCGAGCATCACCACGACGATGTTGGGTCGGGCGTCGGGCGCGGCCGCCGGAACCGGAGCCGGCGTCGTCCCGCTCGCGGTCCCGCAACCCACTGCGCCGAGCAGGAGCACGAGCAGGCACAGGCCCGCCCGGGCTCGTCCGAGCTTGTGCACGTGTCCCCCGATGCGGCCACCCATGTCGTCCCTGGACACCGAGGATCAGCGGACGAGGAGGTCGCGGACCGCGGCGTGCAGCAGGTCGTAACCGTTCTCGGTGAGGATCGACTCGGCGTGGAACTGGATGCCGCGGTAGTGCGGGCCGATGACAGCGTGGATGTCGCCGGTCGCATCGTCGGCCTCCACGCGTACGCCGTCGGGCAGGACGCCGTCGGCGGGCGCGCGTCCGACGAAGGTGTTGTAGAAGCCGACCCGCTCGGTGCGTCCGTCGAGCCGGACCGGCGACTGGGTGCCCTGGAAGACGACGTCCTTGTAGCCCAGCTCGAGCCCGAGGCGCTGACACAGCGTCTGGTGGCCCAGACAGACCGCGAGGAACGGCTGCCCGGAGGCGAGCAGGTCGTCGACGGCTCGACGGAAGGAGGCGATCTTGGGGTGGTCGCCCTCCCGGGGATCACCCGGACCCGGACCGACGATCACCAGGTCGGCGCCGTCGAACGCACCCGGTGCGTAGTGCTCGTGACGCACCACGCGCGAGGTCATCCCGAAGACGCCGAGGACGTGGACCAGCATGTTGACGAAGTCGTCCTCGCCGTGGAGGATCACCGCGCTCCGGCCGGCCAGTCCCGCGTCGGCGGGCTCGCCGGCCTGGTCGGTGAGCCAGAACCGCGAGAGTCGCTGGTTGCGCGAGCCGAGGGCCAGCAGGACGTCCTCGTCGCGCGCCAGCTCGGCGATGTCGGCACCGTCGGACAGCGCGACCGGGGCGAGCCCGAAGGCGCTGAGGATGCCACCCGCCTTGGCCCGTGTCTCCGCGACCTCCGAGGCGGCGTCGGAGTCGCGGACCAGCGTCGCGCCGGCGGTGACCTTGAGCTCGCCGTCGGTCGAGACGTCGGCGGTGCGGATCAGGATCGGGCTGTCCATCGTGGGTGTGCCGTCGCTGGACCGGCCGAAGAGGGCCAGGGCGGCGCCGTAGTAGCCGCGCCCCTCGGGCTCGTAGTCGGCGATCAGGCGGCAGGCGTTCTCGACGGGCGCACCGGTCACGGTCGCGGCGTACATCGTGTCGCGCAGGATCTCGCGGTGGTCGCGTTCGGAGCGGCCGGCGAGGAGGTACTCGGTGTGGATCAGGTGCGTCATCGGCTTGAGGAAGGGTCCGAGCACCTGGCCCCCCTCGTGGCAGATGTCGCACATCATCTTGAGCTCTTCGTCGACGACCATGAAGAGCTCGAAGACCTCCTTCTCGTCGGCGAGGAAGTCGAGCAGCCGGTCCTTGACCTCACGCTCCTCGCCTGCGGGAGCGGCGACGCGGAAGGTGCCGGAGATCGGGTTCATCCGGACGTCGCCGGAGCGCACCGAGACGTGTCGCTCGGGGCTCGCGCCGATGAGGAAGCGCTCCCCGGTGAAGAAGCAGAAGGTCCAGTAGGCCCCGCGTTCGCGCTCGAGGAGCCGCCGCAGGACGGTGAGGGCGCGGGCAGCGTCCCAGTCGGCGAGGACCGCGCGGTAGTGGCGGCCGATGACGAGGTTGGCCCCCTCCCCCTGGCCGATCTCGTCGCGGATGATCGACTCCACCATCGTCGCGTAGTCGTCGTCGCTGGTCGCGAAGCCGCCGCGCTCGGCGAGCTCGACGGCCACGTCGGGGAGCGCGGCGAGCAGGTCGTCGACCGACACCTCGTGCTCGGCCTCGATGTCCACCACCGTCAGCGGGGCGCCGTCGTCGATCGCCGCGAAGCCGCGCTCACGGACCTGCCGGAAGGGCACGGCGACCAACCGGTCGGCGCTGCGCCCGGACGCCGGCGCACCGGTCTCGAGCGGGATGTCGAGGAGCGAGGCCACCTCGTGGGGCGTACCGCCCACGAGCCCCGCGGTGGGAGCGGCCTTGCGCCGGATGACCGCCCACGCGCCGTACCCCTGGATCTGCTCCAGGAGGTCACCCACCAGGGGCACGTCGGCGGAGGTCGAGGTCATGGCCGAGACCCTACGGGCGCGCGCGGGGCGCGGCCGCGGGGGTCTCAGTCCAGCTGGGTGGCGACCCACGCCTGGAGGTCGGCGAGGCGGTCTCGAAACCGGGATGTCCCCGCCGTCCGCGACTGACACAATCCTGCGCATGTCGAGGGAGTCGAGCGGCTCCGCGACGGGCCGGGGGTCCCACCTGCGCGGTGTCGTCGAGGTGGGCGTGGCCAGCGTCCTGTGGGGCACGGGCGGCCTGGCGGTGCAGCTCATCCGCGAGCACGAGGCGCTCTCCCCGGTGACCATCAGTGCGTGGCGGATGGCGATCGCCGCCGCCGGCCTGCTGATCGCCCTGGTCGTCGTGCGGCGCGTCGAGGAGCTCGTCGCCCTCGTGCGCGCCCGGCCACGCCAGCTGCTCGCGGTCGGGGTCGGGACCGCGGCCTACCAGGGCTTCTACTTCGTCTCGGTGACCCAGGTCGGTGTCGCGGTCTCGACCGTCGTCAGCCTCGGTCTGGCGCCGGTGCTGCTGACCGTCGCCGAGTCCCTCCGCCATCGCCGCGCGCCCACCCCCGCGCGGCTGGCCGTCCTGGGCGCGGCGCTGACCGGGCTGCTGCTGGTCAGCGTCGCCGGTCACGCCTCGTCGACCGGCCCCGCCCCGGTCGCCGGCGTGCTGCTGGCCGTCGCGTCGGGGACCACGTACGCCGTGGCCACGGTGGCGGGCGGCTCCATCAGTCGCGAGGCGTCACCGGTGGTGCTGACCAGCGCGATGACGCTGGTGGGCGCGGCGGTGCTGCTGCCGTGCCTGGCTTTCGTCGAGGGGCCGCGCGTGCCGGTCGATCCCGCGGCCCTGTCCTGGCTCCTCTACCTCGGCGTGCTCACCATGGCGCTGGCCTACGTGCTGCTCTACTCCGGGCTCCGGGTCGTGGCGCCCAGCACCGCCGTCACCGTCAGCCTCGTCGAGCCGGTCACCGCCGCCGTGGTCGCGGCGGTGGTGCTGGGCGAGTCACTGGGGCCCGTCGCAGTGGTCGGGATCCTGCTGGTGCTGGGCGCCGTCGTCGGGCTCGGACGGCCCGCGTCGGCGACCGGGCCGGTGATGCCGGCTCCCGGGGTCAGCTGACGTCACTCGGGTAGAGCACGTGCACACTCACCCAGTCCACGAGCATGCTGTGCTGCGAACCGCCCGGAAGCATGTACTCCGGCTCGACGTCCTTGTTGGACAACCGCAGGTGGAACGGGACGGCGTTGCCGGGCACCCGGCGCAGGTCGGGTGTCGAGTCCACGGAGTAGGCCTGGTTGCCCGAGCCGTCCTTCGCCTCGTAGTGCACCTGGTCGCCACCGACCGTGAACTCGGCGTGGTACTCCCAGAAGGACTCCCACGGCTTCGCGCCCTCGGCGAAGTCCTGGCCGACCGACCACAGCTCTGGCGTGAGACCCGCGGCACCGCACTCGTCGACGTCGTTGTCGAGGGTCTCGTCGTAGCACAGGTGCGACCCCAGCTGCGCGCCCGCGACCTTCAGCGGACCGTAGCTCTCGATCACGTCGATCTCGCGGGGGTCGACCGGGTTGGGGTGCTGCACCCACAGGGCTGCGTAGTTGGTGCTGGTGTCGGGCATCACCAGGCTCGCCGACACCCGTACGCGGGTCCCCGCGGGGAGGGTCCATCCGGGTGTCGAGCGGATCTGGGCCACGCGCCCCACCTCGAGCTGTCCCAGACCGTTGAGAGCGGCCGCGTTCCAGTCGGTCATGTAGTGCCACTGCTCGGGCCAGACGCCGGAGGGACCGTCGAAGTGGTCGACGAAGAGAGTCTCCCAGGCAGGTGGAGCCGGAGCGGGCGCAGCCGTGGTCGGGGCGGCCGTCGGGGACGGGACAGCCGGGGCGGCGGACGGCAACGCCCGTCGGGGTCCCGACACCTGCGTGGGCCACGTCCCGGGGCCGACGCACGCCGTGGCGAGGAGCAGCAGGGTGCCGACGAGCACCCCTGCGCGCCACGCCTGTCGACCACCGGTGACCTGCCGCCGCATCGCCGGTCCCTCAGCTCAGCGTCGTCAACAGCTGCGTGGCACGTGTCAGCACGACGTAGAGGGTCGAGCGCCCGGTGGCCGACTCGTCCTCGATCTCCTGCGGCCGGACCACGACGATCCCGTCGAACTCCAGGCCCTTGGTGTCGAGGCCGGTGAGCACGACGATACGGTCCTCCCCGCTGGGCGTCACGCGCGAGTCGACCGCCGCGCGCGCCCCCGCGGCGTCGGAGGCGAACTCCGGCCACGACGCGAGCCACGCATTGACCTCGGAGCGACGCGCGACCGGTACGACGATGCCGACGGTGCCCGCGACGCGACCCGAGGTCTCGGCGACCGCGGTCCGCACGGCGGCCTCGAGGTCGTCGACCGGGCCGATCACGGCGGGCTCCTCACCCGTGCGGCGTACGGCGTCGGGCAGGTCGGCGTCGAGACCCACCCGGCCGGCGTAGGCCGCGGCGAAGGCGTAGATCTCTGCGGAGTTGCGGTAGTTGGTGGACAGGTGGAACTCGTGGAGCTCCTTGCCCGCGAGCGCCTCCGCACGGGCGGCGGCCGCCTCCGGTGCGTCGGGCCACGACGACTGCGCGGGGTCGCCGACGATCGTCCAGCTCGCGGCGCGACCGCGGCGGCCGACCATCCGCCACTGCATCGGGGTCAGGTCCTGCGCCTCGTCGATGAGGACGTGGGCGTAGCCGTCGTCGTCGATGCGGTGGGTCGGCGCGGACCAGGCCAGACCGCCCGGTGCGTAGTCGCGCTCGGCGGTCGTGGTGAGCTCCTGGAGGTCGACGCCGCCCTCGAGCAGGCCGGTCTCGTCGAGGTCGCGCTCGTCGTCGCTGCGGTGCGGCACGTCGCCGATCGCGTAGCGCACCTCGTCGAGCAGCGGCACGTCCTCGATCGACAGCTCGCTGGTGGCCCACGACTTCGTGAGCAGCAGCTGCTCCTCCCGGGTCACGATGCCGTCGCCGACGCGGGTCAGGAACTCGGGCACGCGCAGCCAGCCCAGGACGGTGGGCGCGTCGAGCGGCGGCCACCACTGGGTGGCGAACTCGACGAAGCCGTCGTGGGAGAGCATGTCGTCGTCGAAGGCGTCCCGTCCGCGCTCGCGACCACGCTCGCCCTTCACCTGGCGCCACATCGCGTCGAGCAGCGTCCGCGCCACCCGCGGCAGCTGACGGTTGCGTCGGCCCTGCGACATGAGCTGGCGACGCAGGCGCCCCAGCGTCCCGGGGTCGAGCACGATCGTCTCGTCGAACCAGCGGATCCGGAAGCTGGTCGGGGCGCCAGGAGCGTGCTGGCGCGACGTACGCCGCACCAGCTCGGCCATCCTGGTCGCGCCCTTGATGTCAGCGACCGCGGGCTCGTCGTGCCGGGTCGCCCGGACGCCGCCGACCACCTCACCCAGCGAGCGCAGCGCGACAGCGGTCTCACCGAGGCTGGGCAGCACCCGCTCGATGTAGCGCATGAACACCCCGCTCGGGCCCACGACGAGCACGCCGCCACCCTCGTAGCGACGGCGGTCGTTGTAGAGCAGGAACGCCGCGCGGTGCAGCGCGACGACGGTCTTGCCGGTGCCGGGGCCGCCGGAGATCGACACCACGCCCTTGCCCGGCGCGCGGACCGCCTGGTCCTGCTCGGCCTGGATGGTGGCCACGATGGAGTGCATCGAGCGGTCGCGGGCGCGGGAGAGCTGCGCCATCAGCGCGCCCTCGCCGACGATCGGCAGCTCGGTCTCGGCCTGGTCGTCCAGCAGCTCGTCCTCGACCCCGATCACCGTGCGGTGCTGCGAGCGCAGCACGCGGCGGCGTACGACGCCCAGCGGGGTCGCCGCCGTGGCCTGGTAGAACACCCCTGCAGCCGGTGCTCGCCAGTCGATCAGCAGCACGTCGCGCTCGGCGTTGCGGACCCCGATGCGGCCGATGTAGCGCGGCAGCGGGTCGATGGCAGCGTCGATGTCGAGGCGGCCGAAGACGAGGCCCTCGTGGGCCGCGTCGAGCTGAGCGATCCGCTTGGCGGCCTGGAAGACCATCGCGTCGCGCTCGACGAGGCCACCCTCGTGCTCGAGCTTGCCGCGCAGGTGTCCCTCGGCGGCGAGTGCGCGCGCGTTCTGGGTGGACGCTTCGAGCTGCACGTAGACCTCGTCGACGTACAGCTGCTCGGCAGCGATCTCCCGCGCCTCGAGCGCCTCGCTCACACCGCTCCTCATTCCCCCGACGCAACATCACCACGCCTGCCGATCCCCCCGGGCAGACGAAAAGCCTACTGCCGGGGGGCTTCCGACGCCGACTTGCCGGCGATCCGCGACCCGGGGCCGGCCGATCGATCGGTGCTGCGCGACGTCGCCCGCAGCAGTCCCCGAGCTCACGCCACGAGCACGAGGGCGCCGACGACGCACACGAGGGCCCCGATCGTCCGGAGCCGGTCGGCGCGGGCGAGCCGACGCATCAGGGCCGGGCGCGCAGCGGGCTCGACCGAGGCCAACCGGGCGTGGGTGGGTGCCGCGACGACCGCGGTCGTGATCACGGCGAGCAGCCCGCCCGCCACGGCGAGCCAGGTGCCCGTCGAGCCCGGCTCCCCCACGACCGCCCAGCCGAGCACCAGGACCAGGGACGGGTAGAGCAGGGCCACGAGCGGGACGATCCGGCGCGAGTGGCGCTCGTGCGCCCCGGCCCACGCCTCGTCCGACACGTCTGCGAGCGCCGGGTAGACGACGAGGTCGACGGTGAGCTGGAACCCCAGGTGGGCCGCGGCGACCAGCAGCAGCCACGGTGCCGGGTCGCCCGGGCTCATGGTCGGACGATCATCCGAATGCGTCCGCGCCGAGGTCCTGCTCGCCCGCGACGAGAGCATCGACGATGCGACGCGCGACGTCGGCAGGGTCCTTGCCGGCCGGCAGGCCCGGAGCCTGCCCCGCCAGCGGCCGGGACGCGAGCCCGGTCTCGGTGTGCGGCGGTCGGACGTCGTAGACGTCCACCCGGCTGCGCCGCAGCTCGGTCCTCAGCGCGGTGGCGACCGCGCTGAGCGCCGCCTTGCTCGCGGAGTAGACCGCCATCCGCGGCATCGGGCGCTCCGCGACCACAGCACTGATCTGGAGCACGAACCCCTGCGACTCCTCCAGCAGCGGCAGGACCCTCCTGAGGAGGAACAGCGGTCCCAGCACGTTGGTCAGGAACACCTCCTCGACCACCTCGTCCGGGGTGTCCGCCAGAGCACCGAAGGCCACGACGCCGGCAGCGTTGAGCAGGCCGTCCAGACCGCCGAGGTGCTCCCGGGCCGCGTCCGCCACGGCCTCGCCGGCTCGGGCGTCACCCAGCTCGGCCACCACCGGGACACCCGCGCCCAGGGCGGCGAGCCGGTCGGCATCGCGTCCGACGACGAGCAGGCGTGCGCCGCGCGCGGCGAGCTCCGCGACGATCAGCGAGCCGAGGGCGCCGCTCGCGCCGACGACGGCGATCCGCGCGCCGGACAGCTCACGGCCCTTGCCTGCTCGGGTGGGGGTGTCCATCACGATCTCCTTCGTCTTCGGGTCACACCTGTCTCTCTGCCCGCAGGCCCCGCGTGGATGCAGCCGGGGTCACTTCGTCCGGGACAGGAAGGCGGTCATCGCCTCCCGCGCCTCGTCACTCGCGAAGAGACGCGTGCTCGTCGTGGCCATCTCCTCGCCCAGGGCATCGATGCGGGCGACGAGGTCACGGTTGAGGATCCGCTTCGACTCGCGCAGACCCTGGGGGGCACCGGTGGCGAGACTGGCGCAGACCGCGGCCACCTCGTCGTCGAGCCGGGCTGCTGGCACCGCCCTCGTGACCAGCCCGTACGCCGCCGCCTCGACGCCGCTGAAGACCTCACCGCCGAGGGTGGTGAGCGCGGCGGCCCGCGGGGCCATCCGGTGGTGGACGGTGAGGCTGATGATCGCCGCCGCGAGGCCGAGCTTGACCTCGGTCAGGGCGAAGGTGGCGTCGACGGCGCTGATCGCGACGTCGGCCGCCGCGATGACCCCGATGCCGCCCGCCCGGACGGCGCCCAGGTTCTTGGTGACGACCGGCTTGTCGAGGGTGACGATGAGGCGCTGGAGATCGACGATCCTCCTGGTCCCCGCCGCCATGCCCTCCGTGCCGGCCTCGGCGAGGTCGGCACCGGAGCAGAAGACCTTCCCGGAGCTCTCGATCAGCACCACCCGCACCTCGTCATCGGCGCCCGCGCGCTCAAGGTGCGCGAGGAGCTCGGTGACCAGCTGCCGGCTGAGTGCGTTGCGGTTGGCGGGGCTGTCGAGGGTCAGGGTCGCGACCGCCTCGTGGACGGCGTAGTGGACCACCTCGGCAGGCGCATCGGACATGGCCGCCATCCTGCCCCACGACCCATCCGTCAGGCCCTCGGCTCCGAACAGTTCCCATGCAGACCACACCCACGCCCTCCCGGGGACGCACCCTCCGCCACGCGGCGTACGGGGTGCTCTCCACCGTCGTGGGCCTCGCGGCCGCCCACCTCGTCGCCGCCCTCACCGTCCCGGCGGCCTCGCCCGTGCTGGCGGTGGGCTCGACGGTCATCGACCTGACGCCGACGCCGCTCAAGGAGTGGGCGATCCGACAGTTCGGCAGTGCCGACAAGATCATCCTCATCGGTTCGGTCACGGTCGTCGTGCTGATCCTGGCGGCCGTCGCCGGGATCATCGCGGCGAAGCGCGAGACCGTGGGTCTGCTCATCGTCGTCGGCCTGGCCGGCGTGGCAGGCGTGCTCGCCGTGCTGCGTCCCGGCGCCGGGCCGCTCGACCTGATCCCCGCCCTGGTCGCCGCGGTCGTCGGCGCCACATCGCTGTGGTGGCTGCACCGCATCGACGACCGGGGTGCTGCGGGTCCGTCCACCGACACGGACGGACCGAGCCGGCGCGGGGTCGTGCTGGCAACCGGCGGCCTTGCCGCGGCCGCTGTCACCATGGGGGCCATCGGCCGCTGGGTGACGTCCTACCGCCTGGGCGGGACGGACATCGCGCTGCCGGTTGCCACCGACCGCGCCGCCTCCCTCCCCCAGGGTGTGGACGCGATGTACGACGGCATCACCGCACTGCGGACGCCCAACGCCGACTTCTACCGCGTGGACACCCGCTTGAGCGTCCCGGCGGTCGACGTCGACTCCTGGACCCTCACCATCGACGGCGACGTCGAGCAGGAGGTCACCCTCACCTTCGACGACCTGGCCGCGATGGACACCGTCGAGCGCGACATCACCCTCACCTGCGTCTCCAACCCGGTGGGCGGGCCCTACGTCGGCGGCGCCCGCTGGCTCGGCGTACCGCTGGCCGACGTGCTGGCCCTGGCCGGCATCGACGCCACCAAGGCCGACCAGATCCTCTCCACCGACGTCGACGGCATGACCATCTCGACGCCTCTGGGCGTGGCGCTGGACGGCCGCGACGCACTGATCGCGATCGGCATGAACGGCGAACCGCTGCCGCGCGAGAACGGGTTCCCGGCCCGCATGGTCGTGCCCGGCCTCTACGGCTTCGTCAGCGCGTGCAAGTGGATCACCAGGATGACCCTGACCACCTACGACGCCGAGCAGGCCTACTGGACCGAGCGGGACTGGGCGATCGATGCCCCCATCAAGCTGTCAAGCCGGATCGACACCCCGCGCGCGTTCTCCAGCACCCCGGCCGGAGAGGTGATCGTCGGCGGTGTCGCCTGGGCGCAGGGCTCCGGCATCGAGAAGGTCGACGTACGCATCGACGGGGAGGCCTGGCAGCCCGCTGAGCTCGGTCCCGAGGTCAACGACGACTACTGGCGCCAGTGGTTCTTCACGTGGGACGCCCCGGCGGGTCAGCACTTCGTCGCGGTGCGTGCCACCAACAAGGACGGAGACGTGCAGACCGACGTCCGGATGGCGTCGTTCCCCGAGGGGTCGTCCGGACTCCAGGAGATCTCCGTCACCATCGAGTGAGGCACTGCAGCTGCCGTCGGGCGGTGAGTGTGTGGGTTCTGAACCTCGAGAACCCGCACCACTCACCGCCCGACGGTCATTTCAGGGTCCCTGGTGCGAGATCGTCAAAGATTCTCCGTCCCAGCACCCATCCGGTCCCCCCGACGCTCCGAACACATCATGAAAGCGGGCCATCACCGGCCCCCACCCAATGGCTTCCAACGAAAGGCACAACGCCATGAACACCAAGCTCCGCACCCGCACCATGGGCATCGCCGCCCTCGCGCTGACCGCGTCCATGAGCCTGGCTGCCTGTGGCAGCGAGAGCGACACCGACACCGCGGCCGAGCCCACCACGTCCGAGACGCCGACGGAGTCCGAGGCCCCGGCCGAGGAGCCCACCGAGGAGGCGACCCCGGTCGCCGACGGCCCGTTCGGTCCCGGCTGCGCCGGCGTTCCCACCGAGGGCGAAGGCTCCGTCGAGGGCATGCTGGACGACCCGGTCGCCACCGCGGCCTCGAACAACCCGCTGCTCAAGACGCTCGTCGCCGCTGTCACCGAGGCCGGCCTCGTCGACACGCTCAACTCGGCCGACGCGCTGACCGTCTTCGCCCCGACCGACGACGCGTTCGCCAAGATCCCCAAGAAGGACCTGAACGCGCTGCTCGCCGACAAGGAGGCGCTGACCACGGTGCTGACCCACCACGTCGTCGCCGGCGAGATCGCCCCGGCGGACCTCGCAGGCGAGTTCGAGACCCTGGCCGGCGACATGCTGACCGTCGAGGGCTCCGGCGAGGACTTCACCATCGGTGACGCCGCCATCGTCTGTGGCAACGTCTCCACCGCGAACGCCACGGTCTACGTGGTCGACTCGGTCCTGATGCCGGCCGCGTGATTCGTCTTCCTGACGAACACAGCACCACTGCGCAAGGATGTCTGACGTGAACCACGTGAGGCCCGTACCGGACGGGACGCCCCAGGGCGTCCCGTCCGGGGGCGCAACCCAGCTCTCCGACCTGCTCCACCGGGCCGGACGTGGCGATGAGGCGGCCTTCGCCGAGTTCTACGACGCCACCTCGTCCCGGGCCTACGGCCTGGCCGTGCGCGTCGTGCGCAACCCGGCCCACGCCGAGGAGGTCGTGCAAGAGGCCTACCTCGACGCGTGGCGCTCCAGCGCCCGTTACGACGCCGCGCGGGGCAGTGCAGCCGGCTGGCTGCTGACCATCGTGCACCGCAAGGCCGTCGACCGGGTCCGCTCGGTCGAGGCGGCCACCACCCGTGACGAGACCTGGAACCGACAGACGGCTCCGATCGACCACGACCAGACCTCCGAGTCGGCTCATGCCTCACTCGACGCGGCCCGTGTGCGAAGCGCGGTCGCCACCTTGACCGACGTACAACGGCAGGCGGTCGAGCTCACCTACTTCGGCGGCTACACCCACACCGAGGTCGCCACCCTGCTCGACGTCCCGTTGGGCACTGCGAAAACACGAATCCGCGACGGACTCATCCGCCTGCGTGACCTGATGGGAGTTGGCTCATGAGCGACGTGCACAAGCTCACAGGTGCCTATGCTCTGGATGCACTCGACGACATCGAGCGAGCCCGTTTCGAGCAGCACCTGGCCGAGTGCGAGGACTGCCGGGCCGAGGTCGCCGAGATGCGCGAGACCGCAGCCTTCCTCGCCGAGACCTCTGCCATCGAGCCCCCCGCCTCACTGCGCACCTCCGTGCTGGCCGGCATCTCCCAGGTCCGCCCCCTCCCGCCCGAGATCTCCGCGCGGAGGGCCGCCAGCCGCCGTCGATTTCCGATGCTCGTGGCGGCCGCCCTGGTGATCGTGGCCGGCTTCGGCGCCATCGCCTGGCAGCCCTGGTCCGCCGACGAGGTCCAGCTGAGCGCCACCGAGCAGGTGCTCGAGGCCCCCGACGCCAAGCGCGTCACCATCGACCTCGGCGACGCCGGCAGGGCCACCGTGGTCCGCTCGGTCAGCCACAACGCCGCGGTCATCGTCGCGGAGGACATGGCGCCCGCCCCGGCCGGCAAGGTCTACGAGCTGTGGCTCTGGTCCGGGGACAAGTTCGTCCCGGCCGGCCTGATGCCCGACGACGCCAACCACACCACCCTGCTCGAGGGCGACGCATCCGTGGCTGAGGCCGCCGGGATCACCGTCGAGCCGGACGGCGGCTCGTCCGAACCGACCAGCGAGCCGATCGCGCTCTTCGACTTCACCGAGGCGACGTGAATGCGGGCGCCCAGCGCAGTGTCGCAGTAGTCGGGTCCGGCGTCGCCGGGCTGACGGCCGCCTGGGTCGCTTCGCGCACCGCGCACGTCACCCTCTACGAGGCGGACGGCCGCCTCGGCGGGCACGCCGACACCCACCGGGTGTCCGCGCCCGAGGGTGAGCTGTCCATCGACACCGGCTTCATCGTCCACAACCGCAACACCTACCCCACGCTGCTGCGCCTCTTCGCGGAGCTGGGGATCGAGACCCAGCCCTCGGAGATGTCGCTGTCGGTCAGCGACGCCGGCACCGGCGTGGAGTACGCCGGTGCGCTGGGCGCGCGCGGCCTCTTCGCCCAGCGCTCCTCGATCCGCTCACACACCCACTGGCGGATGCTCCTGGAGATCCCGCGGTTCCACCGTCGGGCCCGTGCCGTCCTGGCCGGTGACGCCGAGCAGGACGACCAGACGCTGCGCGACTTCCTCGTCGAGGGACGCTTCTCCGCCACCTTCGTCCGCCACTTCATGGAGCCCCTGGTGGCCGCCGTCTGGTCGTGCGACCCGGCGACCTCCCTGGACTACCCCGCGCGCTACCTCTTCACCTTCCTCGAGCACCACGGCATGCTCGGCATCTTCGGCTCACCCGAGTGGCGCACCGTCACGGGCGGGTCCGGGACCTATGTCGCGGCACTCGCCGCCGCTCTCCCCGACATCCGCCTCGAGACCAAGGTGACATCCGTGCGCGAGCACGACCACGGGATCGAGGTCACCGACGGCAGCGGCGCCACCACGCCGTTCGACGCGGTCGTCATCGCCACCCACCCCTGGCAGGCGCTCGGCATGCTGGAGTCGCCCAGCGACCTCCAGCGCGAGCTTCTCTCGGCGCTGCCCTACAGCCGCAACCCGGCCCTGCTCCACACCGACACCTCCCTGTTGCCCGAGGCACCCGATGCGCGCGCGTCGTGGAACTTCCACCGCCCGGCCGACGAGTCCGGCCAGGTCACCGTGACCTACGACCTCACCCGCCTGCAGAGACTTCCCACCGACACCCACTACCTCGTCACCCTCGGCGGCGACGACCTCGTCGACCCCGCCACCGTCATCGACCGGATGGAGTACGAGCACCCGCTCTACACCCCCGCGTCGGTCGCCGCCTCGCGTCGCCTCCCCGAGATCAACACCGAGCGGATCGCCTTCGCGGGTGCCTACCACGGCTGGGGTTTCCACGAGGACGGTGCGCGATCGGGCCTCGCGGCCGCCACGCACCTCGGTCTCCCCTGGACCCGCACGTCGCGTGCGCTCCCCCAGCCCGGACGTTTCACGACGACGATCCGGCACACGCGTCGTACGCCGTTCGCCCGCACCTTCGAGCACACCTCCACCCTGTGGCTGGTCGACCTCGACGACCTCCCCGACCACGGCGTCCTCGCGCGCTTCGAAGCCCGCGACCACCTCGGCTCCCCGGAGCGCACGCTGCGCGCCAACGTCGAGGCCTTCCTCACCGACCACGACGTCGCGCTCGGCGACGGTGATCGGCCGGGCACCATCCTGATGGCCGCACAGCCGCGCTCGCTGGGTCATGCGTTCAACCCGATCAGCGTGTTCTGGTGCTTCGACGCCCACGGCCGAGAGGCCGGCGTCGTCGTGGAGGTGCACAACACCTACGGTGACCGCCACGCCTACCTCGTCCACCCCGACGAGCAGGGTCGGGCGCGCACCGACAAGGCGATGTACGTCTCCCCCTTCCACGCCGTCGACGGCACCTACGACCTCGCCGTGCCGATCCCGACCGACCGGCTCCACATCGCGGTGACGTTGCGCGGACACGACTCCGACGGCGCCGACGCCGCATCACCCTTCAGCGCCAGCCTCACCGGTGCCCGCAGCGACGTCCCCCTCCGCAGGACTCTCGGAGCCGCTCTTCGCGGCACCCTGCAGATCCGGGCACACGGCACCTGGCTGTGGGCCCGACGCCTACCGATCCGACCCCGACCCTTCCACCGCCAGGAAGGCGTGCGATGACCCTCGAGAAGACCAACCCCGACCACGACACCGCGCATGCTCCCCGGCAGGCCGGCGAGCCCGGCGTCGGTCCGCGCAGCCAGAGCATGCCGAGCCTCGAGCCGATCCTCCGCAGCGCCCGCACCGCCGTCTCCGCCGCCGTCGCCAAGCGGCTCTTCCGCGCCGCCGTCGGCCGGCTCGCGGTCACGGTCGTCGAGGTGCCGACGGGTCGTCGCCACGGCCAGGGCGGACCGACGATGTACCTGCGCCGCCCCGACGAGTTCTACGCGCGGCTGGGCCGCGACGGCCTGATCGGGTTCGGCGAGGCCTACCTCACCGGGGCGTGGGACGCAGACGACCTCGCCGGCTTCCTCACCGTGCCGGCCGCGCGGATGGCCACCCTGGTCCCGGACTCCCTGCAACGGGCACGCGCCTTCGTGACGCCCCGCATGCCCGGGCACCAGCGGAGCACCGAGGCCAACAGCCAGGCCAACATCTCGCACCACTACGACCTGTCCAACGACCTCTTCCACCTCTTCCTCGACGAGACCCTGAGCTATTCCTCGGCCCTCTTCGACACCTCCACCACGACGGCCCCGCAGGGCCCCGGGTCGGTCGGTGACCACCTGGTCGCGACTCCGCCGGAGCCTGCCGACGCCGCCGACCCGGCCCTCCACCACGCCGACCTCGCCGAGGCGCAGCGGCGCAAGATCGACCGCCTCCTCGACGAGGCCGGCGTCACCGACGGCACCCGCGTCCTCGAGATCGGCACCGGCTGGGGCGAGCTCGCGATCCGCGCCGCACGACGGGGCGCCACCGTGCACACCATCACGCTGTCCGTCGAGCAGCTCGAGCTCGCCGAGGAGCGCATCGCCGCGGCCGGCTGCTCCGACCGCGTCACGGTCGAGCTGATGGACTACCGCGCGCTCGCCACCACCGGCGCGACCTACGACGCCGTGGTCTCGGTCGAGATGATCGAGGCCGTCGGCCACGAGTTCTGGGGCACCTACTTCCGCACCATCGACGCGGTGCTCGCGCCCGGCGGTCGCGTGTCCATCCAGGCCATCACCATGCCGCACGACCGGATGCTCGCCACGCGCGACGGTCACACCTGGATCAACAAGTGGATCTTCCCCGGCGGCTTCCTGCCCAGTGTGGAGGTCATCGACGAGGTGAGCCGCGCCCAGACGTCGATCCGGCTGGTGGAGCAGCTCGAGATGGGCAGCCACTACGCCGAGACCCTGCGGCGCTGGGACCGACGGTTCCTCGCACGCCGCGACGAGGTCGTCGCGATCGGCTTCGACGACCTGTTCATGCGGGTCTGGCACTTCTACCTGGCCTACTCGCAGGCCGGGTTCGCGAGCGGCTACCTCAACGTCTCGCAGCTCACCTTCACCCGGGAGACCTCGTGACCCAGACTGCCCCCCACCCCCGCGCGATCCACGCAGCCGGCGTCGCCGACCGCCTCGCCGAGGCGATCCGGCCGTTCATCGGCGGCGACCTCCCCGTCCGGCTCGAGGCCTGGGACGGTTCGGTCGCCGGGCCCGCCGGCGCGCCGCTGGTCGTGCTCCGCACCCCCGACGCGCTGCGCCGACTGCTCTGGCACCCGGGCGAGCTGGGGGCGGCGCAGGCCTACGTCACCGGCGAGCTCGACGTCGGTGAGCAGGACGGCTGGGACCTGGAGTCCACCCTGACGCACGTCTTCGAGGTGGCCGCCGAGCGTGGCCTGTCCGGCGTACGCCTCTCGCCTCGGGCGATGGTCGACGCGATCCGCACCGCCGCGGGTCTCGGCGCCCTCGGTCGTCCGCCGGCAGCACCCGCGTCCCAGGCCCGGGTCACGGGCCGGCTGCACAGCCTGGCGCGCGACCGGTCGTCGATCAGCCACCACTACGACCTCTCCAACGAGTTCTACTCCCTGATCCTCGAGCAGCAGATGGCCTACAGCTGCGGCTACCACGAGACTCCCGAGGTGTCCCTCGAGGACGCCCAGCGGGCCAAGCTGGACCTGGTCTGCACCAAGCTCGGCCTCGAGCCCGGGATGGCGATGCTCGACGTCGGCTGCGGCTGGGGGTCGCTGTCGCTGCACGCCGCCGAGCACTTCGGCGCACAGGTCACGGGCGTGACGATCGCCGCGGAGCAGAAGAAGTTCATCGACGCGCGGATCGCCGAGCGAGGGCTGCAGGACCGGGTCGAGATCCGGCTCCAGGACTACCGCGAGGTGCCTGAGCGCGACCACTTCGACGCAGTCGGCTCCCTCGAGATGGGCGAGCACGTCGGTGCGCTCAACTACCCGACCTACGTCGAGGTGCTGCGCCGTGCGGTGCGACCTGGTGGCCGCGTGCTGATCCAGCAGATGTCGCGCCAGGGCACCGGCGGTGGCAAGCACCCCGGCGGTGGTCCGTTCATCGAGTCGTTCATCGCCCCCGACATGACCATGCGCCCGGTCGGTGAGACCGTCGACCTCATCGAGTCCGGTGGCCTCGAGGTCCGCGACGTGCACGCCATGCGCGAGCACTACGTGATGACCGTCGCCGGCTGGATCGAGCGGTTCGAGTCCCACCTGCCGCGCCTCACCGAGCTGGTCGGCGAGGAGGTCGTGCGCGTGTGGCGGCTCTACCTCGTCGGCGGCGCCCTGGCGTTCCGCGACGGTCGGATGGGGGTCGACCAGATCCTCAGCGTCCGACCGGGTGCCCCGCACACCCTGCCGGCCGTCCGTTCGTGGTGACGCAGGCCCTGGTCGCCCTCCTGACGGCCCTGGTCGTCATGGGGGTCACTGCGACCATCAGCAAGCGGGTCGACCGTGTCGCGGTCGTCGACGTGGCGTGGGGCTCGGTGTTCGTCGTCATCGCGCTGGTCCTGGCGATCGTGTGGCCCGACCCCCACTCGTGGTTGCTGGCCGTGCTCGTCACCCTGTGGGGAGGCCGACTGGCGTGGCACATCGCGAAGCGGTCGAAGCTCCACGGCGAGGAGGACCCTCGCTACGAGGAGATGCTCGGCGGTCCCGGGTGGCACGCCGGCGCCGCCACGGTGCTTCGCCGGGTGTTCGGCACCCAGGCGATCGTGGCGTGGGTGATCTCGTTCCCCATCATCGTCGCGGCTGCCTACGACGTGCAGTGGTGGGCACTCGTGTGGATCGGCCTGGCCGTGTGGGCCGTCGGCATCTTCTTCGAGGTCGTCGGCGACGCGCAGCTCGCGACCTTCCGCGCCCGTCCCCGCGACCAGCGACCGCCGGTGCTCGACACCGGCCTGTGGGCGTGGACCCGGCACCCCAACTACTTCGGCGACGCCTGCGTGTGGTGGGGCCTGTGGCTCGGCGGCGCGCTGTCGCTCGGCTGGCTGCCGGGCCTGCTCACGGTCTTCGCGCCGGCCGCGATGACGTTCTTCATCCGCAACGTCACCGGCGCCAAGCTGCTCGAGAAGACGATGTCCACGCGTGAGGGCTGGGACGCCTACGCCGCTCGGGTGCCGCTCTTCGTCCCGCGTCCGCCACGTCGGTAGGCGCGCGCCGGGAGTGGGTTCAGGTGGCGCGGCGCCCAGCGTGACCTGGGCACCGACGCCACCTCGGGTGCGACCTCACCAGAGTGAGATCCGCACCACTTCCCCTGCCCCCGCGCACACGCTGCAGGTCGTGACATAGGCGCTGCCCCTCGACAGGGCGAGGCCGTAGGGTGCCACCAGGCCCGCGGCCACGGTCCGGTGGTCACCGCCGGGATCGACCCTGACGAGCGACCCCGTCGGCAGCTCCCCCTCGGGCACGGCGAGCAGGCCGCCGTCCGTCAGCTGCACCGCATAGAGCCTGCCCCGGTTCCAGGCCAGGTCGGTCACCGTGGTGAGGCCGGTGGCGTGGACCGTGGGCGCCTGACCGGGGACGAGGCGCCAGATGGTGGAGCCACCTTCCGGGAACGGGAACCCGGTCAGCTGGCTGACATAGAGCGCTCCGTCCGGGCCCATCACCGCCGATGTCGGGACCGCTTCCATCGGAATGTCCCCCGGCGGGAGGAACGGCGGAGCCGGCACCAGGCGGGTCGGGAGGACACCGAGGGTCGACACGTTGCCCCACGGGCTCACGTGCAGCACGTCGTTGCCGCCCGCGTCGGCCACGACCCAGCCGTGGCGGCCACCCCAGAGGCCGACCGGGTTGGAGTCGACCTGCGCGCCGTCGGGGTTGGCGCTCGCCTCGTGGGCGGAGACGTCGGCCAGCAGGCGGGGGCCTCCGCCTGCCTTCTTCCACCAGTGGTGACGGCCCCGGAGCTTGCCGGTGAGCAGCGTCCCGAACAGCTGGGCGAAGTCGGGCGCACCGGCCGCGTCACGAACCGCCGGGTCCGCGCCCAGGCCCATCAGCACGGCGTAGCGGCCGTCGTCGACGGCGACGTCGGCGGGTCCTGTCGCGGACGTGCCGTCAGGAGCGGCACTCGAGGGCAGTCCGGTCAGCACGCGTCGCTGGCCCCACCTGTCGATCCGTGTGATGGCGCCGCTCTCCCCCGAGCACACGTCACCCCCTTCGGGGCCGGGTCCGCAGGCCAGGGCGCCCCCCGTGCCCGCTTCGGCGACGTAGAGCCTGCGACCGTCGAAGGAGAGCTGGCGGGGGTTGTCCAACCCCGTGGCGATGACCACGGGCCCGGACGGAGGAGTGGGGGAGTGACCGCGACCGGCCGTGGCCGCGCCGGGTGTGACGAGCGTGAGCGTGAGAGCGGTCGTCAGGACGACCGCGAGGAGGGATCCGCTGGCGGCGATGCGTCGTCTGCGGACCCGGTCGGAGGAAGTGTCCATGGCGAGTCCGTCGGGTCGGGAACAGGGCCCTCATCACGTTCCTCCTGGCGGATCCGCGTGGTCAAGGCACAAAATGGGGACATGCGGAGCGCTGGGTTCGGAGCCGCGGAACCGAGCGCCCGGCAGGACATGACGGGCGCCGCGCACCATGCAGGCAGTTCGGGCTGCGCGGGACTCGCGCCACGCTCAGCGCCGCGCTGCGCTGCGTGAACTGCCTTCATGGCGCGGCGTCCACCTCCCTGCGCCGCGCGAGCCGGACCGGCAGGCCGGCCGCAGCCTCGAGCGGACCGCGACGTCCGAGCAGGCGGAGCGCTGCGCCGATCGCGAGGATGACGACGACGTGGCGGACGTAGGACGACGGCTCCTCGGGCGGCCACACCTGCGGCGAGCGCATCACCACGTGCACCACATAGAGGGTGAGCGTCGCGGTGCCCGCTCCCAGGACGACACCGAGAGCCACGGTCGCGACCCGGGGAAGGAGGCGTTCGAGGAGCAGGCAGCAGGCGATGACCAGGACCGCGCTGCCGATGGTCTGGGCGAGATCGAACGGCGTCGCGGAGTGCGGGGCGACGACCAGCAGCCAGTCCCAGTCGCCGTCGGGGGGCGTGGTGCCGAACATCCCGGTCGCGTTCTCCGAGGCGACGGTCGGGTCGACGAGCGTGCGAGAGATCCGGGTGGCGAGCACGGCGGTCCCGAGCCCACCGAGGGCGAGCGCACCCAGCAACGAGGCGTTGCGCAGGTCGAGACGACCCAGCACGAGGCCGGCGAGCAGGTAGGCCATCCAGGGGATGGCCGGGTAGTAGCCGGTCAGCAGCAGCTCGCCGGCCAGCTGCACCGGGTCGGCCAGCTGCGCGAAGGTCGGGCTCGCGAATCCGCGCGGAGGCAGGTGTGGACGGACCAGGTGCGAGAGCACGGGCGCCCAGACGACCCACGCGAGAGCGAGCGGCAGCAGCGTCCGGACCCGGAGGAGCGTGAACGGCAGTCCGAGCACGAAGAGCACGCCGTAGTAGGTGAGGATGATCGCGATGCCGCTGCCGAGGTCACCGAGCAGCAGCCCGATCGCCGCGATGACCAGCGCGCGGCCGACGAGGCCGCCCGAGCGCCAGGCCAGCTGACGACCGCGCAGCGGCTCGCGGGTCATCAGCGCCAGGCTGACGCCGGCGAGCACCGCGAAGAGAGCCGAGGCCCGCCCGCCGGCCACCCAGTGGCTGACGGCGAGCTCTCCGGACGGCGTGCGGGCGTCGTACACATGGGTGGCGACCATGCCCAGCAGCGCGAGGCACCGTGCGACGTCCAGCCCGACGAGGCGGGCGTGGGGCGTCCCGGTCATGACTCCATCCTGCCGGGCGAGCCCCGCCGGGGCAGGTGGGTCAGTCGCCCGGGCGGGCCACCGTCGCGGCGAGGGCGGCTGGCGCCTGCAGGCAGTAGGAGTCGGTGAGCAGCTCGGTCAGCTCGTCCCAGTCCGTGTCGTCGTCGAGGGTGAGCCCGATCGAGTTGCCGCCCCAGCCGGAGCGGAAGTAGGGGTCCCCGAGGTGCTCGAACGCGGCGACCTCGTCGGGCTCGCCACGGAAGGTGATCCGGAAGACCTGGTCCTCACCGCCGTAGATGTGGGCGACCGTCGCGCTCCCCACCCGCCAGCGGGTGCCGGTCCACGCGGCCTCCTGCCGGCACCGCGGGAGCGCTCCCAGCACCGCATCGACGCGCAGCACCCACTCCTCGGGGACGAGCGGACGGTCAGCCAGGGCCACGACGTACAGCCTGCCACCGGTCACCGACGTCGTGCCGTGTCGGTCCGGCAAGCCCGGTCGCTCAGGCTTCGACGACCGCCTTCATCCGCTCCAGCGTCGTCCGCATGCCGTTGCGGTTGGTGCGCCCGCGCAGCGCCCCGAGGGCCGTCCAGTAGATCCGGGTGGGGATGCTCGGCTCCATGCGGAAGTACTCCGTGACCAGCGTCCCGCCGTCCTTCGCCTCCAGCTCGTAGCCCCAGTTGTTGACGGTGATCGCGTCGGTGCCGACGGAGAACTCGAAGACCCGCTCGGCCTCGCACCTCGTGACCCTGCAGGGGCTCCAGTAGGTCGGGCCGACGCCGTTGCGCTTCACGTGGCCCTTGAAGTAGGCCCCGACCTCGGGTCCGGTGGAGCCTCGCGTCCACCGCGCCTCGAAGGTCTCCGGGCTGAACTCCCCGATCCGGGTGACGTCGCTGACGAGGTCCCAGACCTCGGTGGGCGGCGCATCCATCCAGACAGAGACCTTGTCCCCCAGTGACGGCAGCAGCTTCATCGTGGTGGTGCTCCTTCGGTGATCGAGGCGCGAGCTGGACGAGCCGCGAGATCCATGATGCCCGACCCCTCAACGTCGCCGTCAGGTCGCGGAGCACGTCGTCGGGTCCGTGCTCACTCCAGGCGGGCGACCAGCGGGAGGCGCGAGCGGGCACTCAGGCCCACGACCGCAGCGGTGAGCAGGGGCAGCACCAGCACGATGGTCGCGATCAGCAGCCACGGGACGGAGAGGTAGGGCCCGCCGTTGCCGGCGTAGGACGTGAGCGGTCGCGAGATCGCGATGCCCGGGATGAGACCCACGCCCGCTCCCAGGATCGCGCCGACGACGCCGATGACCAGCGCGTACGCCGCCGCGACGCGTCGCCGGGTCCGTGGCGCCGCGCCGACTGCCGACAGCGTCGCGAGGTCGGGCCGGGCGTCGGAGAGGGCGAGGAAGGTGGCGGTCAGCGTGCCCCCCAGCATCAGCACACCGCCGAGCGCGCCGAGCACGAGCAGGATGACCAGCGCCGAGTCAGGACGCTGATAGCCGCGCTCGACGTAGACGGAGGTGCCGTCGACCGCACCCCTCACCGATTCGCTGATCCGCGTCTCGGTGGCACCGTCGAGGTCCTCGCCGGTGAGGAGCAGGCTGGTCGTGACCACGTCGAACCCCAGCTCCTCGGCCATCGCGCTCGGGATCACGGCCGACGTGGGTGCCACCTGCTCCGTCCCCCACGCCACCAGCTGCGCTGCCACGACATCGGTGCTCTGCTCCTCAGGCTGCTCGCCGCCGCCGCTCCAGGTCTCCTGGCGCACGGTGGCGTCCACGAGCTCGTCGGTCGCTCTCGTGAGCACCACCGCTCGTCCCTGCGCCAACGCACGGTCCATCACAGCCGCGACCTCTCCCTCGATCCCGAGGTCGCCGGCTGCGTCGGCCACGGAGACGGACGGGCCGTAGTAGCTGACACCCCACGCCTCCTGATCGAAGGCGCGCGGCAGCTCGACGAAGGTCGACGTGTAGCCGTTGGGGTCGTAGAGGTCGTTGGGTCCGCGCAGCTCGGTCATGGCGATGCCGGGCGCCGCCGTGAGGACCGCGTCCTCGATCCGGTCCCAGACCTCCGCCGGGTCGGGTGCGTCCTCACCTGGCAGGACGTCGGGCCCCCACCACACGAGGCCGGTCCCCATCTGGGCCTGGGGTGTGTAGGTCCGCTCGTTCTCCAGCTCGTCACTGGCATTGGCGATCCCGAGCGCGACGACGCCGGCGACGGTCGCGGCGACGGCGGCGACCGCGGGGACCGTCCGGGTGCGGTGGCGCGCTGCGTCGCGGGCGGCGTACCTCGCGGTCAGTGGCAGCCGGCCCGAGAGGCGAGCGACGATCGAGACGACGACCGGGACCACGAGGATCATGCCGAGCACCGACACCACGGCCGAGGCGCCGATCCAGATCGCGCCGTTGCCGTCGTCGGAGGTGAGGGCGCCGTAGGCCGATGCCGCGATCCCGACGCCGAGCAGGACCAGGCCGATGACAGGGGTCGACGCGCGCGGGCGCCGGTCGCCGCGACGACCTGCCAGGACCGCCACGACGTCCTGACGGCTCGCGAGGAACGCCGGCACGACCGAGGCAAGCAGAGCGGAGACGAGCCCGAAGGCCACGATGGCCAGGAGGTAGGGCCACGGGAGCTCGAGCGGCCCGAACCACTCCCCCTGGAGCCGTTGCGCCACCGGCAGGAGCGCCCACCCGGACATGATGCCGAGGACCAGCCCCGCGACGGAGGCGACCAGGCCGAGCACCAGGCCGCTGCCGAGGATGACGCGGCGGGCCTGGGCAGGCGTACCTCCCGAGGCGGCGATCAGCGCCAGCGTGCGGGCCTGACGGCGCGCGCCGACCGCGAAGGCGGGTCCGGCCAGGAGCACGACCTCGATCAGCGCCATCACGATGACCAGCGTGACCACCGCGACGAGCTCGTCGCGGCCGGTGTCGTAGCCCATCGCCTCGGCCGTGGACGCGACGTCGGGAGGGTCCGCGAGGACTGCACGCGAGGTGACGAGCCCGCCGATCTGATTGAGCTCACGGACCTGCGACCAGGAGACGGGGCCCGCCTCGGCCAACCACTCGCGCACGTTCGCGGACTCGCCGGGGAGGTCGTCGGCGGACCCGATGAGGACCGGGGAGTCGCGCAGCGTCGCATCGCGCCCGGAGCCGACGATCCTCAGCGTCTCGCCGCCGACCTCGAGCTCGTCGCCGACGGCGAAGCCCTTGGCGAGCATCGCGTCGTTGACGACGACGTCGCCCGGTGCCTCGGGCAGGCGCCCGGCCCCGAGGGCGAAGAGACCCTCGGTGATCGGGTCGGTCAGGTCGACGCCCGTGGTCGCGAAGTCGACGACGCGGTCCCCGAGCCGCGCGCGCGACCAGCCGGTGACGATCGGGACGAGCCGGGCGTCCACGCCCAGCGCCGTGCGTACGTCGTCCTCGCTGAGCGGGTCGTCGTAGTCGGCCTCGCCGACGAAGGCCCACTCGCCGCCACTCGGGTCGGGGCCCTGCACGAGCACGCCGCGACCCTCGCTGCGGATCCGGGCGTCCGCCGCGCCGAGCGTGCGATCGGCACCCTCGACGCCGCTCACGTCGGCGGTCGTGATCACCACCGCGGCCGCACTCACCGCGAGCACGGGGAGGCTGATCATCACCAGCACGAGGATGCTGCGGCCCCGGTGGCGCAGTGCGTCGCGCCAGGCGATCCGCAGCGCCGGCCGCCAGCTGCTCATCGGCCGACCTCGCCGGCGAGCAGCTCCTCGGGCTCGTCGGAGCCGGTCTCGTCCACGATGACGCCGTCGCGCAGGAACACGACGCGGTCGGCCCACGCGGCGTGCCGGGCCTCGTGCGTGACCATCACCCCGGCCGCCCCGGCGTCGCAGCGAGCCCGCAGCAGGCGGAGGATCTCCTCGCCGGTGTCGGTGTCGAGGGCTCCGGTCGGCTCGTCGGCGAGGATCAGCCGCCGCTCACCGACGATCGCGCGGGCGATCGCGACACGCTGCTGCTGCCCGCCCGACATCTCGTCGGGAAACCGGTCGGCGAGGTCGACGATGCCGACCTCCTCCAGCGCGGTCAGGGCGAGCCGCCTCGCGACCTTGGTCCTCTCGCCGTCGAGCTCGCGCGGCAGGGCGACGTTCTCGGCGGCGGTGAGGGCGGGGATCAGGTTGAAGTCCTGGAACACGTAGCCCACCGACGTACGGCGGATGCGCGCGCGACCGGCGTTGTCGAGCGAGGCGAGGTCGGTGCCCTCGATCCACACCGACCCCGACGTCGGGGTGTCGAGCCCGCCGGCGAGGGTGAGCAGGGTGGACTTGCCCGAGCCGGACGGTCCCATCACGGCGACGAGCTCGCCCGGGTGGGCGCGGAAGGTGACGCTGCGCAGGGCGTGGACCTCGGTGGCGCGCTCGCCGTGGACGCGCGAGACGGCGGCGAGGTGGAGGATCGCGTTCATCGGGCATCGGCCCGCTCGGCTGCCGCGCGGCGCAGGCGGGCCTCGCAGTGGTCGAGCCAGCGCACCTCGGCCTCGGCCTCGAAGACGAGGGAGTCCAGGACCAGGCTCCAGGCGAGGTCCGCCGGAGCCTGCGGGTCGGCGGCGCGTCCACTTCGCTTGAGACGGGTGTAGTCCTGCAGCGCGGCCATGGTGGCGCTGCGCTGGCGCTGGATGATCGTGCCGACCCCGACGCCCGGAACGGTGACCGCGATGGCGAGCTTGATCGCGAGCTCGTCACGGGGCGGCTGGGTGCGAGGCACCGGAGTGGCGAACCATGTCGACACCTCGTCCCGTCCGGCTGCGGTCGCGCGATAGCTGACATGCGTCCGGTCGGACGAGGGAGGTTCGCCGGCACCCCCGTGGCCGGCGACCTCCCTCGCCACCTCCTCAACGACGACCTCCACCAATCCGTCACGCTCGAGGCGGGTGAGAGTCGTGTAGACCTGCCCGATGTTGAGCGGCCAGGTCTCCCCCGTCCGCTGCTCGAACTCCGCCCGCAGCTGGTAGCCGTACATCGGCCCCTGCTCCAGGATCGCCAGCATGGCCTGACGGATCGACATCCGCGCCTCCGTGGTCCGGCCCTTCAGCCCCGTGGCCGATGGATACTGGGTATGTATACCACGTATGCATCGCCGGTTGCGATCCCCGGGTACCCGGTGCTCGGGCGGGTTATCGACCGTTGCAACGGTCGGGAAGCTCACCGATCACCGGGTAGCCGGTGGTCGCAAATCGGCCTCAGACCGCCGCGACGGTCAGGACGACGCGCGCGCGCTCGGCGGGGGCGAGCCACCTGCGCCGGGCCCGGCGCAGCCGGAGGAGCGACCACGCCAGGAACGGCAGCGCCATGACCGGCGGCAGCCACACCCACGGCAGGGCCGCGGCGGCGGTGAAGAACATCCCGGTCAGCGTCGTCACCAGCGACAGCTTCCCGGCGTACGCCGCCATGGCTCCGTGGGGCGCCGGGGTGGCACGCGGCGAGGCGAGGTCGACCGCGTAGGGCGAGCGCATCGACCACGACATCACGATCGCGAGGACCTGCACGAGCACCACCAGCCAGCACGAGGCCACCGCGATGCCGGTGACGAGCGGCGGGAAGCCGTTGCGGACGAGCGCGAGCACGATCGTGACCCCGGAGACCCCGGCCATGCACTCGGCCACCACCAGGGCTCGTACGTCGAACACGTCGGCGTCGGCGACCGGCAGGGTCTCGCGCCACACCATCCCCGTGCCGTCGAGGCACCAGGCGTTGACGCCGAAGAGCAGGGCCGCGCCGCTCGCGGTGAGGCCGGGGAGCAGCAACACCGAGCTCCACTCCAGTCCCGCGACCAGCGCGATCAGACCGGGACCGAGGCCCAGCACGATGAGCCCCCGCCGCATACCGACCGAGCGCCACACGGAGCCGCGGTCGAGACGGTGCAGCAGGGCACGTTCGGCAGAGCCCCAGCGGGGCGAGGGTGCCTGACGCGCCTCGTGGACCCCGGACTGGACCCGGAGCTCCTCGCGGGGAGGCTGACCGAGAGCCCAGGCGGCCGGGCGGGCACCGAGCGCCACAGACAGCACCGCGGCCGCCAGCAGCGCGAGCGCGACGACGTACCAGCGATCACCCTGCATGGCGTCCGCCAGCCGGGTCGTGGGGAGGGCGTCGACCACCGCCGGCAGCGCGCCCGACAGGTGGAGCACGATGGCGACCGTGACGACGACCGCCCCGCCCAGGCGGACAGCCAGGACGCCGTGCGGCATGCGCCGGACCCCTTCGACCGCCCAGCCCACGGCCTGACCGACCGCGGTGGCGGCCAACACCCAGGCCAGCACCACCACCTGGGCACCGAGCAGGCGCGGGGTCGGCGTCACCAGGGCCACGACGACCAGCAGGCCCCACAGCTGGATGAGCCAGGCCAGGTTGAGCGGGGCCAGCGCGAGCGAGCCGAGGTGCTCGGTGCGTGCCCCGACCGGGTGGATCGCCGCCTCCGAGCGCGAGAGCAGCTCACGCCCGCCGCCCGAGCTCATGGACGAGCTGATCGACAGGAGCAGCGTGCCCAGCAGCACGGCACCGACGTTGCCGCGCAGCGAGGCCACGAGGGTGTCGTGGATGTCGCCCAGCTGACCGCCGCCGCCCTCGAGGTGGGCCGGCACGATCGCGAACCCCACGCTCAGCGCGAGGAGGACGACCGTCCCCGTCAGGGCGGCACCGCGACGTCGTACGGTCCGGGAGCGGAACGCGACGAGGTGCACGGTGTCGCGCGCCGCGTCGACCCAGGTGTCAGTCGAGGAGGGCACGGTAGGCCTCACCCGTGAGGTCGGCCGCCTCCATCGCGGCGACGCGGTTGCCGCCGCGCAGCACGACGGCGGTGCCACACGCCTCGAGGGCGAGATCGCGCAGGTGGGTGGAGAGCAGGATGCAGGCGCCGCGGGCGCGTGCGTCGGCGACCACCTCGAGCGTGGCCTCCACGCCGATCGGGTCGACGCCGTCGAAGGGCTCGTCGAGGAGCAGGACGGCGGGCTCGTGGAGGGCTGCGAGCACGACGCTGAGCCGCCGACTCATGCCGTGGCTGAAGCCGCCGACGACACGGTGCGCGACGTCACCGAGCTCGAAGCGTTCCAGCAGGTCGCGTCCGCGTTCCTCCCAGACGTCCATCCGACGCAGGCGCGCGCTGAGCTGGAGGTGCTCCCAGGGAGTCGCCCGCGGGACGAGGCCGCCGACGTCGGGGCAGTAGCCGACGACCCGCTTCACCGCGAGTGCGTCGGTCGCGGCGTCGTGGCCGGCCACCCTCACCTCGCCGGACGTCGGCGGGACGACGCCGGCCAGCACCTTCATGGTGGTGGACTTGCCGGCACCGTTGCGCCCGAGCACTGCAGTCGCCTGCCCGCCCTGGGCGGTGAGGTCGACACCGGAGACGGCCTCGACGTCACCGAAGCGGACATGGAGGTCGCGTACGACGACGGCTGGGGTCGAGGGCAGGCTCACCCACCCATCGTCCCCGACCGGGCGCTTCCTCGCGGTGGAATGCGCCGACCGGGCACTTCCTCGTGAAGGAAGTGCCCGGTCGGCAGGTTTCAGCGCGAGGAAGTGCCCGGTCGGCGAGGGGCGGGTCAGGCGGGGAAGGACTCGCCCCTCGCCGCCAGCTCGCGGACGTACGCCGTCGGGCGGAAGCGTTCACCGTAGGCATCGGCCAGCTCGTCGGCGCGGGCCAGGAAGGCGTCCAGGCCGATCGGGCCGACGCCGTGGCCGGTCTCGTCGAGCGCCTGCCAGCCGGTCATGAACTGGGCCGCGCCGCCGGTCAGCGCCGGGAAGCCGATGCCCATGATGGAGCCGATGTTGGCCGCGGCGGCGGAGGTGATCACGCCCTCCTCGAAGCACGCGGCGGTCTCGAGCGCCTCGATGAAGAGCATCCGGTCGCGCACGTCGCGGATCGGGACCTGCTGCTCGGCGCCAGTGACATCAGCGGGCGGGAACGTCTCGGCGAGGCCGGGCCACAGCGTCGTACGACGGCCGTCGGCGTCGTAGTCGTAGAAGCCGGCACCCGCGAGCCGCGAGGGCCGGCCGAGGCCGATCATCGTCGCGATGACGTCTCCGGCCGGGTGGTCGCCGAGGTCGACACCCTCGCGCGCAGCCGCGTCCTGCGTGGTCTTGCGGATCTTGGCCATCAGCTCCATGTTGAGCTCGTCGCTGATCTGGAGCGGACCGACCGGGAAGCCGGCCGAGGTGGCCGCGCGCTCCAGGGAGACCGGGTGCACGCCCTCGGCCAGCATCCTCAGGCCCTCGTTGATCTGGGTGCCGATGACGCGCGAGGTGTAGAAGCCGCGCGAGTCGTTGACCACGATCGGCGTCTTGCGGATCTGCTGGACGACGTCGTAGGCCTTGGCCAGCGCCGCGTCGGAGGTCTCGGCGCCACGGATGATCTCGACGAGCGGCATCTTGTCGACGGGGCTGAAGAAGTGCAGGCCGATGAAGTCGCGGGGACGGTCCACACCGGCGGCGAGCTCCGTGATCGGCAGGGTCGAGGTGTTGGAGCACAGCAGTGCGTCGCCCCCCTCGTGACCAGTGACGAACGGCATCACCTCGGCGAAGACCTCGGCCTTGAGCGACGGGTCCTCGAAGACGGCCTCGATCACCAGGTCGCAGCCGGCGAGGTCCTCGGGCGAGGCGGTGGCCGTGATCCGGTCGAGCAGCTCGTCGGCCTTCTCCTGCGTGAGCCTGCCCCGCTCGACGCCCTTCGCGTTGAGCTTCTCGGTGTGGGCCCTGCCCTTCTCGGCCGCCTCGAGCGAGACGTCCTTGAGCACGACCTGCATGCCCGCGCGCGCGCACGAGTAGGCGATGCCGGCGCCCATCATCCCGGCGCCGAGCACGCCGACCTTGGTGGCCTGCCAGCGCTCGATGCCCTGCGGGCGCTGGGATCCGGAGCTGATCGCCTGGAGGTCGAAGAAGAACGCCTGGATCATGTTCGTGGACTGCTGGCTGACGACCAGGCGGGTGAAGTAGCGGCTCTCGATGCGCGAGGCGGTGTCGAAGTCGACCTGCGCACCTTCGACCGCGGCACTCATGATCGCGCGCTGCGCGGGATAGATCGCGCCCTTGGTCTGCTTGCGCAGCAGCGCAGGGAACGCGGGGAGGAACTGGGCGAGCGCCGGGGTCGTCGGGGTGCCCCCGGGCATCCGGTAGCCGGTCCGGTCCCACGGGTTCCTCGCCACGTCCTCGTCGCCCTGGTGCTCGAGGATCCACGCCTTCGCGGCCGGCACGAGCTCCTCGCGGGTCGGCACCACCTCGTCGATGAGCCCCTTCGCGAGCGCCTCTCGCGGGTCGAACTGGGTGCCCGGCATCAGCACGTCCATCAGCGCCGACTGCAGCCCCAGCATCCGTACGACGCGGGTGACCCCGCCGCCGCCGGGCAGCAGGCCGAGCGTCGCCTCGGGCAATCCGATCCTGACCGAGCGGTCGTCGACCGCGATCCGTCGGTGGGCCGCCAGCGCGATCTCGAGGCCGCCGCCGAGGGCGGCGCCGTTGATCGCCGCGACGACGGGACGCGGGAAGGTCTCGAGCCTGCGCAGGCTGGCCTTGACGGCCTCGGCCATCGCGAAGACCTCGGCGGCGTCGTCGGCTGTCGCTTTCACGATGCTCTTCAGGTCGCCGCCGGCGAAGAAGGTCTCCTTGGCGCTGGCCAGCACGACACCGATGACCTCGGCCTGCTCGTCGTACAGGCGCTGGACGGCTGCCTCCATCGACGACCGGTAGAGCTCGTTCATGGTGTTCGCGCGGGAGTGCGGGTCGTCGAGGGTCAGCGTCACGATGCCGTCGGCGTCGCGCTCGTAGCGGACGGCGGTCTGCTCAGAAGTCGTGGTGTTCATGCGCAAGGTCCTGTTCTGCTGGGGTGGAGCGGGTCAGACGAGCTCGACGATCGTCGCGATTCCCATGCCGCCTCCGACGCACAGCGTGGCGAGGCCGCGCCTGAGGTCGCGCCGGGCGAGCTCGTCGATGAGCGTGCCGAGGATCATCGCGCCCGTGGCACCGAGCGGGTGACCCATCGCGATGGCGCCGCCGTTGACGTTGGTGACGTCGTGGCTGATGCCCATGTCACGCATGAAGCGCATGGCGACCGCGGCGAAGGCCTCGTTGATCTCCCACAGGTCGATGTCGTCGACCTCCAGGCCGGCGCGAGCGAGCGCCTTGCGGGCCGCGGGTGCGGGGCCGGTGAGCATGATCGTGGGGTCGGCACCGGACACGGCGGTCGAGATGATCCGGGCACGCGGGGTGAGGCCGAGCGAGGTGCCGACCTCCTCGGTGCCGATCGCCACCACAGCAGCGCCGTCGACGATGCCCGAGGAGTTGCCGGCGTGGTGGACGTGGTCGATCGCCGAGACCCAGTGGTACTTCTCGAGCGCCACGTCGTCGAAGCCGGCGTCCCTGCCCATCGCGGCGAAGGACGGCCTGAGGCCCGCGAGGCCCTCGACCGAGGTGCCGGGACGGACGGTCTCGTCCCGGTCCAGCACCTTCACGCCGTTGACGTCCCTGACCGGGACGACAGCACCGTCGAAGTAGCCTCCTGCCCACGCCCTCGCCGCACGGTGGTGGGACTCCGCGGCGTAGGCGTCCACGTCCTGACGGTTCCACCCCTCGATCGTGGCGATCAGGTCGGCACCGATGCCCTGCGGCACGAAGCCTGTCTCGAGCGCGGTCGCCGGGTCCATCGCCCAGGCGCCGCCGTCGCTCCCCATCGGCACGCGGCTCATCGACTCCACGCCGCCGGCGATGATGAGGTCCTCGAAGCCCGACCGCACGCGCTGCGCACCCTGGTTGACGGCCTCGAGCCCGGAGGCGCAGAAGCGGTTGAGCTGCACGCCTGCGACGGTCTCGGGGTAGCCGGCCTTGAGCGCGGCGGTCTTGGCGATGTCGCCGCCCTGGTCGCCGATGGGGGTGACCACACCGAGCACCACGTCGTCGATGCGCGAGGGATCAAGGCCGGGGTTGCGCGTCCTGAGCTCGTCGAGAAGTCCGACGACCAGGTCGACCGGCTTGACCTCGTGGAGTGAACCGGCGGCCTTGCCACGGCCGCGAGGAGTCCGGATGTGGTCGTAGACGAATGCTTCTGCCATGCCAGCGATTGTGACACCATTACTGTCACAGTCCAACAGGTGTGTCGGGCGTCACGAAGGAGGAACCAGTGGAGGTCGACCTGGAGACCGAGCTGGAGGCCGAGCTGCTCACGCTCGACGAGCTGACCGCGCGCACGGGCGTCAGCGCGCGCAACGTCCGTTTCTACGCCTCGCGCGGCCTGGTCCCCGCCCCCGTACGCCGCGGCCGCCAGGGCTTCTACGGCCCCGACCACGTCGCCCGCCTCGAGCTCGTGCGCGAGCTCCAGGGCCACGGCTTCACCCTGTCGGCGATCGAGAAGTACGTCGAGCAGATCCCGGACACCGCCACGCCCTCGGACATCGCGCGGCACCTCTCGCTGCTCGCGCCGATCACCGGTGACCGCGACGTCGACGTCCCCGGCGGCCTGTCCGGCATGGGCATCTCGCCCGAGGCGGCCCGGGCCGTCGCCGAGGTGTACGCCGCCCACGGACGGCAGGTCGCCGAGGAGCTGTCGGAGATCGTCCGCACGATGGTGTGGCCGCAGTTCCGCGAGGCCGGCTACACCGCCGAGCAGCTGCGCGAGTTCGTCCACCGGCTCAAGCCGCTCACGATCGCCGGCCTGGTGACGGCCTACGAGCAGGCGATCGACCAGAGCCAGGCGACGTACGACGGCAGGCGCGGCGGCGTCCCTTCGGGTGGTCGTGACACGACAGGACCCGCCGGACGCTGCGAGAGTGGGCGCGTGCCCGACGCCCAGACCCCTGCGGCCCCATGACCGGGGCCGCGGTCTACTTCCTGCTCGGGCTGTCCCTGCTGCTCGCGATCGTCCTCCCGCACGTCACCAAGCGGATCGCGGTGTCACCGCCGGTGGTGCTCGTCGCGGTGGGCATGGCGATCGGGCTGCTGCCCCTCGCCGACGGCACCAGCCTCGACCCGCAGGACCACCGCGAGCTGGTCACGCACGTCACCGAGTTCACCGTGCTCGTCTCGCTCATGGGCGTCGGGCTGGCGCTCGAGCGGCCGCTCACGCTCCGGTCGTGGGCGCAGTGGCGTGCGTGGTCGCCGGTGTGGCGACTGCTCCTGGTGACGATGCCGCTCACCATCCTCGGGGTGGCCCTGCTCGGCTGGTGGGTCGCCGGACTCGCGCCGGCGGTCGCGCTGCTCCTGGGCGCCGTCCTGGCACCGACCGACCCCGTGCTGGCCTCCGACGTCCAGGTCGGCGAGCCGCTCACCGACGACGTCGAGGAACCGGACGGCACGGGCGAGGACGATGTCCAGCTCGAGGACGACGACATCCGGTTCTCGCTCACCGCCGAGGCCGGGCTCAACGACGGCCTCGCCTTCCCCTTCGTGCACCTGGCGCTGCTGCTGCTGGCGGGCGGCTTCACCGTGGTGGACGCCGGCGGATGGCTGGGCTGGTACGTCCTGGGCAAGATCGCCCTCGGCGTCGCGGTCGGGGTGGGTGCGGGCTGGCTGCTCGGACGGCAGGCCTTCCACGCGCGCAGCGACGAGCTCCGCCTGGCCGATGCGGGAGAACCGCTGCTGGCGCTGGCTGCGCTGCTGGCGTCCTACGGCGCTGCCGAGCTGGTGGGCGGCTACGGGTTCCTGGCGGTCTTCGCGTGTGCCATGCGGCTGCGCGCCGCGAAGAGCGGACACTCCTACCAGCGCGCGATGCACGGAGTCGTGGAGCGGCTCGAGCGGCTCATGACCCTGCTGGTGCTGCTGGTGCTCGGCATGGCCATGACGCGTGGGTTGCTCGAGCACCTCGACTGGCGCGGCATCGTGATCGCCCTCGCGCTCGTGCTCGTCGTACGTCCGGTGGTCGGGTATGTCGCCCTCTCGGCGATGGCGCGCGGCGAGGACCTCGAGGGCGGCCTCGACCGCGGCGAGCGCCAGGCGGTGGCGTTCTTCGGGGTCCGCGGCATCGGCTCGCTGTTCTACCTCGGCTACGCCACCAGCCACGAGCACGTGCCCGACGAACCCTGGCTGTGGTCGACCGTGGCCTTCACCGTGATCGTGTCGGTGCTCCTGCACGGCGTCACCGCGACGCCCGCGATGACCCGGCTCGACGCGCGGCGCGGCAGGTCCTCCACGTCGCGATGAGCCGCCGGGAGGAGCCGTCGAGATGGGTCCGGCTGGGTGGGGCTGACAGCATGGGGTCATGGCCACAGTCCTCGTCACCGGCGCCACCGGCTTCATCGGTCGCCGCCTCGTCCCCGCCCTGATCGACGCCGGACACCAGGTCCGCGCCATGACGCGGCACCCGGAGACCTACGACGGTCCTGGGGAGCCGGTCGGTGCGGACGTGATGGACCCCGATTCCCTGACGCCGGCCCTGGACGGTGTCGACGCGGCGATCTACCTCGTCCACTCCCTCGACGACCCCGACTTCGAGCGCAAGGACGCCGACGCCGCGCGCAACTTCAGCGCCGCCGCCGCCGCGGCCGACGTCAGCCAGATCGTCTACATGGGTGGGCTCGGCGACGACGGCCAGGACCTGTCCGCGCACCTGCGCTCGCGACGTGAGGTCGAGGGCCTGCTGGGCACCGACGGAGTGCCGGTGACCGTGCTGCGCGCCGCGATCGTGGTCGGCCACGGGGGCATCTCGTGGGAGCTCACCCGTCAGCTGGTCAAGAACCTGCCGGCGATGGTGGTGCCCAAGTGGGTCGGCACCCGCACGCAGCCGATCGCCATCGACGACGTCGTCCGCTACCTCACCGGCGTGATCGGCAAGGACGAGGCCCTCGACCGGGTCTTCGAGATCGGCGGGCCGGAGCAGCTCACCTACCGCGAGATGCTCCAGGGTGTCGCCAAGGCGATGAACGGACGCTCGATCCCCATCCTGGTGATCCCGCTGCTGACGCCGGGACTGTCGTCGCGCTGGCTGGCGCTGGTCACCGACGTCGACGTCACCACCGGTCGCAACCTGATCGACTCGATGTCGACCGAGGTCGTCGTGCGCGACACCTCGATCCTCGAGGTCGTGCCGGGCGAGCCGATCACCTACGCCGAGTCCGTACGCCGCGCGCTGGCAGATCGTGCCGAGGCTGCCGCCTCGGGCGACTGAGACCTCAGAAGCAGGGCCTCAGAACAGGAGAGGCAGCAGGAACAGCATGGACAGCGACCAGGTGATGTGGGTCAGGATCGGCGCCAGGATGCCGCCGCTGGCCCGCCGCTCCAGTCCGCACACGAGGCCGAGGACGATCGCGGCGAAGCCGAGCATCACGTTGCCGGTCGCCAGGGTCGCGACGACGTAGGCCAGTGTCGTCCACAGCACCGGGTGCTTGGGGATCGCGGCATACATCGCGCCGCGGAAGAACAGCTCCTCGGCGATCCCGTTGAAGAACGTGATCACCGCGAGCAGCGCGAGCGATCCCTCGTCGGCATATTCCAGCACCGAGCTGACATAGGCCGCCAGCGGGTCGATCTCGCGCACGACCAACGAGCCGAGGACGAAGACCCCGACCAGCAGGAGCCCGAGCAGGATCGGCGCCACGACAGGGCGTACGAACACCTCGGTGCTCCGGGCCATCCGGCCCAGGTGCAGCTGGCCCGACAGGAACGCGCCGACCGCCCAGACCCCCGCCAGCACGACCGCGGCGACGTAGAACGTGTTGCCCCCCGGCTCCAGGCGCAGGGACCAGCCCAGCACCCCCGCACCGACGAGCACGATGACGGCGGCGACGACCTGCCGTCGTCGGAAGGCCTCAGCACTGTCGCGTTGGTCGCGCGGGACGACGTCCCACAAGGACCGCCGGATGAAGGAGCGCATGTCACCCAGCGTAGGAGGGGGCCCTGAGCCCACGGACCTGTGGGACCGCTTCTCCGCCCCTGGGGTGGGTCGACCCGCGCCGACGGGCGCCCGCTGGATTCAGCGACCGCGGCTGAACGACGACGCGCTGTGCGCGCGACCGCCCGCGGACGGACCGGACGACTGGCCACCACCGGACCGACGACGTCCGCCTCCTGCGCCCTGGCCGCCGGAGCCGCCCTGGCCGCCGCCACCGGAGCGACGACGCTGGCCGCCACCCGTGGACCCGCCGGCCGACGAGCTGCCCGGGGTCTCACTGGTGTAGGTGGTCGGGTTGCCGCGGCGCGACTGGCCGTTGGTCTGGCCGGTGCTGCGGGCACGCTTGCGCTGGGCGTTGGCGCCGTTGGACCGGCCGCCGCCACCGCCGCCACCGGTCGAGGTCGGCACCTCGATGACGAGCCCGCCGGGGGTGCTGCGGGCGCCGGGGGCGAGCTGCTCGAGCATCGCGTGTCCGGGTCCACTGACCTTGGTGGTGGTCGGCTTGATGCCGGCCAGACGGGTCAGGTCGCGCACGTCACGCACCTGCTCGTCGGTCATCAGGGTGATCACGGTGCCCTCGGCGCCGGCACGCGCCGTACGACCGGAGCGGTGCAGGTAGGCCTTGTGCTCGGTCGGCGGGTCGGCGTGGATCACCAGCGCCACGTCGTCGACGTGGATGCCGCGCGCGGCGATGTCGGTCGCGACGAGCGTGGTGGCCTTGCCGGAGTGGAACATCTCCATGTTGCGCGTGCGCGCGTTCTGGCTGAGGTTGCCGTGCAGGTCGACCGCGGGGATGCCGCTCTTGTTGAGCTGTCGGGCCAGGGCCTTGGCGCCGTGCTTGGTGCGGGTGAAGACCACCGTGCGGCCGGGGGCGCTGGTGAGGTCCACGAGGACCGGCACCCGCTGCTCGCGGCTGAGGTGGAGCACGTGGTGGTGCATCGTGGCGACCGGCGACTGCGCCGAGTCGGCCTCGTGGGTCATCGGCTTGTCGAGGTAGCGCTTCACCAGGACGTCGATCGCCTTGTCGAGGGTCGCGGAGAAGAGCATGCGCTGGCCCTGGCGAGGCGTCTTGTCCATGATGCGGCGCACACCGGGCAGGAAGCCGAGGTCGGCCATGTGGTCCGCCTCGTCGAGGATGGTGACCTCGATGTTGGACAGGTCGGCATAGCTCTGGCCCATGAGGTCCTCGAGGCGGCCGGGGCAGGCGATGACGATGTCGACGCCCTTCTTGAGCGCGGTGGTCTGCGGGCCCTGGCCCACGCCGCCGTAGATGACGACCGTCGAGAGGCCCGCGGCCCTGGCCATCGGGACGAGCGCGGCGTGGATCTGGCCGACGAGCTCGCGGGTCGGCGCGAGGATCAGGGCGCGCGGCTTGCGCGGCATCGCCGGCAGCTTGCTCGCGTCGAGGCGGGCGACCAACGGCAGCAGGAACGCGTACGTCTTGCCGGAGCCGGTGCGGCCGCGGCCGAGCACGTCGCGCCCGGCCAGGCTGTCAGGCAGCGTCGCGGCCTGGATGGGAGTGGGAGTGGTGATGCCCTGCTGCTTGAGGATCTGGACAAGCGAAGCGGGCACGCCGAGTTCGGCGAAGTTCATGTGAAACCTTTTCGTTGGCGTCTCGCCAACACATCGCGCTGAGCGCGGCATGGCCTCGAAGTGGACGAGGTAGCGGCTACTGGTGCCGCTGCGTCCCGGGGCAAGACTGGCCGGGGCGACTGATGGACCCACGGTAGTGGGGCGCGTGGTGTTCCTGCGAATCGGCACCGGTGTGAGGCCCGCCTCAGCGGTTGCGCCTCATGGCCAGCAGCCCCAGCACCGGGCCGGGCAGGAGCAGCCACGACACCTGCGGCCCCAGGTCGCCCACGAGCGCCACGGCGAGCGCGATGGTGGCGATCGTCAGGCTGAAGCCGATCCCGTTCTGGATCGCGAGGGCGCTGCCCACCAGGTGCGGCGGGCAGGCCCTGGCCGAGAGCGCCGAGAACTGGGCGGAGTCCGCGACGACTGCTGCTCCCCACACGACCAGGACCGCCAGGACGACCGGGGTCGGTGCCAGCGACAGGAGCGGATAGAGCAGGCAGACGGCACCCGAGGTGGCGAGTGCGGTCGCGGCCACGCGCGCCTCACCGACCCGTACGCTCCACAGTCCGCCGGCGACCGAGCCGACCGCTCCCGCCCCGATCACCACGAACGACCAGGCGCTGAGCTCGCGCGGACCGCCCGACACCACGTCGACGAGCAGCAGGGGCACGAGGGTCCAGAACGCGTAGAGCTCCCACATGTGCCCGAAGTAGCCCAGTGCCGCGCCGCGGTAGGCCCGCACCCGGAAGGCCTGCAGCACGGCGCCGGGGCGCAGGCCCCGGACGTTGCCGCGGGGCAGGTGCGGACCATCGCCGAGCAGCAGCACGCCCAGGCCTGCCAGCAGCGCGAGCACCGAGGAGGCGAGGACGACGCCGCGCCAGTCCCAGCCCACCCCGACGGCGGAGACGAGGTGCGGCAGCGCGGTGCCGAGGGTCAGCATCCCGACGAGCCAGCCCAGCGCCCGACCGGCGCGGTCGGGCGACCAGGAGACCACCAGCTTCATCCCCAGGGGATAGATGCCGGCCAGGCACAGGCCGGTGAGGAAGCGCCACGCGGCGCCGGACTGGGTCCCGTCGGCCAGGAGCGCGAAGCCGCAGTTGCTGGCCGCTCCCAGCACGCACGCACAGGCGAAGACCCGGCTGGCGGGGAAACGGTCGGCCAGGCCGGTCATCGCAGCGAGGAGCGTCCCGCTCGCGAAGCCGGCCTGCACCGCCATCGTCAGCCACCCGAGGTCGGTGTCGCTCAGTCCCCAGATCCCCCGCAGGTCACCGGCGGCCGCGTTGGCGCTGAACCACAGCGACGTGCCCAGCAGCTGCGCGACGACCACCACCGCGACGGCGCAGGACCCCCGACGCGTAGGCACGGGCCCAGCGTGCCAGAGCCGGGTCCCGCTCAACCGCGGGCGTACAGCTCGACGAACCGCGCCAGCAACCGGACCGGCTCGGTGACGAGTGCCCCGCGGGCAGCAGCCTTGAGCGACTCGCGCTCGTGGGCCGCGTAGTAGCCGTGGGAGGCATAGGCGTCGATGCGGTCGCAGATGGCGACCGGGTCGAGCTCGGGGTGGAACTGGGTCGCGTAGACGTTGCGGCCGAGCCGGAAGGCATGGACCGGACAGGTGTCGGTCGACGCGAGCAGCACCGCACCCTCGGGGAGCCGGGCGACCGCCTCCTTGTGGCCCAGGTAGGCGAGGAACTCCGCCGGCATGCCAGCGAAGAGCGCATCGCCGAGACCGGCATCGGACAGCCGCACCGGCAGCGCGCCGATCGGCTCCGCGTAGGTCCGGTCCACGACGCCGCCGAGCAGGCCGCCGAGCACCCCGATCCCGTAGCAGGCTCCGAGGAACGGGAAGTCCGCCACGACCACCTGCTCGGCGAGGCCGCGCAGGTCAGCCTCCGCGCGGCGCTGAGCCGCCGACTTGGAGTCGTCGGGGTCGGAGACGTTGAAGGGACCGCCGCCCAGGATGATGCCGGACCAGTCGGCCAGGTCGACCGGTCCGAGCGCACCCTGCTCGAGGCGCACCCGCACGAGCTCGTCGGGTCGCAGGCCGCTGCCGGCCAGCACCGCGTCGTACTCCTGGCGGGCGACGTCGTCCTCCGCACGGGTGCCGAGGAAGAGGAAGGGGCGCACGGCCGAGACCCTAGGCCTGGGTCGCGGCACCGCTTGCCAGCAGGGCGTCGATGTCGTCGATCCCCCAGGCGGCCAGCGCCTCACGGGTGTGCGCGCCGGGGCCGGCGGGCGTGCTGCCCAGCGTGGCCTCGGTGCGGGAGAAGCGCGGCGCCGGCGCGGGCTGGGTGAGGCCGTCGCGCTCGACGTAGGTCCCGCGCGCGGCGAGGTGCGGGTGCTGCGGTGCGTCCGCGAGGCGTACGACGGCTGCGACGCAGGCGTCCGTGCCGTCGAAGACCTCGCTCCACTCGGCCTGCGTGCGCTCCTTGAAGCGCCGGACCAGGGCGCCCCGGATCGTCGCGTGGTGGGCCGGGTCATCGCGGTCGGGGAGCTCGACGCCGATCCGCTCCACCAGCGCGGCCCAGAACTGGGGCTCGAGCGCCCCGACGCTCATGTGCTCGCCGTCGGCGGTCTCGTAGACGTCGTACCAGGGGGTGCCGCCGTCGAGCAGGCCCGAGCGGCGCTCTCCCGTCGCGACACCGAGCGCCGCGAAGGTCCAGGCCATGGCGTTGAGGTGCGCGGTGCCGTCGACGATCGCGGCGTCGACGACCTGGCCCACTCCACTGCTGCGCGCCTCGAGGAGGGCGGCGAGGATGCCGATGACGAGGTAGGTCGAGCCGCCGCCGAAGTCACCGAGCAGGTTGCCCGGGAAGTGCGGCCGGTCGCGGTCCTGACCGAGGCCGTGCAGGGCACCGGCGGTGGCGACGTAGTTCAGGTCGTGCCCGGCGAGGTGGCTCCAGGGACCGTCCTGACCCCAGCCGGTCATCCGGCCGTAGACGACGGCGGGGTTGCGGGCGAGGCACTCCTCGGGACCGAGGCCGAGGCGCTCGAGGGTGCCGGGCCGCATGCCCTCGACGAGGACGTCGGCGTGCTCGACGAGGTCGAGGACGGTGGCCACCGCCTCGGGGCGCTTGAGGTCGAGCGCGACGCTCGGCCGGCCGCGGTTGAGCAGGTCCTTCTCACCCATGCCGAACATCGCGCCGCCCGGTCGATCGACGCGGATCACGTCGGCCCCGAGGTCGGCGAGGATCATGCAGGCGTGCGGCCCGGGCCCGATGCCGGCGATCTCGACCACCTTCACCCCCCGCAACGGTCCGGTGCCCTGCGCCAGCTCGTAGGTCATGGGTGGAGTGTGGCACCGGCCCCCGCTCTTGCAACGAGTTGCATAGGTACGTCACACTCCTGCCATGGCTCTCGAGCACGCCCTCCTCGTCGCGCTCAGCGAGCGACCGGCGTCGGGTCTCGAGCTCACCCACCGCTTCGAGAAGTCCCTCGGCTTCTTCTGGCACGCGACCCACCAGCAGATCTACCGCGTGCTCGCGCGGATGGAGGCCGACGGCTGGGTGACGGTCGAGGTCGTCGAGCAGGACGGGCGCCCCGACAAGCGCGTCCACACGCCGTCGGCGCGGGGACGGCAGGTGCTGGCCGAGTGGCTGGCGACGCCGATGCCGATGGAGGTCTTCCGCAGCGACGTCGCCGTCAAGCTGCGTGGCGCGTCGTACGGCGATCGGGCCACCGTGACCCGCAATCTCCACGACCTCCGCGCCGACCACGCGACCCGGCTGGCGCACTACGAGACGTTCGAGCGCGACCAGTTCCCCGACCCCGCCGGCCTGGACGGGGCTCGGCTCGACCAGTGGCTGGTCCTGCGCGGTGGGTTGCGCATGGAGCAGTTCTGGATCGACTGGATCACCGACTACCTGGAGGCGCACTCATGAGCCACCCCACCTACCCGCACCTCCTCGAGCCGATCACCCTCGGCAGCGGGCCGGACGCGCTGAGGCTGCGCAACCGGGTCGTGATGGGCTCGATGCACACCGGCCTCGAGGACCACCCGTGGGACATCGACAGGCTCGCAGCCTTCTTCGAGGAGCGCGCGCGCGGCGGGGTGGGCCTGATCATCACCGGCGGCTACGCGCCCACCAAGCGTGGCTGGCTCAAGCCGTTCGCCTCGGAGATGACCAACCGGCTCCATGCGATGCGCCACGAGCGGATCACCGGCACCGTCCACGACGTCGGCGGCGCGATCGCGCTGCAGGTGCTGCACGCGGGCCGCTACGGCTACCACCCGCTCTCACAGAGCGCCTCGGACAAGAAGTCCCCGATCACGCCGTTCAAGCCCCACGCCATGTCGTCGAAGGAGGTCGACCACACTGCGACCGCCTTCGCGAAGAGCGTGGCGCTGGCACGCAAGGCCGGCTACGACGCGGTCGAGATCATGGGCTCCGAGGGCTACCTCATCAACCAGTTCCTCGCCTCGCGCACCAACGACCGCGACGACGCGTGGGGCGGCTCGCCCGCGCGCCGCATGCACTTCCCCGTCGAGGTCGTACGTCGCTCGCGCGAGCTCGTGGGCGACGACTTCCCGATCATCTACCGGATCTCGCTGCTCGACCTCGTCGAGGGCGGCCAGACCTGGGAGGAGACCGCCGAGCTCGCGCTGCACCTGCAGGCTGCCGGCGTCACCGTGTTCAACACCGGCATCGGCTGGCACGAGGCGCGGGTGCCGACGATCATCACCCAGGTGCCGCGCGGCGCCTGGCGCTCCTGCACCGCGCGGCTCACGCAGGTCGTCGACGTCCCGGTGTGCGCGTCCAACCGGATCAACACCCCCGAGCTCGCCGAGGAGATCCTCGCCGCGGGCGAGGCGGACCTGGTGTCGATGGCGCGGCCGCTGCTCGCCGACCCGGCCTTCGTCGCCAAGGCGATGGACGAGCGCGCCGACGAGATCAACACCTGCATCGCCTGCAACCAGGCCTGCCTGGACCACGTCTTCGACAACGTGCGCGCCTCCTGCCTGGTCAACCCGCGCGCCTGCCACGAGACCGAGCTCGTCCTGATGCCGACGCTGCGCAGGCAGACGGTCGCGGTCGTCGGGGCCGGTCCGGCCGGGCTCGCCGCCGCCACGAGCGCGGCCGAGCGCGGCTTCGAGGTCACGCTCTTCGAGAAGTCGTCCGAGCTGGGCGGCCAGTTCCGCCTCGCCATGGCGGTCCCCGGCAAGGAGGACTTCGCCGACACCCTGCGCTACTTCACCCGTCGCCTCGAGGTCCTCGGCGTCGACATACGTCTCGCGACCGAGGCCACGGTCCAGACCCTGGCCGGCTTCGACCAGGTCATCGTCGCGACGGGCGTCGTCCCCCGGATGCCTCCGATCCCCGGCATCGACCACGCGTCGGTGGCGTCGTACGCCGACGTGCTCAGCGGGCGCGTCGTGCCGGGCGAGCGCGTCGCGGTGATCGGCGCCGGCGGCATCGGCGTGGACGTCAGCGTCTGGCTCACCCACGACCACGAGGACCTCGACGACTGGATGGCGCACTGGGGCGTCGGCGACCCCGCCCTGACCGCGGGCGGTCTGACCGAGGCCACGCCGCGTACGCCGGCGCGCCAGGTCACCCTGATCCAGCGCAAGACCACGCCCATCGGCATCGGCCTCGGCAAGACGTCGGGCTGGGCGCACCGCGCGGTCCTCAAGCAGTCCGGGGTGACCCAGATCAGGGGCGCGACCTACGAGCGCATCGACGACGAAGGCGTGCACCTCACCGTCGACGGCTCCGCCCAGGTGATCGCGTGCGACACCGTGGTCGTGTGCGCGGGCCAGGACTCCGTGCGGGGTCTGTACGACGCCCTCGACCACGGGTCCGCCGATCTCGACGGCGGAGCCACGGTGCACCTGATCGGCGGAGCCACGGTGCACCTGATCGGCGGAGCCGATGTTGCCGCCGAGCTCGACGCGAAGCGGGCGATCAAGCAGGGGACCGAGCTCGTCGCGGCGCTGTGACCGTGTTGCGACGGGCAGTCGGCCACACCCGGTGCTCCATGATGGATCCATGTCCTTTCCCGATGTGACCGTGCCCGGCGTCGACGACCGGGCCCTGCGGTCCCTGCGCGGCTGGAACCTCGCCCTCACCGTCCTCCACCTGGCGCAGGCGGTCGCCGTCCTCGTGCTGGCGACGGACTTCGCGATCACACTCACCCAGTCCCTGCCCACCGGCCCGCCCGGCAGTGCGATCGCCTCTCCGGAGGCGGTCCTCGAGCTCCCGATCGGCGCGACGATCGCTGCGTTCCTCGCGCTCGCGACCCTGGACCACCTGCTGACCGCGACACTCCTGCGCGGCACCTACGAGCGCGACCTGCGGCGCGGGATCAACCGGTTCAGGTGGGTGGAGTACTCGTTCAGCGCGACGATCATGGTCGTCCTGATAGCCCTCTACGCGGGCATCGTGGACATCGCTGCGCTGGTCGGCGTCATCGGCGCCAACGTGGCGATGATCCTCTTCGGCTGGCTCCAGGAGTCGGTCAACCCGCCCGGCAGCACGGCCCGCACCATGCTGCCCTTCTGGTTCGGCTGCGTCGCCGGCGCAACGCCCTGGGTCGCGATCGGCTACCACCTGATCGCCGCCGAGGAGGTCCCCGGCTTCGTGGTCGGGATCTTCGTGTCGCTCTTCATCTTCTTCAACAGCTTCGCGATCAACCAGTGGCTGCAGTACCGCCAGGTCGGGCCGTGGCGCAGCTATGCGTTCGGCGAGAGGGCCTACCTGGTGCTGAGCCTGGTCGCGAAGTCAGCGCTCGCGTGGCAGATCTTCGGTGGGTCGCTGGCGTCCTAGGAGCGACCAGCGCCTACCCCGCACCCACGAGCAGCAGGGTCACCGCGAAGACCAGCCCCGACGCCAGCAGCGTCACCAGGGTGTAGCCGAGGATGTCGCGGATCTTCAGCCCGGAGATGGCCAGGACCGGGAGGGCCCAGAAGGGCTGGATCATGTTGGTCCACTGGTCTCCGTAGGCGATGGCCATGATGGTCACGGCCGGGTCGACCCCGAGCCGCCCGCCCGCATCGAGCATCACCGGGCCCTGCACGGCGAACTGCCCACCGCCGGACGGCACGAAGAAGTTCACCACCCCGGCCGACAGGAAGGCCAGCACGCCGAAGGTCGCCGGAGTGGCGGTGTCGACGATGAAGTCGGAGAAGACCGTGATCAGCCCCGACGTGGCCATGATCCCCATGATCCCGGCGTAGAGCGGGAACTGGAGAAGGATCTCGCCCACGTTGGACGCCGCGTTCTTGACCAGCGCGATCAGCTCGAGCGGGCTGCGCACCAGCAGGAGGATCAGGGCCAGGAAGGTCCAGTTGACGATGTCGAGCGTCGCGGTGCCACCGTCGGCGTAGTGGATCACCAGGTAGGCGACGAGGGCCAGGCCGAGCAGCAGGGTGAGGACGCGGCTCGCGTCCAGGCGGTCGGCGGGGGTGAGGACCTCGTCGTCGATCTCGATGTCGTCGTCGAAGCGCGCGTCGGCCCTCATCTCCACGATGGCGTCGCCGTCGCGCGGCGCCACCAGGGCGAGCCCTATCCCCACCACGATGATCGTGGCGACGATCGCCACCAGGTTCCACCACGCGAACGTGGTCTCGCTGATCGGCACGGTCTCGCCGAGCTGCTCGGCGATGAACGAGCCCTCGGTGGCCGCGGTCAGCGTGCCTGAGCCCGAGTAGCCCATGTGCCAGATGACGTAGCCGGAGTAGCCGGCCGCGACCAGCATCGGGAAGTGCAGGTTGAGCCCCTTCTCGCGCCCCTGCTTGGCGACCTCGACGGCCAGGAGCACGCCGACCACGAGACCGAGTCCCCAGGTGACGAGGGAGGCGACGGCAGCGACGACGAACACGAACAGGTAGCCCTGCAGCGCCGTCTTCGGCAACCCGCCCAGGGTCGACAGCAGCCGGCGTACGGGTCCGGTGTTGGCCAGCGTGTGCCCCAGCAGCAGGATCAGCGCCATCTGGGTCATGAACGCCAGCAGGCCCGCCAGCCCGTCGCCCCAGCCCCTGACGACGTCGACAGGACCGGTGTCGGTCAGCAGCAGGGCCAGGATCGCCACGACGAAGGTCAGCACCATCGCAAACACCAAGGCACTCGGGATGAAGCGCTCGACCACCGAGTTGATGGGCCGCATCACCCCCGACAACCCTGACGACCCGTGCTGAGAGCTGGTGCTGGTCCGCGCCATGGTGGGTCTCCTCGTGCTGGTCGTGGCTCGACGCCACTGGACGTGCCTCACCATCGAGATCCGTCCGCCGGATGTCAACCGCGGGCGGGCACCCGCCGCCCTACCTCACCCGTGCGGGTGCTCCTGCTGGACGATCTCGAGCACGTTGCCATCAGGAGCGCGGACGAAGAATCGAGTCACGCCCCATGCCTCGGTCGCCAGGGGATGCACGATCTCGTACCCGCGCTCCTGTGCCTGCCGGTGGGCGACCTCCACGTCGTCGACCACGACCGAGACCACGGGGTCCACGGGCGCGGTGGCATCGCTGGTCATCACCTGGAGCGTGGCCCGGGACGCCGGCGACGTGTGGCGGGCCACCCAGCCCAGGTCGAGCTCCTCCTCGGCCAGACCGAGGTAGTCGCCGTAGAAGCTCGCGGAGGCAGCCAGGTCAGGCACGCGGAGGTTGGCGATGACCTGCGTGACGCGGACGTGCGACGGGTCTGCACCTCCAGCCGGCCCGGTCTCGCCCGAGCCCTGCTCCGGCGCGGCGTCCAACAGGTGGGTCCAGCGCGGATCCTGCTGGCCCGACCGGCGCTCGAGCTCGCGCACCAGCGGTTGCGGGCGACTCGCCATCCGGCTCAGGCACTCCTCGACCTCGCCCCGGTCGGCGAACCCGTGCAACCGCTCGGTGCGGGTGCGCAGCTCACCCGGTGCCTGCGCGCCGCGGAGCAGCAGCACCGTGAGCAGCGCCCGCTCGTCTGCCTCGAGGCCGAGGTGCTCGTCGAGGATCTGGTGGTACTTCAGGGTCCGGCGCCCGGTGTCGGACCACACGATCCGCAGCAGTCCGCGGTCCTTGAGCGACTTCGCGGTCCGCTCGACGACCTGCCGGTCGAGGTCGGTGACGGGGTCGCGGCTGCTGGTCTGGTTGCACGCCGACACCAGTGCGTTCGCCGAGAGCGGATAGGTGGCGGGCACGGTCGTCTGCTTCTCCAGCAGGCTGCCGAGGATGCGCTGGTCAGTCGCGTCGAGGACCGGGAGCTCTGTCACGTCACGACCTTAGATCCGCATCGGCCGGCGCCGAGGGTCGCGACACGGGGTTCATGGTGCGTGCCGACGGAGATTCAGCGCGGCTCAGCGATCCGGATCTGAGACGAGGTCGACCGTGACCTCGTCTCCGGCGCCGCGGCCGGTCTTCTTACGGGTCTCAGCGTTGAAAGAGACCAGGAATCGTCCGCCCATCACGCCGATCGTGGTCGTGAAGGTGTAGTCACCGTCAACGACGACGACCACCGGCACCCGCTTCCCGCGGTCGAACGCCTGGACGATCTCTTCGGGGACGACGATGGCGACATTGTTGCCGCCGGTCGCCTCGAGGACGGTGCGGAAGGTCGCCATGGCGAGGGCCTCTCTTGTCGGAGTGCGACCACTATGTCCCAGCACCGCGTGCCGACGGGCTCACGCATGGTGTGTCGTGGCCGCGAACGACTGCCGCATGCACGCGGGCCGTCGTCGCAGCCGCCGCCGAGCTGCGTTCCATCAGCTCGGGTAGAGGTCGACGCCGGTGGGGGCGTCGAGGATCATCCGGGCCTTCTCGGGGTGGATGCGTCGGGTGCCGGTGTGGTCGACGAGGAACCCGAGGCCGTGGGGGGTGAGCCAGACGTAGCGGCCCTCGCCGCACTGGCGTGAGCGGTAGCCCGCGTGGGTCTTCCAGCGGTGGTGTCGCCGCCCGAGGGGTCCGGAGTTGTGGGACCCGGTCTGGGCCGGTGGGGGCTCTCGACCAGCACCGGGATCCGTGCTCGTGCGCGTCGCGTGGTGGTCGTAGGGGGTGGGGTGGTCGAGGTCGACGTGGCGGCTGGTGGAGCTCGCGTAGGGCCAGTAGTCACCGCCGGTGATCAGGTGGACCTGGTCACGCAGGGACTCGGGGTGCTCGTAGGCGGTGTAGGAGACCCGGTCGCAGAGGTCCTTCACGGGCTGGACCTTCAAGGCGGTCCGGGCGAGGAGCTCGGCGAGCCGGGTCAGGGCGAGCGGCCCGAGGCCCTCGACGCGGGCGACACCGTCGGTGCCGTCCGGTCCTCCCGCATGCAGTGCGGCTTCGTGGAGGTGGACGTGCAGCACGGCCTTGGGCGCGAGGGGGGTGAGGTCGACGCCACGCAGCGCATCGAGGAGCTCGACAGGCAACGCCAGAGCACGCGACACCGACCCCGGCTCTGGCTCGGCTTCGGTGCTGGTTCTGACTCGGGGTCTGACTCGGGCTCGGGGTCGCGTCGGGTCGGGGTCGCTGCGTGTGTTCGAGGAGCAGGGTGAACAGCTCGGCGGGGCGGGCGAGCCACGCGAGTGCCAGCGCGCGGAGCTCATCAGGGGTGGCCTCGGCGTGACGTGGCGCGATGATCTCCGCGACCCGGCACACGATGGCCTGCACCGCGACCGCGTCACCGGCGTCGAGACGCGCGATGAGGATCCGGAGCCCGAACTCGTCGGTGCGCCCGAGACCGACGTAGCGGCGACGACGCTGCTCCTCGCACCTGTGCTCGTGCAGTGCGGGGTCGGCCTCGATGACCTTGGCCTCGGCGACCTCCAGGACCCGGGGGGCGGACTCGGTGGCGATCATGCGTGACATCGCCGAGTCGACCAGCGCGACCGCGTCCACACCGAGGTGGCGCGAGAGCCTCGCGACCCGACGCGCGAGCCACGGCTCGCAGCCACCACGCGAGCACACCGCCCACGTCAGCGGGAGCCGGTGCTGCAGGTCCAGCACGTCAGCGAGCGCGTTGCGAGACGACATCACCCCGGTGCTGCGAGCCAGGGCGATCTCACCGAGGCAGAAGTCCTGCACGCCCGGGGTGCCGACACCACCGACCTGGACCAGCACGTCACCCACCCGCCTCGCCGCAGCACCCTCGGGCCCCTGGGTCGGGTCGACCGAGTGCACCACCGCCCACTGCGCGAGGACCTCGAGGTCGTGGACCTCCGCCGACCGACGCGCCCGCACCGCCTCACCCGCCAGGGCCAGGAGCCCGGCTGCGTCGAGACCATCCAGTGTGTCGAACATGTGTTCGATCCTATCGGGCGCTACCGACACCGGCCACCGTCCCTGCGGCACCTGTGGAGGAGTCCCGGCCGGGCCCCGGCGCACGGTGGTCCTCACCTCATCAGACGAAGGCGCTCTCGCCCGTGATGGCCCGTCCGACGATCAGGGTGTTGATCTCGCGGGTGCCCTCGTAGGAGTAGATGGCCTCGGCGTCCGCGACGAAGCGGCCCACGTGGTGCTCGAGCAGGATGCCGTTGCCGCCGAGGACCTCGCGCGCCCAGCCCACCGCCTCGCGCATCCGTACCGTCGCATGGGCCTTGCACAGTGAGGCGTGCTCGTCGCGGAGCAGGCCCGCGTCCTGGAGCTGTGAGGCGCGTACGTTCATCGCTGTCGAGGCCGTGACGTTGCTGAGCATCTTGACGAGGAGGTCCTGCACCATCTGGAAGGAGGCGATCGGCCGACCGAACTGCTCGCGCTGCTTGGTGTAGCGCAGCGCGTGCTCGAACGCGCCGCGAGCACAACCGGCCGCCGACCAGGCCACGCTCATCCGTGTCACACGCAGCACGTCCGAGGTGGAGCGGAAGCTCGTCGCCCCCTGCAGCCGGTTGGCCTCCGGGACGAAGACGTCGCGGAGGTGGATCTCGGCGTTCTGCACGACCCGCAGGGCGATCTTGTCCTCCTGCTTGTCGAACGTCATCCCCTCGCTGCCCTTCTCGACCACGAATCCCTTGACCTGGTCGTCCTCCTCGTCACGCGCCCAGATGATCACGAGATCGGCGAAGGCGGCGTTGCCGATCCACTTCTTCTCCCCGTTGAGGACCCACCCGTCCCCATCGCGCCGGGCGCTGGTGGCCAGACCCGCCGAGATCGCCGAGCCGACGTCGGGCTCGGTCAGCCCGAATGCACCGATCAGCTCCATCCGGGCCATCGCCGGCAACCAGCGCTCGCGCTGCTCGTCGGAGCCGCAGAGGTTGATCGAGCCCATCGCCAGGCCACCGTGCACGCCCATGAACGTGGCGATCGACGGGTCGACCCGGCCGAGCTCCATCATGACCATGCCGTCGACGAGCGCCCCACGGCCGGGGCAGCCGGGTCCGTCGTAGGCCAGGCCCGCGATGCCGAGATCCGCGATGCCCGGGACCAGCTCGTGCGGGAACGTCGCGCGGGTCCAGTGGTCGTTGATGATCGGCTCGACCTCGCGTGACATGAACGCACGTACGCGGCTGAGCAGGTCGCGGTCCTCCTCGCCGAGCAGCAGCTCGAAGCCGAGGAAGTCGGAGGAGGGGGAGTCGTCGAGTCCCAGGTCGTCGGTCGTGCTCATCAGGGGTTCTCCTCGTCGGGGCCGTGTCCATCCAGGAACGTGTCGATGACAGGTGCGAGCTCGTCGGCCTCGGTCAGGATGCCGAGGTGTCCTCCGCGGTAGAGGTGGAGCTGCGCGTGCGGGATCAGCGCGGCCTGCAGCCTGGGGTTGGCGACGGGGATGATCGGGTCGTCGTCGCCACCCATCACCAGGGTCGGCTGCCGCAGCAGCCGCAGGAACGGCAGGCTCGTCCAGCCGGCCATCGCGGCCAGCTGGTAGTAGTAGCCGCGCTTCGGGCCCGAGCGGGTCGCGTCGTGCAGCAGCGCCGCGCCGCGCGCCGGGTGCGTACGCATCGATCCGCCGTAGATCTCGGGGGCCACCCGGGCCGCATAGGCAGGGTCGCGGTGGCGTCGTGGTGTCGACATGATCTTCAGCACCCGCGGGTGGGCGGGCACCATGAGGGCTCCGGTGCCGGTCGCGACCAGCACCACCCGGCGTACGCGACGCGGCGACTGCACCGCGAGCTGCTGTGCCAGACCACCGCCCCAGGACAGGCCGAGGACGTCGAAGCGGCGATGACCCAGCCTCGCCATCAGCGCCGTCACCCAGGAGGCCAGGGCGGCGATGGGATAGGGGAACGGGGGCAGCTGCGACCCGCCGACACCGGGGACGTCGAAGCGCACCAGGCCGCGCTCGGGGTGCAGGTGGTCGACCAGCGGCTGCAGTGCCTCCAGGCTGACGCCGATCCCGTTGCAGAGCAGCAGAGGGGGGCTGTCGGTGTAGGGACCCACACCGGGGCGCACCGAGACGCGAGCGGTGAGGCCGCGCACCACGACGTTTCGGACGTGGTCGGCGGCGCTCGACCCCGCGGCCTCAACGGTCATGGACGTAGGTGCCGGGCGCAGGGTCCAGCGGTCGGTGGGCGGCGTTGCCGAGCTTGCGTGGCTTGGCGCGTTCCTCGCCGCTGCGGGCCGAGAGCCACTCCACCCAGTCGTCCCACCAGCTGCCCCGGACCGTGACCGCGTGGCTCAGCCACTGCTCGGTGTCCTCGGGGTTGTCGGTCCCCTTCCGGCCACCGCCCGACGGCGCGGTCTGGAAGCTCGCCTTCGGATTGCCCGGCGGGTTGACCATCGCGGCGATGTGGCCGCTCGTGGACAGCACGAACCTGGTGTCGCCGCCGAAGAGCTGTGTGGTCTGGTAGCAGGACTCCCACTTGCACAGGTGGTCGGCGATCCCGGCCACCACGTAGGAGTCCGTCGTGATCCTGCCGAGGTCGACCTTGCTCCCGAGCATCGTCGCCGCGCGCGGTTGCACCAGTGCGTTGCGCATCGCGAGGTCCATGAAGTCGCGGTGCATGGCGGCAGTCATCCTCACCGAGTCGGCATTCCAGTAGAGGATGTCGAAGGCCTTGGGGGCGTGGCCCATCAGGTAGTTGTTGACCCAGTAGTTCCAGATCAGGTCGTTGGGCCGCAGCCAGGCGAAGACCTCGGCCAGCGTACGACCGTCGAGATAGCCCTTGTCCCTCGACGCCTGGGTGGAGGCCGCAGCAGCCTTGTGGGACATCAGCGCGCTGGTGACACCGGCCCGCTCCTGGTCCAGGACCGTGACGGCGAGGCTGTAGGAGGCGACGCGGTCCTGCTCGCCGATCTCGGCGAGGTGGGCCACCACCATGGAGGCGATCATCCCGCCGGAGCAGATGGCGAACAGCGCGGTGCTGTCCTGCCTGCCGATGTCCTCGCACGCCTCCATCGCCTCCAGGATCGCCCGGCCGTAGGTGTCCAGTCCCCAGTCGGCATGCCGTACGTCGGGGTTGCGCCACGAGATGCAGAAGACCTGCTGGCCACTGCGGACGAGGTGCTCGACCAGCGACCGTTGCTCGGCCAGGTCGATCACGTAGTACTTGTTGATGGTGGGCGGCACGATCAGCATCGGCACCGAGCGGACCCTGGGGGTCTGCGGGGTGTACTGGATGAGCTCGAAGACGTCGGTGCGCAGCACCACGGCCCCGGGCGTGACCGCGATGTCGCGGCCGACCTCGAAGGCGTCGGCCTCCACCATCGACGGCACGCGGGGTGCGGTGGCGAAGTCCTTCACGAACCTCCGGCCGCCGGCCAGGAGGTTGCCCCCACCGGTGTCGAGCGTCCGCTTGATCACCTGGGGATTGAGGAACGGGTTGTTGCTGGGCGCTGCCGCGTCCACGAGGTTGTCGACGATGAAGCGCATCCGCTGGTCGTCGCCCCACCCCAGGTCGGCGTCGTCGACCAGGCCACGGGCCGCCTCGCCGACGGCGAGGTAGGTCTGCAGGGTGCGCTTGAAGGCGGGGTTCTTCGTCCACGCCTCGTCGCTGAAGCGACGGTCCTTCTCGGCTGCCGCGAGGCGGGAGCTGCCGAGTCCCACCCTGGTCAGCTCGTGGGCCAGTCCCGCAGCGCGCCTGGCCACCACCCGAGGGTGGCGGGCCAGCCCGGCGCCGAACCTGATCCCCGACATCCCCGGGACGAACCGACGGAACGGGCTGGCACCGGCGTCGACCAGCAGGAGGTCGAGCGGGGTCGCGAGCGCCGTGCTGGCCGAGAGGTCTGCCGGGTCGTCGGCCAGGTGGGTCATCCGCCCACTGTCCCCTACGACTGTGGTGACCGCCACACCCGAGCCGGCCACGACGTACGGTTCCTGTCATGGTGCCTCGCCCGACTGCCGACTCCCTGATGGCCACCGCCGGCCTCCGTTCACGGGCGCGCGCCCGGACCGACGCGGTGTCCCTGGGCACCCCCAGCGGTCCGCCCCGCACCCGGCTGGCGCTGGGGGAGCTCGGCGCCGCGCTCGACGCAGCCCGGCTGGTCGGTGCCCTGCCCCGACTGGCGTCGGCGCCTCGCGGCGACGGGCACCTCGTCATCGACATCCCGGGCTGGAAGGCGCCCGAGGTCTCCGGAGCGCCGCTGCGGAGCTACCTGCGGCGCCTCGGCCACGACGCCCGCGGCTGGGGCTTCGGCACCAACATCGGCAGCACCACCGGTGACATCGAGCGGCTGGCCGAGCGCGTGGTCGAGCTGGTCGAGGCGAAGGGCTCACCCGCGTCGCTGGTCGGATGGAGCCTCGGCGGCGTGATCGCCCGCGAGGTGGCGCGCCGGCACCCGGACGCCGTACGCCGGGTGATCACCTACGGCACGCCGGTCAGCGGACCGACCTACACGACGGTCGCGCGCGCCTACCGTCGCGGACCGGACCCCGACGGCCACCGGGCGGTCCGGGCGCTCGACGAGACCACGCCCATCCAGGTGCCGCTGACGATCATGTTCTCCCGCCGCGACGGCATCGTGTCGTGGCAGGCCTGCCTCGACCACACGAGTCCGTCGGCGGAGCACGTCGAGATCGCTTCGACCCACCTCGGCATGGGGTTCGACCCGGACGTGTGGGCGATCGTGGCCGACCGACTGGCGACGAGGACGCGAGACTGAGCCGACCCTCAGGCGACCGGCGGCAGCGCCACGACCTGACCGGCATAGCTCAGGCCGGCACCGAAGGCGATCAGGAGCGCGGTGTCACCGGGGGACGCCTGGCCCGTGCGCAGCATCGCCTCCATCGCGAGGGGCACCGATGCGGCGGACGTGTTGCCGGAGTCGATGACGTCGGTCGCGACGGCGACCGACTCGGGGAGCTTGATGTTGCGCGACAAGGTCTGGGTGATCCGCAGGTTGGCCTGGTGCGGGATGAAGGCGTCGAGGTCCTCGACGCCGACCCCGGCGAGGCGCAGCGCCTCGTGGGCGACCTCGGCCATCGCGAACGGCGCCCAGCGGAAGACCGCCGTCCCCTCCATCTGCACCACGGGGTCGATCTCTGAATGGCCACCGAGGCAGCTCGGGGTCTGGGTGATGACGTGCGACTGCGAGCCGTCGGACCCCCAGGCCGTCGGCCCGATGCCGGTCGCGTCGGCGGGTCCCACGACGACCGCACCCGCCCCGTCGGCGAAGATGAACGCGGTCCCGCGGTCGGTCGGGTCCATGAACCGGCTCAGCTGCTCGACCCCGATCACCAGGACGTGGCGCTCGGCACCGGATCGCACCATCGACGACGCCAGGTTGAGAGCGTGGCAGAAGCCTGCACACCCGGCCGAGATGTCGAAGGCCGCTGCGGCGTCGAGGCCCAGCGCGGTCGCGACCTGCGGTGCCGCGGCCGGGGTGTGCTCCGGGTGCGTGGAGGTGGCGACGATGACGCAGCCGACCTGCTCCGGGGTGACGCCGCCGGCAGCCATCGCGCCACGGGCTGCCGCCGTCGACATCGCGATCAGCGTCTCGTGCTCACCGGCGAAGCGACGCGTCCTGATCCCCGACCTCGACTCGATCCACTCGTCGGTGGAGTCCAGGACCTCGCAGATCTCGTCGTTGGTGACGACCCGCTCGGGCCGGTAGACGCCGAGGCCGAGCATGGCTGCGTGGGTCAGGTCGGTCGGCTGCAGGATGGTCATCCCGCGAGCATAGGCAGGTCCGCGGGCGCGCCTACGGAAGGGGAGTCGGCTGCGTCTCAGGGACCGGCGCATCTGGCGCCTGGGCGGGGTCGATCGGATCCAGCGCGGGGTCGCCCGACGGGACGATTTCGGGGTTGGGGTCGGGCTCCATCGGTGTCGTGGTCATGCCTCAGTCCTATGTTCATTCGTCCCTCCGTGGCAACGGTTCCCCACCCCCAGCGGTGGTCGAGCAACCGAACCGTCCGCTCGTCCTCCAGACCCTCGTGGAATCGGGCGAGCACCTCGCCGAAGACGTCCTCGTCCGGGGCCGCGTGGACGAAGAGGGTCATCGACGACCTCAGTTTGACCGCGTCGATCACGCCGAAGACCTGCTCCGCTGTCCGATCCTCGAGCGCCAGCAGCGCCCGGCAGCACTCCCGCAGCCGCGGGCCCAGCACCTCGTGGTCGAGGTAGTCCCGTGCCTCGTCGAGGTCAGCGATGGCGAAGGCGCGCGAGGTGAGGGTGAACCCGAGGCCCGCGAGCTGCGGGAAGACGAACCACATCCAGTGCGTCCGCTTGCGCCCCGCGCGCAGCTCGTCGAGGGCCAGTGCGTAGGTGTCACGGCCGTCCTGTGCTGCCACGAATCGCTGGAGGTCCACCGGACCAGTGTGCCCGGACGACTACGTTGACCCCGTGCCCCCCGCCCGCTTCCGCGCCGCCCAGGTCGGCGCGCTCGCCTTCCTGCTGCGCCCGACGTACATCGCGACGGAGTTCGTCACTGCGGCCGCAACCACTGGCGGCTACAGCTTCGTGTCCGACTCGGTGAGCAAGCTCGGCGAGGTGGGATGCTCCGAGGGCTACTGCTCCCCGCGCCACGCGGTGATGAACGGGTCCTTCATGGGCTACGGCGTGCTGCTGGCCGGCGGTGCACTGCTGCTCGCGAAGCCGCTGGGGCCGTGGGTGACCGGACTGCTGGTCGTCTCAGGGGTGAGCTCGTACGCCACGGGGCTGGCGCCGCTGGACCAGGATGCCGCGCTCCACGCGCTGGCCGCGACTCCACTGTTCGTCGCACAACCGCTCGCGCTGCTGGTGCTGGGGCACCGCCTGAAGCACGTCCGGCCGAGGCTGGCCAAGGGCCTGCTAGTGACCGGTCTGGTCACCGCTGCGGCGGCCGTCGGCTTCATCGTCGCCGGTGACGAGCGGGCCGCGGGCGCGCTCGAACGCCTCGCGCTGTGGCCCGTGCTCGTCGGGCTCGGCGCCTTTGCGTGGGGGCAACGGCCGAGGCGTGCCGCTGGACTCGGCCCGTGGCTCTCGTGACCTGGCAGGACCTGTGCGTCGACGCGCTCGACGTGGCCGCGATGTCGTCGTTCTGGGCAGCCGTCGGCGGTCTTGAGATCACCGATCCCGGGCCCCCGGCGGAGCTGAGCGGTCCCACCGGTCGCCACACCCTCTGGATCAATCGGGTCGACCGACCACGCACCGCGAACAACCGTGTCCACCTCGACATCTACTGCGCATCGGTCGACGACCTCGTCTCTCGAGGTGCCGGCGTGACCGCAGCAGCCGAGCAGGCGGGCCTGGGCTGGCCCGGATGGCCGACCCCGAGGGCAACGACTTCTGTGCCTTCATCCGCCCCACCGATCGACTTTCCGGCTACCGCCTCCACGGCATCGGCATCGACTGCCGTGGTGCAGAAGCGCAGGCGAGCTGGTGGGGCGGGCTGTTCGGCACCGGCCCGACGTACGAGTCGGAGCACAACTGCTGGACCTTGACCGGCCTCGCCGTGCGAGCAGACGTGGGCGAGCTGCTCGCACGAGGCGCGACCTACCTGCGGGACCGACCGCGGTGGACAGTGCTGGCGGACCCCGAGGGCAACGAGTTCTGCGTGTTCCCGCCGGCCTGGTCTCGGCGACGCTGAGTCAGCGAGGGCGCTGGCGGCGCTCCTGCAGCTTGCGCGCCGCTTCCTTGATCTTGGCCTGGTTGTGCGGCTTGCGCGCCTCGTCGTAGACCTTCTTGGCGATTGCGAGAGCGCCTGCCTTCTTCATCATTCCCATGCAGCAACCCTGCCAGCCCCAGCCAACTCGGGCTCGGTCCGTGCCGTGAGTGGTGTCCGCCTGCCCTCTCCGCACGCTTATCGACCGTTGCAACGGTCGACAAGCACGCCAACCACCGGGTACCCGGTGGTTGCCAAATAGGCCGCCTCAGCGACCGCGGCTGATCCGCCTCGCGACTGCGTGACGGAGGGCGGGGTCCCACGGGGGACCTCGCCCTTCGTCTCCTGCAGACTGGGCGGGTGACCACCACGATCTCCGTCGCCGGACTCGGTTATGTCGGCCTGTCCATGGCGGTGCTGCTGGCCCGCCACAACACCGTGGTCGGCCTCGACGTCGAGTCCGACCGGATCGAGATGCTCCGGCGCGGCGAGAGCCCGATCCACGACGACGACATCTCGCCGCTTCCTCGCCCACGAGGACCTGGACCTCACGTTCACCACGGACCCGGTCGAGGCGCACGCGGACGCCGACTTCGTGATCATCGCGACGCCGACCAACTACGACGAGTCGACCAACTACTTCGACACGTCCACGATCGAGCTCGTGATGCGTGAGGTCCACCGCATCAACCCGCGGGCCACGATGGTCGTGAAGTCGACCGTCCCGGTGGGCTACATCGACGACGTACGTCAGCGCCTGGGCATGGCCAACGTCATCTTCTCCCCCGAGTTCCTGCGCGAGGGCAAGGCGCTGCACGACAACCTGCACCCGCCGCGCATCGTCGTGGGCGAGATCTCCGAGCGGGCCCGCGCCTTCGCCGACCTGCTCGTGGGCGGTGCCGACGCCCGTGACATACCGGTGCTCTTCACCGACCCCACCGAGGCCGAGGCCATCAAGCTCTTCGCCAACACCTACCTCGCGATGCGCGTCGCCTACTTCAACGAGCTCGACTCCTTCGCGCTCTCCCGCGGCCTCGACTCCCGCGCGATCATCGACGGCGTCGGCCTCGACCCCCGCATCGGCAGCCACTACAACAACCCGTCCTTCGGCTACGGCGGCTACTGCCTGCCCAAGGACACCAAGCAGCTGCTGGCCAACTACACCGACGTGCCGCAGACCCTGATCTCGGCGATCGTCGACGCCAACACCACGCGCAAGGACTTCATCGCCTTCGACATCCTCGACCGGGGCCCGACGGTCGTCGGGATCCACCGGCTGATCATGAAGGCCGGCTCGGACAACTTCCGCGAGTCCTCGGTGCAGGGGATCATGAAGCGGCTCAAGGCCAAGGGCGTCGAGGTCGTCGTCTACGAGCCCGAGCTGGGGACCGACTCGTGGTTCGGCTCGGAGGTCACCAGCGATCTGGCCTCGTTCAAGGAGCGCGTGGACCTGATCGTGGCCAACCGGATGGTCGAGGAGCTCGCCGACGTGGCCGACCGGGTCTACACCCGCGACCTCTTCGGCGGCGACTAGCGGCGACGGCCGAAGATCCCGCGCTTGTTCTCGGCGTCCTCGACCACCACGGCGGGCGGGGCCACGACCCCCGGGTCGGGCAGCGCGTCGGTCCTGCCGAGCACCTTCAGCAGCCGCTTCTCCGACTTCACCGGGTCCATGGGTGGCCGGGCGCCGAGGCTGAAGCGCTCGACGTCGCGCACCTCGACCGGCACGAAGCCGACCGCCGTCGCGGCATAGGTCTTGGTCCCGAAGGACTCGTCCAGCAGCGCGTGGCGGTCGTCGCCGGCGCCGGCGAGGCGCGCGACCCGGGCGAGCGCGGACGTGCGCTCGAGCCGCGCCTGCACGCCGGTGTCGTACGACAGCAGGCGGGCACCGTGGTGGGTGCGGTCGAGGTCGTCGAGGAGGGCCGCCAGCGTCGACGGCAGCGGAGCGAGCGACAGGTCGGGCAGCGTCAGCACGAACTCGGCGTCGGTCGAGGCGGGAGCCGACTCCACCAGGCGCACACGCGGCTCGTGGAGGTAGGAGCGGTGGACGATGCGGGTCTCGAGCACCGGGTCCTCGACCGGCTGGACGCGATCGTCGTGCACCGTGCCCCAGGGGCCGACGAGCAGGACGCGCAGGTCGGGCACGTCGCCGTCGAGCAGCGAGTCGACCAGGTGGACCGTCTCGTCGGCGGGGCCGGCGGGGACGACCACCTCGAGGTAGGGCACCTGGTAGGCGCGGCCGCGGCGGTTGCGCTTGGGACGCATCGTCGGCACCAGGTCGGCCAGGTAGGGGTCGTTGTAGCGGTTGACCTGCTCGGCGCGGCGCAGCACCTGCGAGCGGCCGAGGTGCCAGCTCTTCGCGGCCCGCTCGACGACGAAGACGCCACCTGCCTGGGCGAGCGAGTGACCCAGGTGCATGTCCTCGCCGAGTCGCAGGGTGCGGTCGAAGCCGGCGGAGTCGGCGTAGAGCGCCTTCGACACCGACCCGGTCATCCCGATGTGGAAGCGCTGCGCGCGCGGTCCTGCGGCGCGCAGGTCGTCGGTCTTGGCCCAGTAGTCCTCGACCCACTGGTGCGGCTCGTGCTCCTCGCCGCGGAAGAGGTCGGCCGCGCCGCCTGCCGCCACCCGGTCGCGGACGGCGGCGGGGTCGAGGTCGAACAGCGACGTCGGATCGACGAATCGCTTGTCGCCGCCGGGCACGGCGTAGTCGATGAGGTGGTGCCAGCGGGCGTGCGCCTCCACCTCCTCGCGGTGGGGAAGCATGTCCGCGTCATACCAGTGCAGGACGTCGCCGTCGGCCTCGAGCGCTCCGAGGTGGCACGCGTTGGCGCGCCCCCACCCCTCCTCGACCCGGATCAGCCGGGTCCGGTCCGGGCGGACCTCGGGGAGCTCCTGGGCCGGCGAGCTCTGGTCGTCGACGACGAGGACCTCGAGCAGGTGCGCGGGATAGGACTGCGCCGCGAGCCCGGCCAGCACGTAGGGAAGCGTGCGGTGGTAGTTGAAGGTCGGGACGACCACGCTCACCGACATCGTCGGCTCCCAGTCACCGAGCTCGGGCGGAGTCAGCACACCCCAGTCGTTGTGCCGCACCACCGGTTGTCGAGACACTCACACACCCCCGTCCGCACCGGCGACCTGGTGGACGCCGGGCAGGTCGAGCGGATCGACCTCCAGCGCCAGGCTGGGCTGGAACCCCTTCCACTCCGAGGCCACGATGTCAGGTCGACGGAACTCCTCGTCGTCGCGCTGCCAGGTGTGTCCCCGGCCGGTGCGCCGCAGGACGTAGCCGAGGCCGTGCGTGCGATAGATCCGACCACCGGCCGCCTCGACGCCCGCGAGCAGCTGCGCGTCGACGTACTTGCGGACCCGACGGAAGTCGCCGAGCGAGCGCAGCAGGCCGCGGTCGAGCAGGAGGGTGCCGCCGGCCACGAAGCGGGCGAAGATCTCCGACGGGTGGTTGCGTCGCACCGTGAGGCCGTCGCGGTGCTCGTTGGGGTGGAGGTAGACGAACTCCGACGGCATCCCGACGACGTCCGCGCCGGAGAAGCGGCGTGCCATGAGCAGGTCGTGGACGGCGTCGGGCGCATACCAGTCGTCGTCGTCGATCTTCAGCACCACCTCGCTGGAGGCCGCGTGCGCAGCGGCCGTCAGGACGTCGCCGAAGAAGGTGGACTCATCGAAGGTGAGGACCTGGTGCGGGCGGTCGCCCAAGGCGCGGCGTACGGCGTCGCGGTCGGGCTCGAAGCCGTGCGCGGCGAGGACCAGCTCCACCTCCGCGCCACGTTGGCGCGCGACCTGCCGCAACGCGAAGTCGAGCATCTCGGGGCGTCTGGTGGCCAGCAGCGCGCTGACCGCGGGCAGCGCGACGTGTCGTACGCCGGCGCGCGAGGCCAGCGCGGAGCGCCAGGCGAGCGTGGAGTGGTGGTCGAAGGCGGCCCGGCGCACGGCCAGGCTGTGCTCCTCGCGGCGCAGCGCGTCGGCGAGGTCGACCTTCACGTCGAGGGCGGCCGCCAGCGGTGGGGCGACGTCGATGACCCCACCGGTCTCCAGCGGGACCCCCGAGATCGCGAGCGCGAGGAGGTCGGCGGTCGTGGTCTCGGGCGAGAGCCGGACGCCCTGGAAGGCGCGGGCCGCAGCGACGACGCCCTCGGTGACCGCGCCCCGGCCCGAGCCCGTGACCAGTCGGGCGAGGTCGACGACCGGGTGGTCCCAGTCCTTGCGGAAGCCGGTGGGGTTGAAGACCCGCTCGTCCACCGGCTCGGGCCCGGGATCGGTGACCACGGTCGGCGACCGATCGATGACGTGGTGCTCGCCCACGACCTGCTGGGAGGTGGCGCCGCGGCGGGCGATCACGACGTCGGGCGGCACGTCGCGCTCCGCGTCGTCGGCGCCGGTGACGTCGGGCAGCATCACGCTGCGGGCGTCGAGGCCCGGCGCGGCGGGACGACCGGCGTAGGAGACCACGAGACCGCCGTGCGTGGTGTCGCCGGGCCCGGCCGCCTGGCGCGCCATCTCCATCACGACGAGCTGGGCGCGCGCACCGGAGGTGAAGCGCAGGACGGTGAGCACGCCGCGGTCGCCGGCCTCGCGGGCGGCGAAGTGCATCAGGCGGGGCCACTCGGGTCTCGGCACGAGCACCCAGGGCGTGGGTGCGTCGGTGAGCCAGCAGGCGACGACCTTGCACTGACCGAGGAGGGGGACCGCACTCGCCATCCGGCGCAACCGAGCCCTGTCGGCGGCCACGACGAGCACGGATCCCCAGCCCTTCAGCGGACCGCTCAGCCCGGACAGCGTCACGACCTGCGGATCGATGCCGCGCACGTCCTCGATGCCCTGCAGCGCATCGAGCGCCAGGCCGTCGGAGTCGTCGACCAGCACCAGCGTGGGTCCGGGCAGGCGTACGTCGTCGAGGGGATGCGTCACGGCCGCGCGCGCTCCTTCAGGTCTCGGTGCTTCAGGGCGGAGGGCAGCGAGTGCTGGACCAGCGGGCGCGGCTGGCGCCACAACCAGTCTCGGCTGACGTGGTCGATCACGTGGACGCCGGGGGGCGCCGTCACCTTCACCAGCCCGCCGAGGGCCTCGGGGTCACCGTTGCGGATGGCCTGGTCCACCTCGAACTCACGCAGCTTGCGGTAGAGGCGGGTGTTGGTGAAGTCGACGCCGTCGCGGCGCCAGTGGGCGTACTCGTCGGCGTCGAGCCACTTCACCTCGACGCACAGCCCCTGCTGCAGCACGAGGCGCTCCACGCCCGGGGGGAACTCGCGCAGCTCCCAGTCGAAGGCCTTCACGAAGGTGAAGTCCGGGCCCATCGGGTAGACCCAGGGTTCGAGGAACCGCAGCGACAGGTCGAGCCAGCCCGTGGACTCGTCGACGACCGTCAGCGGGTGGCGGGGCATCGCGACGATCGCACGGGTCGGCTCGAGCTGCCACGAGAGGTCGCGCAGGATCCCGGCCCCCTCGGGAGTGAGCACCATGTCGCCGTCCCACTTCATCGAGTAGGTCGTGCGGACGTGGGAGAAGCACCAGTTGTAGAAGTGGGTCAACGAGTGGACGCTCGTGGCCGGGGTGGCGAGGTGCTCGCTGCCGGCGCGGGCCACCCGGTGGGGATAGTCGAGGACCGTCAGTCGCTCGCGTGCCCCGCACTCCTCGGCGACCCGGCGCGCGACGTCGGCGGTGCCGTCGTCGGAGCCGTTGTCGACGAGCAGGACGTGCTGCACGGCGGAGAAGATCGGCGGGAGCACCCACGGCAGGTTGCGCGCCTCGTTGCGGACCCGGAAGACGCAGGTCAGCCCCGGCGCCAGCGGCTCGTCCGAGCTCCACGGCCACGTCACGTCGTAGTCCGGGTCGCTCTCGAGCGAGGCGATGTCGGGCCTCACGCGGGTCCTCCGGGACGCTCGCGACCCAGCGCCCGGCGCAGCTTCTGGCGCGCCACCGGCGGCACGATCGCCCGTACGGCGTGAGGCACCCGGTCCGCGCCGGTGCGTGGCCCCCGGGGGCCGGACGGTTGCCCGGCCGCCTCGCGCCGCGCGTCGGCAGCGGCCCTGCGCCGCTGGGCCAGCACGGTGGAGTGGGCGAAGGCCTCCGCTTCGGCGTACTGCGCGGCGTAGGCGGAGCGCAGCTCATCGCACCACTGCTGGTGCTGAGCCGAGTCGTCGACCGGCGATCGCGTCGAGGGCCTGCCAGGTCTCGTCGGCGAGCTCGCGCAACCGCGCCGGCACGCCGATGTCGTCCCAGGTCGTCGTGGCGCGTCGCAGCGACGGGTCGATGAACCGGTGCACCTCGGCGATGTCGACGGCCATCGCGGTCTTCACCCCGGCGAGGTCGAAGGCCTCACCGAGGGCGAAGACCGGACGCGTCCAGTCGTCGAGGAGGTCGCCGTAGCGGACGAACGCGCGCTGCTGGCCGCGGGTGGCGCGCTCGGTGTGGAGCATCATGTTGACCCAGGCCGCCGTCCGGGTCACGGCTCCCTCGTCGGAGCCCGCGCCGACCCGGCCGTAGTGGGACTGCTTGGAGCCGACCACCTCGGTCACCGGCCGGAGCATCGTGACGTAGGACGACGTGGCGTCACAGCGGTCGGCGGCCGCGCGCCAGAGGCCGAGGAACCAGGCCGCCCGCGGGTCCTTGACGACGAGCTCGTCGGCGAGGGAGAACTGCTCCTCGAGCCACGTCGTCACGCGCTCGCGGGTGGCGTGGTCACCGCTGGTGGTGCCGGCGTCGAGCCAGGCACGCGGACGGGCGTCGGAGACCTGCACGTTGCTGCGCGCCAGCAGCTCGGCGTGCAGGTCGACCACCCAGCGCGGCTCCCCGAAGCCCTTGGGGTTGGTCGCGTCGGCCAGCACCTCGGGCTGGGGCACGTGCAGGCCGAGCGTGCGGAGCGTCCCGGCCATCGTGCTGGTGCCGCTGCGGCCGGAGCCCACCACGAACACGACCCGCCGACTGCTCATGCAGCGAGCCTATCGGTGGCCTCCGGTGGACCTGGGGCCTCGGGCGACCGGCTACAGGTGCTGGGGCTGCGCGGCGAGCAGGTCGGCATACCAGTGGAAGGAGCTCTTCGGGGTCCGCGCCAGCGTCTCGAAGTCGACGTGGACCAGGCCGTAGCGCTGGGTGAAGCCCTCGGACCACTCGAAGGTGTCCATCAGGGACCAGCAGTAGTAGCCGCGGACGTCGACGCCGCGGACGATCGCCTCGGACACCGCACCGAGATGGGTGCGGAGGTAGTCGATGCGCTGGTGGTCGTCGACGACCCCGTGCTCGTCGGGGCCGGTGCCGAAGCTGGCCCCGCTCTCGGTGATGTAGATCGGCGGCAGGGCGGCGCGGTAGCGGGCGCGGAAGGTGACGAGCCACTCGCGCAGGGCATCGGGCACGATCGGCCAGCCGGACTCGGTGGCCGGGTAGCCCACGACCGGGCGGAAGTCGAAGGGGATGTCCGACTCCTCGTCGGCAGCAGCGACCCTCAGGGGGCTGTAGTAGCTGACGCCGTAGAAGTCGAGAGGCTGCCGGATGGTGGCGAGGTCCCCGGGCTGCATGACGTCGTCGAACAGCGGCATCAGGTCGAGCGGGTAGCGCCCCAGCAGCATCGGCTCGAGGAACATGCCGTTCCAGAGGGCGTCGAAGATCTTGCTGATGCCCACGTCGGCGTCGTCGTCGCTGGCGGGCCAGATGGGTGAGTGGTTGTTGGCGCAGCCGACCGACGTGGCGCCCGCCCTGCGCAGCTCGATCGCGGCACGGCCGTGCGCCAGCAGCAGGTGGTGCGCGGCTGGCAGGCAGTCGAGGAGCAGCTTCTTGCCCGGGGCGTGCGTGCCCGTGCCGTAGCCCAGGATCGATGCGACGTTGGGCTCGTTGACCGGCACCCAGTGCTCCACCCGGTCGGCGAACCTCGCGCCCACGATGGCGGCATAGTCGGCGAAGCGGTCGACGGTGTCACGGTTGAGCCAGCCGCCGTCCTCCTCGAGCGCCTGCGGCAGGTCCCAGTGGTAGAGCGTCACCATCGGCTGCTGGCCGTGGGCCAGGAGCGTGTCGATGAGCCGGTCGTAGAACGCCAGGCCCTTCTCGTTGGCCGGCCCGCGCCCCAGGGGCTGGATGCGGGGCCAGGCGATCGAGAAGCGGTAGCCGCCGGTGCCGAGCTCCTTCATCAGCGCGACGTCGTCCTCGACCCGGTGGTAGTGGTCGCACGCGACCTCGCCGGTGCTGCCGTCGGCGATCCGTCCGGGCTCGGCGCTGAAGGTGTCCCAGATGCTCGGGCCCCTCCCGTCCGCGTCCGCCGCCCCCTCGATCTGGTAGCTCGCCGTGCCGGTTCCGAACCGGAACCCGGGCGGGAGCATGGGGAAGGCTTGCGGGGCAGACACATCCGCGAAGATATCGGCATGACACGGGCCGTGTACGCCGCTTCGCAGAGGTCGTCCTCGACCGGCGAGGGCCGCGTGACCAGGCACTCCTTCTCGTTCGGACCCCACTACGACCCCGCCAACCTCGGGTTCGGTCCACTGGTGTGCCACAACGACGACGTCCTCGAACCGGGAGCGGGCTATCTCGAGCACCCTCACGCGGAGCTCGAGATCGTCACGTGGGTGCTCGAGGGGGCACTCGTGCACACCGACTCCACCGGCGCGCGTCACGTCGTCGACGCCGGCCGGGCCCAGGTCCTCTCGGCCGGGTCCGGCATCCGTCACAGCGAGGTCGGCGACCCCGCATCGGGCCGCTGCCGGTTCGTCCAGGCGTGGATCACGCCCACGACGCCCGGCTCGGAGCCGTCGTACGTCGTGGGCGAGGCGCCGTCGTCGGGCTCCGGCCTGGCTGAGGTGGTCGGTGGTGAGGGGCTCCCGATCGGCGTCCGCGGTGCGCGCCTGCTGCTGGCGCGGCTGGAGCCCGGAGGGTCCCTCGAGCTGCCCGAGGAATCGCGCCAGCACGTGTTCGCGGTGACCGGAGCGGTGGATCTCGACGGGGTCGCACTGAGCAGCGGCGATGCCGTACGACTGACCGACGAGCCGGGTCAGCGGGTGCGGGCCACGGAACCGAGCGAGCTGCTGGTCTGGACCTTCACCTGAGCCTGCGACGGTCGTTGTTCAAGCGGAGAGCAAGATTGCTCGGTACTTCGCATGATCGTCGGACAGACCCCAGAGCGGGTGGGATCGTTCTCGCGGCGCGCCCCTTGACGACCCCATGCGGCAAGGGGCGCCCAGTCCATTTCCGGCCGACCTCGTCACTCGACGGTGACCGACTTCGCGAGGTTGCGCGGCTTGTCGATGTCGTGACCCAGGTGCTGCGCCGCATGGTAGGCCAGCAGCTGGAGCGGGATGGTGAGCAGGATCGGGTCCAGCTCCGGCTCGTTGCGCGGGACGTCGACGCGTCGGACGCCGACCTCGCCGAGGTCGACCTCAGCGTGCGTGATCACCACGAGCGGACCGTGCCGCGCGTCGATCTCGTGCAGCGCGCCGACGTTGCGCTCGGTGAGCTCGTCGTGCGGCACCACCGCCACTGTCGGCACCTCCGGGTCGATCAGCGCGAGCGGGCCGTGCTTCAGCTCGGAGGTCTGGTAGGCCTCGGCGTGGCGATAGCTGATCTCCTTGAACTTCTGCGCGCCCTCGCGCGCGACCGGGAAGCCGCGCACCCGCCCGATGAAGAACAGGCTGCGCGCCTCGGCCAGCGACCGCGCGATCGCGACGAGCGCCTCCTCGCCGGCGAGGATCTCCTCGATCTGTCCCGGCAGGCGCTCGAGACCGGCCACCAGTCGCTTGCCGTCGGCGATGGAGAGGTCGCGGACCCGACCCAGCTGCAGCGCGAGGAGCGCGAAGCCGAGGAACATGTTGGTCAGCGCCTTGGTGCTCGCGACCGCCACCTCGGGCCCCGCGGCATCGGTCGAGGATGGACCCAGCGCAGTCGCTCGGCCAACTCCCTGCCCGAAAACGGGCAGAACCGAAACATGCCAGGGGGTGCGTGCTACGTTCAGGTGAACAGTAGATGAACGGAAGGTGTCGCATGAGCAAGCACGAGATGACCGGAGTGCCGGTCTGCAGGTGGATAGTCGTCGCGGACGCGACCGGTCGCACGCACATGGAGGCCCGCTGGTCGGTCTCTCCGGTGGCTCACGCCGCCGCTGCCTGACGACACAGATGATCGTTGCGGGAATGAAAACGGTGGCTGGGCGTTACACTGGTTGAATCTTCTACCAACCACCTCCAGGAGTCCCCGCATGACCACCGCCTTCGACGCCCCCACCAGCGCCATCACCGACCTCACCGGTGACTACGTCCTCGACGTGAGCCACAGCCGCCTCGGCTTCGTCGCCCGCCACGCCATGGTGACCAAGGTGCGCGGCCAGTTCGGCGCGTTCACCGGCACCGCGACGATCGACGAGGCCACCCCGTCCGACTCGAAGGTCGACCTCACCATCGACGTGACGACGGTGTCGACCGGCAGCCCCGACCGCGACGGCCACCTCGTGTCGGGCGACTTCTTCGACACCGAGACCTACCCCACCATGACGTTCGTCTCCACCGAGGTGACGCGCGACGGCAGCGACTGGGCCATCACCGGCGACCTGCGGATCAAGGACGTCACCAAGTCGGTCACCATCCCGTTCGAGCAGACCGGCTCCGCGCAGGACCCCTTCGGCAACGTCCGCGTCGGCTTCGAGGGCGAGACCACCATCAACCGCAAGGACTGGGGCCTCACCTGGAACGCCGCGCTCGAGACCGGCGGCGTCCTCGTCTCCGACAAGATCAGGCTCGAGTTCGACATCTCCGCGATCAAGAGCGCCTGACCCCTCAGGCTGACCGGGCACTTCCTCGTCACGGAAGTGCCTGACCGGGCACTTCCTCGACGAGGAAATGCCCGGTCAGCGCGTTGTGGGGGCCTGTCGGCGCGTTGGGGAGCCGATCAACTCCGAGGGTTCTTGCCCTTGTAACCGCCACCCGACGAGCCAGCCCTGGAGTGCCCTCCGCCGGCACGGCCGCGGAAGGGGCCGTTGTCGGGCTTGATGTCGATGAGCTTGCCGGAGATCCGGGTCGCGGCGAGACGGTCGAGGGTCCCCGCAGGCAGGTCGGCCGGGAGCTCGACGACGGAGAAGTCCGGCTTGATCGAGATGTAGCCGAAGTCCTGGCGCGAGAGTCCGCCCTCGTTGGCCAGCGCGCCGACGATCTGGCGCGGCTCGACCTTGTGCCGCTTGCCGACCTCGATGCGGTAGGCCGCCATCGGCGCGCCGCTGCGCGAGTCGCGCGACGGCTGCCGGTCGGCCTTGCCGCCGTGGGTGGGCCGCTCGTCGAAGCTGCGCGTGGAGCGCTCCGGCTCCGGCTCGAGGAGCAGCGGCTGCTCGCCGTGCATGACCGCGGCGAGGGCTGCGGCCACGTCGACCTCGGAGACGTCGTTGGCCTCGACGTAGTGGGAGACCACGTCGCGGAAGAAGTCGATCCGCTCGGGCTGGGTCAGCGCCTGGGTGATCTGGTCGTCGAAGCGCGTCAGGCGGGTGGCGTTGACGTCGTCGACGGTCGGAAGCTGCATCTGCGTGAGCGGCTGGCGGGTGGCCTTCTCGATGGCGCGCAGCAGGTGGCGCTCGCGCGGGGTGACGAAGGCGATCGAGTCGCCGGTGCGGCCCGCGCGACCCGTACGGCCGATGCGGTGGACGTAGGACTCGGTGTCGGTGGGGATGTCGTAGTTGACGACGTGACTGATCCGCTCCACGTCGAGGCCGCGGGCCGCGACGTCGGTGGCGACGAGGATGTCGAGCTTGCCGGCCTTGAGCTGGTTGATCGTGCGCTCGCGCTGCACCTGGGCGACGTCGCCGTTGATCGCCATCGCGGAGTAGCCGCGGGCACGGAGCTTCTCGGCCAGCGTCTCGGTCTCGTTCTTGGTGCGGACGAAGACGATCATGCCCTCGAAGTTCTCCACCTCGAGGATGCGCGTGAGGGCGTCGACCTTCTGCGGGTAGGACACGATCAGGTAGCGCTGGGTGATCGAGGAGACCGTCGACGTCTTGTTCTTGACGGTGATCTCGACGGGGTCGTGGAGATACTTCTTGGAGATGCGGCGGATCTGGGACGGCATCGTGGCTGAGAAGAGCGCCACGTTCTTGTCGTCCGGGGTGTCCTTCAGGATCGTCTCGACGTCCTCCGCGAAGCCCATGTTGAGCATCTCGTCGGCCTCGTCGAGGACCAGGAACCGCAGCTCGCTGAGGTCGAGGGTGCCCTTCTCGAGGTGGTCCATGATCCGGCCGGGCGTGCCGACGACCACGTGGACGCCGCGCCGCAGGGCAGAGAGCTGGATGCCGTAGCCCTGGCCGCCGTAGATCGGCAGGACCTTCACGCCCTTCAGGTGGGCGGCGTACTTCTCGAAGGCCTCCGCCACCTGGATCGCGAGCTCGCGGGTCGGCGCGAGGACGAGGGCCTGCGGGCTCTTCTGGGAGAAGTCGAGGCGCGACAGGATCGGCAACGCAAAGGCAGCGGTCTTGCCGGTGCCGGTCTGCGCCAGGCCGACGACGTCGCGGCCCTCGAGCAGCGGCGGGATCGTCGCCGCCTGGATCTGCGACGGGGTCTCGTAACCCACGGCGGCCAGCCCCTTGAGCACCTCGGACGAGAGGCCGAGGTCGGCGAAGGTCTGCTGGGGCGCCGAGGACTGGTCTGCGTGGTCGGTCTGGTCGTCACTCACCTGCACAAACCTAGGGCCTCACAGGGGAATCGGACATTCCCCAGTCGGCCCGGAAGCTGCGGCCAACTGCGCGACAGCGCGACACGTGAGGCAGCACACTTTCTCCATGCATGCAGACTCCCTTCCCGCGGAGCCCGGGTCCGAGCCGTCGTCGACCGCTCCTTCCCGGCTGCCCGGCGGCCTGACGACCCGACCCCTGCAGAGGACCGACGCACGCGCCGTGTTCGAGCTGATGGCCGCGCAGGAGCTCGAGGACCTCGGCAGCGTCTCCATCGAGCTGTCCGACATTGTCAGTGACTGGGCCCGCCCGAGCCACGACCTCGGCGCCCGCTCGGTCGGGGTGTTCGACGGCAAGACACTGGTGGCCTACGCCGAGCTGATGGGCGCCGACCGCGCGGACACCGCGGTGCTGCCGTCGGCCCGGGGCCGCGGCATCGGCACCTGGCTGGCCCTCTGGCTCCAGGACCTCGCACGCCGCGTGGGATCGCGGATCGTCGGGATGCCGGTCCCGCAGGGGTCTGCGGGAGACCGGCTCCTCGCAGAGCTGGGTTTCGGGGTGCGATGGACCAGCTGGGTGCTCAAGCTCCCCGACGGAGCCACCATCGCCGACCGGGAGCTGCCGGCGGGCCACGTGGTCCGTACGGCGGAGCCCAGCGAGCTCCGCGCCGCGCACGACGTGCTGGAGGACGCCTTCCTCGAGTGGGCCGTGCGCGAGCGGGAGTCCCTCGAGGACTTCGTGGCCAGCACCACCGGCCGCCCAGGATTCGAGCCGTGGAACCTGCGGGTGGCGGTTGACGGCGACGGCGCAGTGGTCGGCGTGTCGCTGGTCCTGGTCTCCGACGACGGCACGACCGGCTACGTCGACCGGCTCGCGGTCCGACGCGATCGACGGGGCCAGGGTCTGGCCCAGGCGCTGCTGGTGGACTCGTTCTCCCAGGCGCGCAGACACGGCACGACGACCTCCGAGCTCAGCACCGACTCCCGCACCGGAGCCCTGGGGCTCTACGAGAAGGTCGGAATGGTGACCGACCAGATCTGGGTGAATCGCGGAATCGATGTGGTCCAGACAAAGAAAAACTCACATTGAGCGGGTTCCCGCCGCAGATTCCATTCATGTAACGTGGTCTAGGCCACACTTCCACAAGCCATCAACACGTCTCTCATCGCAGGACCATCGTCGTTTAACATGCAATGACGCTACGTTTTCCGGTGGCGCCGTGCGGGGACGTGGGGTCCCTGTTCCGCTTTTCTGTGGGGGTTTATCAAAAATGCAAGATCTTCATGCTTTGGTCGTCGAAGACGACCCGGATATCTCGTCAGCGTTGGTGGAGACCCTCGAGGGGGCTGGTTTCCGGGTCACCTCGGCGCGCGACGGTCGGACCGCCGTGGAGGTGACGGCAGCCGATCCGCCCGACCTGGTCACGCTCGACCTGACGCTGCCCCACATGGACGGCATCGAGGTGTGCCGCCGCATCCGGGAGACCAGCGACTGCTACATCGTGATCGTGTCCGCGCGCTCCGACGAGGTGGACAAGCTGATCGGGCTGGAGGTCGGCGCCGACGACTTCGTGCTCAAGCCGTTCTCGCCGCGTGAGCTGCGCGCCCGCGTGGCCGCGCTGTTCCGACGCCCGCGAGCGGGCGCCGCCCCCGTGGAGGTGCTCCCGCTGGCTCCGCACGTGCCGAGTCCGTCCCAGCCGTCCGACGAGCCGAGCACGATCCAGGCCGGCGCCGGCCTGGTGATCAACTCGGCCCGCCGCGAGGTGCAGGTGGACGGCGCGATCGTCGACCTGACCCGCATCGAGTACGACGTGCTCGAATACCTCGCCACCCACCTCTCGCGGGTCTGCACCCGCGAGGAGATGGTGCTGGCCATCTGGAGCAGCGCGCTCACCCACGACCACCACTTGGTGGACGTGCACGTGGCCAACCTGCGCGGCAAGCTGCGGCGGCACTCCGACGCCACCTGGATCCACACGATCCGCGGCATCGGCTATCGGATGGACCGCGAGGGCCAGGAGCAACGACGAGCCGGCGGGGGGCCCTACCTCGTGGCCCGCATCGACTCCGAGGACTGGGCCCGCAGGCTCGACTTCTGAGGTCCCACACCGGGTCGGCGCTCAGCCGCCTGGTCGTGGAGACCCCTCCCACGAGGTGGAGCCTCCGGCGCACGTCTGTGCATTCACGCACGCGCCGGGCCACTCCCCCCTACGATCGTGAGCGGTTGGGACCGAGCGGGTTCCACGGGAGGCCGCCCACGGCGTCACGAACGCACCAGCCACAGACCGACATCGGGGGCGATGCCATGATCCACCACCGCACGGCCGTCGTGGTCGAGGACGACCACGACCTGAGTGACCTCATCTCAGGACTCCTCGACAAGGCCGGCTTCGACGTGACGATCGCGCGCACGGGAGCCGACGCACTCGCGGTCATCCGTGAGCAGGGTCCCGACCTGGTCACGCTCGACCTCACCCTGCCGGACATCGACGGGGTCGAGGTCTGCCGTCAGATCCGCCAGCTGAGCGACTGCTACGTCATCGTCGTCAGCGCCCGCACGGGCGAGATCGACCGCCTGATGGGTCTCGAGGTCGGAGCCGACGACTACCTCGTCAAGCCGTTCTCCATGCGCGAGCTCCAGGCGCGGGTCGCAGCTCTCTTCCGACGCCCCCGCATCCAGCAGCCCGCCAGCGCCGAGCCTGCCACCACGCCCCCGGCAGCGCAGCGGTCGGCCGTGCCCGCCACAGCCACCGCCCACGCGCCTGACACCGACAGCCGGGGCTGCAGTCACCTGAGCCTCAATCCCGGCTCCCGGGAGGTCCTGGTCTCCGGCCGGGAGATCGACCTCACCCGCACGGAGTTCGACCTGCTGGCGCACCTGGTCAGCAATCCCGGGGTGGTCGTGCCGCGAAGGACACTGCTCGGAGCGGTCTGGGACACCGAGTTCATCCCCGACAGCACGCACGTCGTGGACGTCCACATGGCCAATCTGCGACGCAAGCTGCGCGTCTCGGCGCCGGACAACCAGTGGATCCGCACGATCCGCGGTGTCGGCTTCCGCTTCGACCCCTGCTGCCCCTGATCCTCAGCGGGCGCGGGGATGTCGACACCGCGCCAGCGCCACGACGTCGTGCCCGCCGAACGTCCTGCAGAGGTGCACCACGCCCTCGCAGCGGATGCCGAGTCCGCTCGTGCGGGACTCCTCGACCGCGGTCAGGCTCACCCGCACGTCCCCCTCAGTGACGACACAACGACATTCAACACACCCAGACTGCCGTACGTTGAGCGCATGGTCATCCGCGTAGCTCTCGTCAACGACGACGAGGTGGTCGTGAGAGGCCTCGACGCCATGATGCGCAGCTACACCAGCCGGGTCGAGGTCGTCGAGCTGGTGACGGGGAGGCCGGTCGCCAAGCCGGTCGACGTGGCCCTCTACGACACCTTCGGCGCAGGCCAGGGCAACGGGTCCGCCGTCCAGCGCCTCGTCGACAGCCCGCAGGTGCGCAGCGTCGCGGTCTACACCTGGAACTTCCAGCCCTGGCTGACCCGTGACGCGCTCAGCACCGGCGTACGCGGCTATCTCTCCAAGAGCCTGCCCGCGGCCCGGCTGGTGGACGCGCTCCACGCCATCGCCGCGGGCCAGCTCGTGGTCTCCCCCTCGCGCGGGCGCTCGGCGCTCGTCGGCGGCGACTGGCCCGGCCGTGAGGAGGGCCTCACCGCCCGCGAGGCCGAGGTGCTGTCCCTGATCACGATGGGTCTGAGCAACCAGGAGATCGCCGAGCGGACCCTGCTGTCGCTCAACTCGATCAAGTCCTACATCCGCTCCGCCTACCGCAAGATCGACGTCGACTCCCGCTCCAGGGCCGTGCTCTGGGGCGTCGAGCACGGCATGCGCGCCGACCGGGTCCGGATCAGCGGGTCGCCGGCTCGCGAGCGCTGAGCGCCCGGATCCACGATGACCGACGCCGAGCCGGGTCCCCGTACGATCCTCCGGTGACCGAGCAGCACCCCGGGATCGACCCCGACGACCTGGCGACGACGCTGCGGGTGCTGCAGAGCCTCCACCACGTGCCGGGCGAGCACCCCGACCACGTCGCGGTGAAGCGTGCGGCGTCGCACATGTACAAGGCGATCAAGGCCGAGCGCAAGCTCACCAAGAGGGCCGAGGAGCTGGCCCACGACCGGGCGATCATCGAGCTGACCGCCACCGGGTCACCGGTCCGCATCGACGACGAGACCTCGGGCATCCCACTGGTGTCCACCGCGGCGGGGGCCTTCGCCGGTGAGCTGATCAACCCGCGCGGCTGCTACATCTGCAAGGCCGACTTCACCCTCGTCGACGCGTTCTACCACTGGCTCTGCCCGTCCTGCGCGGCGATGAGCCACACCAAGCGCGACCAGCGCACCGACCTGAGCGGCAAGCGCGCGCTGCTCACTGGAGGGCGCGCCAAGATCGGGATGTACATCGCGCTCCGGCTGCTGCGCGACGGCGCCCACACCACGATCACCACACGCTTCCCCAAGGACGCCGTGCGGCGGTTCGCGACGCTGCCCGACGCCGTCGACTGGATCGACCGGCTCAAGGTCGTCGGCATCGACCTGCGCGACCCGACGCAGGTCGTGTCGCTGGCCGACGACGTCGCGGCGAGCGGTCCGCTCGACATCCTGATCAACAACGCCTGCCAGACCGTACGCCGCTCGCCGGGCGCCTATGCCCCCCTGGTCGACGCGGAGCAGCAGCCGCTCCCGTCGGGCATCGACCTGCCCGAGCTGGTCACCTTCGACCGGATCTCCGAGGCCCACCCGGCCGCCATCGCGGGCGCGCTCACCGACGCCCCGGTGGCCCACCACGAGGGCGAGTCCGACGAGCACGCGCTGGCTGCGCACAACGCCGCCTCCCTGACCGCGCTCGCGCTCAAGGCGGGACACGCGTCGCTCGACGCCCACCTCGCCGGCACCGCAGTCGACGCCGGTGGACTGCTGCCGGACATGCAGGTCAACAACTCGTGGACCCAGACGGTCGGCGAGGTCGATCCGCTGGAGCTGCTCGAGGTGCAGCTGTGCAACTCGATCGCACCGTTCCTGCTGGTCTCGCGGCTGCGTCCGGCCCTCGCCGCTGCAGCATCCGCGGCGACCTCCGGTCGGGCGTACGTCGTCAACGTCTCCGCGATGGAGGGCCAGTTCTCCCGGCGCTACAAGGGCGCGGGGCACCCGCACACCAACATGGCCAAGGCCGCGCTCAACATGATGACGCGCACCTCGTCGGGCGAGATGTTCGAGGCCGACAAGATCCTGATGACCGCCGTGGACACCGGCTGGATCACCGACGAGCGCCCGCACCAGGAGAAGCTGCGGATCGCCGCCGAGGGGTGGCACGCGCCGCTCGACCTGGTCGACGGCGCCGCCCGCGTCTACGACCCCGTCGTGCTCGGCGAAGCCGGTACCGATCTCTTCGGCTGCTTCGTGAAGGACTACCAGCCGTCCCCCTGGTGACCTGGGCCGTAGCCTCGGTCGGTGCCGCGTGGGTCGCGGTGCCGCGAGGACGAGGACCTACGCCGTGTCGACGAGCGTGTCAGACGTTCCGCTGAATTCACACCAGCCATCAGGCATGCTGGACGAGGGACAGGTGCTCCGCGGATCCGCGCGTTCTCGGGTGGACGCTCCTCCACACCTGTCAGGTGAGGGAATTGATGAAGGGTGAGCAGGGCGTCGCGCTCTCGCCGGACAGCGCCCGGGGCAGCAGCTGGGGTGGCCCCGCTGTGCAGGCCGAGCTGCTTCGGATCGCCGACGAGGTGGGCCGTTCGGCCGGCTTCGAGGTCTGCTCCATCGACGTCCTGCGCGGTGACGGCTTCCTCGAGCAGGTGGCGTTCACCGGGGGCGGGCCGGGTGAGGGTCCGGGCACCGGACAGAGCTTCTCCCTCGCGATCATGCAACAGGTCTTTCGCGAAGGGATCCGCTACGGGAAGTTCGTCTTCCTCGCCGAGGAGGAGATGGACGGCGCCCTGCAGCAGGACCTCCGCAGCTACGGATTCGTGCCTCCTGCGCTGGACTCGACGGACCCCGAACGATGGCGCCCACTCGACATGCTCGTGGCGGGACTGACGGACGCCTCCGGCACCACCCGCGTCCTCGTGCACCTCGACGCACCGCTCAACGGGCGACGTCCGCGAGCCACCGAGCTGGATGACATCGCCAGTCGTCTCGAGCTGCTGATGCAAGCAGTGCTGGTGACGGTCGACCGCGAGGAGCTCACCCGACAGGCCCGGCTCGACGAGACCGCCCGTGCCACGGTGCGGGCCGCGTCCCGCAGGCTCGGGCGCAGTGAGCTGCTGGCCGAGGTCCACCCTGGGCTGGTGAGCGGTTTCACGGCTCGGTCGGTGGTGGTCCAGCTCTATGACGCGCCTCCACAGCCGCCTGCCGACGAGGTCGTTGCTGCCGAGCTCCCCCATCACCTGCGTCGTGCCGTCGAGGAGGCGACCCGTCGCGCCTGGCAGTCCCGGACCGTGATCATCGTCGAGCCGGGTCGGGTGTGGGGCGACGACCTCCTGCACCGTGACCACTCGCAGGACCTGACCGACCACCTTGCCGCGCATGCCGCCGGTGAGCTCCTCCTGGTGCCGGTGGGTGCCGGGCACGAGCCGATGGGTGTCCTGGTCGTCGTCCGCGCGGGTCACACTGACCGCTGGACGGAGGGCGAGAGCCACGCGGCGCTGGGCGTCGGTCATGACCTCGGGAGGGCGCTGCTGAGCACCCGCGCCCACGAGCGGGAGCAGCGGCTGATCCACGAGCTGCAGCAGCTCGACGAATACCGCAGGCAGTTCATCGCGACCGTCTCCCACGAGCTGAAGAACCCGCTGGCCCTGATCGTCGGCCACGTCGACCTGCTGGACGAGACGCCCGGCATGCCCGCGGAGGCTGCGATGTCGATCGCCGCACTCGGTCGCGGCGCTTCGCGGTTGGTGTCGCTGGTCGACGACCTGCTGCTGCTCAGCCGGGTCAGCCACGTCCACAGCCCCGCCGCGGGCGTGGAGGTCGATCTCGGTGCCGTCCTCACCGAGGTCGTCAAGGACGAGTCGCTGAGCGCCGGCCAGCTGGACGTGACCCTCAGGGTCGCGTCCATCGACGGCGCCCTGGTGGTGCCCGGCGTGCGCGATGAGTTGCGCAGGGTCGTCGCCAACCTGGTCAGCAACGCCGTGAAGTACTCCCGCCCCGGCGGGGCGGTGGACCTGTCGCTGGTGCCTGGCGCGGCCGAGGTCGTCTTCGTGTGCTCCGACCACGGGATCGGCATCTCGTCGGAGGATCAGGCGCACCTGTTCGCCGAGTTCTTCCGCTCCACCAACCCTGAGGCGCTGCAACGCCCCGGCACGGGACTCGGCCTCGCCATCGCCAAGCGCATCGTGGACCGGCACCAGGGCCGCATCGAGGTCGAGACGGAGGTCGGCGCGGGGACGACGTTCCGCGTCACCCTGCCGCGCCTACGGCCGCTCACCGAAACGCGGTAACCCCCACCGCTCCCACGGGGCGCCGGCCTCGGGAGCGGGCGCGGCGACCTGTGCCAACGTCAAGGTCTATGTCTGGCAGGTCGTCAGGGGTGCTGCCGACCGGCGACACCCTGAAGGCCAGAGCTACAGCTCTCGAACGAGCCGGTCGAACATCTCGAGGGTGTGGTCGTTCCAGTAGGCCCGCGTGTGGCCGCCGTCGCCTGCGACCCACGGATCAGGGGCCACGGGCGCCCTTTTGGCCAGGGCCACCGCTCCGTCCCGGAACGGGTCCCACTCCCCGCACCACAGGCCCCAGGGGAGTTCGGCCAACGCTCCCAGGTCGAGGAGCAACGGGTCGTCGGGACCGATGGCAGGACTGAAGAGTGCGAGGGCGGCCGCCCAGTCGGGTTCCTCGACGACGAACCGCAGGGCGCCGTAGCCGCCACGCGACCACCCCCACAGGCCCCGCCGCTCGGCGTCGAACCCGCGCTGGGCAAGCCACCGCGGCAGCTCGTCACGCAACATCAGGTGCGGATCGACGTCTCCGCTCCTGACCCAGCCTGCGGGCCCGTCGTCGGTGCCCGCCAGCACGAAGGGCGGCGTCCCAGCCTCGACGGCGGCGGTGACGAAACGGCCCAGGCCGAAGTCGCGCAGGTCCGCCGCCGAGGCGCTGGCGCCGTGGAGGACGACGACGACCGGAAGTCCCGCCCCGTCCCCATGACCGGCCGGCACCGCTGTGAACAGGTCGATCTCTCCCATCGCCTGCGAGCGCAGTCTCTGCAGGCGGACGTCGCCCTCTCGGGCGTCGGGGACCTGCACGTCGGGCGCGATGCCCACCATGGACCCGAGCCGCTCGGTGATGCGAGGACCTGCGACCTGCCAGCCCAGCACGGCCGACGCGGCCAGCGATCCTCCCGCCGCGAGCACGCGACGACGGCCGATGCGGCGGCGTACCGCCTCCGGCGGCTGCTCCCGCCCCGGCTCGACCATGGCCGAGTTCTACCCGAACAGCCGACCCGGCGCCAGCGCTCAGCTCCGGCGAGCCCTCGTCGTACGCGCGGTGGCGGGTGCGGTGCGTGGATCCTCGGGCCAGGCGTGCTTGGGATAGCGCCCGCGCAGGTCAGCACGTACGCCGGGGTAGCCGTTGTCCCAGAAGGACTCCAGGTCCGCGGTGACGGCGGCCGGGCGTCTCGCCGGGGAGAGCAGGTGCAGCAGGAGCGGGACGCGGCCGTCGGCCAGCACCGGTGCGGCGGTCCAGCCGAAGACCTCTTGCAGCCGTACGGCGAGGACGGGCTGGTCCTGGGAGTAGTCGATCCGCACGCTCGACCCGCTGGGCACCTCCACGCGCTCCGGGGCGAGGTCGTTGATCCTGCCCGCCTCGGGCCACGGCAGCATCGCTCGCAGGGCGGCAGTCACGTCGACACGACGCAGGTCCTGGGCCGAGCGGACCCGCGCCAGGTGCGGGCCGAGCCAGGCGTCGAGGTGCTGGGTCAGTGCTGCGTCGCTCACGTCGGGCCAGCGGTCACCGAGCGCGCGGTGCAGGAAGTCGAGGCGGGCGCGCAGCGACGTGGCCGCCTCCGTCCAGGCGAGGAGCGCGATCCCCTCGCTCGCGATCGCCTCGGCGATCGCGTCGCTCACGGCTTGCGCGGGTGGATCGCTGAGCGGGGACGAGCTCAGCTCGATCGCACCGAGCATCGTCCGTCGGCGAGCCAGCACCCGCCCCCTCGTCCAGGTGACCTCGTCCACCTCGGTCCACAGCGATCCCGCTGCTTCCAGCGCCAGGTCCTCGGTGAGGGGGGCCGCCGCGCGGATGCGGGCCTCACGCTGCCCGGGCCGACGCTCCGCGTCACCGACCGCGAGCCACTCCAGTCCCACCAGCGGTCCCGGAGAGCGCGAGTCGAGCGCAGCACCCGTCCCGGAGGCCATCAGATAGCTCGACGTGCCGGACCGCTTGCGTGCGATCCGGTCCGGGTGCGCCAGGGCCACCACCAGACCCACCACCACGTCGTCGGTGAGTGCTCGGGTGTGGCCGGGCGCACCTCCCCCGTCGCCGGTCTGCTTCACCACGACCTCCTCCAACCGGGTGACCTGACGACGCCACGTCCCTGCCCGCCGGTCCGCGCGCAGGGACCGGAGCGCCGCCACCAGGTCCGATCCGGGAGCTCGTACGTCCTCGCTCAGCATGGCGACCACCTCTGCGGCCCGCTCGGCCCCGACGAGACCAGCCCCGTCGATCAGGGCCCGCGCCAACCTGGGCTCGACCGGCACGCTGGCAATGACCCGGCCTCGTGGCGTGGCCCGCCCGTCCTCGGTCATCACCCCGAGGCCCACCAGCACCTCCGTGGCCGCCGACAGTGCATGCACCGGTGGCTGGTCGAGCAGCGCCAGGTCGAGCACGTCGTGGCTGCCCCAGCACGCCACCTCGAGGGCGAAGGCCGTCAGGTCGGCGGTGGCGATCTCGGGCTCGGGGTGAGCGGTCAGGTGCGCGTGCTCCGCCTCGGACCAGCACCGCAGCACGGTACCCGGACCGAGGCGTCCGGCCCGGCCGGCCCGCTGCTCGGCCGCCGCCCGACTGACAGCGACGGTGACCAGGGAGGCCAGTCCGCGACGATGGTCGGTGCGCGGCTCACGGGAGAATCCGGCATCCACCACGACGCGTACGCCGGGCACCGTCAGCGACGACTCGGCGACCGCGGTGGAGACGATCACGCGTCGACGCGGGCCCTCGCTGAGCGCCCGGTCCTGCTCGGAGCCGGAGAGACGCCCGTGCAGGGCGAGCACGTCCGCGTCCACGCCGGCGAGGCGACGCAGGGTCGTCTCGACCTCCGCCACCCCCGGCACGAAGACCAGCACGTCCCCCTCGTGCCCGACCAGCGCGCGACGTACGGTCGCTGCGACGTGGTCGTGGAACGCCGGGGTGATCCCCCGGTCGTCGGTACGACGCACTCCTGCAGGCGCCGGGCACCAGAGGGCCTCGACCGGGTGCAGGGCACCCGGCACGCGGATCACCGGAGCGGCGCGTGGACCGCCGAGGAGGTCAGCCGTGCGTTCGGCCTCGATGGTGGCCGACATCGCCACCACGGCCAGGTCCTCACGCAGGTTGGCCCGGACGTCGATGAGCAGTGCCATCGTCAGGTCGGCATCGAGGTGCCGCTCGTGCACCTCGTCGAGCACGACGGCCCCGACACCGACCAGCTCGGGATCGTGCTGGATCCGCCGCAGCAGCAGTCCGGTCGTGACGATCTCGATCCGCGTACGTCGACTGCCGCGTCGGTCCCCGCGGACGGCGTAGCCGACCGTCTCTCCCACGGGTTCGCCGAGCAGGTGCGCCAGGCGACGGGCAGCAGCGCGGGCTGCGATGCGGCTGGGCTGCGTGACGACGACCCGCCCTGCGACGACGCCGGCGACCGCGGGCGGGACCAGGGTCGTCTTGCCGGTGCCCGGCGGCGCCTGGACCACTGCGACCCCGCGCGCGCGGAGCGCCTCGACGAGAGCCGGCAGGCCCGCGGTGACCGGGAGGTCGGGCGGCGCGGCGAGCAGGTCGCGCAGCGGGTCGCCGGAGTCACTCACCGGGCAGGACTGCCTGCGGCATACCACTCGGCGAGCCGGTCGAATCCTGTCTCGATCCCGACCGCCGGCTCCCAGCGCAGCACCGCGCGGGTGCGACGCTGGTCGAACCAGTGCGCCGTCGACAGCTGCTCGGCCAGGAATCGTGTGAGCGGCGGGGTGTCGATGCGTCGGGTGGCTGCCCAGACCAGGTCGACAGCCGTCCCGGCGACCAGTGCGAGCGGGACCGGGACGTGTCGACGGGGCGCGGGCACACCGGCTGCCCGGCACACCCGTTCGAGGATCTCCGCCACCGGACGCGGATCTCCGCTGCTGATCACCAGCGGCTCGCCGTGGGCCTGCGGCCCGCACGCGTCGACCGCGGCGACCAGGGCCGATGCCGCGTCGTCGACGTAGGTCGTGTCGATCAGGGCGGCACCGTCGCCCAGCAGCGGAAGACGCCCCGATCGAGCACGCGTGACGAGTCGCGCGACCAGCTGCGTGTCCCGCGGCCCCCACACCAGGTGGGGTCGCACGGCCAGCACCGCCAGGTCGGGAGAGTCGGCGGACAGGGCATGGAGCTCAGCCTCCGCCTTGGTGCGCGAGTAGTGACCGCGGGCGTTCGCCGGGTCCGCCGGGTCCGCACCGGCGCCGGAGAGGGGTCGTCCCGCGTGGGCCACCGAGGGCGACGACACGTGGACCAGACGCCCCACCCCGCAGGTCCGTGCTGCTGCGACGACGGTCGCGGTGCCCCGTACGTTGGCGCGTTCGTAGTCGGCCCTGGGCCCGACGACGTCCACCTTGGCTGCGAGGTGCAGGACCGCGTCCTGGCCCCGGACGGCGCGCGCGACCGCGTCGGGATCGGAGACGTCCCCTCGCACCTCGCGGCAGGCCAGGCCGGCGCCACGACGTTGCATCACCGTCACGTCGTCGCCCCGCGCGATCAGCAGATCGGCGGCGGTACGCCCCAGCAGCCCGGACGCACCGGTGACCAGGACCTTCACGGACCGCCGCGGCCCGCGAGGTGGGCGGCCGCCTGGCGCGCCACCTCGGTACGGTCGATCTTGGACGCGTGCCGGATGTCGAGGGGCAGCCGGTCTGCGCTGAGCACGGCCGACACGGTGTGCCCGGCGACACGGCGTACGTCCTGCGCGAGGTCGAAGTCGGCCACCCGCAGGTGCAGCGACCGTCGCCGGCCGAGTCGTCCGGGCCTGCTGTCCGCGGCGACCACCACGACCACCAGCACCTGGGCGCCGGGCGGACCGACGCCCACGACGGCGGCCCAACCCACGGCCTCGAGGGACTCGATGCGCTGCTCGATCGCGACGGGCGTGACGACGGCGTCGCTGCGGCGGATCACGTGCACGCGGCGTCCCTCGACCCACAGCCTGCCCTGGTCGTCGAGGTGACCGACGTCGCCGGTGGCGTGCCACCCCACGTGGCGGGTCGCGTGGCGTTCGGTGCCCCACAGGGCGTCGTAGCGGTCCTTCACGTGGGCAGCGCGGACAAGGATCTCGCCGGTCACGCCGGGGTCGTCGACCCGCTCGGTGCCGGAGGGTCCGAGCGGCTCGACAGCGACCTCGACCCCGGGCAACGGCCGACCGACACACACCCCCTCGCCCATTCCGGCCTCGGTGATCTCGTCGTAGGAGATGTCGGTGACCGGCAGGACCTCGGTCATGCCGTAGGGCGTGTGCAGGCTGGCGTGGGGCAGCACGCGCGCCACGGCCCCGAGCAGCGACGCCGGCACCGGAGCCCCGGCCGACATCAGGAGCCGGACCTCGGACAGGGCCCTGCGCTGGTTCGGGTCCAGGTCGGCGCTGGTGGCGACCACGCGGCGCAGCGCGGACGGCGAGGCGAAGACGACGCGAGCACCCACGGCCGCCGCAGCCTCGGCCAGCAGGGCGGCCGTCAGGGTGTCCGGAGCGGTGACGTCGATGTCGGGCACCGACGACCCCAGCCCGAGCGCCGGGCCCAGGAGTGAGAAGGGAGCGAAGGCAGCGACGAACGTGTCGTCGGGACGCAGGTCGTAGGTCGCGCGGACCAGGTCGACCTGCGCACGCACCTGGCCGTGCGTGTAGACGACGCCCTTGGCCGGACCGGTCGCTCCGGAGGTGAAGACCACCGCACAGTCCGCATCGTGGCCCGGCGCCGTCGGCTGGGGAGCGCCACGACCGCGGCGGGCCAGCTCGTCCAGGTCGTGGTGGACGCCGAGCAGGCGACGCATCGTGGGCGCCACGGGTCGTACGGCGATGCGGGTGCCCGGCAGGCCCATGGCCCGACCGGCGGCGAGACCGGCCTCCGCGGCCACGAGGTGGTCGATCCCGGCACCACGCAGGGCGCGACGCATGCCGACGAACCCGAGACCCTGGTCCGCGACCACGATGACGGCGCCCGCGCGCCACACGGCGTAGACGATCGACGTCAGGTCTGCGGACGGCTCGACGAGGAGGCCGACCCGGTCACCCGGACGCACGCCCGCCTCCGCCAGTCCGGCCGCCAGCTCGACGACCCTGCGTGACATGGCGGCCCAGCTGACGACCGTGCCCTGGTGGGACACGACGGGGCTGGTGTCCTCGGAGCGACGGTCGAGCTCCGACCACAGGGGCTCGAAGGCTGTCTCCGGCACCGTGCTGGCAGGTCGTGGAGCCGTCGGCGGCGCGCCGAGCTCCCGCACCCAGCGGGCCACCAGGTCGGCGTACTCCGGAGCATCCTCGGTCACCAGGTGCGACGCACCTTCGTAGCGGTGGACCTGCGCGTGGGGCATCCGCTCCAGCAGGTCGGTGAGGTAGCGCTCGCCGAAGACGGGGTCGCGCGGCCCCCAGAACATCAGGGCAGGTACGTCGAGGGTGCGCACGCCCTCGGCGAGCTCGGCCACGGCGTCGTACGACGGGTGGCTGGGCGAGAAGGGGATGTCGGCGACGAAGGCGCCCACCGCCCGGCGACCCTCGACGGTGCCGTAGGGCAGCGCCAGCGCGTCACGGACCTCGCGCGGCAACGACGGTCGCGACAGTGCCGTGGTCCCGCGGACGAACGTCGGCGTGGCGACACAGCCGAGCGAGCGCACCCCCGGCAGGTGGGCCAACCGGATCAGAGGTGGACCGAGGTCCCCCGGCGGCTGCGCCACCGCCGTGTTGGCGACGACGACACCCCGCAGCTGGTCGCGGTGCGCCAGCGCCCACCCGAGCGACAGGATCCCTCCCCAGTCGTGACCCACCGTGACGACCGGTCCCGTGACGCCGAGCGCCTCGGTGAGGCGGCCGAGATCGTCGACCCGCTGCGCCACGGTGCGCGGAGCATCCGTGCGCTCAGAGAACCCCATCCCCAGGTGGTCCGGGGCGATGACGCGCCAGCCCGGTGGTGCGGCAGCGAGAAGTCCGCGCCAGAGGTAGGACCAGGTGGGGTTGCCGTGGATGCACAGCAGCGTGCCGTGGGTGGCCTCCACTCCGTTGTCGAGCACGTGCCACTCACGCTGCCGACCCTCGGCGTCGGGAGCCCTGACCATCCGCGACCAGGCGGGGTCGAGCCCGGGCAGGCCCTCCAGCGCGGGTCCGTGTCCCGTCCCGGCGGCCGCGGGACGAGTCGGTGGCACCGCGCTCACCAGATGATTTCGAGGCAGGTGGCATTGAGGCCCGAGCCGATCCCCAGCAGCAGGACCCGGTCGCCGGGCTCCAGGTCCTCGGTGCTTCCGGCCATCGTGAACGCCACCGAAGCCGGACCGATGTTGCCGAACTCGGGGAAGGTGCGGGGAGCGCGCTCGGGCTCGAGCTTCAACCGCTCGCAGACCGCTTCGGTGTGGACCTGTGAGATCTGGTGGAGGAAGTAGCGGGTGATCCCGGCATCCCAGCCGAACTCGGAGGCTGCCTCGGTCCAGAGGTCGGAGCACAGGTCGAGGCCCGCTTCCAGCAGGCCCTTGAGGTCGGTCTTCATCACCTGGTTGTCGCCCACGCAGAGCTGGTGGTGCTGGGTGGCTGCGCGGCTCACACCGGCGATGAGTCGGTGGCCCTCGGGGTGCTGGTCGGCACGACCCAGGACCATGGCCACCGCGCCCGAACCCAGGGTCAGCGCGGCGAACTCCTGCATCACGTTGTCAGCAGTGATGCCGCTCGCGGACAGACGCGCGATCGTCGCCTCCTGGACCGGTTGCGAGTCCTCGCTGTCCACCACCAGTGCGTGGTCGATCGACCCCGACTCGATCATGGCGGCCGCGATCTCCATCCCGTTCATGAAGCCCAGGCAGGCGTTGGTGACGTCGAAGTTCTGGCAGCCGGGCGGCAGACCGATCGCGTCGTGGATGACGACGGCCGTCGACGGCTCCAACCACTCGCGACTCAGCGAGGTGTTGATCATGAGTCCGATGTCCGCGGCCGCCACTCCGCTGGCCGCCAGGGCCGCCCGCCCAGCAGCGACAGCACCGTCGATGAAGGATCCGTCGTCCGCCCAGCGACGACGCTCACGGATGCCGACCAGTCCTTCGAGCATCCCGCCGCGCAGGCCGGTCTGCTGATAGACCTCGCTCAGACGGTCGTCGAGCTCCGACGAGGTGACCACCACCGGAGCCTCGACCCGCTCGACCCCCAAGAGGACGGTGCGGCCGTAGCGGTGGGTCGAGTTCTGGGTCATCAAGGCTCCTGGAAACGCGGTTCGATTGCCCTGTGACATTACGGGGACATTGCCTCGATACCCGCACGAAGGCCCCGATATGCAGTGAGCGGGGTCGCAGCCGACCGGGTCACGCCGCGCGGACAGCCCGCTGGTCAACGCCTCGACGAGCGCGAGGATCTTCAGTGGTGGCCGTCGACCGCGGGCTCCGCGACGCTGGCCGTTGACATCACCGGGCTGCCACGATGGGACGAGAGCCCACCGGGAACGTGAGAGACAGGGAGTGACTGCGATGGCTTCCGCGCGACCAACTGAGCCGTGTCCAGACTGCAGGCGGCGGGAGCGCGAGCTCGAGGACGCTCGGCGAGCCATCGCGAAGTTGCAGATGACCCTCCGCGACCTGCACCACCAGATGAATGTCGCTCGTGACCAGCAGCTGGAGCTGTCACGCCGTGAGGTGCGGCTCAGGGAGCTTGCACTCGAGGAAGAGCGCCGCCGCACGCAGTTGACGTGGCGGGAGTCGAGCAGCGGAGCGGCGTTCCGGGCCTGGTGCGCTCAGCTCAGCGAGCTCGATCGCTACTGCGCTGAGCGCTCGCGAGCCTGGGTCACGGCGTGGCTGAACTCAGCTCGCGAGCGGGTAGGACAGGTGCCCTCCCTCGAGGAAGTGCGGGGAGGCGCCGCACCGCAGCTTCGGTTCCGTCAGTCCAGGCTGACCCGTGCGGACCGCAAGCGTCTCGATGAGGCTGTCGACCACTACAACCAGCAGCTGAGACAGTCTCTTGGTCCAGGCCGCGTCCAGTTGTCGCGCACCCGACCGGGCCTCAAGGTGTCGGAGGAACTCGACCTCTACCTGCGGGTCGAGATTCCCTGGACGCCGGATGCTCTCGACGACAGTCTGCGCCAGTCGAGGGCCCTCGCAGGTGAGGGGCCTGCGCGACTGGTCCGAGCCCAGGATCTACCGCCGCTTGCTTATCCGAGAGTGACGGAGCAGTCCGCTACCTTCCCGCGCCACGTGCGTGGCTGGTACGACGGGGTGCGCAGCGGACCCGTGACACGTGTCAGATGAAGCGCTGCATCGAGCACCGCTACCGCATGGACCACCCTGCTCCGCGCCGTAGGCCCATAGACCCGTAGACCCGTAGACCAAGTCGGATCCCTCAGCCGTGGTGCTCCTCGCCATGCTCGTGGGCGTGGGCCGTACCGTCGCCATGGGTGTGCTCGTGCTCGTGGTGCTCGACCGGCGTCGCACCCTCGTGGTGACCCGGCCCGTGCGGGTGCGCGTGGTCGGTGCCGTCGGCGTGGGTGTGCTCGTGGTCTGCGTGTGCTTCGGTCATCCGGTCCTCCGGTGGGGTCATCGATCGTTCGTACATGTCACTATATGCGCATGTATGCAGGTGGCAACCCGACCGACGAGCACCTGTCCGCCGCGTCAGGGGTCTTCCGCCTCCTCGCGGACCCCACTCGGGTGGCGCTCCTCCATGCGCTGGCGTCGGCGGACGGCGAGCTGTCCGTGACCGCGCTGGCCGAGATCGTCGGCAGGCGTCAGACGGCCATCTCCCAGCACCTGGCCAAGCTGCGGACGGGCCACCTCGTCTCCACCCGCCGCGAAGGCACGCATGTGCACTACCGGTTGGCCAACGACCACGCCGGGCGCCTGGTCCTCGACGCACTGCGTCACGCCGAGCACCTCGGCCCCGGCGTGCCCGAGCACCACCGGCACGACTGAGCCACCTGCCTCAGCTGTCCGCCAGCGCGTCCCTGCCCGCATCACGCGGCATGAGCAGCCCGGATGCGAGCAGCGTCAGCGCGATGACGGCGGAGCACACGAAGACCGCGTGGATCGCGGGAGCCACCACGCCACCGGTCAGCTGCTCGAGGTCCAGGGGACTGCCCGCCGGTGCGCCGCCGGACACCCGAGCGTTGACGATCGCGCCGAAGGCGGCGACACCCACCGCGCTGCCGATCGATCTGGCGAACATGGTGGCGCTCGTGGCGACGCCACGGTCCTCCCAGCCGACGCTGGACTGCGCGACGATGACGCCCGGACTGGAGACGTAGCCGAACCCGATGCCCATCACGAACACCGGCAGCGCGAGCTGCCACAGGCTGCTGTCGACGCCCACCGGGAGCAGCAGCGCCGCCCCGGCGATCACGAACAGCGCGCCCATCAGCACCGTCTTGCGGAAGCCGATCGTCAGGTAGAAGCGGCCGCTCGTCGATGCGGCGATCGGCCACCCGATCGTCATGGCGGCCAGAGCCAGGCCGGCGACGAGGGCGCCGTGGCCCAGCACGACCTGCGCGTAGAGAGGGACGTACGACGTCAGCCCCAGCATCAGCACGCCCACCACGAAGGCACCCGAGTTGGCCGCGTTGAGCACGCGATGGCGGAAGATCCACAGCGGCAGCACGGGTGCCGGGGTGCGCGCCTCGACCGCGACGAACGCCGCCAGCACGATCACCGAGGCCGCGAGGATCCCGAGGCTGGGAGCTGAGCTCCACTCCCAGCGCACCCCGCCCTCGAGCAGGCCGAGCAGCAACAGGGAGCCGCCCACTGCGAGCAGCACGGCGCCGACGTAGTCGATGGACTGCTTGCGGGGCTCCACGGACTCGTCGAAGCGCCGCCACATGACCCAGGCCGCCGCGATGCCGAGAGGGAGGTTGACGAAGAAGATCCAGCGCCAGGACAGGTAGTCGGCGAAGATTCCGCCCAGAGTCGGTCCCACGACCGACGAGACGGCCCACACGCTGGCGATGTAGCCCTGCACCTTGGCGCGCTCGGCCAGGGAGTAGATGTCGCCCACGATCGTCATGCCCATCGGTTGCACCGCACCGGCGCCGAGCCCCTGGACGAGCCGGAACACGATGAGGGACGGCATGCTCCAGGCGATGCCGCACAGCAGGGACCCCAGGACGAACAGGCCGATGCCGAGCAGCATCACCGGCTTCCGCCCGTAGAGGTCGGCGACCTTGCCGTAGATCGGCACGGAGACGGCCTGGGCCAGCAGGTAGATGGAGAACAACCACGGGAAGGACGTGAACCCGCCGAGGTCGTCCACCACCGCCGGCACCGCGGTAGCCAGGATCGTCGCGTCGATCGCGACCAGCCCGATGCTGAGCATCACGGCGAGCAGGAGCGGACCCCGCTCGCTCCGCAGACCCACGCTGGCGCGGGTGATCTCCGGTGCGCTCACACGTCCTCCAACCGACGCAGGCGGCGGGGTGTTCCCCGATCAGGATCCGGGTACGAGGCCCGGTTGCGGTCGGCGACATAGGCTCTGGCCATGGAGCTGATCCTGCTGCTGGTGGTCCTGGGCGTGGTGGCTGCCGTCGTGGTGGTCGCCACGCGGCGCAACACCGAGCGCGAGCTCCAGCGACGCGAGGACGAGCTCGCCCCGGTGAAGAAGCTGGCCTTCGAGGACATCACCGCGTTCGGTGTCGACCTCCAAGAGCTCGACTTCGAGATGAGCGGTCACGACCTGGACGCCGGCGCCAACGCCGACTATCAACGCGCGCTCGACACCTACGAGTCGGCCAAGACCGCCGGCGACTCCATCACGCAGCCCGAGGACATCCGACACATCACCTCGATCGTCGAGGACGGTCGCTACGCGGTCGCGTGCGTGCGTGCCCGGGTCGAGGGGCGGCCGCTGCCCACCCGGAGACCTCCGTGCTTCTTCGACCCGCGCCACGGACCCTCCGTCGCCGACGTCCTCTTCGTCCCGCCGGACGGTGTCGAGCGCGACGTGCCCGCGTGCGCCCTCGACGTCGAACGTGTCAACGCCGGCGCCGAGCCGGACGTCCGCAAGGTGATGGTCGGCGCGCAGCGCGTCCCCTACTGGCAGGGCGGCCGCGCCTACGAGCCCTACGCCGCGGGCTACTTCGGCGCCTTCGGGCCCATGACGTGGATGTTCATGGGCGCGATGATGTTCGGCGACCTCGGTGGCGGCCATGACGGCGGCGGCGACGACGGGGGCAGCGAATCGGACGAGGGCGGATCCGACGGCGGCGACGGTGGGTATGACGGCGGCGGCGACGGCGGCGGTTTCGACGGCGGCGGTTTCGACTTCGGCGGCTTCTGAGCGCTCACGGTCCGCCCTCGCGAGGGTCAGCCTTCGCGAGGGTCAGCCTTCGGGAGGGCTTACGGCTCCCGCGATGTTGACCATCCAGTTGATCCCGAAGCGGTCCACGAACATGCCGAACCAGTCGCCCCAGGGCGCGGCCTCGAGCGGCTGCCGTACGTCACCGCCCTCGGACAGCGCTGCGAACCAGCCGCGCAGCACGTCACCGTCCTCGGGACCGCCCGACAGGCTCACCGACATGCTGTCGCCGAACCTCACCTGGACCATCTCCGGCGGGGCGTCGGCACCCATCAGGACGATGCCGCCGGGCGTCCGGAGCTGGCCGTGCATGACCTGGGTGGCCAGCGGGCCCTCGGTGCCCATGTCACCGAAGGTCATGATGGTGAGCTCGCCGCCGAGGACCAGCGCGTAGAACTCCATCGCCTCGCGCGCCTGGGCGTCGGGGAAGTTGAGGTAGGGGTTGAGGTTGATCGTCATGGAGTCCTCTCCGGAGGTGGATCTCCACCGTAGGCCTGAATCTGCAACCGTTCATCCACCAAGTAGAGCCCACGCGCCGTGGGCTGCCCCCCCGGCACACCACGCTCCCACATTTGGGAGATGTGGTGATTGCCACTTTCGCCTTACGGTGCCCAAGAGATGCGACCACCGCATCCAACTACCGCCACGGAGCCGTCATGAGCAGTGTTCGAACAAGCTGGGTGGGGCTTCTCGCCGTGAGCGCGACTCTTGCCGCAGGGCTCACGACCGTCGTGCTCTCGCCTGCTTCCGCAGCATCGACCGACGTCGTCATCAACGAGATGATGTACCACAGTCTTTCCGACCTCGACGGTGACGACTACCTGGAGCTGACGAACGTCGGGACCGAGCCCGTGGACCTCTCCGGATGGAGCTTCGGCGGCATCACTCTGACCCTCCCCGCCGGAACGAGCATTGCCCCCGGCGGGTTCCTCGTCGTGGCCAAGGACGCAGCGCAGTTCCAGGCCACCTACGGCTTCGCACCGGCCGCGGTCTACGGCGGCAACCTGTCCAACTCCGGGGAGACCGTCACGCTCAGGGACGCAGGCGCCACCACGATCGACACCGTGACCTTCGGCACCGATGACCCCTGGCCGACGCGTGGCGACGGAACCGGTCCGTCGATCGAACTCATCGACTCCAGCCTCGACAATGACGACCCCCTCAACTGGGCAACCGCCACCAACGCCTCCGGGCGGACGCCGGGCGCACCCAATTCCGTGCGCCGCAGCGGCCTGGGTCCCCGGATCACCGGGTTGAGTGCCGATCCGGCGGTTCCCGCAGCCGGGCAGCCGGTCGTCGTGAGCGCCGTCGTCACCGGTCAGACGAGCGCCGTCCTGCGCTACCGCATCGACTTCGCTGCGGAACAGACGGTCGGCATGACCGCCACCGGCGACGACACCTATAGCGCCACCATCCCGGGCGCTGCCGCCGGCCACCTCATCCGCTACCGCGTCGAGGCGGCCAACCAGGTTGCCTCGACCCGCTCACCCCGGGTCGACGACACCATCAACTTCCGCGGCATCGCCGTCCCCCACGGCATCAACAGCCCGATCCCGGTCCTGGAGTGGTTCCTGGCCGACGCCGACTACAACCAGATGACCAGCAATCCCGAGCAGGACATCGTGCGCTACGGCGCCATCGCCTACGACGGCACCGTCATCGACAACGTCGCGATGAACATCAAGGGGCACGCTTCCCAACGCGACCCGAAGGTGAGCTGGGCGTTCGAGCTGCCGCAGAACCACGACCTCGAGATGCCCGGTCTGCTCGTGGAACCGGTGGACGAGTTCGACATGCAGGCCGATTGGAGTGACCGTGCGCACGGACGCGCCATCCTCGCTTGGGACGCCTACCAGCGCGCCGGCGCAGTCAACCACCAGATGTTCCCGATCCGCACCCAGCGCAACGGGCGCTTCCAGGGCGCCTACAGCTTCCAGGAGGACCACGACGGCACATGGCGTGAGCGGGAGGGCTACGACAGCCACCAGTACTTCGAGGCGGAGACCAGCGCGTTCCAACAGAACCTTCCCGCCAGCACCCGCTTCAGCAAGAAGGCTCCGGACGAGATCGACTACGCGCCGATCCAGGCCTTCACCAACGGCGTTGCGCTCAGCGGCGCCGCCGAGCGCGACTTCCTGCTCGCCAACGCCGATCTGCCCGAGATGATCAACTACGCCGCAGCCACCGCCATCATCGAGCACCACGACTCCTCGTCGAAGAATTTCGACCTGGCTCAGGATCCCGCCACCGGTCGCTGGATCATCCTTCCGTGGGACCTTGACCACACACTCGGCAACGGCTGCTGCAACGTCAACAGCCAGTTCGTGACCCCGGCAGAGCCCGGCGACAAGGTCAGCGAGCTGATGCGCGCCATCCTCGCGGTGCCCCAGTGGCGTGAGATGTACTTCCGCCGTCTCCGGACGCTGGTCAACGACGCACTCGCACCGGGACGGATGGAGGCGCTGTACGACTCCCGTGTCGGCCCGGCACAGTCCACCATCGCCCTCGACTACACGGTGTGGCCCTACCCCACGGCACCGAGCTACACCAAGTACCGCCAGTGGCTGTTCAACGACATCGCGGACCGGCGTACTGCTTTCGCCTCGGATCCCCGGGTCCCAGGCAACCAGCCCCTCGCCCCTGCGATGGTCATCAACGAGATCCAGCACTCCCCCAGTGCAGGCGACACCGCCGAGTTCGTCGAGCTCTACAACCCCGGTTCGCAGGCCATCGACCTCACCGGCTGGACCCTGACCGGTGGTCCCAGCCTGACCGTCCAGCCGGGAACCGTGATCCTGCCGCAGCAGACCATGACGCTGATCTCCAACGACCCGGCCTTCCGCAACGTGCATGGCTCGACTGTCTTTGTGGGCGACCGATTCTCCGGCGCGTTGGCGGCCAGCGGCACGGTGACCCTGACTCGTCCGGACGGCTCCTCCGCAGACAGCGTGACCTACGGGGGTGAGGGTTGGCCGATCTCTGCCACGGGTCAGTCTCTCGAGCTCACGGACCCGGGTGCCGACAACGACGACGGCGCCAACTGGGCGCTGTCGACCGGACAGGGCACCCCCGGATCTACCGCCGGCGGCACGGTGATCACTGCTCCGGGCGCGCCTTCGGTCGGCTCGGCGACCTCTGGCAACGCTTCGGCCACTCTCACCTGGAGTGCTCCGGCCAGCAACGGCGGATCCGCCGTCACGGGCCACCAGGTCCGGGTCGTCAACAGCGCAGGCACCCAGGTGGGGGCGTTGCGAGCAGCGGGCGCGAACGCCACCAGCCTCACCGTCACCGGTCTGAGCAACGGCACGACCTACCGCCTGCAGGTTGCCGCCACCAACAGTGCCGGCACCGGCGCCTTCTCAGCGTTGTCCAACGCGGTGACACCGAGCAACGGGGCCACCGTTCCCGGATCCCCGATCATCGGGGTACCGGTGCAGGGAGCCACCGGTGGGTCGTTGACCGCCACGGCTCGGTGGACTCCTCCAGCCAGCACCGGAGGCTCCGCCATCACGGGCTACCAGGTCACTGCGCTGCGGATGAGCGCGGCCGATGCCGACGCCACCGTGTTGTCACGCACCACGTCCCGCGTGCTGGGGCCCTTGGTGAGGCAGCGGGCATTCACCCTTCCTGCAGGTAACTACCGATTCGAGGTCGTCGCCATCAACGCGGTCGGGACCAGCCTGCCATCGGCGCGTTCGGCCAACATCGTCCCGCGCTGAGAGGGGGAGGCCGTCGGGATCACCGGCGGCCTCCTCACTCGGAGCCGGAGTGGCCGCGTAGCAGGTCGCTGAAGGGCGTCACGTCCGACTCGACCTGCGTCCCGGGCGTACGCCGCGGGCGGGCAGCGAGGTCGGGCGCGAACCCGCCGACGCCGTAGTCGCCGTTGCTCAGCACGACCGACGCAAGCTCGGAGGCGGCGCGGGTGATCCGGTCCGAGAGCCCGTTGCTGCCGAAGTCCTCCGTCGCCGCGAAGACCCCGGTCGGTACGACGACCGCGCGGAGGTAGGCGAAGAGCGGCCGCATGGCGTGGTCGAGGACCAGTGAGTGCCGGGCGCTGCCGGCGGTCGCGGCCATCAGCACCGGCGTACCGGTCAGCGCGTCGGGGTCGAGGGCGTCGAAGAACATCTTGAACAACCCGCTGAAGCTCGCGTTGAAGACCGGGGTGACGGCGATCAGGCCGTCGGCCGCCGACATCCGCTCGCGCAGCACGGTGATCCGCGGCGTGGGGATGCCGCCGGTGACCATGAACGTGGCCAGGTCACCGGCGACCTCCCGCAGCTCGATGAACTCGAGCTCGGCCGACTCGCCGCGCGCGCTGACCTGGGCCGACGTCGCCTCCGCGATCTGGTCGGCCAGCAGCCGGGTCGACGAGGGGACGGTCAACCCGGCCGTGACGACGACGATGCCGCTCACGCCTGCACCTGGGCGAGCTCCTCCGCGCGGGCCCGCGCGGGCTCGACGAGGTGGTGCGGGGCGTCGGGACCAGCCGCGACCAGCGAGGTGTGGGTGGGCGGGTCGCTGGGCACGTGCGCAGGCCGGCGACGCTCGAACTCCGTGCGGAGCACGGGCACGACCTCGGTGCCGAGCATCTCCACCTGCTCCATCACCAGCGACGTCGGCAGGCCGGCGTGGTCGATGAGGAAGAGCTGGCGCTGGTAGTCACCCACGTAGTCGGCGAAGCCGAGCGTGCGCTCGATGACCTGCTCGGGAGTGCCGACGGTCAGCGGCGTCATCTCGGTGAAGTCCTCCAGCGACGGCCCGTGCCCGTAGACCGGGGCGTCGTCGAAGTAGGGCCTGAAGGTGCGCTTGGCCTCGGCCTCCGTCGCCCCCATGAAGACCTGCCCGCCGAGACCGACGTAGGCCTGGTCCGCGGCGCCGTGACCGTAGTGCTCGAAGCGACGGCGGTAGAGCTTCACCATCGCCTCGGTGTGCTCCTTGTTCCAGAAGATGTGATTGTGGAAGAAGCCGTCGCCGTAGTAGGCCGCCTGCTCCGCGATCTCGCTGCTGCGGATGGAGCCGTGCCACACGAAGGGCGGCGTGCCGTCGAGCGGCGCAGGCGTGGAGGTGTAGCCCTGCAGGGGCGTACGGAACTCGCCCTGCCAGTTGACGACCGGCTCGCGCCACAGCTTGCGGAGGAGGTGGTAGTTCTCCACGGCGAGCTTGATGCCGTCGCGGATGTCCTTGCCGAACCACGGGTAGACCGGGCCGGTGTTGCCGCGGCCCATCATCAGGTCGACACGGCCGCCGGAGAGGTGCTGCAGGAAGGCGTAGTCCTCCGCGATCTTCACGGGGTCGTTGGTGGTGATCAGCGTGGTGCTCGTGGAGAGGATCAGCTTCTCGGTCTTCGCCGCGATGTAGCCCAGGTGGGTGGTCGGGGACGACACGACGAACGGCGGGTTGTGGTGCTCGCCGGTCGCGAAGACGTCGAGCCCGACCTCCTCGGCCTTGAGCGCGAGCCGGGTCATTGACGCGATGCGCTCGCCCTCGGACGGCGCGCGTCCCGTGGTCGGGTCCGTGGTGACGTCGCCGACGCTGAAGATGCCGAACTGCATGGGGTCCTCCACTGCTAGTTGAAGTTTGTACCACCTTCAACGGTGCTGGTGTGACCAGTATTCCGCGGAATCCCGAGGCCCCCACATCGCGTTGGACCCGTCATGACCGACTTCACGCCCTTCGAGGACCTCCTGCGCGGACACGCCGGCCTGCTGCAGGACACCACCCACGACCGTTGGGTCCGCGCGCAGACGCTCTTCGAGGAGCGCTCGTACCGCGAGGCGGCGCGCCTGCTGACCGACCTGCTCGACGAGGCCGGCGACGTCGTGCACCAGCTCACCGACGTACGCCTCCTGCTGGCGCGCTCGCACTTCCACGCCGCGCAGCTCGACAACGCCATCCGGGTCGCGACCGAGCTGCTCGAGCGCGACCCCCACGAGCCCTACGCCCACCTCCTCGTCGGTCGTGCACTCCAGCGTCAGGGCCGGGCGGACGAGGCGCGGGCGCACCTGCGCCTCGCCGAGCTCCTGGGTGGCTACTCGGTGTGAGCCGTGGGGCCAGGTCGGGGGACCCGCACCCCGCCGGGGTAGTCCAGTGGCCAACGGTCGTCCGCAGCCCATCGGGACAGCGGTTGGTCACTGGACTACCGAGGGCGCACCGCAGGTGGCCACTGGACTACCGCGCCGCCCGAGCTACCAAGATATACCCCCTAGGGGTATGATGGCGACATGAGCGAGCAGCACGGACACCTCGAGGGCAACGACGAGGCCGTCCAGGCCCACCTCAAGCGCCTGCGCAGGATCGAGGGGCAGGTGCGCGGGATCCAGCGGATGGTCGAGGACGAGAAGTACTGCATCGACATCCTCACCCAGGTCTCCGCAGCCACCAAGGCGTTGCAGGCGCTCGCACTGTCGTTGCTCGACGACCACATGGCCCACTGCCTCGTCGACGCCGCCCGCCAGGGCGGTGCCGAGCAGGAGCTCAAGCTCAAGGAAGCCTCCGAGGCGATCGCCCGCCTCGTGAGGTCCTGACCGAAGGGACCCCAGCATGAACACCGAGACCTACACGGTCACCGGAATGACCTGCGGCCACTGCGTCGCCTCGGTCACCGAGGAGATCACCGAGATCGCGGGCGTCGAGAAGGTTGACGTCGTCCTGACCGGCCAGGTCACCGTCACCAGCAGCCAGCCCCGGCCGAGCCGTCACCGGCTCACCAGCAGCCAGCCCCTCGTACCGCCCGCCGCCGCGTTCGCAGCGGCGTGGGGGCCGGGACGGCGTCGGCCCGATCGACGCCGAGCCGGCTCGCCCGCCCGCGAGGCGCCACGGTGACGCCGACGTCGAGCTCGCCATCACCGGCATGACCTGCGCGTCGTGCGCCCACCGCATCGAGCGCAAGCTCAACAAGCTCGACGGCGTCACCGCGACGGTCAACTACTCCACCGAGAAGGCGAAGGTCTCCTACCCCGGGACCGTCTCCACCGACGACCTGCTCAAGACCGTCGAGACCGCGGGGTACGCCGCCGCGCTGCCGACCGCGCCCGACGCACTCGTCGACGGCCGACGAGTCGCCGACCGACCCGCTGCTCCAGCGGCTGCTGGTCAGCGCGGCGCTGAGCATCCCGGTGGTCGCGATGGCGATGGTGCCGGCGATGCAGTTCACCTACTGGCAGTGGGCCTCGCTCGCCCTCGCCGCGCCCGTCGTGGTGTGGGGTGCACTGGCCGTTCCACCGCGCCGCCTGGACCAACCTGCGCCACGGCGCGACGACCATGGACACGCTGTGTCGCGCTGGGCGTGCTGGCCGCCTTCGGCTGGTCGCTGTGGGCGCTCTTCCTCGGCACCGCCGGCGAGCCCGGTATGACGCCACCCCTTCCGGATCTCGCATCGACCGTACCGACGGCGCGCGCAACATCTACCTCGAGGTCGCCGCCGGCGTAACCACGTTCCTGCTGGCCGGACGCTGGCTCGAGCACCGCGTCGAAGCGCCAGTCCGGGGCGGCGCTCCGCGGCGCTCCTCGACCTGGGCGTCAGTGACGCGGGCGTGCTGCGCGACGACGTTCCGCGATGGACGCATCGAGATCCGGGTCCCGATCGACGCAGCTGGTCGTCGGCGACAGCTTCGTCGTACGCCCCGGCGAGAAGGTCGCCACCGACGGCGAGGTCGTCGAGGGCACCTCCGCCGTCGACGCCTCGATGCTCACCGGCGAGTCCGTCCCGGTCGAGGTGGGTCCCGGCGACCCGGTCGTCGGTGCGACGCGTCAATGCCGGCGGTCGGCTGGTGGTGCGCGCGACCCGCGTCGGCGCCGACACCCAGCTCGCCCAGATGGCGCGCCTGGTCGAGGACGCCCAGAACGGCAAGGCCGAGGTGCAGCGCCTGGCCGACCGGGTCTCCGGGGTCTTCGTGCCGATCGTGATCGCGACTCGCCGTCGCGCACCCTCGGCTTCTGGCTCGGCGCCGGGGGCGGCGCGACGGCCGCCTTCACCGCGGCCGTCGCCGTCCTCATCGTCGCCTGCCCGTGCGCGCTCGGACTGGCCACGCCGACCGCACTGATGGTCGGCACCGGTCGTGGCGCCCAGCTCGGCATCCTGATCAAGGGCCCCGAGGTGCTCGAGTCCACCCGCCGCGTCGACACGATCGTGCTCGACAAGACCGGCACGGTGACGACCGGCGACGATGACCGTCCACGACGTGGTGGCCGCCGACGGCGAGTCCGCTCGACGACGTACGACGCCTCGTCGCGGCGCTCGAGTCGGCGTCCGAGCACCCGATCGGCCGGGCCATCGCGGCCGTCCTGGGCCGCCGCTGCCCGCCGTCGAGGACTTCGCCAACCGGCGAGGGCCTCGGGGTGCAGGGCATCGTCGACGGGCCACGCCGTCGTCGTCGGCCGACCGCGCCTGCTCGAGGAGCTGGAGCCAGGCACCTCGCCGCCGACCTGGCTGCCGCGGTGCGAGCGCGCGCACGGCGAGGGACGCACCCCGGTCGCGGTCGGCTGGGACGGCCAGGCCCGCGGCGTCATCGTCGTCGGCGACACGGTCAAGCCGACCTCAGCGGAGGCCATCGCGCGAGCTGACGCGACCTCGGGCTCACCTCCGATGCTGCTGACCGGCGACAACGAGGCCGCAGCCCGCCACGGTCGCCGCCGCAGGTCGGCATCGAGACCGTCATCGCCGACGTGCTCCCGGCCGACAAGGTCGCCGAGGTGCAGCGCCTGCAGGCGGCCGGGCAAGGTCGTCGCGATGGTCGGCGACGGCGTCAACGACGCCGCCGCGCTCGCGCAGGCCGACCTCGGCCTCGCGATGGGCACCGGCACCGACGTCGCGATCGAGGCCAGCGACCTGACCCTCGTGCGCGGCGACCTGCTCGTGGCCGTCGACGCGATCCGGCTCTCGCGACGGACGCTGGCGCACGATCAAGGGGCAACCTCTTCTGGGCGTTCGCCTACAACGTCGCCGCCCTGCCCCTCGCCGCCGCCGGCCTGCTCAACCCGATGCTCGCCGGTGCCGCGATGGCGTTCTCGAGCGTCTTCGTGGTCACCAACAGCCTGCGGCTGCGCGGCTTCCGCTCCGTCGATCTCCTGAGGTCATCGCCTCGTCGAGCCAGACGGGCGCGCCCGGGGTGAGCCGCTGCGACCGGACGGTTCGCTAGGGTTGCGCCGGTGGGAATGATCGACAAGCTGATGGGCCGCTGGCCCAGAAGCCGCGTTCCCGCGCTCGAGTGCGCCGGTGAGGCCAACCCCGACCCGGCGTGGTCGTACGACTGCTCGACGTGCGGTCGACGTCGGGCTCGACGGAGCCGGCCCGGTCCGGCGCGTCACCGAGGTCGCCGGCAAAGCCCTGGCCAAGGCCGGCGGCGATCGGGAGGCCGGCGATCGCGTGCCCTGGCGCGCGCCGCCACCGTTGGCGGCAGCCTCGGCGGCTTCGTCACCGGTGTCGGCGGCTTCGTGACTGCATGCCGATCTCCCTCCCGTCAACGTCGCTGGAGTTCTACCTCCAGGCCGTGCGGATGGTCGGCGGCATCGCGCACGCTGCGCGGATACGACGTCGACGAGCCGCGTGTGCGGACGGCGGTCCTGCTCACCCTGGTCGGCTCCGACGCCGACGAGGTGCTGCAAGCAAGGCCGGGATGGCACGGCCGGCAGTCGCGTGACGTCGTACGCCCTCGGTGGCCTGCCGCCGGCCGCCCTGATGGTCGTCAACAAGGCGGTCGGCTTCCGGCTGATGCGCGGGGTGAGCGAGAAGGTGCTCTCCCGCTTCGGTCGCGGCATCCCGCTGGCCGGCGGGCTGGTCGGTGGCGGCATCGACGGCTGGATGATGAAGAAGATCGCCGACCACGCGATGAAGGAGTTCCCGACCGCCACGAGCTGAGCGCGTTCGCCGTCGACCTCCCCGCGGGGCCGCGCACCTGACCCCCGGGGCCCGACACCGCGTCCCGCACGCTCAGGTGCGGTCCACCTGAGAGGATCGGCTCCGTGGACGGACCCCTGCCCCTCGTGCTGATCTACGCGTCGCTGGCCTTCGCGGCGGTGGTGCTGGTCTACGTCGCCCTCGCCCGTACGCCCGACTGGGGGCTGCTGGGCTTCGCCGGCGTCGTCGAGGTGGGCACGCTCGTGCTCCTCGTGATCGCCGCGTTCCAGGTGGGTGGCACCACCCTCGGCGGGGGCGCAGCGGTGACGTTCTTCGGCTACCTGGTCGCCGGCCTCGTCGTGCTGCCGATCGGCTTCGGGTGGTCGCTCGCCGAGCGCAGCCGCGGCGCGACGGCCGTGCTGGCCGTAGCGGGACTGACCCAGGCCTTCGTCGTGGTCCGCGCGCTCCAGGTGTGGCCGTGAGTGGGTCGCGCCCCTCCACCCGCTCCGGCGCCGGGCGCGTGCTGGTCGCGGTCTACGGCGTCTTCGCGCTCGCCGCGAGCGCCCGCTCGCTCGTCCAGCTGCTCACCAAGGCCGACGAGGCGCCGCTGGCCTACACGCTGTCGGCGGTCGCGAGCCTGGTGTACGTCGCCGCGACCCTCGGGCTCGCGGAGGTCGGACGGTCACCCCGACGGCTGGCCTGGGCCGCGGTCGGCTTCGAGCTCGTCGGCGTGCTGACGGTGGGCACCCTGACGGTCCTGGACCCGGAGCTGTTCCCCGACCAGACCGTGTGGTCGGCGTACGGCGCGGGCTACGGCTGGCTGCCGCTGGTCCTGCCGTTCGCGGGACTGGCCTGGCTCTGGCACACCCGGCCGCGGGACCGACCGGGCCGTCCCGCCGGCGCATGAGGAGTGACCACCGGGGGCACCGAGGTCCATGACCACTCCCGACGACCAGACGCCCAAGCCCGCGACCGAGGAACGGCGGGGGACGCCGAACTCCTCGGGCCCCGACGCAGCAGCGGGAGGGATGGGCTCGAGCAGCGAGCGCGTCGGCCCCTCCGGACCCGGGCAGGTGGCGACCGACGGACTGCGGGACACCAGTCTGCTGCCCACGCCGGACGACGCACCGCCTGAGCAGAGCGCGGGCGGCGAGGAGCCCCGGCCGGACGGGATCGACCCGAAGGCGGGCTATCCCAGCGAGGACCCGCGCAACGAGGACAAGCCCTACGAGGACTGACCGGGGCTCAGCTCAGGCCGGGGCCGCGTCAGGGTCACGGCGACGCCGGCGGCAGGTGCTTCTTCATCAGGCGCTTGACCCGACGCTCCTTGCGGTCGGGGATCATCGAGCGCATCTCCTCCAGCTTGCCGAAGCAGAGCAGCCGGTCCTCGCCCTCGAGCACCGTCTTGTTGCGCGGGTTGGGGATCACCTGGGTGCCCCGGTGCAACGTCAGCACCGTGATGTCGCGGTCGTCGAGACCCGACTCGCCGAGCGGCTTGCCGACCATGTCGGAGCCGCCGTGGACGACGATCTCGGCCACGCCGTAGCCGGTCGAGACGGTGAGCCGCTGACGTACGTCGATGTCGGGGAAGGCGACCTGGTTGTCGATGTAGTCGATGATCGCGCCGGCGACGTCGAGCTTGGTCGCCGCCTCGATGCCCTCCAGGCCGGGTGAGGAGTTGACCTCCATCACCTGCGGGCCGTTGTTGCCCTCGAGCATGTCGACCCCGGCGACCCGCAGGCCCATGATCTGGGCCGATCGCACCGCGATGCGCTCGAACTCCTCGTCGAGCTCGACGGGCTCGACGCTGCCGCCGCGGTGCACGTTGGAGCGGAACTCGTCGCCCTGGGCGACCCGCCGCATCGCCGCCACGACGCGGTCACCGACGACCAGCGCGCGGATGTCGCGGCCCTTGCTCTCCTTGACGAAGCGCTGGATCAGGACGTTCTGCCGGGTGCTCTGCAGCGTCTCGATGATCGCCTCGGCGACCTTGAGCGTCGGGGCCAGGATCACGCCGATGCCCTGGGTGCCCTCGAGCAGCTTGATCACGACCGGGGCACCGCCGACGCTCTCGATCGCCGGGATCACGTCGGCGCGGTCCTGCACGAAGGTCGTCGCCGGCATCGGGATCTTGTGGCGCGACAGGATCTGCGTCGCGCGCAGCTTGTCGCGGCTGTTGGCGATGCCGTAGGAGGTGTTGGGCGTGTAGACGTCCATCTGCTCGAACTGCCGCACGACGGCGGTGCCGAAGTAGGTGATCGAGTTGCCGATGCGCGGCAGCACGGCGTCGTACGTCGAGAGCTGCTTGCCGCGGAACAGCAGGTCTGGCTCGGCTCCGGTCAGGTCGATCCCGAAGCGCAGCGTGTTGAGGACCTTGACGTCGTGACCGCGCTCCAGGGCGGCGGTGCGGAGGCGCTGCGTGCTGTAGGAGCGGGGCGCGCGGGACAGGATGGCGAGCTTCACGAGCCTCATACAAGCACGTCACGACCCCGCGACGGCCACCTGCCAAGATGGTCCGGTGTCCACCGACCCGCAGGCGCCCGCGACCGGCGCCGTCGTCGTCGGCTGGCGCGAGTGGGTCTCCCTCCCGCAGCAGGGCGTCGACTGGGTGAAGGCCAAGATCGACACCGGCGCCCGGTCGTCCTCGATCCACGCCTTCGACCTCGAGACGTTCCACCGCGAGGGTCGGGAGTGGGTGCGGTTCCGCGTCCAGCCGTGGCAGAAGTCCGATGACGACCTGACCGAGATGACGCTGCCGGTGCTCGACCGCCGTGAGGTGCGCAGCAGCAACGGCCAGACCGAGATGAGGTACGCCGTGGCCATGGACGTGACGCTGGCCGGGCGCACGATCACCACCGTGATGACGCTGAGCAACCGTGACGAGATGGGGTTCCGGATGCTGATCGGGCGCGAGGCGCTCGAACGCGGGTTCCTCGTCGACTCCTCGTTGTCCTACGCCGGGGGCCGGCCGCGGCGCGCGGTGCGGCGCAAGAACTGGGGCAGGTGATGGCCCGCGAGTCCTTCGCGATCGGCGGCGTCCGGGTCCGCGCCGGCACCATGCGCTCGCTGGAGCTGCCGATCACCCGCCTGGTGACGGGCGCCGACGTCGACCTGCCGGTCCGGGTCGTGCACGGGCGCGAGGACGGACCGACGGTGTGGATCGACGCCGCCATCCACGGTGACGAGGTCGCCGGTGTCGAGATCGTCCGCCAGGTGATGGCGGGCCTGGACCCCAAGACCTTCCGCGGCACGCTCGTCGCGGTGCCCATCGTCAACGTGCTCGGCTTCCTCAACGGTGACCGCTACCTCCCCGACCGCCGTGACCTCAACCGGTCCTTCCCAGGCTCCGCACGCGGCTCGCTGGCCAGCCGGATCGCTTACCTGTTCATGAAGGAGATCGTGGCCGGCTGCGAGGTCGGCATCGACCTCCACACCGGCTCCGACCGGCGCAGCAACCTGCCCCAGATCCGCGCCGACCTCGACGACCCACGCACGCGGGAGCTGGCCCAGGCGTTCGGTGCCCCGGTGATGCTGCACGCCAGGATCCGCGACGGGTCCCTGCGACACGCCGCCCGCGAGCAGGGCGCGACGGTGCTGCTCTACGAGGCCGGGGAGAACCTCCGCTTCGACGCCTACGCGGTCGACGCCGGCGTGGTCGGCGTACGGCGGGTGCTGGCCTCGCTCGCGATGACCGAGCCGGTCGACGAGCCCACGGTCGAGCCGAGCCTGGAGTGCCGCTCCAGCGGGTGGGTGCGTGCGAGGCGCACCGGGATCCTGCACCTCGACGTCGCGCTCGGCCAGACGGTCACCGACGGCGAGCGCCTCGGCACCCTCTTCGACTCCTTCGGCAGGACCTTGCGCGCGGTCTACGCCAGCCGCGACGGCATCGTGATCGGCCGCACCGAGGCGCCGCTGGTCAACTCCGGTGACGCCGTCGTGCACATCGCCAACTAGCGTGATCGGCATGTCCTTCGACGTCACTGCCTTCCGCACCGAGTTCCCCTCGCTCGCCTCGGGCATCGCCCACTTCGACAACCCCGGCGGCACCCAGACGCCGGCCGTGGTGGGCGAGGCGATCGCGCGCGTGCTCACCGGTCCGCTGTCCCAGCGCGGCTCGGCCCTCGTCAGCCAGCGCAACGCCGAGGACTCCGTCGCCGCGTTCCGCGCAGCCGTGGCCGACCTGGTCGGCGGTGTCCCCGACGGCGTGGTGCACGGGCGCAGCGCGACGCAGCTGACGTACGACGTCTCCCGCACGCTGGCCCGCACCTGGTCACCCGGTGACGAGATCGTGCTCTGCCAGCTCGACCACGACTCCAACGTGCGGCCGTGGATCCAGGCCGCCGAGCGAGCCGGGGTCACCGTGCGGTGGCTGCGCCTCGACCCGGCGACCGCCGAGCTCGACCTGTCCGAGCTCGACGAGGTCATCAACGAGCGGACCCGCCTCGTGGCCCTCACCGCGGCCTCCAACCTGCTCGGCACCCGCCCTCCGGTCGCCACGGTCTCCGCGCGGGCACACGACGTGGGGGCGCTGGTCCACGTCGACGGCGTGCACCACGCGGCCCATGCCGCGCCCGACCTCACCGCGATGGGCGTCGACTTCCTGGTCTGCTCTCCCTACAAGTTCTTCGGTCCGCACTGCGCAGCGCTCGTGGCCGACCCCGCCCTGCTCGAGACGCTGCGCCCCGACAAGCTCCTGCCGTCGAGCGACGCGGTGCCGGAGAGGTTCGAGCTCGGCACGCTGCCCTACGAGATGCTCGCGGGCGTCACGGCCGCGGTCGACCTGATCGCCTCGCTGGCGCCGGCCGGGGGCTCCCGCCGCGAGCGGCTCGTCGCGGCGTACGCCCTGATCGCCGAGCACGATCTGCGCCTGCGGGACCGGATCGAGGAGGGTCTCGCCACGATGGGCGACCACCTCGTCCTCCACTCGCGTGCGGCGGATCGCACCCCGACACTGTTCCTCACCCTGCTCGACCGGGAGCCGGCGGACGCCCACGAGTTCCTGGCGCAGCGCGACGTGCTCGTCCCGGCCGGGACGTTCTACGCCTACGAGACCTTCCGCGCGCTGCGGCTCCCGGTGGACTCGGGTCTGCGCATCGGCCTCGCGGCCTACAACGACGACGCCGAGGTGGACCGGCTGCTCGAGGGGTTGGCGGACTTCTTCGGCTGATCGGCTACCTCCTGCGAGCCCGGACCCGACTCGTGCGCCTCGGAGTCCACGTCGTCGGTGTCGACCGTGTCGCCGACCGTCGCGTTGCCGCCGGGCTGGGCGTCGAGGGCGCGCTCGCGATCCTCGGCGTCGACCCGCTCACCGGCGGCGGGGAACGCCGACTCCTCCGGGTGCGCGGCGTAGGAGTCGGGTGCGGTGTGCTCGTCGCTGCTCATGGGTTCGACCGTACGCCGCACCGAAGGGCGCCGCCCCCGCCCGTAGAGGTGGCCGGACGCAGATCGTGGAGCTCCCGTGCCGACATCCAGCACGAGAGCTCCACGTTCAGGCTCAGCCGTCACGCGACGACGTACGCCCCGGCTGCACCAGCTCGACCCGCGAGCCGGGCGGCAGCGCCTGCACCAGACGCAGCTGCGCGAGCGACGGGTGGTCGTCGAGCAGCTTGGCGCCGTTGGCCAGCGACCGAAGCGCAGCCGTCTCCGCCCGCGCCGCCTCGAGCTGCGCCTGCGCCCGGTAGCGACCGACGACCAGCTCGGAGTAGGCCATCCGCAGCTCCACCGGCAGGACGACGTCCTTGACGGCGACGTCGACCAGCCGGATGCCCACGTCGGCCGCAGCCCGGACGACAACGTCGGTGAAGCCCGCTGCCAGGCCGGTGCGCGGCGCGAGCGCCAGCGCCTCGGCCTCCAGGGTCGACAGGGCGTCGCGCAGGGCGAGCTGGATGGCGAGGTAGACCGTGTGCACCGGGTCGCGCACCTTCTCGGTGAACGCGATCGGGTCCTCGACGGTCCACACCCACACGGCCGACACCTTCACGGTGATGCCGTCGGCGGTCCGCAGCTCCTGGGCGGGCACGAGGTCGACGCGCTCGCGCAGGTCCAGGACGTCGTAGGTCGCCCGCTTCCGATGGGGGTGCCGACCCGCCGGCAGCACCCGGGTGGGCTCGCCGTCGCGGCGCTCGAGCGCGACCTGCCACGGCTGCACGGTGAGGCGCGGGCGCAGGATGTGGGTGAGTGAGTCGATGAGTGACATGGCGATCCTCCTTCGGGGTGCCTGGGTGGGGTGGTGTGGGTGGTGCGGACATCGGGGTGGTGGCCGGTGACCACAGCGTCGAGCGGGGACCGGCACCGTCGTGCTGACCGGTGCCGCCTCAGGGCTCGACCCTGCGCGTCGTCGCCGGCCACCACCTGAGAAGTGAGAGTCGAACTCACAGGAGTGGACAGCTCCGATGCCGTAGCCGTGACGGGCAGTGGCGAGGTACGACGCGCGGAACCGGCCCCTGGAACTCCTGACCTGCCGCTGATCTCGCCGGGGCCGACTGTAGGCGTCCGGTCCCCCGCCGCGCACCTGCTTTTGTCCCCGGGCGGCTGTCGGAGGTCTCGGCCACAATGGTCGGGTGAGCCAGCAGGCGGTGACGAGGCCCTGGGTGCTCCATGTCGACATGGACCAGTTCCTCGTCGCGGTCGAGCTGCTGCGACGACCCGAGCTCGTCGGCCTGCCCGTCGTGGTGGGCGGGCGCGGCGACCCGACCGAGCGGGCGGTGGTCTCGACCGCGTCCTACGAGGCACGCGCCCGCGGCGTACGGTCCGGGCTGGCCCTCAAGATCGCCGTCCGCCGCTGCCCGGACGCGGTCTTCCTCCCCGTCGACTTCCCGGTCTACGAGGCGGCGTCCGCGCAGGTGATGGCCACCCTGCGCGCGACGCCCGGCGCCGTGGTGGAGGTGCTCGGGTGGGACGAGGCGTTCGTCGGACTCGAGACCGACGACCCCGTGGCGAGCGCTCAGGCGATCCGGGCAGCGGTGTTCGGGGCCACCGGTCTGCACTGCTCGGTCGGCATCGGCGACACCCTTGTGCGGGCCAAGATCGCGACCGACTTCGGCAAGCCCCAGGGCACCTTCCAGCTGACCCGCGACACCTGGATGGAGGTGATGGGACACCGACCCACGACGGCGCTGTGGGGCATCGGGTCGAAGATCGGCGCCCGGCTCGAGGTGATCGGGATCCGCACCGTCGCCGATCTCGCCGGCGCGGCCGAGGAGGCTCTGGTCGCAGCGTTCGGCCCGTCCAGCGGCGCGCACCTGGGCCGGCTCGGTCGCGGCGGCGGTCGCGCCACGCCCGACGACACCCCGTGGGTCGCCCGGGCGCACGGCCGCGAGCTGACCTACCAGCGCGACCTCACCACGCCCGACGACGTCCGCGCAGCGCTGACCGACCTCGCGGTGCGGGTCGTGGACGACGTACGGGCCGAGGGTCGCGAGGTCCAGCGCGTCCACCTCAAGGTCCGCTTCGCGCCGTTCTTCACCTTCACCAAGGTCAAGAAGCTGTCCGCGCCGACCCTCGAGGTGGACGTCGTCGCGCAGACGGCGTACGACCTGTTCCTCGCGCTCGACGACCAGCGACCCGTCCGGCTGCTGGGGGTGCGAGGGGAGATGGTGCCACCGGAGGGCGGCTACTGATCAGTCGGTGGCGATCGCCGCCAGCACCTTCATCCGCGAGGCCCGGACCGCCGGGACGATCGCGGCCAGGACCCCGAAGATCACGGCCACGACGAGGAAGACGAGCAGGCTGTTCACCGGCAGCGACAGCGCGGTCAGGTCGTCCTTGAGGGACTGGCGCAGCACGACGCCGATGACCAGCCCCAGCACCATCCCGAGCACCGCGCCGAGCAGCGCGATCGCCACGGACTCCAGCGTGATCATCAACCGCAGCTTGCGTCGCGAGAGCCCGATCGCCCGCAGCAGGCCGATCTCGCGGGTGCGCTCGAGGACGCTGAGTCCGAGGGTGTTGATGATCCCGATCACGGCGATGACGACGGCGAGCGCGAGCAGTCCGTAGATGACGTAGAGCAGCTGGTTGATCTGGCTGCTGATCAGCTCCTTGAACTCCACCTTGTCCTGGACCGACAGGATCGGCAGGTCCTTCACGAGGTCCTCGAGGTCCTGCTTCACCGCTCCGCGGTCGGCGGAGGCGTCCACCGTGATGCTGAGGCTGGAGTCGCTGCGCTTGATCCCGGCGTCCGTGAGGACCGACAGCGGGACGGTGATGCCGGCGGTGGTCGGCGAGTCCTCGAAGACGCCGGCCACCTCGAGCGGGACGGTGGTGCCACCGGGGAACTCGACGTCGATGGTGTCGCCGACGGCCGCCCCGAGGTCGCCGGCTCGGCTCTCGCTCAGGATCGTCTGGTCGCCCGAGATCGCATCGGTGCCGTCGATCACCGTGAGGTCGTAGATGTCGAAGTAGGCAGCGTCGACGCCCGCGGCGAAGGTCTGGTCGGGCGTGCCGTCGACCACGACCGACACCGGCGTGCCCTGCTGGCGGGAGACGAGGTCGACACCGTCGACCTGCTCCATCTGGTCGCCGTAGGTCGCCGGGAAGCCCTGGAAGGTGGGCATCTGCACCAGGAAGTCGCTCCTGAAGGCGTCGTCGACCGTGGCGTCGTTGGTCGCGCTGAGCGACGAGGCCAGCACCCCGACCGCCGAGACGACGGCGAGGCCGATCATCAGCGCCGAGGCGGTCGCACCCGTACGCCGCGGGTTGCGCAGCGCGTTCTCGCCGGCCAACCGGCCGGCGGTCCCGAAGAGGCGACCGAAGACCGAGCGGCACGCCACGAGCACGGGCTGCCCGAGGACGGGGGCGAGGACCGCGGTGGTGATCACCCAGATCACCGCACCGGCCCCGATCCAGATGGCGTCGGTGCCGGGGGCACCCACCAGTCCGGCCGCGGCGAGCGCGATGCCGATCACCATGGCGATGGTGCCGAGAACCAGGCGGCGACCCATCCCCTTCTCCTGGACCACCAGGTCGTCGCGCATCGCGGCCACCGGCGGGACCTTCGCCGCCCGGCGGGCCGGGACGAAGGCCGCCACCATCGTGACGACGATGCCCACGACGTAGCCCGAGGCGATGGTGAAGGGCGTCAGCGTCAGCACGTCGCCCGCGATGTCGAGCCCGAAGCTGCGGAACAGCCCGGCCAGCAGGCGGGAGAGTCCCAGGCCCAGCAGGAGGCCGAGCGACGCGCCGACGACGGCCATCAGGAAGGCCTCGATCAGGACGGAGCGGGTCACCTGCTTCTTGCTGGCGCCGAGCGCCCGGAGCAGCGCCGACTCGCGTACGCGCTGGGAGACGAGGATCGAGAAGGTGTTGAAGATGATGAACGCGCCGACCACGATCGCGATCACCGCGAAGGTGGTCAGGAAGATGGAGATGACGTCGAGGAACTGCCCGATCTGGTCCTGCGCCTCCTGCACGACCTCGTCCCCGGTGACGGCGGTGAAGCCCTTCGGCACGACCACCTCGGCCGCCGCAGCGAGCTCCCGCTGCGAGGTGGCGTCGGCGGCGGTGAGGGAGACGCTGGTGAAGGCGTCGGCGCCGTCGAGGAAGATCTCCTGGGCCTCGGCCGTGTCGAGCAGCACCAGCGTGGCGCCGGCCGTACCGCCGCCGTTGAAGTCGGCGGTCCCGACGAGGGTGAAGGTGCGTCGCGGCTCGGTGGTCGGCACGATCATCGTCACCGTGTCGCCCAGGACGTAGCCGCCGCGCTCGGCCGAGGAGGTGTCGAGGGTGACCTGGCCGGGCTCCTCCGGCCAGCCACCCGCGCTGAGCTCGAGGATCGACTCGCCCTGCATGTTGTCGCTGGGCGCGTAGTTGAAGGCCAGCGTCGGTGCGCCCTGGCCTCCGACGAGCTTGTCGTCCTGGCCGAGGAGGTAGGAGCCGATGCCGTCGACCGACCCGGTGGCATCGGCGACCTCGGGCAGTGCCGAGAGCTTGTCGACGTCGGCGGGCGTGATGAGCTGGGTGGTCGCCACGCCGGCGTTGGCGCCGGAGACGGCACCCGCAGGACGTACGACGGCATCGGAGGTCGAGCCGTTGACGATGTTGTCGAAGGTCGCGTTGAGGCCGGTGCTGAAGGTCATCACTCCGGCCAGGAAGCCGATGCCCAGCACGATCGCGAGCGCGCTCATCAGCAGGCGCACCTTGCGGGCGAGCAGGTTGCGCCAGGTCAGCAGCAGCACGTCAGCTCGCCGCCTTCTTGATGGCCATGTCCTGCAGGTGGGACATCTTGGCGAGGATCTGGTCGCGGTCGGGGGTGCGGAGCTCGTCGACGATCACGCCGTCGGCGAGGAAGAGCACCCGGTCGGTGTACGACGCCGCCACCGGGTCGTGGGTCACCATCACCACGGTCTGACCGAACTCGTCGACGCTGCGGCGCAGGAACCCGAGCACCTCGGAGCTGCTGGTGGAGTCGAGGTTGCCGGTGGGCTCGTCGGCGAAGACGATCGACGGCTGGCTGACGAGTGCGCGGGCGCAGGCGACGCGCTGCTGCTGCCCGCCCGACATCTCGCTGGGGCGGTGGCCCAGGCGGGGCCGGAGCCCGACGGCGTCGACGACCTGGTCGAACCACGCGAGGTCGGGCTTGCGACCCGCCAGGCTCAGCGGCAGCAGGATGTTCTCCTCGGCCGTGAGGGTGGGCACGAGGTTGAAGGACTGGAAGACGAAGCCGACCCGCTCGCGACGCAGGGTGGTGAGGTCCTTGTCCTTGAGCTTGCCGAGCGAGGTGCCGTCCACGACCGCCTCCCCCGACGTCGGGGTGTCGAGCGCGGCCAGGCAGTGCATGAGGGTCGACTTGCCGGACCCGGACGGGCCCATGATGGCCGTGAACTCACCCTTCATCAGATCGACCGTGACCCCGGCGAGGGCACGCACCTCGGCCTCGCCCTTGCCGTAGACCTTGGTGAGGTCGCGTGCGCTTGCTGCGCCGGCGTGCGAGGCGTCCGCCGTGGGCTGCTGAGTCATGGGTCGAGTCTGGCAGGGGTGCGAAGCGGGCGGCCATGGGATATCACCCTGAGCGGACCCTGACATCTCTCATGCCTCTCCGGGTCACCGACGACCCCTAGATTGACCCCCGTGGGAGACATCGCGGCCGGGCTGCTGACCGGGCTGTCGCTCATCGTCGCGATCGGCGCCCAGAACGCGTTCGTCCTCCGGCAGGGCCTGCGCCGCAGCCACGTCGCCCTCGTGGTCGCGATCTGCGCGGCCTCCGACGTCGTACTGATCCTCGCCGGGGTGGCCGGCATCGGCGTCGTGGTCGACCGGGCACCCTGGGCGATCGAGGTCATCCGCTGGCTCGGCGTCGTCTTCCTCACCGTCTACGGCGTCGGCTCGCTGGTGCGGGCCCGCCGCCCGCAGGCACTCACCGTCGGGGACGGGATCGTGGAGTCACGCGGTGGAGTCGTCGCCCGGGCCGTGGCCCTGACGTGGCTCAACCCGCACGTCTACCTCGACACCGTCCTGCTCCTCGGCTCCATCGCCGGCACGCACGGCGATCCTGGTCGGTGGTGGTTCGCGCTAGGTGCCTGCGTGGCGAGCATCGGCTGGTTCACCGGCCTCGGGTACGCCGCCCGGCTGGCCGCTCCGCGCCTCGCCGATCCTCGGGCCTGGCAGGTCCTCGACGTCGGCATCGGGCTCGTGATGCTGGCGATCGCCGTACGCCTCGCGCTGGGGTAGTCCAGTGGCCGACCGTCACCTCGCTGGGGTAGTCCAGTGGCCAAACGTCGTCCCGGACCGCGTTTCCCGACCGCTTGCCACTGGACTACCCCGGGCGACCCGCTGGGGTAGTCCAGTGGCCAAACGTCGTCCCGGACCGCAATTCCCGACCGCTCGCCACTGGACTACCCCGGGCGGCTGGACTACCCCGGGGGGAGGGAGGGCTGGACTACCCGGGCGGGGGAGGGAGGGCGGGACCTACACGGACGCGCGCGCCACGGCCTCGTCGTGCCGGGCGTGCAGCCGTTCGCGGATCTCGCCGGCGTCGTAGTGGCGGCGTACGCGCTCGTCCCGGGCGACGACCGCGCCGGTCGCGACCCCGGCCAGGATCCCGGCGAGGCCGAGCAGCTTCCACAGGCGCATGCGCCGACCTTAGTCCGCCCGCCGGGTGCCGTGGGGCAGACTTCCGCGCATGGCAACGCCCGTGACCCTCGACCAGGCGGTGGACCTCACCCGCAGCGGGGACATCTGGCTCTTCCGCGGGCGTCGCGCACCCGACCGCGCGATCCGCGCCGTCACCAACTCGCCGGTCAACCACGTCGGCATCGCAGTGGTCGTCGACGACCTGCCGCCCCTGATCTTCCACGCCGAGCTCGGCAAGAAGCAGGTCGACGTGTGGACCGGCGGCCACCACCGCGGCGTCCAGCTCCACGACCTGCGTGAGGCGGTGCTGCGGTGGCAGACCGAGTACGACCAGGACGCGTGGCTGCGCCAGCTCGAGCCGGAGATCGGCCAGGACGAGGAGGACGGCATGCTGCGCACCGTGGCCCGTCTCGACGGGGTCTCCTTCCCCAGCCTCACCAAGCTCGGTGCGCGGTGGCTGCGCGGCCGGGACGCCTACGTACCCCGCCGCAAGCGCGGGCGGCGGGTCACCCCGGAAGCCGCGTTCTGCGCCGAGATCGTGGCGAGCTGCTACATCGAGATGGGCATCCTGCGCGACGACCGCCGCGCCACCTGGTATGACCCCGGGACGTTCTGGAGCGGCGACTACCTGCCGATCTCCGACGGGTGGAGCCTCGGCAAGGAAGTCGCCATCAGCCGCTAGCCCTCCCTGAGGCAGCGCGGGTGAGCCTGGCTCCCAGATCAGCCACCGCCGCCCTGAGCTCGGGTCCCCCGACCACGGTGTGGTCGAACGGCACCCCTGCCAGCCACTCCCCGGCGTAGGCCCGGGTGTTGCTGGTGGTCCCGACCAGCTCGCAGCGACCGTCGGGCAGCTCGCGCAGCGCACCGAGGGTGGGGCGGATCCAGGGCCTGACGTCGTCATGGGGCGCGTCGAAGACCACGTGCGTGTCGTGCTCCCACCCCTGGGAGAGGTTGGCCTCCAGCTCGCGCGCAGGGTCGAGGTCGGCAGGCACGCCGAAGGTGTCCTGGAGCAACGTGACCTCGGTGACCCGGTCGATGCGGAAGGTGCGCAGCCCGGCGGCGTGGTGGGAGAAGCAGAGCAGGTACCACCGCCCGTAGCGCACCACCACCGACCACGGATCCACCTCGAACGTCCGCGCGTTGCCGGCCGCGGTGCGGTAGCCCAGACGCACCCGGCGCTGGGCGTCGACGGCGGCGACGAGGTCGCTGGTGATGCTCGGGTCGGGCCTGGCCGGCCAGCGCTCGGGAACGGTGCGGGCGGTCTCACGCAGCGCGATCGCCTGCCGGGCGACGTTGGTCGGCAGCACCCGCAGCAGCTTGCCGAGCGCGGAGCCGACCGGGTCGTCGGGGTCGGCGACCGCGTGCTGGGAGTCGAGGGCCGCCATGACCAGGCCCAGGGCCTCCGTCGCGGAGAAGACGAGCGGGGGCAGCCGGAGCCCGCGCCCGAGCCGGTAGCCGCCGTGGGGGCCGCGCGTCGACTCGACCGGGATGTCGGCCTCGCGCAGGATCGCGACGTAGCGCCGCGCGGCGCGCTCGGTGACACCGAGGCGCTGTGCCAGCTCGGCCGCGGTGATCCCGGGCCGGGACTGGAGGAGGTCGAGCGCTCGGAGCGCCCGAGCGGTGGGGCTGATCTCGCTCATGGCCGAGATCGTGCCACCGGATGAGGACGTGGAGCGTCCGGAATCGTGCCTAGGGTGGTTCCAACCCTTCTCCCACCTCTCGACCACCAACGAAGGAGACCCCATGGACATCGTGCTCATCGCCGGCCTCTGGCTCGACGGATCAGCCTGGGACCCCGTGCTCCCCGAGCTCGAGAAGCTCGGCCACCGCGGCATCCCCGTGACGCTGCCCGGTCAGGGCGACGGCACCAGCGCTGCGACGTACGACGACCAGGCAGCCGCCGTCGTCACCGCCATCGACTCCGCCGACGGTGCCCCGCTCGTCGTGGGGCACTCGGCCGCGAGCACGCTGGCGTGGGTCGGCGCCGACCGACGCTCCGACTCCATCGCCGGCGTGGTCCTCATCGGCGGCTTCCCGAGCACCGGCGGCGAGGCCTACGCCGACTTCTTCGAGCCCACCGGCGACGGCGTCCCGTTCCCGGGCTGGGAGCCGTTCGCCGGGCCGGACTCCGACGACATGTCGCCCGAGCTCAAGGCAGAGGTGGCCGCGGGTGCGCACCCGGTGCCGGTCGGGGTCACGAAGGGCATCGTGCAGTGGACCGACGAGCGGCGCCACGACGTGCCGCTCACGCTGGTCTGTCCGGAGTTCAGCCCGGCGCAGGCCCAGGAGTGGGTCGAGAGCGGCGACGTTCCCGAGCTGGCGCAGGCCCGCAGGCTCGAGCTCGTCGACATCGACTCGGGCCACTGGCCGATGTTCACCCAGCCGGCGGCGCTGGCGGCGCTGCTCGACGGCGCCAGCCGGCGCTGACCCTTCGCTACCTCCGACGTCCCGGCCCAGGTCGACGATCACCCCCGCGGCATGCTCGGGCGCTGCAGCAGGGTTGACAACGTACAACTGACTAGTTGTAGATTGTGGTCATGGCCACGACGGAGCGCAGCGAGGACGACCGGGCAGATGCCTGGTTCCACGCGCTCGCCGACCGGACGCGCCGCGACATCCTGCGGCGGGTCCTGGTCGGGGAGCACTCCGTCTCGGCCCTGGCGCGGAGCTATGACATGAGCTTCGCCGCCGTCCAGAAGCACGTCGCCGTCCTCCAGCGGGCCGGCCTGCTGACCAAGCGTCGGCAGGGACGCGAAGCCCTGGCGAGCGGCGACGTGGAAGCCGTCCGCTCGGTGGGCCTGATGCTCACCGAGATCGAGGATCTCTGGCGCGGCCGCATCTCCCGGATGGACGAGCTCTTCGCCACCGACACCACCTCTCAGGAGAAGGACTGATCTCCCATGCCCGTCACCCACGTCTCCCACGATCTCGACGCCCTCACCCTGACCGTCACCGCGGACTTCGCCGCGTCGCCCGAGCGCGTGTGGCAGGTCTATGCCGACCCGCGCCAGCTCGAGCGCGTCTGGGGACCGCCCGGCTGGCCCGCCACCTTCGTGGAGCACGAGCTCGCCCCCGGCGGCCGGATGACCTACTACATGACCAGCCCCGAGGGCGAGAGGTACTACGCCTACTGGAGGGTCACCCACGTCGCTGAGCCGGGAGCGTTCAGCTTCGAGGACGGCTTCGCCCTCGACGAGGCCTTCACCCCCGACCCCGAGCTGCCCGTGTCGGCCAATGCCTACTCCTTCACCGAGGCTGACGGCGGCACCCACGCCACCTTCGTCGGGACCTACGCCAGCGCCGAGGCGCTGCAGAGGGTGCTCGACATGGGCATCGTCGAGGGGTCGACCGCCGCCATCAACCAGATCGACGACCTGCTCGCGTCCTGACCAACCGCTCCACAGATCCGGAGAGACCCATGCGACCCATCGTCGTGACCGAGTTCATCAGCCTCGACGGAGTCGTCGACTCCCCCGGCGGCGGGGACCACCCCCACGCCGGCTGGACCTTCCGGGACGTCGACTTCGTCGAGGCCGCCTACGAGATCAAGGGCCGCGAGGCCGAGCAGGCCACCGCGCTCCTGCTCGGAAGGCAGTCCTACGACGAGTTCGCCCCCGTGTGGCCCTCGATGGAGGACTTCGCGACCTACAACGCGATGCCGAAGTACGTCGTCTCCTCCGCGCTCCACGACCCGCAGTGGAACAACACCTCGGTCCTGCGCTCCCTCGACGACGTGGCCGCGCTCAAGAAGACCGAGGGTGGCGAGATCCACGTCCACGGCAGCGCCACCCTCGCGCAGGGCCTGGCCGCTGCCGGCCTCGTCGACCGCTACCACCTGCTCGTCTTCCCCCTCCTGCTCGGCAGCGGCAAGCGACTGTTCGCCCAGGGCGACAAGACCAAGCTGAGCCTCACCGAGCACGCGGCCTACGCCAACGGCATCACGCTCCAGGTCTACGACGTCGTCCGCCGAGGTGAACGCGTTCGTCTGATGGGCCGCGAGCGGCGACAATCACTGCGTGGAACTCGCCCTGCTCCTGGTCTCCATGGCCGCCGTCGTCCTCGCAGCGACCGCCGTCAGTGACCGCCTGCACGTCCCCGCGCCCCTGCTGTTGATCGTCATCGGCGCGGCTACGTCCTACGTCCCGGGCGTGCCGACCATCTACCTCGAGTCCGAGGTGGTCCTGCTGGGGCTGCTGCCGCCCCTGCTCTACGCGGCGGCGATCCAGACCTCGCTGGTCGACTTCAACGCCAACCGGGGCTCGATCCTGCGGCTGTCCGTGGTGCTCGTCGTGCTGACCTCGCTGGCCGTCGGCGCCGTCGTCCAGTGGCTGGTGCCGGGCATCGGCTGGGCCGCCGCGATCGCCATCGGCGCGGTGGTCGCGCCGCCCGACGCGGTCGCCGCCACTGCGGTGGCGCGCAAGATCGGCCTGCCCCGGCGCGTGGTCACCATCCTCGAGGGCGAGTCGCTGCTCAACGACGCCACCGCGCTGGTCTCGCTGCGGACGGCCATCGCTGCCCTGTCCGGCGCAGTGGCGGTCGTCGACGTGGGTCTCGACTTCCTCCGAGCGGCCGGCGGCGGCCTGCTGATCGGCGTCGGGTTCTTCCTGCTCATCGCTCGGATGCGCAAGCGGATCACCGACCCGCTCCTGGACACCGCGATCTCGTTCCTGACCCCGTTCGCCGCGTTCGTGGCCGCGGAGGAGGTGCACGCCTCGGGCGTCATCTCGGTCGTCGTGGCCGGACTCCTCCTCGGGCACAAGGCGCCGATCATCCAGACCGCGCAGTCGCGGATCACCGAGCGGATCACGTGGCGCACCTTCGCCTTCGTCCTGGAGAACGTGGTCTTCCTGCTCATCGGCCTCCAGCTCGACTGGATCCTCGCCGACGTCGCCGGCTCCACGCTGTCGGGTGGGCGCATCGTCCTCGTCTGCGTGGCCACACTCGCCACTGTCATCGTCGTACGTCTCGCCTGGGTCTACGCGACCTGGCTGGTGCGGCGCATGGGTGAGGACCCGTTGCCGGCCTCGTGGACCTTCCTCATCGGTTGGGCGGGCATGCGCGGCGTGGTCACCCTGGCTGCGGCGTTCGTCATCCCCGAGGACGCCCCGCACCGCGAGGTGCTGCTGCTGGTGGCCTTCACGGTCGTGGCCGGCACGCTGCTGCTGCAGGGACTGACCCTCCCGTTGCTGACGCGGCTGCTCGACGTGCCCGCGCCCGACCCGGCCGAGGACGCCCTGGCCCGTGCTGCCCTGCTCCAGCAGGCTGCGGACGCTGGCCTCGCCAAGCTCGACGAGCTCGAGTACGACGACCACCACGGTGTCTCCGAGCAGATCAGGTCCCGGCTCGACCAGCGCTCGTTCGCGGCCTGGGAGCAGCTCGCCACGGCCGAGGACCAGGAGACCCCGTCGCAGCTCTACGCCCGGGTGCGGACCGAGATGATCGACGCCGAGCGCGCGAAGGTCCTGCTGGTCCGCAGCGGGGGCGACGTCCCGTCCGAGGTGGTCAGCCAGGTCCTCGCGATGCTCGACATCGAGGAGTCGATGCTCGACGCCGGCAGTCAGGCACCCGAGCGCACGCGGATCGGGTCCGTCGCCTTCACCGGTGGGCGTCAGTGCGACGACCTCGACGCCCACCCGGCGATCGAGACCGTGGAGGAGCCGGTGTGTGCCAGCTGCGTGGCGGACGACACCCGTTGGGTCGCGCTTCGCCAGTGCCTCGAGTGCGCGCACGTGGGCTGCTGCGACTCCTCGGTGGGCAGGCACGCGGCCTCGCACTTCCACGAGACCCTCCACCCGGTCATGCAGTCCGCGGAGCTCGACGAGTCCTGGCGCTGGTGCTACGTCCACAACCTCACGGGCTGACTAGGCTGCGGACATGGGAGCGCCTGCGATCGTCGTCGCCTCGGACCGCCACGGCCCCGCGCTCACCGAGGCGTTCGCGCGCTACGAGCGCGAGTACGACGTACGTCACGTGGCTGACGAGAGCGCCATCCGGGCGGTGGCCGAGGAGCTGATGGGCTCGGGCCAGCAGGTCGCGCTCTTCGTCGTCGACACCGACCAGGATCGCGCCAGCTCCACGCACTCGTCGCCCGGACCCGCACGGCCGTTTCCACCGCGCGGCGGCTCCTCGTGTCGCACGTGAGCCGCTTCCTCGACGACAGCCAGTCCTTCCGCCACGCTGTCGCCGCGGGCAAGGCAGGCCGCGATCCACGCGGCCCGCTTCGCCAGCCGGGTCACGATCGCCGTACGCCGGCCCGACCTGAGCGCGACGATGTCGTCCTACCTCATCGACGAGATCGAGTGGAACCCGCGGATCACGGTTCGCGGCTCGACCCGGGTCGTCGACGGTGGACCTGACGAGGTCGGCCACCTGGCGTGGCTCGAGCTGGTGGACGTCGGTGCTGCTCGACGCGAAGGGTTTCGTGCTGACCGGACGCGACATCCCGCGCGAGCGATGGGTCGACGACGTGCCGCCGGAGGACCTCGCCACGACGGTGCCCGGGGTCTTCTGCGGCGGCGACATCCGGTCGGGGTCGATGAAGCGCGTCGCCGCTGCGACGGGCGAGGGCGCGGCGGTCGTGTCGTCGGTGCACGGCAGGTTGAGCGCCTGACGGTGCCACACTGGGGGCGCATACCCCTTCGTAGGTGGCACCTGCGGTCGCGGCGTGCGCATGATCGGGCACCGGCCGCTCGGCCGGACGACACAAGGAGGTCCCATGGGACGACTGATCGGCATCCTGCTGGTGATCTGGCTCGTCATCGGGGCCTTCGCCGCCTTCCAGCGCGGCTACTTCGACGACGCACCCACCAAGTGCTCCGAGGCGAGCGACATCGCCCTCAACGTGGTCGCCGGGCCGCTCAACTACACCGGGCTCAACCCGAAGGTGACGTGCAGGAGCATCGACATCAACGCCCCCGAGCCGTCGAAGTAGCGGCTCCTGGCCGTGTTGAGCCGCTGGGGCGGGCCACGGGTGGCTCGCGACACAGGGCGTCGGGGGTGCTGGCTAGTCTCGCCACATGCCTGACCTGACCCGCGTCCCCACCGCTCCCCTGCTCGCCACCGGCCTCGTGGGCGGTTTCGCGCTCGCCCAGCGCACCGGCGTACGCCCTCTCGGCGCAGCCGCCATGCTCGGCGCCAACGCCGTCGCCGCCCGGCAGTGGTACGCCGTCGGCGGGGTGCCGCTGGCAGCCGGACTGACGGCGGCCTACTGGACCGCGATGGGCGTCTCCCACCCGCTGGCCCAGAAGGTCGGGACCTGGCCCTCCGTGCTCGGCGTCACCGCCGCCGCAGCCGCAGCCGCGTGGGCGCTGTCCGACCGGCACACGGCTCGCTGAGGTCAGCCGACCGGCTGGAGCGGGTGGATCGCCACGTCGCCGGCAAGGGCGCCGTCGGCCGCCGCGAACGCAGCCGCCACGTGAGGCATCGCCATGTGGGCGTCGAGCGCGGCGGAGTCGACCCACCGCTCCACCGTGACGAAGGTGCCCGGGGCGCTGGCCGACTCGAACAGCTCGTAGGCGAGGCACCCCTGTTCCTCCAGGGTCGCCGCGACCAAGGTCTTGAGGGCCTCCCGGATCGCGTCGGCTGCCTCGGGCTTGGCGGGGATGGTGGCGACGACCTGGAGTTCACTCACGGGGAGTCCTTTGCAGAGGTGGACCCCCAGTGTGCGTCATCACACCTCGTCGTGCGTCCTGCCCTGGTGCGCGAGGTCGCACGGGCCGCCGAGCTGGCGACAGGTCATGGTCTTCATGGTGCATCTCCTTGGTGGTGGGGTCGGCGAGGCTCGTCCGTGCGCGACGCACCTGAGCGGCGTACGACCCGGGCGAGCACGCCAGGAGCGGCGCGGAAGGTGATGCCCGCGACGCAGCCGTCGTGCACAGCGAAGTCGAAGACGACCTTGGCCTCCCCGCGCAGGAACCACGCCGAGGCGGGCCGGTCGCCGACGAAGACCGCGAGCGCCGAGTGGGCGCTGCCGTTGAAGAAGGCGGCAACCTCGCCGCGTCCCTCGATCGAGGCAGGTGTACCGGCTCGGACCGCGGCCTCGTCGGCGCCGACGGTGGCACCCGGTGCCAGCAGCTCGAGCAGTCGCTCCATGTCGCCGCCCCGGGCCGCGGACATGAAGGCGTCCACCACCTCCCATTCGGCCAGGGTGTCCTCGGCAGCCGGCTGCGCCACCTTGGCGCGCGCCCGCGAGGCCAGCTTGCGGGCCGCCGCCGGTGTGGTGTCGAGGACGGCGGCGATCGTGGCGAAGTCGAATCCGAAGCTGTCGTGCAGGACGAAGGCCACGCGCTCGCGCGGCGAGAGACGGTCGATGACGGCCTGGAGCGCGATCCCGACCGTGTCGGCGAGCGCCACGTCATCCGCCGGGTCGGGGGACGTCGCGGCCAGCTCGACCAGCTCGACCGGCTCGGGAGTACGCGACCTCAACCGGTCCAGGCACAGTCGGGTGGTCACCGTCGTGAGCCAGGCAGGCAGGTTGTCGATCTCGCTCGCGCGGTCGGAACCCCCACCGCGCGACACCGTCCGGTCGAGTCGCAACCAGGCCTGCTGCACCACGTCCTCGGCCTCGCCGTGATCCGCCAGCACCCGCGCCGCGAGGCCCAGCAGCCGCGGCCGCTCCGCCTCGAACATCTCCGTCTGGTCCATGACCCACCCTCGTCACCGTCATTGTTCCTCCCCTCCGACGAACGGGCCGACGCGGATGTGACCAGGACCCACGCACACTGGGTCCATGGCCGGCACCTGGCGTCGCAGCGCGACCGCACTCGCAACCCTGCCCCTGCTCGCTGCCTGCTCCGGCACGACCGAGACCGCGGAGCGCGAGCAGCCACGCCCCTCGGAGTCCGCGACCAGCGCGGAGCCCGACCCGGCCCCGGCCGACGAACCCACGGCAGAGCCCACCGAGGGGTCCAGCGAGGAGTCCACCGCAGAGCCCGAGCCCGTCGAGCCGGCACCGGACCCCATCTCGGTGGCCGCCCTCTCCGCAGCCGACCTCACCGGTGGCGACCTCCGCCTCGGCGCGGTCCGCGAGCGCACGGCCGCCTACACGTCGTACGACGTCACGTTCCGCTCCACCACGGCGGGACGGGGCACGGAGGCACTGCGGATCAGTGGGGTGCTCAACGTGCCGACCGGTCGCGGCCCGTTCCCGGCCGTGGTGCTGGCGCACGGCTACATCGACCCTGCCTACTACGTCCGGGGGCAGGGGATGACACGCGAGCGCGGCTTCCTGGCTCAGGCGGGCTTCGTCGCCCTCCACGTCGACTACCGCAACCACGCCGAGTCAGACGACGACCCACGCATCCAGCAGGCGGTCCGACTGGGCTACTCCGCCGACGCGGCAGCAGCAGCGCGAGCGCTGAGCACGTCCGACGACGTGGCCGTCGACCCCGACCGCATCGCGCTCTTCGGCCGCTCGATGGGCGGCGGTGTCATGCTCAAGGCACTCGCTGCCGCGCCAGGGCTCTTCGCCGCCGGGGTGGGCTGGGCGTCGGTCTCCAGCCTCGAGGCGGAGAACTTCGACCAGTTCCAGCGCGCGGACGCCCCCCTCGTCGAGCTCGAGGCCGCCTTCCGGGGACGCCACGGCCTGCCGGGCGAGGACCCGGACTTCTGGCGAGGAGTCTCCTCACGACCGGCCTTCGACCAGATCACCGAGCCGATCCTGCTCGTCCACGGCCGCTTCGACGACACCTGCCCCCCGCCGTGGGCGGGCGCCACCCAACGCGCGCTGACGAAGGCGGGTGTCGACTCGACCCTGGAGTGGTATGACGACGGCCACGCCTTCGGGCCGGCCTTCACTGCCGCCATGGACAGGACCGTGCGGTTCCTGCGCGCCAGGCTGCCGGCCTGAGCACCACGGAGCCGATCGGCACCCGGTCACGTCCCATCCACATGCCCCGTCGCACGCTGCTCACCCTCGTCGTCCTGCTCGCGCTGTCCACCGCCGCCTGCGGTGACCGATCCCTCGGCGATCGCGCCACCGAGTCGGCGCCGGAGCCGGGGACGCCGTCCGCGACGACTCCCCCAGAGGCCACACCGTCTGCGACCACACCCTCCGCGACCACGCCGCCCAGCGAAGCGCTCCAGAAGATCCGCGTGGTCGGCCAGGTGATCGAGGTCGGCGACTGCGTCGTCGTCCGCGACGACAACGAGATCGCGTGGACGATCTCCGGCGACCTCGCCGCCGACCTGGTGCTGGGAGGACGCGTGCAGGTGACAGGAGCACCCGACCTCGTCGCTCCGGGGTGCGGCGGGTCCGTCGTCACTGCGGCGCGTGTCGTCGTCCTGGGCTGAGAATCCCGCGCCCACGACACGACGGAAGGGCCGGAAGCCACAGGCTCCCGACCCCTCCGACGTGTCGTGCAGTCAGCGCATCCGGGTCACTGCACCCGGATCCGCATCGAGCTGTAGTTCTGCGACAGAACCCTGATCTTCACGCCGACACCCGCGACCTTGACACCCGTGCGCGGCTGACCAGCGTCCGCGAAGGGCTGGAAGTAGCGGTTGGGATCGGTGTCGTCGAACATCGGGTTGGCCGCGGCGCCGCGGACGTAGCTCCTGCGACCGCCCACCGTGAGGTAGAACGAGTCGGACCGCTGCAGGCCGAACGGAGCGTCGTAGGTCTGGATCCGTCCACGCCAGGCAACGCCCTGCAGGTTGTAGTTGACCTGCGGGTTCGCGTCCACCGGGAGCACGAGACCGGCACCGGGGTGCTGGCTGGTGTTGTTGTCGTTGTAGGAGGCGTCCCAGTAATTGACGAGGAGCCCGTTCTGGTAGGGGAACTTCTCCACGAAGTTGGGGCGGTCCGGGAAGCTGAAGTTGTACGGACCGGTCCTGAGGTACTTGTCGTAGGAGACATAGGCGCGGTAGCTCGCCAGGTAGAACTGGTCGGACGTCGCGGTGATCGTGCCGCCCACCGACGAGAATCCGTCGAGGGTCCAGCCGTTGGGCGAGGTCTCCGCCCCATCGGCCAGGACCACGGCGCCCGTGCTGTCGGTCACCGTGATGTCGTCCACGAACAGGCCCGACCAGCCGAGAGCCGGGTCCTGACCCTGCACGGCGCCGTCGGTCTCGTAGCGAGCGCGGAAGCCGATCGTCTGCCCGGCGTAGGGCGTCAGGTCGTAGGTCACGGCGACGTAGCCGTTGCTGACCCCGTCGAGGCCGACCTCGTCAGCGTCCGGATCCGTGTCAGGGTCGGTGGCCGCCGTGGGGAGCTGCGTCCACGTGCCGCTGCCCGCGGGGGTCTCCACCTCGAAGTAGGCGTAGTCGTAGTCCTCCTCGATGTTGTAGGCCGCCGAGAGGGTCAGGCTTGCGCCCCCTTCAGGCACCGCGATGTCGCTGCGCGACATGGACGCCTGGTAGCCATCGCCCTGGCCGCTCCACCACTGCCTCGTGCCCTCGACGGGCGTGGGCAGCGTGGTGACGGTCTCCTTGTCGGGCAGCACCACCGCGACGCCCTGGGCCTTCTTCGAGTTGTACTCGTGGGGACCGAGGTCGATGGTGCGGTTCTGACCCGCGACGACGGTCTCGTAGTCGAGCCAGCCGAGCTGGAGCTTGTCCCACACGCCGAGGTCGGCGGCGCGGGTGCCGATGCCCTGGTCGCCGGCAGCGGAGACCCGGCTCTGCGCCATCAGGGTCCACCAGCTGACCGGGTTGTCGCCGGAGGCGGAGGTGTCGTAGTGGTCCGGCAGGCCGAGGTCGTGGCCGTACTCGTGGGCCACGACGGAGACGCCGCCGTTCTCGGGCTGGATCGTGTAGTCGGCGACCCAGATACCGGTGTTGCCGATCTGCGTGCCACCGTCGAGGTTGGCTGCACCCTCCACGGTCGGACCCTCGCCGGTGCCCTGGAAGGCCTTCCAGCGGTGGCTCCAGATGGCGTCCTCGCCGTAGATCGGGTCACCGTCGGCCTGGTCGCCACCGGCGTGGATGATCTGGAAGCGGTCGATGTAGCCGTCCGGCTCGTCGAAGTTGCCGTCACCGTCGAAGTCGTAGCGGTCGCGGATGTCGTACTGCGCGACGGTCTCCCTGATCTGGGCGTCGGTCTGGCCGGCCGCCTGCTGGTCGGCGACCCACTGGGTCATGCCGTCCGAGACCAGGTTCCACGTGTTGATGCAGACGTTGGAGGCACAGGGGTAGCCGTCGCTGCGGCCGTAGCGGGCCTGGTTGAAGGGGACCGTGGTGAAGTCGGTGACCATGCCTTCGACGCTGTAGCGACCCGAGGACTGGCGCTCGTAGTAGCTCTTCAACGAGTCGTCGAGCCTGCCGTCGCCGAAGTAGAGGTCCTCGTAGTACTGCTTGTCGTAGCTCTCGCGCCACTGCGTCTTGTTGTTGTCGGGTCCGGGCTGCGGGATCTCGTTGAAGCCGGGGCCGTCGTAGGTGACCGGACCAGCCGTCGCCGCACTGGTGTCCCGGTCGGGATAGTCGGGGTGGCGCTCGGTGCCGAAGTCGACGAGGAACACGAAGACCTTGTCGGTCCGCTCGTTGCTGAGCTCGACGTACTGGTTCTGCCTCGCCCTGCTCTTCCTGGTCTTTCCCTTGCCGAGGACGCGGCGGGTGACTGCGGCCTCCTTGCCGACCTTCAGCACACTGGTGCCGTTGATGGTCTGCGGCGTGGCCTCACCGCTGAGCACGTCGGCCCAGGCCTGCTGGCGCAGGGCCTGCTGCTTCTCCGACTTCGGGTTGGGCAGGACGTGGTCGGTGGTCGCCGCTCGGGCCTCGTCCGCGTTGCGGTCCGGTGCTGGTGCGGCGGCGGCCGGGACGAGGGTCAGCGCCCCGGCTCCGGTGATGAGGGCGATGGACAGCCCGAGGGTCGTGGATCTCACGAGATCTTCCTTTCCGAGAGGCAAGGAGGCCGGGCTTGGTGAGCCACGACAACTTCCTGCCTCGTGGACCCTAGACAACAACACGCGTCGTGAACACCCCCCTTGGCGTGGTTGATCTTCGCGATCTCGGGTGGCCGGCGGATCCCTGCGTGAGTGCGACTCAGGTCGTGGCGCGCTCCTCCACCGGGACCTCCTTGATGGTGCCGTTCTTGCGACCCTCGCGGAACGAGCGCAGCTCGTCGCGCACCTTGGGCAGCAAGATGTAGCAGGCGAGCAGGTTGATGATCGCGCAGACGAAGAGCATCGAGTCGGCGAAGTCGAGCACCGAGGTGAAGGTGATGACGCTGCCGACGACGGTGAAGGAGCAGAACACGATCTTGAAGATCGCCTCGCTCAGCGGCGAGCGGCCGAAGATCTCGGTCCACGCCTTCATCGTGTAGTAGGACCAGGTGATCAGGGTCGAGAACGCGAACAGCGCCACCGCGATCGCGAGGATCACGGGGAACTGCGGCAAGAAGGTCTCGAACGCCCGTGAGGTCACGACCACGCCGTCAGGAGTGGGCCCGCCGCCGGCCACGATCTCGCGTTGCTCGGCGTAGTAGGGCGCATCGGCGATGACGATCGTCAGCGCCGTCAGCGTGCAGATGATGACGGTGTCGATGAACGGTTCGAGGAGCGCCACGAAGCCCTCGCTGACCGGGTGCCGGGTCTTGACCACCGAGTGGGCGATCGGGGCGGAGCCGACTCCGGCCTCGTTGGAGAACGCCGCCCGCTGGAAGCCGATGATCAGGACGCCGACTGCGCCGCCGGCGACGCCCTCGGGGTTGAAGGCACCCGAGATGATCTCGCCGATCGCGGCGGGCACGTTGCCGACGTTGCCGAAGATGACGAGGAGGCAGGTGCCCAGGTAGAGCAGGCCCATCGCCGGGACGAGGCGCGAGGTCACCTGCGCGATCGAGCTGATGCCGCCGAGGATGACCGCTCCCACGAGGAAGGCCAGCACGAGCCCGAAGATCAGCGCCGAGCCCGACGACCCGAGCAGGCCGTCGTCCCCACCGGTGACCTCGCGCGCCTGCGCGAAGGTCTGGTTGGCCTGGAACATGTTGCCGCCGACCGCGCCGAACAGGAGGAGGGCGACTGCGAAGACGATCGTCAGCGCGCGGGAGGCCCCGCTGCCGAAGCGCTCGAAGGCCACCGGCAGGTAGCGGAAGGGACCTCCGGTCACCGTGCCGTCCGCATGCACCTCGCGATACTTCACCCCGAGGGTGCACTCGACGAACTTCGTGCACATGCCGAAGAGGCCGGCGATGATCATCCAGAAGGTCGCGCCCGGGCCGCCCAGCGTGACCGCGGCGCCGACGCCGGCGATGTTGCCGAGGCCGACGGTCCCCGAGACCGCCGAGGACAGTGCCTGGAAGTGGGTGACCTCACCGGGATCGCTCGCCCGGGAGTACTTCCCGCGGACGAGGTCGAAGCTCGTCTTCCACGACACGAACTGGATGCCCCTGAAGTAGATCGTGAAGACGACCGCCGCCACCACGAGCCACAGCACGATGAGGGGGAAGGTGACCCCGCCGATCGTGGGGGCGTAGAAGATCACTGAGGTCGTCGCGCTCGCGATCGGCTCGAACGCGGAGTTCATCGCGTCCTCGATCTTCGCTAGCCACTGCCACTGGTCGTCTGCCGCTGCCATCTGAGCCACCTGACCTGCCGTGTCGGAACTGCGTGGCGTTGATGCAACCAGTGATCGGTGCGCACCTCAACCCCCCACGTCCCGCGTCTCAGCCGCGGACCGGCGACCAGCCCTCTCTCGACGCCACGAAACACGGTCCGACCGGACGGCGAGGCGACGGTGGTCCCGCACGACGTACGGTCGCAGCGTGACCCCACGTGTGGACGCCATCCACCTCGCCCCTGGCCGACGACTCCCGACGAAGTCCGTCGCGTCGGTCGAGGCCGAGGCCGGCACAGGCCTGGTCGGCGACCGCTACCACGGCAGCAAGCACCGGCACGTCACCGTGCAGTCACTCGACGACCTGGCCGCTGCGGCGCGGGTGCTGGGCCGACCGGTCGACCCGGGCCTGACCAGGCGAAACATCACCCTCGACCGCGGGCCGATCCCCACCAGGCCGGGCGAGCGGTTCTGGATCGGCGAGGTCGAGCTGGAGGTGGTCCGCATCGCCGCGCCCTGCCGGCTCCTCGACGACGACCTCGGCCCGGGCGCGATGCAGGCGCTGAAGTCTCCGAGGGGCGGCACGGTCTTCCGGCTGCTGGGCTCCGGGACGATCCGGGTCGGCGACGCGGCCGAGGTGCAGCCCGACAGCCCGGGCCCCTCGTGAGGGCCCGGGCTGGTGGGGTGGATCAGCGGAGGTCGAAGCGGTCGTTGTCCATGACCTTCGCCCACGCGGCGACGAAGTCGGCGACGAACTTGTCACGTGCGTCCTCGCTGGCGTAGACCTCCGACACCGCCCGCAGCTGCGAGTTGGAGCCCAGCACCAGGTCGACCGCGGTGGCGGTCCACCTGAGGTCACCGGACGCGGCGTCGCGGATCTCGTAGACGCCCTCGTCGGACTGCGACGCCTTCCACTGCGTGCCCGGGGACAGCAGGTGGGCGAAGAAGTCGTTGGTGAGGGTGCCCGGACGATCGGTGAGCACGCCGTGCGAGGCGCCGCCGGCGTTGGCGCCGAGGGAGCGCAGGCCGCCGAGCAGGACCGCCATCTGCGGCGCCGAGAGGCCGAGCAGGTAGGCCTTGTCGAGCAGGAGCTTCTCCGGCTGCAGCTTCTCGCCCTGGCGGATCCAGTTGCGGAAGCCGTCCGCGCGAGGCTCGAGCCAGCGGAAGGAGTCGACGTCGGTCTGGTCCTGCGTGGCGTCCGTGCGACCCGGCGTGAACGGCACCGTCACCTCGTTCCCGGCGTCGCGGGCCGCCTTCTCGATCGCGGCCGCCCCGCCGAGGACGATGAGGTCGGCCAGCGAGACCTGCTTGCCAGACTGCGCCTCGGTGAACTCGGCCTGAACGCGCTCGAGCGCAGCGATCGAGGTGTCGAGGTCGAGGTCGGCGTGCACGTCCCAGCTGCGCTGCGGCTCGAGGCGGATGCGGGCACCGTTGGCGCCACCGCGGCGGTCGGTGTCGCGGTAGGTGGCCGCAGACGCCCATGCGAGCTGCACGAGCTGGGTGAGCGAGAGGCCGGAGTCGAGCAGCGCGTCCTTGAGCGTCGTGATGTCGGCGTCACCGATGAGCTCGCCCTCGACCGCCGGGACCGGGTCCTGCCAGAGCTGGGCCTCGGGGACGTAAGGCCCGAGCAGGTGCGGGCCCACCGGGCCCATGTCGCGGTGGAGCAGCTTGTACCAGGCCTTGGCGAAGGCGAGGCGGAACTCCTCGGGGTTCTCCAGGAAGCGGCGCGAGATCTTCTCGTAGGCCGGGTCGAAGCGCAGTGCCAGGTCGGAGGTCAGCATCGTGGGACGGTGCGACCTCTGCGGGTCGTGCGCGTCGGGGATGATCGCGTCGTCGGTCCTGGCCACCCACTGCTTGGCGCCGGCCGGGCTCTCGGTGAGCTCCCACTCGTAGCCGAAGAGGATCTCGAGGTAGCGGTTGCTCCACTGCGTGGGCACGTCGGTCCAGGTGACCTCGAGGCCGGAGGTGATGGTGTCGCCACCCTTGCCCGAGCCGTAGGAGCTGAGCCAGCCGAGGCCCTGGTTCTCGATCGGGGCGCCCTCGGGCTCCGGACCGATGAGGTCGGCGTCGCCGTTGCCGTGGGTCTTGCCGAAGGTGTGGCCGCCGGCGATGAGAGCGACGGTCTCCTCGTCGTTCATCGCCATCCGGGCGAAGGTGTCGCGGATGTCGTGCGCCGAGGCGACCGGGTCGGGGTTGCCGTTGGGGCCCTCGGGGTTGACGTAGATCAGACCCATCTGGACCGCGCCGAGACCGTCGGAGAGCTCGCGCTCACCGGCGTAGCGCTCGTCACCGAGCCAGGTGTCCTCCGGGCCCCAGTAGATCTCCTCGGGCTCCCAGACGTCCTCACGGCCGAAGGCGAAGCCGAAGGTCTCGAAGCCCATGTCCTCGAGGGCGACATTGCCGGCGAGCACGATCAGGTCGGCCCAGGAGATCTTCTGGCCGTACTTCTGCTTGACCGGCCACAGCAGCCGGCGCGCCTTGTCGAGGTTGGCGTTGTCGGGCCACGAATTGAGCGGGGCGAAGCGCTGGCCGCCGTCTCCCGCACCGCCGCGGCCGTCGAAGACGCGGTAGGTGCCCGCGGAGTGCCAGCTCATCCGGATCATCAGGCCTCCGTAGTGGCCGAAGTCCGCGGGCCACCAGTCCTGCGACGTGCGCAGGGTCTGGGCGATGTCGGACTTGAGCGCCTCGACGTCGAGCTGGGCGAAGGCGTCGCGATAGCTGAAGTCGGCGCCGAGCGGGTTGCCCCTGGGCGAGTGCGCATGGAGCACCGAGAGGTCGAGCTGGTTGGGCCACCAGTCCTGGTTGGTGTGCGGCCGGCCCTGCTTGGGCTGCGGCGAGTCGATGACCGGGTTCTCGCTCTCGCTGCCCTCTGCGGTGACGGAGTCGTGCATGACCGGGCAGCCGGCCTCGGCCTTGCGGTCCACCCCCTGGGGGCTCTGGGGCGTCGGGTCCTGGTCGTCGGTCATGGCGTTCCTTCCAAGGGGGGGATCGGGGAGGGGGTGAGGCTCTGGTCGGTGGTCGTCGGGAGCGTGGCGGTCGCGGCGGCGGGCGCACACGTGGAGCAGGTGCCCCAGTAGGTGACCTCGGCCTCGTCGATCACGAAGCCGTGGGTCTCGGAGGCGTCGAGGCAGGGGCGCTGGCCGACCGCGCAGTCGACATCGGCGACCGCGCCGCAGGAACGGCACACGACGTGGTGGTGGTTGTCGCCGACGCGCAGCTCGTAGCGGGCCACCGAACCGGCGGGCTGGATCCGGCGTACGAGACCGGCGTCGGCCAGCGCACCGAGCACGTCGTAGACCGCCTGGTGGGACACGCCGGGCTGCTCGGCGCGGACAGCGGTGAGCACGCCGGCTGTGTCGGCGTGCGGGTGGCGACCCAGGGAGCGCAGGACGGCCAGTCGCGGCCGGGTGACCCTGAGGTCAGCGCCTCGCAGGAGGTGTTCGAAGTCGGCGTCGTGCATCACTGCCACCTTGCCCCGCTTTCTTGAACGAGTCAAGTTAAAGCGGGTGCGTCCAGGGGAGACCGGCCGCCTCGGCCAGCCAGGCCCACGCGCGCGCTCGCAGGTCAGCGCTCGGCCGCGTCTTCGGCAGCAGGCTCGTGGGACGCTCGGCCCGGTCGTGCCAGAACCTCCCGGTCGGCGGAGTCGGCTCCACAGCGGCCAGCCACACGCTCGTGTCGGCACCCTGGGCGTCGTCGCGCAGCACCGGGAGGGTGATCGAGCGGAAGCGCGGCATCGACTCCTGCACGCCGGGGGTGTCCGCCCAGCCCGGGTGCATGGTGGCGACGGTGATCGCGTCGGGGGCCCATCGCTCGCCCAGCAGCGGCCCCAGCTCGACCTGCATCCGCTTCGACCGGGCATAGGCCGTGGTGGGCGAGTAGTCACCGCTGAGGTAGCCCGGGTCGTCGGCGCGCAACGCCTGGGCGTACATGCCCCCGCTGCTCACGTTGATCACCCGGCCGCCGGCGAGCGGGCCGCGCAGCGCCTCGGTCATCACGACCGGCCCGAGCACGTGCACGGCCATGCTGAGCTCGTGGCCCTGCCGGGACTCGGTGCGGGTCGGCGGCATCACGCCGGCGTTGTGCACGACGGCGTGGAGGTCGTCGATCTCGGCCGCGAACTCCTCGGCGAAGCGGCGTACGTCGTCGAGGTCGGACACGTCGCACCGCCAGAGCCGGAGCCCGACCCCGGGCCGCGCCGCCCGGATCACGTCGGCGACCTTCGCCCCCTTGGCCTCGTCGCGCACCAGCATGTGCACCGTCGCACCGAGGTCGGCCACACCGTCCACGGTGGCGATCCCCAGTCCGGAGCTGGCGCCGGTGACCAGGACGTGGCGGCCCTCGAGCGCACGGGGCAGCGGGTCCGCCGGCCATCCCGGCAGCGCCCGACGCACGGCGAGACCGATCGTCGTGTAGCCGAGGACCAGGGAGCGGTCCATGACCGTGTCGACGACACGGCTGAGGATCGGGCGGGCCACCTGCGTCAGCTCGCGTCGAGTCGGGCGATCTCGTCCGCGGTGAGCTCGATCCCGGCTGCGGCCGCGGAGTCGGTGATGGAGGAGGGACGCTTGGCGCCCGGGATCGGGATGACGACGGGCGACTGAGCGAGCTCCCAGGCCAGGGCGATCTGCTGGGCGCTGACACCGCGGGCCTGCGCGATCTCGGCGAAGGCCGGGTGCTGCTCCGCCAGCTCCTTCGCGTCGCCGAGGCCGCCGAGCGGGCTCCACGGCAGGAAGGCCAGACCGAGCTCCTCGCACACCTCGATCTCGGGCCTGCTCGAGCGGAACTTCGGGCTGAACTGGTTCTGCACGCTCACCAGTGCCTCACCGAGCACCTCGTGGGCCGCGCGGATCTGGTCGGGGTCGGCGTTGGAGAGACCGATGTGGGCGACCTTGCCGCTGTCGGCGATCTCCTTGAGCGTGCCGATCACCTCGTCGTAGCCGACCTTGGGGTCAGGTCGGTGGTGCTGCCAGAGCGAGAGCTGCTCGACACCGAGGCGCTGCAGACTGGCGTCGACGGCCTCCTTCAAGTGGGCCGACGACGAGTCGACGTCCCAGGCGCCGCCCTCGCCGCGGACGTGGCCGCCCTTGGTGGCGAGCAGCACCCGGTCGCGCACGCCGAGCTCGTCGAGGATCGAGGCGATGAGACGCTCGTTGGCGCCCTGCGCGTCCGCGCCGACCTCGTCGCCGGGGCCATAGGCGTCCGCGGTGTCGAAGAGGGTGACGCCCGCGTCGAGCGCGGCGGTCACGGTGTCGAGGAGCTGCTGGCGGGGCTGGGTGCCGGTCTGGTCGAAGGTCATCAGGCCGAGGCCGATGGCGCCGACCTGCTGGTTGCCGAGGTTGCGAGTCTGCATGCGATCGACCCTACGGCTCAGCGCCCAGCCCCGTCTCACCCCTCGGGTGCGGTCATGCCCCGAGCCCGCGCAGCAGCGGGACGACGTCGGCACCGAACGAGGACAGGAACTGCTGCTGGTCGTGCCCGGGCGCGTGGAAGACGAGGTGGTCGAAGCCCGCCTCGACGTAGGGACGTACGGCCTCGACCACCTCGTCCGGTGTCGTCGCCACGATCCACCGGGACGCGACCTTCTCGAGCGGCAGCTCGTCGGCGGCCTTCTCCACGGCGATGGGGTCGTCGAGGTGGTGCTTCTCCTCGGCACTGAGCGAGAGCGGTGCCCAGAAGCGGGTGTTCTCCAGAGCCTCCTCGCGGGTCGGGGCGTAGGACAGCTTGATCTCGATCATCCGCACGAGGTCGTCGGATGAGCGCCCTGCCTCCTCGAGCCCGTCCTCGACCGCGGGCAGCAGTGCGTCGGTGTAGAGGTCCATCCCCTTGCCGCTGGTGCAGATGAACCCGTCGCCGACCCGGCCGGCATACCTCGCCATCTGCGGACCGCCGGCGGCCACGTAGATGGGCACACCTCCCTCGGGGCGGTCGTAGATCGTGGCGTCGACGGTGCGGTAGTAGTCGCCCTCGAAGGTGACGCGCTCCCCGTCCCACAGCGCGCGCATGAGTCCTACGGCCTCGCGCATCCGGGCCCACCGCTCCTTGAACTCGGGCCACTCGCGCAGCCCCACCGAGATCTCGTTGAGCGCCTCGCCACTGCCGATGCCCAGCACCACGCGGCCGGGGTTGAGCAACGCGAGGGTCGCGAGCTCCTGCGCGAGGACCGCGGGGATGTAGCGGAAGGTGGGCGTGAGGACGCTGGTGCCGAGCACCACCCGCTCGGTGCGCTCACCAATCGCCGTCAGGCACGTCAGCGCGTGGGGCGCGTGCCCGCCCACGTGCCGCCAGGGCTGCAGGTGGTCGCTGACCATCACGCTGTCGAGACCGACCTGCTCGGCACGCACACCGAGCTCGACGAGCGCACGAGGGCCGAACTGCTCGGCCGAGGCCTTGTAGCCGAGGGTCAGCACGGTGGCAGTCATGGGGAGATGCTCTCCTACGCACCGTCACGACCGGGGTCGCACGCGTCGTGGCCGGCGTGGAGGGTAGGAAGGAGTCATGGACCCCCGCCTCGCCGGCCGCACCGCGCGCCTCCTCGAACCCCTGCACGCGCTGAGCTACTTCGCACCGGAGGTGGAGGCGGAGGTGGTCGGTCTCGGCGTACGCAGGGGGCGGGCCACCTACTTCGCCTCGCGATCGGCAGCGATGGGCCGTGTCGGAGCAGGTCCCGTCGCCGCGACGTTCTACGTGTTCAACCCGTCGCTGGTGGCGCACTTCATCCCGGCAGCGTGGGAGGCGGCCGACCCCGAGGACGTCGTGGCCGCCCGCCACCGCGGCGTCTCGTCGGCGTGGGGACGGCTGCTCGGTCAGGAGGCTCTGGTCTCCGACGAGGTCCGTGAGGCCGCGGACCTCGCCCGCTCCGCCACCACGGGGTGCACGGTCGCGGGCCGCCCGCTCTACGCCGCGCACGCCGACCTGGCGTGGCCGGACGAGCCGCACCTGGTGCTGTTCCACGCGATCACGCTCCTGCGCGAGCACCGCGGCGACGGACACGTCGCCGCCCTGATCGGCGCCGACCTCAGCGGCATCGAGGCCCTGGTCACGCACACCGCCACCGGACGGGGGTTCACCCGGGCGGCGGCACAGGCGACGCGTGCGTGGTCGGACGAGGAGTGGTCCGGCTGCCAGGCCGACCTCGTCGAGCGTGGCCTGCTGAGCGACGCAGGTGAGCTCACCGACGAGGGGGCTGCGCTGCGCACGTCGGTCGAGCGCCGCACCGAGGAGCACGCCGTCTCACCGTGGGACGTGCTCGGCGAGACGGGCACGCAGCGGTTGACCGAGCTCTGCCGCCCCTTGGTCACGACCGCGCTGGCCAACGGTGCCTTCCCCGACGGCGTGTTCGCGTGAGGTCACGCCCCACCCTGCGTCGTCGCCCCCGGGGGCGGCTCCTACGGTGGAGGACATGACCTCCTCCGACATCCGCTTCTACTTCGACCCGGTGTGCCCGTTCTGCTGGCTGACCAGCAAGTGGGTCCGGATGGTGCAGGTCGAGCGCGGCCTGAGCGTGGACTGGCGCTTCATCTCGCTGCGCCTGATCAACGCCGAGATCGACTACGACGCGCACTTCCCGCCCGAGTACGAGGCCGGGCACACGGCCGGCCTGCGCCTGCTGCGCGTCGCCGCCCGGGTGCGCGAGGAGCACGGAGCGTCTGCGGTGGACGCCCTGCAGGCCGCCCTCGGGGCACACATCTTCGACTCGCCGCCGACCGCCGACGCAGACGAGACCGCCGGTGGCGAGCGGCGCGGCACGCGTGGGTTCGTCGAGCCGATCCTCATCGAGGCCGGCCTGCCCACCGACCTCGCCGAGGCGCTCGACGACAGCACGTGGGACGAGACGATCCGTGCGGACGGCGAGGAGGCGCTCGCGCTGACCGGCAAGGACGTCGGCACGCCGATCATCCACTTCGAGCCCCCGGACGGGGTCGCGTTCTTCGGACCCGTGATCAGCCGGTTGCCCGAGCCGGAACAGGCCGGGGAGCTGTGGGACCACGTCGTGGCCCTGGCCCGCTTCCCCGGGTTCGCCGAGCTGAAGCGCAGCCTGCGCGAGAAGCCGCAGCTGGTGGGGCTCGGCGTCGACCCCGACACCATCGGCACGCAGGAGGACTGGCACGGCGGGAGCAGACGACAGAGGAGCGAGCGCGGATGAGGGACCTGCAGGCGCGGACCCACCAGGAGACGGTCGTCGTCGCGGCCCCGCCCGAGGCGGTCTACGACCTCGTCAGTGACGTCACCCGCACCGGCGAGTGGAGCCCGGTCTGCACCGGGTGCTGGTGGGACGACGAGGCGGAGGCGGGTCGTGTCGGTGCGTGGTTCACCGGACGCAACGAGCTCCCGGAGCGCACGTGGGACACGCGGTCACAGGTGGTCGCAGCCGATCGGGGTCGCGAGTTCGCCTGGCTGGTGGGCGGTGCCTTCGTACGATGGGGCTTCCTGCTCGAGCCGGCAGGCGGGTCCACCCGCCTCACCGAGACCTGGGAGTTCACCGTCGACGGACTGGCGATGTTCTCGGACAAGTACGGCGCGGCCGCTGCTGCGGAGATCGACGAACGCACCCGACAGGCGCACTCAGGCATCCCCAGGACCCTCGCTGCGATCAAGCGGATCGCCGAGACGACCTGAGGTCGCACCGGTCTGGACTAGCATCCCCGGATGGCCGACTCCCTCGCCGACGTCCTCACCCGACTCCGCTCGTGCGAGTGGATCGACCTGACCCACGCGTTCGGGCCGGGCATCCCCCACTACTTCGAGTTCCCCGACGAGGAGCGCGAGACGCTCTTCCACTTCGACGAGGGGGTCGGGTCGGTCGGCACCGGCTTCCTGACGCACCGCTTCACCCACATCGGCCAGTGGGGCACCCACGTCGACCCGCCGGCCCACTTCGCACGTGGCGGTCGCTTCCTCGACGAGCTCCCGGTGACCGACATGATCCTGCCGCTGGTGGTCCTCGACGTACGCCGACAGGTGGCGGCCGACTCCGACCACACCGTCACCGTCGCGGACCTCGAGGCGCACGAGGCCGAGCACGGCGAGATCCCGGCCGGCGCCTTCGTCGCCCTCCTCACCGGCTGGTCGGAACGCTGGCCCGACGGCGACGCGATGGCCAACCGCGACGCGGACGGCCTCGCCCACTATCCCGGCTGGGGCGTGGACGCACTGACGTTCCTGGTCGAGCAGCGCGACGTGACGGCCATCGGCCACGAGACGACCGACACCGACCCGGGCGCCGCCGTCGGGGCGGGCTCGCTGCCCGCCGAGACCTACATCCTCCACGCCGACAAGTGGCAGATCGAGATGCTCGCGGGCCTCGACCGGGTGCCCGCCACCGGTGCGCTCATCGTGGCGACGTGGCCCAAGCCGCACCAGGGCTCGGGATTCCCGGCGCGGGTCTTCGCGATCGTCGAGCGCTGAGTCGCACCCTCTCGCGAGGGCGGATCAGCCCTGGGCCATGTCCACGAACCTCGAGTAGTGGCCCTGGAAGGCCACGGTGAGGTCGCGGGTCGGACCGTTGCGGTGCTTGGCCACGATCAGGTCGGCCTCGCCGGGGCGGGTCGACTCCTTCTCGTACATGTCGTCGCGGTGGAGGAGGATGACCATGTCCGCATCCTGCTCGAGGCTGTTGTGGGCGGCGATGCCCTCGACGACGAAGTTGTGCGTGCCCATGACGGTGGCGTCATAGACCTCGCTCTCCCCGACGAGCTCGATCGACGCGACCGCGTCCCAGTAGATGTCGTTGGTGGCCAGCACCTCGAGGTCAGCGTCGTCGAGGACCTCGGCCACACGGGCCATCCGTTCCCGGCTCGGCGAGTGCTTCCACGTCGTCGAGCCTCCGAGCTGCGTGCCCATGGCTGCGGCAGGCTCCCGCCGAGTCATGTCCTGCTCGGTCAGCACCTCGCGAACCTCTCCCCAGACCCTCGTGGGACGGTGTCCAGGTTGGTGTGGGCGCGGACGCCGCGGAGCATGTCGGCCAGGTTGGCGGCCTCCACCCCACGAGCACCGGCGACGCCGATCTCGTCGCAGAAGCGGAGCTGGTTCTCCGATCCGTGGACGTCGAGGTGCCAGCGGTCCCGTCGTCCGGGCCGGCGCACCAGCTCGATGCGGGTGAACACGTTGTAGCGCAGCAGCAGGCGGGCCAGGTCGTCCACCAGCCGTCGGCTGGTCGAGGTGTAGTGGACGCGCCCCGGGGTTTCCTTCTCGCGGCCGACCCATCCGGCGGTCGCCCAGATGTGCCGGATGAACAGGCCCACCTGCTCCTTGGGAAGCCCGAACACCCAGTCGGGGACGAACGTCTCATGGCTGCGGAGCCCGAGGAGCCCGTCCCGTCGGTCGACTCATGGCGGGTCGGGTGCCGTTTGACGAACGACTCATCGCCGAGCCTGTGCGCGAGCTCGACGATCTCGTCCTCGCCGCGCGGCATCGGGCGCAGCGGCGGTGGGACGTGCCGCACGGATCCGATGCGCGAGCCCGGCGCGAGCTCGGCGAGGGGCATCCAGCCGTCGTAGGTCAGGAACTTGTGGCTGCCGGTCGCAGTGATGCGACGACCGCTGGTGAGCGTGAGCTCGAAGACTGGTCGGGTGCCCGAGGGGAAGGCATGGGTCAGGGTGCGAGGCACGAGCTTGAGCCGGTCGTCGAGCGACCAGACCGGGATGTCACGGACCCCGGACTCCATCAGCTCACCCAGGGTGATCTCTGCGTTGGTGTCGGCGCGCATCAGCCTCGTGTCGGCGGTGAGGCAGCCTGATTCGCGGAGGTCGCTCATCATCGGGCGCTTGTCGCCGCGCTGCTCGGGCCCACGGTTGAGCTGTGACAGGGCGATGATCGGCAGCTCGAGCTCCTTGGCGAGGAGCTTGATGTTGCGGGAGAACTCCGAGACCTCGAGCTGGCGCGACTCGACCTTCTTGCCCGAGCTCATCAGCTGCATGTAGTCGATGACGATGAGCTTGAGGTCGTGGCGCTGCTTGAGCCGGCGTGCCTTCGCCCGGATCTCCATCATCGTCATGTTGGGACTGTCGTCGATGAACATCGGCGCCCCCGAGACCTGCCCCATCTTGCGGGCGAGCTTCTCCCAGTCGTCGTCGCGCATCGTGCCGTTGCGGATGTGGTTGAGCGGCACCTTCGCCTCGGCCGAGAGCAGGCGCATCATGATCTCCGAGCGCGTCATCTCCAGGCTGAAGAAGCAGCTCGTCAGGTTGTTGTGGATCGACGCAGCCCGACAGAAGTCGAGCGCGAGGGTGGAGTTGTGGGTCGGGATCATGGAGCGACCGGCGAGGTAGAGGTGCTCGTCGTTGTCGACCTGGACGCAGCGGACGGGGACCGACGCCACGGGCGACACGGACTCCACCGTGACCACGGAGCCGTCCGGCATCGCGATGGTGTGGCCGCGCTCGAGCGTCCCCGCGAGCTCGGCGGTGGTCACGACGACTGATCGTGGAGCTCGCGTGTCGCCGGCTGACTCGGGAGCTCCACGATCGTCCTGGCCGATCGCCCGGGCCAGGACGAGGTCCGCCGACAGCGTCCCGGTCAGCCACTGGTGTTCCGCGTCGGCGACGATCACCGAGCCGTCGGAGAAGGCGACCTCGAAGCACGGGCGGTCCGCCATGACCTCGGTCGCCGCGACCACCCGGGTGGGCTCTGCGTGGGCGTCGAGCAGGAGGTCCCCGACAGCGACCTCGCCCATCGTCGTCCACCCCGACGGGGTGGCGAGGGGAGTGTCGAGGGCGAGCGCCTTCCCCATGGCGGGCCTCGCCGCGACGATGATCATCTGGCCCGAGTGGAGGCCGTTGGTCAGGTCGTCGAGGTCGGCGAACCCGGTCGGCACGCCGTAGAGGCCGGCCTCGCGGTTGCCGATCATCTCGATCTCGTCGAGGACTCCGCTCATGATGTCGCTCAGCGGGGCGTAGTCCTCGGTGGCGCGGCGGTCGGTGACCTTGTAGACCTCGGCCTGGGCGCTGTCGACGACGTCATCGATCTGACCCTCGCCGGCATAGCCCAGGGCGGCGATCCGGGTCCCCGCCTCGACGAGGCGGCGCAGCACGGCCTTGTCCCGCACGATCTCGGCGTAGTAGCCCGCGTTGGCCGCGATCGGCACGTTGGCCGAGAGGGTGTGGAGATAGGGGGCGCCTCCGACGCGCTGGATCTCGCCGCGCTTGACGAGCTCGGCCGCCACGGTGATCGGGTCGGCAGGCTCACCGCGACCGTAGAGGTCGATGATCGCGTCGTGGATGATCTCGTGGGCCGGGCGGTAGTAGTCCACGCCCTTCAGGGTCTCCACCACGTCGGCGATGGCGTCCTTGGACAGCAGCATCGAGCCGAGCACGCTCTGCTCGGCGGCGTTGTCCTGCGGCGGAGTGCGGTCACCCGCCGAACGCGGCGCATCGCCCGGCTCGTAGGCCGCCGGGCCGTCGCCCCAGGCGTGGTCCGTGTCCCCCTCGAAGGTGACGCTCACCGATGCTCCCTTCGCCGAGTTGCCCACCACTGCCCCCGACGCTAGGACGGACCACCGACATCGAGCCGGAAGCCCTGAGCGAGGCGGCTGCCGCGCGTGAACCTACGGGCTGACGGACACCATGGGAAGCCGACGACACCAAGTTATCCACAGGCTCTGTGGACAACCTGCGCACTCACGTGGACGCCACGCGGGGCTCGGTGCACATGTGGTGGATCAGCCTGTGGAGAGACGACGTCAACCAGCCCGCACAAGTGATCTGACCTGCGAAAACACGATCCACAGGTTGTGGAGGAAAAACTCTCCGCATGTGGGGTGGCCACGTGTCCGACATCTGGATGGGCCCCCGCGGTGCGATGCAGCCATGCCATGGGCACCGCCGTGGGCCGTTCATCCACAACCCCTGCACAGGGACTCACGCCGACCAGCGGCTCCCTCAGGACGGATCGGTGCAGGTCAGGAGGCTGCCGGGCAGGACAAGACCCTGGTGCTCACCGGGGGCGAGCGGTGCCACTGTGAGCAGACGTCAGAAGGTGACCAGGGTGCGGATCACGACGCCCGCGCCCACCGCGCAGATGCCCAGCGCGGCGCCGTACCTCAAGAAGGTGCGGACGTTGCCGCCGAGGAAGCCCCGCTGGAGCGCGAGCCGCTCGATGCGGTTCACCACGTCGCGTGCCAGGAGGCCGACGGCGGCCAGCGACACGGCCATCCCGATGCCGAAGGCGAGGACCAGCGCGAACCCGAACCAGGCCCGGCCCAGCGCAGTGGCCGCAAGGAGGAGCAGCAGCGCGGACGGGCTCGGCACCAGGCCGCCGACGAGGCCCATCACCCACACGCCCCACCGGCCGGGAGCGGTCTCCGACTCGGCCTCGCTCGGGGAGGCGGTGGGTGCCGTGACCGTGCTGGTGGCCGTGGCGACCGAGCCGGACGAGGCGTACGCCGGCTCGGGATGCGGGTCGTCGTGGCCATGTCCCGGCCCGGCCCGTGCCCGTGGCCGTGGCCGTGCCCGTGGCCGTGGCCGTGGCCGTGGCCGTGCCCGCCGTCGCGGCTCAGCCGGGCCAGCAGGTAGAGCCCGAGCCCGACGATGAGCAGGCCGGTGGCGAGGGTGAGCCACGGATAGATCCGCGCAGGCACGAACGCGCTGCTCAGCGACACCAGTAGCCCCAGGATCAGGACCGACCCGGTGTGCGCGATGGTGACGGCACTGCCGACGGCGAAGGCCGACCGGACCGAGTTGTCTCCTCGCTGCGAGAGGTAGAACGCCATCACCGTCTTGCCGTGCCCGGGCGAGAGAGCGTGGGTGGCGCCGAGCGCCAGGGCGAAGAGGACCGCGAGGAACCCGGCGACCCAGCCGCCGTCGTCGACGAGGGAGGTGGCGCGGGCCGAGAGCCAGCTGCTGTCCGTGGCAGCGGGCCCGGAGTCCGCACTGCCGGGGAGCTCTCCAGCGGGCCCGCCGGGCGCGACGACCAACGTGGCGGAGCTGACGTCGAGCGGCGACTGCAGCAGGTCCTCGGGATAGGACGTGAGGCGATCGCTGGTGCTGACAGCCGGGACGTCGGAGCTGGTCAGGGTCATCTCGTCGCCGACCGCAGTGACCTCGCGCCACCCCACCGAGCCCGGGGCGGTGTTGTCGGTGAAGGTGACATCGCCGGCACCGATGTCACCAGCACCCGAGTAGGCGCACGTGATCCGGGTGACTGGCAGGCCGCCCTCTCCGTCGGCGATCGAGGCCGACGAGCTCTCCAGCGTGAGACGTACGTCGTCGCCCGCTGCCGTCAGCACCAGTCCTCGACCGGTCGAGGAGCACTCGCTCGCGGCGAGGGCGGGTAGGTCGTCGATGGCGTCACCGAGCTGGGCGGTGGGGATCTCGGCGAGATCGACCACGTGATCGACCTCGACGCCGTCGGGCGCGACGAGGATCCCGGTGTAGCGGTTCACCGTGAAGTTGCCGAGGGGGTGGGCGGAGGCGGGCCCCGCCACGAAGAGACAGCCAGCGACCGCACCGAGGACGATCAGCAGACGGGCAAGGACCCTCATCGGTCTCGATCGATCTCGGCCAGAGTGGCGCGGGCCTCGTCGCGGTGCCAGGGGGACAGGCCGGGGTCGGTCTCGAGCCCGCGGCGCAGGTGCGTGCGGGCGGCGTCGGTCATGCCGAGGGCAGCCTCGATCGTCCCGCGGTGGATCCAGAACCTCGCCTCGGGTGAGTCGAGCCGGGTCGCCCGGCGGGCGATCCGCAGCGCCTCGCGGTCGTCGCCGTTGCGGTGCAGCGCCCAGGCGAGCGCGTCGGCGACGTGGACGCTCCTGCGTGCGTCCCACTCGACCCGGGCCTGGCTCAGTGCCCGCTCGGGCGAACCGTGATCGGCCTCGAACAGCGCCGTCTCGAGGTCGGTGCCGACGCCGCTCGCGTCGAGCAGGGTGATCGTCGTGCGGACCACGGCGAACTGCGCCTCGGCCTCCTCGGAACGCCCGAGGTGCTCGAGGAGCTCGCCGAGCTCGGTCAGGTATTCGGGCAGGGGCTGGCGGGCGACCACGTCCTGCCAGGTCCGGACTGCGCCGTCGAGGTCACCGCGCGCGGTCTGCAGACGGGCTGCCGACACCATGGCAGGGAGGTAGGTCGGCACGGCCTGCTGCGCGACCGCGAGGTCGCGCGCCGCCGCCGGCAACCGGCCCAGCTTGCGCTGGATGTCGGCGGCCAGGGTCAGCGTGTAGGCCTTGTCAGCGCGCGATCCTGCTTCGGCCGCGCGGCGCAGGATGTCGAGAGCGCGGGGGAGGTCGCCGCGCAGCTCGTAGGCGTAGGAGTAGCGGGTCGCGATGGCGGTGCTCGGCTGGAGACGGTCCGCGGTGCGCAGCGCCCGCATCTGGTCGTCGTACCTGCCCAGCTCGTTGAGGGCATCGATGCGCACGGCGAGGGCACCGAGGTCGCGCGGGTTGATCGCCAGGGCCGCGTCGGCGCTGGCGAGCGCGTCGCCGAAGTCGTGGCGGGCAGCGGAGATCGCGGCCCGGGCAGCAAGGGCTCGGAAGTTCTCGTCGGGCTCGACCTCGAAGGACCGCGCCGCAGCCTCGTCGGCCTTCTCGTAGTAGGTCGCATTGCCGGAGACGCGGGCCTGCTCCACGTAGGCGACGGCGAGGTTGGCCCACGAGACGTGGTCACCGGGCACGCGGCGCAGGGTGGTCTGCAGGGCGATGATGCTGGCCTCGAGGTCCTGACCGGAGTCGGGGATGACGCGGGCGATCGAGCCCGGGGGCGGGCTGCTCGTCGGCGAGGACGTGGTGGCGACGCCGATCCCGCCGGACACGGCAAGCACGAGGCCGACACCGACCACGATGAGGCTCTTGCGCATGACGTCCTTCCGTTCGGGATGGGGAGTGAGGGGGTGCAGCCCGACCGCGCGACCAGGAGGTCACGCGGCCGGGCTGACTCAGGTTGCGATCAGGCCTTGCGACGCTTGGCAGCGCCACCGATGCCACCGAGGAGGGCCAGGAGGCCCACGCCGATGAATGCCATCGAGCTCTGACGGCTCGGAGCGATGCGCGCGAGCACACCACTCTTGCTGGACGACTGCTTCGCCGCTCCACCCACGGACGGGTGCGGGTCGGCGTTGCTGCCGCTGACCGGGAGGGCCAGGTAGGGGAACGTGTTGTCGAACGCGGTGTCGTTGGCGTCGACACCGTCTCCGAGGTCGTTCGCCGATCCGACGAGCTCGCCCTCGACGACCTGGAGCGCGATGTCGATGACGTCGTCAGCGAGTCGGCGGCCGTTGGGGAAGCCCTGCACGTCGCCACCGATGACGCCGAGCCGGTTGGGCTCAGCGGTGACGGGGGTCGACATGTTGAGGCGGAGCTGCTCGCTCGGGGTGATCTTGCCCGCGGGCATGTTGAGGCCCTCGACACCCGTGAGGAACACCGACACGAGGTCGTTGCGGGGGGTCTTGGGCGCGTCGATGCCGTAGACGGCCTCGATGAGCTTCGGCAGCTCGGGGTTGGTCACGTACTTGAGCGCCGCAGCGTCACCCGTGGGCTTGAGGCCGTTGAACGCGTCCTTGAGCTTCAGCGGGATGACGACCTCGTTGACCAGCGGGTTGCCGAGGCGCGAGACCTGGACCCACTTGCCGTTGGTCGACTTCTTCTGGGTCGTGGTCCAGGTGCCGATGATGGGGTTCTTCTTCGGGTTCTGGTTCTTGGCCACCCACTTCTTGGGCACCTGCAGCGCGACCGACTGGACGTTGAAGCCTGCCAGGGTGTCGTCACCGGACTCGGAGAGGTCACCGCCGTAGAGGAGGTCGAAGACCCGCAGGTCGAGGAAGAACGGGTCCTCGGCCTGACCGGCGAAGGACTTGACGTTCTTGCCGACCCGGGTGACGGCCTGGCTGCGCAGCTTGTTGTAGGCCGGCATCGACGCCATGCCGATGTTGGACGGCGCCACACGACGCGACTTGATGATCGTCTTCGCCTTGCCCTTGCCGATCCGCACCAGCTTGTAGGTCTGGTAGTAGTTCAGGTTCTTGTCCTTGAGGGACGTGACCGGACCGGTGGCAGCCAGGAACGTGTCGCCGGAGACGTAGTGGTCCTTGAAGGTCCACCGGAACGTCACGTCGGGCTTGGCGTCCGCGTTGTTGTCGATCTTGATGTCGTACTGGGCGTCCGTGGCGAAGCTGTAGAAGTTCGGACCACCCGCCGGCTCCTCGAACGGCAGCCAGTTGGCGACCAGGGTGACGGTGTCCTGCTTCTCCGGGCTGCGGAACGCGTAGAGGTCCGTTCCGTCGTACTGCGGGGTCCCCGAGATGAGTGGTGCCTCGCGGTGACTTGATGCGGTGGCTGCGAGCGGGCCGAGACCGGCGAAGCCGACAGCTGTCAGCAGTCCGCCGGTGCAGGCCAGGGCGATTGCCCCGTGCCGCTTGGTGGGTCGTGAGCGGTTCATGAGCGACTACTCCTTGGTGTTGGCCCGAGTCGCTCGAGGTGCAGGCGACCGATGTGGGCAGCCCCCGACGTCGTCAGTGAGTCGGGGTGCGTTGTGTTCGGAGTCACCCTCCCACGTGGATTGGTCGGTTGACCCCCCCGAAAGGGGTCGACCTCCACCGATCGCCCGCAGCCCTAGGCTGAGCGACGTGAAGGCCATCGACCGGGAGATCCTCCGCCTGGCCGTCCCCGCCTTCCTCGCACTCGTCGCCGAGCCGCTCTTCCTGCTCTCCGACGCCGCGATCGTCGGGCACCTCGGAACCCCGCAGCTCGCCGGTCTCGGCATCGCCGCAGTGGTCCTGCAGACCGTCGTGGGCCTCTGTGTCTTCCTCGCCTACGGCACCACGGCCAGCGTCGCGCGCCACCTCGGGGCCGGCGACCTGAGAGCCGCACTGGCACAGGGGGTCGACGGCGTCTGGCTGGCGATCCTGATCGGCACCGTCGCGACCGTCGGCGGGGTCCTCGCGACACCGGCGCTGGTGGGCGCCTTCGGCACCGGCTCCGAGGTCGCCCGGCACGCCGAGACCTACCTGACCATCGCCTTCCTCGGCACCACCCCGCTGCTGGTCATGCTCGCCACCACCGGCGTGCTGCGCGGGCTGCAGGACACGCGCACGCCACTGCTCGTGGCCGTCACCGGCAACGCCCTCAACATCGCCCTCAACCTGCTCCTCGTCTACGGCCTCGGTCTCGGCATCGCCGGCTCCGCGATCGGCTCCGTGGTCGCGCAGGTGTTGTCGGCGGCGTGGCTCGTCGCCGTCGTCGTCCGGGCCGCCCGCGAGCACGAGGCTCCCCTCGCCCCCGACCGCGCCGGCATCCTGGCCGCCGCGCACGCCGCCGTCGCGCTCGTCGTGCGGACCCTCGCGCTCCGCGCCTGCCTGCTGGTCGGGACGTACGCCGTCACCCGCGTGGGCACGTCGAGCGGCGACGTCACGCTCGCCACGCACCAGATCGCGATCACCCTCTGGACGTTCCTGGCCTTCGGGCTCGACGCCATCGCCATCGCAGCCCAGGCCCTGACCGGCCGATCCCTCGGCAGCGGCGACGTCGACGGCACCCGCGCGCTGACCCGCCGGATGATCAGGTGGGGCTGGGGCAGCGGGATCGTGGCGGGCCTGCTGCTGGCCCTTGCCTCGCCGTTCGTCGGCGCACTCTTCACCAGCGACCCCGAGGTGCGAGCGTTGCTCGTGCCGGTGCTGCTGGTGACCGCTCTCGCACAGCCCCTCGCGGGGGTGGTGTTCGTCCTCGACGGCGTGCTCATCGGGGCCGGCGACGGCGCCTACCTTGCCTGGGCCGGGATCGTCGTGCTCGCGGCGTACGCCCCTGCGGCCCTCTGGGCGGCCACGCTGCCGCACGGGCTCGTCGCCGTCTGGGTGGCCATGGGCGTCGTCTTCATGGGCGGGCGCGGACTGCTGCTGACGTGGCGCGCACGTGGCGACCGCTGGCTCGGTGACCGGCGTCGCAGTGGGTCGTTAGACCCACCAGCCCACCCAGGGGACACGTCACCCGCCACCGTCCGTCCGGCCTCAGTGCCGGCTCACCGGATCTGGCAGACAGGCACCAGACGTGCTCGGGTATCCGGTCGATCGGCTCCACCGACGGCACCTGGGGGGTGGCGCGGCGCTGCGCTGGGACGAGGTCCTGAGTTTCCTTGCGGTCACAGGAGGATCTTCGTCTTCGATTGTGTTGACAGTGGGGCCGTTGTGACTTGGGATACAGAGGTTCGTCATTTCCCATACGTCCGTCATGCGCGCAGCCGATCTCGGTGGCGCGCCGTCGTGCGGTGGTCCATCCTCACCACGGGAGTCCCGCGTGATCCGTCGTACCATCGCGGCCGGCGCTGCCTGCAGCGTCGCAGCCGCACTACTCGTGCCGTGCGGGACCGGCTGCCAACGCAGCCGACTGACCCCCGCGACCTGACACCGGTGAAGGCGTCACTGGCCAAGTCCCTCGAGAAGGGAACGGTGCTGGAGCTGGGCACCGGCTCGAGCTCCGGAGACCTACATCGTCCAGCTGGAGGCACCCGCCGTGCCCACGGCGTGAGCTGGCACTCGAGCGAGGTCTCACCACCACGCAGTCCGAGTCGGGCTACCGCGCGGAGCTGCGCTCCGAGCAGTCCGACCTCGTCCCCTCGATCTCCCGGGATGACCGGCAGCGCGCAGGTGCTCTACCGCTACACCGAGGCCGCTCAACGGCATCGCGGTGCGGCTGACCCGGGCGCAGGCCCGAAGGTCGCGCGACATCGACGGCGTGCAGCCGTCCAGGTCGACTTCGAGCGCGAGCTCACCACCGACCGTGGTCCCGGCTGGATCGGCGCTCCGACCATCTGGGACGGCACCAACGTCCCGAGCGGCGTCGGCAGCCAGGGTGAGGGCATCGTCGTCGGCATCCTCGACTCCGGGCTCAACCCGGCCAACCCGTCCTTCGCGGACTCCGTGCCGGTGGAGGACGGAGGCGACGGCTACGACCACGAGCTCCCGCTCGGATTCACCGGACTACCTCGGCATGTGCGACCCCGGCAACGACGACCAGTACGTCGCCGGACTGGGGTTGCAACGACAAGCTGATCGGCTACTGCAACTTCGAGAACCCGGACGACCCGGACAGCGACCCGTTCGACGACGTCTACGACGACGACGGCCACGGCAGCCACACCGCCAGCACGACGGCCGGCAACCAGGTCGAGGCGACCGCTCTCGCCGAGGGCGGCGACTACGAGGTCACCCGCACCATCCGGGGTGTCGCGCCCCACGCCAACATCATCGGCTACGACGTCTGCGACGGCGGCTGCCAGGGCTACTCGATCCTCGCCTCGATCGAGCAGGCGATCCAGGACGGCGTCGACGTCATCAACTACTCGATCGGCTCGGCTGCTCCCTCCAACCCCTGGACGGACCTCGACGCGATCGGCTTCCTCAACGCACGAGCCGCCGGCATCCACGTGGCCACCTCGGCCGGCAACGCCGGCCCCGGTGCCGCCACACTCGGCAGCCCCGGTGACGTGCCGTGGATGACGTCGGTCGGCGCGACCACGCACGACCGCACGTACATCTCCTCGGTCACCGACATCGTGGCGACTGACGCAGCCACCCGTCCCGACATCGAGGGTGCCGGCCTCTCCGGCCCCACGGACGGTGCGTTCCCGCTCGTCCTCGCATCTGCCTTCGGCAACAACGCGCGGTGCGGCGCGGTGTCCGACGCTCCGCCCGGCACCGGCACCGCCTTCCCGGCAGGCACCGACCTCACCGGCCAGATCGTCGTCTGCGACCGTGGCGGCAACGGCCGTGTCGAGAAGGGCGTGAACGTCGAAGCGCTCGGCGCCGAGGGCATGATCCTGGCCAACGACGCGGCCAGCGGCGACTCCCTCAACGGCGACGCGCACGCCCTGCCGACGGCGCACATCACCTACGCCGACGGCCAGGCCCTCAAGGCCTTCATGGCTGCCCACCCGGGCACCGAGGCCGCGCTCTCCGGCGCCGTCGAGGACATCCAGCCGTCCAACGGCGACATCATGGCGGCGTTCTCGAGCCGCGGTCCCAACCGGGCCGTCTCCTCGATCAGCCCGTCTGTCTCGGCTCCCGGTGTGGACATCCTCGCCGCTGCCGGCACGGACAACAGCGTCGAGTGGCACTTCATCTCCGGTACGTCGATGGCCAGCCCGCACACGGCGGGCGCCCTCGCCCTCCTGGAGGCCGTGCAGCCCGACTGGACCCCGGCCGAGGCGCAGTCCGCCCTGATGACCACCGCGGAGCGCAACATCACCGACTCCGACGGCACCGAGGCCGACTGGTTCGACATGGGCTCGGGACGTATCGAGCTCCGTCGCGCCGCCAAGGCCGGTCTGGTGCTCGACGAGGACCTCGCCGGCTACCAGGGTGCCAACCCCGCCACCGGGGGCGACGTCCGTGGCCTCAACACGGCCAGCATGGCCGACGACGAGTGCCTGCAGTCCTGCGAGTGGACCCGCACCTTCACCGGCACCTCGACCGGTGTCGGCACGTGGGACGTGTCGGTGGAGTACCATGTCCGACGACCTGACGCTCGACACCGACGACGACCCATCGCGTGACCGACGGCGGCACCGTCGACGTCACCGTCACCGCGACGGTCGACGCCGACGCTCGCCAACGACGACGTGGCTCTTCGGCACCCTGGTGCTGACGCCGCCCGCCGGTTCCGACGCGCCCGTGGCACACCTGCCGGTGGGCGTCCTGCCCTCGGCCGGGGTGCTGCCCGACGTCGATCGACATCACGACCCGTCGTGACGCCGGTTCGCAGGTGGAGACCGACCTCGAGGCCATCGCCATCAGCGACCTCCAGGTCGACGCCAGCGGCCTGGTGCCCGAGGACGCGCGTCGCGCTGTCGATCCCCGAGGACACGACCAACCCCGACGCGTTCGACGGCAACGGCACGCACGTCGAGATGCTCGAGGTGCCCGCGGGCGCCACGAGCCTCATCGCCAAGCTCGAGAACCCGACCGCCCCCGACTTCGACCTCTTCGTCGGAACGGGCGAGGTCAGCGAGGCCAACGTCGTCGGCTCGAGCGCCAGCGGTGGTTCGGACGAGTCTGTCGAGATCGCCAACCCCGAGCCGGGCACCTACTGGGTGCTCGTGCAGAACTGGGAGGCGTCCGCCGGCGGCACCGACACCACCGACCTGGTGACCGTCGTGGTCGCCGGCGACCAGGGCAACCTGCGGGCCGAGGGCCCGTCGGGCGCGCTGCCGGCCGCCACACCGTTCGACCTCCGCACCTTCTGGGACGAGGACGACATGGAGGCCGGCCAGACCTGGCACGGCACGCTCACCCTCGGCACCTCGCCGGCCACGCCGGGCGACATCGGTGTCGTCCCGGTGACGGTCGAACCGGATCGACGACGACGTGACCAAGACGGCGGACGTGGACAAGGCGGCACCGGGTGACACTGATCACCTACACCGTCGAGGTCGCGCCCAACGTCACGCGCGAGGACCTCGCCTACTCCATCACCGACGCGCTGCCCGCAGGCACGACGTACGTCGAGGGCTCCGCCACCGACGGCGCCACGTTCGCCGACGGCGTGATCACCTGGGGCGCCGACCTGGCGTCCGACCTACGGCGACGCAGGGCACGTACGACGATCACCAGCAGCAACCAGACCCGTCGTGCGTCAACCCGTTCACGGGCACGGCCGCGTACCTCGACCTGCTCACGGCGACCAATGGTGCACTGACGACGGATCCCGACGTCTCCGGTGACAGCCAGTTCTGGGCGACCGGTTCGACGACGTGGCACCTCGGCCTCTACGGCGACCGTTCTACCGGGACCTCAGCTTCACCGACGACGGCTTCCTGGTCTACGGCGGCGACGGCAACTGGGCCGACACCGACGACGACGAGCCGTGGGTGCCGCAGGTCCTGCCCAACCCGCGCTGCCCAACAACGTCGCGGCGGGCTGTGGCGCGACGGCCAGGTCGTTCTACGACGAGGCCGCCAACTCCGGCGTCACGATCGCCCAGACCGACCTCTACGGAGACGGCGACGCCGCTCGAAGATCATCGAGTGGGACAACTGGGTCGGCTACGACGCACCCGAGCGACGCGCTCGACATGCAGGTCTTCGCCGTTCCGGACAGCAACGACCTGGTGTGGGCCTACGACGACATCCGGGCCGACCTGTCCGGAGGTGACGATCGGCACCGAGAACGCCGACGGCACCAACGGCCAGGCGCTGGTCAACCAGGGCGACGCGACCACCGCGATCACCAACCAGACCGTCGTCTGCATGGACTACCAGTCGGCGCTGGGTGACCCGGAGACCTTCACCTACCAGGTGACGGTCGACGCCGACGCGCACGAGCGTCAGCGTCTGGTCAACAAGGTCGTGCACACCACCGACGACCCGGGTGCCAAGCCCGCGTCGGCGAGCGACACGGTCGTGGTCAAGGGCGCCGCCGAGCGCAGCGAGGTCGCGCTGTCGATCAACCCGGACCGCATCGAGACCGGTCAGACGACCACGGCCACGGCCACGGTCTTCAGCGCCGGCGAGACGGCGGCCACGGGCACGGTCGAGTTCTGGGCAGGCACCCGCCTGGCCGGCACCGGCACCCTCGACGCGACCGGCAGGGCCACGGCCACGCTGACGGGCTTCACCACGGCCGGGACCGTTCCCGGTGACCGCGAAGTACCTGGGCGACGCGGCCAACGCCGCCAGCACCTCGGCCCCGGTCAACCTGGTCGTCTCGGCCCCGGGTGCACCGACGCCCAAGGTGAAGTCGCAGGCTCGACGTGGACGCACCGCAAGCTGGTCAAGAAGGGCAAGAAGGCGCTGGTGAAGATCAGCGTGACGGCTCGCGAAGGTGGTGCCCACCGGCACGGTGGAGGTCACCGTCAAGGGTGCGCTGAAGAAGAAGACCTTCACGCTGACGCTCAACGACCACGGCAAGGTCCGTCTGAGCCTTCCGAAGGCCAAGAAGCTCGGCAAGATCAAGGTCAAGGTCGAGTACCTCGGTGACGCCGCGGTGCTCGGCGACAAGGAGAGCTGAAGATCAGGGTGGTCGAAGAACTGATCGGCTGATCCCGGCCTGAAGCAGTCGGAGGGGCCAGCGGTGGCGACACCGCTGGCCCCTTCGTCATGTCCGGAACGACGCCCGCGGGCCGAGCGTCCCACTGACATGATGACCGCGATCCGACGTCTCGCCCTGCTCCTGGGCTCCCTCGCCCTCCTGGCGGCGTGCGGCGACCCGACCGATCCACCGAGCGCCGAGGAGACCATCATGGGCCCGAGCCCCTCTCCCAGCGGCTCCGCGCCCGCCGGTGTCGTCGGGGCGGCCGCGGCAGACCTCGCCGTCACTCTCGAGGTCGACCTGACGGAGGTGGAGGTCGTCGCGGTAGAGGAGGTCACCTGGCGCGACGGCAGCCGCGGGTGCGCGCTGCCCGGGATGTCGTACACCCAGGCGCTGGTCGACGGCTCGCGCATCACGCTCCGCGTCGGGCGCTCGCACCTACGAGTACCACTCCGGCGGGAGCCAGCCGCCCATCCGCTGCAAGAAGCCGACCGAGTAGGCACGCAACGTGCGGGCGGTGGCTGAGCCACCTTCTGCTCCCGGCGACGGTGGGTGGGTCACCGCCGGAGGCGCCGCAACGTCATGACGAACGGCCCGCCACCTCCGAGGAGGAAGCGGGCCGTCGAGTGGTGCGTCAGTCGATCCTCAGGCGGGAACGACGTTGAGGGCCACCGTGGCGGACACCTCGTCGTGGAGCTTGACCGACACCTCGTGGGCGCCGAGCGACTTGATCGGGTTGACCACGACGATCGTGCGGCGGTCGACCTTCTCGCCCGACACCTCACTGATCGCGTCGGCGATCTCGCCGGTGGTGACGGAGCCGAAGAGACGACCACCCTCGCCGGCGCGGACCTTCACGTTGACCGGGTTGGCCTCGAGCGTGGTCTTGATCTGCTTGGCGTGGTCCTCGTCGCGCGCCGCACGGGCAGTGCGGGCGGTCTTGATGGACTCGATGGTCTTCTCGCCACCGCGGGTCCAGCGGATGCCGAGGCCACGGGGAACGAGGTAGTTACGGCCGTAGCCGTCCTTGACCTCGACCACGTCGCCGGGGGCGCCGAGGCCGTCGACCTCCTGGGTCAGGATGAGCTTCATGTCTCGTGCTCCTCTCAGCGGCCGGTGGACGTGTAGGGCAGCAGTGCGAGCTCACGCGCGTTCTTGACGGCGATGGCCACGTCCCGCTGGTGCTGGACGCAGTTGCCGGTCACGCGACGGGCGCGGATCTTGCCACGGTCGGAGATGAACTTGCGGAGGAGGGTGGTGTCCTTGTAGTCGACACCGGTCGCCTTCTCCTTGCAGAACTGGCAAACCTTCTTCTTGGGCTTGCGCAGAATTGCCTTGGCCATTGTGGTGCTCTCTTTCAGTGAGCCCGGCCCTGAGGCAGTCAGGGACGGAATGGAATGGAATGGTCGTGGTGGGGCTTCCGGATCAGAACGGGGGCTCGTCGTTGCCGCCGGAGACGCCGGGCGTCGCCCAGGGGTCCTTCGGCGGAGCGGACTGGGAGCCACCCTGCGGCTGCGACTGGGGCTGCGACTGGCCGCCCCAGCTGCTGTTGCCGCCACCCTGGGCGGGTGCGGGGCTGGCCCACGGGTCGTCGGCCGGGGCGGTCTGAGGGCCACCGCCACCGCCACCCGAGTAGCCGCCGCCACCGCCACCGCCGGAGTAGCCGCCACCGCCGCCGGACCGGGTCGTCTTGGTGACCTTCGCCGATGCACTGCGCAGCGACGGGCCGACCTCCTCGACGTCGATCTCGAAGACGGTGCGCTTCTCACCCTCGCGGGTCTCGAACTGACGCGACTTGAGACGACCCTGGACGATCACGCGCATGCCCCTCTGCAGGGACTCGGCGACGTTCTCCGCGGCCTGTCGCCACACAGCGCACGAGAGGAACAGCGTGTCGCCGTCCTTCCACTCGTTGCTCTGTCGGTCGAAGGTGCGCGGCGTCGACGCGATCCGGAAGTTGGCCACGGGTGCCCCCGAGGGGGTGAACCGAAGCTCCGGGTCGTCGACGAGGTTGCCGATCACGGTGATGCTGGTCTCGCCTGCCATGTCAGGTCTCCTCAGAATGTCCTGCTGTGCCGGGTTGATCCGGGGTGTGCTCCCGGTGATCTGCCCATCAAACAGGCAGACACCGACAGCGGGAAGGGCTTATCCACAGACGCCACGAGGGCGATCAGTGGGCGTCGGGACGCATGACCTTCGTGCGCAGGATCGACTCGTTCAGCGTGAGCTGGCGGTCGAACTCCTTGACCGTCGCGGGCGTGGCCGTCAGGTTGATGACGGCGTAGATGCCCTCGGCGTTCTTCTTGATCTCGTACGCCATCCGGCGACGACCCCACACGTCGAGCGACTCGATCGAGCCACCGTCCTTGCGGATCACGTTGAGGTACTTGTCGAGCGAGGGCTCGATGGTGCGCTCGTCGAGACTCGGGTCGAGGATGACCATCACTTCATAGGCACGCATAGCGGTCTCCACCTCCTCTGGGCTAGAGCGGCCACGGGCTTTCCGTGGCAGGAGGGACTGTGCGTCCGCGGTGTGCGACATCGGTCGCGCTCCACGGTCAAACGTGTCGCCAGAAGGCAACCGGTGAAGACTACCAGCGGCGGCGCGGGCCGCAGGCATCGTCGTGGCCGGTCCGTGGAGGACGGCGGCGGTGACGCTCGCCTGAGTGGTCTCAGGCTGTCAGTGCGTGCTCCTAGGCTGGCCGTCATGAGCACTCCCGCCCTGGCCGTCGGCGCCCACGTCGAGCAGACCGACCCGATCGCGGAGGCCGTCGCGCGCGAGACGACCCTCGCGCAGTTCTTCCTCGGCGACCCTCAGAGCTACAAGGGTCCCGAGATCCGCTACGAGGCAGGCGCCGACGCGCTCCGCGAGGCGGCCCGGGCGGCGGGTGTCGACCTCTACGTCCACGCCCCCTACATCGTCAACGTCGCGACGACCAACAACCGGGTCCGCATCCCCAGCCGCAAGCTGCTCCAGCAGCACATGGACGCCGCGACACAGATCGGGGCCAAGGGCCTGATCGTGCACGGCGGACACGTCAGCAAGACCGACGACCCGGCCGTGGGGTTCGACAACTGGCGCAAGGCGATCGAGGCGACCGACCTCACGATCCCGCTGCTCATCGAGAACACCGCCGGCGGCGACAACGCCATGGCGCGCCACCTCGACCGGATCGCCGGTGTGTGGGACGCGATCTCCGCGGCCGACGGGTCGGACCAGGTCGGCTTCTGCCTCGACACCTGCCACGCCTGGGCCGGCGGCATCGAGCTCGCGGACGCCGTGGAGCGGATCAGGTCCATCACCGGCCGCATCGACCTCGTGCACGCCAACGACTCGCGCGACGACTTCGGGTCCGGAGCCGACCGACACGCCAACTTCGGTCAGGGCCGCCTGCCCGCCGACGAGTTCGCCGCAGTGGTGCGCGAGGCCGGCGCGCCCGTGATCTGTGAGACGCCGGGAGGGGCTGCGGAGCACCTGGCCGACTTCGCCTGGCTCCGCGACCACCTCTGAGCGGGAAGGCCGACAAGGACGTTCTGTCACCGATGCAACCAAACCCCGGGGGTCCACGTCTGTAGTCACGAGGGACCAGACACGTACGGGGGTCGTGTCTGGTCCCTTGTAACCTGTTCGGAGTGACGACCCCCCTGACGCTGCGCACGATCACTGCACAGGTCCACCGCGACTTCATCGCCGGCCGGTCGTCCGCCAGCTTCCTCCAGACACCAGCCTGGGCAGCGGTGAAGTCCGAGTGGCGAGCCGAGTCGATCGGCTGGCACCGCGGCCCGGACCTGGTGGGGGTCGGTCTGGTGCTCTACCGCCAGCTCCCCCGGGTCAAGCGCTACCTCGCCTACCTGCCCGAGGGGCCGGTCATCGACTGGGCCGACGACGACCTCGCGTCGTGGCTGGCCCCGATGCTCGCCCACCTCAAGGCGCAGGGTGCCTTCGCAGTCCGGATGGGGCCCCCGGTGGTGACGCGTCGCTGGTCGGCGGAGCAGGTCAAGGCCGGCATCGCCGACGAGTCGGTCACCCGACTGGGCGACGTCCCTCCGCTCGAGCGCCCGCAGGACGGTGCGCGCGTCATCGCGCAGCTGCACGAGCTGGGCTGGCAGCAACAGGGAGGCGACGGTGGGTTCTCCGCCGGGCAGCCGCAGTTCAACTTCCAGATCCCCCTCGTCGACGCGTCCGGCCAGCCGCGCTCCGAGGCCGACGTGCTGGCCGGGATGAACCAGCTCTGGCGCCGCAACATCAAGAAGGCCGACAAGGCCGGCACCGAGGTCGTCCTCGGCGAGCGCACCGACCTCCGGGCCTTCCACGACCTCTATGCCCACACCGCCGAGCGCGACCACTTCACACCCCGGCCACTGAGCTACTTCGAGACCATGTACGACGCCCTCCGCGCCGAGGGCCCCGACCGGATCCAGCTCTGGCTGGCCCGCCACGAGGGCGACCTCGTCGCCGCCACCATCGCGATCCGCGTCGGCACCCACGCCTGGTACTCCTACGGCGCCTCGTCCACCGAGAAGCGCGACGTCCGCGGGTCCAACGGTGTCCAGTGGGCGATGATCCGTCACGCGCTCGCGGCCGGGGCGCACGTCTACGACCTGCGCGGCATCACCGAGACCCTCGACGCCGACGACTCCCACGTCGGGCTCATCCAGTTCAAGGTCGGCACCGGTGGCGAGGCCGTGGAACACGCCGGTGAGTGGGACCTGCCGATCAACCGGGCCATCTACCGGGCGTTCCGGCTCTACCTCGCCAGGCGGGGGTGAGGCGATGAGTCTCACCCTGTCCGTCGACGGCGAACGGTGGCGCGCCCACCTGCTGGCCACGGCCACGGAGGCCCCGGGCATCGTCCCCGTCGCCAAGGGCAACGGCTACGGCTTCACCCTCGGCCGGCTCGCACGCCGCGCGCAGTGGCTCGCCGAGCATGCCGACGACACCGGCGCGCCGCTCGACCTGATCGCGATCGGCACCTACGACGAGATCCACGAGGCGTCGACGCGCTTCGGCGGCGACATTCTCGTGCTCACGCCCTGGCGCCCCTTCGGTGCCGCGCTGAGGCTCGACGAGCGCACGGCCCCGCGTGTGGTGCACACGCTCAGTCGACCCGAGGACCTCTCCGCCCTGCGTACGCACGACCCGCGTGCCCGTTTCGTGCTCGAGCAGCTCACCTCCATGCGCCGCCACGGCATGACCCGCCGTGACCTCGCGAGCGCCGCACAGGAGCTGAGGGCCGCAGACGGGGACACGCGGAGCCTGCGCGGTGTCGCGATGCACCTGCCGCTGAACACCACCTCGCACCTCGGGGAGGTGAGCCGGCTCATCAACGACATCGTGGCGTCGGGGTTGCCCACCCGCACGGTCTTCGTCTCGCACCTCACGCACGACGAGCTCACCCGGCTCGCGGCCACCTATCCCGACTTCACGGTGCGGCCCCGCATCGGAACCGGCCTGTGGCTGGGTGACCGCGGTGCCCTGTCGGTGCAGTCCGACGTCCTCGACGTCCACGACGTGGAGCGCGGCGACACCTTCGGCTACCGCGGCCGGTCGGTGCCCAAGAACGGACACATCGTCGTAGTCAGCGGCGGCACCGCCCACGGCATCGGCCTCGAGGCCCCGACCGGCGACCAGTCGTTGAAGGCGCGGGCGGCGACGCTCGCCCGGGGTGGCCTCGACGCGGTCGGCTTCGTGCGTTCGCCGTTCTCGATCGACGGCAAGCAGCGGCTCTTCGCCGAGCCGCCGCACATGCAGGCGTCGATGCTGTTCCTGCCCTCAGGTGCGCGCGTGCCCCGCATCGGGGAGCAGATCGAGGTCCGGGTCCGCTTCACCGCGACCGACTTCGACCAGGTCCTCGTCTCCTGACGGGTCGGCAGAGTCGCGCAGCACCGCGGTGACGAGCCACACCAGCCCGGCCACGCGCAGCAGGATCGCCAGCCAGTGGGCCCGTACGTCGCCGGACGCCGTCGGCACCAACGCGTCGCCGACGGCCCACCCGGTGATCACCCAGCTGAGGAGATGCAGGCCCTGCCACACGAGCAGGTCGCGCCAGCGTCGCAGGGCGATCGCCGCCAGCGGCAGCACCAGCAGGGCGTGCTCGGGCGGTGACGACGTCGTCACCACCAGCGCGGCGGCCAGCATCACCAACCCCGCGCGAGCACTGGACACGACGCTCGGTCGACCCGATCGGCGCCGAAGCCACCACACGAGCGCTGCGGCCGCGACCAGCACGGCGAGCTGCACCAGCGATCGGGAGGTCCGCGAGTCGCCGACCCCTGCCTGCTGCAGCAGCAGCCACACCGATCCGACGTCGGGCTCCGACCTGGTGCCGTGACCGGCGAGCGAGACCACGACGTACGCCGCCGCGGCCGCGACGAGTGCGTCGACACGGTCACGGAGCCGGCCGCCGACGGCGATCACGCCGACGAGGGCGACCGCGACCGGCAGCGCGAAGGCGGCGCCGATCCCGGCCCCGACCCCGGCGAGCCGGCTGCGACCTGTCCCCCAGCCCCAGAGCAGGACCGCGACACCGACGGCCGCGAGCAGGTCCCAGGACAGCCAGTGGACCAGCAGCACCGGGCTCATCGCCCACCCCGCCGCAGCCCACGGTCGGCGGGGGTCGAGCCTCACGAGCAGTCCGGTGACCAGCAGCGCGAGTGCGCCCAGCAGGACTGCGAGCACCGCAGTCGTGGCGACCGTCCCCGTGCCGGGGAACGCGCCCGCCAGGCGCTCGAGCCACGTGGCGACATGGGGCGGGGTGCCGGCGTCCGTGGACGTGCCGGCGAGGTCGGTCCAGCACAGCTCGGTGTACGGCTGCCGGTCCTTGCCCCACCCCGAGGGCACGCAGGCGGCCTTGCTGACCATGCCTGCGGCCAGGACGAGGGTGGTCGCCCCGAGCAGCGCACGGGTGGCGTGCCACCAGGGGTGAGGGCCAGCGTGGTCGCCCAGCGGTCCGCCCAGCACCTGCGACATCGCGGCGACGACCGGGTCGGTGCGACTCGGCGTGGCGGGCGACTCGCGACGGTCCACCGGTGCCGTCAGGAGCGGGTGTCGAACAGCTGCTGGCGGGGAAGGGGGCGAGGGACCGGCGTCGCCGGGGCCTCCGTGGGGACCGGTGTCGTCGGCACCGGCGTGGTCGGGACCGGAGCCGGCACCGGCGTGGTCGGTGCCGGAGTCGGCACCGGAGTCGGGACCGGAGTCTCGGTCGGGATGGGGGTCTCGGTCGGGACCGGAGTCTGCGTCGGCGTCTGGGTCGGGGTCTCGGTGGGGGTCTCGGTGGGCGTCTGGGTGAGGTCATCCGTGGGGGTCGAGGTCGGCGTCCTCGTGGGCTGCGGCGCCGACGGCTGCGGCGGGGGCGGGGTGTAGTCGTCGGCCCCGTCCGGGGCGTCGCCGTCGACGTAGACGGGCTCCGGGAACTCCTCCACCTCCATGCCCTCCATCACGCGCTGCATGATCGAGGTCCACGTCTTGGCCGGGTAGTTGCCACCGAAGTAGCCGGATCGACCGTCGGAGCTGGTGGGCAGCCACAGGTCGGCGCCGTCGGGACGCAGGACGTCGAGTCCTTCGCGACCCTTGCCACGGACGTACATCACCGCGGTGGAGACCTGAGGGGTGAAGCCGACGAACCACGACGAGGAGACGTCGTCGTCATCGTTGGTCGCGGTGCCGGTCTTGCCGGCCGCCGGCCGCTCGATGGCCAGCGCCTCGGTGCCGGAACCCTGCTCGACCACCTGCTGCAGGGCGTAGGTCACGTCGGCGGTGATGTCCGCGTCGATCGTCCGCTTGCTGCGCGCCGGGGCCTCGTAGAGCAGCTCGCCGTTCTTGTCGACCACCTGGGAGACGACGTGGATCTCGTTGCGGGTGCCACCGTTGGCCAAGGTGGCGTAGGCGTTCGCCATGTTGATCGGGCTCACCTGGGCGGTGCCGAGGGTGACGCCGACGTTGTCCTGGAAGTCGATCGACTTGCGGGGGATGCCCCAGCTCTCCGCCTCGTTGCCGGGGATACCGAGGTCCTCGGCGGCCTGGATGACCTTCTGCGGGCCGTCGTCCATCGAGTCGACCATGTCGACGAAGGCGGTGTTCACCGAGTTCTCGGTCGCTGTGACCATCGAGACGGCCGAGCCGTAGTCCTGGTCGCCCTGGTTGCCGAACTCGGTGCCCGCGATGTCGATGGGACTGTTGCCCTCGAAGGTGTCGTTGAGGGAGAAGCCGTCGCGGATCGCGGCCACGTCGGTCGCGGCCTTCATCGTCGAGCCGGACATGCCTCCGGCCTCGGCCCAGTTGATCTGGGAGTCCAGGTAGTCCTGCCCGCCGTAGAAGCCCAGCAGCTCGCCGGTCTGCGTGTCCACGGTCGCGGCACCGACGTGGAGGTCGCTGTTGCCTGCGGGGCCGGGCATCCCGGCGTCCGGGCGCTGCTCCTCCACGGCTGCCTCGACATCGGACATCACCTGCGGGTCGAAGGTGGTCGTGATCCTCAGGCCCCCGCCGTCGATCTCCTCCTCGGAGGCGATGTTGCGGGCGAGGAGCTCCTTCTTGACCAGCGCCAGCATGTGGCCCCTCTGCCCGCCGTACTGGCTCTGCACGGCGATCTTCGGGAACTTGGGCAGGCGCTTGAGAGCCTTGTCGCGCTCCTCGGTGGTGATGCTGCCCAGCTCGGCCATGCTGGTGAGGACGTAGGCGTACCGTCCCCTGAGGTCGGCGCGGGCCTCCGTGCCGTTGGCCGGGTCGTACTGCGTGGGGTTGTTGAGAACCGTGGCCAGGACCGCTGACTCCCGCAGGCTGAGCTCGCTCGCGGGATGGTCGAAGTAGGCCTTGGCCGCCGCCTGGATGCCGTAGGCACCACGCCCGAAGTAGATGGTGTTGAGGTAGCCCTCGAGCACCTCGGACTTGTCGAGCTGCTGCTGGATCTTGAGCGAGACGATCGCTTCCTTGATCTTGCGCTGGTAGCTCTGCTCGCTCGTCAGGTAGAGGATCTTGACGTACTGCTGGGTGATCGTGGACGCGCCCTGGCGGTCGTTGCCGCGGGCGTTGGAGAAGAGTGCACGCAGGATGCCCTTGGGGTCGATGCCCTTGTCGGTCCAGAAGGACTGGTTCTCGGCGGCGACCACCGCGTCCTGCATCGACTGCGGCATCTGGGCCAGCGGGATCGACTCGCGGTTCTGGTCCTCGTAGTAGGTGCCGAGCTGCTGATCGCCGTCGCGGTAGTAGACGAAGGTGGTCTGCGCCTGGAAGGCCGAGTTGGGCGTCGGGATGCTGATCGCCTGGTAGAGCACGACCACGACGCCGCCGAGGACCAGCGCGCCGACCACCCCGAGGACCGCCAGCACCTTCACGACCTTGGCCGCGCGCTGCCGTCCGGTGCGTCGGGCCTGGGGCCGTCGGGTCTGGGCCCGACCGGTCGCTCTGCGCTTCGCACTCACCTGACAAGCCTACGTGGGGCGCGCGGCACGGATGATTCGTCGTCGACGGATATATCGCTACGATAGGTCGCATGGCACGCCGTGGAGACACCATCGAGCTCGCAGTCCTCGGACTGCTGCACGAGGGACCCATGCACGGCTACGAGCTGCGCAAGCGGCTCAACCTGATGCTCGGCTGGGGTCGGGTGCTCTCCTACGGCTCGCTCTACCCCGCCCTGAAGAAGATGCTGCGCGCGAGCCTCATCACCGAGGTCGTCTCCACCACGACTCCCACGAGCCGTCGGCCCCGGATCACCTACGCGGTCACCGACGCAGGCACCGCCGAGTTCTCGCGCCTCATGTCCGAGGTCGGTCCCACCGCCTGGGAGGACGACAACTTCGACATCAGGTTCGCGTTCTTCTCCTCCACCGACATGGAGATCCGGCTGCGGGTCCTGGAGGGACGCCGTTCGCGACTCCAGGAGCGACTCCAGCGGGTCCAGGACGAGCTCGAGCGCACGCAGGCCGAGGTCAACCGCTATGCCGCCGAGCTCCAGCGCCACGGCGTGGAGTCGGTGGAGCGCGAGGTGCGGTGGCTCTCCGACCTCATCAAGGCCGAGCGGGGCGACGCCCCAGGCCCCTCACCGCCTCATGCCGTGCGGACGCCCGGCACCACCGATCATCGGTCCACCCACGACTGACCCACCGGCCAGCCCCAGTCCGATCACCAGTCCGATCACCAGTCCGACCAACATTCCCAGCAAGAGTCCCAGCAAGAGAAGGAGGACCCCATGGGTTCGGTACGAGTAGGCATTGTCGGAGTCGGCAACTGCGCCACCTCCCTGATCCAGGGCGTCGAGTACTACCAGGACGCCGACCCGACCGCGAGCGTGCCCGGCCTCATGCACGTCGTCTTCGGTGACTACCACGTCAAGGACGTCGAGTTCGTCGTCGCCTTCGACGTCGACGACAAGAAGGTGGGCAAGGACCTCTCCGAGGCCATCAACGCCTCCGAGAACAACACCATCAAGATCTGCGACGTCCCCACCCTGGGGGTCGAGGTCAAGCGCGGCCCGACGATGGACGGCCTCGGCAAGTACTACCGCGAGACCATCGAGGAGTCCGGCGCCGAGCCGGTCGACGTCGTCCAGGCGCTCAAGGACGCCGAGGTCGACGTCCTCGTCTCCTACCTCCCCGTGGGCTCGGAGGAGGCCGACAAGTTCTACGCCCAGTGCGCGATCGACGCCGGCGTGGCCTTCGTCAACGCGCTGCCCGTCTTCATCGCCTCCGACCCGGTGTGGGCCAAGAAGTTCGAGGACGCGGGCGTCCCGATCGTCGGCGACGACATCAAGAGCCAGGTCGGCGCCACCATCACCCACCGCGTGATGGCCAAGCTGTTCGAGGACCGCGGCGTGGTGCTCGACCGCACCTACCAGCTCAACGTCGGCGGCAACATGGACTTCAAGAACATGCTCGAGCGCGAGCGCCTGGAGTCCAAGAAGGTCTCCAAGACCCAGGCCGTGACGTCCAACCTCGTCGGCGAGCTGGCGAGCGCGGGTGCGCACGACCGCAACGTGCACATCGGCCCGTCGGACTACGTCGCGTGGCTCGACGACCGCAAGTGGGCCTACGTCCGCCTCGAGGGTCGCGCGTTCGGCGACGCCCCGCTCAACCTCGAGTACAAGCTCGAGGTCTGGGACTCCCCCAACTCCGCCGGTGTCATCATCGACGCCGTCCGCGCGGCCAAGATCGCCAAGGACCGCGGCATCGGTGGCCCCATCCTGGGTGCCTCGGCCTACCTGATGAAGTCCCCGCCGGTGCAGATGGCCGACGACCTCGGGCGCGCCGAGCTCGAGAAGTTCATCGCCGGCGAGTGATCTGACCACTCATCCGTCTGAGGGGCGGTGCGCCACCCACACTCCTGACGCCAGGAATGTAGGTCGGCCACCGCCCCGTCTGCGTGTCCGGCAGCCCTACGCCCGGCGCTCGGCCCACCACGCCCGCAGGGCAGCCTCGGCCTGCTCGGGTGTCTGGGGTCCCTCGTCCATCCGCCGCTCCATCAGGAATCCGTAGGCCTCACCGACCTCGCGGCCGGGACCGATCCCGAGGATCTCCATGATCTGGTTGCCGTCGAGGTCGGGCCGGATGGACGCCAGCTCCTCCTCCTCGCCCAGCCGCTCGATGCGCTCCTCGAGGGAGTCGTACGTCCTGCGCAACCGGTCGGCCTTGCGCTGGTTGCGTGTGGTGCAGTCGGCGCGGGTGAGGATGTGCAGGCGCTCGAGCTGGTCGCCGGCGTCGCGGACGTAGCGGCGCACCGCACTGTCGGTCCACTCGCCCGAGCCGTAGCCGTGGAAGCGCAGGTGCAGCTCCACGAGCGTGGCCACCGCGTCGATCTCGGCGTTGGCGAAGCGCAGCGCCTGCATGCGCTTGCGGGTCAGCTTGGCTCCCACCACGTCGTGGTGGTGGAAGGTCACGATGCCGCCGGACTCGAAGCGCCGGGTCCGGGGCTTGCCGACGTCGTGCATCAGCGCAGCGAAGCGGCTGACGAAGTCGGGTCCGACACCGAGGCGCTGCTCGAGGTCGATCGACTGCTCGAGCACGGTGAGCGTGTGCTCGTAGACGTCCTTGTGGCGGTGGTGCTCGTCGCGCTCGAGGGCGAGGGCGGGCAGCTCGGGCAGGACGTACGCCGCCAGGCCGGTCTCGACGAGCAGGCGCAGGCCGAGCAGGGGGTGGGGCGCGCAGACCAGCTTGACCAGCTCGTCACGCACGCGCTCGGCCGAGATGATCTCGATCCGGCCCGCCATCGCGGTCATCGCCGCCACGACCTCGGGGGCGACGGAGAAGCCGAGCTGGGCGGCGAACCGGGCCGCGCGCATCATCCGCAGCGGGTCGTCGGAGAAGGAGTCCTCCGGGGTGCCGGGGGTGCGCAGGACCCGCTCGGCGAGGTCGACGATCCCGCCGTGCAGGTCGACGAACTCCCGGCTCGGCACCCGGACCGCCATCGCGTTGACCGTGAAGTCGCGACGGCCGAGGTCGCCGGCGAGGCTGTCGCCGAAGTCCACGTCGGGGTTGCGCGAGGAGGGGTCGTAGCTCTCGGAGCGGTAGGTCGTGATCTCGACCTGCCACGGGCCCTTGCGGCAACCGATCGTGCCGAAGGCGCGCCCCATGTCCCACACGGCGTCGGCCCAGCCGGCCAGCAGCCGCTCGGTCGTCTCGGGAAGCGCGGAGGTGGTGAAGTCGAGGTCGTTCTGCAGCCGCCCGATCATCGCGTCACGGACCGGGCCGCCCACCAGGGCCAGCTCCTCCCCCGCGCCGGCGAAGCGCACCCCGAGCTCATCGATGACCGAGCCGATGCGCGACAGCTCGGCGTGGACGCGGCTCTGGATCTCCACGATGGTGAGCGGGGGCAGGTCGGCGTCGGACACGACAGGCCATCTTACGTGCGGGAGCGGGACCACCCAGCAACTAGAGTCGCCCCGTGCCCCGCCCGTCCCCGATCCGCGCTGCCCTGGCGGGGATCCTGGCGCTCGGACCTGTCGTCGCCGGGGCGTTCGCACCGGCGGCAGCGGCTCCTGCGGAGGTCTCCGATCCCCTCGTGGTGCACCTTGACGCCATCACCGCAGTGCTGCCCCGTCGCGGCAACGTCGAGATCACCGGCACCGTCACCAACGTCAGCGACGACACCTTCACCCGCATCAACCTCCATCCGTTCTCCTCCCAGTCCCCGATCCTGAGCGCCGGCGCCCTCGCCGAGTCGGCCGCGATCGACCCCGGTGCCTACGTCGGGCCGCGCGTGACCGTGCCCGGCACCTTCGCCACGGTCGAGGTCCTCGCGCCCGGTGAGACGGCGGCGTTCTCCGACTCGGTGCCCGTGGAGCTGCTGGAGATCCCCGACGAGGCCGGCGTCTACTGGATCGGCATCCACGCGATCGGCGACGGCGCCCTCCCGCGGGACGAGGTCGCCGACGGGCGTGCCCGCACCTTCATCCCCACCCGCCCCACGGGCCGGAGCGACCAGGAGGCGGCCGTCATCCTCGCGGTGCGACACCGGGTCTGGTACGACGCCGACGGCAGGATCGGCGGGACCCAGCGGTGGGCGCGGCGCCTCGCGGACGGAGGCATCCTCGACAGCGCCCTCGACGCGGCCGACGTGGCCGGCTCCACGCCGTACACCTGGCTGGTGGACCCAGCGGTCCTGGTCGCGCTCACCCGGCTGTCCCAGGGCAACCCGGCCCGCAGCCTCGCGCCCGACCCGCTGGTGCCCGGCCAGGAGCCGACACCGACCGGGACCCCGTCACCGGAGGCGACCCCCACTCCCCCGCCGCAGACCCTCACGCCCCCACCGACCGGCACTCCTCCGCCCTCGAGCGACGAGGAGATCGCACTCTCCGACCTGGCGATGACCTGGCTCGCCCGCTTCCGGACGCTGGTGGGAGGCCAGCCGGTGCTCACGCTCCCGTTCGGCGACCTGGACGTCGCGGCTGCGGTCCGCCACGACCCGGCCCGCTACACCGAGGCGACCGAGCGCAGTGCAGTCGTCATGACGGAGCTGGGCCTTCCCGCGCAACCGGCCGTGGCGCCTGTCAACCGGGTGCTGACCCCCGAGGCGATCACCGCGACCCCGCTCGGCACCGTGATCCTGCTGGGCGACAACGCCTTCGGCATCCCGCCCACCTCGCCCGACGCGGTGGTGCAGCTGCTGGGACACACGGTGGTGGTCACCAGTGCGGGCGCGGAGTCGGGAGGCCCGGGCCCGACTGCCTCCGACGACCCCCTGGCGATGCGACAGCGCCTGCTCAGCGAGGCGGCGCTGCGCCGGGCCGCCGGCGAGACCGCACCGGTGATCCTCACGCTGCCCACCGCGTGGGACGGGGGCGACGCCGCCTCCTTCTTCGCCGACCTCGAGCAGCCGTGGCTCGACGTCGTCCCGGTCGCCGACGTGGCCGGCCGACCGGCCCAGGTCGTCGAGGACTCGACCCTGGCCTACACCGACGTCGACACCTCGTCCGAGCTCCCTGTCGCCGGCTTCGTCCGGGCCCGGGAGGCCAGCGACCGCGCCACCGTGCTCGAGAACGTCCTCGCGCTCCAGACGACCATCGAGGCCCAGCTCCGTGACGAGGTGCTGGTGACCCTGTCCGAGCTGCACCGCAAGCGCCCCCGCCTCGCCGCCCGAGCCGCCGAGCGGGTCGTGGAGAGCATCGACCGCAACCTCGCCAAGATCGTCATCGAGGGCCCGACGGCCGTGACGCTCTCCAGCGACTCCGGCCCGCTGGGCGCGACGCTCGTCAACGGCCTCGACCAGCCGGTGACCGTGCGCGTCGACGCCGTGGCCGACTCCGAGCTCGTCCTGACCGGCGACGCCGTCCGCACCCTCGGTCCCCGCGCACGGAGCGTGGTCCGCTTCGAGGCGACCACGACCCAGCCAGGGCTCCACAGCGTCCGACTGGTCGTGGCGAGCGTCGACGGGGTCGCGCTCGGCTCCGCCGACGAGCTCCCGATCCGGGCCGCCCAGGTCAGCACCCTGATCTGGATCGTGATGGCCCTCGGCGCGCTGGTCCTCGTCGGGATGATCGGTTACCGGTTGCCCGGCCAGATCCGTGCGCGACGCCGGGAGCTGGCCGCTGCCGACCAGAGCAGGCCGAACGCCCCCGAGCCCACCACGCTCCAGGCGAGGGAGCCGACCGGGCCGCGGACGCGGATGGATCGAGCGTGACCGAGCAACGCATCCTGGCGTCCTCCGCGATCATGGCCGTGGGCACCGTGTTCTCCCGCGCCTCGGGGTTCATCCGCAGCGCGCTGCTCGTCGCGGCGCTCGGCGCCGCACTGCGCGCCGACCTGTTCACCATCGCCAACACCCTGCCCAACATGGTCTACATCCTCCTCGCGGGCGGTGTGTTCAACGCGGTGCTGGTGCCCCAGCTCGTGCGCCGGATCAAGGCCGACCCCGACGGCGGCGACGCCTACGCCAGCCGGGTCATCACGCTCTCGGCGCTGTTCCTCGGGGGGGTCACGGTGCTGCTCGTCGCGCTGGCCCCGGTGCTGCTGCAGGTCTACCTCGACGACCGCTTCCTCAGGCCCGGCCTGGCCCAGCAGCTCGAGTCGATCGTCGACCTGACCCGGTGGTGCCTGCCGCAGGTCTTCTTCTACGGGATGTACGTCCTGGTCGGGCAGGTCCTCAACGCGCGGGGCAGCTTCGGCCCGATGATGTGGTCGCCGATCGCCAACAACCTCATCGCCGTCGCGATGCTCGGCGCCTACCTCGTCGTCTGGGGCCCGATCGGTGACAGCGCCGCGCGGATGGACGCGTTGAGCACCTCTCAGGAGGTGCTGCTCGGCCTGGGCTCGACGCTGGGGATCGTGGTGCAGTGCCTGGTGCTGCTGCCCTACCTGCGAGCCTCGGGCTTCACCTACCGTCCGCGTTTCGACTTCCGCGACCCCGAGCTCCGCAAGACATTGTCGCTCGGCATCTGGACCGTGCTCTTCGTGATCGTCACCCAGGCGGCCTACCTCGTGGTGGTCAAGCTCGCCTCGCGCGGCTCGGCCGGCGGCGGCACCGGTCTCACCGTCTACTCGAGCAGCCTGCTGATCATGATGGTGCCGCACGCGATCGTCACGGTGTCGCTGGCGACCGCGATCCTGCCGCGCCTGTCGGACCAGGCCGCCGACGGGCGACTGGCCGACCTCGGTACGACGGTCGGGTCCACGTTGCGTACGGCGCTCGCGCTGGTGCTGCCGTTCGCGGTGCTGATGCCGGTGCTCGCGCGCGATGTGGCCGGCTTCGCGTTCGGCTGGGGCGGCGGTGAGGACACCGCGGCGAGCTTCGTGTCCACGCTGGCGCTCCTCGGGCCGGCGCTGGCGTTCTTCACCATCCACTACTTCATGCTGCGCGGCTTCTACGCGATGGAGATGACCCGGCTGGTGTTCCTCATCCAGCTCGCGGTCTCGTCGACCAACGTCGTGGTCGCGACCGTGCTCGTGCCCCGCCGCCCTCTCGACGAGACGGCCCCGATGCTGGTCGTGGCCTACCTGTCGTCCTACGCCGTGGGTGCGGCGGTGAGCTTCGTCCTGCTCCGGCGCACCGTGGGCGGGCTGCAGACGCCGCAGCTCGTCCGGTTCCTCGTCCGGATGGCCCTCGTCCTGGCCGCCGCCGGTGCCGCTGCATGGTCGGTCGAGCTGTCGATGGCCGGGCTGGGCGAGCGTCCGGGACCGTGGATCTCCCTGCTGCGAGGCGGTGTGAGCGGGCTGGCGGGCGGTCTGGTGGTCCTCGCAGGGGCGCGCCTGCTCCGCGTGCGTGAGGTGACGACACTGCTCGACACCGTCGCGGCGCGGCTGCGGCGAGGCTGAGACTCCCTAAGATGGGGGAGATGCCCGGACCTGACGCGGGGGGAGCGAGGTGAGCGGTGCCGACATCGATGCAGGCTGGTGACGTGCTCGCCGGGCGCTACCGCCTCGACGACCTGCTCGCCGAGAACGGGTCGGGGCGCTTCTGGCGTGCGCACGACCTCGTCCTCCACCGCGCCGTGGCGGTGCACGTCCTGGCTGCGGACGACGATCGGGCCGAGGCGGTGCTGGCTGCTGCCCGCAGCGCCGGACCGGTCATCGACCGCCGGCTGCTGCGAGTGCTCGACGCCGAGATCAGCGAGGGCCGCTGCTACGTCGTCAACGAGTGGGGCCAGGGCGACTCGCTCGACATCCTGCTCACCCGCGAGGGTCCGCTGCCCCCGCGTCGCGCGGCGTGGCTCGTCAGCGAGGTCGCCGACGGCATCGCGCAGGCGCATGCCGTCGGTCTGGCCCACGGTCACCTGGTGCCCGAGAACGTGCTGCTCGACCAGCACGGGCAGATCCGGATCATCGGCTTCGGAGTGGACGCGGCACTGCGGGGGCTCGCTGCGGGGCGGACCGGGGTCGACCAGATCGACCTCGCCGGACTCCTCTACTGCGCGCTCACCGGCACCTGGCCGGGGGTCTCCGAATCGGCCGTGACGCCCGCACCCGAGGTGCACGGCGCAGTGCTGCGTCCGCGTCGGGTGCGCGCCGGCATCCCCCGCGTGCTCGACACGCTGTGCGACCAGGTGCTCAACCCGGACGCATCCGGCTCCGCCGGCTCCGACAACACCGCGCGCAGCATCTGCGACCAGCTCCGGGCCTACGTCGGCGACCTCACCGGCACCCACGCCGCCGCCCAGCCGGTCCGGCCCTCGACGCCTCCGCTGCCGAGGACCGTCCCGCTGCCCGAGGTCGACGAGGACACCGACGTCGCTCCGGACCCGCACGAGCCCCCCGTCGCGCCGCCGGCGTCCGCGCCCCCCGTCACGCCCCCCGTCGAGGCCCCCGTCGAGGCCCCCGTCGAGCCCGCCGTCGAGCCCGCCGTCGAACCGGTGCTCGAGCCCACCGAGCCCACCCCGGTCACCGAGCTGCCGACCCAGGCCGGCATGCCCGTCTTCCACGACGACGAGGTCGACTGGCTGCGGGCGCGCGCCGACAGGCCCGAGCCCCCGCCTCCGCTGGAGGCACCCGCGCCCAAGCCGCTCTTCGCGCCCGACCCGCCCGCCGGCGAGCCCGTACGACGACCGCGCGCCGGCACTCGTGCCGCCACGGGCAACCAGGACTACTGGCCCTGGGACGCCTCCCAGGACCAGGGCACCGGCGTGCGGCCGGTGGGGCGCGACACCGGCTCCTGGTCATCGGCCTCGTCGTCCTCGTGGACCGGTGACGCCTGGAACACCGGCGAGGGTGAGGACGACACCGGCAGCCAGGTGCCCGGTCGGCGCTGGATCCGGCTGGCGATGATCGTCGGCGTCTGCGTGCTGGTGATGGTGGCCGTCGTGGCGGCCTACCAGCTCGGCCTCACCCCGGTGTCCGACGACTCGGACGAGGAGCCGACCGCGACCGCGACCACGACGCCGTCGGTGGCCGCGGCGACTCCCTTCACCGACCTCGTGGCCGACGACTTCGATCCGCAGGGCTCCCCGCCTCGTGAGGAGAATCCCGACCTCGTCCCCAACGCCGTCGACGGCGACCCGGCCACGTCGTGGAGCACGGTGACCTATCGCCAGAACTTCGGCCCGGGCGGCCTGAAGACCGGTGCCGGCCTCGTCGTCGACCTCGGCGCCACCAAGGGCGTACGCGAGGTGGTGGTCTCGACCGACGGCGGCCAGACCTCGGTCGCGGCCTACGTCACCTCGACGGCACCGACCGGCGTCGCGGAGCTGAGCCCCGTCGGCACGGCGTCGGGCACCGGCGACCTGAGGATCACCCTCGACGAGGCGGTGTCCGGGCAGTTCGTCACGATCTGGCTGACCATCCTGCCCGAGGTGGACGGGCAGTTCCGCGGCACCGTCGCCGAGGTGCAGGTGCTCGGATGAGGTCCACCCCACGATGAGCGACCGCTCCGACCGGGAGCTGCTCCAGGCCCACGTCGACGGTGACACCGACGCGTTCGGCGAGCTCTTCGGCCGCCACCGCGATCGGTTGTGGGCCGTCGCGCTGCGCACCATGGGCAACCCCGAGGACGCCGCCGACGGACTGCAGGACGCGATGGTCGCCGCCTTCCGGCGGGCCGGCTCGTTCCGCGGGGAGGCGGCGGTGACCACCTGGCTGCACCGCGTCGTCGTCAACGCCTGCCTCGACCGGCTGCGGGCGGCCAGGATCCGACGCCTCGAGGCGCTGCCGGACGACGTCGAGGACCGCGGCACGCTGGTCGCCACCGCCGTGCACGACGACCAGCCCGACGCCGCCGCGGAGACCGCGGAGCGTCGACGTCGGGTGCTGGCGGCGCTCGGCACGCTGCCTCCCGACCAGCGGGCCGCGCTCGTGCTGGTGGACATGGAGGGCTATCCCGTCGCCGAGGTCGCCGAGATGCTCGGGTGCGCCGAGGGCACCGTGAAGTCGCGCTGCTCCCGGGGGCGCACCAAGCTCGCGGGCCTGCTGCTCGACCTGCACCGCCCGGTCGGTGACGTGCCCCCCGGGAACCGACCCGGTGACGGCCCCGTCCAACCCACTGTGCGGCCCCGCGGCCCACCCGCGCCCTGAGCCAGCACCGACCCGTCCCCGCAGATCTCGCACGCCCGCCCGAGGAGGTGACCCGATGACCGACGAGTCCGACCTGACGCCCGAGCAGGACGTCGTACGACGCCTGCTCGCCGACGCCCGCCATGACGGACCCACACCTCCTGACGTCGTCGCCCGCCTCGGCACGGTGCTGGCCTCCCTGGTCTCGGAGCGGGCGGACGCATCCGGTGACACCCGCGCGCCTGTGGCGGACCTCGGCGCCCGCCGACGACGTACGGCCACGATGGCGCTGCTCGCCGCGGCAGCCGTGGTGGTCGGCGGCGTGGCGATCGGCCAGGGCCTCCCGGGCATGTCCGGCGGCGACTCCGAGGCCGGCTCGGCCGGGAGCGCCGACTCCACGACGGCGCTGGATCAGGAGCCGGGCGCTCCGGACGGGAGCTCTGCGGAGGACGACGCCGGGGCGGCGCAGCAGGCTCCCGAGTCCCTCAAGAGCGTCGTGCCCGCTCCGGAGACCGGCTATCCCACCCTGTCCACCGACGACGTCGGGCTCGACGCCGAGCTGCTCGCCCTCCGCGACGCGCAGGCACCAGCCACGGCAGCACTGGAGGCAGCGCGGTTGCTGCGTGACTGCGAGGTCCGCGGGATCGGCCGGGGCAGTCGGGTCGCCGCGCAGGTCGACGGGTTCCCCGGCGTGGCGGTCTTCCGACGCACCGACGGTGCGACCCAGCGGGTCGACCTCTACCTGTGCGGCAGCGCGGCACCCGTGCGGCAGGTCACGCTCCCTGCGCCCTGACGTCGGCTCCGGGCGGGAAGAACGCTGGCCTACGATCGGTTGAGCACGTCGTACGTCCGCATGCCCACCACCGCCACAGCCAGCAGGAGTGACCCACCCCATGAGCGAGACCACCGACCCGCGCAACGTGATCATCATCGGCTCAGGTCCCTCGGGCTACACCGCCGCCGTCTACGCGGCCCGTGCGGCACTCGAGCCCCTCGTCTTCGAGGGCTCGGTCACCGCGGGCGGCGCGCTGATGAACACCACCGAGGTGGAGAACTTCCCCGGGTTCCGTGACGGCATCATGGGCCCGGCCCTGATGGACGAGATGCGCGCCCAGGCGGAGCGCTTCGGTGCCGAGCTGATCTCCGACGACATCGTCGAGGTGGACCTGACCGGCGACATCAAGGTCGTGAGGACCGCCACCGACACCTACACCGCGCGCGCGGTGATCCTGTCCACGGGCTCGAGCTATCGCAAGCTCGGCCTGCCCCGCGAGGACGAGCTGTCCGGGCGCGGCGTCTCGTGGTGCGCGACCTGCGACGGCTTCTTCTTCCGCGAGCAGGCCATCGCCGTCATCGGCGGCGGGGACTCCGCGATCGAGGAGGCGACCTTCCTGACCCGCTTCGGCTCGAAGGTCTACCTGATCCACCGGCGCGACGAGCTGCGCGCCTCCAAGATCATGCAGGAGCGTGCGTTCGCGGACCCCAAGCTCGAGATGGTGTGGAACTCCGAGGTCGCCGCCATCAACGGTGCCGACAGGCTCGAGTCGATCACCCTGCGCGACACCACCAACGGCGAGGAGCGCCAGCTCGACGTCACCGGCATGTTCATCGCGATCGGCCACGACCCCCGCTCGGAGCTCCTGACCGGCCAGGTCGACCTCAACGACGACGGCTACGTCCTGGTGGACCACCCGTCGACCGCGACCAACCTCCCCGGCGTGTTCGCCGCCGGTGACCTCGTCGACCACCACTACCGTCAGGCGATCACCGCCGCCGGCACCGGCTGCGCCGCGGCCCTCGACGCCGAGCGCTTCATCGCCGCCCTCGACCACGAGGCGTCGACCGCCGGCGAGGCGGCCGCTGTGGTGGAGGCTATCGAGGAGCAGGTGCAGACGGCCGGCGCCTGAGCAGCTCGGCGATCTCGCGCGGCTCGTCGACCCACAGGCCCACCCGGCTCACGGTCCTCGGGCCGTGCGGGGTCTGCAGGACCGTCGGCCCGATCAGGACCAGCTCGAGGTTGGTCCGGCTGCCGACGCCGACCAGCAGGATCGCGGCCGACCCCTCACCCTCCACGTGCACCGACCTGAGGAGGCCGGGGAGCTCGTGATCGACGGAGCGGACACTGCTGATCCCCTCGAGAGGTACGTCGACACGCGCGTGGATGCCGTCGCGCACCTGCAACGACGTCGCGCCCAGCAGGTGGGGGCGCGTGCGGTAGGCGGCCAGCATGCCGAGCATCCACACCAGTCCCCAGACGCCCAGCACCAGCAGCGGGATCCGTAGCGGGGTCCACCACCGGCTGAGCAGCACGTCGAGGACGACCACCTCGACCGCGGACCCGAAGATCCAGAGCCAGAGCATGGGCGCGACGAGGCCGGAGTAGCCGATCGGCACAGTCCCCGCCGGCACCTCGGGACGACGCGTGACCCACCGCGCCAGCGCCCGGTAGAGGGTGATCTCCAGGCGCAGTGCTGCCCACGCCCACCGCAGCATCTGACGTACGCGGTCCATCACGGCTGTTCCATCAGGACGGCGAAGCGCTGGGTCGTGTCCTCCAGGACCCCGGCGAAGACGGCCAGCCTCTCGTCGGGGACGTCGCCGAAGAGGCGCTGGGCCAGGTCGACATGGGAGTCCTGGAGCCTCGCGACCACCTCCGCGCCGAGCGCGGTGGGCGTGACCAGTGTGGCTCGGCGGTCGCTGGGGTGCGGCTCACGGCTCACGTGGGAGCTGCCGACCAGACCGTCCACCAGTCCGGTGATGTTGCGCGGGGTGACGCCGAGGGCCTGCGCCAGCGCCTGCTGGGTCGTGGGGCCTGCCTCGCCGAGCACCCACAGGAGGTGCACCCGGGCGGTCGTCAGGCCCTGCTCGCGCTCGAACCTGCTCAGGTCGGCCTGCACGAGCATCGACAGGTGCAGGACCTGGTCGAGGACGGCGGTGGTGGACGTCATGTCGTGAAGTTACCTCACCTTGTAGGTCCTTCTCCACCGCTGGGGGTAGTCCAGTGGTGAACTGTCGTCCCGGCGGTCTCCGGGCAGCCGTTGGTCACTGGACTACCCCGCGGCGGAGGCCCCGGGCAGCCGTTGGCCACTGGACTACCCCGCGGTGGGGCACCGCCCCAGCAGCGGGAACAACTGTCCGAGGGGTGGTGTTGAGTTCGACATCTCCACAACAACTGTCTGATGACCCACGAAAGGGGCACCCGCTGTGGCCAACATCGCCGCTGTGACCGACGCCGAGTTCGAGGCGCAGGTCCTCAAGTCCGACAAGCCCGTCCTGGTCGACTTCTGGGCGGAATGGTGTGGCCCGTGCCGCCAGGTCGCCCCGATCCTCGACGAGCTCAACGCCGAGCACGGCGAGAAGCTCACCTTCCTGAAGATGAACGTCGACGAGAACCCCGTGACGCCCTCGTCCTACCGGGTGACCGGCATCCCGACCATCAACGTCTACCAGGGCGGCGAGGTCGTGAAGTCCATCGTCGGCGCCAAGCCCAAGGCCGCGCTCCTCAAGGAGCTCGAAGGCCTGATCTGACCTGGTCGCCCGAGGCGGCCCGCACCGATCCGATCGGGCGGGCCGCCTTCGGCGTGGGCCGCACCGCACCCCACACCCGCTCGAGCGCGAGCTCGACCTCGTCCTTCCAGCTCAGCGCCGTACGCAGCTCCATCCGCATCCGCGGTGTGGTCGGGTGGGCGCGCTGGGTCTTGAAGCCGACGCTGCCGAGGAACTCCGACGGCAGCACGCACCCCTGCGCCCGGCCCCGCGTGTCGCCGTAGGCCTCGATGGCCGTGTGACCCCGCTCGACGAGGTCGGCGGCCATCGCCTGCACGAGCAGGCGGCCCAGACCACCTCCGCGGTGGCTCGGGTCGATCCAGGCGGTCGCGGCGACGATCGCGTCCGGCGTCCCGGGGGCCGTCGGCAGCGCCGCAGCGCCGGGCAGGAAGGCCGCGGGCGCGTAGACGATGTGGCCCACGGTGTGTCCGTCGACGCGTACGACGCGGCCGCAGGAGCCCCAGTCGCGCAGCACCGACGAGAGCCAGCTCTCCTTCTCGGCGACACGCTCGGCCTCGTCGAGCCGGCCCCGGTCCACGGCGCCGAGCTCCCAGAACACGCAGGACCGCACCGGATCGGCCAGGTCCGCGAGATGGTCGACGGTCAGGCGTGCGGTCTTGCGGGACACGATCTCGATGCTAGCGCGCATCGAGCCTGAGAGGATGGGGCTCGTGCGCCCCATCCGACAGAGCAAGAAGCTGCAAGGTGTCCGCTACGACGTGCGTGGATCGATCCTGGTGGAGGCACAGCGGCTGGAGGCCGAGGGGCACCGGATCCTGAAGCTCAACATCGGCAACACCGCGCCGTTCGGCTTCGAGGCACCCGAGCAGATCCTCGCCGACATGATCCGCCACCTGCCGGACGCGCAGGGGTACGCCGACTCGCAGGGCCTGTGGTCGGCCCGTACGGCCGTCATGCACTACTACCAGGCCCACGGGCTGCGTGACGTCGGCGTGGAGGACATCTTCATCGGCAACGGGGTCTCCGAGCTGATCTCGATGGTGCTCCAGGCGTTCGTCGACGACGGCAACGAGATCCTCGTGCCCGCGCCCGACTATCCCCTGTGGACGGGCGCGGTGACCCTGGCAGGCGGCATCCCGGTCCACTACCGGTGCGACGAGGAGGACGACTGGAACCCGGACCTCGCCGACATCGAGGCCAAGATCACCGAGAACACCCACGCGCTGGTCATCATCAACCCCAACAACCCCACCGGAGCCGTCTACAGCGAGGAGACGGTGAGGGGACTGGTGGACATCGCGCGGCGTCACCAGCTGGTGGTCATGGCCGACGAGATCTACGAGAAGATCCTCTTCGAGGACGCCCAGCACCACCACGCGGCGACCTTCGGCGGCAACGACGTGCTGACGCTCACCTTCTCCGGCCTCTCCAAGGCCTACCGCGTGTGCGGCTACCGCGCCGGCTGGGTGATGATCTCCGGCCCGAAGGAGATCGCCACCGACTTCCTCGAGGGCCTGACCCTCATCGCCAACATGCGCATGTGTGCCAACGTGCCCGCGCAGCACGCGATCCAGACCGCGCTGGGTGGCTACCAGTCGGTCGAGGAGCTGATCGGCCCCGGTGGCCGGTTCTACGAGCAGTCGATGCTCGCCCACCGGCTCCTCAACGAGATCCCCGGCGTGTCCAACGTCAAGCCGCGGGGCGCGCTCTACTGCTTCCCCCGCCTGGACCCCGAGGTCTACCCGATCGAGGACGACGAGGAGTTCGTGCTCGACCTGCTGCGGGCCAAGAAGATCCTCGTCACCCACGGCAGCGGCTTCAACTGGCCCGCGCCTGATCACTTCCGCCTGGTCACGCTGCCAGAGGCGAGCGTGCTGGAGGAGGCGATCGGCCGGATCGCCGACTTCCTCTCCACCCGACGATGACCCCCTAGGCTCAGCGTCATGCGTGACGTGACCTACCCCCCGATCATCGTGACCGCGAAGACGGGGTTCCGTGCCCTGGGCCAGCGGTTCCAGATGAGCGGGACCGAGCACGTCCCACGCGAGGGCGGGGTCCTGCTCGCCTACAACCACATCAGCTACGTCGACTTCGTCTACGGCGGGCTCGCGGCCAACCCGTCGGGGCGCCTGGTGCGGTTCATGGCCAAGCGCGAGCTCTTCGACCACCGGCTGGCCGGGCCGCTGATGCGCTCGCTCCACCACATCGAGGTCGACCGCGGCGAGGGAGTGGCGAGCTTCCACACTGCGGTGGACTACCTGCGCGCCGGCGAGGCGGTCGGAATCTTCCCGGAGGCGACGATCTCGCGCGCGATGGAGCTCAAGGAGTTCAAGACCGGAGCCGTACGCATCGCGGCACAGGCCGGCGTACCACTGGTGCCGGTCATCCTCTGGGGCACCCAGCGGATGCTGACCAAGGACCACCCGCGCGACTTCTCCCGCGGAACCACGATCGGGATCCACGTCGGTGAGCCGATGGACGTCACCGGCAGGGACCCGTTCACCGCAACCGCCGAGCTGAAGGCCCGGATGGAGCAGATGCTCGCTCGCGCCGTCGCCGACTACCCCGCCGCAGAGCAGCCCCCCGGCTCCTGGTGGGTCCCTGCCTCCATGGGCGGCACCGCTCCGACCCTCGAGGAGGCCGTCGAACTCGACAGCGCCGAGAAGCGGGACCGGGCCCGCAGGCGGGCAACCGAGCGGGCTGCGAGGAAGAAGACCTAGCGAATCCTTCGGGGCGGATCTGGCCCCACCTTTTCCCAAGGCGTCCGACGTGATGCTGACCCCACCTGGCCACGGGTCGACCGACCCGCGGCCAACCCAGGGAGGGGTACATCGTGAGCACCGAGACGAAGCGCAGCACGGCGACAAGGTCGGGTCCCAGGAGCAGGCCACGGCGACGGACCAAGCGCAGGACCTCGGTGTTCCTGACCCTCATCCTCGCGCTGGGGATGCTCCAGGCGACCCTGGTGGCGACGATGTCGACGAGCGCCCACGCAGCGGTCGGACAGGGGTTCAACCTCAACCCGTCGGACCTGCGGTTCATCCTCAGGCAGATCAAGATCTCCGAGGAGCACGTCCGCACCCGGACACCGGCGAACCCGTGCGGGACGCTTCTCGGTGCCGGACCCAACCAGATCCCGAACCAGAACGGCCAGGGGGTGCTGCTCCCCTGGGGCCTGCGCACCGTGGACGGGTCGTGCAACAACCTCACACCGGGAAGGGCCAGGCTCGGAGCCGCGGACAACACCTTCCCACGCGTCACCAACCCCAGCTTCCGCAGCGCGGAGACGGGTGACCCGGACGGCCCCGGACCCGCGCCGAGCGGCCCCTCGAGCTACACGCAGAAGAGCGGGACCGTCATCGACTCCCAGCCTCGTCTGGCCAGCAACCTGATCGTCGACCAGACCACCACCAACCCGGCGGCCGTCGAGGCCGCCGGTGAGGGAGCCACCCCCGACGCGTCGGGGACCCTGTTCATCAAGAACACCGCGCCCGACGTCGGCCTCTCCGCGCCCTACAACTCGATGTTCACCCTGTTCGGACAGTTCTTCGACCACGGCCTCGACCTCACCAAGAAGAGCGGTGGCACCGTCTTCACGCCCCTCGCGCAGGAGGACCCGCTGTTCGACGACGGCGCCGACAACGTCCCCGGCAACGCCGACGACGGCCCCAACTTCATGGTGCTGACGCGCTCGACCAACCAACCGGGTCCCGACGGTGCGATGGGGACCCCGGACGACGTCCAGGACGCCAGCAACCAGACGTCCCCGTTCGTCGACCAGAGCCAGACCTACACCTCGCACCCGTCCCACCAGGTCTTCCTGCGTGAGTACGCCCTCAGCGCGGCGGGCAGGCCCGTCTCCACCGGCAAGATGCTGACCGGGGCCGATGGTGGTCTGGGGACCTGGATGTCCACCAAGGCGCAGGCCAGCAGCCTGCTCGGCATCCAGCTCACGGACATCGACGTGCTCAACATCCCGGTGCTCCGGGCCGACCCCTACGGGCGGTTCATCCCCGGGACGAACGGCTTCCCGCAGATGGTGACCGGCGTCGGCGCCGACGGGATCCTGCAGACGACCGACGACGTGGTCGTCGAGGGCGACCCTGCGGCCAACGGCGGCACCGGTGTCCTGGTGCCGGCGAACGCGCTGCGCACCGGCCACGCGTTCCTCGACGACATCGCCCACCACGCGGCCCCCTTCGGTGACCACGACGGCAACCCCGCGACGGCCAGGCGGGCGCTGTCACCCGACGACAACTCCAGCACCGCCGACGACACCGACCCCGCCACGTACGACAACGAGATGCTCGACGCACACTTCGTCGCCGGTGACGGTCGGATCAACGAGAACATCGGCCTCAGCGCCGTGCACCAGATCTTCCACTCCGAGCACAACCGCCTCGTCGGAGCAGCAGATGCCGTCGTCGGTGGGACCGACATCAAGTCGGTGATCGCCAACCAGGACCCGACGCAGCTGTCGCAATGGAAGCTGCCCGACGGCTCGTGGAACGGTGAGTACCTCTTCCAGGCCGCACGGTTCACGACCGAGATGCAGTATCAGCACCTGGCCTTCGAGGAGTTCGCTCGCAAGGTCCAGCCGATGATCAACGTGTTCTCCGGCTACGACACCAGCGTCGACCCGGCTGTCAGCGCAGAGTTCGCCCACTCGGTCTACCGGTTCGGTCACTCGATGCTGAACGAGACGGTGTCCCGCACGAGCCGCACCGGCGCCAACAGGGACATCCCCCTGCTGGACGCCTTCCTCAACCCACCGTCGTACACCGCCGGCGGGCTCACCCCTGAGCAGGCAGCCGGCGACATCGTCCGCGGGATGGCCGACCAGTACGGCAACGAGCTCGACGAGTTCGTCACCGAGGCCCTGCGCAACCGGCTCCTCGGCCTGCCGCTGGACCTCGCGACACTCAACCTGGCGCGCGGCCGGGACACCGGCATCCCGTCGATGAACGGCTTCAGGCGGCAGGTCTCCGCCGCGACCAACCAGTCGGCCCTCGCGCCCTACGCCAACTGGATCGACTTCGGGCTCGAGATCAAGCACCCCGAGTCTCTGGTCAACTTCGTCGCGGCCTACGGCCGGCACGACACGATCGTCAACGCCACCACCATGGCTGCGAAGCGCACGGCGGCTGCCCGCCTTCTCGCCAACGACCCACTGGACCTGGACACGCCGGCGGACAGCGCGGAGTTCATGAACGGTACGGGAGCGTGGGCGAACGCCAACGGCCGGACCACGACCGGACTGGACGACGTCGACCTGTGGGTCGGTGGCCTCGCCGAGAAGCAGGCACCATTCGGCGGTCTCCTGGGGACGAGCTTCAACTACATCTTCGAGACCCAGATGGAGAACCTGCAGGACGGTGACCGCTTCTACTACCTGACGCGGACGGCCGGCCTCAACATGCTGGTCCAGCTCGAGGGAAACTCCTTCTCAGAGCTCATCACCCGCAACACTGACGCGGTCAACCTGCCCGCGGATGTGTTCTCCCGCCCGGACCTGAGATTCGACCTGTCCGTGCAGGGCAAGACACCCGGCTCCCCGATCGTCGACGACCCGGCCACGGTGGACTACGACGAGCGCGCGGTGCTGAGCCGGATGAGTGACGGCACGGTCCGCTACTCGTCCGACCTCCACGTCGTCTTCAACGGCTCGGCCGATGTGTCCGAGGATGACTGGGCCAGGTCGAGCGAGGGTGACGACACCCTCCGCGGCAACGACGGCGACGACCGCTTCGAGGGCGGCGCCGGCAACGACGGCTTCATCGGTGGGCTCGGTGACGACATTCTCACCGACGCGTTCGGTGATGACGTCCTCAAGGGCGGAGACGGCGACGACGCCATGTCCTCCGGTCCGGGCTTCGACCTCAACCAGGGTGGTCGCGGCAACGACTTCGTCGTGGGCGGCTCCGACCCGACCGAGACCTTCGGCGGACCGGGCGACGACATCGTCTTCGGCGGTGACTCGGCCGACACCGTGTTCGGCGACGACGGCGACGACTGGATCGAGGGTGGCGGCCAGTCCGACCTGCTGCAGGGCGACAACGGTGCCCCGTTCCAGGACGACCCGAACACCCCCGGACACGATGTCATCAACGGCAACGGTGGCGCCGACGACTACGACGCCGAGGGCGGTGACGACGTCATGGTCGCCGGCGCCGGCGTCGAGCGGAACGAAGGAATGCTCGGGTTCGACTGGGTCACCAACAAGCTGAACCCCCAGGCTGCCAACGACGACCTGCAGATCACCGGACTCCTGCCGCCGAGCGTGGACGCACTCCGCGACCGGTTCGACCTGGTGGAGGCGCTGTCCGGATGGAACCTGGACGACACCCTGCGCGGTGACAGCTTCGATGCAGCCACCACCGAGCCGGGCAACGCGCTCGACGCAGCGGGCATCGCGCGGATCAACGGGCTCGCGGCCGTTCTTCCTGGCGCTGCCACCTCGTTCACGGGCGGAAACATCATGCTCGGCGGCGCCGGAAGCGACCTGTTGGAGGGCCGCGGCGGTGACGACGTCATCGACGGGGACAAGTGGCTGAACGTGCAGCTCCGGGCGCCCGACACGTCGACGACCGTGACGGGTGACTTCAGGCTGGTCAACAGCATGACGGCGCTTCAGGCGGACGTGGTGGCCGGGCGGATCAAGCCGGGCGACATCTCGGTCGTCCGTACGATCGAGACCGCTCCCAACGGATCGGACGTCGACACCGCGGTGTTCACGCAGGTCCAGGCGAACTACGACATCACCGTCAACGGTGATGGCACCACCACCGTCGCCCACGTGCGGGGCAACACCCAGGACGGGGTCGACACCCTGAGCGGCATCGAGGTGATGCAGTTCGGCGACACCGGCGGGGCAGTGGTTCCGACAGCCCCCGTCATCGGCACCGCCGTGGCCGGCAACGCCCAGGCGACCGTCAACTGGACACCGTCCGCCAACGACGGTGGATCGCCGATCCTCGAGCAGGAGGTCGACGTCATCACCGGCGGCGTCGTGGTCAGCACGGTGCTCGACATCGCGCCCGCCGCGTCGAACGTCGTGGTGCCCGGGTTGACCAACGGTACGGCGTACACCTTCCGGGTGCGGGCGATCAACGCGATCGGTGACAGCCTCGACTCCGCGGCATCCAACTCCGTGACGCCGACCGAACCCAACGTCGCCCCGACGGTGACGGCGCGTACGCCGGCGGTCAACGCCACCGGTGTCGCAGTCTTCACGAACATCACGTCGACCTTCAGCGAGGCCGTCACCGGGATCAGCGGAACCACGTTCACCCTGCGTCAGGGGACCGCCGCCAACGGCCCCCTGGTCGCCGCAGCCGTCACCGCGACGGCCACCGGGGCGACGCTGAACCCGAACGCCAACCTGCAGCCGAACACGCTGTACACCGCGAGGCTCCTCACCGGCATCACCGACACCGCCGGAGCGGCGCTCGTACCGGTCACGTGGAGCTTCACCACAGCAGATACCAACGCGGCACCCACGGTGACGGCACGTACGCCGGCGGTCAACGCCACCGGTGTCGCAGTCTTCACGAACATCACGTCGACCTTCAGCGAGGCCGTCACCGGGATCAGCGGAACCACGTTCACCCTGCGTCAGGGGACCGCCGCCAACGGCCCCCTGGTCGCCGCAGCCGTCACCGCGACGGCCACCGGGGCGACGCTGAACCCGAACGCCAACCTGCAGCCGAACACGCTGTACACCGCGAGGCTCCTCACCGGCATCACCGACACCGCCGGAGCGGCGCTCGTACCGGTCACGTGGAGCTTCACCACAGCAGGTACGGCGACGGCACCGGGGGCACCCGCCATCGGGACCGCCGCGAGCGGAGTGGCCGGAGGGACGATCACCGCGACGGCCAACTGGGCGGCACCCACGACCACTGGCGGGTCGGCGATCACCGGGTACCGCGTGTTCGCCCTCCGGATGAGTGCGGCCGGCGCGGTGCTCCAGACGACCCAGTCCGCGGTGCTCGCCTCGACCGCTCGCACGCTGGTGATGGCGCTTCCACAGACCGGCAACTACCGGTTCCAGGTCGTCGCCATCAATGCGGCCGGCACGAGCACCCGCTCCGCTAGGTCCAACCTGGTCGCCGGGAGGTAGGCCACACGACCGAACACCGGAGGCGGACCCCCTACTCCGCCTCCGGTGTTCCTCCCTGTCACGGGCCTTCTCGGCCCCGTCGTTCCTCTTCTCCCGTCCTCCCCTCTGCTGGGGAAATCCGATTACTGGGAGCACAGATGGCGTGTCCGGCCCTTAGCATGCTCGGCACCTGCCGGCTGCGTGGAAGGGATCTGATGACGAAGCTCCAGACGATGACGGCCGTCAACGCGCCCGCGATGTCCTCGGTCGAGACACCTGTTCGCCGCGTGGTGCTCATCGATGACCACCGGACCTTCGTCGACCTCCTCCAGTTCGCCCTCGCCAGCACCCCCTCGATGTCCTGCGTCGGGGTGGCCTACACCCCCGAGACCGGGATCGAGATGGTCGCCTCGTGCCGACCGGACGTGGTGGTCGTGGACTACGAGTTCCCCGGTTCGCTCTATGACGGGATCCAGGCAACGGCCGCGATCACCTCGCGCTTCCCGGAGACCCGTGTGGTGATGCTCTCGGGCCACGCTGACATCAACCTGGTGCGGCGCGCGGTCAGTGCCGGGGCCTGCGCGTTGTTGCCCAAGGACGGGTCCCTGCCCGACCTCCTCTCTGCGCTGGAGACCATCAGGACCGGCGTCCTGCTGGTCGGGGCAGAGGTGCTCGACCACTCGGTGACCGACGACCGGGTCGATCCCCTGAGCGCGCGCGAGCACGACGTCCTCGCCATGCTCGCGATCGGGCTGCGCGCCCAGGACATCGCCGACCAGCTCGGGATCTCGAAGAACACCTGCCGGGGCTACATCAAGTCACTGCTGTGGAAGCTCGACGCCCACACCCAGCTGGAGGCGGTGGCCAACGCTCGACGACGGGGACTCGTGACGGACCTGTGAGGTCGACGGGCAGTCCACCGCGCGGCCGGACCGAGCAGTCCGTCGTACGAGTCGCGCTGACCCGGTTCGCCGTCCTCGCTCTGATCGGGTTGGGTGTGCTGGCATCGGTGACGGCCTACATGAGCCAGAGCCTCGCGCAGGACGAGGCAGTGCGCGACGCACTGTCGCGCACCATCGGGATCGCGGACGGCATCGCATCTCCGCTCGTCGACCAGGACGTACGCCGGGGCGACCCCGACGCGATGCGCCGTCTCGATGAAGCCCTGCGCAACCGGATGCGGGACGGCAGTGTGTCGCACCTCGTCGTCTGGGACCTCGACGGCTCCGTCATCTGGGCCGATGTGCGCGAAGGCCTCGACCACGACGAGGGGCTGCCCACCGCGCTCACCGCGTCCGAGTCGGTCGAGAGGGTGGTCGTGGACCGCGACGACCTTCCCGGGGCTTTCGTCCGCGGCGGAACGGAGGAGTGGGTGGAGGTCTACGTGCGCGCCACCGACGCGGACGGGCGCCCCTTCATCTTCGAGTCCTACACGCCGCGTGACCGTCTGCAGGCCGACACCGGTGCCGTCCTGCGTGAGCTCCTGCCCCTGACCTTGGGCTCCCTCGTCGTGCTGGTCATCGCCATCGCACCGCTCGCCTTCTCCCTGGCTCGGCGGATCGACCGCGCCAACGCGAGCCGTCGCGAGGTCCTGCGCAGGTCCCTGCGCTCATGGCGCAACGAACGGGAGCGGCTGGCCCAGTCGCTCCACGACGACGTGATCCAGGACCTGTCCGCCATGGGCTACGCCTTGCCGGCCGTCCTGGAGGCTCTGCCGGCAGACTCTCGGGGACGCGCGGCCCGGGCGACCGGGGAGCGGATGAACGAGGTCCTGGTCGACACCGTACGCCTGCTGCGCTCGGTCCTGACCGACCTCGCTCCGTCGGGGTTCGAGGACACCACACTGGAGCAGGCGCTTCGCGAGCTCGCCCTTCAGCCGCGTGGCCTGAGGGTCGATCTCGTGATCGATCCGGACCTCCGCACCGGACCTGCGGCGGGCATCCTCGTCTACCGCATCGTCCGAGAGGGTCTGCACAACGTGACCAAGCACGCGGACGCCACCCACGTCATGGCGCGCGTGTCCCGGGGCGCCGCCGGCATCGAGGTGACGATCGACGACGACGGACGAGGTCCGGCCCGGTCGAGTGTCCAGGACGACCACATGGGGTTGCGGTTGCTGCAGCACTTCCTCGACGAGGGGGGCGGTCGGCTCGAGCTCGTCCCCCGACAGGGAGGTGGCGCACGGCTGCGCGCCGTCGTACCGCACAGCCTGGACGAGCTCGATGGGGACCCGGACGACTGAGGAGGCCGGGCGGGCCCCACCTTTTCCCCAGCACCTCCTTCCTAGCGTGGTGCCCGGAGAGGGAGGTTCCTGTGGACCTGACGCGACGTGACGTGGTCAAGCTGTCCGTGCTGGGTACGGCCGGGGTGGCGCTGCCGCTCGAGCGAGCCCTCGGCGGGCCGGCGACGTTGGCCAACCGGATCGCGCAGAGCGCCCTTCCGGTGCCCTTCACCATCCCGTTCACGACGCCACCGGTGATGGTGCCGGTCCGTTCCGACGCCACCACCGACTACTTCCGTGTGTCCATGCAGCCGGCCGTGACCGAGTTCATCCCGGGCCTCCCGACCGAGGTGTGGGGTTACCAGGGGGTCGTCCCCGGACCCACCTTCCGCGTCACCAAGGGTCGGCCCGTGGTCGTGCGTCAGGTCAACAACCTGCCCGCCACCCATCCGGTCCTCAGGTACACGCCGTGGACCTCGGTCCACCTGCACGGCTCGGCGTCACTTCCGCAGTACGACGGATATGCGAGTGACATCAGCAACCCGGGTCAGTGGAAGGACTACGTCTACCCGAACAAGCAAGCGGCTCGCACCCTGTGGTACCACGACCACGGGCTGCACCACACCGCCCAGAACGTCTTCATGGGACTGGCAGGCATGTACGTGATGACCGACCCCGTGGAGCAGGCACTGCCGATCCCGCACGGTGACTACGACGTCCCACTCATCGTCAACGACATGATGTTCAACGCCGACGGCTCGCTGCTCTTCCACCTCAATGAGGACTCGGGCTTCTACGGCGACGTCATCACGGTGAACGGGCGGCCCTGGCCTCTGATGAAGGTGGCGCGGCGCAAGTACCGCTTCCGCATCCTCAACTCCTCGATCTCCCGGACCTACGCATGGTCGTTGTCCGACGGCAGGCCGATGACCGTCATCGGGACGGACGCCGGACTCATGAGTGCCCCGCGCAACGTCACGAGCCTGCGGCACGCGCCGGCCGAGCGCTACGAGGTCGTGGTGGACTTCGCACGCTACGCACCGGGCACGCGGATCGTGCTGCGCAACAGCTCGCCGAAGAACAACGTCAACTACGCCAACGTCGACAAGGTGATGGCGTTCGAGGTCACCGGTGACGCCTTCGACCCCACCAACAACGAGGTGCCAGCGGTGCTGGAGCCCTACCAGCCGGCCATGTCCCTCGCGGAGAGCCAAGCGGTCCGCACACGCAAGATGACGTTCCACCGCGCCAACGGGCAGTGGGTCATCAACGGCAAGACGTGGGACGACGTGGTCCGCAGCAGGTTCGCCCTCACTCTGGCAGCGCCGAACCGCGACGACGTCGAGATCTGGGAGCTGCGCAACCCATCGGGTGGTTGGAACCACCCGGTCCACCTACACCTCGTGGACTTCAAGATCCTGACGCGGAACGGCAAGGCCCCGCAGCCCTACGAGCTTGGCGGCAAGGATGTCGTCTACCTCGGCGAGAACGAGACTGTCCGGGTCCTCATCAAGTTCGACGGGGGCAGCGGGAAGTACATGATCCACTGCCACAACCTCGTCCACGAGGACCACGACATGATGGGCCAGTTCGAGGTGGTCGACCCCCTGACCGTAGCGCCGGATCCCCTGTCGGCGCCGGCTCGCCCGCAGCCCGAGTCGTGGCTCTGAGGACCATGTCCACGACGTCGGTGGCGCCGGTCTCCGACGAGCTCGACGACCGGGCACCGGGAGAGGGGTTCGTGCTCGCCGCCGCCCTGGGGGCAACCATGGCGGGCGTGGCGCACCTCTTGGCCGTGCCGCAGCACTGGGACGTGTCGGTACCGATGAGTGCCTTCTTCATCATCCTCGGCGTGGCCCAGCTGGTGTTGGCCGCAGCCCTGCGGTGGCGTCCGCCCAACTCCGTCCTCATCGTCACCATCGCCGTCCACCTCGTCGTGATGGCGCTCTACCTCGCCTCGCGAACCGTGGACCTGCCGTTCGTACCCCCTCACGACGCCGGACACCGGGTGGACCACCTGCCCGTCGCCGGGGGGGTGGGCAACGGGATCCCGATCTATCCAGGGGCGCGCGTCGAGCCCGTGGGCATGCTCGACGTCGTGTGCCTGGGCGCCGAGCTGCTTCTTGTCGTCGCCCTCACCTCCCTCCTTCCCTCGCGTGTACGCGGTCGGGTGACGACGGTGCTGGCGGCTGCCGCTGTGCTCTCGGTGCTGTGGCGGGTGTGGGTCCTCTCCTGACCTCTGCCCCGCGTAGTAGCCCGAACGGGTCACTGCACCTGAAGGGTGAGCAGACCCCCACCCGGGGGCTGACGCCAGCCTTCCGTTCTCAGTGACGATGGTCACTGAGCACACGGAGGAGCGCGATGATCAAGGTGAGCCTGCTGGGCAGCATGCGGGTGGACGGCACGGTGACGCTGGGCGCGGGCGATCTAGGGGGAGTCAAGCCTCGCCAGCTCCTCGCACTGCTGGCGCTCGAGCTCGGTGAGTCGATCCCCAAGGACGCGCTGGCCGACCGGCTATGGGAGCACCAGCCGCCAGCCAGATGGACCACCACCCTCGAGAGCTATGTGTGTCTCCTGCGCCGCAAGCTGCACCTGACTGCCGGTCGACACGGCGCGATCGCCACCAGCCACGGCGGCTACCGCCTGGACCCCGAGCAGGTCGAGGTTGACCTCGATGGCGTACGACGGCTTCTCGGTGGAGACTGTCCGGCGGTCCTGGAGGCGGTCTCCCGAGTGCGGGGTGACCTCCTGGCGGACGAGCGGTACGCAGGCTGGGCCGAGGAAGCGAGGGCCTCCTTCGACGCGACGATGGCAGCCGCCTGCACGCGCGGTGCCCGCGATGCCAACGCCTCGCGCGACCACCACGCGGCCGTCCGGCTGGCCACCGAGGCCGTGCGACGCTCGGGCTACTCCGAGCCGGCGCTACGGGCGCTCATGCGCGCCCTGGTCGGTGTGGGCGACCGATCAGCCGCGCTCCGTGCCTACGAGGACATGCGGAGCAGGATCGCCACCGACCTCGGCGCGGACATGGATGCCGAGTCCCGAGGAATGCTGCTCCGCACACTTCAGCAGGACCGCGAGACGGGTCCTGGGTGCGACCGCGCCGAGGCCGCGGCGATATTGCGGCTGCTGCGGAACACCTTGGACACCAACCCCGACGTGCTGGTCGGGATGCCCGGCTCTCCTGCGCTCGTCGACGCGCTGCGCGCCCTTCCTCCCGCTGTCTGACGGACGCTTCTCGCCACAAGCCGACACATCTACTTGTCTCCATGTCGGTTTAGTGCTTTGTCGACTTTCATACCCAGGCACCCTCCAGGGCGGTACGTCATGACTCACTCCCGGCCGACCGCTCAGATCGGTCGGTCGTTCCTGTTGCGCGGGTCCATGATGTCGACGATGCGCCGCAGGTCGTCCAGGCTCGCGAAGTCGACGGTGATCTTGCCCCTGGCCTTGCCGAGGTCGACCTTGACCCGGGTCTCCAGCCGGTCGGAGAGCCGGTCGGCGAGCTCCATGAGGCCGGGAGCCGTGGGCCTGGTGCGCACGGACCGCTTGGCCGCCTCGGGCTCGACGCCGAGGGAGACGATCTCCTCCAAGCCGCGCACCGAGATGCCCTCGGCAGTCACCCGGGCCGCGAGCGTGTCCTGGAGCGCCGAGTCGTCGACGCTCAGCAACGCCCGCGCATGTCCGGCAGACAGTACGCCGGCCGCGACCCGCCGCTGCACCGCCGGGGAGAGCTTCAGCAGTCGTAGCGTGTTGGAGATCTGCGGACGTGATCGTCCGATGCGTCCGGCCAGCTCCTCGTGTGTGCAGCCGAAGTCCTCGAGCAGCTGGCCGTAGGCGGCCGCCTCCTCGAGAGGGTTGAGCTGTGAGCGGTGCAGGTTCTCCAGTAACGCGTCACGCAGCATGTCGTCGTCGTCGGTCTCCCGCACGATCGCCGGGATCGTGTCGCGGCCAGCGGCCTCAGAGGCGCGCCAGCGGCGCTCGCCCATGATGAGCTCGTAGGACTGGTCACCGGTCCGGCGCACCACCACCGGCTGCAGCAGCCCCACCTCGCGGATCGAGTGGACGAGCTCGGCGAGTGCCTCCTCGTCGAACACCTGCCGCGGTTGTCGTGCGTTGGGACGGACCTGTGTGATCGGCAGCTCGGCGAAGTAGGCCCCAGCCGCAACCCGTCCCCGGTCGTCGGCGTGCGCGTCGGACGGAGCATCAGCCCCGGCGCCGTCGGCTTCCGAGCCGGAGACGTGCTGCTCGGGCGCGCCCGAGGCGGGGGCGGTCTGGCTCGGCCCGGTGGGGATCAGTGAACCGAGTCCACGACCGAGCCCCCGGCGGGGCGGATGGGCATTCATGACGGGGCTCCCTTGCTCGCGATCTCGCGGGCCGCCTCCAGGTAGGAGAGGGCCCCCGCCGACGCTGGGTCGTAGGTCATCACGGTCTGACCGTAGGAGGGGGCCTCGGACACGCGCACCGACCGCGGCACCGCCGTCTTCAGCACCTGGGGTCCGAAGTGACTACGCACCTCGGCCGACACGCCGGCCGCCAAGCGGGTGCGCGCGTCGTACATGGTGAGCAGGATCGTGGACACGACGAGCTGCGGGTTGAGGTGCTGGCGCACCATCTCCACCGTCTCCAGCAGCTGACCCAGCCCCTCCAGCGCGTAGTACTCCGCCTGGATCGGGATGAACATCTCCCGTCCGGCTACGAGGGCGTTGAGGGTCAGCAGGCCGAGTGATGGCGGGCAGTCGACGAACACGTAGTCGAAGCGCCCGTCCCCGACCTCGTCGGCCGTCCCGATCAGCGGGTGGGCGGCGATCGCTCTCGTGAGCCGCTGCTCCCGCTCAGCCAGAGTGACCAGCTCGATCTCCGCGCCGGCAAGGTCGATCGTCGCGGGCACGACCAAGAGTCCCGGCAGGTCGGCGCACTCCGTCATCACGTCGGCCAGCGGCTTGCCGTCCACCAGCATGTCGTAGGTCGAGGGAACGCCGCGGTGGTGGTCGATGCCGAGCGCGGTCGAGGCGTTGCCCTGCGGGTCGAGGTCGATCACCAGCACCTTCTGGCCCAGCTGGGCGAGCCCGGCGGCGACGTTCACCGTGGAGGTGGTCTTGCCGACCCCGCCCTTCTGGTTGGCCACCACCATCACGCGGGTGGCGTCGGGGCGGGCGACCCCCTGCCGGCGGAGCCCACCGCTGCGCGCGAGCACCGAGTGCTCGGCGGCTCGGGCCAGGGGAGTGGCATCGTCCTGGTAGTGGTCGTCCTGAGCGGCGATCTCGGCGGCAGTTCGGGGGCGCCACGCAGGCCGGGTTTCACGTGAAACATCTACAGCCTGTGGATGAACTGCCTCCACCTGTGGAGAGTCAGGCTCAACAGCCCCATCGTCACCGGTGGAAAACTCTCCGACGGAACCGCTCGACACCTCCGAAGACCGATCTCGGGTGAAGTTCTCGCTCACGTCAGAGCACCTCTCGCTTCGTCACACGCTGATCCCGACCCTGACGGCGCCGCTGGCCACCACGCGACGGGACCCAACCTATCCGGGCCGGATCGGCCCACGGCACCCGCACCACCGTGGTCGGAGGATCGACGATCCCCACGCCCACCACGCTGACCTCGGGTTGTCCGCACCTCCAGGAGGCGAGAAGATCGGCCGCTGAGGCGATCTCCTCATCGATCGACTGGCCCTTCATCGCGACGAGTGCACCGTGCGGCGCGACCAACGGCATCGACCACCCCAGCAGTCGCTCCAGAGGAGCAACGGCGCGCGATGTCACCACGTCGAACGTCTCCTCGCCGTGCAGGTCCGCAGCGCGGCCCCGCACCACGCGCACCTGGTCCAGGCCGAGCGTCGTGACGACCTCATCGAGGAAGGTCGTCCGGCGCAGGAGTGGCTCCACCAGGGTCATCCGGACGTCGGGCCGGGCGATCGCCACCACCAGACCCGGCAGACCGGCACCACTGCCGATGTCGCACACCGAGGCGTGGTGCGGGATCACCTCGGAGAGCACTGCTGAGTTGAGGATGTGTCGATCCCAGAGCCTCGGCGTCTCCCGGGGACCGATCAAACCCCGGACGACTCCGTCGGTAGCGAGCAGCTCGGCGTAGCGCTCGGCGATGGCCAGTACGGCCAGACGTGAACACCCTCCGCGCCACATCGGGCACGGAGGGTGTTTCACGTGAAACGTCGTCGCTCACGCCGGGAGGATCACCACGTGGCGCTTCGGCTCGGCGCCCTCAGACTCGGAGATGAGGCCGGCCGCGGCCACGGCATCGTGGACGACCTTCCGCTCGAAGGCGCTCATCGCCTCGAGCGACAGCCGCTCACCGCTCTCCTTGACCTCGGCGACGGACTTCTCCGCCAGCGCGACCAGGCGCGTACGCTGCTCGGCGCGGTGCCCGCCGACATCCAGCATCAGGCGGGAGCGCTCGCCGGTCTCCCGGTAGACCGCGAGCCGGGTGAGCTCCTGCAGGGCCTCGAGGACCTCCCCGTTGGTCCCCACCAGCATGTTGAGGTCGGCTCCCCCGATCTGCACGCTCGCGCGGTCACCCTCGACGTCCATGTCGAGGTCACCGTCGAGGTCCGCGATGTCGAGCAGCTCCTCGAGGTAGTCGGCGGCGATGTCGCCCTCGTTCTCCAGACGCTCGACCTTGGACGGGCGTGCAGGCTTCTCATCGCCCTCGGCCGCGGTGGTGTCGGCGTCGTCCGGTCCAGGACGGTCCGCTCCGACCTCTTCGGCCTCGACCGCTTCGGAATCGACGGCGTCGTTCTCGGTCATCTGCTCACTCACGTGTATCTCCTGCTCCATTCGGGATGCATGCCGCGGACGGCACGGGAATGCGTGTGGCTCATGCGCGGGGTGCGGTTCAGCGCTTCTTCTTCTTGGTGCGCTGGGCCTTGGTCTGGCGCTGGGGCTGCTGGCGGATCGCGGCCTGCTCCTCGCGCTTGGCCTCCACCTCGGCAGCGAGCCGCTCCTCCTCGATCTGGGCCGGGGTCTTCAGACCCTTGCGCGCAGCCTTCGCGCGGTCCCGATCTTCCTTGGCCGTCTCCGCAGGCGTCCCCGGCGCGGGGTTGTTGCGGATCACGTAGAACTGCTGGCCCATGGTCCACAGGTTGGAGGTGGTCCAGTAGAAGAGGACACCCACGGGGAACGCGATGCCGCCGACCGCGAACACCACGGGAAGCACGTAGAGGAGCAGCTTCTGCTGCTGGGCGTAGGGACCCGAGAGCGCGTCGGCCGGCATGTTCTTGCTCATCAGCTGGCGCTGGGTGAGGAAGGTGGTCGCGGTCATGGCCAGCACGAGGATCGCCGCCAGCACCCGCACACCCATGTCGTCGGTGTTGAGGAAGGTGTCGGAGATCTTGGCGCCGAGGAACACGGCGTCGCCGAACTGCTCGTTGAGCTGCGTGGTCATCAGGCCACGCTCGACCTCCGGCTTCTTCGCCGCCTGGTCGATGAGGCGGAACAGCGCCAGGAAGATCGGCATCTGCAGCAGGATCGGCAGGCACGACGCGAACGGGTTGGTGCCCGAGTCCTTGTAGAGCTTCATCGTCTCGGCCGCGAGCTTCTCGCGATCGTGACCGTACTTCTTCTGGAGCTCGCGCACCCGCGGCTGGATCAGCTGCATGTTGCGGCTCGACTTGATCTGCTTCACGAACAGCGGGATCAGCGCGATACGGATGACCAGGGTGAGCCCGATGATCGAGAAGACCCAGGCGAAGCCGGACGCATCCCCGAAGATGCCGCCGAAGAGCGTGTGGAAGCCCACCAGCACCGCGGAGATGACGTAGTACAGCGGCGCCATGATCGCGCCGCCGATGTCACCGAAGAAGTCGAGCACCTAAGCTCCTCGTGTTGCAGGGGTCGGGTCGGAAGTGGAGGCGGCCGGGGCGGCGCGGGAGGGCACCGGGTCGTAGCCGCCGGCGGCCCACGGGTGACAACGGCCCACTCGGCGCAGCGACAGCCAGGTGCCTCGCACCGCGCCGTGCTCGGTGACCGCACCGAGCGCGTACGCCGAACAGCTGGGGTAGTAGCGGCACACCTGGCCGTAGAGCGGGCTGATCGCGAACCGCCAGGCGCGGATGAGACCGATCAGGAAGTGCTTCACGAGGCGCTCACCCGGTCGAGGGTACGTCCAAGGTCAGCGCCCAGCGTGGCGTAGGTCACCTGGGCCGACGGCGGGAGGGCGCGGACCACGAGCGCAGCACGACCCGGAAGCCGCTCCAGCGACGGAAGCTGCTCGCGGGTCAGGTGTCGCAGTCGCCGCTTCACGCGGTTGCGTGCGACCGCGTTGCCGACGGCCTTGCTGACCGTGAACCCCACCTCGACCGGACCTGGCTCGGCGTCTGCGTCCACCCAGAGGTGGAGCACCAGCGTCGAGCAGCCCGACCGTCGCCCACGCCGGACGGCGAGACGAAAGCTGTCACTGTCGGTGAGCCGGTGGCCGGCGGGGAGCACGGCGGGTGCCGGGGGCTCTGGGGCGTCAGACCGCCAGTTCCTTGCGGCCCTTGCGGCGACGGCTCGACAGGATCGACCGGCCGGCGCGGGTCCGCATGCGGAGACGGAAGCCGTGCACCTTGTGACGGCGACGGTTGTTCGGCTGGTAGGTGCGCTTGCTCACGGCTGTTCTCCGAAGGTCTCGAGGGATGTCCACTCCACAGCGGGTCAGTGCGGGCCCGGGACTGCGGTGATGCTTTCGGCCGGCACCGCCCACCCACGCGGCCGCCGTGTGGCGGATCGTGGACATGCGGCACCTGTCGACATGGAGCGACCGGCCAACGGTACGCGGTGGGGAAACGGGGGGTCAAACCCTCGAGGTCCCCTCCCTGGCCAGCCTGTGGATGACGTCTTGCCCGACGCCCTGTGCGGTTGTTACGTTCCTTCCGTCCGAGGTCGGTGGACGTCGTCGGTGGTCCACCCGGTGTGACCTGCGTCGCAGGGGGTCCCATGATCCGCTGCACCGCCTCTGACCTGCACGAATGCCGTTCTGTCCGTCGAGCTGGGTGTCGCGGGGATCCTGAGCGGCCCGGACGGACCCAGCCGTTCACAGCTTGTGGAAAACTCTGTGGATCAAGGTTGCCCGGCGCTCCGGGCGAGCACACACAACGGTGAAGAACGAAGGCGGTCCGGTGGACGACCATCAGGTAGATCTCCAGACGGCGTGGCAGCAGATCGTCGAGGACCTCCAGCCCAACCAGCGTGCCTGGCTGCGACCCAGCGTCCCGGTGACGCTCCACGAGAACACCGCGATCATCGCGGTGCCCAACGACTTCACGCGCAACCAGCTCGAGGGCCGGCTGCGCAGCCACATCGAGGACGCGCTGACCGAGACCTTCGGTCGCGAGATCAGGATGCTGGTGACGGTCAATGCCGCTCTCGAGGACGCGGACCTGCCCCAGGTCGACGAGTCGACAGATGGATCTGTCGGTTTGTCGACTTATGACCGGGCACCGTTCGAGCCCACTCCCGCCCCGCGCGTCGAGCACCACGAGCCCCCGTCGAGCTCCGGACCCGGGGGCGAGCGTCGTCCCTCCGCGCTCGAGACCCGCCTCAACCCCAAGTACACGTTCGAGACCTTCGTCATCGGCTCGTCCAACCGGTTTCCCCATGCAGCGGCGGTCGCCGTCGCCGAGGCACCCGGCAAGGCCTACAACCCGCTCCTGGTCTACGGGGAGTCCGGTCTCGGCAAGACCCACCTGCTCCACGCGATCGGCCACTACGTGCGCAGCCTCTACAGCAACGCCAAGGTGCGCTACGTCTCCAGCGAGGAGTTCACCAACGAGTTCATCAACGCGATCCGCGACGACCGGCAGGACCGGTTCAAGCGGCGCTACCGCGACGTCGACGTGCTGCTGATCGACGACATCCAGTTCCTCGAGGGCAAGACCCAGACCCAGGAGGAGTTCTTCCACACCTTCAACACGCTGCACAACGCCAACAAGCAGATCGTGCTGACCTCCGACCGGGCGCCCAAGCGCCTCGAAGCACTCGAGGACCGGTTGCGCAACCGCTTCGAGTGGGGCCTGATCACCGACGTCCAGCCTCCCGACCTCGAGACCCGCATCGCCATCCTGCGCAAGAAGGCCGCGATGGACCGGTTGACCGCCCCGCCCGACGTGCTGGAGTTCATCGCCTCCAAGATCCAGACCAACATCCGCGAGCTCGAGGGTGCCCTCATCCGGGTCACCGCGTTCGCCAACCTCAACCGCCAGGAGGTCGACATGACCCTGGCCGAGATCGTGCTCAAGGACCTGATCCCCGAGGGTGGCGAGCCGGAGATCACCCACGCCCTGATCATCGCCCAGACCGCGGCCTACTTCGGCGTCTCGCTCGAGGACCTCACCGGTCCCTCGCGTGGGCGGCACCTGGTGATGGCCCGCCAGATCGGGATGTATCTGTGCCGTGAGCTGACGAGCATGTCGCTGCCGCAGATCGGGCGCGAGTTCGGCGGTCGCGACCACACGACCGTGATGTACGCCGACCGCAAGATCCGTCAGCTCCTGGCCGAGCGACGCGCGGTCTTCAACCAGGTCAGCGAGCTCACCAACCGCGTGAAGATGCAGGCTCGGCAGTCCTGACCCCGCAGGACCACGGCGCTGTGGAGAACGTGTGGTTCCGCGACCTCCTTCATCCCCAGCCCCTGTGCACTTCGTGGTCCGAACGACACGACACCGCGCGCCGTCCACATCCCCCGTCGGGTTCGTCGACGTGACTCACACCCCTCGTGCACAGGGCTCCAGCCCGCTGACCTGCACAGATGTGAGTTGTGCACAGTTTCCACCGACCCTATGACTACTACGGACCTCACCACTGATCCCCTCACCCATCACCACTGAACACCCGCACCTCTGGGGACAACCCTGCCGCTGGCTCCGGTGCGCGTGGCAGGATGCACTTCCCACGCGCCCGCGCGTGGTCCTGCCTGCACGTCTCTTGCTCGCACCACCACTCCTACGAGGAGACCCTTGTGAAGTTCCGCGTCGAACGCGACGTCTTCGCCGACGCCGTCGCCTGGGCTGCCCGCAGCCTGCCTGTCCGCCCGAGCTCGCCGGTCCTGGCCGGTCTGCTGATCGAGGCGAGCGACGCCGGCCTGGTCCTCTCGACCTTCGACTACGAGACCTCGGCGCGGGCCACCCTCACCGCGGAGGTCAACGACGAGGGCAAGGCGCTCGTCAGCGGCCGGCTCCTGGCCGACATCTGCCGGAGCCTGCCGGCCAAGCCGGTGGAGCTGACCCTCGAGGGGCCCCGTGTGTCGCTGATCTGCGGCTCGGCACGCTTCAGCCTGCAGACCATGCCGGTCGACGACTACCCCACGCTCCCCGACATGCCGTCGGCCACCGGCACCGTGTCGAGCGCCGACTTCGCGCACGCGGTGTCCCAGGCCGTGACCGCAGCCGGGCGCGACGACATGCTGCCGGTGCTGACCGGCGTACGGATCGAGATCGACGGCTCCACGATGGCGCTCCTGGCCACCGACCGCTTCCGGCTCTCGCACCGCGAGCTCACCTGGAACCCCCAGTCGCCGGACGAGTCGGTCGCCGCCCTGGTGCCCGCCAAGGTGCTGGGCGACACGGCGAAGTCGCTGACGTCGGGTGCCGAGGTGACCATCGCCCTGAGCGCGAGCGGCGCCGGCGAGGGCCTGATCGGCTTCGAGGGCACCGGTCTGGGCGGCGTACGCCGCACCACCACCCGGCTGCTCGACGGCGAGTTCCCCAAGGTGCGCTCGCTCTTCCCGGCCGAGCACCTCACGGTCGCCAAGGTCAACAAGGCCGAGCTCATCGAGACGGTCAAGCGCGTGGCGCTGGTCGCCGAGCGCAACACCGCGGTGCAGATGAAGTTCGGCGACGACCAGATCGTCCTCGACGCCGGCTCCGGCGACGAGGCGATGGCCACCGAGGCGGTCGACGCCGAGATCACCGGCGACGACCTGACCACCGGGTTCAACCCGCAGTTCCTCCTCGACGGCCTCGGCGCGATCGACGGGGAGTTCGTCGACCTCGCCTTCACCCAGGCCACCAAGCCGGTCGTCATCTCCGGCACGGATGCCGACGACGACCACTCGTTCCGTTACCTGCTGATGCCCAGGCGCCTGCTCAGCTGAGCCGGGCAGTCGGAGGCTAGGCTCACGTCCATGGACATCGGACTCGTCGGGCTGGGCAAGATGGGCGGCAACATGCGCGAGCGCATGCGCCGAGCGGGACTCACGGTCGTGGGCTACGACCGCAACCCCGACGTGAGCGACGTCGACTCCCTCACCGCCCTGGTCGAGGCACTGCCGAGCCCCAAGGTCGTCTGGGTGATGGTGCCCTCGGGCGACGCGACGCGTGCCACGGTCAAGGAGCTCCGCGACCTGCTCGACGAGGGGGACGTCATCGTCGACGGCGGCAACTCGCGCTGGACCGACGACATCGCCAACGCCGAGCTGCTGGCCGAGAAGAAGATCGGCTACGTCGACTGCGGCGTCTCCGGCGGGGTCTGGGGCCTGGAGAACGGCTACGCCCTGATGTACGGCGGCGACCCGGACGACATCGCCAAGGTGCAGGACGCCTTCGACGCGCTCAAGCCCGAGGGCGAGTTCGGCGCCGTGCACGCCGGCAAGGTGGGCGCGGGCCACTTCTCCAAGATGGTCCACAACGGCATCGAGTACGCGATCATGCAGTCCTACGCCGAGGGCTGGGAGCTGCTGGAGAAGGCCGACCTCACCGACAACGTGACCGAGGTCTTCCGGTCGTGGCGCGAGGGCACCGTGATCCGGTCCTGGCTGCTCGACCTGATGGTCAACGCCCTCGACGAGGACCCGGGTCTCAGCAAGATCGCCGGCTACGCCGAGGACTCGGGCGAGGGTCGATGGACCGTCGAGGCCGGCATCGAGAACGCCGTCGCGACGCCGGCGATCACCGCCGCGCTCTACGCCCGCTTCGTCTCGCGCCAGGACGACTCGCCGACGATGAAGGCGGTCGCCGCGATGCGCAACCAGTTCGGCGGCCACGCGGTGCGCTCCACTGCGCCGAAGGGTGGCGACGCGGAGGGTTCGACCGGGGCCGAGCAGTCGGAGACCAGCAAGAAGGCCGGCGCCGGTGAGGGTCATGAGCCCGGAGAGAGCTAGACCTCGTTGTACGTCGCCCACCTGAGCCTGCACGACTTCCGCTCCTACAGCGACATCGACGTCGCGCTGGAGCCGGGGGCGACGGCGTTCATCGGCCGCAACGGTCAGGGCAAGACCAACCTCGTCGAGGCGATCGACTACCTCTCACGGCTCTCGTCGCACCGCGTCGCGACCGACGCCCCGCTCGTCAGGGCCGGCACCGACCAGGCCGTCGTGCGTGCGTCCGTGGTGAAACAGGGGCGCACGGCGCTGCTCGAGGTCGAGCTCAACCCCGGCCGAGCCAACCGCGCGCGCATCAACCGCTCACCGCTATCGCGTCCGCGGGAGATCATCGGCCTGGTGCGGAGCGTGGTCTTCGCGCCCGACGACCTGACCCTGGTCAAGGGCGACCCGTCGGAGCGGCGCAGGTTCCTCGACGACCTGCTGGTCCTGCGGGCACCGCGCCTCGCCGGGGTGCGATCGGACTACGACCGGATCCTGCGCCAGCGCAACAGCCTGCTCAAGACCGCGGGCATCGCCCGCGGTTCCTCGCGCGACGCAGCCATGTCCACGCTCGAGATCTGGGACGACAACCTGGCCCGCGTCGGCGGCGAGCTCCTCGCCGCGCGGCTGAGGCTCGTCGACGACCTGAGACCCCATGTCGGCAAGGCCTACGAGGCACTCGCGCGGGGAGCGTCGCGTGACGACGCCGACCTCGACTACCGGGCGAGCATCGACCTCGACCCCCCGCCGGTCGAGGACGTGGCCCGCCAACCGTCACGAGACCCCCTCGAGACCGCGCTGCTCGCCGCGATCGCGGACCGTCGCAAGGACGAGCTCGACCGTGGCATCTCGCTGGTCGGCCCGCACCGCGACGACCTCCTGCTGACACTGGGCGACGGAGACCTGAGGCTCCCCGTCAAGGGCTACGCCTCCCACGGGGAGTCGTGGTCGTTCGCGCTGGCGCTGCGCCTGGCCTCCTACGACCTGCTGCGCGCGGACGGCGACGACCCCATCCTGGTGCTCGACGACGTCTTCGCCGAGCTCGACGCCGAGCGTCGCAGCCAGCTGGCCCAGCTCGTCGCGGGTGCGGAGCAGGTGCTGGTCACCGCGGCGGTCGCCGCCGACGTACCCGCGTCCCTGCAGGGCGTGAGGTACGTCGTCGCGGACGGGCAGGTGACCCGTGACGCCTGAGGACCAGCCCCCCAGCACGCAGCCTCCCGCGGAGTCGTCCCCCGCGGAGTCCTCACCCGAGCACCGGGCCGACGGGCTGGACCTCGCCCGCTCGGCGGCTCGTGCGGCGGCAGCGACCCCCGGTGCTCCGGTGCGCAGGGCGCCGTCGCGACGGCGTACGTTCACCACGTCCTCCGGTGCCCGGCCCGACGACCGGGACCCGCAGCTGCTCGACGCGGCGATGGGCCGGTTGATCGCCAACCACGGGTGGGAGCTCGACCTCAAGGTCCAGGGCGTCTTCGGCCGGTGGGCCGAGCTGGTCGGCTCCGAGATCGCCGACCACTGCACACCGGAGTCCTTCGCCGAGGGTCGACTGGTCGTGCGCACCGACTCCACGGCCTGGGCCACCCAGCTCAAGCTGCTCACCCCGAGCGTCGTGCGTCGTCTCAACACCGAGCTCGGCGACGGCACCGTCGCGGTGATCGAGGTGGTGGGCCCGCACCTGCCCCACTGGACCAAGGGCCGGCTCTCGAGCCGCGACGGTCGGGGCCCCCGCGACACCTACGGCTGAGCCGCTCGCTGGCGATCTGAGCGCCTCCGGACGGTAGGGGGACCCACCGACCCCCCTGCTCGGGGCTGTGAACCGGCCTCATGGGTCCCCTGAGGGCCATCTTTTGCACAGATCCCCCCGTCTGGGAGGGGTGTTCCTTCGTTGCAGGCGTCTGAGGCGGTAGTATGACGACTGAGTCGCATGCTTCGTTGCCACCGCAACAGCCGCGACTCGACTCATGTCGAGCGTCCCCTCGCGGGCGATGAGCAGAAGGCTGTGCCTTGAGCGAAGACCACGTCGAGATCCCCGCCGGCGCGACTCCCGATTCACCCCCGTCCGACGCTGCACCGGCCGAGGCGGTCGCGCCGAGGCGCAACACCAACGCCGTCGACGAGGGCTTCGAGTACGACGCCTCGGCCATCACCGTCCTCGAGGGCCTCGAGGCGGTGCGCAAGCGTCCCGGCATGTACATCGGCTCCACCGGCGAGCGGGGCCTGCACCACCTGATCTGGGAGATCGTGGACAACGGCGTCGACGAGGCGCTGGCCGGCATCTGCGACCGGATCGTGCTGACCCTGCAGGCCGACGGCGGGGTGCGCGTGGAGGACAACGGCCGTGGCATCCCGACCGACACCGCGCCCGGCCAGGAGATGGCCGCCCTCACCATGGCGCTCACGATGCTCCACGCCGGCGGCAAGTTCGGCGGCGGCGGCTACAAGGTGTCCGGTGGTCTCCACGGGGTCGGTGTCTCGGTCGTCAACGCGCTCTCGACCCGTCTGGTCGCGGAGGTCAAGAACCGCGGCCACCTGTGGCGCCAGTCGTTCCAGCTCGGCGTCCCCGACGGCGACCTCGAGCAGATCCGCCCGATGGAGCCCGAGGAGCGCACCGGCACGACCGTCACCTGGTATGCCTCGGAGGACATCTTCGAGTCCACCCGCTACAACCTCGAGACCATCACCTCGCGGCTGCGCGAGATGGCGTTCCTCAACAAGGGTGTCGAGTTCGTCGTGCGCGACGAGCGCGAGGATGCCGAGGCCCGCGTCGACGCCATCGAGGACGACACGATCGACAACGCGGTCGACAGCGCCGGGCACGACGCGATCAAGCGCGGCGCGGCCGGCGGCCTGGAGCAGGTCTTCAAGTACGACCGCGGCCTCGTCGACTACGTCGAGCACCTCAACCGGCGCAAGACACTCGCCAACGCGACCGTCATCTCCTTCGAGGCCGACACCCCCGACACCGTCGAGAACCACATGAGCCTCGAGGTGGCGATGCAGTGGAACACCACCTACACCGAGTCGGTGCACACCTTCGCCAACAACATCAACACCCACGAGGGCGGCACCCACGAGGAGGGCTTCCGCTCCTCGCTGACCTCGCTGGTCAACAACTGGGGCGTCGAGTGGGGCCTGATCAAGAAGCCCGAGGACCGGGTCTCGGGTGACGACATCCGCGAGGGCCTGACCGCGATCATCTCGATCAAGCTCGCGGAGCCCCAGTTCGAGGGCCAGACCAAGACCAAGCTCGGCAACACCGAGGCCAAGGGCTTCACCCAGCGCATCATGAACGACCAGCTCGGAGCCTGGTTCGAGGAGAACCCGGCCGAGGGCAAGGACATCGTCCGCAAGTCCCAGGCCGCGGCCAACGCCCGCATCGCGGCTCGCAAGGCGCGCGAGCTGGCGCGTGGTCGCAAGGGCCTGCTGGGCGGCGGCGGGCTGCCCGGCAAGCTGAGCGACTGCCAGTCGACCAACCCCGAGGAGTGCGAGGTCTTCGTGGTCGAGGGGGACTCCGCCGGTGGCTCCGCCCGCCAGGGCCGCGACCCGCGCATCCAGGCGATCCTCCCGATCCGCGGCAAGATCCTCAACGTGGAGAAGGCACGCATCGACAAGGTGCTCGCCAACACCGAGGTGCAGGCCATCATCTCGGCACTCGGCACGGGCATCCAGGAGGACTTCAACCTGGAGAAGCTGCGCTACCACAAGGTCGTCATGATGGCCGACGCCGACGTCGACGGCCACCACATCAACACCCTGCTGCTGACGCTGCTGTTCCGCTTCATGAAGCCGCTGATCGAGCACGGCTACGTCTACATGGCGCAGCCGCCCCTCTACCGGCTGCGCTGGAACAAGCCGGCGGAGCACGAGTTCGTCTACTCCGACGCGGAGCGTGACGCCCTGCTCGCCGACGGTCTCGCCCAGGGCAAGAAGCTGCCCAAGGAGAACCCGGTGCAGCGATACAAGGGTCTCGGCGAGATGAACGCCGACGAGCTGTGGGAGACCACGATGGACCCCGACGCGCGCCTGATGAAGCAGGTCGCACTCGAGGATGCCGCACAGGCCGACGAGATCTTCTCGATCCTGATGGGCGAGGACGTCGAGCAGCGCAGGTCCTTCATCCAGCGCAATGCGAAGGACGTCAGGTTCTTGGACATCTAGCGCCACGTTGTTGGTCACGAGATCCGACGATGACGCCGTATCCATCAATCTAGACGCATTCTTAGACATGACAAGAGGGCACGAGAATGACTGAGATCCCCACGGACACCGGCGGCGGCAACGACGGCTTCGGCTTCGGCGACGACCGCATCCAGCCGATCGAGCTGCAGACGCTGATGCAGCAGTCCTACATCGACTACGCGATGACCGTGATCGTCGGTCGCGCGCTGCCCGACGTACGCGACGGGCTCAAGCCGGTGCACCGCCGCATCCTCTACGCGATGTACGACGGCGGCTACCGGCCCGACCGAGGGTTCTCCAAGTGCTCGCGCGTCGTGGGTGACGTGATGGGTCAGTACCACCCCCACGGCGACACCGCGATCTACGACACCATGGTCCGCCTGGCGCAGCCGTGGGTGCTGCGCTCGCCGCTGATCAACGGTCAGGGCAACTTCGGCTCGCCGGGCAACGACTCCGCCGCCGCCATGCGCTACACCGAGTGCCGGATGGCGCCACTGGCGATGGAGATGGTGCGCGACATCGACGAGGACACCGTCGACTTCCGCCCCAACTACGACGGTCGCTCGCAGGAGCCGACGATCCTGCCGTCGCGGTTCCCCAACCTGCTGGTCAACGGCTCGGCCGGCATCGCGGTCGGCATGGCGACCAACATCCCGCCGCACAACCTGCGCGAGGTCGCCGAGGGCGCGACGTGGGCGCTCGAGCACCCCGACGCCACGAAGCAGGAGCTCCAGGACGCGCTCATCGAGCGGATCAAGGGCCCCGACTTCCCCAACGGTGCGCTCATCGTGGGCCGTCAGGGCATCGAGCAGGCCTACCGCACCGGTCGCGGCTCGATCTCGCAGCGCGCGGTCGTCGAGATCGACGAGGACGCCAAGGGGCGCGTGATGCTGGTCATCAGCGAGCTCCCCTACATGGTCAACCCGGACAACCTCGCGCTCAAGATCGCCGAGCTCGCCGACTCCGGCCGGATCCAGGGCATCTCCGACGTCCGGGACGACACCAGCTCGCGCACCGGACAGCGCCTGGTGATCATCCTCAAGCGCGACGCGGTCGCCCGGGTCGTGCTCAACAACCTCTTCAAGCACACCGAGCTCCAGACCAACTTCTCGGCCAACATGCTGGCCCTCGTCGACGGCGTGCCCCGCACCCTCCCGGTCGACGCCTTCATCTCCAACTGGGTCGCCCACCAGGTCGAGGTCATCCAGCGCCGTACGCGCTTCCGCCTCGCCGAGGCCGAGAAGCGCGCGCACATCCTCCGTGGTCTGGTCAAGGCCCTCGACGCGCTCGACGAGGTCATCGCCCTGATCCGCCGCTCGCCCGACGTCGACGACGCCCGCACCGGCCTGATGGAGCTCCTCGAGGTCGACGAGGTCCAGGCGACGGCCATCCTCGACATGCAGCTGCGCCGCCTCGCGGCGCTCCAGCGCCAGAAGATCATCGACGACCTCGCCGCCATCGAGCTGCAGATCGCCGACCTCGAGGACATCCTCGCCAACGAGGCCCGCCAGCGTCAGATCATCTCCGGCGAGCTCAAGGAGATCACCGACAAGTACGGCAACGACCGGCGTACGCAGATCATCGCCGCCGACGGCGACCTGTCGATGGAGGACCTGATCCCCGACGAGGACCTCGTCGTCTCGATCACGCGCGGCGGCTATGCCAAGCGCACCCGCGCGGACCAGTACCGGCTGCAGAAGCGGGGCGGCAAGGGCGTACGTGGCGCGACGCTGCGCGGCGACGACGTGGTGCAGCACTTCATCGCGACCACCAACCACCACTGGCTGCTGTTCTTCACCACGGCCGGTCGGGTCTACCGGACCAAGGCCTACAACCTCCCCGAGGCCGCTCGCGACGCCAAGGGCGGCCACGTCGCCGGCCTGCTGTCGTTCCAGCCCGACGAGGACATCGCGCAGGTGCTGGCGATCCGCGACTACGAGCAGGCCCCCTACCTCGTGCTCGCCACCCGCACCGGACTGGTCAAGAAGACCAAGCTGGGCGACTACAACAGCCCGCGCCAGGCCGGCGTCATCGCGATCAACTTCCGCGAGGACGACGACGAGCTGATCGGAGCCGAGCTGGTCAACGGCGACGACCACATCCTGCTCGTCTCCCGCAAGGGCCAGGCGGTCCGCTTCCGCGCCGACGACGACCAGCTCCGCCCGATGGGTCGCGCCACCGGTGGCGTGCGCGGGATGAAGTTCCGCGACGGCGACTCGCTGCTGTCGATGTCGGTGATCCGCGCCGCGCAGGTCGCGGCCGAGGAGGCCGTCGAGGGTGACGCTGCGGAGTCCGACGAGGTCGTCGAGCAGTACGTCTTCACGATCACCGACGGCGGCTTCGCCAAGCGCAGCCGGATCAGCGACTACCGCCTGCAGTCGCGCGGCGGCATCGGCATCAAGGCGATGTCACTGGCCAACGAGGACCGCGGCGGCCTCGTCGGCGCGTTCATCGTGGAGGAGGAGGACGAGGTCCTCTCCATCACCAGTGGCGGTCAGGTCGTCCGCAGCCCCATCGACGCCAACTTCCGACCCACCGGCCGATCGACGATGGGCGTGAAGTTCGTGACGCCCAAGTCGGGCGACACGGTGGCCGTGGTGGCGCGTTCGGTCGAGGCCAAGGTGATCGAGGAGGTCGTCGAGGGCGCAGCCGGTCAGTCGATCGAGAGCGGGGATCGGGCCCCGGGCGACGAATCGCCCGGTGCAGGTGACGGTGCAACAATCGAGTCTCCGGACGCCGTGGAGGCGACCACCCCAGAGCTCGATGAGCTGGGCCCCGACGACGACACCGAGGAGTGATCCATGCCGGACCGCACCGCGCAGCCGGGTCATGACGAAGCAACCCCCACCCAGGCCGGTGACCCCTCGCGCAAGTCCCTGTCCGGGCGCATCCAGGACACGATGTCCAACGCTGCCGAGGAGCACCGGGCCAGCGCGGCGACGGGTTCGGCCAAGGGCCGTCGCGCGGCCCGTACGCCAGGTCGACCGCCCCGCCGTGCTCGTCTGCGACTGACCAGGATCGACCCGTGGTCGGTCATGAAGACGTCGTTCCTGCTGTCGGTCGCCTTCGGCGTCGTCACCTTCGTGGCCATCTTCATGGTCTGGTCGGTGCTCGGCGCGGCCGGTGTCTGGGACTCGATCAACTCGGCCGTGGCCAGCATCGTGGAGGGCGACAGCGGCAACTCCACCTTCGACGTGACCAACTACGTCGGCATGTCGCGGGTGCTCGGCTTCACGCTCCTCGTCTCGGTGCTCGACGTGGTGCTGCTGACCGCGATCGCGACCCTGACCGCGTTCCTCTACAACCTCGCCGCCGCGCTCCTCGGAGGCATCGAGGTGACCCTCGCCGAGGACGAGAAGTGACCTGACGTCGACGACGCTCGAGCAGCGATCCTCGAAACCGGCCCTCGATTGGCTCCCGCTCCGACGGGTCAGGTAATCTTCGGCGTCGCCGCTGATGCGGTGAGAACGGGCCTATAGCTCAGACGGTTAGAGCGCTTCCCTGATAAGGAAGAGGTCGGAGGTTCAAGTCCTCCTAGGCCCACTCCATCTGCCCGGCTCCCGGGCTTCGCGACCTGAGGAGAGTCCCGTGAAGAAGCTTCTGCTGGTCCTGCTCGCCGCTGGCGGCGCAGCGTTCGCGAAGAAGAAGATGGAAGCCGGCAAGCACGAGCAGGCCCTCTGGGCCGAGGCGACGGACACCGTCCACAAGTCCTGACGCGTGTGCCATCCGGGGCCTTGGCGCAATTGGTAGCGCACCTCGTTTGCAACGAGGGGGTTAGGGGTTCGAGTCCCCTAGGCTCCACCACCGACCGGCAAGTCGCCGTGCTGTGACGGCTCGTCGAGCTGACGGTGATTGACTGGGCGTCGTGGCGGAACCGATCGACGTCCAGCACCTGGTGAAGCAGCTGATGGCAGGGGCAAGCCCCGAGGAGAACAAGGCGCTCCTCGATGCCCTGATGAGCGGCCAGGTCTCCAGCATCTTCGAGAAGCTCAAGCGCGACGAGACGCCGTCGCTGCTCGCCATCCCGAGCGAGGTCCGCGGGCTCCGGGTGCGTCTGGACCTGCACGGCGCGAAGCCGCCGGTCTGGCGTCGACTCGAGCTGCGCGGCGACCTGAGCCTTCCCCGGCTCCACGACGTGATCCAGTCCGCGATGGGGTGGTCCAACAGCCATCTGCACCGGTTCCGCACCGGTCGCGACCATCGCTCCCCGTTCTTCGTCACGCACTTCGACCTCGAGGAGGGGGACGAGGGCATGCTCGAGGACGACGTACGACTCGACCAGATCGTCGCCCGCACGGGCGACGAGCTCTGGTACGAGTACGACTTCGGCGACGGTTGGGACCACAGGCTCGTGGTCGAGGAGGTCCTGGACGAACCACCCACGTCAGCGCGGTGCATCGGCGGGCGGATGGAGTGTCCGCCGGAGGACTGCGGTGGCATCGGAGGCTATGAGGACCTGGCCGCGTGGGTTCGCAGCGGACATGACGACGCGCTCCTTCCCGGCAACTTCGACGACGCCGAGCATGCTCACGACTGGCTGCCCGTCGACTGGCATCCCGACCGCTTCGACCTCGAGGAGACCAACGCCGCCCTCGCGATCGCGGTCGCCGAGCCGGTCGCCGTGTCCGGCGAGCTGGCCGATCTGGTCGATCAGCTCGACCACCGAGGCATCCGTCTGCTGCGAGAGGTGCTCGGCCGGCCGTTCTCGCACGGGCCGACGGAGGTCGCCGAGGTCGAGGCTGCCCGGCTGACCGAGACCTACAGAGCCTTCCTCGACGTCATCGGCGACGGCGTCACGCTGACAGCCGCTGGCTACCTGCCGCCAGCGGTGGTCGAGAAGGTCGCCGAACGCACCGGTATCAGCGACTGGTGGGTGGGCAAGGCCAACCGCGAGGACCTCACCTACCCCGTCGCGACCATCCGCACCACCGCTCGCGCCCTCGGGTTGACCCGCGTGCGCAGAGGCCGGCTGAGTCCGACCGCTGCCGCGATCCGATGTGGGCACGATCCGCAGGCCCTCTGGCGTCACATCGTCGGTCGGCTCCCGCTGGGCACCAAGGACGTGGAGCGCGCAGCGGGCTGGATGGCCCTGGCGGTGGCCGGCAGTGGTCTGCCAGCGCAGGAGTGGCGCAGCGAGATCAGCGACCTGCTGTTCGCGCTGGGATGGCGCAGTGGCCATGACCGGTTCTCGTCACCGCCCCCCAGCAGCGCCACCCTCGACGTTCTCGAACAGCTCGCCGGTGCCTCCCGCACCCGATGGCGAGAGATCCAGGGCATCGATCTCGCCGTCGCGGCCACCGCCCGTGCCGTGATCCGCCGCGACTGACCCCGGATCCACGGCGGGACTGCGCACACACTCTCGAGGGGCCATGGGGGGGCCCGATAGCAGGTCGGCCTGGCAGACGCGAGGTCTGCCGGCGATCATGCATCGGTCAGGGTGGGTCCTGGGCAATCTCGTCACGTGGGTGCGCGAGCCACCGCGTCAGTCCCACCTCGACGTGACTCGACCGGCAGCGCGTGCCTCTGCCCCTACGTGCGCCGGTGGAACCTGACGTCCCCGTTGGGCAGTCGCTCGGTGCGGTGGCGGGGGTCGTGGGCCCGGTGGTGGTGGTGTCCGCAGAGCAGCTCGCCCTCGTCGAGATCGGTGCGCCCGCCCTCGCTCCAGGGGTCGCGACGGTGGTGCGCCTCGCACCACACGCCAGGAATGTCGCAGCCCTCGGTGCGGCAGGTCTGGTCGCGGACCAGCAGCGCCTTGCGCTGGGCTGGGCTGAACAGGCGTCGGGTGCGGCCCAGGTCGAGCGGGAGGCTGTCGCCGCCGAGGACAGCAGGGAGGATCGAGGCGGTGCACGCGAGCCGACGGGCCTGGGCGGCGGTGATGCGGTCGCCAGTGAGGTCGTCTCCGGGGACCAGACCCGCGCCGATGAGGTCAGCCGTGGCAAGGTCGGCCCGGAGCGAGGCGAGCGGGATGGTGACGATGACGGTGGTCGCGTCGCCGCCGTGGAGCGGCAGGCGGTCCGGGTCGACGGCCTCGAGGAACTGGCCGAACGCCTGGCCCATCCGCTTGGGGTACGCCGCCCGGACCACCGGGTCGTGAGCACCCGCCCCACCCGCCACGCCCATGCCGTCGGGGCGCTGCACGCGGGGGTTGGCGAACGCCTCGAGGTAGGTCGCGAACCGGGTCGCGGTCGCATCGGGGACCCGACCGGAGATGCGGGTCGTGCCATCCCCGAGGCGCCGCATCGTGAGCCGGGTCCGGTCGGCAGCGTTGGCTTCGAGGTCGGCCAGCCGGCCCGCCTCGACCGCCTCGGCGACCTCCGGAGCGACCACGTCCAGGATCCGGCGCCCGATGCGACCGAGCTCCTTCGGCCCGAACTCGCCGGCCTGCTCCACCAGGTGCGCCTCCGCCCGCGCCACGGTGTCGGTGTCCACCGACGCAGGGAGCGCGGTGAGGGCCCGGTGGATCACGTGCGCCTGGGCGAGCGTCACAGCTCCCTTGCGCATCGCCGCGGCCACGACCCCGAGGTCCTGCTCGAGCGCGGAGGCCAGCCGCAGGTCGGCGCGGGCGTCGGCACTGCGGGTCCGGGTGACCTGTGCGAGCCATCCGGCCGCGTCCCTGGCCGCGGTCTCGTGTGCGAGGTCGCCGGCATCGGCCAGGATGCGCAGCCGCAGCTCCGCCACCTGCGCCTCTGCGCAGACGAGGTCGATGAGCGCGATCGCCTTGTCGGTGGTCGACATGAACGTCGGGTTGGCGTCCGCAACGGCCTTCAGCGACGACCGGACGTCGGAGGCCGCGGCGACGATGGGGTGTGTCGTCTCCTCGGTCACGATCGGCCTCCTCTCGACGACTGTGTTGCACGCACACGCGTGACTGACAACGGTCGTCGCTCCTGGAGGCCCGGACACCGAGCTATTACTCACCCTCGCAACTCACCCGCATCACCACCAGGAAAGCGCACCATCTGAGATGGTGGCCCGGAGGCTAGGGATGTAGGACCATCATAGGACAGAAAAGCACTATTCGCAACTCTGTTCGACCGCTGACCTCGGTGCCCCGGCCGAAGGGATGACGAGCACCTCGTCCCAGAGGCCACGCAGGTCTGGCTGGCAGACCGATGGCGCCGAGCACGCATCCAGACATCGTGGGATCGACACCCGATGTGAAGGAAGAGACCTGTGAGCACCACGACCACGACCCAGACCGACACCCCCACCGCCCTGCACGATCCGCCCCTGCCGGTCCGAGCGAAGCTCGCCGCAGCCTGGACCAGCTTCATGTTCTTCTACATCTACGTCGACTACCTGCACCTCTACAAGCCCGGCGCCGTCGACGACATCCTGAACGGCATCGTCTTCGAGTTCGACATCAGCCAGACCTTCGTCGTCACCTCGCTCGTGATCGTCGGGATCCCAGCCCTCATGATCCTGCTGTCCACGACGCTGCCGGCCCGTGCGAACCGCACGCTCAACCTCGCCGTGGGATCGCTCTGCATCCCGATCGCGGCGTTCAACGTGGTCGGCGAGACCTGGGTGTACTTCTACGGCCTCGGCGTGGTGGTCGAGGTGACCATCCTCGCCTTCATCCTTCGCTCCGCCTGGACCTGGCCCCGCACGAGAACCACCTCCGCTCCCTAGGCTGGACACGTGTTCGCCGCCACCATCGGCTCGGTCCTGGCCGAGCCCCGTGTCCCGGGCCCGCCGGCGCCGCTGTGGAGGGACTGGGTCCTGGTCGGGACCCTGCTGGTCACGGCAGCGGGCGAGGCGATCTTCCGCTCCGACGTGGCCTCTCGCCCCCTCGCCACCGCGGTCGCGCTCGTGGTGATCTGCGCCCTGCCCTGGCGGCGTACGCATCCACTCCTGGCGACCGCCGTCGGCTTCGGCGGCGCGATGGTGCTGCTCGTCCCGACGCTGCTCGGCGGCCCAGACGTGGGGCTCGACTCGATGATCGTCGTCCTGCTCCTGCCGTATGCCCTGTACCGCTGGGCGTCCGGCCCCGAGGCGCTGGTCGGTACGGCCATCGTCGCCGTGCCGGTCGGCCTCGGTCTGGCGCTCAGCGGCAATTTCGGGGACGCGGTCGGTGGCGCCACTGTGGTGGTCGCGTCGTTCGCCCTCGGGGCCGCGATGCGCTACCGCGCGGTGGCGCACCAGCGCGAGCTGCAACAGGTCCGGATGCTGGAGCGGGGGGAGCTTGCCCGCGAGCTGCACGACACCGTCGCGCACCACGTCTCGGCGATCGCGATCCAGGCCCAGGCGGGGCGCGCGGTGGCAGCCACCGATCCGGCCTTGGCGGTCGAGACGCTGGTGGTGATCGAGGCGGAGGCGTCGCGCACCCTGTACGAGATGCGCACGATGGTCCGGGTGCTCCGCGAGGGCGAGGACGCCGACGCGGGGCACGTCGAGTACGGGCCACAGCGCGGCATCGACGACCTGGATGAGCTGGCGCGGATGAGCTCCGTCGTGCGGGTGCGCCGCGAGGGCGATCTCGCTGCGCTGCCCCGACCGGTGGAGGGGGCGGTGTACCGGATCTGCCAGGAGTCGGTCACCAACGCGGTCCGCCACTCGCTGAACGCCACGGCGGTCACGGTGGAGGTCACCGGCGACGTCGGCGTCGTACGGTTGCGTGTGCACGACGACGGAGAAGCAGCCCGACCGGTGCCCACCACGGGCTACGGCCTGCTCGGGATGGCAGAACGGGCCACGCTGCTCGGCGGCTCCTGCCGGGCCGGGCCGGACCCGGCCGGCGGCTGGACCGTCGAGGCGACCCTGCCGCGAGAGATTCCCGAGTGATCGGCCGAGGGACCATCCGGGTCGTGGTCGCCGACGACCAGCTCCTGGTCCGGACGGGGCTCACCATGATCCTCGACGCGCAGCCCGGGATCGAGGTCGTCGGCGAGGCGACGGACGGTCACGAGGCGGTGGCCGTGGCGCGGGAGCTGCGTCCCGACGTCTGCCTCTTCGACATCCGGATGCCCGGCATCGACGGCGTCGAGGCCACCCGCCGGCTCGCCGGCCCGGGCGTCGAGGACCCGATGGCCGTCGTGGTCATCACGACCTTCGACCTCGACGAGTACGTCCACGGCGCACTGAAGGCCGGCGCCCGAGGCTTCCTGCTCAAGGACGCGGGGCCCGAGCTGCTGGTGCAGGCGATCCACGCGGCCGCGAACGGTGACGCGCTCATCTCACCCGACATCACCCGCCGCCTGCTCACCACGCTGGCGGGCCTGCAGCGAGCGACGGCGCCTCCCCAGCCGATCGAGCCGCTCACCGAACGCGAGGAGGAGGTGCTGCTCACCGTCGCCCGCGGCCGCACCAACACGGAGATCGCCGACGAGCTCCACATCTCCCTGAGCACGGTGAAGACCCACATCGGCGCGCTGATGAACAAGCTCGGCGCCCGCAACCGTGTGGAGGTCGCGATGTGGGCCTACGAGACCGGGCGGGTCGGGGGGTAGAGGCTTGCACGCGTCTGCAGGTGTTCAGCGGACATCGCGGCGCCCGTCGCCGCGATTTCACCGCGCACGACGAGCGTGGGGGCATGCGAGTCGCGATCGTGTCCGAGTCCTTCTTCCCCCACGTCAACGGAGTGACCAACACGGTGCGTCATGTCGCCGACAGGCTGCTCGAGCGGGGCCACGAGGTGCTCATCGTGGCACCCGGTCCGGGGCTTGCGGTCTACCGCTCGGTGCGGGTGGTGCGTGTGCGGTCGGTGTCGGTGCCCCGGCACCGATCGTTCTCGGTCGGGCTGCCCGACACCGTGGTCGAGAGGGCGTTGGAGGAGTTTCGCCCGGACGTCGTGCACCTCGCCTCACCGATCGCACTCGGAGCGGTCGGCCTTCGCGCCGCGCGCCAGCTGGGCGTGCCGACCGTAGCGGTCTACCAGACGGACATCGGTGGTTTTGCACGGCAGTACGGCGTGCGGGCCGAAGGTGCCGTGGGCAGGTGGGTGGGCCGCATCCACCGACGCGCCGACCGGACGCTCGTTCCGTCCCGAGCATCGTGGGACCAGCTGACGGCCCTCGGGGTCACCGACCTGCACCTGTGGCGACGAGGCGTGTCCTCGGACGTCTTCAGTCCCGACCACCGCCTGCCGCAGCTCACTGCACGGTGGACCCGTCACGAGCCGGGGTCGCTCGCAGTGGGGTACGTCGGTCGCTTGGCGCCCGAGAAGCAGGTGGGCCGGCTCGCGGAGGTGGCGGCAGTCCGGGGGACCCGGATGGTGATCGTCGGGGACGGACCGTCGCGTGCCTCCCTGCAGCGGGCGATGCCGGGAACGGTGTTCACCGGGATGCTGCACGGACAGGACCTGGCCCAGGTGTTCGCCAGCCTCGACGTCTTCGTCCACACGGGCGAGTCGGAGACCTACTGCCAGACGGTCCAGGAGGCGCAGGCCAGCGGGGTGCCCGTGGTGGCCCCGGCCGCCGGCGGGCCTCTCGACCTCATCGACCACGGATTCAACGGCTTGCTCTACGACCCCGCCGACCCGGGTTCGCTGCGGGACACCGTGGCGCGGCTCGTCGATGACGGCGAGCTCCGTCACGCGCTGGCTGCGGCGGGACTGACGTCCGTGGCGGGGCGCACGTGGGCGAGCGTCGTCGATGAGCTGATCGACGTCCACTACGCCGCCGTGCTCGACCCGGGGCGTCCCGCGTTCGCCGCGTGAGGGCGGCCCGCCTGCAGGTGGCGGTGGTGGCCGCGATGGCGTCGACCGCTGTGCTCGTGCCCATCACCGCGGTTGGTGTCCTCCGGCTACAGGCACGCGGTGCGAGGCGAGTCATCGGCACGCAGCTCGGAGACACGGTTCCCCTCGTCCAGAAGACGTACAAGAAGAAGTACGGCGATCCGGTCGAGCTGCTCCTGATCGGAGACTCCATCGCCGCGGGTCTGGGCGCCACCACCAAGGGTGAGACCCTCGGCGCCCAGCTCGCGAAGCGACTGGCGAAGAAGACGCGCCGGACCGTCCGCCTCCGTGTCGGCGCGCACGTCGGCTCGGAGACCTCGATGGTCCGCGCCCAGCTGGCGGCCCTGCCTCCGCGTTACCGTGCCGACGTCGCGGTCCTGGTGGTCGGCGGCAACGACGTCACGCACCGGGTCCGCCCGGCAGAGTCCGTACGGCACCTTCGCGAGGTCGTCGAGGCGTTGCTGGCGGTCGGCACCGAGGTCGTCGTCGGCACCTGCCCCGACCTCGGAGCCCTTCCCGCCGTGGCACAGCCACTGCGTGGCCTGGCGAGTCGGTCGTCCCGACAGCTTGCCGCGGCCCAGCAGGACCTGGTGACCGGTCTGGGCTGCCACGCAGTCTCGCTCGCCGAGATCGTGGGGCCGTTCTTCGTGGCGGACCCCGAGAGCATGTTCGCAGTCGACCGTTTCCACCCCTCCGGCGCCGGCTACCGCCGTACGGCGAAGGCGATGATGCCGAGCGTGCTGTCAGCCCTCGGTCACGACCAGCCCCTGCCGGCCGGGCACTACCCCCCGCTGTCCAGGATCCTGTGACGTCCGGAGCGTGGGGACCTCCGACCGATCGTCGGCGGGACGAAACATCGCCGGAACATCCGCGTGGTTACGATCTGCCAACGGTCCTGGCGGGCGTCGTGGCTGACATGAGGAGAGGGGGGTCGCGATGAAGCTGACTCCGGCTGACACCGAGAAGCTGCTCCTGTCGGTCGCGGGCATGGTGGCACGTGACCGCCTCGCGCGCGGCGTACGGCTCAACCATCCCGAGTCGATCGCCCTGCTCAGCACGTGGGTGATCGAGCGTGCTCGCGAGGGCGCACTCGTCAGCGACCTCATGGTGGAGGGACGCAGCGTGCTGACGCGCGAGGAGGTCATGGAGGGCGTGCCCGAGATGATCCACGACGTCCAGGTGGAGGCGACGTTCCAGGACGGACGCAAGCTCGTGACCCTGCACGACCCGATCTCCTAGGAGCACTGCCATGGGCATTTCGTTCGAGGGTCCCGGCGCGGTCCGTGTCGCGGAGGGCACCATCGTGCTCAACGGCGACCGCGGTCCCGAGGAGCGGATCACCCTGGTGGTGACCAATGTCGGCGACCGCCCCGTGCAGGTCGGTTCGCACCTGCACCTGCCCGACGCGAACGCTGCGTTGGACTTCGACAGGGAGGCGGCCGCCGGGTTCCGGCTCGACGTGCCGTCGGGGACCTCGCAGCGCTTCGAGCCGGGAGCCTCACGATCGGTGGAGGCCGTGGCCCTGCGCGGTCGTCGGATCGTCCCGGGCCTCCAGCGCGGCAAGCCCACGGGTGCGGTCGAGGAGCGGGGGACCCGTGGTTGAGGTCACCCGGCGCGAGTACGCCGCCCTCTACGGTCCCAGCGCCGGTGACCAGGTCCGGCTGGCCGACACCGACCTCTGGATCGAGGTCGAGCAGGACCTGACCGTGGGCGGTGAGGAAGCGGTCTTCGGAGGCGGCAAGTCCATCCGCGAGTCGATGGCGCAGGGAGGCACCACGCGCGCCGAGGGTGCCCTCGACACCGTGATCACCAACGCCATCGTCCTGGACTGGTGGGGGATCGTCCGCGCCGACGTCGGCATCCGTGACGGTCGGATCGTCGCGCTCGGGCGGGCAGGCAACGCCGACATCGCCGACGGTGTCCACCGGGACCTGGCGATCGGACCGTCCACCGACGTCATCTCCGGCGAGGGCAAGATCCTCACCGCAGGTGCCATCGACCTGCACGTGCACCTGTTGTCGCTCTCACAGGTCCACGAGGCGCTGGCCACCGGCACGACGACGGTCGCCGGTGGTGGGACCGGCCCCAGCGAGGGCTCCAAGGCCACCACGGTGACCCCCGGCGCGTGGCACCTGTCGGGGATGCACCGCAGCCTCGATGCCCTCCCGATGAACTTCCTCCTCTTCGGCAAGGGCAACACCGTCAGCGACGACGCCCTGGCCGAACAGGCGCTGGCCGGGGCCGGCGGATTCAAGGTCCACGAGGACTGGGGATCCACCCCGGCGGCGATCGACGCAGCGCTGCGCGCCGCCGACGAGTGGGGTGTCCAGATCGCCCTGCACTCCGACAGCCTCAACGAGGCCGGCTACGTCGACTCGACCCTGGCCGCGATCGCCGGTCGCTCCATCCACGCCTTCCATGCCGAGGGTGCCGGCGGTGGGCACGCACCCGACATCCTGACGATCGCCTCGCACCCGCACGTGATCCCCGGGTCGACGAACCCGACGCTCCCGCACACCGTCAACACGGTCGCCGAGCATCTCGACATGCTGATGGTGTGTCACCACCTGAGCCCGCGCGTGCCCGAGGACCTTGCCTTCGCCGAGTCACGGATCCGCGCCACGACGATCGCGGCCGAGGACGTGCTCCACGACGTGGGCGCCCTGTCGATCACGTCGTCGGACGCGCAGGCCATGGGCCGCATCGGTGAGGTCATCATGCGCACCTGGCAGGTCGCGCACGTGATGAAGCAGGCTCGTGGAGCCCTCGGCGGTGCTCTGCCGGCGGACAACGAGAGAGCCCGGCGCTACGTCGCCAAGTACACGATCAACCCGGCCGTGGCGCACGGCCTGGCCCACGAGATCGGGTCGGTCGAGCCCGGGAAGCTCGCGGACCTGGTGCTGTGGGACCCGGCGTTCTTCGGGGTGCGGCCTGCGCTCGTGATCAAGGGCGGAGCCATCGCGTGGGCTGCGCTCGGCGACCCCAACGCATCGATCCCCACCCCGCAACCCGTGCTGATGCGGCCCACCTTCGGCGCGTCGATCGGCGCGGACATCTCGGTCTCCTTCGTGGCGCCGGCGGCGATCGACGACGGCCTCGCCGACCGGCTGGGGCTGCGCAGGCGCCTGAGCGCGGTCACCGAGACCCGGTCGATCACCAAGGCCGACATGCGCAACAACGATGCGCTCCCGCAGATCGAGATCGACCCGGAGACCTTCTCCATCGCGGTGGACGGCCAGGAGATCGTGCCCGCCCCGGCGCAGCGCCTCCCGATGACCCAGCTCTACTCGCTGTTCTGAGTCGGTCGCCATGACCAGCAGTGCTCCGTCGTCCCTGCCCGACCTCGTGCTCGCGATGCTCGCCGACGCCAGGCTGCCCACCGGCTCGCACGCGCAGTCCGCGGGGCTGGAGCCGGCCGTGCAGGCCGGCCTCACCGTCGAGGGGATCCCGGACTTCGTCCGCAGCCGGTTGCGCACGGTGACGGCGACCGACGCGGGTGCGGCGGTGCTGGCCCGGGCGAGCTGGCTCGCTGCCGAGCGGGGCGGCCTGGAGGCTGTCGCGTCCGCCTGGGCCGCGCGCACCCCCGGGAAGCCGACGCGCGATGCGGCCGATCGGCTCGGTCGCGGCTACGCGCGACTGGCGAGGACGCTCTGGCCGGACGCGCTGGGAGCCGACGCGCTGGCGGTTCGCGAGGTCGATCCCACCCTCCGCTACCCGCGACCGGTCGTGGTGGGGGTGATCGCCGCCGTCACGGGCATCGGCGCGGTCGAGCTCGCCCGGCTGGTGGCGTACGACGACGTGCAGGCCATCTCGGCGGCCGCGCTCAAGCTCCTCCCGCTCGATCCGATGACCACCGTCGGATGGCTGCTGGAGCTCGAGCCGGAGATCCGGAGCATGACGGAACGGGTCGCACTCCTGTCGCGGTCCGAGGACCTGCCGGCAGGCGGCGCACCCCTGCTCGACACCTACATCGCCCATCACGCCCACGCACCCCGGAGGCTCTTCCATGCCTGATCCGCACCGCTCCTTCCGCCTCGGCGTCGCCGGCCCCGTCGGCACCGGCAAGAGCTCGCTGATCGCACTGCTCTGCGACGCGCTGGGCGACCGGCTCGAGATCGGCGTGATCACCAACGACATCTACACCGACGAGGACGCCCGCTTCCTTCGCTCCGCCGGTGTGCTGGACCCCGGTCGCATCCGCGCCGTCGAGACGGGTGCCTGCCCGCACACCGCCATCCGCGACGACGTGACGGCCAACCTGCTCGCCATCGAGGACCTCGAGGAGGACTTCGCCACGCTCGACCTGGTCCTGGTCGAGTCAGGCGGCGACAACCTCACCGCGACGTTCTCGCCGGCCCTGGTGGACGCCCAGATCTTCGTCCTGGACGTCGCCGGTGGCGGCGACGTGGCCCGCAAGGGCGGCCCGGGGATCGCCCGCGCCGACCTGCTGGTGCTCAACAAGACGGACCTGGCCCCCCACGTCGGCGTGGACGTGCCGCTCATGCTGGCCGACGCCACGGCCGCGCGCGACGGCGGACCGGTGGTGTGCCTCTCGCGCCACGACCCGGCCAGCATCGCCGAGCTGACCGGCTGGGTGAGCGAGATGACGACGCGCGTGCGCGGGGGTCAGCACGTGCCGGTCGATCCCGGCCCGATGGCGCCGCACGTGCACGCCGGGCCCGGTCATGCGCACCACCACCATTGAGGTCGTCCGTGGCCCCGGCGGGCGGATCCGGTGCGACCTCTCCGGCGACGCGCTGGTGCCGCGGCTCGTCCACCGCACCCACGACACCGTGCAGGTCGCCCTCGTCGCCAGGATCGCCCTGCTGCTGGCGGGTGATGACGTGCGCATCGACCTGCGCCTGGGCCCGGGGCTGTCGCTGGAGGTCATCGAGACGGCCGGGACCGTCGCCTACGACATGCGCGGCGGCAAGGCGTCCTGGCACCTCCACGCCGACGTCGGGGCCGGCTCGTCGCTCGTCTGGTCGGGCAAGCCACTCGTGGTCAGCGCCGGCGCCGACGTCGAGCGCCGCACCGACCTGACGCTGGCGGAGGGGGCCGTGGCCCTCGTCCGCGAGAGCGTCGTCCTCGGACGCTCGGGCGAGGTGGGCGGCGACCTGCGGACCTCGACGTACGTCGATCTCGGCGGGCAGCCGCTGCTGTGCGAGGAGCTCGACCTGAGCCGTGCGGAGCGGCGCGCCTTCGCGATCCTCCACACGCGACGGTGCTTCGACTCCCTGTCGCTGCTGGGCGTGCGACTGGCCGACGGACCGGACGTCCTCCAGCTCGCGGGACCGGGCAGCGTCGCCCGCTCGATCACCGACCACGCGCACGAGTCGTCCATCGACCGGCTCGTTACTGCCGGGTTGGCTCAGTTAACAGGCCGTTCACCGGCGCGGGAGCCCGCCGAAACAGGGCGTTCCTAGGTTCGTGCTCGCGGGTCACAGCGTGGTGCCCGACTTTTCAGCCGGCCTCTGCATGGGGGAGATGTCGGCAGTCGTGCACACGAGACGAGGACCTACGTGAAGACCACATCTGCCCGAGGCGTTGCCACCACTGCCCTGATCGCCACCGCATCGCTGGTGCTCGCCGCCTGCGGCGGCTCCAAGACCGGGGACGCCGAGTCGGCCGGGAGCGCTGCCGCGTCGTGCGTCGACACGAGCGGTGACACCGTCAAGCTCGGCTTCCTCAACTCGACCTCCGGCGCCATGGCCATCTCCGAGCAGACCGTCCGCGACTCGCTCATGATGGCCGCGGAGGAGATCAACGGGTCCGGCGGCATCATGGGCAAGGAGATCGAGTTCGTCGAGGAGGACGGCGCCTCCGACCCGGCCATCTTCGCCGAGAAGATCCAGAAGCTGCTGACCGGCGACTGTGTCGCGGCAGTCTTCGGCGGATGGACCTCCGCCTCGCGCAAGGCGATGCTGCCGGTGGTCGAGGCCAACAACGGACTGCTGTTCTACCCCGTCCAGTACGAGGGGCTCGAGGCCTCGGAGAACATCTACTACACGGGCGCCACGACCAACCAGCAGATCATCCCGGCGATGGACTTCCTCGCCTCCAAGGACGTGAAGACGCTCTTCCTCGCCGGCTCCGACTACGTCTTCCCCCGGACCGCGAACAAGATCATCAAGCAGTACGCCGCTGAGCTCGGCATCGAGATCGTCGGCGAGGAGTACGTCCCCCTCGACAAGGACGACTGGTCCACCCAGGTCGCGAAGATCGTGGACGCCAAGCCCGACTTCGTGTTCAACACGATCAACGGATCCTCCAACGTCGGCTTCATCAAGGCCTACTACGAGCAGGGCCTCACCGCGGAGACCACGCCGATCATCTCGGTGTCCATCGCCGAGGAGGAGGCACCGGCCATGGGCGTCGACCTGACCGGGCAGTACGCCTCGTGGAACTACTTCCAGACCGTCCAGACACCCGAGAACGAGTCCTTCGTGAGCGCGTTCAAGGACATGTACGGAGACGACCGACCCACCTCGGACCCGATGGAGGCGGCGTACACGTCCCTGCACCTCTACAAGAACCTCGTCGAGAAGGCCGAGAGCTTCGAGGTCGACGACATCAACGCCGCGGCCGACGGCGTGAGCTTCGCATCGCCGGAGGGGGAGGTCGTCATCGACGGCGACAACCACCACATCGCCAAGACCAGCCTGATCGGGCAGATCAACTCCGACGACCTGTTCGACATCGTCTGGACGTCCGAGGAGCCCATCGAGCCGGACCCGTTCCTCGAGGGCTACGACTGGTGGGACGCGAGCGCCAGCTGATCCCGCGACTTCCACTCCGACTGCAGGGACCCCTCACGATGGACTCGATCACCACCCCCCTCCTCAGCGGCACGTCGACCGGGGCGATCCTCCTGCTCGCCGCGCTCGGGCTCGCGCTCACGTTCGGCCAGATGGGCGTGATCAACATGGCCCACGGGGAGTTCCTCATGGCCGGCGCCTACGCCGCCTACCTGACCCAGCTGGTGGTCACCGACACCGGCTTCTCGGTCCTGCTCGCGATCCCGGTCGCGTTCCTCGTCGCGGGCCTGCTCGGCGTGGCGCTGGAGGCCGGCATCATCCGCTGGATGTACGGCCGTCCCCTCGACACCCTCCTGGTCACCGTCGGGGTGAGCCTGGTGCTCCAGCAGCTGGCCAAGGACGTCTTCGGCGCCCAGGGCGACCGCGTCGAGGCGCCGGGCTGGCTCGACGGATATCTGGGCGTCCTGGGCTACAACTGGCCCCACACGCGGATGTTCACCATCGTCCTGGCCCTCGCCGCACTGGCCGGGCTCGCCGCGGTCCTGAAGTACACCTCGTTCGGGCGACAGATCCGCGCGACCGTGCAGAACCGCGACCTGGCCGAGACGCTGGGTGTCTCGACCCGCCGGGTCGACAGATTGACGTTCTTCGTGGGCTCGGGCCTGGCCGGGGTCGGCGGGGTGGCCCTGTCGCTCAGCGGCGGCACCAACCCGACCCTGGGCACCAGCTACATCATCCCGGCCTTCCTGGTCGTCGTGGCCGGCGGACTCGGCCAGCTCAAGGGGACGATCATCGCCGCCTGGGTGGTCGGGGTCGGTACGGCCTTCCTGACCGATCGCTTCAGCAGCAGCATGGCGCAGGTCGTGATGTTCGCCCTCGTCGTGATCTTCCTGCAGTTCAAACCACAGGGCCTCTTCACGGTCCGGACGCGAGGTCTGGCATGACAGCGACGATCGAGGCCACCAAGGCGCGCACGTCAGCAGCACCGCCCCGTCCACCGCGTACGTCCTCGCTGCAGGCCTGGGGTCCCCTGCTCGGGATCGCCGTCCTGGCCCTGCTCCTGCTGCTGGTGGCTCCGGCGGTGCTCAGCACCTTCCGGCTCAACAACCTCGGCAAGTACTGCTGCTGGGCGATCGCCGCCGTCGGGATCGGCCTCGCCTGGGGGAGGGGCGGGATGCTCGTCATGGGTCAGGGGGTCTTCTTCGGCCTCGGCGGCTATGCGATGGCGATGCACCTCAAGCTCGAGGCAGCCGGAGCCGGCAACGTCCCGGACTTCATGGTCCTCTACGGCGACGGCACGATGCCCGCCTGGTGGGAGCCCTTCCGCAGCGGTGCCTTCACCGTCGCGGCGATCGTGGTGCTGCCGGTGATCGTCGCGTCCGTGCTGGGCTATGCGATCTTCAAGCGGCGGGTCAAGGGGGCCTACTTCGCCATCCTCAACCAGGCGCTCGCGGTGGCCTTCGCCACGCTGCTCATCGCGACGATCAAGCAGACCGGCGGGTTCAACGGCCTCAACAACTTCCCCTCGTTCTTCGGCTACAACCTCTACGACCCGATCAACCGGCGGCTTCTCTACCTGATCGCCGCAGGGACGCTGATCGCCGTGCTGCTCGTGGTCTTCCAGCTCTACCGCAGCAGGTTCGGGGAGCTGCTCGTCGCGACCCGGGACGCCGAGGACAGGGTCCGGTTCCTGGGCTACGACCCGGCCAACATCAAGCTGGTCGCGTTCGTCCTGGCCGCGGTGATGGCCAGCATCGGCGGTGCCCTCTTCGCACCCATCGTCGGCATCATCTCGCCCTCCGACGTCGACGCCGCAGCATCGATCCTGCTCATCGCCGGAGTCGCCCTGGGCGGGCGGGCCTCCCTGCTCGGACCAGCCATCGGAGCGCTCGCGGTGGGCTACGGGAGCACCTACCTCTCCGAGTCATTCCCCAACCAGTGGACCTACTTCCAGGGAGCGCTGTTCATCGTGGTCATCCTGCTCATCCCGGCCGGCCTCGCGTCGGTCATCCCCCGGCTCTGGACGATGCGCACCTCGCGCACCACCCCGGTGCACCCGGAGACGACGCGATGACCGCCCCGGACACGCAGGGGCTCGACTACCTCGAGGTGCAGGGGCTGAGCGTCGACTTCGACGGGTTCAAGGCCATCGCCGGCGTGGACGTCACCTTCCTGCAGGGCCAGCTCCACTTCCTGATCGGACCCAACGGAGCAGGCAAGACCACCCTGGTCGACGCCCTCACCGGTCTGGTGAGGGGCACCGGTTACGCCCGCTACCGCAACCACGACCTCCTGGGCCTCACGTCGCACCGCATCGTGCGGCTGGGCGTCGGCCGCACGTTCCAGACCGCCACCGTCTTCGAACAGCTCACGGTCCTGCAGAACCTCGACATCGCCGGCGGTGTGCACCGCAGCTCGTGGCGGCTCGCGCTGGCCCGGCGAGGAGTGCCGGACTACGTCGAGGAGGCCCTGGAGACGATCGGGCTCTCGGACCTGCGGCACCGCTCGGCCGGTGTGCTGGCGCACGGGCAGAAGCAGTGGCTGGAGATCGGGATGTTGCTCGTCCAGGACGCGAAGGTGATGTTCCTCGACGAGACCGTGGCGGGGATGAGCGTCGAGGAGCGCGAGGAGACCGGCGAGCTGCTGCGCCGGATCGCCCCGGGGCGCACGATCGTGGTGATCGAGCACGACATGGACTTCGTCCGCAACTATGCCGACGTGGTGACCGTCATGCACGCCGGCAAGGTGCTCGCAGCAGGGACGGTGGGCGAGATCCAGGCCGACCCCCGGGTGCAGGAGGTCTATCTGGGCCGGACCGTCGAAGGAGTGGCACATGCTTGAGCTCCGCGGAGTCACCGCCGGCTACGGTCGGACGATCGTGCTGCACGACGTCTCGCTCAAGATCGACATCGGCGGCGCGGCCGCGGTCATGGGGCTCAACGGCGCCGGGAAGACCACCCTGCTGCGTGTCGCGGTGGGCCTGATCCCCGTCAGGTCGGGCACGGTCCTGCTGGACGGCGAGGACGTCACCAGGCTCAAGCCCAGCGCCCGGGTCCGACGCGGTCTCGGCTACGTCCCCCAGGGGCAGGTGTCGTTCCCGCAGATGACCACCCTGGAGAACATGCAGGTCGTCACCAGCGTCAAGGCGGACATCGACTCCGTGCTGGACACGTTCCCCGCCCTGACCCCGCTCCTGTCGCGTCGAGCCGGCCTGCTGTCGGGTGGCCAGCGCCAACAGCTCTCGATCGCACGCATGCTGCTGACCAGGCCGCGGATGATGATCCTGGACGAGCCGACCGAGGGGATCCAGCCCAACGTGGTCGCCGACATCGAGCGGGTGATCCTCGACCTGACCCGACGCGAGGACCAGTCGGTGCTGCTCGTGGAGCAGCACGTGGGGTTCGCCCTCAGGTCGACCGGTTCCTACTACGTCCTGGAGTCGGGCCGCATCACCGCGAGCGGTGCCGGCGGTGCCGGCGCACTCGACGACGTACGCGCGGCGATGGCGGTCTGACGACGGACGGGCCGACCGCACGAGGCGGTGCGCGACGGCGAGGCCTCCGGCTCACCGGTGGACTGGGACAATCGCAGGTGTGAGTGCCCCCCGCCGGCCCGGCCTGCTGACCGACCTCGGTGCGGCTGTGCTGGTGCTGGTGCTGGTGGGCGTGGCGGGGATGCTCGGGCTGTGGCAGTACGACGCGTGGCAGGCGAGCCGCGACGCCCAGGCACGCGACCTGTCGGAGCTCACCGCGGTCCGGTTCACCGACGTGATGGGCAACGACGACCCGTTCCCGGGCACCGACCTGGGTCGTCCGGTCGAGGTGAGCGGCGACTGGCTCGACGGGGGATTCTGGGTCGCGGACCGCGAGAGGGGTGGGGAGCCGGGCTACTGGGCCGTGGCCCCGCTGCGGGTCAGCGACGCGGCCGTGCTCGTCGTACGCGGCTGGGCGCCGCAGCCGGACGCCGACCTGCTCGCCGCGAGCGGTCCCGCGGACCTCACCGGCTGGCTGCAGCCACCCGAGGGGAGCCTGGTCACCGACGACGACCCCACCGACGACGTGTTCCCCGAGATCCGGGTCGCCGACGCCATCCAGCGCGTCGACGTCGACCTCTACTCCGCCTACGTCATCTCCCAGGAACCCGCTGTCGGGCTGCAGGCCGCCGAGCTGGAGGCGCTCCCCGAACCGAGCCGGGCCACCGGGATCCGCAACCTGCTCTATGCCGTCGAGTGGTGGGTCTTCGGAGGGTTCGCGGCCTTCATCTGGTGGCGCTGGCGACGCGACGCGACCGCACCGGAGGTCGCCGCGCCGCTCGGGTGACGTCGCGACGTTGGATAGGTTGGCCGCCGTGTCCCGCAACCTCACCGCCTACCGCGTCATGGCCTCGATCGTCGGCGTCCTGCTCGTGGTGCTGATCCTGGTCGGCGTCCCGCTGGCCAACTTCGACGGCTCCTCGATGTGGGAGATCTTCGACACCACGCCCGCCTGGGTGACGACCGGCTCCGACGTCAACCGGCTCGGGGAGGCGATCACCACCTACCTCGGCGTCGCCCACGGCTGGCTCTACATGCTCTTCCTCCTCAGCGCCTTCGCGCTCTCGCGCCGGGCCGGGTGGGACCTGCCCTTCACCCTGGTGACGCTGGCCTGCGGGACGATCCCGCTCGTGTCCTTCTGGGCCGAGCACCGCGCCACCCGGCGGGTGCGCGCGGAGCACCCCGAGCTGGCCTGATGAGCGCCTGGTGAGCGCCTGATGAGCACCGCGTTCGTGCTGGGCGGCGGTGGCGTCCTCGGCGCCGTCGAGGTCGGCATGCTGCGCGCGCTGCTCGAGCGCCGGATCGTCCCCGACCTGGTCCTCGGCACCAGTGTCGGTGCGCTCAACGGTGCGCTGGTGGCCCGCCGGCCCGAGGTCTCGGTGATCGAACGGCTCACCGACCTGTGGGTCGCCACCGCGCAGAGCCGGGAGGTCTACGGCGACAGGCCGCTGCGCACGGTGCGCCGAGCGGTCTCCACCGGCACCCACATCTACTCCTCCGCACCGCTGCGCCGTCGGCTGGAGCAGGAGCTCGGGGAGACCCGCTTCGAGGACCTGCCGGTGCGCTTCGAGGTGTGCGCGGCCAGCATCGAGCGCGCCGCCGAGCACTGGTTCACGACCGGGCCGATCGTGCCGGCGATCCTGGCCAGCGCCGCCGTGCCGGGCCTGCTCCCGCCCGCCGAGATCGACGGCGAGCACTTCCTCGACGGCGGCCTGGTCAACTCGATCCCGGTGAGCCGTGCGGTGGAGCTGGGCGCGACCCGCATCTTCGTGCTGCAGGTGGGTCGCATCGACCGGCCCCTGAAGGCACCGACCAGGCCGTGGGAGGTCGCGCAGGTGAGCTTCGAGGTGGCACGTCGCCACCGCTTCACGCGGGACATGGCGACCATCCCCGACGGCGTCCGGGCCTACGTCCTGCCGGCCGCCGGCACCTCGGCGCGCGACGACTCGCCGTGGGCCCACCGCTCGGTGCTCCAGTCGCGGTCCGGTGGCGGCGTACGGGTCCGCATCGACGCGACGTACGACGCCTCGCGGGCCTATCTCGACGAGGTGCTGGGCGATGCCGCCGGCGACCGGACGGACCCCGGGCCGTGAGCGCGACGCTGCTCTGGGTGGTGCGCCGGCTGGTCGTCGCACCGGCGGTGGTGGCCCTGACCGTGGTCGTGTGGGTGACGCTGCCGTTGTGGCTGCTCGGCGGTGCCGCGCTGTCCCCGGTGCTTCCCGGGAGGTGGCGGGCGCTGCGGCTGATGTGGGTGGTGATCGTCTACCTCAGCTTCGAGACCCTGCTCCTGGCGGTCCTGCTCGGGCTGTGGCTGGCCAGCGGGTTCGGGTGGCGGATCCGCTCGCCCTACTTCGCCGGGATCCACTACGACCTCGTGCAGGGCACCCTCATCGCCTTCTTCCGCGAGGCGAGACGGGTGCTGGCGCTCCGCATCCGCACCGACGGGCCGCACCCGGCGCGCCACCCCGACCGGCCGGTGCTGGTGATGTGCCGCCATGCCGGGCCCGGTGACTCGTTCATCCTGATGTACGCGCTGCTGCACTGGTATCAGCGTGAGCCGCGGGTCGTCCTGAAGAACACCCTCGCCTGGGACCCCGCGATCGACGTGGTCCTGCGGCGGATCCCGGCCCGCTTCATCTCGTCCGACCCTGCGGTCGGGGAGGACCTCGAGTCGCAGATCGCGACACTCGCCACCGACCTCGACGACAACGACGCGTTCGTGATCTTCCCCGAGGGCGGCAACTTCACCGCCGCACGCCGTGACCGGGCGATCGCCCGGCTCCGCACGCTCGGCCTCGAGCGGATGGCGGTGCGAGCGGAGGAGATGACCCACGTGCTGGCTCCCCGGCCCGGCGGCGTGCTGGCTGCGCTGGATGCCGCGCCCGACGCGGACGTGCTGGTGGTCGCGCACACCGGGCTCGACCACCTCGTGACGGTGAGCGACCTGTGGCGCGAGCTGCCGATGGACAAGCAGATCACGATGCGCTGGTGGGAGGTCTCGCGGGCGGACATCCCCGAGGACCGCGAGGAGCGGATCGAGTGGCTCTACGGCTGGTGGGAGCGCGTGGACGCCTGGATCGAGGACAACCGGGTCGACGTCTGAGCCCGTGACGACCTTCGGGCGGTGCCCCACCCACAGTTCCGGCGTACGGAGTGTGGCTGGGACACCGCCCGAAGCGATGTGCGGGGCGCGCCCTGCGGCTCGGCCCCGGTGGGTCAGTTCTTCTCGGGCGCGTCGTCGATGTCGATGATCTCCGCGGGCGCGTCGGGCGTGGTCGGGTCGTGCGGCTCCTTGGCGGAGTCGCTGATCGCCTCGCCGGGTGCGCCGCCGCCCACGTCGTCGGTGGCCGGCGGGTCGACGGTCACCACGTCGTCGGCCGAGACCTCGTCGTCGGGCAGCGGGTCGGTGAGGGGGTCGCCGGTGATCGGCTCGACCGTGGTGGTGGCCGGCGTGACCGGGGCAGCCGACGGAGCCGACGGCTTGGGCGGGGCCGGCGGGACGTAGGTGGACTGCCAGTTGGCGCTCTCGTCCTTGCTCGAGCGCAGCTTGCTGAAGATCACGCCGCCGACGGCCAGCAGGCCACCGAGGAGCAGGACCTTCTTGAGCTTGCCACCCCGGGGCTCGGGCTCGACGCCGCGGAGCTCGGCGACCTTGGCCGCCGCCAGGTCGCGGCTGGCGTGTGCCTTCTCGGCGGCGAGCGCAGCTCCGACCGACGCCCTGTCAGCGGCGGTGGCCCTGGCCTCCGCGAGGAGCGGGGCTGCCTTCTCGCGCGCCTCGGTCGCCTTCTCGGCTGCGAGGGCAGCAGCGAAGGACGCCTTCTCCGACGCGAGGGCGCGACCCTCGGCGATCAACGGGGTGGCCTTGTCGCGGGCGTCGGCGAGAGCGGGTCCGGCCTTGTCGACGGTCTGCTCCCACGCAGACTCCAGCTGGGGCAGCACAGACTCCGAGAGCTGCTCGACATAGTCGTGGGCACGGTCCATGAGGGACTTCTTGCGGCCGAAAGGCATACGTGTCCTCCTCTTTCAGTATGGCTCCATCTCATCATGCCCGCTGTGGGTGGACCAGCCCCGTCCGGGTGAAGGGCGGTGAAAGGTGGGGGTGTGGGTCTCGCGTGGCAGGATCGAGGCGCACACAAGACGTACATCTGAGAGGCACATCCCATGGCGGACCCCAAGGCGACCCTGAAGACCAACAAGGGCGACATCGTCATCAACCTGTTCCCCCACCACGCTCCCGAGACCGTCGACAACTTCGTCGGGCTCGCGGAGGGCACCAAGGACTACCGCGACGACGCGGGTCGCAGCGGCGAGAAGTACTACGACGGCCTCGGCTTCCACCGGGTCATCGAGGGCTTCATGATCCAGGGCGGCTGCCCGCTCGGCACCGGCACCGGCGGTCCGGGCTACACGTTCAAGGACGAGATCCACCCCGAGCTCGTCTTCGACAAGCCCTACCTCCTCGCGATGGCCAACGCCGGCCCGGGCACCAACGGCTCGCAGTTCTTCATCACCCTCGGCGCCACCCCGTGGCTCAACCGCAAGCACACGATCTTCGGCGAGGTGGCCGACCAGGCCGGCCGCGACATCGTCGACGCGATCGGCAGCGCTCCCACGGGCGCGATGGACCGTCCCGCGGACGCCGTGACGATCGAGTCCGTCACCATCGAGCGCTGATCCACCCCTCACCATGACCCAGCCGTCCGACAGCCAGGCCGCGACCGGGGTGCCGACGTGTTACCGGCACCCCGATCGCGAGACCTGGATCCGATGCCAGCGGTGCGAGAAGCCGATCTGCCCCGACTGCATGCGCGACGCCGCCGTGGGCTTCCACTGCCCCGACTGCGTCAAGGAGGCCAACAAGGGGTCGCGTCAGAACCGTGCGATGTACGGGGGCGAGCGCAGCGCCGACGCCCGGCTGACGTCGTACGTGCTGATCGGCATCAACGTGTTCATCTGGCTCGCGGTGGTGGCGACCGGGTGGAAGAACAGCGAGCTGATCTCCCGGCTGGCGCTGGTGCCGAAGGGGACGTGCGAGTCCCTGTCGAGCAGCGGCTACTACCCGTCCGCGGTCGGGGAGCAGTTGTGCACCCTGGGCACCCAGGGCGACGGGAGCTGGGTGCCCGGCGTGGCCGACGGTGCCGTGTGGCAGCTGATCACCAGCCAGTTCCTGCACGTCGAGATCTGGCACATCGCGGGCAACATGCTGGCCCTGTGGATGCTCGGTCCCCAGCTCGAGGCCGTGCTGGGGCGGATGAGGTTCGTCGCCCTCTACCTCCTCTCCGGCCTCGCCGGCTCGGTCGCCGTGCTGTGGCTCTCGGGACCGAGTGGCCTGACGCTCGGCGCCTCGGGTGCGATCTACGGCTTGTTCGGCGCCTACGCCGTGATCGCGCACAAGGCCCGCGGTGATCTGCGCAGCATCGCGACCTTGCTCGCCGTCAACCTGTTCATCACCTTCGCCATCCCCAACATCTCGTGGCAGGGACACCTCGGCGGCATCGTGGGCGGCGCTCTGATCGCGGCCGTCATCGCCTACGCTCCGCGCGCGCGACGCTCCCTGGTGCAGGGCCTCGGCCTCGCCGGATTCCTCCTGGTGCTCGTGGCGCTGATCGCGCTGCGCATCGCCGCGCTGACCTGAGCCCGACTGCAGCCCCCGCCCCGCGTCGTACGACGTCGGGGCGGGGGCTGTCGGTTTCCCACAGGTGTGCACACAGCTGTGGATAACTACAGCGGTGTAACTCGCTGCCGGTGCTGGTCGCAGAGGGACGGTGTGGGTGCCGAGGTGGCGGTGAGCCCGGGGGGCGGCGGCGGTGGGTCCCGGGGAGCGGTGAGCCCGGGGGCGGTGGGTCCCGGGGAGCGGTGGTCCAGCCACCTTTCGAGCGCGGGAACTGTGGCTCCGTCACCGCCCAACCGGGGGCGCGCGCGTCGTACGCCCGGGGCGGTGCCACAGCCACGTTCCGAGCGCGGGAAATGTGGCTCCATCACCGCTCACCGGGGGCGTGACGACGAGAAGCGGCCCGAAATCGACTCGAGCGGTGAGAGAGACGCCTTCCCTTCCCCAGGAAGGCGCCTCACTCACCGCTCGAGGCGGTACGGATGGGGGCTCGGGTCACCGAGCCGTGGGAGAACCTACTCCCACTTGGTGGCGAAGCTGAACCCGACCGCCATGAAGGCGATGCCCACGACGAGGTTCCACTGACCCAGGTCGTTGAAGACCCACAGGCTGGTGAGGTCGTCGGAGAAGACGTAGAAGGTGCAGATCCAGACCAGGCCCACCAGGAAGCAGCCCAGCATGCCCGCGACGACGCCGCGTCCGCGGCCCAGCGGTGTCGACGGGTGGGCGGAGATCATCAGGCCGACCAGCAGCAGGCCGAAGCCGATCGCGTAGTTCCACAGGCCGAGGTCCGCGAGCGCCTTGGGCGAGCCCTCGACGGGCGGGAAGGCGAGCGGGTTGCCCCGGACCTGGGCGTAGTAGAAGACCACCCAGGCGATGCCGGCGACCACGAGCAGCAGGGCGATCAGGAACCTGAGGGGGAAGGACCTGGTCTTCTCCTCGGTGGTGACCGACTGGGACTTCGACACTGCTGCTCCTGGGGCTGACGGGACGTGACTGCGGTGCCTGCGGCACCGGGCGCGGACGCCGCAGCACCCAACGGGGGGTTAGCGTAGTCGCCATGGCCCCCTCGTCCCACCCGTCCCCCGGGCGCCGCCGCGTCTGGCGGGTGGCGACGCCGGTGATGGTGCTGCTCAGCGGCGCGCTGTTCGCGGTGAGTGCGAAGCAGAGCGAGGGCTTCGACCTGCGCGGTGGGCGCCTGACCGATCTCGCATCCGTGGTGCGTGCCGAACGCGACGAGGCAGGGGACCTGACCGCGCAGGTGGCCGCCCTCAACACCGAGGTCGAGGCGCTCAGCGCCCGCCTCGGCGACCGCTCGGTCTCCCGGGTGCAGGACGAGATCGCCACCCTCGTCGACCCCGCAGGCCTGACGGAGAAGTCCGGTACGGCGGTCCAGGTGACGCTGGACGACGCCTCCGTCGAGACGCGTACGGCCTACGCGGGCGACCCGAACGACCTCGTCGTCCACCAGCAGGACATCCAGGCGGTGGCCAACGCCATGTGGAGCGCCGGCGCCGTCGCGGTCACCATCCAGGGCCAGCGGCTGATCTCCACGACCGGCATCAAGTGCGAGGGCAACCAGGTGACCCTGCACGGCCTTCCCTACTCCCCGCCCTACGTCATCGTCGGCATCGGCGACCCCGCGCGGCTGGAGTCGGCCCTGACGACCGACTCCATCCTGGCGACCTACCGCGACTACACGACCATCCCCGGTGGCGGCGTGTCGTGGGACATGGTCCCGCTGGCCTCGGCCACTGCTCCGGCGTACGCCGGTCTGCTCGACCTCACCTTTGCGACGCCCATCGCGGGGTAGCGGCCTTGCGACGGGTGCCCGTCGTGACCAGCGGTGGTCAGGCCTCGACCCGCGCGACCTGCCTGGCGCCGAGCCTCAGCGCAGCTCGGCGCGCCCGGCCGGCGGCGGGGTCGTCGGTGTCTCCGTCGGCAACGGGATGGTCGGTGTCTCGGTGGGCACCGGGATGGTCGGTGTCTCGGTGGGCACCGGGATGGTCGGTGTCTCCGTGGGGGTCTCCGTGGGGGTCTCGACCGGCGGCTCCTCGTAGACGGAGACGAAGATCGTCACGGCGCTGCCCTGGTCGGCGGTGCCGCTGACCGGGAAGATCTGGTCGACCACGGTTCCCCTGGGCTCGGTCGAGGCGGCATCGGTGCGGATGTCCGGGACGAAGCCCGCCTCACGGATCGTCCGCGCGGCCTCGCCCCGCCGGAGGCCGCGGACGTCGGGGATCCGCTCGGGGCCGTCGGAGTAGACGAGGACGATCGTGGTGCCCTCGGCCACCGCGGTGCCGGCCGGCGGGACGGTGCTGAGGACCTGGTTGGCGTCCTCGTCGGACTCTTCCTCCTCGAAGCGCACCTTCAGCCGGGCGTCCAGCATCTGGGTGCGGGCGTCCTTGCGCAGGCTGCCGACCACCTGAGGGACGGCGACCTCGGGCTTGCCCAGGGACAGCACGAAGTCCACGGACGCTCCGGGGTCCACGAAGACGTCCCGGTTGGGTGTCTGCTCGATGACCGTGTCGGCCTCGACGGTCTCGGAGGTCTCCCGCGAGACCCGGCCGACCACGAATCCGGCGTCGACGATCGCGAGGCGCGCCTCCTCCTCGGTCGACCCGACCACGTTGGGCACGGCCGTGCGCACGGGCGCGTCGTCGAACATGAGGTCGTTGACGAAGTAGGCACCCAGCGCCAGCAGCGCGATCACCACGAGACCACCCAGGAACCACCACCCGGCGCGACCCGTCGGCTGGCCGTCCTGCTGCGGGGGCGGGCCCGCCATGCCGGCGGCACCAGCGGCACCAGCGGCACTGGCGGCCATCGTCGTCGTGGCGTCCGCGGGAACGTGGGGGACGTACTGGGTGTCGGCCGGCGGCGGCACGACCGCGGGGGCCTGGATCGGGTGTCCGGCGAGGAAGCGCTCGATGTCGGCCCGCATGGCAGCGGCGCTCTGGTAGCGGTCCTCGACGCGCTTGGCGAGGGACTTCATCACGATCGCGTCGATCTCGGCGTCGAGCTCGTCGTCGAGGTCGGACGGCGGCGCGGCCGGCTCGCGTACGTGCTGGTAGGCCACGGACACCGGGCTGTCGCCCACGAAGGGCGGGCGTCCGGTCAGCAGCTCGTAGAGCATGCAGCCGGTGGAGTAGACGTCCGAGCGGGAGTCGACGGTCTCGCCGCGGGCCTGCTCCGGGGAGAGGTACTGCGCAGTGCCGACGACGGCTGCCGTCTGGGTCATGGTGTTGGACGCGTCGGAGATCGCGCGGGCGATGCCGAAGTCCATCACCTTCACGTCGCCGGTCGGGGTGAGCATCACGTTGCCGGGCTTGATGTCGCGATGGATGATCCCGGCGCGGTGGCTGTAGTCGAGCGCCGCCAGGACGCCGCTGGTGATCTCGAGCGCGCGCTCGGGGAGGATCTTGCGGCCCTCGCGCACGACGTCGCGCAGCGTGCGTCCCTCGACGCACTCCATGACGATGTAGGGCTGCGCGACGCCGGAACCGTCGGTGGCCATCTCCTCGCCGGTGTCGTAGGTGGACACGATCGCGGGATGGTTGAGCGAGGCCGACGACTGCGCCTCGCGACGGAAGCGAGCCTGGAACGTGGCATCGCTGGCCAGGTCGGTACGCAGCCGCTTGACGGCGACCGTCCGGCCCAGGCGCAGGTCCTTCCCCTTGCGGACCTCGGCCATCCCACCGCGCCCGAGGAGCTCGCCGAGCTCGTAGCGGCCACCGATCAGGGTCGGCTCTGGCTGCGTCATCCTTCGTCGCTCCCCTCGTCGTCGTCCTGCCCGGGCGGGATCTTCGCCCAGGAGCTGACCGACACCTCGTCGCCCTCGCGCAGCGTCCCGTTCGGCTCGACGGACGTCACGATGCCGTCCGGCTGGTCTCCGGGATTCTCCACCTCCACGGCCACCGGCTGCAGGCCCAGGTCCCGCAGCTCCTTCTCCACGTCCTTGCTGTCCCGCCCGATGTACGCCGCCGGGTCGACCTCGACCGTGGCCGGCTCGGGCGTCTCGCTGGGCGTCTCCGTCGGGGTCTCCGAGGGAGTCTCGGCGGGGGTCTCGGCGGGGGTCTCGGTCGGCGTCTCGCTGGGAGGATCGCTCGGGGACTCCGGCGCCTGGCTGTCCGTGCGGCCCGGTGTCGGTGACGGGGTGTCGGACGGCCCACCCGGGTCCCGCGTCCCGAGCCACACCGCGACCACGACCGCGACCAGGACGGCCACGAGCCCGATCAGGAGGGGCGACCGGACGGAGGACGACGTCGGGCGTGGCGCGGGGACCGGATCGGGCGCCGGAGCGGGCGCCGGAGCGGGCGCCGGGGTCGGGACCACGGGCAGCGCGGCCGGCATCACCTGCGTGCCCTGGGCCGCGGCGGGAGGGACGGCCGGAGCAGCCACGGTCGCGGTTTTCTCGCCGGCGGGGTTGCGCAGCGCCCGGGCGAAGGTGGTGCCGTCGGTGTAGCGGTCCTCGGGCGCCTTGGACATCGCCCGGCGTACGACCCTGGCGAGGTCGGCGGGCACGCTGTCCGGCAGCGCGGGCACCGGCTGGCGCAGGTGGGCGATCGCCGTGGCGACGGGCGAGTCGGCGACGAAGGGCTTGCGGCCGGCGAGGCACTCGAAAGCGACCACGCCGAGCGCGTAGACGTCCGAGGCGAAGGTCGCGCTGCGGCCCTCGGCCTGCTCGGGGGAGATGTAGGCGGGCGTGCCCATGACCTCGCCGGTCTGGGTCAGCGCCATGCCCTCCGCGGCTCGCGCGATGCCGAAGTCGGTGACCTTGATCCGGCGGTCGGGGGTGACGAGCAGGTTGGCCGGCTTGACGTCGCGGTGCACGATCCCCGCGGCGTGCGCGACGCCGAGGGCGTCGCTTGCCTGCGCGAGGAGGTCCTGGGCGACGGCGGGGTCGAGCGGAGCACTCGGACGCAGCAGCACCGAGAGCGGCTGACCCTCGACGAGCTCCATCACGAGGTAGGGGCGTGGTGTGCCCGAACCGTCGTCGCGTGAGCGTGCGCCGTAGTCCCAGACGGCCGCGATCCCGGGGTGGTGCAGGGCAGCGGCGTTGCGCGCCTCGATCTCGAAGCGCTGGCGGAACAGGGCGTCGTCGGCGAACTCGGCCTTGAGGACCTTCACGGCCACCGGACGGTCGAGCACGGTGTCGCGCGCTGCCCAGACCTCGCCCATCCCGCCGGTCGCGATGCGCGCCTCCAGGACGTAGCGACCGGCCTCGTCGACGTGGCCGCCGGGTGCGAGCGCGGTCACCGGCTGATCACCGCCTCCATCACGGACTTGGCGATCGGACCGCCGAGGACGCCGCCGCCGATCTCGCTGGGCGAGGTGTCGCTGGACTGCACGAGCACGGCGACCGCGACCTGGGGGTTGTCGGCGGGCGCGAACGAGACGAACCACGCGTAGGGCGGTCGGTCGCCCGACGACTGCGCCGTACCCGTCTTCCCGGCGACGGCGACACCCGGGATCTGCGCCGGGGCGGCGGTGCCGTCCGCGACGGTGGCGACGAGCATCGTGGTGAGCTCCTCGGCAGTCGTGCTCGAGATCGCCTTGCTGATGCTCTGGGGATCCGTGCGGCCGAGGACGGAGAGGTTGGCGGCGCGGACCTCGTCGACGACGTAGGGGCGCATCACGTCGCCGTCGTTGGCGATCGCGGCCGCCACCATCGCCATCTGCAGCGGCGTCGCTGTGACGCTCGACTGGCCGATGCCCGACAGCGCGGTCTGCGGGGCGTCCATGTCGCGCGGGTAGAGCGACCGGGCCTGCCCGCCGAGGTCCTCCAGCGAGGTGGAGTTGAAGCCGAACGCCTCGGCCTGGTCGGCCATCGCCTCGTTGCCCAGCTCGTTGGCGAGGGTGAGGAAGGTGACGTTGCACGACACCTGGAGGGCCTGGGTCAGGGTGATCCGGCGACCCCCGCAGTCGCCGCCGTCGTAGTTGCCGACGGTCGTCTCCGACTGCGGAAGCTGGAACCTGAACCCACCGGGGACCATCGAGTCGGCGTCGTAGTTGCCGGACTCGATGGCGGCCGCGGCGGTGACGAGCTTGAACGTCGACCCCGGCGGCAGGGTGGTGCCGATGGCCCGGTTGATCAGCGGCTCGCGCTCGTCGGCATTGAGCCGCTCGCCGAGGTCGGCGACCGCCCCGAAGTCGTGGGAGGCGAAGTTGTTGGGGTCGAAGGTCGGCGTCGAGGCCATCGCCAGGACCCGTCCGGTGGTGGGCTCGAGGGCGACGACTGCGCCCTGGGCGTCACCCGGCAGGGCTTCCAGACCTGCCCAGGCGGCGTCCTGCGCGGCTGCGTCGACCGTCAGCTGCACGTTGCCGCCCTTGGGGTCGCCGTTGCTGAGCAGGTCGACGAGGCGGGTCACGAACAGGCGCGAGTCGTCGCCGGCGAGCACCGAGTTCTGGGAGCGCTCCACGCCGGTCTGGCTGAACCACGAGAAGTAACCGGTGATCGGGGCGTACTTGAACGGCTCGGAGTAGGTGCGCTGGAACCGGTACTTGTCGTCCGACGGCACGCTGCGCGCGATGGCCTCCTTGCCGACCAGGATCGCGCCGCGCTCGCGGGAGAAGGTCGCGGTGATGATGCGACGGTTGCGGGGGTCGGCCGACAGCGAGTCGGAGCGGGCGTACATCAGGTAGGTCGCGTTGAGGAGCAGCGCCATGAAGAGCAGCAGGCAGAAGACCGAGACCACGCGGATCGGCTTGTTCACCTCAGCTTCACCACCTGGGTGTGCTCGCTGTCGGCACCGGACTCGTCGACCGGGTCCATCCGGGGGACCGGGCGCCGGGCCTGGTCGGAGATCCGCAGGAGCAGCGCGATGATCACCCAGTTGGCCACCAGCGACGAGCCGCCGTAGGACAGGAACGGCGTGGTGAGGCCGGTCAGGGGGATCAGCCCGGTGACGCCGCCGATGACGACGAAGACCTGGAGCGCCACGATCGAGGCGAGCCCGACCGCCATCAGCTTGCCGAAGCCGTCACGCGAGATGAGCGCGATCCGCAGCGCCCGCTCGACGATCAGCCCGTAGCAGACCACGACGGCCATGACCGCGGTCAGCCCGAGCTCCTCGCCGATCGTGGAGATGATGAAGTCGGAGTAGGCGAACGGCACCCGCTCGGGGAAGCCGTTGCCGAACCCGCGCCCGATCATCCCGCCCCAGCCCATGCCGAACAGGGCCTCGACGAGCTGGCCGCTGCCCGGGGACTCCTCGAAGTAGTCCATCGGGTGGAGCCAGAAGTTGAAGCGGTTCTGCACGTTGCCGACGAACGTGTACGCCGCGAGCGCACCCGCGGCGAAGAGGAGTCCGCCCACGACCAGCCAGCCGGGCCGCTCGGTGGCGACGTAGAGCATCACCAGGAACAGGCCGAAGAAGAGCAGCGAGGAGCCCAGGTCGTTCTGCAGCACCAGGATCATCATCGAGACGCCGAACATCGCCACGATCGGACCGAGGTCGCGCCCACGGGGCAGGTCGACGAAGACGACCCGCCGTCCCGCGAGCGCCAGGGCGTCGCGGTGGAGCACGAGGTAGCCCGCGAACGCGACCACCAGCAGCACCTTGGCCACCTCGCCCGGCTGGAAGCTGAAGCCGGCGACGTAGATCCAGATCTTGGCGCCGTTCTTGGCACTGCCGATCACGGGCAGGAAGGGCAGGATCAGCAGCACGATGCCGACGAGTCCCGAGGTGTAGGTGAAGCGCTGGAGCGAGCGGTGGTCGCGCAGCAGCAGGAGGGTGGCGATGAAGAGGATCACGCCCAGCGTCATCCACGTCAGCTGCTGGCGGGCGAAGGTGTACTGGTCGTAGCCGAGAGCCTCGTAGGTGATGTCGAGGCGGCGGAGCAGGGCCAGGCCGAGCCCGTTGAGCGCGGCGACGAGGGGCAGCAGCACGGGGTCGGCGTAGGGGGCGACGAGGCGGACGGTGACGTGGGCGCCGACGATCAGCGCCGTCAGCCAGCCGCCGTAGCCGACGATGTCGGCCGGGACCTCCCCCTCGAGCCCGAGGCCGACGGCGGCGTAGGCACCGATGCCGACGGCGAGGGCCAGGACGAGCAGGAACAGCTCCGCGCCCCGGCGTCGCCGGTGCACGAAGCCCATCAGGCTTCCCGTCTGACTCATCGCGGCACCCTGGTCACTCCGGGCTGACGTCCTGGATCGCGGCGTAGTTGTCGACCGTCGACCGGGCGTCGTCGAGGTCGTCGGCCTCGATGCCTCGGCGCACCGTCTCGGCGTCGATGTCGCTGAGCCGGTCGAGGGCGACGTCCGACTCCTCGTAGGCGCGGGAGAGCGCGATGCCGGGCAGGTCCGCGTTGATGCCGCGGAAGATGGCGACCTGGCCGTCCCGTTCGGCGACGTAGAACTGCTGCTGGCTCCACGACCACCCGGCCGCCAGCACGACCCACGCCAGGCCCAGCACGACGGCGCCGGCCATCAGGCGCCGCAACCAGGAGTGGCGACCCGGGTCGCGCGGGGCGTAGCGGACCGCTTCGGGGTCGACCGGGTCGGCGGCGAAGGCTCCGGCGGGGACGTCGCCGGGCACGGGAGGGATCTCACCGGTGTCACCGGAGCGGTGCCCGCGGAACAGTCCGCCCACGGCACCGGTCACGCCACCACCGATGGGCATCCGCCGAGGCAGGTCGGCGGCCGCGCCCACGAGCAGCGGGGCCAGGTCCTCGGGCGGTGCCTCCTCGGAGACGTCGGCGACCAGGCAGGTGACGTTGTCGGTGCTGCCGGCCTCCAGGCTCGCGCGTACGAGCTCGACGGCTGCGTAGTCCGGAGTACCGCTCGCGAGGATGTCGGCCATCCGGGCGTCGGTCAGGGTGCCGCAGGCGCCGTCGCTGCAGAGGAAGATCCGGTCGCCCACCTCGGCGGGGAGCTCGAAGAGGTCCGGCTCCTCGTGGCGGATGCCGTCGAGCGCCTTGAGGATCAGGTTGCGGTGCGGGTGGGTCCGCGACTGCTCCTCGGTGATGCGGCCCTCGTCGATGAGCGACTGGACGAAGGTGTGGTCGTGGGTGAGCTGGCGCAGCTCGCCGCGGCGGTAGAGGTAGGCGCGGCTGTCGCCGATGTGGCCGATGCCGAAGCGGGTGCCGTCGAAGAGCGCCACGGTCGCGGTGGTGGAGGTGCCGTTGAGGCCCGGGTCCTCCTCGATGATCTCGGCGATCCGGTCGTCGGCGCGGTGCACGGCGCCGGCCACCTGGCCGAGGAGGTCCGCATCGGGCTCCTGGTCGAGCTTGCGCAGCGCCTGAACGGCCGTGCTGGACGCGAGGTCACCGCGTACGGCGCCGCCGACACCGTCGCAGACGGTGAGGAGCCACGGCCCGGCATAGCCGCTGTCCTGGTTCTCGCGGCGGACCCGCCCGACGTCGGAGATCGCGGAGTAGTGCAGGTAGAACGTCACTTCCGCAGCTCCAGGATCGTCTTGCCCACGCGGACCTGGACACCGAGGCCGATGGTGGTCGGCTGGGTGATGCGGACGGGGCCGACATAGGTGCCGTTGGTCGAGCCGAGGTCCTCCACGAACCACTCGTCGCCGCTGGCCGCGACCCGCGCGTGACGGGTCGAGACGTAGTCGTCGTCCAGCTTGATCGCCGCGTCGCTGCCGCGGCCGATGAGGAGGGGGGCGTTGGCCAGCTCGGCGCGGGCGCCCGGGTTGTCGCCGTCGACGACGAGCAGGTGGGTGGGGGCGCCCCGGCGCGGCTTGCGGGGCTTGCCGGGCTTGCCGGACTTGCGCTCGGACTGCGGGGCCGCGGCGCCGCGGGCCGACTCCGGGACGCGGGCACCGAACATGTCGGAGCGGATCACCGAGATCGCGGACAGCACGAAGATCCACAAGATCGCCAGGAAGGCCGCCCGGATGAGGAACAGCGTCAGCTCAGACATTCCAGCCCCCGGCGTCGTCGCGGCCCCCGTCGATGCGGACGGTCATCTCGGTGTGCCCGATCTTGATCGTCGACCCGTCGCGCAGCCGGGCGCGGCCGACCTTGGTGCCGTCGACCAGGATCCCGTTGGTGGAGCCGAGGTCGACCGCGTCGACGCCCTCGATGCTGACCTCGAGCTCGAGGTGGCGCCGGCTGACGCCGGGGTCGTTGATCCGCAGGTCGGCCTCGGTGCCGCGACCGATCACCAGGCCGGGTGGTCGCAGCGGGTGGCGCGTGCCGTTGACCTCGAGGGTGGCGTGGGAGGAGCGCGTACGGGTGCGCTGGTCGTTGTCGGTCACGCTGGCCTGCGCCTTGCTGCGGATCCGGAAGCGACCGGTGGTCAGGTCCTCGGAGGACTCGAAGGCGACCGAGACGGGGCCCGTGAAGACATAGCCCTGCGAGTCCGCGTGGTCCTGGAGCTGGTCGACGAGGTTCTGCTCGAGCGCCGGACCGAGGGCGACGATGCGGTCCAGGTCGGTCGTCGACAGCTCCACGTGGAAGTCGTTGGGCACCAGGCGACGCTGGCGGCTCAGCACCTGGGCGGTGTTGTCGCACTCGCGCTGCAGGGCAGCCGCGATCTCGACGGGCTGCACGGCACTGCGGAAGGCGCGCGCGAAGACCCCGGAGATGGCGTGCTCGAGCCGCTGCTCGAAGCGTTGAAGGGGGTTCATCGACTGCCTCCTGTCTCGCGCTCACGTGCCTCGTCGTGGGTGGGCAGGCTTCACACACCGCCCGGGCGGTGCCGCCGAGCGTACCGGCCGGTTCGGGTCACACGTGGGTGCCGCCCCGCCGGAACGGTGCGATTGGGAGCGTCTGATGAGCGTGGGGTATCTTTGCCGCTGCTTCTCGCGCGAGTGGCGGAACGGCAGACGCGCTGCGTTCAGGTCGCAGTGTCCGAAAGGGCGTGGGGGTTCAAATCCCCCCTCGCGCACAGATCGAAGGCCCCGGATCCCGGGGCCTTCGTCGTTTCCGGGATGCGGCATGCTCGGCCCCATGACCGAGCCGACCGAGGACGAGAAGTGGCTCGTCGTCGACGGCCGACGCTGGCGGCGTACGGACCCCGCCATCCCCACCGATGAGCTGGCCCGGCTCAAGAGCCACCTGGGTCGTGGTCGCTCGGGGGTCAGGACCGCATCCGACGACGCCGCGCTGGCGGCCACCCGGCACCGCACGCAGCTCGCCAAGGTCGGACTCGGCGAGCGCGGGCCGACATGGTGGGAGCAGTCGGACGCCGAGCGGCGCGAGCGCTGGGAGTCCGCGTTGGCCGAGCTCGATGCCTTGGACGAGTGAGCCGGAGACGCGCGGACCTTGGTCGGGGGCAGGCAGTGGTCCCACGCTCGTCCCTCGCGCTGAGGTCGACCAATGCCCGCGCGTCTACGGCGGACATACTTCGACCGTGACCGAGCCCGAACGTCCGCAAGCCCCCCAGCCCGGCGCCGAGCGTCTCGCAGAGCCGATGCGGTCGCGCTGGAGCGCCAGCGTGTACGACGACGCGCACCGGCTCAGCGACGCCGAGATCGAGACCCTGCTGCGCGCGGCCCAGTGGGCCCCGAGCGCCGGCAACAGCCAGCCGTGGCTGTTCTTCGTCTGCGTGCCGGGCACGGCCAACCACGACCGGCTCGTCGCCACCCTCAGCCGCGGCAACTCCGGCTGGGTCCCGCGGGCGTCGGTCGTCTTCCTCACCGCCGCCCACGTGCGGCCGGGCGAGGAGCCCGATGCCGCGAAGGTCAGCGGCTACGCGCTCCACGACGTCGGCCAGGCCGCGGCGCACCTGACGCTCCAGGCGCGGTCGATGGGACTGCACGCCCACCAGTTCGCCGGTTTCGACCACGACGCCCTTGCCGAGGCCCTCGGCGTACCGTCCACCCACCAGCTGCTCGCCGGTATCGCCGTCGGGGTGGCGGGCGACCCGGCGGACGTCGACGAGCGCACCGCCGCCCGCGACCACAGGGCGCGGGTGCGCAGACCGCTGGAGGAGTGGGCCTTCGGCGGAAGGTTCGGCGAGGCGCCCGTAGCCGACCGGCTGGCAGACTCGGGAGCATGACGACTCTCTCCGACTTCTCGGCGCCGGCCATCGACGGCACCGACACCGACCTCGCCCAGTACGACGGCAAGGTCGTGCTCGTGGTCAACACCGCCTCGCAGTGCGGGTTCACCGGCCAGTACAAGGGGCTCCAGGAGCTGCAGGACACCTACGCCGACCAGGGTCTGGTCGTCCTCGGCTTCCCGTGCGACCAGTTCGGCGGGCAGGAGCCCGGCACCGAGGCGGAGATCTCCGACTTCTGCGAGAAGAACTTCGGCGTGTCCTTCCCGCTCTTCTCCAAGGTCGACGTCAACGGCGACGCCGCGCACCCGCTCTTCGCCTGGCTCAAGGACTCCAAGGGCGGCATGCTCGGCTCGAAGATCAAGTGGAACTTCACCAAGTTCCTCATCGGCCGCGACGGGGCGGTCATCGACCGCTACGCGCCGACCACGAAGCCCGAGGACCTCACCAAGCACATCGAGAAGGCCCTCTGACTCACCGCAGCGACGGTGCGTCGGGGCCGACGCGCTCCGCCAGCCACTCGGCGACCTGCGCCTCGTTGGGCGCGAGCCCGTCGGAGATGACGTGCGGGGCGACGCGGGAGAAGTAGTCGGTGACCATGCTGTCCGACTCCCGCACCAACATCCCGGCGGCCTCGCCGTCGACGATCCACGACCCGAGCACCACGCGGTTGCCCTCGAAGCTCGGCAGGTCGGTGTAGGCCTGGTAGACCCAGCCCTCGGCGCCGTAGCCGCCGGGCATCACGACATCCTCGATCATGTCGTCGAGGTGGATGCGGATGTTGTCGCCCTCGCGCCCGTGCAGGGGCTTGGCGACCCAGCGCTCCATGTCGCGCGGCTCGTCGAAGTAGGCCGGGAGCAGCAGCCGGTGGCGGGGATACATCTCCCACAGCACGGGCAGCAGCGCCTTGGTGCTCAGCAGCACCTTCCACGCCGGCTCGATCCACCGCGTGGGTCGGGCCTCGGCCCGGTCGACGACATGGCGGCCGAACGGCTCGGCGAGCATCTCCTCCCAGGCGTAGAGCTTGAAGGCGTTGCGGATCGGCTCGTCGTGGACGTCGCGGTACTCCCGGGCGTCGGGGTTCCAGCCCACCTCCGCCATCGGGTGCGCGAGGGTCAGCCACCCACCCTGGATCGCCGCGTCCATCAGGTAGTGGACGGTCATCTCCATCTCGCCGCCGTCGTAGGAGTCCTCCTCGCCCAGGTCGTAGAGGAAGTGCAACCGGTCACCGTCGAAGTGCCCGGAGCGGCGCAGCTTGCGCCAGCCCGCGACGAGGCGGTCGTGGACGGAGTTCCACTGGTCCATCTCCGGCATCACGTCCTCCATCCAGTTCCACTGGATGATCCCGGTCTCCACCAGGCCGGTCGGGGTGTCGCCGTTGATCTCGAGCATCTTGATCGCACCGTCGGCGCCGTAGGCGAGGTCGAAACGGGCGTAGAGCGCCGGGTCGCCGGCCTCCACCGAGCGGCGTACGACGTCGAGCGAGCCGGGCGGCAGGCCGAGGCGCTCGTCGCTCATCGTGGTCGCCATCCGGGTGACGGCCGCGAGGCACATCGCCCACAGCTCCTCGGTGGCGGCCTCGAGGGTCTCCACCTCCTCCATGGTCACCTCGTACCAGGCGTCCTCGTTCCAGTAGGGGAGCTCGGAGCCGTCCGGCATCTTCGTGGTCGGGAACACCAGTCCCTGCTCGACGACCTTCTCGCGCCAGCCCTCACGGGCGCGCGACCGGTGGCGCCACATCAGGCGGTCCTCATGCGATGCTGGCGCAGACGATGGCGCCCACGGACAGCGCGACCGATGCGGCGACGTAGGCCAGGGGCCGCACCGGACCGGGGTCGGTGACGATCCTGCGCAGGTTGCCGGGGGTGATCGCCTCGACCGCGAAGAACATCAGCGTGTTGAGCGCGATGCCGAGCGCGCCGAAGCTGATCGTCCAGGCGAGCGCCCAGCCGAGCGACGTCTCGCCGTTGGTCCAGATCGCGGTGAAGAGCACCGCCGCGTTGGAGATCAGCCAGGCGGACGTCACCACGCCGGCCGAGCGGGAGTGCGCGTGCACCGACTCGAGGCCGTTCTCATCCACCCCCCGCAGGTGCGTGCCGAGGTGGCCGGGGGTGGCCAGGTCGAGGACGTAGTAGGCCACGACGAGCATCGCGCCCCCGACGAGGGCGTAGGCGACGGCATGGAACAGGGCGTTGAGCAGGTCGGTCACGGGTTCTCCAAGCGGATGGGAGGGCGGCGTACGTCGGGGGGTGCGGGTGGCGCAGCGGGTCAGCCGAAGCCGCGGGAGCTGCCGCCGAAACCGCCCTTGGTGGTGCTGGACTTGACGGTGGAGCCCCCGGTGGAGGGCAGGCCGCCGCGCTGCACGGTGCCGTTGAGGGTGCTGCCGGTGAAGGTGCCGCCCGAGGTCCTCGAGCCGATGGCAGGGACCCGCGAGCTGGCTGCGAGGTAGTACCAGAAGAAGCCGGACCCGGTCCCGTTGTAGTCGGAGTCGTCGTCACACTCGTCGTCGGTGACGCGCTCCTGGGTGTCGGGGTTGACGCAGACCGCGGCATAGTCGGCGTTGGAGGCGCACCCGGTCAGGCTGGAGGCCATCACCGCGGTGATCCCGAGCGAGATGCTCGCGGACCGCATGCGGCGGCGCGGGGTGGTGGTCATCGGGGTCCTCCAGCGGGGTCCGGGGTGGGGTGGTCGGGGTCGTTGTTCTGGCTGAACATCGCAAGCATCTGCTCGGCGACGTCGGTGCTGGCGGCGTCCTTGGCGTCGTACTCGGCCAGCCGCTGCTCGAGCCACTCGAGGCCGTGCTGCGCCTCGAGCGAGGCGAGGGTGAGGTGCTCGATGCGGTCGATGCGCTCGTGGACGTCCTCGAGGACCGTCGCCACGGCGAGCGACTCCTTGTCGAACACCAGGGTGGCGATCACGTGGCCGATCGCGATCGGCACGAAGATGAGCATGGTGACGATGAGGACGGCACCGACCGCGCGTCCGGCGGTCGTGGCCGGGTAGAAGTCGCCGTAGCCGACGGTGGAACCGGTGACGATGCCCCACCACAGGCCCTCGATCGGGCCCTTGTCCTCGAGCACGGCGTAGGTCAGCGAGCACCCGACCCACAGGGCGAGCACCAGCAGGACGAGAAGGTGGGGCGCGTTGACGAGCGCTCGCAGCGGGCGCGTGACGAACCCCAGCCGGCGGCCGAGTGCGGCACCCACCTCGTCGACCTCGGTCTCAGCCATGCGTGGTGACCAGGTCGGCGTAGTCCGGGTGCTTCGCGACGTACGACGCGATGTAGGGGCACGACGCCACGACGACCAGGCCGCGTGCTCGCGCGTCGTCGAGGGCGCCCCGGGCGAGGGTCGCAGCGTGGCCCTGCCCGCTGTGGGCGGGGTCGACCTCGGTGTGGACCAGCGTGATCACCTCGCCTGCGAGCCGGTAGACGATGTGGCCGAGGACCTCGCCGTCGGCACGCAGCTCGTAGCGATGGGCCTCGGCGTGGTCGCTGAACTCAGTCCTCACAGGGCGAGCCTAGGCGAAGGTGACTTGCCCGTAACCCCGCTGTGGGGGGAGGGTCAGCCCATGGCCGCCACTGCATCGTCGTACTCGATCACCATGCGGTTGTACACCGCACCGGACCACGGAGTCGTCGGTGCTGTCGCGACCGCGATCGCCTCGAGCGGCGGTGTGGTGACCGCGATCGACGTGACGGAGTCGCGCCACGACCGCCTCGTGGTCGATGTGACGTGCTCGGCGGCCGACGCCGACCACTCCCAGGACCTGGTCGCTGCGGTGGCCGCGGTCGAGGGCGTCACCGTGCACAAGGTGAGCGACCGCACGTTCCTGCTGCACCTCGGCGGCAAGATCGAGGTCACCTCCAAGGTGCCGCTGCGGACCCGGGACGACCTCTCCATGGCCTACACGCCGGGCGTCGGGCGCGTGTCGATGGCGATCTACGAGAACCCCGAGGACGTCCGCAAGCTCACCATCAAGGGCAACTCGGTCGCGGTCGTCACCGACGGGTCCGCAGTCCTGGGCCTGGGCAACATCGGTCCCGGCGCGGCGCTGCCGGTGATGGAGGGCAAGGCGGCGCTGTTCAAGCGCTTCGCGAACATCGATGCCTGGCCGATCTGTCTGGCCACCCAGGACACCGACGAGATCGTCAAGGCCGTCGAGATGATCGCACCGGGCTTCGGCGGGATCAACCTCGAGGACATCGCCGCCCCCCGCTGTTTCGAGATCGAGCGCCGGCTGCGCGAGTCGCTCGACATCCCCGTCTTCCACGACGACCAGCACGGGACCGCCATCGTCGTCCTCGCGGCGCTGACCAACGCCCTGCGCTGCGTGGACAAGCAGCTCGCCGAGGTCCGCATCGTGGTGTCCGGCGCCGGCGCCGCGGGCACGGCGATCGTGACGCTGCTGCTGGCCGCGGGGGCGTACGACGTGGTCGTGGTCGACCGGGAGGGTGCGCTGTCGGCCGACGACGACTCGCTGTCGCAGTCGCACCTCGAGCTCGCCGGCGCCACCAACCCGCGGCGCGCGACCGGCTCCCTGCAGGAGGTCCTCGTGGACGCCGACGTCTTCGTGGGCGTGTCCGCCCCGGGCATCCTCGACGCCGAGTGGATCCCGAGCATGGCACCGAAGCCCGTCGTCTTCGCCCTGGCCAACCCCGACCCGGAGGTCGACCCGGCGGAGGCAGGCAAGTACGCCGCCGTGGTGGCCTCGGGGCGCTCCGACTACCCCAACCAGATCAACAACGTGCTCGCCTTCCCCGGCGTCTTCCGCGGGCTCCTCGACGCCGGCGCCGACGAGGTCACCATCGACATGCTGCTGCGCGCGGCCAAGGCGATCGCCGACACGGTCAGCGCCGAGGAGCTGCACCCGGCCTTCATCATCCCGAGCGTCTTCCACCCCGACGTGACCAAGCGAGTCGCGGCCGCCATCAGCGGTCGGGACGGCTGAGCTCGGGGGCGGGTGGGGGAAGTTTTGCGCGGTTGGGCCGTTGCAACGCCCCAATCGCGCAGGAGTCACCGCTCAAGCGGTGACTCCTGCACAGGCACCCCAGCCTCAGCCGGTCACCCGCCGCGGCCACCAGAACGTCTCGCCCAGCGTCAGCGCCAGCGCCGGCACCAGCACCGTACGTACGACGAGGGTGTCGAGCAGCACGCCGACGAAGATGATCGCGCCGAGCTGGGCGAGCACCACCAGCGGGAGCACACCCAGCACCGCGAAGACGGCGGCCAGCAGGATGCCGGCGCTGGTGATCACGCCACCGGTCGCGGTCAGGGCCCGCAGCATCCCGGTCCGGGTGCCGTGCTCGCGCGCCTCCTCGCGGGCGCGGGTGACCAGGAAGATGTTGTAGTCGACCCCGAGGGCGACCAGGAACAGGAACGCCAGCAGCGGCACCCCGGTGTCCATCGCCTCGAAGCCGAAGACGCCCTGGAACAGCCACCACGAGGCGCCCATGCTGGCGGCGTACGTCGCGACGACCGTGGCCACGAGCAGCACCGGCGCGACGATCGAGCGCAGCAGCAGGAGCAGTGCGCCCAGCACCAGCAGCAGGATCAGGGGCAGGATCAGCAGCCGGTCGCGGGCGGCGTAGTCCTTGGCGTCCAGCGCCTCCGCGTCACCGCCGCCGACGTGGGTGTCGTCGAAGTCCGCGACGGCCGCGCGGACGTCGGTCACGATCGCCTGCGCGGCGTCGCTGCCGGGATCCGCGTCGGGCACGGCGTCGATGCGGGCCACGCCGTCTCCGGTGGTCGTCACGCGGGCGGAGCTGACGCCGCCGACCTCCTCGACGGCCGCGAGCACCTGCTCGGGCTCGGCGCGGGTGACGACCCGGACCGGGTCGCCGGTGCCGGCCGGGAACGACTCGCCGAGGCGCTCCGCGGCGGAGATCGCCTCGGGCTTCTCGAGGAACTGGTCGGACGGGTCGAGACCGGTGCTGATGCCGAGCGTGCCGCTCGCGAGGACGGCGAGGGCCAGGACGGTGCCGACCACGAAGGTGCGCGGGCGGTGGGCGACCGCGTCGCCGACGCGGTGCCACAGCGAGGAGTCGGAGTCGACCAGGACGGTGTCACCGAGGCGAGGGACCTGGGGCCAGAACACCCAGCGACCGAACAGCACCAGCGCGGCAGGGAGTACGACGAGCGCGAAGGTCGCAGCGATGACCACACCCACGGCGCATGCGAGTCCGAGGCCGCGCGTGGTGGGGATCGTCGAGAGGAGCAGGGTCAGCAGACCGAGCACGACGGTGATCGAGCTGGACGCCACCGCCTCCGCGGTGCGGGCGACGGCGCGCGCCATCGCGAGGTGGCGGGAGTCCTCCTTCTTGAGCTCGTCGCGGTAGCGCGAGATCAGCAGCAGGGCGTAGTCGGTGCCGGCACCGAAGACGAGCACGCTGAGGATGCCGATGGTGGACTCGTCCCAGGCCACACCGGTGAGGTCCAGGACGTTGGTCGCGACGATCGCGGACAGGCGGTCGGCGATGCCGACGACCGTCAGCGGCACCAGCCACAGGACCGGGCTGCGGTAGGTGATGATCAGCAGCAGCGCCACCACGCCGGCGGTGGAGAGCAGCAGGCGCAGGTTGGCGCCGTCGAAGACCTTGCCGAGGTCGGCCTGGATGCCGGCGGGCCCGGTGACCTGGACCTCGAGGCCGTCGGGAGCGTCCTGGCGCAGCTGCTCGCGCAGGTCGTCGACCCTGTCGATGTTGTCGGTCGCTGACGTCGACGTCACCGCGATGGCGGCGAAGGCTGCCGTACGGTCCTCTGCCACCACGACCGGTCCGGTCCGCTCGCCGCCCGGCTGCTCACCCGGCTGCTCACCCGGCTGTGCACCCGGTCGGCCGCCGTCGCGACCTCCCGCCTGCGAGAGCAGCTCGACCGCCTGCGCGTCGAGGTCCTGCACAGCGGCCGGGCCGATCTCGCCGGACACAGCGGTCCAGAGCACGATCGCGACCTGGCCGTCGTCCTCGGGCAGCTCGTCGGCGAGCTCCACGGCGAGGGTGCTGTCCGCGCCGGCGGGAAGGGTGTCGATCGCGCTGTTCTCGCGCTCGCCCTCAGGCACCAGGGCGATGACCGCGAGCGCGAGCAGGAGGGGCACCAGGGCCACCAGCCACGCCGTACGACGGCCGGAGACGAAGCGGGCGGGAGCAGGGGGGTGGTGACCGGGCACAGGACTTCCTAGGATGCGCGTGACTAAGCGAGTATGTTGCTAAGCAAGTTAGCGATCGATCACCTGCTTGGCAAGATGGAGATCACCATGAACCCCCCGCAGGAGCCGTCCGAGGGCTGGGACGCCTCGGCGAGCCTCGAGGCGCTGCGCGAGCTGGTCAGCACCGGGGCGCGGGTCAACCACGTCATCGCCCGGCGCGCCGGGATCAGCGGCACCGAGCTCGTCACCCTGGAGCACCTGGCTCGCGAGCAGATAGGTCCCGCCGAGGTGGCCCGACGGCTCGAGGTCTCCACTGCGGCGGCCACCGGGATCGTGGACCGCCTGGTGGCGCACGGGCACGTCGAACGCCGTCCGCACACGGCCGACCGACGTCGTACGGAGCTGGTGCTGACCGACTCCGGACGCAGCGAGGTGGTCGGGCACCTGCTGCCGATGTTCATCGCCCTGGACCGTCTCGACCGCGGGTTCAGCGACGACGAGCGCGCCGTGGTGGAGCGCTACCTGCGCGGGGCGATCGAGGCCTTCGAGCAGGTGCTGGAGCCGGGTCCCGGCTCCTAGCTAGGCGCTCAGCTCCGCCTTGCGGTGCGCGACCAGCGCCGCGCCGACGATCCCGGCACGGTTCTCCAGCTTGGCCGGGACCATCTCCGTGTCGACCTCGATCAGGTGGCCGAACTTCTCCCACGACTTGCTGACGCCGCCGCCGATCACGAACAGGTCCGGGGTGAAGAGTCGCTCGAGGTGGCGGAAGTAGGCGGTGAGCCGCTCGGACCACTGCTTCCAGCTCAGACCCTCGCGCTCGCGGGCGCTCGTCGCGGCTCGCACCTCGGCGACGGCGCCGTCGATCTCGAGGTGGCCCATCTCGGAGTTGGGCACGAGCTGGCCGTCGAAGATCATCGCCGACCCGATCCCGGTGCCCAGCGTGATGACCATGACGAGGCCCTGTCGGCCCTTGGCAGCGCCGTACTCCGCCTCTGCCAGGCCGGCCGCGTCGGCGTCGTTGACGACGTGGACCTCGCGACCCAGCTTGCGGGTGAAGATCGCGTCGGCGTCCTCGCCGATCCAGGACTTGTCGATGTTGGCGGCCGAGAGGACCACCCCGCGCCGCACGATGCCGGGCACGGTCACACCGACCGGGGTCGTCGCGTGCGCGAAGCTGTCCACGATCTGCTGGAAGACCTCCGCCACGGCCTGCGGGTCGGCCGGCTTGGGGGTGTCGATGCGGACGCGAGCGTGGGCGAAGTCGCCGACCGTGAGGTCGACGGGCGCGCCCTTGATGCCGGTGCCGCCGAAGTCGATGCCGAAGGGTGGCTGCATGGCGCTCAATCTAGCGGTCGCCGGGCGGGTGGTCAGCGTCGGCCGCGGGGCGAACCACGGCTACCCGGTGCTCGGTGAGGTTATCGACCGTTGCAACGCCCGAGAACCCGATGGACAGGCGGTTACCCGGGGGTTCGCAACGCCGACCAGGCGTGGATCTCGGCGCGCATCCAGCAGCACCGACCCCTAGGGTGAGCCAGGTGAGTGGGGTCGTGTGGGGTACGCCGACAGCGCGGGCCGTGATCGCTGCTGCCACCCTCGGGTCGGGGATGACGCTGCTCGACGGCACGGTGGTCAACGTTGCCCTGCGTTCGATGGGCGAGGACCTCGACGCCTCGCTGTCGCAGCTGCAGTGGATCACCAACGGCTACTTCCTCTCGCTGGCGTCCCTGATCCTGCTCGGCGGGGCCCTCGGCGACCGGCTCGGCCGGCGCCGGGTCTTCGTGATCGGGACTATCTGGTTCGCCCTGGCCTCGCTGCTGTGCGGGCTCGCGCCCACGGCCGAGGTGCTCATCGCCGCCCGAGTGCTCCAGGGCATCGGTGGGGCGCTGCTCACCCCCGGCAGCCTGGCGATGATCCAGGGGGCCTTCCGCGCCGAGGACCGCAGCCTGGCGATCGGCGCCTGGTCCGGGCTCGGCGGGATCGCGTCCGCGCTCGGACCGCTCGTCGGCGGGTTGCTGATCGACCACGCGTCCTGGCGCTGGATCTTCCTGATCAACCTGCCGCTGGCGGCCGTGACCGTGTGGCTCGCGCAGCGCTGGGTGCCGGAGACCCGCGACCCCCGCGCGCACGGTCGCTTCGACGTCCCCGGCGCGGCTCTGGCCTCGCTCGCCCTGGCCGGCACGACCTGGGCGCTGACCGACGCCGGCGGTCCGGCGACGTGGTGGGCGGCCGGCCTCGCCCTGCTGGCCGCGGTCGCCTTCGTGCTGGTGGAACGAAGCACCACCGAGCCGATGGTGCCGCTCGGCCTCTTCGCCGACCGCACGTTCAGCGCCGCCAATGCGATGACCCTGGTCGTCTACGCGGCCCTCGGCGCCCTGCTGTTCTTCCTCGTCCTGCAGCTCCAGACCGTCGGCGGCTACGACGCGCTCGAGGCCGGCCTCGCCACGCTGCCGATCACGGCGTGCATGCTGTTCCTGGCCGCCCGCGGCGGTGCGCTCGCCCAGCGCATCGGGCCACGCATCCCGATGACCGTCGGACCGATCGTGATGGCAGCCGGCACCCTCGGGCTGCTGGCCGTCGGGCCGGACGTCGTGTGGTGGCGCGACGTCGCGCCCGGCCTGACCGTCTTCGGCCTGGGGCTGGCGCTGATGGTCGCCCCGTTGACCGCGACCGTGCTGGCCGCGGCGCCCGACGAGGTCACCGGCACCGCCAGCGGCATCAACAACGCGGTCGCCCGCGCGGGGTCCCTGCTCGCGGTCGCGGCACTGCCGATGGTCGTCGGGCTGAGCGGCGACGACTACCGCGACCCGGCCACCTTCGACGCGGCCTACGCCTCCGCGATGCTCATCTGCGCCGCGCTGCTCGCGCTCGGCGGGGTGGTGTCGTGGGTCGCGATCCCCCGACGCCTCCCATCAGCCACTGCCTAGGATTTCCCCATGCGCGTACGACGGGGGGCCCCGGTGGCGCTCACCGCTGCGCTGGCGCTGGTCCTCGCGGCGTGCAGCGACCAGGGCACGGCCGCGGATCCGGACCCGTCCCGGGCTCCGACGACGAGCGTCACACCGACGACGCGGACGCCCGAGCCCGTTGGCGCGGTCGCCGACCCGGCGCACGCGGTCGAGCCTCCCGGTAGGCGCGAGGGACGTCTGTGGAGCGCCGACATCCTCGTGCAGTGGGACCAGGCCCTCGACGACGACCTCGTCCGGCGGGTCGAGAAGCTGGAGGGCGTCGCCCACACCGAGCGGATCGGGCTGGCGCAGGTCAGCCTGGAGAGCCGGGTGCTGACCGTCGCGGCGGTCGATCCCGGTGCCTACCGGCTCTTCACCCGGGCCGACGTGGCCGACTTCCAGGAGGCCTGGGACCGGGTCGCGGGAGGTGAGCTGGCGACGGACGAGAAGGTCGCCAGGCGGCTGGCCGACCAGGACGGGAGGATCCGCCTGGGCCTCAACGACTCCGCCCCGAGCCTGCACGTGGGTGCCTACACCCCCCAGGTCCCGACGATCGACATGGTCGTCAACACCGCCTGGGCCGATGACATCGCGATGTCCACCGACAACGGCCTGCTGATCTCCACCGACGACATCACCCCGGCGACCATCCGCAGGCCGCTGGAGAGGCTGGTCGGCAGGGACGTCTCGGTGCAGATGCTCGACGTGGCCTCGCGACTGGGCCTCGACCCCGAGGCCCGGCTCACCGCGATCCCGACGGACGGCACGCTGGGCAGCGTGATCGGCACCTACCGCTACACCGTCGTCGGTGGCGGCCGGATCGCCCCGGAGCAGGCGTGGGTGGCGGCCAACATCCGCACCGAGGTGGTGCCGATCCTGGGCAGCGTCACCTGCCACAAGGACCTCTTCCCGCAGCTGCGCGCGGCCCTGACCGAGGTCGAGCAGGGCGGCCTGGCTGCTCAGATCGATCCCGGCGAGTACGCCGGGTGCTACTACCCACGTTTCATCGCCGGCACCACCACGCTCTCCAACCACGCCTTCGGCCTGGCGCTCGACCTCAACGCCCCCGGCAACGGTCGCGGCACGGTCGGGGAGATGAGCCGCGCGGTCGTGGCGATCTTCAAGAAGTGGGGCTTCGCCTGGGGTGGCGACTGGCGCTACACCGACCCGATGCACTTCGAGCTCAGCGAGGTCACAGCCGTCGGTTAGCCTCCGGGGATGAAGGCAGTCCAGGTCGTCACGCTCACCGGTCCCACCGACATCGAGGTGCGCGAGGTCGCAGGGCCCACCGCGACGGCCCACGACGTGCTCGTCGAGGTGCACAGCGTCGGTGTCGCCTTCCCCGACCTCCTGCTGAGTCGCGGCGAATACCAGGTCAAGCCCGAGCCTCCCTTCACCCTCGGCGTCGACTTCGCCGGCGTGGTCCTCGACCCGGGCGCCGCGGAGTCGAGCGGATTCACCGCGGGTCAGCGGGTCGCGGGGGTCAACCTCCACGGCGGTGCGGCCGAGCAGGTCGCCAACCCGGCGATCTTCACCTTCGCGCTGCCCGACGAGATGTCGTACGACGAGGGCGCCGCGTTGCCGATGAACTACCTGACCGCCCTGTTCGCGCTCGAGGAGCGCGGGGGGCTGCGCGAGAGGGAGACGGTCCTCGTCCACGGTGCGGCCGGAGGCGTCGGCACCGCGACCCTCCAGGTCGCCAAGGGCCTCGGCGCCCGCACGATCGCGGTGGTCAGCACGGACGAGAAGGCAGCCTTCGCGCGCGCGGCCGGCGCCGACGAGGTCGTGGTCGGCCCGGACTTCAGGGGCGCTGTCACCGAGCTCACCGGCGGCAGGGGCGTCGACGTGGTCCTCGACGTGGTCGGCGGCCCCGCGTTCACCGACTCGCTGCGCTGCCTGGCCGAGCAGGGCCGGCTCCTGGTCGTCGGGTTCGCCGCCGGCGCCGGCATCCCGGAGGTCAAGGTCAACCGGCTGCTGCTCGCCAACACCGACGTCCGCGGCGTCGGCTGGGGCGCCTACGCCATGGCCCGCCCCGGATACATGCAGCAGCAGTGGCACCGCCTCGCACCGATGATCGAGTCCGGCGTCGTCAAGCCGCCGATCGGTGCGACCTACGACCTCGGCGACTTCGGGCGGGCCCTCGTCGACATGGATGAGCGCCGCACCCTCGGCAAGTCAGTCGTACGGATGCGCTGAGGCACGCTGCTGGCCCGACCGCGTTAGGGTCGCTGCGTGACGATCCTCGACGCTGCCCGCGACGGCATGAACCCTGACATCCGCCCGCAGGACGACCTCTTCGGCCACGTCAACGGCCGATGGCTGGAGGAGACCGAGATCCCCTCCGACAAGTCGAGCTGGGGCGCCTTCATCGCGCTGGCCGACGCCGCGGAGCAGCAGGTCCGCGACATCATCACCGAGCTCGCCGACCGACCCGTGGCCGACCTCGACGCCCAGGAGCGCAAGATCGCGGACCTCTACCGCTCCTTCATGGACACCGACACCATCGAGGCGAAGGGTCTGCAGCCCGTGCAGGGCCTGCTCGACCGCGCCCACTCGATCAGCGACCTGAGCGAGCTGGCTGCCTTCCTCGGTGACTTCGAGCGCATCGGCGGGCCCGGTCTGTTCGGCTCCTACATCACCCCCGACCGCAACGACGCCTCGACGAACGTCGTCTACCTCGCGCAGGGCGGCCTCGGCCTGCCCGACGAGTCCTACTACCGCGACGACAAGTTCACCGAGATCCGCGCCAAGTACCTCGCCTACCTCACCACGCTGCTCACCCTCAGCGGTCACGACGACCCGTCGGGTGGAGCCGACACCGTGCTCGCCTACGAGACCAGGCTGGCCGAGGGGCACTGGGAGGCCGCCGAGACGCGCGACGTTCAGAAGACGACGAACCACAAGAGCCTCGAGGAGCTCCTCGAGCTCTGCCCGGCGTTCGACTGGATCGCCTACGTCACCGGTCTCGGTGGCACCGAGGAGACGCTGCGCACCACGATCGTGATGCAGCCCGACTTCTTCTCCCGTCTGTCCACCGTGCTGGAGACGATGCCCATCGAGGCGTGGCACGACATCCTGCACGCACGGATCATCCGCAGCTGCGCCCCCTACCTGCCGGACGAGTTCGTCCAGGCCAACTTCGACTTCTACGGTCGCACCCTCAACGGGACGCCCGAGCTGCGGGCGCGGTGGAAGCGCGGCGTCGACTTCGTCGAGGGCGCCGTCGGCGAGGCTGTCGGCGAGGTCTACGTCAGCAGGCACTTCCCGCCGACGTCGAAGGAGATGATGGACGAGCTCGTTGCCAACCTCGTCACGGCCTACCGCCGCTCGATCGAGACGCTCGACTGGATGGGCGAGGACACCAAGCAGAAGGCCTACGACAAGCTCGACCGCTTCTATCCCAAGATCGGCTATCCCACGCAGTTCCGCGACTACTCCGCACTGACGATCTCCGCGGACGACCTGATGGCCAACGTCAACGCGGCCTCGGCCTTCGAGACCGACCGACAGCTGGAGAAGGTCGGTCAGCCGGTCGACCGCGACGAGTGGTTGATGCTCCCGCAGACCGTCAACGCCTACTACCACCCCGGCACCAACGAGATCTGCTTCCCGGCAGCGATCCTGCAGCCGCCGTTCTTCAGCCCGGACGCCGACGAGGCGGAGAACTACGGCGGCATCGGCGCGGTCATCGGGCACGAGCTCGGCCACGGCTTCGACGACCAGGGCGCGCAGTACGACGGCGACGGCAACCTGCACGACTGGTGGACCGCCGACGACAAGGTCGCCTTCGAGGCCAAGTCGCAGGCCCTCGTCGCGCAGTACGACGAGTTCGAGCCGCGCACGCTGCCCGGTGAGCACGTCAACGGCAGCCTGACGGTCGGCGAGAACATCGGCGACCTCGGCGGACTGACCATCGCCCACAAGGCCTACGTGATCAGCCGCGAGGGCGACGCCACGGTCGACGATCGTCGCACGCTGTTCCTCAACTGGAGCCACGTGTGGCGCACCAAGCGCCGCAAGGAGCAGGAGCTGCAATACCTCACCATCGACCCGCACAGCCCGGCGGAGTTCCGCGCCAACATCGTGCGCAACCTCGACGAGTTCCACGAGGTCTTCGAGACCCAGCCCGGTGACGGCCTCTGGCTCGAGCCGGAGAGCCGGGTCCGGATCTGGTGACCGGCGGGGCGTCGCCGGGGCACGACCAGTCGGACCACCGCCTGCGCATGGAGTGGGGGCCGACGGGTGCCGAGGCGGTGCCGGCGGACTACGCGGTGGTCGTCGACGTGCTGTCCTTCACCACGACCCTGACCGTCGCCCTCGAACGCGGCATCGAGGTGTTCCCGTTCCGGTGGCGTGACGCGCGGGCGGCGGAGCACGCCGTACGCCACGGGGCGACGCTGGCGGTGGGTCGGTTCGAGGCCATGTCGCGCGGCGACGCCCGCCACATCTCCCTGTCGCCGGCGAGCCTCGCGGAGGTGGAGGGGCTCGAGCGCCTGGTGCTGCCGTCGCCCAACGGCTCGACGATCGCCTTCGGGCTCGCCGACTCCGGGGCACAGGTCGTCGGCGCCTGCCTGCGCAACGCCGGTGCGGTGGCCCGGTGGCTGGCGCCGAAGGTCGCGGCGGGCGCCAGCGTGGTCGTCGTACCTGCCGGGGAGCGGTGGCACGACGACACCCTGCGCCCGGCCGTCGAGGACCTCTGGGGCGCGGGCGCCGTCCTCGCGGCGTTGGTGGACCTGCTCGAGGACCCGGCCCCGGCCGGCCCCGAGGCCACGATGGCCGTCGCGGCCTGGCAGGCGGTGACGCTCCCGGCGGACCTGCTCGCGTGCGCGAGCGGTGTCGAGCTGGCCGGCGTGGGCTTCGCCGCCGACGTCCGGATCGCCGCCCAGCACGACGTCAGCGAGGTCGTGCCGGTGCTCGTCGGGGAGTCCTTCCGCGACGCGGCGACGCTCCCCGCACCCGGGCCGCGGCTGCGCCGGGTCGGCACCTGAGCTGCCGAGGCCCCGCGCCCTGCGGGCCGCAGCGTCGGTGGCGGTTGGTAGACAGGGGCGCATGACCACTGCCACCGCCGTCCCCGACGACGTACGCCGCTCGGCCCGCGAGGCTGCCGAGCGCCACCTGACGGCGCTGGTGGGTCGCGACGACGCAGTCCTGCGCGAGGACCAGTGGGCCGCGATCGAGGCCCTGGCGGTCGACCGCCGTCGCGCGCTCGTGGTCCAGCGCACCGGCTGGGGCAAGTCGGCCGTCTACTTCGTGGCCACCAAGCTGCTGCGCGAGGACGGCGCCGGACCCACCGTGATCGTGAGCCCGCTGCTGGCCCTGATGCGCAACCAGATCGCGGCCGCGGAGCGCGCCGGGATCCGGGCAGTGACGATCAACTCCACCAACATCGACCAGTGGCAGCCGATCAACGACCAGATCTTGGCGGGTGAGGTCGATGTGCTCCTGGTCAGCCCGGAGCGCCTCAACAACCCCGGGTTCCGCGACGAGGTGCTGCCTCGGCTGGCGGCGACGTGCGGCCTGCTGGTCGTCGACGAGGCCCACTGCATCTCCGACTGGGGTCACGACTTCCGTCCCGACTACCGCCGCCTGCGCACCCTGCTGGCCGAGCTGCCGTCCGGCATCCCGGTGCTCGCCACCACGGCCACGGCAAACGCCCGGGTCACCGACGACGTGGCCGAGCAGCTCGGCGTGCACGCCGACGGAGCCGCTGACTCGCAGGTCCTGGTGCAGCGTGGCACCCTCGACCGCGAGTCGTTGCGGCTCGGCGTCGTCCACCTCACGATGCCCGAGCAGCGCCTGGCCTGGCTCGCCGACCACCTGGCGGAGCAGCCCGGGTCGGGCATCGTCTACTGCCTCACCGTGGCCGCGACCCAGGAGGTCGCGGGCTATCTCCGTGGCCGGGGTCTGGAGGTCGCCGCCTACTCCGGCCAGACCGAGCCCGACGAGCGACAGGGGCTCGAGCAGGCACTCGTCGACGGACGGGTGAAGGCGCTCATCGCGACCAGCGCCCTGGGGATGGGCTTCGACGCGAGCCTCGGCTTCGTGATCAACCTCGGGGCCCCGCAGTCGCCGGTCGCCTACTACCAGCAGGTCGGCCGCGCCGGTCGCGGCACCGACGAGGCCGCCGTGGTGCTGTTGCCGCAGATCGAGGACCGCGACATCTGGGCCTACTTCGCCTCGCTCGGCTTCCCGCGCGAGGAGCAGGTGCGGGAGACGCTGGCCGCCCTCGCCGACTCCGGGCGCCCGCTGTCCACCGCGACCCTGGAGACCCGCGTCGAGCTCGGCCGCAACCGGCTCGAGTCGATGCTGAAGGTCCTCGACGTGGACGGCGCCGTCCAGCGGGTGCAGGGCGGTTGGGTCGCGACCGGCCGGCCCTGGGCCTACGACGCCGACCGTTACGCGCGCGTGGCGCAGGCCCGCGAACGTGAGCAGCAGGCGATGCTCGGCTACCTCAGGACCGACGTGTGCCGGATGCGCTACCTCCGCGAGCAGCTCGACGACCCGGACGCGACCGATTGCGGACGCTGTGACAACTGCGGAGGTCTCGACCTCTCCACCTCGGTCAGCGACGCGGCGGTCGCCGAGGCGGGCGAGCGGTTGTCGCGTCCCGGAGTCGCGATCGACCCGCGCCGGATGTGGCCGACCGCGCTCGCCCACCTCGGGCTCGACCTCAAGGGCAAGATCGCCTCCGGCGCCGAGGCGGGGCGGGCGGTGGCCAGGTTGACCGACCTCGGCCACGGTCAGGCGCTCCGCGCCCTGTTCCGGGAGGACACGCCCGACGGCCCGGTGCCGCCCGGTCTGGCCCAGGCGGTCATGGACGTGATGAAGGACTGGGCGCCTGAGTGGTCCGCGCGTCCCGACGCGATCGTGGTCGTGGAGTCCGCGACCCGGCCGACCCTGACCCGCGACCTCGCGGACGGGCTGTCGCGCGTCATGCAGATCCCGGTCGTCGGCACCTGGGCGATCCGCGACCCCTCGGTGCCCCCGCGCGCCGGCCAGTCCAACTCGGCCCAGCGCGTGGCAGCCCTGCGCCGCCGGGGCGGCCTCGACGCCGACATCCCGCCCGGCGCGACGGTCCTGCTCGTCGACGACCAGATGGCGAGCGGCTGGACACTCACGCTCGCGGCGACCGCGATCCGCGGGGCGGGCGCGTCCGGCGTACTGCCCCTGGTGCTCGCCACCCAGAGCTGAGCAACCGCCCGGTCAGTGGACCGGCATCACACCGTCGAGGTCCTCGATCCGCGCCAGGCTGGGGCCGCGCTGTGCGGACAGGTCTCGCGCGGTGGACTCCACCTCGCGCATCACGCGCAGGATGTTGCGGCAGGTGACGCGGGCGAGGTCGTCCGCGGACCACCCCCGATCGACGAGGGCGCCGAGCAGCGCGGGATAGGTGGAGACGTCCTCGAGACCGGTGGGCAGCACCGCCACGCCGTCGTAGTCGCCGCCCAGCCCGACGTGGTCGATGCCGGCCACCTCGCGGACGTGCTCGAGGTGGCGCACCACGTCGGACAGCGTCGCCGTGGGCTGGGGGTGGTCGACGAGCCAGGCGTCCTCGAAGGCTCCGAAGCCGTCGCCGTCGGACTCCGGGATGCCGTCAGAGCCGGCGGCGGCGACCAGCTCGCGGTGCCAGTCGGCGCAGGCGGTGTTCACGAACTTCGGCACGAAGGTCACCATGCACACGCCACCGCCGCGCGCCATGGTCTCGAGGACGTCGTCGGGTGCGTTGCGCGGACTGTCGGTGATCGCGCGCGCCGAGCTGTGGCTGAAGATCACGGGTGCGCCGGCGACCTCGAGGGCCGTCCGCATGGTGTCGGTCGAGACGTGGGAGAGGTCGACCATCATGCCGACCCGGTTCATCTCGCGGACCACCTCGCGCCCGAAGGAGGTGAGCCCTCCGGCGGCCGGTCGGTCGGTCGCCGAGTCGGCCCACGGGGTGTTGGCGTTGTGGGTGAGCGTCAGGTAGCGGACACCGAGCTCGTACAGCTGGCGCAGCGTGCCGAGCGAGCTGTTGATGGAGTGCCCGCCCTCGGCTCCCACCAGCGACGCCATCCGCCCGCCGGCCCAGGCGTGCTCGACCTCGTTGGCCGACGTCGCCCACGCCAGCTGTTCGGCGTACGTCGTGGTCAGCAGGCGCGCGGCGTCGACCTGCTCCAGCGTCGCGCTGACCGCGGCGTCCCCGGTGAGCCGGCACGGGACGTAGACCGACCAGAACTGCGCGCCCACGCCGCCGGCGCGCATCCGGGGGAGGTCGGTGTGGGTCGGCGTGCCGCCCGCACCGACGTCGAGGCGACCGAAGTCGTAGGCGGTCGTGACCCGCGCGGTCCACAGCAGGTCGTTGTGGCCGTCGACGACGGGATGGGTGGCGAGCAGGGCGGAGATGTCACGGCCGATGTCCATGGCCCTCGACGTTAGCCCGTCCGACCGTGCCGGCGGGAACCTTGTGTCGGTGCGAGGCGTTAGCGTCCTGATGGCACTCGGTGCCGCTCGTCGAGCACCGAGCGCAGCGATCGTGTCGACGACCGAGGTCTGGAGACTGCATGAGCTTCGTCCCGGTGAGCGGCCCGGCCAGGCTGCTGGTGGCCGACCCGCCGCGGGAGGGCTCGATCGAGTTCACCGACGACCGGCGCACGATCGTGATGCCCATCCGCGGTGCGCTCCCGCTGCTGGGCAAGGCCCGCGACGCGGCCGACGTCCACCCCTCGGTGGCGCTGCTCGCAGGCGCGGCGCTGCTGGGTCTCCAGCTGGTGGCGTCAGGGAGGTTCGCACCCGACCCCGAGGGCCGGTACTGGCAGGCTGCCGGCCTCGACGCAGCCGACGAACGCCGGATCGCCGAGCTGGCCCGCTCGCGATCGTGGGAGGGCTTCGACGAGGCGACCGCGGAGGGCATGGTGCGCGGCCTGCTCGACGCGGTCGTCGACACGGTGCCCCGCACCACGCCTGGTCGGTCCCGCCACGGAGTGCCGGCCCCGGCGCGGACGGCGACGGCGACGAGTCCTGACGACTTCAGTGACCAGCTGCAGCAACGCATCGCCCGGATCCGGTCGCGGGGCAGGGACGACCGTCCGCACCTGGTGTCGATCTCGTTCCGTCTCGAGGCCGACGAGGAGGAGCTCGTCGCCGGTGCGGTGCGACTGGTCCTCCAGGTCCACGCCGTCGACAACCCCGCCCACCTGGCGGACGCCTCCGAGCTGTGGGCGGAGACCGGTCCCGCAGCGGGACACGGGTTCGGCGAGCGTGCGCGCACCCACGCGTCGATCGCGCTGCGCTCCGCGGCCGACGCCTGGCCGGTGCTGGAGCGGCTGCTCGACCTGCGGGTCCCGGACGAGATCACCCTCGACACCGACGAGATCCTGTCGCTCCTCGACCGCGGCGCCGCCGCGCTCACCGAGGCCGGACACCCGGTCATGTGGCCCACATACCTGGACCGCGAGGTCACCCAGCGCGTCGAGCTGGGTCGCCGGTCGTCCGCCGCGCCGCGCGGTGAGCCCCTGCAGGACGGGTTGTTCGCGCCGCAGGCCCTCTTCGGCTTCGAGTGGCAGCTCTCGCTGCACGGTGAGGAGCTGACCGACGACGAGATGGACGAGCTCGCCCGCGCCACCAGCCCGATCATCAGGCTGCGTGACAACTGGGTGGCGGTGGACTCCGCGGTCATCAAGCGCGCCCGCAAGCGACTGATCCGCACCGTCACCCCGGTGCAGGCGCTCGCGGCGACGCTGACCGGGGTCGTCGACATCGAGGAGGTGCCCTACGAGGCAGTCGTCGGCGCGAGCCTGCTGCAGGTGCGCGACCGGCTCCGCGACGCCGCCACCGGCGACCCCGTCGAGGTCCCTGCCGGCCTCCACGCCGAGCTCCGCGACTACCAGCGCAGCGGACTCTCCTGGCTGGCCGAGCTCACCTCGATGGGCCTGGGCGCCTGTCTGGCCGACGACATGGGCCTGGGCAAGACGATCACCCTGATCGCGTTGCACCTGCACCGAGCCAGGGCCCACGCGGCTCCGGGTGGTGCGCCCACCCTCGTGGTCTGTCCGGCGTCGCTCCTGGGCAACTGGGAGGCCGAGATCCGTCGCTTCGCGCCGGGGGTCCCGGTGCGTCGTCACCACGGCAGCACCCGCGACCTGGACGACGTCACCGGTGGCTTCGTGCTCACGACCTACGGCACGATGCGCAACGACGCGGCACTGCTCGCCGAGGTGCGGTGGGACCTCGTGGTCGCCGACGAGGCGCAGCACATCAAGAATGCCCGCTCGAGCGCGGCGCGTGCCCTGCGCACGATCCCGAGCAGGGCCCGCGTGGCGCTGACGGGCACGCCCGTGGAGAACGACCTCACCGAGCTCTGGTCGATCCTCGACTGGGCGATCCCGGGCCTCCTGGGCAGCCGCAACGCGTTCCGCAAGGTGTGGGCCGGGCCGATCGAGTCGGGTCTCGAGCCCACCAAGGCGCGGCAGTTCGCCGACCTGATCGGTCCCTTCCTCCTGCGCCGCCGCAAGTCCGACCCCGGCATCGCGCCCGAGCTGCCGGCCAAGACCGAGACCGACCACATCCTCGGACTGACCCGGGAGCAGGCCGTCCTCTACGAGACGCTCGTGCGCGAGTCGATGCGCCGGATCGAGGAGGCCGACGAGGAGACCCGGCGCGGGCTGGTGCTCAAGCTGCTGACCGGCCTCAAGCAGATCTGCAACCACCCCGCCCACTTCCTGCGCCAGCCCAACCCCAAGCTGCGCGGGCGCTCGGAGAAGCTCGACCTCCTCGACGAGCTGGTGGGCACGGTCATCGCGGAGGACGGTGCCGTCCTCGTCTTCACCCAGTACGTCGCCATGGCGCGGCTCCTCGAGCGACACCTGGCCAGCACCGGCGTGCCGCACCAGTTCCTGCACGGCGGCACCCCGGTGCGCGAGCGCGACGCGATGGTCGCCCGCTTCCAGGCCGGCGAGCTGCCGGTCTTCCTGCTCTCGCTGAAGGCGGGTGGCACCGGGCTCAACCTCACCCGCGCCGACCACGTCATCCACTTCGACCGCTGGTGGAACCCGGCCGTCGAGGACCAGGCGACCGACCGTGCCTACCGGATCGGCCAGACCCGCCCGGTGCAGGTGCACCGGGCGATCACCCAGGGCACGATCGAGGAGAAGATCGCCGAGCTGCTCACCCGCAAGAGGTCCATCGCCGACTCGGTCCTCACCCGCGGCGAGACCGCGCTGACCGAGCTCTCCGACTCCGATCTCCGCGACCTCGTGGAGCTGCGTCGGTGAGCGACGGGGTGAGCACCAGCCACCCCCGCCTGCCCGCCCGCCGCGGAGGGAGCAGCGGCACCTGGTGGAGCAAGGCGGTGCTCCGAGCTGTGGAGGAGGCGGCCTTCAGCGCCGATGACCTGAAGGCGGGGAGGTCCCTGGCCCGGGCGGGAGCCGTCGGCTCGATCACCGTCGGGGACGGCACCGCGCTGGCGGCCGTCACGGACGGCCACGACGCCTTCACGGTGGAGGTCACCGTGCCGGTGCTCGACGACTCCGACGCCGCGGCGTTCACCGAGCTCGTCGCCGCCGAGTCGGGCCGGATCGCGGTGCTGCTCGCCGGCCAGCTGCCGCACACCCTCGTCGAGGCGGTGGAGGAGGCCGGGGTCGAGCTGCTGCCCTACGGCGGGGAGCTGGGTTCGGCCTGCACCTGCGAGGCCTGGCTCGACCCGTGCCGGCACGCGCTGGCGGTCCTGACGCAGCTGGCGTGGCTCATCCAGGCCGACCCGTTCGTGCTGACGCACCTGCGGGGGCTCTCCCGCGACCGGGTGCTGCGCGAGCTGCACCGGATCACGACCCCGCACGATCGCGGGGCCGACAGCGCGCAGCCCCCCAGTCGCGCCGAGGGCACGAGCGACGAGGTGGACGACCTCGTCGTCGCCGAGGACGCCGCGGTCCGGGCGGCGCGTCTGCTGCAGCAGGACGCGCCGTTCGACGCGATCTGAGCGCGGAGGTCAGCGCAGTCTGATGACAGAGGTCAGCGTGGAGGTCTGCGCTGGGGTCAGCGGATCGCGGTCGCGACGACCGGCCGCGCGCCGAGCTCCTCGTCGAGGCGGAGCAGGCCGGGGCCGTCGTCGTTGATCATCTTGACGCGACCGACGATCTCCTTGACCGTCGCCTCCTCCTCCACCTGCTCGTCGAGGAACCAGTTGAGCAGCGGCCTGGAGTCGAGGTCCCCCTCGGACTCCGCGAGCCGGTAGAGGGCGCGGATCGAGGCCGAGACCTTCTCCTCGTGGGCGAGGGCCGCCTCGAAGGCGTCGAGCACCGAGGCGACCATGGCACCGGGTGCGGAGGTGGCACCGATCTGCGGGTGGTTGTCGCGGTCCGCGACGTGGTCGATGAACTTGTTGGCGTGGACGATCTCCTCGTCCGCCTGGTGACGCAGCCAGGCCGACATCCCGGGCAGGTCCATCAGCTCGAGCTCGATCGCGAGCTGGCGATAGACCAGGGAAGCCTGCAGCTCGAGGGTGATCTGCGCGTTGAAGGCCGTCTCGAGGGTCTCGCTCAGCTTCATGGAGGCCAGCCTATCGTCGCCCCGGGGTGGGGCGGATCGGCCTCGATCAGGCGAGACCGAGCGCGCCGTGCGCCATGTCGCGGAGCACGTCGTACATCTGCGGGTCGGGCAGCCGGGAGCTGTGGGGGGTGGAGTTGAGCAGGCCGAAGAGCACGTGCGCGCGAGCGCGGGCGTCCTCCGGGCTGAGCCTCCTGTCGAGGAGGCGCACCTGCGTGGCCCACAGGTCGACGTAGGCGCGTTGCAGCGACCGCACCCGCTCGCGGGCCTCGTCGGCGAGGCTGCTCCAGTCGCGGTCCTGGACCACGATCAGCGCCCGGTGGTCGATGGCGAACTCGATGTGCCACTCCACGAGCGCCTCGAGGGCCTCGCGGGCACCGTCGGCGTCGGCGACACGGCTGCGGCCCTCGGAGAGCAGCGTCTCGCTGATCGTGACGAGCATCTCGGCCAGCATCGCGTCCTTGGACTCGAAGTGCTTGTAGAGCGCCGGCCCGGAGATCCCACATGCCGCGCCGAGCTCGGCCACCGACACCCCGTGGAACCCGCGTGCGGCGAAGAGGTCGGCCGCGATGTCGAGGATCTGCTGGCGCCGCGGGGTCACGGACCCGAGGTTAGTGCCTGCTAACCCGCGCGCGGCACTGCGCGGCGACGGCAGGACCACAGAACGCGGTGGGGTCCCCGGGACGCCGAGCGGAATCACGGATGACGTCCCTTCGGTGCTTCCTCATGGATGGTGCAGCGGGCCACGCCGGATCAGCGGCCCACTGGTCCCCACGATCAGCGCTTCCCGGTCCAACGGCAGCCATTGTGCCCTGCCACGCCACTCCGGGGACCTCATGGCGGCGGCGGCGCGCCGTCGCGCCGATCGTGTCGCGACTGCCGCCGGCGCACTGCGCGGGCGGCTCGATGGACACGGGAGGTTAACGATCGCTAACCTGAGCCCGTGTCCGAGTCCATCACCCCCGACCCCGCCCCCGGGCCACCGACCATGCGCGAGCTGGTCGGCGACCTGCGCGCCCGGCTGGCGCGGGTGCGCCTGGGCGGGTCGGAGAAGGCCCGCCGCAAGCACACCGACCGCGGCAAGCTCCTCGCGCGCGACCGCGTCGACCGGCTGCTCGACCCCGGTAGCCCCTTCCTCGAGCTCGCTCCGCTGGCGGCCTACGGGATGTACGCCGGCGGGTCCGGCAGTGACGACTACGCCGTCCCGTCGGCGGGGGTGGTGGCCGGCATCGGCCGGGTGTCGGGCCGCGAGTGCGTGATCGTGGCCAATGACGCCACCGTCAAGGGCGGCACCTACTACCCGATGACGGTGAAGAAACACCTGCGCGCCCAGACGGTCGCGGCCCAGAACCACCTGCCCTGCATCTACCTCGTCGACTCCGGTGGCGCGTTCCTGCCGATGCAGGACGAGGTCTTCCCCGATCGTGAGCACTTCGGCCGGATCTTCTTCAACCAGGCCAACCTGTCGGCCGCCGGGATCCCGCAGATCGCCAGCGTGATGGGCTCCTGCACCGCCGGCGGCGCCTATGTCCCGGCGATGTCGGACGAGACCGTCATCGTGCGCAACCAGGGCACCATCTTCCTCGGCGGCCCGCCGCTGGTGAAGGCCGCGACCGGTGAGGTCGTCACGGCCGAGGACCTCGGTGGCGGTGACGTCCACGCCCGTACGTCGGGGGTGGTCGACCACCTCGCCGAGGACGACGCGCATGCTCTCGCCATCGTGCGCTCCATCGTCGACACGCTGCCGGCGGTGCGGCCCGACCGCGAGCCGGCTGCGGACGTCGAGGAGCCGCACGAGCCGCCGGAGTCGCTCTACGACGTCGTCCCCACCGACACCCGCACGCCCTACGACGTGCGCGAGGTGGTCCGGCGGGTCGTCGACGGCAGCCGCTTCCACGAGTTCAAGAAGCTCTACGGCGACACGCTCGTGTGCGGCTTCGCCCGGATCCACGGCTACGAGGTCGGCATCGTCGCCAACAACGGCATCCTCTTCAGCGAGTCGGCCCTCAAGGGAGCCCACTTCATCGAGCTGTGCAACCAGCGCAGGATCCCGCTGGTCTTCCTGCAGAACATCAGCGGCTTCATGGTCGGCCGCGAGTACGAGAACAAGGGGATCGCCCGTGACGGCGCCAAGCTCGTCACCGCCGTGGCGTGCAGCGTGGTGCCGAAGTTCACCGTCGTCATCGGCGGATCGTTCGGTGCCGGCAACTACGGCATGTGCGGGCGGGCCTACGACCCGCGCTTCCTGTGGATGTGGCCCAACGCGCGGATCTCGGTCATGGGCGGGGAGCAGGCCGCCGGCGTGCTCGCCACCGTGCGCAACGACGCCAGGGGGGACCTGGCGGACGACGAGGCGCTCGAGGCCTTCAAGGCGCCGATCCGCGAGCAGTACGAGACCCAGGGCTCGCCCTACTACGCCAGCGCGCGACTGTGGGACGACGGCATCATCGACCCCGCCGACACCCGCCGGGTGCTGGGCATGGCGCTGGCGGCGACGTCGTACGTGCCCATTCCCGAGCCCCGCTACGGCATCTTCCGGATGTGAGTGACATGGACCGACCCGAGACCAGGCGGATCCTCATCGCCAACCGCGGTGAGATCGCGATCCGCGTCGCACGGACCTGCCGGCGCCTGGGGCTGCCCACGGTGGCCCTCCACACCGACCTCGACGCGGACGCCCCGCACGTGCGGGCCTGCGACGAGGCGGGTCGGGTGTCGTCCTACCTCGACATCGACGAGGTCGTCCGCGAGGCCGTCCGGCACGGGTGCTGGGGCGTGCACCCCGGCTACGGGTTCCTGTCCGAGCGCAGCGCGTTCGCGCGGGCGCTGGAGGAGGCGGGCCTGAGGCTCGTCGGGCCGAGCGCGGACGTGATGGACGCGATGGGCCGCAAGGACGCCGCCCGCGAGATCGCCGTCGCGGCCGGGGTTCCGGTCGTGCCCTCCTACGGGTTGGACGAGGACCCGGAGACCTTCGCCTTCCCGGTGCTGGTCAAGGCTGCGGCCGGCGGTGGCGGCAAGGGCATGCGCGTGGTGCGGTCCGCCGCCGAGCTGCCCGAGGCGAGGGCGTCCGCGGCCCGGGAGGCGGCCAGCTCCTTCGGCGACGACACCCTGCTCATCGAGAAGTACGTCGAGTCCGGCCGGCACGTCGAGGTGCAGGTCGTCGGGGACTCCCACGGCAACGTCCTGCACTTCTTCGAGCGCGACTGCTCCACGCAGCGACGCCACCAGAAGGTGCTCGAGGAGGCGCCGGCCCCGACGCTGTCGCCGGAGCAGCGCGACGCGATCACCCGGGCAGGTGTCGACCTGGCCCGGGAGGTCGGCTACACCAACGCCGGCACGGTCGAGTTCCTGCTCGACAACGCGACCGGCGAGTTCTACTTCCTCGAGATGAACACCCGCCTCCAGGTCGAGCACCCGGTCACCGAGGAGGTCGTGCGGGTGCGCGGCGAGCGGATCGACCTCGTCGAGCTGCAGCTGCGGGTCGCGGACGGTGAGGCCCTCGGCTTCTCGCAGGACGACGTGACGCTCGAGGGGCACGCGATCGAGGCTCGGGTCTACGCCGAGGACTCCTTCAACGGCTTCCTGCCCCAGGCGGGACGTACGTCGATCGTGCGGTGGGGTGCCGGCGAGCACGTCCGCGTCGACCACGCCCTGGAGCCGGAGCAGGTCATCAGCACGTCCTACGACCCGATGCTCGGCAAGGTGATCGCGTGGGGTGCGACCCGCAAGGACGCCATCGCCGACCTGGCGACCGCGCTCGGGGACACCGCGATCCTGGGCATCACCACCAACACCGGCTTCCTGCGCGCCCTCGTCGCGTCGCAGGAGTTCGAGGACGCGCGCATCGACACGGCCTGGCTCGACCACCACGACGTCCCGGCACCGTCCGGCGACCTGGCGCTGGTGTTCGGGGCCTGGACCGAGGTCCTGCTCGACACGATGCCCGTGGGACCGGGCGCGGCCGGTCCGTGGCAGGCCGACGGCTGGCGGATGGGTGGGGACCCGGCCCCCGACACCGTCGTACTCGGTGACGAGCAGGTGATCGTCGACCGGCACCGCGGCACCGTCGCGCACGCCTCAGCCACCCACGACGTCCGCCAGGTGTCCGCCGCCGACCACGTGGTCCACCTCCTCGTCGACGGCCTGGCCGAGCACGCGACGATCACCATCCAGCGGGGGCTCGTCGACGTGGTGCACCGCGGCCACCGGTGGTCGTGGCAGCGGCCCGATCCGTTCGCCGACCGCGGCGCAGCGGCAGGCGACGGGACCCTGCTCGCGCCGATGCCCGGCACCGTCCTGGCGGTGAACGTCGTCGTGGGTCAGGCGGTCGCCGAGGGTGAGACGCTGGGGGTGATGGAGGCGATGAAGATGGAGCTTGCGCTCAAGGCGCCCTTCGCCGGCACGGTCACCTCCGCCGAGGCCGGCGTGGGTGACCTGGTCAGGCTGGGCGCCCTGCTCTTCGTCGTGGAGCCGGCACCGCTGGTCGACGTCGCATCGCCCTCGCGGGAACCGGAGCCCCGGTAGTGCGCGCCCTGCCCATGGTGATCCCTGCCGAGGGCCTGCCGGAGCGCGTCACGATCTACGAGGTCGGACCCCGCGACGGACTCCAGAACGAGGCGGCCGTCGTCCCGGTCGAGGTCAAGGCCGAGTTCGTACGGCGCCTGGTGGCCGCCGGCCTCTCGATCGTCGAGGCCACCAGCTTCGTGCACCCGCGGTGGGTCCCGCAGCTCGCGGACGCCGCGGAGCTGATGGCCGAGCTCGGCGAGGACGGCCGTCACCTGCCGGTGCTGGTGCCCAACGAGCGCGGCCTCGACCGCGCCCTGGAGCTCGGCCTCGAGCACATCGCGATCTTCGGCAGCGCGACGGAGACCTTCGCGTCCAAGAACCTCAACCGCACCTTCGACGAGCAGTTCGCGATGTTCGAGCCCACCGTGGCGCGCGCCCTGGGGGCCGGGATGGACGTCCGGGCCTACGTCTCGATGTGCTTCGGCGACCCGTGGGAGGGGGCGGTGCCGATCGACCAGGTCGTCACGGCCGGCACCCGGCTGCTCGACCTCGGTGCAAGCCAGCTCAGCCTCGGCGACACCATCGGCGTCGCGACGGCCGCCCACGTGCGGGCGCTCGTCGCGGCCTTCGTCGAGGCGGGCGTCGGCACCGACCGGCTGGCGATGCACTTCCACGACACCTACGGCCAGGCGCTGGCCAACGCCTTCGCCGCCCTCGAGGTCGGCATCACCACCTTCGACGCGAGTGCGGGCGGGCTCGGCGGGTGCCCCTATGCGAAGTCGGCGACCGGCAACCTCGCCACCGAGGACCTCGTCTGGATGCTCACCGGCCTCGGCATCGACCACGGCGTCGACCTCGACGCCGTGGTCGGCACCAGCGTGTGGATGGCCGGCCACCTGGGTCGCCCGAGCCCCAGCGCCGTCGTACGAGCGCTCGGCTCCGCGGGGTAGTCCAGTGGCCAACCGTCGCCCCAGGCGCCTGTCGACGACCACGTGGCTCTGGACTACCCCGGCTCGGGCACAATCAGCGCCATGAGTCGCGTCGTCCACCTCCACATCGGCGCACCCAAGACCGGGACGACCTACCTCCAGGACCGGCTGCGGCTCAACACCCGCGCGCTGGCCCGGCACGGCGTCACCATCCCCGCCACGCGGCCGGGAGTCTCGGAGATGTTCCACTTCAGGGCCGCGCTCGACCTGCTCGACCAGGACTGGGGCGGGGCGCCCGGGCACGCCAAGGGGGCCTGGGACGCCATGCTGCGGCGCGTCGAGCGCGCCGACGGCGACGTCGTGATCAGCCACGAGATCCTGGCCGGGGCCCAGCCCGACAAGATCGCGCGGGCGATGAACGACCTCGCCGACCACGAGGTGCACGTCGTCTACTCCGCGCGCGACCTCGGCCGCCAGCTGCCCGCGGCGTGGCAGGAGTCGATCAAGCAGGGACGCAAGTGGCAGTTCCGTCGCTTCCTGGACCGCTACGAGGGCGGCAAGTCCTCCTTCTTCTTCCGTCGCGCGCTCGACCTGCCGGAGGTCCTCACCGCGTGGGGCGCGAAGCTGCCCTCGGAGCGGATCCACGTCGTCACCGTGCCCCACGACCGCGGACCCAACGGCGACGAGCTGTGGCTGCGGTTCTGCCGCGCCTTCGGCATCGACCCCGCGTGGGCACCGCTCGACTCCGAGCGGGACAACCGCTCGCTCGGGATCGCCGAGACCTCCCTGCTGCGCAAGCTCAACCGCCGTCTCGAGCTCGGACTGTGGCGCGAGCCGGTCTACGACGCACTGATCCGCGAGCTGCTCGCCCAGGAGGTGCTCGTCTCCCGCAAGGCGTTCCCGGTGCGCCTGCCTCCCGACCGCTACGCCTTCGCCGAGGAGCAGGGCGAGCGCTGGATCGAGTGGATCAGGGGCAGCGGCGTCGACGTGATCGGCGACGTGGACGACCTGCGCCCCCGCCGTCCCGCGGACGACGAGGAGTGGCGCAACCCCGACCGGGTCCGCGCCAAGCTGGAGCTGGGTGCGGCGCTCGACGCCCTCACGGTGATGACCCGGGAGGCCGCTTCCACCCGCGCCTCCGGCTGGTCGGTGGGCGGCCGGCTGCGCGGCACCGCTCGTCGGCTGCGCGACCGTTGACCACCTCCCCTCCGTCCGCCGGCGACGGGCGCGCGCACGGCTGGGTCGCGCACCTGCGCGGCGGCGGTACGACGCCGTGGCTGGCGTGGACCGGGACGGCTCCTGCGGGCCCGCTCCCCGGCGCCCAGCAGCTCGAGCTGCTGCGCCTGATCAACCTCGCGCGCGAGTCGGGTGCCGGCACCCGTGGCGGCCACGACCAGACGCACACCCGACTCGCCGACCGGGTGCTGGCGGCCCCGGCTGCCGGCCGCGGCAGGGCCGACCTCCCCCTCGTCGGCCTCGACGTCCCCGCCTTCGGTCCGCGTCCGGTCGATCCGGCCGGCCTCGGCGCCCCCGAGCTGCTGCGGGTGGCCAGCGTGCTGCTGGCCGGTGACCTCGTCGCGCTGGGCCCGGACCCGGTGGCCGGGTCGTGGCCCCGCTCGTGGCCCCGTCCGTGGCGCCGGAGGTTCCGCCTGGTCGGTGACCCGGTCACGGTCGGTGCCCTGCGTGCCGACCTGCTCTCCCGTGGACGTCCCGAAGGCGGCCCCGGGACCCGCGTCGTCGCCCTCGGCGGGCCCCTCGACGAGCTGCTGGCCCGGACCTGGACGCAGCGCTGCTTCGAGACCGGCGCCAAGCCGTGGTCGGAGTGGCTGCGGTTCTGGCGCGAGCGCGACCAGCTTCCGGCGCGCGCGGACCTGTTCGCGTCCCTCCAGCGGTCCCACCCGCGGCGATCCTCCGTGCGGGTCGTCACCGACGTCGACCAGCTGCCCCGCCAGCTCGGCGTACGTCGCCTGCCGCACGTGAGCGTGCCGGGATCGGACCAGACCGAGCTGGCCCGCCGCGTGGCGGCGGTCGTGGGCCTGAAGGTGCCCGCCGCCGACCGACCCGGGCTGATGCGGACGTTCCAGCAGCGGATCCCCCACACCGGCGTCGCGCCCGTCGCCGTGCCGGCGCGGCACCAGGACTGGGTCGCAGCCTCGGCGGAGCGCATGGCCCGCGACCTGTCCCGCGCTGGCTACCCTGTCGTCGGCGACCTCGCCGATCTCGCCCCGCGTGCCACCCCCGACCCGGGCCGACCGGACGAGCGGCAGGTGCTGGACCTGGCGATCGCGATGGTCGTCGATCCACGGTGGCGCACGACCGACAGGAGTGAGGGGCAGGTGGAGCGGTGAGCCAGCGGGTGCTGCTGCACGTGGGCTGTCCGAAGACGGGCACGTCCTACCTCCAGGACGTGCTGTTCCGCAACCGGACGATGCTGCGCGAGCACGGCATCCTCTACCCCGCGGATCGCTTCGACGCCCACTTCCTGGCCGCGCTCGACCTGATGACGCTGCCGTGGGGAGGCCTGGAGACCGAGGCCGTCGGCGCCTGGGACCGGCTCGCCGAGCAGGTCCGCACGTGGCGCGGCACGTCGATCATCAGCCACGAGATCTTCGCCCGCGCCACTGCCTCCCAGGTCGAGCGCGCGCTGGCCTCGCTGGGGGACGCGGAGGTGCACCTGGTGCTGTCGGCGCGCGACCTGGTGCGCCAGATCCCGGCGGAGTGGCAGGAGAACGTCAAGCACCGCAGCCACATCACCTACGGGTCCTTCCTCCGCACGATCCGCGACCCGGCTCGTGAGTCGAAGATCGGCTCGTGGTTCTGGGCGGTCCAGGAGATCCCCGACATCCTCGGCCGGTGGGGTGCCACGCTGCCGCCCGAGCAGGTCCACCTCGTCACGGTCCCGCCGTCGGGCTCGGACCGCGGCGAGCTGTGGCGTCGCTTCTCACGCACCTTCGGCCTCGACGACCTGCCGCTCGACCTCACCGCCGAACGGGAGAACCCGTCCCTCGGCGTGCCGGAGACCTCGCTGCTGCGCACCATCAACCAGCGCGTCGCGCCCGTCCTCGCACCGCCGGACTACCGCCCGCTGGTCCGCGAGCTGCTGGCCCACCAGACCCTGTCGCGCGGTGTCGCCTCGGCCCGCCTCGGCCTCGCGCCCGACGACCACGCGTGGGCCCAGGACCTGTCACGGAGCTGGGTGGCCACCCTCGCTGCCAGGGGGTACGACGTCGCCGGCGCGCTCGAGGACCTGCTCGGCCCCGGCGTCGGTGACTTCGTCGATCCCGACGACGCCCCGGCTGGCGAGCTGCTGGGGCCGGCACTCGACGCGATCAGTGCCCTGCTGGTGGAGGCGGCCCGTCTGCGCGCGGAGGAGGAGCGTCTGCACCAGGAGCTGCGGCAGGCACACGAGCAGCGCGACCGCGCGCGGCTGACGACGTCGTACAGGATCCGGCGCAAGGTGGTCACCGGTCTCGAGGACAGTGCCGCTGGACGCAGGGCGCTCACTGCCTACCGGCGCGCCCGCGGCCCGCGACGAGGACTAGGGTGAGGACGACCGCGCGGTTCACCTCAGGACTCCGGTTGGTCTGCAGCGTCTCGTGATGAGCGCCTCTCTGTGTGCCTTGCCTCCGAGCGCACGCGAAAGAGCCCACGATGCCCACCGATTCCGATTTCGCCCAGTCCATCGCCGAGGCTGCGCGCACCCTGCACAAGGAGCGCACCCTCGACGACACCCTGCAGACCATCGTCGAGGTGGCCTGCAACTCCGTGCCGGGCTTCGAGCACGTGGGCATCGCGACGCTCGAGAAGAGGGGCGAGGTCGAGACCCGGGCGTACACCGGGGATCTCGTGCCGAGCCTCGACGCCGCGCAGTACTTCCTGCACGAGGGTCCGTGCTCCGCCGTGCTGCAGGGCGAGGAGTCGGTGTGCGTGTCGAGCACGAGGAGCGAGGAGCGGTGGCCCCTCTACTCGGCCCAGGCCCGCGAGGCGGGGGTGCGCTCGCAGCTGGCGGTCAAGCTCTACCTCGATGACGACACCCTGGGCGGCATCAACTTCTACTCCACCGTCCACGACGAGGTGAGCCGGGACGCGCAGGCACTCGCCCGGCTGTTCGGCACGCACGCCGCCATCGCGCTCGGCCATGCGCAGGAGCGGGAGACTCTCACCGAGGGGCTGGAGACCCGACGCGCCATCGGTCAGGCGATCGGCATCCTCATGGAGCGCTACACCATGGACGAGGACCGTGCCTTCGCCTTCCTGGTCCGCGCCTCCTCGCACGCCAACATCAAGCTTCGCGTGGTCGCCCAGGAGATCGTCGCCGAGGCCAACAAGGTGTAGCGGCCCACAGCGCGGGAGGTCAGCGTCTGCGCGGCAGCAGCTCGCGGTCGGCGTAGCGCCCGATCTTCCACGTCGCGTAGCCGTCGGCCCCCATGCCGACGACGCCACCGATCACGGGCACGCGGCGCCCGAGGGTGGACGCGAGGCGCTTGCCGGCGACCCGGGTGATGATGTCGGTCGCGACGACCGCGGAGATGACACCGTCGAGCGTCGGGTCGTGCGCCGGCGCGGTGGCCAGCGCCATCGGGGTGGTCGGGAGCTTCTTCTTCCTGACCAGGTCGGTGACCTGGTCCTCGCCGAGCAGCATCGCGAGGATCGCGTTGCGCACGCGCGGGTCGGCCAGGTCGTGACCGCGCAGGTGCGCGATCCCGGCCACCATCCGGCACTGGATCACCGCGAGCCCGGTGACGTTGGCCGGCAGCGTGATCGCCATCGTCACCAGGCCACCGACGTTGGTGGCGAAGCCCTGCGCGCCGGCGATCCGGACGTTGTTCTCGATCACCTCGTGGACCGCGCGCTCGACGTTGCCACCCTGCTCGCTCAGCTGCTTGTCGGCGGCCCGGGCGGCCGGCGGCAGCGGTCCGATGCCGTCGATGGCGCGGTTGAGCGCCTCACGGACGAACCCCGTGGTCAGTCCGGGCGCGAGCTCCTGGATCCTCGGTGCGAGCTGCCGCCCGACGGTCCTCTTCAACCCCATGCCCCCGATCGTACGGTCGGGGGCGAGCCAGCGTCAGCGCCGGACCTCGCAGGACTCCACCGACTCGCCGTTCAGGCACCGGTCCCGGCCCTTGTCACCGACGATGAGGTCGCGGTCGGGGCCTCCGTCGAGCAGGTCCCGCCCGGTCCCGCCGAAGAGCCGGTCCCTCCCGCCCCGGCCGAAGGCGCGGACCGGTCCCTGCTGCTCGGTGAGACCCAGGATCTCCGAGCGGCGCGACCCCTGCCACACGAGGCGGGTCTCCGTGCTGCCGACGACGTCGAACGTGACGACCGAGGAGAAGCGGATCGGCGTCCCGATCCGCGTCCTCACCCGCCCGGAGCGGGCGTCGATGAGCACCTTGCTGCCGCGCGGTGCCGCTCTGAGGGACATGCTGGGGGCGAGCCGGTTGCGTCCCGCGCTGCCGTTGACGGTGACCTGGTCGCGCCGGCTCCGGATGGACGGGTGGAAGTTGTCGCCCGCAGCGCCGCCGACGAACCTGGCCCTGCCGGTGGACAGGGACGGCCAGGTGCCGAGGGTGTCCGTCGCGGCACCGCCGGAGGCGAGGGTGCCCTCCTCGGCGTCGGTGACCCGGATGGCGTCGCGGCCCCGACCCCCGCGGAGACGGTCGACACCGTGACCGCCCTCGATCTCGTCGTCGCCGGCGCCTCCCTCGACGCGATCGTCGCCGGGCACCTGCATCGCCTGCTCCGGCAGCCGACGGGTGGGATCGTCGGCCAGGAGGCGGTCGTTGCCATCGCGCCCGTCGATGACGTCGTCGCCACCGCCGGCGGTGATCCAGTCGACCTCGTCGGAGCCGGTGAGGTGGTCGTCGAAGGCCGAGCCCTCGACACCCCCGACCGCCACGATCGGCGCGATGGTGTCGATGCCCTCGCCCGTGGCGGTACCCGCCGTCAGGTCGACCCTCACCGGTCCGGTGGCGTGGGCGAACGAGACCTGGTCCCACTCGAGGTCGGCCCAGCGCAGCCCCTCGGCCGTCGGGTCGTGCCCGAGGTCGACGTGGTCCCGGCCGGGGCCGGGCTCGATGTGGTCGCCGGAGTAGTCCTCGCCGTCGTAGGAGTCGAGGCCGCCGAAGAGTCGGTCGTCGCCCTCTCCACCCAGGATCCGGTCGCCGCCGCCGAGGCCGCAGATGGTGTCGTTGCCCTCCGCGCCGTCGATGCGGTCGTCGCCCGGGCTCCCCACGATGACGTCGTCCCCGGCGGTGCCGATGACGACGGGCGCCCCCCCGGCGTCGGTCGCCGCGACGACGATGGTCGCCACCAGCCCGTCGCAGGTCTCGGCCGCGCGCGCGGGCGAGGTGGCGCCGGCTCCGAGCGTCAGCACGGCCAGGCTGACCAGGGCGAACAGGGTCGTCGTACGTCGCATGGGTTCCTCCGCAGGGTCGGGTCCAACCTATGACGCGAGGACTGCGTGAAAGGTTGTGGTCTAGCGTGCGGGAGTGCCGACCGCCCCCGCCCCGACACCGTGGGCCTTCCCGCCGCACGCGACGTGGGACCCCGAGGACGACCTCGTCGCCCTCGGTGCCGACCTCGAGCCGGGCACGCTGGTCACGGCCTACGCGAGCGGTCTCTTCCCGATGCCGGTCACCCTGGACTCCGAGGAGCAGCTCGGCTGGTTCTCCCCGGTGGAGCGCGGCGTGCTGCCGCTCGACGGGATGCGAGTCTCCCGCTCGCTGCGCCGCTCGGCGCGTGACTTCGAGGTCCGCGTCGACTCCGCCTTCGACGAGGTGATGGCGGCGTGCGGGAGCCGCGATCGCCCGGACGGCTGGATCACCGCGGAGTTCACCCGCGCCTACGCCCGCCTGCACCGGATGGGCTGGGCGCACTCGGTCGAGGTGTGGCGCGAGGGCCGGCTCGCCGGCGGGCTCTACGGCGTCAGCATCGGCGGTCTCTTCGCCGGCGAGTCGATGTTCCACCGCGAGCGCGACGCCTCGAAGGTCGCGCTGCTGGCGCTGGTCGACCTGCTCCGCGACGAGCACGCCGACCGGCGGGTGCTCGACGTGCAGTGGCAGACCCCGCACCTGGCGTCGCTGGGAGTCGTACGACGCACCCGCGGGGAATACCTCGAGTCGCTCGGCCAGTGCCTCCCGCTCCCGCTGCCGGCCACGCTCGATGTGCACGATCGGTGATGGGCGCGCGAGGCTGGACCCCGTGTGACGACGCGACCGCGTCCTGACGAGGGGGATCTGATGACCTACCGCACCCGCTTCACCATGACGACCGCCGCGCTCCTGGTCGGCGTCGTCACGTCGGCCTGCGGTGGCGGTGGTGGTGGCGGTGGGAGTGACGGCGCTCCCTCGGACGCCAGCGAGAGCGACTTCTGCGCGACGCAGACGAGCCTGTTGGAGGACCTGGTCCCCGACGACCTGACCGACCCGGAGGTCCCCACCAACGAGGAGATGGCCGAGGTCGTCAAGGACTGGGGCACCAGGCTCGAGGAGGTCGGCACTCCCGAGGACATCCCTGCGGACGCGCGCAAGGGCTTCGAGGCCGTGGTCCAGCAGGCCAGGGACATCGACGCAGCCGACTTCTCCATCGAGAAGCTCGAGGAGCTCGAGCAGGGCGGCGAGGACGCGTCCGCGGCGGTCAAGCAGCAGGCCAGTGCCTTCTCGGACTACCTCACCGCCACGTGCGGCAACCCGCTGGACGACCTCGAGCTGCCTGGGCTGCCGGAGCTGCCGGGTTCGACCAAGTGATGCTCAAGCCTCATGTCGGGCGCGTAGCATCGTCGTCACCGGACAACAGGAGGTGAGCAGGATGGCGATCGCGCGCGTGGGCAAGATCTGTTCGTTCTGCGGCGCCCCCGGCGGGCCCGGGACCGACGCTCCGCTGATCGGCGGTCTGGGCGCGCAGGTGTGCGTCTCCTGCGTCACGGAGTTCCACGCCCTCGTGTACGACCAGGCGCGGGCCGCCGACGGCCGCGGGGTGATGCCGTGGGAGCGGATGGACGAGCCCGAGCTCCTGGCGACGCTGCCCCGGATCCTGGCCTCGGCGGAGCAGAACCACGCCTTCGCCCAGGAATGGGTCGACATGCTGCGCGAGCGCCGGATCTCGTGGGCCGAGATCGGTCGGGTGCTGGGTGTCTCGCGGCAGGCGGCGTGGGAGAGGTTTGCCCGGAAATCCGGCGCGAAGGGCGCCATTGCGTGAACACATCCGACTCCGTCAGGGTATTCTTGACTGAGTGGCGTCGGGTCGGGCTTCACGGGGGTGAGCCCGACCCGACATCCCCTCCGTCGTGCGAGCCGGTCACTTCAGCAGGCGCGACATCCGCCGGTCGGCGAGCGGCTTCCCGCCGGTCTGACAGGTGGCGCAGTACTGCAGGCTCGAGTCGGCGAACGACACCTCGCGCACCAGGTCGCCGCAGACGGGGCACGTCTGGCCGGTCCGCCCGTGGACGGCGAGGTTGCTCTTCTTCTCGCCCTTGAGCTGGCTCGCCGCCAACCCGCTCGAGCGCGCGACCGCGTCGCCGAGGGTGGTGCGGATGGCGTCGTACAGCGTCTGCATCTCGATCTCGGAGAGGCTGTTGGCGGGCTTGAACGGCGACATCCTCGCGGCGTGGAGAATCTCGTCGCTATAGGCGTTGCCGATCCCGGCGATGATCGACTGCATCCGCATCACCCCCTTGATCTGCTTGCGTCCCTCGGCCTCGAGGATCTCGCGCAGGGACTCGATCGTGAACGAGTCGCTGAGCGGATCGGGCCCCAGACGAGCCACACCGGGGACGTCGGCGGGGTCGCGCACGACGTAGATCGCCAGACCCTTCTTGGTGCCGGCCTCGGTGATGTCGAGGCCGGGCTGCGTCTCGAGGTCGGAATCGTCGATGACGACCCGCGCGGCCAGCGGGTTCTTGCTGTTGGGCCGGGCGGGCAGCGCCGGCACCTCGTCACGCCAGCGGATCCAGCCGGCGCGCGCGAGGTGGATGACCAGGTGCACGCCGCTCGCGTCGATGTCGAGGAACTTGCCGTGGCGCGTCACCTCGTCGACGAGCGTGCCGTGCAGCGCGTGCAACGGCGGGTCGAACGTCTTCAGCGCGCTGAAGGCGGCGAGGTCGATCCGGCTGATCGCCTTGCCGACGAGTCGACCTCGCAGGTCCTGGACGAGGGCTTCGACCTCCGGCAGCTCGGGCACGGACCCGAGTCTAGGCACGCTGGTCCCTTGGCACAGCCTGCTGCGCCGGGTGACACTGGGACATGGTCCAGCCACGCACGCCGCGCACCGGCGCGGTCTTCCTCGACCCTCGGGGCGAGGACCGCTCGCTGCGGGTGACCTGGCACCAGGAGTCGCAGCTCGTCGTGCTCTCGCTGTGGCGCGACAACGTCTGCGCCGGGACCTTCCGCCTCGCCGCCGACGAGGTGCCCGACCTGATCGCGCTGCTGCGCGCCGGCCTCGACCAGGCCTACGACGCCGCGCGTGAGCGGGTCGAACGGGTCGAGCGGTCCACCCAGGCGGGATGACCCTGGCGCGCGGGTGTCACTTCTTCGCGCGCCACCCTCGCTCGAACGGCAGCCGCCAGGCGTGCGGGGCGATGAGCTGGTGGATGGCGTTGGGCCCCCAGGTGCCGGCGGGGTAGCGCTTGACCGGGGGAGGGTTGTCGAGGAGCGCCTTCGAGCGCTCCCACAGCGACTCGATGCCCTCGGCCGTGGTGAAGAGCGTGTGGTCGCCGCGCATCGCGTCGAGGATCAGCCGCTCGTAGGCCTCCAGCACGTCACCGGCAGCCTCGGTCTCGTCGGTGGAGAACTGCATCGAGAGCTTCTGCAGGCGCATGCCGGGTCCCGGACGCTTGCCGTAGAACGACAACGACACCTTCGACTCGTCGGCGAGGTCGAAGGTGAGGTGGTCGGGACCCGAGGCGCCCACACCGGAGTTCGGCGGGAACATCGAGCGCGGCGCCTCCTTGAACGCGATCGAGATGATCCGTGCTCCCTCGGCCATCTCCTTGCCGGTGCGGAGGTAGAACGGCACGCCCGCCCACCGCCAGTTGTCGAGGTGGGCCTCGAGGGCGATGAAGGTCTCGGTGTCGGAGTCGGCCGCGACGCCCGGCAGGTCGGTGTAGCCGGTGAACTGCCCGCGCACCACGTCCGCGCTCTGGATCGGCAGCAGCGACCGGAAGACCTTGTTCTTCTCCTCCGAGATCGCCCGGGGCTCCAGCGCCGTCGGCGGTTCCATGGCGACGAAGGCCATGACCTGGAAGAGGTGGGTGACGACCATGTCCTTGTAGGCCCCGGTCGACTCGTAGAAGTTGGCCCGCTGGTCGAGGCCGAGCGTCTCGGGGATGTCGATCTGGATGTGGTCGATGAAGTTGCGGTTCCAGATCGGCTCGAACAGGCCGTTGGCGAAGCGGAACGCCAGGATGTTCTGCGCCGCCTCCTTGCCCAGGAAGTGGTCGATGCGGAAGACCTGCGACTCGTCGAAGGTCTGGTGCACCCGTGCGTTGAGCGCGATGGCGCTGGCCAGGTCGGTGCCGAAGGGCTTCTCCATCACCACCCGCGAGCGGGTGACGAGATCTGCTGCGCCCAGCATCTCGATGACCGGCAGGGCGGCCTTCGGCGGCACGGACAGGTAGTGCAGGCGGCGTACGTCGTCGCCGCCGCCGAGCCCCTGCTCGGCGGAGAGGACCGCTGCGGCGAGAGCCTCGGGCCCGGCCGACTGGGGGACGTAGGTGAGGCTGTCGTCGAAGCGGTCCCACTGCTCGGGAGTCATGGCGTGGCCCCCGAACTCCTCGACGGCCACCTTCGCGACGGCCCGGAACTGCTCGTCGTCGAGGTCCTCCAGCGACGTCCCGACGATGCGGATCTCGGGCGCGAGCTCCGACACGACGAGGTGCGCCATCCCCGGCAGCAGCTTGCGACGGGCCAGGTCACCGGTGGCACCGAAGAGGACGATCACGTGCGGATCGAGTCTCTCCTGCGCGTAGCGCGAGGACGGTCGTGCCTCGGCCGGGTAGGAGATGGTCTGGGGAAGGTGCGGCGCGGACGGCTCACTCACACGGCAATCGTGACACCAACCGGACGAATCGCCGACTATCCCATCATCTAGGACTCCGGTTAGATCCCCCGATAGTGTCTGATCGTGGATCCGATTCGCAATCCCTACGCCCCCGGCGCAGGCCAGCGCCCGCCCGAGCTCGCCGGCCGCGACGAGCAGCTCGCCGCCTTCGACGTGGTCCTCGAGCGCGTGGCCAAGGGTCGCCCCGAGCGCAGCCTCGTGCTCACGGGACTGCGCGGCGTCGGCAAGACGGTCCTGCTCAACGCGCTGCGCGGCGCCGCCGTACGCAGGGGCTGGGGCACCGGCAAGCTCGAGGCACGCCCGGGCCAGGGCCTGCGGCGACCGCTGAGCAGCGCGCTGCACCAGGCGGTGCGCGAGCTCGGTCACCGCGACGAGGAGTCGGTCGACCACGTGCTCGGGGTGATCAAGTCCTTCGCCCACCGCGACGCCGGGACCGGTGCCAGGCTCAAGGACCAGTGGAGCCCGGGCATCGACGCGCCCGCCGTGCGTGGTCGGGCCGACTCCGGCGACATCGAGATCGACCTCGTCGAGCTCTTCACCGACCTCGGCGGTCTCGCCGCCGACGTCGGCAAGGGCGTCGCCGTCTTCATCGACGAGATGCAGGACCTCGGTCCCGACGACATCTCCGCCCTCTGCGCGGCCTGCCACGAGCTCAGCCAGTCCGGCCTGCCCGTGATCGTCGTCGGCGCCGGCCTGCCGCACCTGCCCGCGGTGCTGAGTGCCAGCAAGTCCTACAGCGAGCGGCTCTTCCGCTACCAGCGCATCGACCGGCTGGCCCGCGACGCCGCCGACCACGCGCTCGAGGCGCCCGCGGCGGACGAGGACGCCGCCTTCGCGGCCGACGCCCTCTCGGCGATGTACGACGCGACCGGCGGCTACCCCTACTTCATCCAGGCCTACGGCAAGGTCGTCTGGGACCTCGCGCCCCGCTCGCCGATCACCGCCGCCGACGTCGCCGTCGCCGCCCCCGAGGCCGAGTCGGAGCTGGCCGTCGGCTTCTTCGGCTCCCGCTACGAGCGCGCCACTCCCGGGGAGCGTGACTACCTCATGGCGATGGCCGAGGTCTCCGCCGCGCAGGTGGCCCAGGGTGAGGACCAAGGCGACGCCGTGCTCAGCGCCGACGTCGCGGCGCACCTCGACAAGAAGCCCCAGTCGCTCTCACCGGCGCGTGACTCGCTGCTCAAGAAGGGCCTCGTCTACTCCGGCGAGCGCGGCCGCATCGCCTTCACGGTCCCCCACTTCGGGCGCTACCTGCGCGAGCGCGGCTGACCCCGTGCCGGCTGGTCGAGGGGTCAGACCCTCGCCGGGCGACCTCCTCGACCAGCGGTGGCGGACGGGGGCTTCCGGAACTCCGGCGGCAGCTCCTCCAGCAACCGCAGCCACAGCTCCGCGGCGGTCGGGTAGGACGCCACCGCGTGACGCAGGACGTGGACCGGCACGTCGCCGACGATCGCCACGGTCGCCGCATGGACCAGCTCCCCGGCCTCGACGCCGACGAACGTGGCGCCGAGCAGGAGCCGGCTCCCGGCGTCGATCACCAGCTGGGCGTCACCGACGACGGTGTCGCGCAGCAGACCGGTGCCCGCCGCGGACGAGGTCGGCACCCGGGTGACGACGACGTCGTGGCCGGCCTCGCGCGCCTCGGCCTCGGTCATGCCGACGCTCGCCACCTCGGGCTCGGAGAACACGACCTGCGGCACCGGAGCCTCGCGGTCGGGCTCCCAGGCCACCTGACCCGAGGACGCCGCTGCGATCCGGGCACCGACCACACGCGCCTGGTGCTTGCCCCAGTGGGTGAGGGGCGGGCCGCCGCTCGCGTCACCGACCACGTGCAACCACTCGGGGAGCCGATGACCGGTGACGTCGTCCGCGGTGAGGTCGACGGACTCCAGACCGACGTCGGCGAGGCGGGGCGACCGGCCGACGGACAGCAGCACCTCGTCGGCCTCGATCTCGCCGGCCGAGGTGGTCAGGGTGACGGTCCCGCCGTGGATCTTGCCGATGCCGGTGGCGAGCGCACCCTCACGTCGTACGCCGGACACGTCGGTGTCGAGGTGGACGCTCACGCCGCGATCGCGGAGCCCGGTCAGGACCGCCTCGCCGGCGAACGGCTCCGTGCGACCCAGGAGGCCGGAGTCGCGGACCACGAGAGTGACCTGCGAGCCGAGGGCGCCCATCCAGAGCGCCGCCTCGCAGGCGACGACCCCACCACCGACGATGACCAGCCGGTCGGGGACCTCGACGACACCGGTGGCGTCCCGGGAGTCCCACGGCAGGGCGTCGGCGTAGACGTCGGGGACGCGCGGCTCGCTGCCCGTCGCGATCACCACGGCTCGCCGGGCGCGGACGACTCGCTCGCCGTCGGCGCCCGAGACGCGCACCTCCCGCTCGCCGGCGATGCGACCGTCGCCGCGGACGACCGCTATCCCGGCACCCTCGGCCCACGACACCTGAGCGGAGTCGTCGTAGTGCGAGACCCAGTGATCGCGCCGCTCCAGCAGGGCCTTCGGCGCGACGTGCGCCGTGGACACACCCGGTAGGTCGGCGCTCAGGTCGGCGACCGCGACCGGCCGCAGGAGCGCCTTGCTGGGCATGCACGCCCAATAGCTGCACTCGCCGCCGAGCAGCTCGCGCTCGATGATCACCGCGGTCAGGTCGGTGCCCTCGATGGCGTACTGCGCTGCGTTCTCGCCCACCGGGCCACCACCGATGACCACCACGTCGTACTCGACTGTCTCCATGCCGGGGACGATACGGCCTGCGCGGGTGCGCTTGCCGCTTGCACGAGCCTGGCAGCCAACAAGCGCTCCCGGGCTGCGTCCGAGGACCAGCCCGCCGGCACGCCCTGACGGCGAGAGGTCAGTCGACGCTCAGCATCGTCGCGCCGAGGCCGATCATCATCGCGCCACCGGTCGCGCTGAGGGCGTCGAGTCGGGTCGGGCGGCGCGCGAACCACGCGCGCGCCGCGCCGGCCGCCAGCGCCCAGATGCTGTCCGAGGTCACCGCCATCAGTCCGAAGACCGCGCCGAGTGCGACGGACTGCAGAGCGACCGGCCCACCGGGGTCGGTGAACTGCGGCAGGAACGCCACGAAGAACACGATCGTCTTCGGGTTGGTCACCCCGACGGTGAGGCCGATGCGCACCGGGTGGCCCCGGCGCACGGGGACGGCGTCCGCCATCGCGAGGCGGGCGTCGCTGCGGTGCCGGATCGCCTGGATGCCGAGCCAGATGACGTAGGCGGCTCCGAGCACCTTGACCGCGGTGTACGCCGTCGCGCTGGCCGCCACGATCGCGCCGAGGCCGACGGCCACCAGCAGGACCTGCACGAGCAGGCCGATCGCGTTGCCGACCACCGAGAGCAGGGCCTCGCGGCGTCCGACGGTGAGGGCGCGACCGATGGTGAAGAGCAGGCTGGGGCCCGGCACCTGGATGAAGAGGATCGAGGCGATCAGGAACGCGACCCACTGGTTCGACGACGGCATGGCCCCAGTGTGTCGTCACGCCGGTGCCCATGTCAGGTCGGATTCGGCCGGCGGCCCGGCGAAATCCTTTGCCGTGGCCCTGCGTCTTTGGCAGACTCCACCACCAGGGCGCCGTCCAGCGCCCAGCCCATCGCGACGGCCCCGGTCCGCGTGAGACGGTGAAGGGGAGCAGATCCTCGGGCGCACCTCTTCTCGTCGGATCGTTGACGCCCGCTGCAGCGGCGTACTGGGGACGCAGCGCAGCCGAGGGTGATCACGCATGACGAAGGACAGTGACTTCAAGCAGGTGGTGCGCGCGCGCATGGCCGAGACCGGTGAGAGCTACACAGCGGCTCGTGTCGCGGTCGAGGCCGCGCGCGGTCCGCACCGCACGGCGTACGACATCGCGCGGGCCGAGCAGCAACGGCTGGTGGGACGACTCTTCACCGACGGCCGCATCGAGCGCGTGCCGGCGAAGCGCAAGGTGCGCGCGGCGGTGCTGCTGGAGGTGGTGAGCCGCTTCGAGCCGGGACGTGACTACTCCGAGCCGGAGGTCAACGAGATCCTCCTCGGCGTGCACGACGACTTCGCCTACCTGCGTCGTGAGCTGGTGAACTACCGCTACCTGGAGCGGGAGTCGGGTCGCTACCGGACCGCTGCGCAGGCACCGGTGCGCTCCGCGATCGAGCACCAGGAGATACCCGCCTGGGAGGGGCACTGGCTCGGGGGGTTTCTCGACGGGCGTTGACGAAGCAGGCTGGGGCCATGAGCAGTGGCAGCCCAGCAGGCATCGACCCCGAGGTGGCACCGTCCGGAACCGGGTGCGTGGAGTGCGAGGCGTCCGGGGGGTGGTGGGTCCACCTGCGCCGGTGTGCGGAGTGCGGGCACGTCGGGTGCTGCGACTCCAGCCCGTCCCAGCACGCCACCGCCCACCATGAAGCGACCGGACACCCGGTGATGCAGAGCTTCGAGCCAGGTGAGGACTGGTTCTGGGACTTCGACCGGTCCGTCGGGGTCCTCGGACCGCGGCTGGCCGATCCGCAGAGCCGCCCCGACGACCAGCCTGCGCCCGGACCGGCCGGACGCGTGCCCGCGGACTGGCAGGACCACCTCCACTGAGTCCGCGCGGGTGCGTGTCCGAGCGCGCGGACCCCCGCGACGTGTCATGCTCATCCCATGCGTCGCTCGCAGCGCATCCGCCGTGCCCGCCGGGCCACGTCGGAGCCCCGCTCCCGCCCGCAGGTCGTCGCGCACCGAGGCAGCAGCCACGACAACCCGGAGCACACCCTCGCCGCCTACGTCAGGGCGCTCGACGAGGGGGCCGGGGCTCTGGAGTGCGATGTCCGGCTCACCGCCGACGGCCACCTGGTCTGCGTGCACGACCGCACCCTGCGTCGTACGGCGGCGACCCCCGGCCTCGTGTCGACGATGAACCTCGCCGAGCTCGACGAGCTCGACTTCGCCTCGTGGAAGAGCCCATGGTCCGAGCTCGACGACGAGGCCCCCGAGCGCGACCCGGACGTCGGCAGGGTCCTCACGCTGCGCAAGCTGCTGGAGATGGTCGCCGACTACGACCGGTACGTGGAGCTGGCCATCGAGACCAAGCACCCCACGCGCTACGGCGGCCTGGTCGAGCGACGGCTCGTGGAGACGCTCGGCGACTTCGGCTGGGACCGGGCCGGATCACCGGCCCGGATCATGAGCTTCTCGCTCAACGCGGCCAACCGGGTGCGCAGGCTGGCACCCGATCTCGACGTCGTGATGCTCATCGACAAGGCGCACCACTGGCCGGTGCTGCGACCGGTCGTGGACGACCGGTGGATCATCGGGCCGGGCATCGCCGAGCTGCACGACCACCCGGGCCTGGGCAGACGGCTGGTCGAGGCGGGACGGGAGCTCCACGTGTGGACCGTCAACACCGCCGAGGACCTGCAGCTCTGCCTCGACCTCGGTGTGAGCGCAGTCATCAGCGACCGCCCGGCCTACATGCTGGAGCTCCTCGACTCCGCCGAGTGAGGTCGCGCGTCGCGGCCGACTAGGGTTCGGGCATGGCCAAGAAGTCCCGCACCCGCACCCAGCCGACCGCCACCGCCCCGGGCGAGGTCGGCCCCCGCCAGCCCTGCCCCTGCGGCTCGGGCAAGCGCTACAAGGCCTGCCACGGTGCGGCCGGAGGCGCCGCGCCGACCTTCGTCGCCCGCCCCTTCGAGGGCATGCCCGGCGAGTGCGACGTGATCGCCCTGCGCGAGCTGGTCCCGGCGGCGACCGTGCCGCTCACGCTCAAGGACGGCGCCCGGACGATCCGCCTCGCCACGCTGCTCCCCGGCGCCGCTCCGGCCATGGTCCGCGAGTCCGGTGACGTCTGGCTCGGACTGCAGGTGCAGCACTCCTACGGAAACCCCGCCCGCGACCTCGGTGCCGTGCTCGAGGCCGCGCTGGCCACCGAGGATCCCGGCATCGTCGGCCTCCCGACCGCACCCGGCGAGGGCGCGAGCCTGCAGGACCTGATCACCGACACCAGCCTCGACATCACGGTGCACGACGGCTTCGACTACTGGATCGACGACATCGCGGACCGGGACGCGAGCATGGAGGCCGCCCTCGAGCAGGCCAACAGCGGCGTCATGCCGACCGCCCGACTGACCTCGGTCGCGGCCGCGTACTGGACGAACGTCGGCTCCAAGGAGCACCTGCGCTGGGTCATGCCGCACCCCGAGGACCAGCTCCTCGACGCACTTGCGCGCCTCCACGCGGCCGGGCAGGACTCGGTGGCCGAGGAGTCCAGGTTCGTCGGGATGTTCCGTGCCCACGGGCTGCTCGCCCCGGTGTGGGACCTGCCGGTCGGTACGGGTGCCGAGGTCCTCGAGGAGCCGGCCGCCCGCTTCGCCGCCGACCTCGAGGAGGCGTTGAACGGTGGCGAGCTGAGCCCCGCGGAGAGGTCCGCGCGGGCGGGACTGGCCAACCGTCAAGTCACGATCCGGTAAGCATCGACCCACGGCGCAGCCACGAGGGGAACACAACCGGGCGAACGGTTGTGCCCGCGCAGATCGTCGGAGTACGTTTGTACAGTCCGGTCGTTGTTGTTTCCCCCGTCAACAGCGACCGGACATTCACCGGCCTGCGCCGAGATCGCTGCAGGATCCCGGAACCGCGCGTGTCGGGGCATCAGGCCGGTCCTCTCAGATGGGCCGGGGCTCCCACCCCTGCCGGCCCAACGCGCGCTCACCGACCCGTTGCACGAGCCATCCGCCGACGGTGAGCGCCGCACCGAGGACCAGGAACCCGATGTCCCAGGACAGGGGCCCACCGAGGTCGTCACGCACGTGGTGCACCCCCAGCAGTTGATGGTCGACCAGCCCCTCGACGACGTTGAACAGACCCCACCCGACAAGGGTCCCGCCGAGGTGGAACGTCCAGCTCGGCGCGAGCCGGCCCTGCCGCCAGTGCGCGAGCGTCACGATCGACGCACCCACCACGAACAACCACGATGCGACGTGGAAGAACCCGTCCGCCAACGTGTTCACCTCCAGCCCCGCCACCGTCGTGACCGGGTAGGCACTCACATCGCTGACCATGTGGTGCCACTGCAGGATCTGGTGCAGGACGATGCCGTCCACGAAGCCGCCCAGACCGATGCCGTGCATGATCCCAGCGGCCTTCGACGGTCGCTCGCCGACATGGGGTGCGGGGCGGCTCGTGCTTCGTGACGTCGACATGGACACGCCGTACCCACGCGAGGCTCCTCATACGCGACCGCGAACCGTCGAAGTCCTCACTCCACGATCAGGGGTTCGCGGGAGATCGGGCAGCTCATGCAGCGTGGGCCGCCGCGCCCCGATCCCAGCTCCGAACCGGCGATCCGGACGACCTCGATGCCGGCCTCCTCGAGCCGGTCGTTGGTCTCGTCGTTGCGCTCGTAGGCCACCGCCACCCGCGGCGCGAGGGCGAGGGTGTTGTTGCCGTCGTCCCACTGCTCGCGCTCAGCGGTGACCGGGTCGAGACCGGTGTCGATCTGGTGCAGCGTGTCGATCTGCATCGCCTTGGCCGCAGCGACGAGGAAGGGCTCGTAGTCGCTGACCTCGAGGGTCAGGTCGCTCTCGCCGGAACCTGCGTCGCCGAGCGTGACGGTGACGGCGCGCAGGGTGTCGGCGACGTTGGGATACATCACGACCTTGTCGACATCGACCATCGTGCACACCGTGTCAAGGTGCATCGTCGCGCGTTCCTGCGCGATCGGCACGGCCAGCACGGTGTGGGCGAGGCTGGCGTGGAAGACCTGCCGGGCGAGCCGCTCGACGCCCGCCGGGGTCGTACGCTCCCCGACCCCGACCGCGATCACGCCCGGGGCGAGCAGCAGGACGTCGCCGCCCTCGACGTGCTCGTTGTGCCAGCCGTGGATCTTGCGTGTGCCGGCGAAGCGTGGGTGCTCGGTGTAGATCAGCTCGGTCAACTGCGTCTCCCGCTTGCGTGCGGGCATCGCGAGGCTGGTCACCGCGACCCGGTCGCGGACCCAGACGCTCGAGTCGCGGGTGAAGAGCAGGTTGGGCAGCGGGTCGATGAGGAAGTCGTAGGGGCTGAGCAGGCTGGTGACCAGGCCGTGGCCGCCGCGCACCTCGTCGTTGCGGATGCCCGAGGTGAGGATGTCGGTGAGCTCGGTGGGGGAGAGCTCCTTCAGTGCCTGCGCGAGGTAGCGCCGCAGGGTGTCGCCGAGGTGGAGGCCGCTCAGCGCACTGGTGATCGCGTGGTTGCGCGCGCTCTCGCTCGCGAGCGTCTCGGTGAGCAGGTCGGTGAGGTAGAGGACCTCGACCCCGCGATCGCGCAGCGTCTCGGCGAACGCGTCGTGCTCCTCCTGGGCCCGGCTGACCCACGGGATGCCGTCGAACAGCAGCCGGTCGTTGTTGCGGGGGGTCAGGCGCTTCAGCTCGTTGCCGGGACGGTGCAGCATGACCGTGGCCAGCTGGCCGACCTCGCTGTCAGCGCCGTGGGGGGCCGTGGAACCGGTGGGGGTGGAGACCATGTGCGGACTCTAGTGCCGCGACCGCCGTCCCATCCATGCACTGCCCGTGCTGGTCGGGGGTGATGAGGCCGCGACGCACCATGGCGTCACCCAGGACGACGAGGTCGACCAGGCCCAGCAGACCGGCCATCTCGACGAACAGCATCAGGGGGGCGGAGACCCGCATGCCGTGGAACACACGAGGCGGAGCCGTGAGTCCACCGACGTGGACCTTGACCCCCTGGTGCCGTCGGCGCTGGCCGGCCCGGGGGACGCTGACGTGTTCCGATCCGATGGTGGGGATCGGCAGGTCGTAGACCCGCGCGGCGGAGGCATGGCTTGCCCAGGCGACGTCGCCGTAGGGCAGCAGCGCCGCCCGTACGCGCACCATGGGTGTGACGACGGTGGACGCCGCGACGTGGATGCCCGGCAGCACACATCGATAGCCGGGCCCACGCAACTGCTTCGGCGTGATGCCCTCAGCCAGCGCCGTACGTCGCAGGAAGGGCCGGCGCGCGTCGAAGTCCGAGGTGACCATGCCCGCGATGGTGCCCCGGTCCGTGGATCGGCGCCGACCGTCTCCACAGCCTGCCGCACGTGCGGCAGTCGTGGCCCCCAGGAGCGACCGGGCGGGGCCAGATCCGCCGCAGCTGCGGCGGTAGGGCGTCAGGCGCACGCGCGGCTGCAGGGCGTCAGCGCGTCATCTCCCACACGGTCAGGAGCGCCATCAGCACGCAGACCGTCGCGCCGACGTAGTGGAGCAGCGAGAGCTTCACGCGCTGGAGCAGGACCCGACCGACGACCACGGCCAGGCCGGAGACCGCCAGCAGCGCGCCCCAGGCGCCGAGGAAGACCGACACCGGGTCGTCGTACTTCGCGACCAGCGAGATCGTCAGCAGCTGGGAGAGGTCGCCCCACTCGGCGGCGAAGAGCACCAGGAAGGACGTCACCACGACCCGGAAGCCCTGGGCGGTGGAGCGTGCTGCGTAGTCGTCCTCCTGGTCCCCCTCGTCCGCGTCGGCCGAACGTGCCTCCCGGAACAGGATGATCGCCCCGATCACGAACATCAGCGCCGCGACGACGTGGATGAGCTGGTCGGGCAGGAAGGAGGCCGCCTTGCCGAGGCCGACGGCGACGCCGGTCTGGACGAGGAAGGCCAGGGCCACACCGATCCAGACGAAGAGGGGGCGCATCTTCGTCGACATCACGAGCGTCGCGATGAAGGTCTTGTCGGGCAGCTCCACGACGAAGATGGCGCCGAAGGCGAGGGCCACCACCAGCAGGTCGATCACTGCGTCATCGTCCCCGTCACCCCGTGCGGAACGCGTCGGCGGGGTAGACGCCCAGCACCTTCACCTCGGTCGTGAAGAACGTCAGCTCCTCCAGGGCGTTGCGCAGGCCGGGCTCGTCGGGGTGACCGTCGACCTCGGCGAGGAACTGGGTCGCGGTGAAGTGGCCCCCGACCATGTAGCTCTCGAGCTTGGTCATGTTGACGCCGTTGGTGGCGAAGCCGCCGAGCGCCTTGTAGAGGGCCGCGGGGAGGTTGCGGACGTTGAAGATGAAGGTCGTGACCACCGGCCCCTCGCCGGTCGGCGCGCGGTCGAAGTCGCGTGAGAGCACCACGAACCGGGTGGTGTTGTGGTCCTCGTCCTCGATCTCCTCGCGCAGCACCCGGAGGCCGTAGATCTCCGCGGCCAGCGGCGGAGCGATCGCTGCCTGGCTCGGGTCGCCGGCCTCCGAGACCTCGCGAGCAGCACCCGCGGTGTCGCCCGCGACGACGGGCGTGAGGCCGAGCTCGCGGATCACGCCGCGGCACTGCCCGAGCGCGTGCACGTGGCTGTGCACCGTGCGCAGCGACTCGATGCTCGCCTCCGGCAGCGCCATCAGGGAGAACTGGATGCGGAGGAACCGCTCGCCCACGATGTGCAGGTCGGAGGTCGGCAGGAAGTGGTGGATGTCGGCCACACGACCGGCGATCGAGTTGTCGATCGGGATCATCGCGAGGTCCGCGTCGCCGCCCTCGACGGCGGCGAAGGCGTCCTCGAAGGACGCGCACGGCACCGGCTCCCAGTCGGGGTAGGCCTGCTGGCAGACCAGGTGGGAGTTGGCTCCCGGCTCACCCTGGTAGGCGATCCGTCGCCTCGGGCCTGCCACCTCGGACTGCGTCACGCCGGGGAGTCTGGCACGACCGGCCGTGTCCGGCGCCTCGTGACCGGCACGCGGTCATAGGGTCGGCGCGTGTCCGTCGAAGCCCTGTCCGCCGTCGCTGTCGTCCTCGCCGCCCTGGCCTGCGTGCTCGCCGGCCTCGCCCTGCGTCGTACGTCACCGCGCCCCGGCGGCGACGGCGTCGACGCGCTCCCCGAGGACGTCCACGGCCTGCGGCAGGAGGTCGCCGCACTGAAGGCCCACAACGCCGACGCGCTCCGACACCTCTCCGTCGTGCGCTACGACGCCTTCGGTGACGTCGGGGGCCACCTGAGCTGGAGCCTGGCCCTGCTCGACGACGCCGGCCACGGCACCGTGCTCACCTCGATCCACGGCCGCAGCGAGGCCCGCACCTATGCCAAGTCGATCGCCGGGTGGGCCTGCGAGCAGCAGCTCTCGCCCGAGGAGATCGAGGCGATCGAGCACGCTCGCCCGTGAGTGGTCTCAGCGCGGGACGCGGACCAGCAGCCGTCCGTGGATGCACTCCATGCGGAGCTCGTGGCCCTCGCCGATGGAGTCGCCGTCGAGCTGGCGCGGGGTGGGCGCGGAGGCCTTCACCCTGACGCGGGCGCCCGTGCGGCGGTCGAGCGTCTCGTCGACGACCGTGCTCTTGCGCAGCACGCGGGACGCGACCGTGATCCAGGACAGGAACTGGCGCGGGTGGATGATCACCACGTCGAGGATGCCGTCGTCGATGGTGGCGTCGGGGAGCAGCGGCATACCGGCCTGCAGGAAGCCGACGTTGCCGACCACGACCGTGCGGGCCCGGTGGACCGTGGGCTCCTCGTCGTCGATCTGGATCTCCACCCTGATCGCGGGGAACATCAGTGACCGCAGGCCGGAGATCACGTAGGCGACCCAGCCGATCTTCTTCTTGATGTCCTCGTTGACGCCCTCCATGATCGCGGCGTCGAAGCCCATCCCGGCCATCACCATGAAGTGGGTGTCCTCGATGTCGTCGCCGCCGACCTTGACCAGGTCGATCGCCCGGTCCTGTCCGTTGAGCGCGACGTCGATGGCCGAGCGGAGGTAGAGCGGGATGTCGAGGTTGCGGGCCAGCAGGTTGCCGGTGCCGGCGGGGATGATCCCGACCGGGATGCCGGTGCCGGCGAGCTCCGCGCACACCTCGCGCACCGTGCCGTCGCCGCCGCAGACCATCACCAGGTCGGCGCCCGAGACCGCGGCCTGCTCGGCCATGCCGGTGCCCGGGTCCTCGACCGTCGTGTACTGCCAGGTCGGCTCCGACCACCCGGACCCCTGGGCCATCTCGGAGACGACCGCGCGGAACGCACCGACGTCCTCGACCTTGATCGGGTTGAGGATCACCGAGAGGCGTCGGGCGGAGGCGTAGACCTCGGGGAGGGGCTCCGAGTTCGCGGCCGTCGAGCGCGGCCGCGGGTCGATGACGGTGAGGGTGAGGAAGAAGATGGCCAGCGCGAGCAGCGACCCGGCCACGACGTCGGTGGGGTAGTGCCGGCCGAGCAGGACCCGGTCCAGGCACACCAGCAACCACCACCCCACGGCCAGGGAGATGCCCAGGCGGCGCAGCGACGTACGACGCACGAAGAGCACCAGAAGCATCACGAGGATCGCGGCGAAGGCGGCCGACGACGACGCGTGGCCCGAGGGGAAGCTGAAGTTGGTGTGGGTGCCGAGGGTGTCCTGCCAGTCGGGCCGGTCCCGGCCCAGCCAGTTCTTGAGGCCGGTGGTCGCCAGCGCGGTCACCGCCATCACCACGGCGGCCAGCAGGGCGGCCCAGCGCTGACGTCGTACGACGAGTGCCAGCACGAGCACGACGGTCAGGGTCGTCATCCCGATGGTGCCGAAGGCGGCCTCGACCGCACGCAGCAGGTCGATGACCAGGGGGGAGTCGTCCGCCCAGTCCTCGAGCTGGCGCCCCTCGACGTCGAACGAGTCCATCGGCGCCCGGTCGCGGGTGACGAGGTAGGCGAGCAGGGAGAAGAGCGCACCGCTGAGCACAGCCCCGAGCAGGCTGCGGTTGCGCACGACGGGAGTCACCTGCGAAGTATGCCCAAACCGGGTCGGCGACCCCACGCCCGCCCGGCTAGCCTTGACCCGTGACTTCACCCCACGACGAGCCCCGCCGCGCTGCCCCCACCGCAGGGACTCCGAGATGATCGACCCTCGCCTCCTGCGTGAGCACCCCGACCGCGTGCGCGCCGCCCAGGCCAAGCGCGGCCTGTCCGCCGACGTCGTGGACCGGGCGCTGGAGGCAGACTCCGCGCGACGGCAGTCGATCGCCGACTTCGAGACGCGGCGGGCCGAGCAGAAGGCCAGCGGCGCCCTCGTCGCCCGGGCGCAGGGTGAGGAGAAGCAGGCCCTCCTCGCGCAGGTCAAGGAGCTCGCGGCCGGTGTGAAGACGGCCGAGGCCGCCCGCAACGCCGCTGAGGTGGCGTGGGACGAGGCGATCAGGGCGATCCCCAACCCCGCCGCCGACGAGGCGCCGGCCGGCGGCGAGGACGACTTCGTCGTGCTGGAGCACGTCGGCACCCCCCGCGAGTTCGACTTCGAGCCGCGCGACCACATCGAGCTCGGCAAGCTGCTCGGCGCGATCGACCTCGAGCGTGGCGCCAAGGTGAGCGGCTCGCGCTTCTACTTCCTCACCGGGATCGGCGCCCAGCTCGAGTTCGCGCTGGTCACCATGGCGATGGACCAGGCCCGCAACGCCGGCTTCACCCAGGTCATCGCGCCGTCGCTGGTCAAGCCGCGGGCGATGGAGGGCACCGGCTTCCTCGGCCAGGCCGCCGACGACGTCTACCGGATCGAGGGGGAGGACCTCTACCTCGTCGGCACCAGCGAGGTCGCCATGGCGGCCTTCCACTCCGACGAGATCCTCGACGCCGCCACGCTGCCGAAGCGCTACGCCGCCTTCAGCCCGTGCTTCCGCAAGGAGGCCGGCTCGCACGGCAAGGACACCAAGGGCATCATCCGGGTGCACTGGTTCGACAAGGTCGAGATGTTCGTCTACACCACGCTGGAGGAGTCCTACGCCGAGCACCAGCGGCTGCTGGGCTGGGAGAAGGAGTTCCTCGACAAGCTCGAGCTCGCCTACCGCGTCATCGACACCGCTGCCGGCGACCTGGGCCTGAGCGCCCAGCGCAAGTTCGACTGCGAGGCGTGGATCCCGACGCAGGGCAAGTTCCGCGAGCTCACCTCGACGTCCAACTGCACCGACTTCCAGTCGCGTCGCCTCGACATCCGCACCCGTGAGGACGGCCAGACGGTCCCGGTCGCCACCCTCAACGGCACGCTCACCGCGATCCCCCGCACGATCGTCGCGATCCTGGAGACCCACCAGAACGAGGACGGCTCGGTGACGGTGCCGCAGGCGCTGCGCCCCTACCTCGGCGGCCTCGACGTGATGAGGCCCGTCGGTGGCTGAGGTGCGAGCGGACCGGTCCCCGGAGCCGGCCCAGGACTGGACCCCGCGGGTCGTCGCCCTCGACATCGACGGCACCCTGCTCAAGTGGCTCGACGGGCAGACCGAGGACTACGAGACCATCCCGGCGCCGGTCTACGACGCGGTGCACCGCGCCCTCGACGCCGGAGCGCACATCGTGCTGTCCAGCGGCCGTTCGCCGCACGGGATGACCCGGATCGCCGACCTGCTCGAGATCCCGCGCGAGGAGGCCGACCAGCTGTGGATCGTCGCGTCCAACGGCGCCGTGGTCTTCCGCTACCCGCCGATGGAGATCGTCCACGAGGAGACCTTCGACGCAGCCCCGGCGGTGGCTGCGGTGCTGGAGCACCACCCGCACGCGCTGGTGGCGGTCGAGGAGCGAGCGGTCGGTGGCTACCGCGTCAACCGGGTCTTCCCCGAGGGTGAGATCTCCGGTGAGCAGATCATCACCGACGTCCACGACATCGTCGGCGCGCCCGTCAGCCGCGTGATCATCCGCGACCCCGAGGCGACCGCCGACGACTTCGTCGAGCTCGCCGCCAGGCTCGGGCTGCACGGCACCGACTACGTCGTGGGCTGGACGGCCTGGATGGACCTGTCCCCGGTCGGCGTCTCGAAGGCGTCCGGGCTGGAGCACGTCTGCGCCGCCCTCGGCCTCACCGCGGCCGACGTGCTCGCGATCGGCGACGGCCGCAACGACATCGAGATGCTGCGCTGGGCCGGCCGCGGGGTCGCGATGGGCCAGGCGGTCGACGAGGTGAAGGCGGCCGCGGACCACGTGACCGACTCGGTCCACGACGAGGGTGCCGCGATCGAGATGTCGCGCTGGTTCCCGCCCCGTGGGTGACCTGCCCCGCCTGGTCGCGACCGACCTCGACGGCACCCTCCTGCACTCCGACGGCAAGGTCACCGCGCGCACCCGCGCCGTGCTGGCCGAGCTCGACGACCTCGGCGTCCCCGTCGTCTTCACCACCGGACGCCCGGTCCGCTGGATGGAGGACCTCTGGGAGTCGGTGGGTGGCCACGGGCTGGCGATCTGCAGCAACGGCGGGATCGTCTACGACGTCTCGCGGCGCGAGGTGCGCGACTTCTGGGCCGTGCCGCGCGAGGTCGGCGTCAGCATCGCCGAGCAGGTGCGGGCGGGCGTACCGGGGACCCGGTTCGCGCTCGAGCACACCACCGGGTGGGCGAGCGAGACGGACTTCCCCACCCACCCCGACGATCACGAGCACCGCGTCCGCGGCGACTACGCCGAGCTGTTCGGTGACGACGTGGTCAAGATCCTCGCCGTGCACCGGGAGCTGGACCCGGAGACCTTCTGGCGCCAGGTCGAGGCAGTCGTCGGCGACCAGGTCGTCACCACCTGGTCGGCGTCCTTCGCGCTCGTCGAGATCAGTGCTCCGGGGGTGACGAAGGCGACCACGCTCGCCAGGCTCGCTGCCGAGATGGGGGTGGACGCCAGCGACGTCGTCGCCTTCGGCGACATGCCCAACGACCTGCCGATGCTCGAGTGGGCCGGCACGTCCTACGCGATGGCCAACGCGCACGCCTCGGTGCAGGCCGTGGCCGACCACCTCGCCCCCAGCAACGACGACGACGGCGTCGCGGAGGTCCTCAGCAGTCTCTACGCCCTTTCTCGCTAGGCTTCGCGTCATGCTCCGTGCCGCCCGCCTCTGTGCCGCGCTGCTGCTCGCGTGCCTGGGGCTGGTCCTCACGACCACTGCCCCGGCCGCCGCCGACTGCACCTGCAAGCAGGGCACGCTCGAGCAGCAGGTCGAGCGGGCGGACGCGATCTTCATCGCGACGATCGACGAGGTCGGCGAGGCGGGCACCACGATGACCTACGACGTCACCGCCTCACGTGCCTACCGGGGCGACCCGGATCGGGCGACGCAGGTCGTCTCGGTCGGCGGGCCCGACGCCTGCGGGCTCGGCGCGCTCCAACCCTCGGTCGCCTACGTCTTCTTCGCCACCGGCACCGAGGCCCCCTACGACGCCGACAGCTGCGGCGGGACGACCGTCTCCACCGTCACCAAGATCACCAAGATCGAGGCCATCGTCGGAGCCGGCACCCCGGTCGAACCACCGCCGCCGCCGGAGGCGGTGCTGACCCGCGTGGAGGACTCCGCCCCGGCCGGGTTGGCGCGCACTGCCGCGCCAGGGGCGGCGCTGACGCTCATCGGCATCCTCGGCCTGGTCGTCGTACGACGCCTCGAGCGGCGCTGATCCGGGCGTTTCCTGCGGCCGCGACGAGCGGCTGGGTCAGAGGTACATCCCGTTGGAACCGCCGGACTCCGGGGACTCCTCGGTGGGCATGGTGGGCATCCCCATCGGCGGGTGCTGGCCACCGGCGCCGGCCGGGAGGGCACGTCGCATCTGCTCGAGCTGGGCACGCGAGGCCATCTGCTGGGCGTAGATCGCGGTCTGGATCCCGTGGAAGAGTCCCTCGAGCCAGCCGACCAGCTGCGCCTGCGCGATCCGCAGCTCGCCCTCGGACGGGGTGCCCGCCTCGGTGAAGGGCAGCGTCAGCCGGTCGAGCTCCTCGACGAGCTCGGGGGCGAGGCCCGACTCCAGCTCCTTGATGGACGCGGCATGGATCTCCTTGAGGCGCTGGCGACTGGCCTCGTCGAGAGGCGCGGCCTTCACCTCCTCGAGGAGCTGGCGGATCATGCTGCCGATCCGCATCACCTTCGCCGGCTGCTCGACGAGCTCGGTGATGTGGCGCTCGCCCTCGCCGTCGGCCGACTGGGTCATCGCCGGCAGGGCGCTTGCCGGAATGGTGCCGATCGGCTGGCCGTCCGGTCCGATGACCATCACCTGGGCCTCCTCGTCGTGGCTCGACGCGTCGGTGGTGTGCTCGGGCTGCGGCTGCTCGCTCATGCCCGCAAGCCTAGACGTGGCCGCGTAGCCGCCCGCGGCCCCCGGGTGGGCGGTGGTGGAGCCACATTCGCGGCCGGTGGAATGTGGGTGGATCACCGCTCGCGGGGCGCGGGGCGGTGCGGTCGTTGGAACCGCTCGCGGCCCCCGGGTGGGCGGTGGTGGAGCCACATTTGCGGCCGGTGGAGTGTGGCTGACGCACCGCGCCCGGGGGTGTCGTACGTCGGCGCGCGGGTGGGCGGTGGTGGAGCCACGTTCGGCGGCCACGAAATGTGGGTGGATCACCGCCCAAGGGGTGCACGGAGGCTCAGGGCGCGGGGCAGCCAAGCGGGCGGGAGATCCGACGCAGAGCCCTCAGAGCGTCAGGACGAACTTCCCCGCGTGCCCGCCGTCCTCCATCGCCCGGTGCGCCCGCGCGACGTCCTCCAGCGGCAGCGTGGTCTCGACGATCGGGCGGATCGCGCCGGCGGCGACCAGCGGCCAGACGTTCTCCACCACGCCGCAGCAGATCGCGGCCTTCTCGGCCAGCGGTCGCGCCCGCAGCGAGGTCGCGGTGATCGACGCCCGCTTGCGCAGGAGCGCGTTGATGTCGAGCTCGCCCTGGGTGCCGCCCTGCATCCCGATGATGACGAGGCGGCCGCCGGTGGCGAGCGCGGTGACGTTGCGGCCGAGGTACTTCGCGCCCATGTTGTCGAGGATGACGTCGGCGCCACCGGCCTCGCCGAGGACCTCGACGAAGTCGTCCTCGCGGTAGTCGATCGCGTGCGAGGCGCCCAGCGAGCGGCACAGCTCCAGCTTCTCGGGCGAACCGGCGGTCGTGAACACCTCGGCGCCACGGGCCGCGGCCAGCTGGATCGCCATCGTGCCGATGCCGCCGGCGCCGCCGTGGACGAGGAAGCGCTCGCCCTTCTGGAGGTGAGCGGTCATGAAGACGTTGGACCACACGGTCGCGGCGACCTCGGGCAGGCAGGCCGCCTCGACGAGGGACACGCCGGCGGGGATCGACATGACCTGGCCGACCGGCACCGCCACGCGTGCGGCGTACCCGCCCCCGGCGAGCAGTGCGCACACCTCGTCGCCGACGGACCAGCCCTCCACGCCCTCACCGAGCTCGACGATCCGCCCGCTGCACTCGAGGCCCATCACCTCCGACGCACCGGGTGGCGCGGGGTAGAAGCCCTGCCGCTGCATGATGTCGGCCCGGTTGACCGCGGTCGCCACGACCTCGATCAGCACCTCGCCGCTCTGTGGTCGGGGGTCGGCGACCTCGCCGACGGACAGGACGTCAGGCCCACCCGGGCCGGTGGTCACGACTGCGCGCACGGATCAGTCCTCGTAGAGATCGCTGGAGTGGTCGACCGACGAGTCGTCGGGCACGTCATCGTCCACGTCGTCGGGGTCGGGCGCGTCGGCGGGGCGGTCCCAGCTCTCGGCGAGCAGCTGCGCCCTCGCCGCGAGCTTCTCGATCGCCTCCGGGTCCGCACCCGTTGCTCCGGCAGCGAAGCCGAGGAGGTAGGCGGTGATGGGGGCGGCGGTCTTCTGCACGTTCTGAGCCGCGATCCGGGTGAGGTCGAGGACGAGGCCCTCGTCGACCTCCGTCTCGACGTCGAGCACGTCGGCGAGCTCATCGATCCAGTCGTGGAGGTTCATCGTCCCAATGTCTCTCAACCGACCCGGGTCGGCAAGGGATCGTCGGCTCATCCACCCAGGTCGCGCAGGTCGGACCACGAGTCGATGTCGACCGCCTCGTCGCCGCGAGCCGACACCTGCGCCAACCGCAGCGGGGCCAGCAGGCGGTGCAGGGCCATGCCGTGCTGCCCCTCGCGGTCCGGTCGTACGCCGGCCAGCGCGGCAGCGTCGAGGACACCGGCGAGCTGGCGGCGACCGTCACCGTCGGCGAGGAACGCGCCATCGTGGCCGACCGTCGCCTCGCGAAGCTGCCGCATCGTCGCGGGTGTCACGCGGGGCATGTCCACCGCGAGCACGCCGATCAGCCGGGGCCGCAGGATCAATGCGTCGACCCCGGCCAACAGGCCCGCGACGGGGCCACCCCGGGGCGGGTCCTCGCAGACGAAGGTCACCGGTCGGCTGGTCGGGACGCTCTCGGGAGCGACGACCACGACCTCGTCGGCGTCGAGCAGAGCGTCCAGCGCCAGCTCGAGCAGGGTCCGGCCGTGCAGCTCGACGGCGGCCTTGTCGATGCCGCCCATCCGCGCTGCCGTCCCTCCGGCGAGGACCACGCCGGCGAAGCCGTGAGCGGTGAGGTCGATGTCCACGCCCTGATCGTGTCAGGCTTGGCTGATGAGCGATCAGCTGCGCGTGCGTGTCCACCAGTGGGCGAGCGGGCTCGACCCGGCGGCCAACCGCGCCCGCCTCGCAGAGGGCGTGTCCCCCGGGGCCGACCTGGTCGTGTTCCCGGAGGCGTTCGCCCGCGACTTCGGCGAGGCCGGCTCCGACGTCAGCGCCTACGCCGAACAGCTCGACGGGCCCTTCGTCCGGGCGTTGACCGACGCCGCGTCCGCAGCGGGGTGCGCGGTGGTGGCGGGCATGTTCGAGGTGGCGGACGACCCCGCCCGCCCGGCGAACACCCTCGTCGTCGGTGGTGGCGCCGTGGGCACCGCGACCTACCGCAAGATCCACCTCTACGACTCCTTCGGCTATCGCGAGTCCGACCGGCTGACGGGCGGACCGCTGGCGCCGGTCGTCGTGGACGTCGCCGGATGGCGGGTCGGGCTGATGACCTGCTACGACCTGCGGTTCCCCGAGCTGGCGCGGAGCCTGATGGACCTGGGGGCGGAGGTGCTCGTCGTCCCGTCGGCGTGGTTGCCGGGGGAGCACAAGGTCGAGCACTGGCGCACCCTGCTCGCGGCGCGTGCCATCGAGAACACCTGCTTCGTCGTCGGCGCCGGCCAGCCCGAGCCACGCTACGTCGGCCACTCCGCCGTGTTCGGCCCGCTCGGCGAGACGCTGGCAGCCGCCGGGGGGGAGGAGCAGACGCTGGAGGCCACCCTGGATCGCGCCGACCTGCTGACGGCTCGTCGGACCAACCCCTCCCTGACCAACCGCCGGCTGTAATCTCGTGTGACGTGTCGTCCCCCACCCCCGAGAGCCCCCGCGGGTCGCCCCGCGGCAAGCGAGCGGCCGAGCGCACGCCGTCGCGGCCGCCCTCGCTCCGCCCGCGTGAGACCGGGGCGGGGAGAGGGCCCCGCCTGGTGCTGCTGATCGCCTGGTTCGTCGTCCTCGGGCTCGGCGTGACCGCCCTCGTCTGGTCGGCGGTCAACGGTGTCTTCCACGACAGCACCAGCCTCGGCGAGCTCGACTGGGCGCCCGGCTGGCTCGACGGTGCCGGAGCGGTCGCCGTCGTCACCGCGCTCTCCTGGCTGCTCGCCACGCGCACGTCCGGACGGGCGCTGGTCTCGGCCGGGCTGGCGCTGGTGCTGGGGGTGGCGAGCGTCGTCGTCGGGGGACGGGTGCTGCCGACCGGTGCGGCGGTGATGACGTGCGTGGTCGGGAGCGTCTACGCGGTGATGGTGACGGTCCCCGCCATCACCTGGTGGAAGGCGCTGCGCGAGGCCCTCGTCGCGACCCTCGTCGCCGGCGTGACCGCGTTGGCCGCGGTGGGCTTCGAGCCGACCGTGGCGACCGAGCGGTTCGACATCGTGGCCCTGCTGCTGGCCCTGGCGTTGGCCTTCACCATCGTCTACCGCCTCGGAGCCGGCCTGCACGGTCTCGGCCGACGGGGGTTGATCATCGTCGCCATCGGCCTCGCGGTGCTCGTCGCGACCCTGGCCTACGCCGAGCTGCTGCGCCGCTACGGCGCCCCGAGCGTCGTGTCGTCGATCCTCGACTTCGCCGACGCGACCTCTGCGCGGATCGGCGCCTTCCCCCGTCCGCTCGTCGTGCTGCTCGGCATCCCGGCCCTGGTCTGGGGCACCCACGTGCGCGCCCGGCGCCGGCAGGGCTGGTGGGTGTGCGCCTTCGGTGTCGCCGCGACGGTGCCGCTGGCCTCGGGCCTCGTCAGGCCGGACAGCTCCTTCGTCGAGGCCGGCCTGCAGGCGGCGTACTCCCTGGTCCTGGGCCTGATCCTCGGCTACCTGGTCATCCGGGCCGACCTGGCCCTCACCGGTCCCAAGGGTCGCGGCGGCCGGCGTGCCGAGGAGGCCGGCCCGCACCGGCCCGAGCCGACCCGGTTCGCCGAGCTCTGAGCCACGCTCCGCACGGGCGCACTGCGAGCGGCGGCTACGGCCGGGTAACCGCTAGCGTCGAGCCATGGCCCGCACCACGTCGCTCGAGATCGTCTCCGAGCTGGTCGCCAACGTCCTGGTCATCGAGGTCGCCGTGGGCGACCACGTCGAGGCCGGGGACACCGTCGTCCTGCTGGAGTCGATGAAGATGGAGATCCCGATGCTGGCCGAGCGCGCGGGCACCGTCGCCGCGATCCGGGTGACGGTGGGCGACGTGGTGCAGGACGGCGACGTCCTCGTCGTGCTCGACTGAGGGCCCTACGCTCCTGGCATGACTCCAGCGCGCGCTCGCGCGGTGCACCTCGTGGTCGCGGTCGTCGCGTGGGCGGCGCTGCTCCTCCAGCTCGTCCTGGTGGTGCAGGGCTCCGCCGTCCTCGTGGAGGACGACCCGCCCGGCCTCGGAGCGAGGATCTACCGCTTCTTCGCCTACTTCACCATCCAGAGCAACCTGCTGGTCGCCCTCGTCTCCACCGTGCTGGCCCGCGACCCGGCGCTCGGGAGGACCTCGTGGCGGGTGCTGCGGCTCGCAGGCCTCGTCGGGATCACCGTCACCGGGCTGGTGCACTTCTTCCTGCTGCGTCCGCTGCTCGACCTCGACGGCGCCGACCGGGTCGCCGACACGATGCTGCACATGGTGGTGCCGGTGCTCGCCGTCGTGGCCTGGGCCTGGGTCGGACCGCGCCCGCGGTTCGCGGTGCGGGAGGCGGCGTACGCGCTGTGCTGGCCGGTGGCCTGGCTCGCCTGGACGCTGGTGGTGGGGCGCGTCGACGGGTGGGTGCCCTATCCGTTCCTGGACGGCGACGCCGAGGGCTGGGGAGCCGTCGCGGCGGTGGGCGTCGCGATCACGGTGCTGTTCATCGGGCTCTTCGCTCTCCTCGGCTGGCTCGACCGGAGGCTGTCCCCAGCCCCCCGCTAGGTTGGGCAGATGGAATTTCGATACCTCGGCAACAGCGGTCTGAAGATCTCCGAGATCACCTACGGCAACTGGCTCACCCACGGGTCCCAGGTCGAGAACGACGTCGCCACCCAGTGCGTGCGCGCCGCCCTCGACGCCGGCATCTCGACCTTCGACACCGCGGACGTCTATGCCAACACCGCCGCGGAGACCGTGCTCGGCGAGGCGCTGAAGGGCGAGCGCCGCGAGTCGCTGGAGATCTTCACGAAGGTCTACTGGCCCACCGGCCCCAAGGGCAAGAACGACACCGGGCTGTCGCGCAAGCACATCATGGAGGCCATCGACGGCTCGCTCGAGCGGCTGCAGACCGACTACGTCGACCTCTACCAGGCTCACCGCTACGACGTCGAGACCCCGCTCGAGGAGACGATGCAGGCCTTCGCCGACGTCGTACGCCAGGGCAAGGCGCTCTACATCGGCGTCAGCGAGTGGACCGCCGAGCAGATCCGCGCGGGGGTCGAGATGTCGAAGGAGCTCGGCTTCCAGCTGATCTCCAGCCAGCCCCAGTACTCCATGCTGTGGCGCGTGATCGAGGACGAGGTCGTGCCGACCTCTGCCGAGCTCGGCGTCTCGCAGATCGTGTGGAGCCCGATCGCGCAGGGCGTGCTGTCCGGCAAGTACCTCCCCGGTCAGGCGCCGCCCGAGGGCTCGCGCGCCACCGACACCAAGGGCGGGTCCGACATGATCTCGCGCTGGATGCAGGACGACGTCCTCACCGCGGTGCAGGACCTCAAGCCCATCGCCGACGACGCCGGACTGACCATGGCCCAGCTCGCCATCGCCTGGGTGCTGCAGAACGACAACGTCGCGGCAGCGCTGGTCGGCGCCTCGCGTCCCGAGCAGGTCGCCGACAACGTCAAGGCTGCCGGTGTGCGGCTCGACGCCGACGCCATGAAGGCGATCGACGACGCCATCGGCTCGGTCGTGGTCCGCGACCCCGCCAAGACGGCCGAGGGCATGCCGAAGACCCGCGTGGTCTGAGCGGGTCCGGACCCACGGGACCCGGTGGCGCTCGAGGGGCGTCGAGCATGACGTCGGCACGCTTGACCAACCTCACACCGCCCTCGTCTTGGATCGTTCCAATCCAGTCGTCAGACTGGTGGGACACGTTCTACGACGAGGAGACACCCATGCGTCTGATCGACGAGCTCAACGAGCTGCACGACTTCTATGCCACCCAGGTCAACGAGGCGATCGAGCGCGACGACATCGCCGCCGCCGAGGGCTTCGCGCAGGCCTACGAGAACGACGCGGTCCGGCTGATGGCCGAGCGCGAAGGTCTCACCCACCTCCTGCCGCTGCCGCGGTTCGGCACGCACGAGAGCACGTTGCGCCGCGTCGTACGCCGGCTGCGCGCCGCCGTCGCCGCCTAGCCTTCCTGCGTCACGTCCTCCGGGAGGTGCAGCCGGCCGACCATCGGCACCACGTCGGCGATCGAGTCGACGACCATCGTGGGCCGGTAGGGGAAGTTGGCCACGTCCCGGCGCTCGGTCGCGCCGGTGGCGACCAGGATCGTGCGGAGCCCTGCTTCGAGGCCGCTGATGATGTCGGTGTCCATCCGGTCGCCGATCATCACGGTCGTCTCGGAGTGCGCCTCGAGCCGGTTGAGCGCGCTGCGCATCATCAGCGGGTTGGGCTTGCCGATGAAGTAGGGCGTGCGGCCGGTGGCGGTGCTGATCAACGCAGCGACCGACCCCGTGGCCGGGAGCATCCCCTGCGCGCTCGGGCCGCTGGCGTCGGGGTTGGTCGCGATGAAGCGCGCACCGTCGTTGATCAACCGGATGGCGCGCGTGATCGCCTCGAACGAGTAGGTCCGGGTCTCGCCCAGCACGACGTAGTCGGGGTCCTGGTCGGTCATCACGTAGCCGATGTCATGGATCGCCGCGGTGAGCCCCGTCTCGCCCACGACGTAGGCCGATCCTCCCGGTCGCTGGTCGTCGAGGAACTGGGCCGTCGCCAGGGCGGAGGTCCAGATCGACTCGACCGGCACGTCGATGCCGCTGCTGCGCAGCAGGCGCACCCGCAGGTCGCGCGGGGTGAAGATCGAGTTGTTGGTGAGCACCAGGAACGGGATCCCGCCCTCGCGGAGGGCGGTGATGAACTCCTTCGCTCCCGGGATCGGGTCCTCCTCGCGCACGAGGACCCCGTCCATGTCGGTCAGCCAGGTGTGGACGGCGCGGGGTTCGGTCACGGTCCCATTGTCGACCACGGACCTCCGCCGTGGGGCGTCGTCTTGACGATGACGCCCCGCACGGGGTTCGGTGCTCCGGTGCACGCACCGAAGTCGTCGCGAGACGTGATCCCCCTCCGGGTGGCGGCGAGGACGTGGTTCGCCATCTCGCTGCAGACCTTCGGCGGACCGGCCGGGCAGATCGCGGTCATGCAGCGCACGCTCGTGGACGAGAAGCGGTGGATCGGCCAGCAGCGGTTCCTGTTCGCGCTGTCCTACTGCACGCTGCTCCCCGGGCCCGAGGCGCAGCAGCTGGCGACCTACGTGGGATGGCTCCTCAACGGCGTGCGCGGAGCCCTGGTCGCCGGCCTCCTCTTCATCGCGCCCGGTGTCCTCGCGCTGCTGGTGCTCTCAGGCGTCTACGTCGCCTTCGGTGACACGACCCTCGTGGAGTCGCTGTTCCTGGGGCTCGCGCCGGCGGTCATCGCGATCGTGGTCCAGGCCGTGCTCCGCGTCGGTCGCAAGGGACTGGGGCATCCGGCCCTGGTCGCCGTGGCGGTCGTGTCGTTCGTGGCGCTGACCGTGTTCGGCGTGCCGTTCCCGGCCGTGGTGCTGGCCGCGGCGGTGCTCGGGTGGGCGCTCGGACGTCGACTCCCGACCCTCACGGCTCCGGCGAGGGCCGGCGTGGACGACGGACCTCCGCCGCTGGTCAGTGACGACGCGCTGCACACCGAACGCCCCTCCGGGCGCCGCGCCGCGATGGTCCTGGCGATCGGTCTCGTCACCTGGTTCGCACCCGTGGGCCTCGCTGCGCTCGCCTTCGGCCGGACGAGCATCCACGTCGATCAGGGGCTCTTCTTCTCCGGCGCCGCCGTGGTCACCTTCGGCGGCGCCTACGCCGTCCTGGCCTATGTCGCCCAGCAGGCGGTCGAGGTCTACGGCTGGCTCGCCCCGGGGGAGATGGTGCGCGGGCTGGCGCTGGCGGAGACGACGCCCGGACCGCTGATCATGGTCGTGCAGTTCGTCGCGTTCGTCGGGGCCTACCGCTCGCCCGGTGACCTCGATCCGTGGGTGGCGGCGATCGTCGCAGCGCTGCTGACGACCTGGGTGACGTTCGTCCCGTGCTTCCTGTTCATCCTGCTCGGAGCGCCGTACGTCGAGCGCCTGCGTGGCAACCGTGACCTCGCCGCCGCGCTGGCGGGGATCACCGCCGCCGTGGTCGGGGTGATCGCCAGCCTTGCGGTCTTCTTCGCGCTGCACACCCTGTTCGGCGAGACCGGCCGCGTGCTCGCCGGTCCCCTGGACCTGGAGCATCCACGCCTGGCGTCGGTCGAGTGGCCGGCCCTCGCCATCACCGCCCTGGGCTGCGCGTTGATCTTCTGGCGCGGCTGGTCGGTGCTGCGCACCCTCGGCACCTGCGCCGTCGCCGGGCTCGTGATCGGCCTGGCCCTGGCGGCCTGAGGTCGCTCAGCCCCGGGAGGCCGCCGGGATGAGAGGCGCGTCCGGGTGCACCGGGTGGCTGCGCTCCAGCCTGGCGCCCTCCACGTCGACGTCGGGCAGGATCCGGTCGAGCCACCTCGGCAGCCACCAGGCGTACTCCCCGAGCAGGTGCATCGCAGCGGGGATCAGCAGCATCCGGACCACGAAGGCGTCCAGCAGCACGCCGAAGGCGAGGCCGAAGCCGATCGGCTTGATGGTGGCGTCGTGCGAGAAGATGAAGCCCGCGAAGACCGAGATCATGATGATCGCGGCAGCGGTGACGACGGCGCGACCGGCGCGGAGCCCGTGCTGCACGGCCACCCGCGCGGACGCGCCGTGGGCGTAGGCCTCGCGCATCCCGGAGACGAGGAAGAGCTGGTAGTCCATCGCCAGTCCGAACAGGATGCCGGTGGCGATGATCGGCAGGAAGCTCAGCACGGGCCCCGGCGCGTGCACGCCGAAGAGGTCGGACAGGAAGCCGATCTGGAAGATCGCCGTGATGCCGCCGAAGGCCGCGAGCAGCGACAGCACGAACCCGAGCGTCGCGGTCAGCGGCACCAGGATCGAGCGGAAGACGACGATCAGGATGAGCAGCGAGAGCCCGACCACCAGCACCAGGTAGAGCGGGAGCACCCCCGCGAGCTTGTCGGAGATGTCGATGCCGGCGCTGGCGTTGCCCGCGACGCCGAGGGTGGCCTCACCGCCGGAGGCCGTCGTCGGGGTCAGCGTGCGGAGGTTCTGGACCAGCTCCGCGGTGGACTCGCTCGACGGCGCGCCGTCGGGGATGACCTGGAAGGCCAGCGCCGATCGGTCCTGCGACGCGCCGATCGGCACGACCGCGTCGACGTTCCAGACCCTGCCGAGCTGCTCGGCGACGGCCGCCTGCTCCGCGACGACCTCGTCCTCGGCGACCGCCCCGGGCAGGTCGGCGACGACCAGCAGCGGGCCGTTGGACCCGTCCCCGAACTTCTCCGCCTGGATGTCGTGGGCCAGGAAGCCGGCGGAGTCCGGGGGCTGGGTCGAGCCGTCGGGCAGGCCGAGGCGCATCTGGGTCGCGGGCGCGGCGACGACGAGCAGCGCGGCGATCCCGAGCCCCAGGACGGTCCAGGCGCGGGTCGTGCTCATCGGGTTGTCGCGGTGGGTGGCTCCCACGGCGTGCGCGCGCTCGGCGAGGCGGGCCCGCTCGCGCCGCTTCAGGATGCGTGGGCCGGCCAGCGCCAGCACCGCCGGGGTGAGGGTGAGGGCCATCGCGATGGCCACGAGGACGGCGACGGCGCCGACGGTGCCCATCAGGCCGAGGAACCCGACGCCGGTGACGTTGAGGGCCAGCAGGGCCACGATGACGGTGACCCCGGCGAAGACGACCGCGTTGCCGGACGTGCCGTTGGCCAGGCCGATCGACTCGTGCATCTCGGCGCCCTGCTTCAGCTGGCGGCGGTGGCGGTTGATGATGAAGAGCGAGTAGTCGATGCCGACCGCGAGGCCGAGCATCACCCCCAGCACCGGGGTGACGGAGACGAAGTCGACGACCCCCGAGAACGACAGCGACGCCAAGGACGCGACGCCCACGCCGAGCAGGGCGGTGAGCAGTGGCAGCGCCGCACCGAGGACGGTGCCGAGCATGACGAACAGGACGATCGCGGCGATGACGACGCCCGCGATCTCGCCCGGGCCCAGGATGGACGGCACGGTCTGCGCGATGTCCTGCGAGGGGTGGACGGCGACACCGTCGATGCCGGCGTCGGCGACGAGGTCCTCGATCTCGGTCTTCACCTCGGCCGTGACCTCGTTGGTCGAGACGTCGAAGGTGACGTTGGCGACCGCGGCGCTGCCGTCGGTGGACACCGTGCGGAAGCCTGACGACAGCGCGGAGAGCGTCGCACCCTGCTCCAGCCGGAGGACCTGCTCGTCGACCCTGGCGCGCTGCCGGTCGAGCTCGGCCTGTCCGTCGTCCAGCTGTTGCTCGGCAGCATCGAGCTGCGCACGGACCGGGCCGAGCGTGCCGGCCTCGCGTGCTTGGGCGCGCTGGTCGGCCAGCGCTGTCCGGCCCGCGTCGATCTGCGACTGGCCGCTGGTCAGCTGGGCCAGGGCGTCGTTGAGCTGCGCGCGACCGTCAGCCACCTGCTCGGCCGACGAGTCCAGCTGGTCCTGGGTGTCGAACGGGTCTGCCACGTCGGCGACGGACTCGACCTCCGCGATCCGGTCGAGGACGGTGACCAGCTCGCTCCTCTGGGCGGCGGTGAAGGGCTCGCCGTCGGTGGTCTCGGCGACGATCGAGCCGTTCCCGCCCCCAGCGCCCTCGAAGTCGCGCTCCAGCTGCGCGGAGACCCGCGTCGTGGGGGTGTCGGGCAGCGTGATGTTGGTCGACAGCGCGCCGGCGAACGACACGTACGTCACCGCGCTCAGCACCAGGAGCGCGAGCCACGCGCCGATGACGGTCCAGTGGCGGCGGGCCGCGAGGCGACCGATGCGGTAGAGGAGCTCAGCCATGTCGGGGTGCTGGGCCTTTCGGAGGTGGTGGGGTTGGCGGGACGAGGGACGCAGGGGTCAGCCGGCGTGGCCGACCCGGAGCCGCAGGAGCAGGCGGTCCAGGAGACGGTCCCAGTCGGCGCGGGCCTCCGGGGGGATCACCACGGCCAGGTCGGGGTGCGCGTGGGTCCAGTGCCGGCCGATCGCCGCTATCCCGCTGGAGAGCAGGACCAGGGTCAGCTCGAGGTCGAGCGGGTCGAGTCCGGGAGCACGGTCGAGCACGCGCTCGCGCAGTCGGCCCGCGACGAGGTCGAAGGCGGTGCGTGAGATGCCGTCGGCCCGCTCGGCCACCACGTCCGCCCCGCCGACGACTCGGGTGATGGCCACGATGGCGCGGGGCAGGTCGACGCCGCGGGCGGCCTCGCAGACCGCGTCCAGCGCGGCCCGACCGCGGGCATCACCGGCCGGCAGGTCGCTGGTGCCGCGGTCGACCGCCAGGAGGAGGTCGGCGGTGACCTCGGTGAGGATCTGCTCGCACACCGCGACCATGAGCTGGTCGAGTCCGGTGAAGTGGTTGAACACGGTACGCCGCGAGACGCCTGCACGCGTGGCCACCCGGTCGATCGTGAAGCCGTCCGTGCCGTGCTCGGCGCCGAGGGTGCGAGCCGCGTCGAGGATGGCCGCACGGCGCTGCTGACGCGACACTGCTCGACCGTCGGAGGACTTCACCGTGTCATTCTTGCACTGGGTGCAAGTTGTTCGCTCGTCATCGGGACAGTCCGACGCCTTGAGGCCGTACGACAGGATCTGCGCATGGGCGACGACGAGCGGGCGGCAGCGGGGGACCAGGTGGCAGGGACGAGGTCCATGCCGGGCATCGGGTCCAGGACCGCCGCGGCCCTGGTCTTCGGCTCCTCGGCCGCGGTGCTGGTCGTCGAGCTGGTCGCGCTGCGCCTGATGGCGCCCTACTACGGCCTGACGCTCGAGACGAACACGATGGTCATCGGCCTGGCCCTGACCGCGATCGCCGCCGGCACGTGGGCGGGCGGGTGGAGCGCCGACCGGGTCGCGCCGCGGCACCTGCTCGGACCCCTGCTCGGGATCTCCGGCGCGGCGGTCGCGCTGACGCCGACGCTCGTGCGCGGAGCCGCCGGCTCGGGCAGTCCCGGGCTCCTGCTGCTCATGGTCACACTGTCGATCCTGGTGCCCGGGGCGTTGCTCTCCGCGGTCACGCCGGTTGTGATCAAGCTGCGGCTCACCCGCCTGGAGCAGACCGGGAGCGTGGTGGGCCAGCTGTCCGGGGTCGGCACGGTCGGCGCGATCGTCGGCACCATCGTGACCGGCTTCGTGCTGATCTCGCGGGTGCCGGTCAGCGGGATCCTCCTCGGCCTCGGCATCGCGCTCCTCCTCACGTCGGTGGTCATCCAGGTGGCGGGGCGCCGCGGCCGCGGCGACGTCGTGCTGGCGCTCGTGGTGGCGATGGCGGGTCTCGGTGCGGCGATCTCGCCGAGCGGCTGCGACGTCGAGACGACGTACCACTGCCTTGCGGTCACCACCGATCCCGACCGCCCGACCGGCCGGACGCTGGTGCTCGACGGGCTGCGCCACTCCTACGTCGACCTCGAGGACGCGACCTACCTCGAGTTCTCCTACGTCGAGGCGATGGCGTCCGTCACCGACACCGCCTTCGCGGCCGACGAGCCACTGACTGCCTACCACCTCGGGGCCGGCGGCCTCACGATGCCGCGCTACCTCGACGCGACCCGGCCCGGCACGACGAGCAAGGTCTCGGAGATCGACGCGGGTGTGGTCGCGGCCGATGTCCGGCTGCTCGGCGGGTCGCTGCCCGACGGTGTCGACGTGGACGTGGAGGACGGGCGGCTCGCGATCGACGACCTGGCGCCGGACAGTCTCGACCTCATCGTCGGCGACGCCTTCGGCGGTGTCAGCGTCCCCTGGCACCTCGCGACCGTCGAGGCCGTCGGCGGGCTGGAGGAGGCGTTGACCGAGGACGGGGTCTACGTCGCCAACCTCATCGACTTCGGTCCCCTCGACTTCGCCCGCGCGGCAGTCGCGACGACCGCGGAGGTCTTCGAGGACGTGGCCCTCCTCGCCGATCCGTCAGCGCTGGCCGGCGAAGCCGGCGGCAACCTGGTCGTGGTGGCCTCGGACGCGCCGCTCGACGTCGCCGCGGTGGTCGAACGGATGGGCACGCGCGACGTCGGGTGGGACGCCCTGAGCGGTGACGGGCTGGACGCCTGGATCGGCGACGCGGTCGTCCTCGACGACGACTTCGCCCCCGTCGACCAGCTGCTCACGCCCTACGCCAGGTGACGCCGCGGCCGCAGGGTCAGCGAGTGGGATCGATGATCGTCATGCCTGCGACGGTGGCCCGGTCGAAGCCGGGCAGCAGCGCGGCCGCCTCGTCCAGGCCGATGGTCCGCTCGACGAGTCGCTGCGGCTGGAGCGCCCCGCTCCGGATCAGCTCCAGCATCGGGGGGTAGTCCGCAGCAGCCATGCCATGGCTGCCGAGGACGTCGAGCTCCCACGCGATGACGCGTGCCATCGGCACTCGGGGGTGTCCCTCGACGGGTGGCAGCAGCCCGACCTGGGCGAGGCGACCCCGGCGACGGAGGCTGAGGATCGCGTCGGCGCAGGTCGACTCGCTCCCGACGGCATCGACGGCGACGTGGCTGCCGCCGGGGACGAGGTCGGCGATCGCCGCAGGGATGTCGGTCCCGTCGGCGAGCAGGACATGGTCGGCGCCGACGTCGGCGGCCACGGCCAGCGCCTCGGCGTTGCGGTCCACGGCGATCACCCGCGCACCCAGGGCGTGGGCGATCATGACCGCGCTGAGCCCGACCCCTCCTGCTCCGACGACCGTGACCCACTCGCCCTCGGCGACGCGGGCCCGGCCGACGAGAGCGCGGTAGGCCGTGGCGAACCGGCACCCGAGGCTCGCGGCCGTCGCGAGGTCGACCCCCTCCGGGACGGCGACCAGGTTGGTGTCGGCGGCGTGGAGGGCGACGTACTCGGCGAAGGACCCCCAGTGCGTGAAGCCCGGCTGCTCCTGGTCGGGGCAGACCTGCGCGTTGCCCGAGCGGCACCACGCACAGTGCCCGCACCCACACACGAAGGGGACCGTGACGCGGTCGCCGACCTGCCATCGCGTGACGCCGCCGCCGACCTCGACGACGTCGCCGGCGAGCTCGTGGCCGGGCACGTGCGGGAAGGCGATGTCATCGTGCCCCGCCCACGCGTGCCAGTCGCTGCGGCACAGGCCCGTCGCCCCGACGCGTACGACGACGCCGCCCGCCGGTGCCGAGGGCGGCGCCACCTGTCGCACCTCGGGCTGGGACCGGGCTCCGTCGACGACCACTGCGCGCATCGGGACATCCTCGCGGATGTCGTGGGACCACCGTAGGGACCGCGCCAGTCGATGATTCCGAGTTGCACTCATGATGCACTATGTTGCACTCATGGATGACCACGCCAATGAGCTCTCGGCCGCCATCGGCGCAAAGGTGCGTGCTGAGCGACACGCACGAGGATGGACGCTCGACCAGCTCGCCGAGAAGGCCGGGGTGAGTCGCCGCATGCTCATCAACGTCGAGCAGGGCACCGCGAACCCGAGCGTGACCACGCTGCTGCGCCTCAGCGACGCCCTCGGCATCGGCCTGCAGGCCCTCGTCGCCGTGCCGCAGACGAAGCCCGTCACGGTCGTACGAGCCGGTGAGGCACCCGCGTTGTGGACCGGCGAGGGCGGGGGCCGCGGCGTCCTGCTGGCCGGGACCACACCTCCCGACATCCTCGAGCTGTGGGACTGGACGCTCGCTCCCGGAGACCGTCACGACAGCCAGGCCCACGTGCGCGGCACCAAGGAGATCCTGCAGGTCCGCGAAGGCGTCGTCACCGTCACCGTCGGCGAGCACAGCGACGTCCTGGACGTCGACGACGCCATCTCGTTCACCAGCGACGTTCCGCACTCCTACGCCAACCACAGCGCGGAGCAGGCCAGGTTCGCCCTGACCGTGTTCGAGCCCGGCGTCGGCCCCAGGAGCACCCGTTGATCTGCTGCCAGTTCATCTTCAAGCCCGGCACCTACGACGACGACTTCCACCGCCTCGACAGGAGATCGACGACTACGCGCGCAGCCTGCCCGGGTTCGACCGCGTCGAGAAGTGGCTCTCCCCGGAGGGTGATGTCGTCAACGCGATGTACTACTTCGCCGACCGGACGTCGGTCGCGATGCTGGGCAGGTTCCCCCAGCACCGTGAGGCCAAGGGGGAGGTGGCGCGCTGGTACGACGGCTACCGCATCGTCGTCTCCGACGTCCGCGCCACCTACGGCGACGGTCGCCTCCCCGCCCCGCCGGGTGCCTCCCAGTCCGCCGACGACACCCCCACCCAGGCAGCCGGCCGCGCCGTGCTGACTGCCGCCGATACCGAGGACCCCTCATGACCCGTCCCGACAAGCACGACTTCGACACCCTCACCGGCAACTCCTGGTCCGTGCACGGCGGCAACCACGCCGACGAGACCACCGGCGCGATCCGCACCCCCATCGTGATGGCCAACTCCTACCGGCTGCCCGAGGACCCCAGCGACATCGACGACCCCGGCTATCAGGGCCTCGTCTACACCCGCGAGCACGGCGCCAACCAGCGCGGCCTGGAGGAGAAGCTCGCCAAGCTCGACCACGGCGAAGCCGCCGCCGTGTTCGGCACCGGCATGGCCGCCCTGCACGCCGCGTTCTTCACCATCCTCAACCCCGGCGACCACGCCATCGTGTCCAACGTCGTCTACATGCGCGTCGCCGGCCTGTTCACCGACGTGTTCCCGAAGAAGCTCGGCATCGAGGTCGACTTCGTCGACATCACCGACCTCGACGCCGTACGCGCCGCCGTGCGCCCGAACACGAAGCTCGTGCACACCGAGGTCATCGCCAACCCCGACCTCCGCGTCGCCGACATCGCCGCCCTCGCGCGGCATCGCGCACGACGCCGGGCGCGCTGCTGACCATCGACTCCACCTTCACGCCGCCGCCGATGATGCGTCCCCTCGACCACGGCGCCGACCTCGTCATCCACTCGCTGACGAAGTACTACAACGGTCACGGCGACGCCATGGGCGGCGTCGTCATCGGCGACCCGCGACCTCGTCGAGCAGACCCGCACCGGAGCGATGTGGCACGCCGGCGGGGCCATCTCCCCGTTCAACGCCTGGCTCATCATGCGCGGCTCCACCACCCTGCCGCTGCGCCTGGAGCGGCAGTGCGACAACGCCCAGGCCGTCGCCGAGTTCCTCGACGCAGACCCGCGCGTGGTCCACGTCGCCTACCCCGGCCTACCCAGCCACGACCAGCACGACGCCGCGCTCGCCCAGCTGGACGGCGGGTTCGGAGGTGTCGTGTCGTTCGCCATCGGCGGCACCCACGCCGACCGGCTCAGGTTCGTCAACGACCTGCGCGTCATCACCTCCGCCGTCTCCCTCGGCCACGACGAGACCCTCATCGCCTACGAGGAGTACCCCGACGGCGCCGCGAACGCGTTCGCGCAGCCGTTCCGCGACCACGGCCTCGTCCGGCTCGCCATCGGCCTCGAAGCGAAGGAGGACCTCATCGCCGACCTCGACGCCTCACTCACGGCCGCCTTCGGAAGGCCGGCTGACTCGGCTCGGAGCGCACCGTGACCCGGCGGCCTCGAGCCCGAGGTGCATCCGGGCGAGCGAGCGGCGTGGCCTGACCGGCCGGAGTGCCTGCGACACCGGCTTTGACTCGAGATGGCGACGCCGGGGCCCGGCCACGCGGAAGCCTTGACGTGATCCGCCGTAACAGCCGGGTGAGCGCGTGCAACCACCACCAACCATTGGGGGGCGTCGGGACCCTGTACAACCGAGCGCGACGCAGGCCCGTCGATGCGGGCGAGGACGACGCAAGCATGGCCGAACTCCTGTACGGGACGCGGACGCTCACACGTCGCCCCTGACCGAGAAGATCAACGCACCCGGTTCGACTGGGACTCGAGCTCGGTCGTCGACTGTCCGCAGGGGCAGGACGGACGGTGAGCGGCGCTCAAGGACCGGTGTTGGTCGGTCTCCGGCCGCCGTCCATGGCAGGCGCGGCGGTGGTGCGATCGCCGTTGCAACCTCACCGAGGGCGGGTCGTGGGAGATGCTGCGGCGAGATGGTCTGGCGGTGACGACGATGCTCGAAGACGGTCATGGCAACGGCGGAAGCGTGCCCGGACCACGCTGCATGGCGCCCAGATAGCAGCGCCTCGGGGATTGCTGACCCACCCTGCCGCCGCGGGACGCCTCACGCTCGCGGCCGCGTGAGCCTCGGTGCCGTCGCCGACCGTGATCCCGCTGCGCTGGTCCGCAACTGGCGCTGCACGATCTCGACCGACCGTGAGTCTTGTTTGCGGTCGGAGTGCGAGGCCGCATTCCCGCGCCCTCGTCGCCATCCGGTCGATGTTGCGATCGAGGTCTACGACCAGCTTGGGGTGTCGAGGTGGTCGGGGAACGCGAAGGTCACCCCGGGCAACCTGCACTTCAAGCTTGCGTCTCACCACCGTGCCCGGTCATCGCGGTCGCCGCCGCTCCGAGGACGGTGAGTGCGGCCGTGACAAGTACGGCGGCGTTCCATCCATCGATGATTGTGTCCCCGGCGTGCGTCGCCACGGTGGCGAAGAGTGTGATTCCGCAGGCCGCCCCGAGGTAGCGCGCCGTCTGGTTGGCGCCGCTTCCCATCCCGGCGCTGGCCGGCGGGACGCTGGCGATCGCCTCGCGACCGAGCACGGCGTTCAGCACCCCGGTGCCGATACCGGTCACCACCATCGGGAGCACGAGTCGCCATACCGACGAATCGGCCTGCAACCCGTAGCCGAGCAGCTGACCGCCGGCGACGAAGGCCAACAGCACGGCGAGCGGCCGCGGCCCTTCCAGCGGGTGTGGGATCTTGCGCACCAGCATCGAGGTGGTGACGCTGACTCCGGCCCACGCGAGCACGGGCAGGGTGGCGACCCACAGGCTCCGGCCGAGCCCCACCTGGGCGATGGTCGGGACGAACGCCGACATGCCGATCATGCCCGCACCCAGGAACAGCGAGCCGCCGGTCGCGGCCCGGAATCTCGGATGCCTCAACAGTTCGGGATCGAGCAGCGGCTGGCCGACCCGGCGCTCGACGAGGACGAATGCCACGAACGACACCACCGACAGGGCGGCCAGCACGACTGTGACCGCATCGATGCCGCTGCGGCCCTGGGTCAGCGCGGAGACCGCGAGGGTCGTCGCCGCGACCAGCAGACCGAGCCCGGGCACGTCGATCTTTCCGCGTACGGCGACAGCCGACTCGGCAATGCGGCGCAGGCTCGGCAGCACGAGCGCGAGGCCCAGGACTGCGGTCACGGCGTAGGCCTCGCGCCAGCCGGTCCCGATGTCGAGGGCGGCCGCGAGCACGGCGCCGGCGGCTATGCCGAGGCCGACACTGGCAGCCCAGACGGAGGTTGCGTGGATCCGCTCGGGGCCAGGCGGGTAGCGGTGTGCGAGCACGGCCAGGCCGCAGGCCAGCACGGCGGCACCGCCGACCCCTTCGACGACGCGAGCCGTGATGAAGGTGATCGGCTCCTGGGCAACGGCGCAGACTGCGGCGCCGAGGGCCATGGCGATCGACCCGGCGACGTACACGCGACGCCGGCCGAGGTTGTCCCCCAGCACGCCCGATGCGAGCAGGGCCGCGGCCAGGCCGAGGCTCATCGAGCTCAGGATCCAGGCCCGCTCGGCCGGACCCGCCCCCAGGTCGGCTGCGGTCGCGGGGATCGTGGCCATCGGCGTCACGTAGGTGACGAGCACCAGCGCGGTGCCGAGCGCGATCGGGCAGCAGCGGGCGGCCGGTGTCGATCGACTCAGACGGTTTGACATTCAAACTCACTCGAGAGACGCTAGCACGCATGACGAGCAATCGCAACAGCTACGGCGTTCCCGACCCTGGCCGAGCTCCCCGGCCGTCCGTGTCCGATCGCGGCCTCCCTCGAGGTGGTCGGGGAGCGCTGGGCCCTGCTGGTGGTGCGGGAGCTCTGGATGGGCTCGCGCCAGTTCGGTGAGATCGTGCGCGGCACCGGCGCCCCGCGCGATCGCATCGCGGCCCGGCTCAAGGTGCTGGAGAAGGCGGGGGTCGTGTCTCGTGTCGAGTACCAGTCAGCGCCGCAGCGATTCGAGTACCACCTCACCGAGTCGGGCAAGGCGCTGATCCCGGTGCTGAAGCTGCTGCTCGCGTGGGGTCGGGAGTACGCCGTCCCCGGCGACCCCGACCTCCGCCTGTCTGATTCCAGGCACGCCAAGCGCCACTCGCGCTCGAAGCAGGAGAACTGATGACACTGCAGGACCTCGGCACCGACGCCCCCGCGAGCTGGGGCGAGCCCCGCTCGCGCACCGTGACCTGGTACGACCCCGCCATCGGCGCGAGGGAGGGACTGGCCATGGCCGGCCTCGACTACCTGCAGGCGATGATCGACGGCCTGCTCCCGCCGCCACCCATCTCGGGGCTGATCGACATGGCGCTCGTCGCCGCCGAGCCCGGCCGCGTCGAGTTCGCCTGCAAGCCCGACGAGTCGGCGTACAACCCGATCGGCTCGGTGCACGGGGGACTGGTCTGCACGCTGCTCGACTCGGTGGCCGGCTGTGCCCTGCACAGCACGCTCCCGCTGGGCCGTGGCTACACGTCCGTCGAGATCAAGATCAACTACCTCAAGCCGGTTCGCTCGACCAGCGGGCGCCTCACCGCGGTCGGGACGGTCGTGAAGGCCGGCTCTCGGGTCGCGTTCACCGAGGGCGTGGTCACCGATGCCTCGGGCGCCGTCGTCGCGACCGCGACGAGCACGTTGCTGGTGTTCGACCTGCCGGTCTAAGCCTCGACCCATGGACGGGTAGCGGTTCGGACCAAGTGGCTCGGCGTGTCCGGACGTGAAGTGCCTTCTCGGCTTGAAGAATCGGGACGGACATACCCATGTTGTCGGGGTTCCTGTCCACCTGCATGTTGCGGTGGCCGCTCTCCCAATGGTCCTGAAGCCGCTCGCACGAAAGAGATGTCGCCATACAGCGTCGGCAACCTCGCGTTGAGCAACAGCGCGAACATTCTCCACCCAGCCTCCACCTTCAGCACACCGCCCAGCCCGGCCTGGGCGCTCCACATCTTCAGCGTCGCCGTCGGCGCGATCATGCTCTCGTGGTGGTTCCAGTGCGGACGTCAAAGTGAGGTCACAGGACGAACGCTCTGCAGCAGGTAGCAGCGGCTAGCGGCGAGCCGAAGTACGTGTGCGGCACCCCTCGTGCCGCAGCTGATACGAGTGAGAGACCATCTTTGGTTGCCTCCGTAATCGAGACTAGCTCCCAGCGGCCGGCGGATGCTCAGCGACGCAGAAGACGTTGCCCTCGGGGTCGGCCAGGGTGGTCCACTGCACGTGCTCGTATTCCTCGAGCACATCCCACAGGTGCGTGGCGTCGTGGGCGAGCAGCCTCTCGACGGTGGCCGCCCGGTCGCCCCACGGGACCGTGAGGTCGAGGTGGGAAATAGTGCGGGTTGGACGGGGGCTGGTCCGGGTCTGGAAGAACATTGCGAAGCCGCCGGGGCTGGGAGCGGGGATGTAGACGGAGCTGCCAGAAGTTGTCGGCGTCCCGCCGGTGACCTCGGCCCAGAACGCGGCGAGGGCGTGCGTATCCTCGGCCTCCATGTTCACGGCTCCCAAAGTAACCGGCGGGATGGGTCGAGATGGCATGGCATTCTCCTGGTGATCGTGTCGGAGGTGGGTCAGGTGAGGTCGGCGGTGACCCTCTGCGTCTACGAGGCCACGCGTGAGTTCGGGTCGTGCTTGCCGGATAGCGACTTCTCGTGGACCGAGGTTGCGGTGAGTGTGCCGAGTAGCTCAACCCCCTCGACTCCGTTAGCAGTAGGACTAGGTTTCCTCCTCCGCAACACCGCCGGAGGAATCATCGCCCTCGTGCTCACCACTTGGCGCACTCGGCGTCCTCCTACTCGGAGGTCATCGCCTCCTACGACACGACGCCAACCACTAACCCACAGCCCACAAAGACTGAAAGCCCCGAAGCAGTGCTTCGGGGCCTTCAGTCAATGATGCGCTGAATCGTCAAGCACCATCCGCTCTCGACACCGCTGAAGCGACGCGGAGTCCGTTCACAGACGATCGTCGCCCACGCTGAAGTGCGAGTCAGGAGACTTTGGGTGCCCAGTCCAGTCCCTCGGGGCCGTCGTCACCGTAGATCGGGCCTGTCAGCGAGTAGCTGGATGATCCGTCGGGCGCGTAGCCGCGCACCTTGAATCGCTCGTCTGTGTCTTCGTCGTTCGGGAGGTGGGTGGCGTTGAACTGCAGCGCCGCGATCTTCCTGCCATCTGGCGACCAGGCGACACCGATGTAGTACAGCCCTTTCGGGTAGGCCTGGTGGCTGACCCGCACCGGCAGACCCGCACCCGAGCGCGGCAACGTAACCAGCTCCGCGTGGGCTCGGGCGTCCTCGCCGGCCGGGACGTAGCGGTCGGTGATGAAGGCGATCTTCTTGGAGTCCGGGGACCAGTCGGGGTGGTTGTTGGCGCTTCCACCGGAGGTGAAGGTGCGGACGTCTGTTCCGTCCGGGCGGACCAGTTGAATCGTCGGTCCGGTCGTGAAGGCGATCCGGGATCCGTCCGGCGACCACGCCGGGTCGCGCAGCGGCCCGCTACCGGTGAAGATCGTGGCAGCAGCACCCGTGGACACCGTCACTCGCAGCAACTGGCTGCCGGATGCGACGACCAAGCTCTCGCCGTCCGGCGACCAAGCAAGCCCACTGACTGGCTGGGTGCCTATCTGCGTCTGCGTGGCGGCGCCCAAAGTCTTCACCCAGATGCCATAGCCGATGTAGCCAGATGCGCTGGTGTAGGCGATGCGGCGACCGTCCGGAGAGTACTTCGCCATGTTCCCGTCGGCCGCATAGTGGTAGGTACCCTCGCGCGGCGCCTGCGTCACTACCCCACCCGACTCCGAGAACGCCAGATCACCATTGGTGACAGTCGGCGCGGCGGTGGCTAAGCCACCTCCGACGAAAACACTGACGGCGACAACGCACGTGGTAGTGACTGCCAAAGCTGCGCGGCGAAACACGGACATACTCATCCTCAATGAAACGTTGGACTGATCCAGTCTCGCCCGTGCGATCGGGCACGAGGTCGTGGTTGATTCTGTGGGCCAAGGTCCTCAAACAGGACTCGCTCAACCGCGCGAACCTAGCGCCCGCTCTCCTCGCAACCTCCCCGGCTCTCAACACATCATCTAGATGGGGCATGACAGAGGGGGTCTGCTGCATGAATTGGTGTCAACACGACCTAGTAGCCCATTCCGCCTCAAGTCGGCACCGGCCAAGGTCGTTCGGCGCACCCGCCGGGACAGGACCACCTACACGGTCTACACGGTCAAGGGAATCGCCTGGGGCGGATCGATCGCCAGAGTAGAGGTCTCCACCGATGGTGGCGAGTGGCTCAAGGCACAAGTGGTGGACCCCGACGCGCGTGGCGGATCTTCCGGGGAGTTGGCCTGGAACTTCTGGACCTATGACTGGGGTGAGGCTTCCAGCGGGATCCACACCGTCGCCTTTCGCGCGATCGATGCGCGCGGAGCGGTCCAGCCCGCACCCGACGACCCAGTCATCACCAACCGACGGACCTACTGGGAGACCAACCAGCAGATCACCCGCACGATTTAACTGCCCTGAGTCGCCAGCATGCGCCGTACCGCCGCAGCTGGTGGCTGAGGGCTTGCGCCAATGGACTCCGACGGCGCCGGGTGGCGAGTGAGTGTCGGCCGCGGTGGAGCGTCCGAAGCCGCGGCCGTGCGGATCGAGGACCACGCCGAGACGCTACGAGGCCACCGAGTCCCGCGCCTGATCGGCAAGGGCAACAAACCCGCGACACTGCCTACGTCGCCGGTGCGTAGGCGAGCGGCCCGCGTCAACACCAGAATGGTCGCCCGGAACGCAACGCGGCAAGAGGCCGGAGTCACCCATGTCTTGCGGCCCAGGATTACTCCTGCTGCGCGTACGGCGTCGAGTGAGTCGGACTTCGCACCGTCGATGGTCGAGCGTCGCGGCTAGCGGCGCAC
>CAWEAI010000013.1:0-3886 GCA_963806925.1 uncultured Actinomycetota bacterium | reverse complement strand
TCCGCCGGGTCGGGCTCATCGAGCCCTGAGGCTCACTCCACCGGTTGCAGGGCGGAGGTCACCGTGGCGACGCCCTCGCCGTACTCCTCATCGGCCCAGGCCTGGATGGAGCCGTCGTCGAGGATCACCGATATCTCGACGGCGTTGCTGATGCTGCCGTAGCCGCTGTTCAGGGAGCCGGGCAGCTTCCGTAGGTCCTTCGCGACCTCGCGCAGTCGCACGTGCGTGTTGTCGAACCGCGTCACGCACAGGGGTCCGCCCCACACCTCTCGGACGGCCGCCTCGGCGCCGGTGAGGTCGTCGGTGACGCCGACGTTGAGGATCGTGTACGCCGGGTCGTTTATCGCCTGCTGCACCTCCAGAGACGGCGTGCCGCCGGACTCGTGCAGGTCCTGCGTCTCCTGCCAGTGCGGGTTGATCGACTGGTCGCCCCACGAGATGGCGTACCCGGGGAGCTCCTCGGCCACCCGGTGAGCCGCCGACAGCGCATCACCCGTGGTGGTGGCCGGGTCGGGCGGGACCCAGCCACCCTCGGGCTCGTCGCACCGGCTGGCGAAGAGCACCGTGAGGTCCTCCTCCGGCCAGCCGTCGGGCGTGCTCGGCAGCGCCTCCGTGACGGTGAACGTCGTTCCGTCGCCCTCGTCCAGCACCGTCCCGCTCCCACGCACCGGTCCGTCCGCGGGCAGCATCGCCGTGGGTGATGCGGCCGGCACCTCCGGAGCGGTCCAGGCCGAGCGGCGACCCGCGCAACGGATGTTGCGCGATCGTGACGCCTCAGGGCGACGGTGTCGCGCCTCAGACCTTGCGCGCGAGGTGGATGCGGATGTCGCCGACGACGTCGACCTCGGGAGGCAGCGCGGCCAGGATGCTGTCGAAGGCCGCCTGACGATCCGCGGGCTCCAGCACGAGGAAGGCCGACACCGTCGACAGAAGTCCGACGTAGTCGCGTGCGGACACCGTGGTCCGCTGCTCGAGCACGACCTGGCTGACGTCGGTGAACAGCTCCGAGCGCACCAGCTCCGTGCTCGGCCACTGCAGGGTGCTGTCCGCGGGAGTGTCGTCGGGCGATGGCACCTCGTCGTCCTCGAGCCACGGCGCCCGGGCGTTGCGGAGGGTCGCCTCCACCACCGGGTCCGCGAGGTCGCGGGGTGCGCCGAAGGACGCCACGACACCACCCGCCTCGAGCAGCGCGGCGACGCGCTCCCACCTGCCCTCTGGTCGGGTCCAGTGCAGTGCGGCCGCGGCGTAGACCATGTCGTACGTCGTCGTCAGCGGCAGGTCCTCGAAGGCCGCCCGGACGGTGATGACTCCCGGCACCTGCCTGCGCAGCTCGGCGAGCATCGCGGCGTCCGGGTCCGTCGCGGTCACCCGCACGCCGTGGCTGGTGAACACCCGCGTCGCCTTGCCCGTGCCGGCGCCGACCTCCAGGGCGGTCGCCACGGGCGACCCGGCGTACGCCAGCACCTCGTCGACCACCGCGTCCGGGTAGCCGGGACGGTAGCGCTCGTAGTCGGCTGCGACGGATCCGAAGGTGAGGGCACGAGCGGTCACGGCAGGTTCCACCAGGTGTCGAGGCGCGCCACGGCGGGCGTCGTACGTCCCTCGCGGAGCACGCGGGCGAGGCGCAGGAGGTACGCCGCGATGCCGGCCGTGCCCTGCATCCAGCCGACACCGGGCGGGAGCAGCGGTTCGGCGTTGCGGTGCTCGGTGAAGCGCCAGCAGGCGCGGTCGCCGTCGACCACGGCACGGGCGACGAGGGCGTCACCGAGCACCTGGGCGAAGTCGAGGTCGTCGTCCTCGCCCCGCCGCTGCCACACGTCGAGGAAGACGTCGCCGACCCCGGCGGTGCCGCAGCAGCGGCCGTCGTTGTCCCAGAAGCCGGGGTGCAGCCGCTCGGGGATCCCGGACGTGCGGATGCTGTGCAGGCAGCGCCGCTGCCACTGGGCGGGCGTCTCGCCTGCGACCGTCTCCACACCGGCGTGCTCGAGCGCGGTGAAGAGCAACGACGTCCCGGTCGGGCCGTGGCACCAGGTGAAGGTGACCTCGTCCATGTCGGGCTGGTGCGGGACGACGTGCGGCACCACGAACCCACCCTTGCTGGTGTCGCCGAGGGTGACGAGGTGCTCGGCGCCGCTGCGAGCCGCCTCGACGAGGTCGGGCCGGTCGAGCTCCGCCCCCGCCACCGCGAGCGCAGTCGCGATGCCGGCCAGGCCGTGCGACCAGTTGGGCATCTGGCGCTCACGTCGCTCGGGTGGCAGGTCGACGGTGAAGCGCCGCGGCACGAACAGCCAGTTGACGCCCGCGGCGGTCGGCTCGGCCTCCGCCATGAGGATGTCCGCCGCCCTCGTGGCCAGCGCCTCGGCTCCGGGAGTGCCGTGGCGGTGCGCCCAGATCGCGCCGAGCAGGTTGCCCGCGGTGCCGAGGGTCGCGTCGTTGATCCGGCTGTGCGGCGCGAACGGAGGTGACTCCATCCACGGCTGCTCCCAGCCGTCGTCCGTGGCGAGCTCGGCGAGCCGGGCGATGGCCTGCTCCGTCCCGTCGACCTCCAACGCGGACAGGACGCCGAGGTCGCTGACCAGTCCGTCGAAGTAGGAGTACGCCGTCGTCGTGGCGAGGTTCCCGCGGATCCGCTGGGCGATGCCGTCGGCCAGCCGCGCCTCCTCGTCGGTCCACGGCCGCGCCTCACGGATCTCCGCGAGGACGTGCGCGAGCCCCCCGATCCCGCTGTGCATCCCGTCCCGATCCTCCGGCGGACCGCCCTCGTGGGGCACCGATTCGGGGATCCACGGACCCTCGTCGTCCCAGCTGACCTGGTCGAGCACCCAGCGCCACGCGGCCTCGCCGAGGTCGGCGTACGTCTCGGGGGTGGTCATCCGCCGATGATGGCACTCGCCTTGGCGCCCGCGCGACGTCATACGGACAGGGCAGCCGCCTGGCCCTTCCATATGACGTCCGGAGGTCAGGTCATCCGAGCCGCGATGAGGCTGGCGCACTCCCTGGGGGAGGCGGTGCTGCTGTCCACGAGAAGGTCGTAGACGACACCACGGTGAACCGCTGCCGCCTGCCCGACTGCCATCCCAGCCGGACGGTCCCCTCGCGCCCGTTCGCGGGCCGCTGCCACCTCAGGGGCGCAATGGATACCGATCCACAGCACCTCCAGCCCTTCGAGGTACTCGCTGGTCCGCTGTTGCGACACCGCGCCGTCGAGGAAGACGTCGTCGATGATCACTCCAGCACCGGCTCGTGCCATCGCGGCCACTCCAATCGACCACGCGGCCTCCAGTGCACGCCACTGGTCACCGAGGACCACCTCCCCTTGTTGCCCGTAGGAGACCAACAACGACGGGGCGACATCGATGAAGTTATCTACGCCCAGCAGGAGCCACGGTCGAGGCAGAAGGCCCTGCAGACACCGCCCGATGCTCGTCTTGCCTGCGCTCGACCCACCGTTCAGTACGACGACGTCGACAGCCATGCCGGACATTGTCTGCCGTGTCGATGGGAGGTGGCCACTCGGGACCATCCAGAGCGGCGAAGGGCGCACGCTCATGCCGCGATCGGTGGTGTCCGTGATGCGTCTGCCGCGTCACGACAACCGCACTAGTTGCGGACGGTCGCACCTGAGGCGGAGGTAGCCGCCGCCCGCGACGTCATCCGCACAGGGTCGGCGCTTGCCCCCTCCGTATGACGTCCGGGGTTAGGCGAGCAACGACGCGAGGACGCGCGTCCCCGCCGGCAGGCCGTGGTCGTCGTAGTAGGCGAACATCGTCGATAGCCAGGGGTGGGTGCCCGGGTCGGGGACCCGACGCACCTCCACACCGGCCTCGTCGGCGAGCTTCCGCACCGTCGCGACGCGGGAGGCGAGCTCGTACGTCGCCCCCTCGTG
>CAWEAI010000012.1:0-10990 GCA_963806925.1 uncultured Actinomycetota bacterium | reverse complement strand
GGAGGTATTCCACGAACGGGCGACCGTTGATCTCCGCCATGACCTTGGGCTTATCCGGCACCACGCTGCGAAGGCGGGTTCCCCCAGGCCTCCAGCCAGGATGACGGCGGTAATGGAAGAGAGTCGACTCATCGGTTTCTGGGAGATCATTTCCAAGCGCGCTTCCGGCGTTTCTTGCTTCGATGGCGAGGCGTGGGCATGGGCGCGGCCATCGAGGCGGGAACGTGGGCGGGTTGCAGAGTTTGCGCAGGAAGAACGGGAAGAGCCGGTTGCTCGGCGGCGGGAACCTCCGGGCGAAGCCGGAAACTCTGCAGGGCCGATTTGGGCCGCATGACGATATTCAAGAGTTCCTTGCGGTCGGAAGGGAAAATCATCAGGCCCAGCAGATAGAGCGGAGCGCCCGCCACGCACCCAGTAATGAGCGCGGGAATCATTTCCATCGGGAAGACGGCGCGGAAGCCGGTGAGACCGGAGACCATGACCGCGCTGGCCAGCACCGGCGCTTTGATGGTGGAGAAGAACAGGCCCACCGTCACCGGCGTTTTGGCGAAACTCCAGAACAGGCAGGGCAGCAGAAGCAGATAGGCCCGGTGCCTCGCGGTCCTTGCGGGCCCGTCAAACCTGCCCGGCCGAGAGCGGCGGGGACGGCCGAGAGACCGTCCCCGCCGGAGCTCAGGAGGTCAGCGCGAAGTCCGAGAGCTTCGCGGCGTTCTCCTTGTTGATCAGCACGCAGTCGACCGACTGCTTCTCCGGCTGACCAGTCTCACCGGTGGTGATGTACTTGTCCGCCTGGTCCACCGCCATCTGAGCGATCTGCGCGGCCGGCTGCAGCACGGTGGCCTTGATCCCGTCCTCGAGGATCGAGGCGGCAACGTCCGGGCTGCCGTCGAACCCCGTCACGATGACGTCCGTCTTCTTGGCCGCCTTCAGTGCCGCCCACGCTCCCAGGGCCATCGTGTCGTTGCCGGCGATGATGCCCTTGACGTTCGGGTGCGCCTGAAGCATCGTCTGGACCTTCTGCAGGGCCTCGGTCTGGTCCCAGTTCGCGCTCTGCTGCGCCACCATCTTCATCTTCGGGAGCTGGTCGAGAACCGAGTGGTACCCCTGGGACCGGACGCCGGCATTGGTGTCAGTCGCCTTGCCGGTGAGCTCGAAGTACTCCCCGGACTGGCCCATGAGCTTCGCGAACTCCTGCCCGCCCAGCGTGGCGCCCTGAGAGTTGTTCGAGACGATCTGTGACACGGCGACCCCGGTGGAGTTAATCTCACGGTCGATCAGGAAGCTCGGGATGTTGGCGTCCTTGGCCTTCTGCAGTGCCGTCACCGTGACGTCGGCCCCGGCGTTGTCCAGGATGATCGCGGCCGCCTTTCGCGAGATCGCCGTGTCGATCGCCTGGCTCTGCTTGGTCGGGTCGTCGTCGTGGCTGAGGACGAGCGTCGTGTAGCCCAGCTTCTTTGCCTCGGCGTCTGCAGCGACCTGCTCGGCCTTGAAGAACACGTTGTCGGGCGAGGGGGTGATGATGACGATGAGCTTGGAGCCGCCGTCGGACGCGGCCGACGGCGAGCTGCTGCCGGCCGCCGGGCTGGTGCTGGGCGACGAGCTGCCGCCGCAGGCGGAGAGACTCAACGCTGCAAGCGCCAGCGCGGAAACGCCGACGAGGGAACGACGTAGGGAGGGAGAGAACACAGCCGGACTTCCTTTCGAGAAGGTGTAGGACACGTAGGGCTTCGTCGTGAGGTGGCGGACATCCGTTCCGCTGCGTCGCACGCCGGGTCGTCCCGGCGACTACAGCGGCCTGCTGCTAGGTGGCCATGCGCGCTTTGACACGCTCCTGCGTCTGCTCGAGGACCACCGCGAAGATGATCACGGTGCCCTTCACGACGAGCTGCCAGAAGGCGGACACCCCGACCAGGACCAGGCCGTCGCTGAGGAAACCGATGACGAAGGCACCGACAACCGTGCCGATGATCGTGCCCTTGCCACCGAAGAGAGACGTCCCACCGAGTACGGCAGCGGCGATCGCATTCAGCTCGAAGGTGGTTGCCGTGTCGGGGTAGGCCGCACCGAGCTCGCTGGTCAGGATCAGCCCTGCCAGGGCCGCGCAGGCGCCGGAGATGATGTAAGCCGCCATCTTGATCCGTGCCGTGCGGATGCCGGACAGCTCGGCGGCTCGCTCATTGCCACCGACGGCGTAGATGCGTCGTCCGAATGGTGTTCTCGTCGTGACGATGATGGCCAGCGCCGCCACCGCCACCATGATCCAGATGGACACCGGCACTCCGAACCAGCTCCGTACCCCGAGAACGTCGAAGCCGGTGTTGTGTCTCGCGGGGGTGCCGGCCAGGTTCGGGAACGTGCCTCCCCCGCTCCGGAGGTCGGCGAATCCCCGTGCGACATAGAGGACCCCGAGGGTCGCGATGAACGGTGCGACCTTGAGCTTGGTGACGAGCAGGCCATTGATCGCGCCGACGGCAGCGCCGACGAGGATGCCGATCGCCATGACCATGAACGTCGAGAACCAGACCGTGTGCCCACCCGGGAGCTTGAGGCCCTCGTAGAGCAAGCCGCCGCTGATCATCCCGGCCAGGCCGGCGATCGAGCCGACGGACAGGTCGATCCCGCCTGTGAGGATCACAAAAGTGACCCCGATTGCAAGCAGAGCCGTGATGGAGACGTGCTTGCTCATCAGGATGAGGTTGCTCTGCGTCAGGTAGTCACTCGAGATGGCGCTGAAGACCGCGATCAGCACCACCAGGACGATGAGCGTCCGCCCCTCGAGCAGAAGCATCGCCAGGCGTGCCCCGGTGCTCGGCTGACGGCGTTCCTCCGTGGGACTGGGCGTCCGGACTCCGTCGTCGATGCTCGTACTCATTCGCTCACCTTCAGGACCGGGGAGGCGGCCGAGGCACTGACGAGCAGTTCCTCGGTGACCTCGTCGCGTGGGAGATCGGCGGTGATGTGACCCCTGGCCATGACCAGCACGCGATCAGCCATGCCCATCACCTCGGCCAGCTCAGAGCTGACGAACAGGACGCCCAGACCCGCATCCGCCAGACCGCTCATGATGCGGAAGATCTCGGTCTTGGCCCCGACATCGATCCCGCGAGTGGGTTCGTCGAGCAGCAGGATCTTGGGCTTGGTCAACAGGGCGCGTGCGAGCACGACCTTCTGCTGGTTGCCACCGCTCAGCTCGGTCACCTGCGCGTCGACACCCGGAATCTTGATGCGCAGATCCTCGACCTGCTCGTTGGTCACCGAACGCTCGCGCACACCGGACAGGAGCAGCCTCTGCGTCAGGCTGCCCACGACGGCGAGCAGCACGTTGGCCCGGACGGAGAGCACTTGCACGAGACCGTCGCGCTGACGGTCCTCCGGGACCAAGGCGAGGCCCATGGCCAGCCTGCTGGAGACCCGGTCATCCGTAGCCTCCTTGCCGTCCATCCGGATGGTGCCGGCCGAACGACTCCGGGTCCCGATGAGAGCTTCCATGAGCTCGGTGCGCCCAGCACCCATCAGCCCGTAGATGCCGACGATCTCGCCCGCCTTCACGTGGAAGGAGACGTCGTTCACGAGGGCCGTCGGCTTCCCGGGGACTGTGAGGCCCTCAACCTGCAGGATCACGTCGCCGAGCGTGCTGGAGGACCGCGTGAAGAGGCTGCTCTGGCTGCGCCCGACCATCTGCTGCACGATCCAGGCCGTGTCTGTCTGGGACATCGGCGCTTCGGCTACGACCTCCCCGTCGCGCAGAACGGTCACGTAGTCGCCGATGCGGCGGAACTCGTCGAGCTTGTGAGAGATGTAGATGATCGTGACGCCCTGCTTGCGCAGGTCCTCCATCACGTCGAACAGCACGTCCACCTCGGCGTTGCTCAGCGCCGACGTCGGCTCGTCCATGATGAGGATGCGAACGTCCTGCGACAGGACCCGGGCGATCTCCACCAGCTGTTGCGTACCGATGGGCAGGTCGCCGACCAAGGTGTCCGAGTCGACCTCCTGACGCAGCCGCGACAACGCGGCTCGCGTCTGCTTGCGATGCTCCTGCACATCGGTGACGTGCGCGCGGTTGTGCAGCTCACGGCCGGCGAAGATGTTGTCCGCGACGCTGAGGTTGGGGAACAGGCTGAGCTCTTGATGGATGATGCCGATCCCGCGAGCCATCGCCTCTCGCGGACTGCGGAACTCGACGATCGCTCCGTCGAGCAGGATCCGACCCCGGGTGGCCTGCTCCGCGCCACTGAGGATCTTCATCAAGGTCGACTTGCCTGCACCGTTCTCTCCCACCAGGACGTTCACGGCACCGGTGCGTGCCTTGAAGCTCACGCCTCGAAGGGCGTGCACCCCCCCGTAGGACTTCACCACGTCCTCTGCGATCAGCACCGCAGGTGCGTCCTGATCCCAGTCGCTCATGTCGACCGCCGACGCGCTCACGGTGCGACCTGCAACGTGATGGGAGTGATCAGCACGCTGGACGGGTCGAGCAGCTGAAAGGCGCCCGTGAACGTGACCTGCTTGCCCTTGATGGTGCTCAGGTCCAGCCCGCTCACCACGGTCGTCTTCACCTTGGTGTTGAGGGCGGTAGCCGCGTCGGCGTAGTCGATCTGGTTGGTGAACTGGCCGAAGTCGATGAACCCGACCGCGTCGCGGACAGCGGTACCGACGAACGCCGGCCCGACGGCGAGATGGACGTCGGTCTTCCCGACGTCGGCGACCTCCACCTCGATGCTGCCGACCTCGTTCCCCTTGCTCACGGCCGTGACCGTGCCGGAGCCACTGATCAGGAAGGCGTACGGAGCACCAGAACCCGCCTGCTTGCCGTACTGCTCGCTGGCACCGACGCTGTCCGCCTGAAGAGCCGGCAAGAGCGTGGCGGCGTCCACCGCGTCCTCATTCGCAGTTGGCACCACCTTCGCGTCCCAGATCTTCTCCGCGTAGGCGGTGGGGTCGAACTTGGCGTCCGCGCCTGAACCCGGGGTCTTCGTGCCACCGGCCTGCTCGACGACGTACACGCCGGGGACCGAGCAGGCAGCCGTGGCAAGCACCAGGGCGATGGCCGCAAGTGCGAGGCCGACACGCGTCCCCCCGACGGCCATCAACCGCTGCGCGGTGACGCGCGTCACGACTGCCCCGAGAGATGCATCGAGCGGACGACGCCGGCGATCCCGGCGGCGGTCAGACCGAACGTCTCGAGCAGGAAGTCGTTGTTCCCGGTCGGGGCGAACTGACGGGGGACGCCGAGCATGCGCACCCGGACCGGGTGCGTGCGCAGCACGACCTCGCCGACCGAAGCGCCCAGGCCACCCGTGGTGGTCGCCTCCTCGGCGGTCACCAGGAACCCGGTCTCCCTGGCCGCCGCCACGACGACCTCCTCGTCGAGGGGGCTGATCGTCGAGACGTTGACGACGCGCACGTCCAGCCCGTCGGCGGCAAGCAGCTCCGCCGCGGCCAGCGCGCGGCTCACGAGCGTTCCGGTGGCGAGCACGGTCGCGTCGCCACCTGCCCGCAGGACGTCGGCCCGGCCGAAGACGAACGGGTCGGCGGGGTCGCTTACAGCAGGGATCTTGTGGCGAGCCACCCGCATGTACACCGGCCGGCCGGCACCCGCGGCCCAGGTCACGGCCGCCCGCGTCTGGTCGGGGTCGGCTGGGACGAGGACGTCGAGACCGGCGACGGCCCGCATCCAGGACAGATCCTCGATGGAGTGGTGCGTGGGCCCGAGCTCGCCGTAGGCCATGCCGGGGCTCATCCCGCAGAGAATCACCGGCTGCCGGCTGTACGCCACGTCGGTCTTGATCTGCTCGGTGGCACGGCCGGTGAGGAACGGGCCGGCGGCGCAGACGAACGGAATGAGTCCGGAGTTGGCGAGGCCGGCACCGACTCCGACCATGTTCTGCTCGGCGATGCCTACGTTGATGAGGCGGTCGGGGAACTCCTGCCCGAAGGCCGTGAGGTTCGACGACCCCACGGAGTCGTTGGCGACCGCGACGATCCTGCTGTCGACCCGGGCGAGAGCGATCAGCGTCTCGGCGAAGGTCTGCCTGCAGTCGAACGTCGGCGCGTCGAGGGCGGGGACCGCGGTCATCGCGAGAGCTCCTCGAGCGCAGCCGTGAGCTGCTCCGCGGTCGGCACCTTGTGGTGCCACTCGACGCGGTCCTCCATGAAGCTCACACCCTTACCCTTGGTGGTGTTGGCGATGACGCAGGTGGGCTGGCCGGCCGACGTCGACATCAGCGCGTTGCGCAGCGCGAGGTGGTCGTGACCATCGACCTCGACGACGTGCCAACCGAAGGCGGCCCACTTGTCTCCCAGCGGGTCCAGGCCGGCGGTCGCCTCGGTCCGGGCACCCTGCTGCAGCCGGTTGCGGTCGACGACAGCGGTCAGGTTGTCCAGGCCACGGTGCGCGGCTGTCATGACCGCCTCCCAGTTGCTGCCTTCCTGCAGCTCGCCGTCGCCGAGGACGACGTAGACGCGGGACGACGAGCCACGGAGCCGGGCACCGACAGCGCACCCGACCGCGACAGGCAGGCCGTGCCCCAACGCACCGGTGTTCGTCTCGACCCCCGGAACGGCGTTCCGGTTGGGGTGACCGTTGAGGGCGGACCCCGGCCGGTTGAAGGTCTCCAGCTCGTCGGTGGAGAAGTAGCCGGCCCAGGCCAGGGTCGCGTAGAGGGCCTCCGAGCAGTGCCCCTTGCTCATGATCATGCGGTCGCGGTCCGCCCAGGTCGGATCCTGCGGGTCGACCCGCAGGACTGCGCCGTACAGCGTCGTGAGCACGTCGAGGATGGAGAGGTCTCCCCCGAGGTGGCCCAGCTTGGCAGCGCTCACCATCTGCACGACTCGCGTCCTCGACGAGTCCGCAGCCGCCGCCAGGAGCGCACCGGTGTCCGCGGGATCGGACTCCACTCGCGTACGCACTGCACGCCACGCGGCTGTCTGGTCGGGATCCGCTCGAAGCATTGTGCATATCCATTCAGTACTGACTACTTTTGCAGTCGAGCACAGCATGCCCGCTTGCCCGAGCCGAGTCAATAGTGAATATTCATTCTCGTCGGTCGCGCGCAGAGGGCCGACGCGACGGTCGAACCCGGGGCTCCCGGAGTCGTGGAGAGGGAACGGATGACTGAGACGCCGCGGGGCACCAGAGGTGCCGGGCCCTCGCTCGATGTGGCCAGCATGGGGACCGAGGACATCCGCCTGATGACGAAAGTGGCCCGGCTCTACCACGAGCAGGCGGTGCGGCAGCCGGAGATCGCCGAGCGGCTCAACATCTCCCAGCCACGGGTGTCGCGGCTGCTCAAGAAGGCCGTGGCAGTCGGCATCGTCCGGACGAGTGTGCTGACACCCCGGGGGGTCTACGCCCAGCTCGAGGAGGAGATCGAGCGTCGCTACGGGGCCCGCGAGGTCGTCGTCGCGGACACCGGCGACCTGGTCGAGGAGGTTGCGCTGACGCCCGCGCTCGGGTCGGTCGCGGCAAGCTATCTGGAGACGACGGTGATCGGCGGTGAGCGGATCGGGATCTCCTCCTGGAGCTCTGTGCTTCTCGCCACGGTCGACTCGATGCGACCCCGGAGCGGGCATGGGGCCGAGGAGGTCGTGCAGGTCCTCGGCGGGGCCGGCGTGGTGGCCGCGCAGGCGCACGCGACGCGGCTCACCGGACGGCTGGCGCACCTGACCGGAGCCACGCCCGTCTACCTGTCCGCCCCCGGGCTCGTTGCCAGCAGCGACACAGCAGCCGCCCTGCGGCGCGACGCGACCATCATGTCCACCCTCGAGCGCTTCCCGTACCTGACCACGCTGCTGGCCGGGGTCGGCAGCCTGACCCCGTCACCGCTGCTGCGGGCGAGCGGCAACTCCATCGGCGAGGACGAGGAAGCGCAGCTGCGTGCCGCGGGGGCCGTCGGTGACATCTGCATGCGGTACTTCGACGCCCACGGCCGAGCAGTCACGACCCTCGACGACCGTGTCGTCGGTATCGACGCCGACACGCTGCGCCGGATCCCCCGCCGTATCGGCGTCGCCGGGGGAGCGCGCAAGCGCGAGTCCGTGCGCGCCGCCCTCGTGGGCGGCTGGATCAACACGCTCGTGACCGACCTCTCCACCGCCGAGTACCTCCGGGCCGAGGCACCCTGACGCGCGACGCCACTGCCGGCGCAGCGGGCAGGCGGGAACACCCACCAAGGCCGGTCCGGGCGCTGACGCAGCACTGACCGGTCTGCGCGAACCGACCCTTGACACTCTCGGGGCACACCCCTAGGTTGCATGTCTAATGCAGTGTGAATAACCATTCGGAGTGTCCATGGCTGGCCCGCGCACCGTCGTCCTGGCCGTCGACCAGGGGTCGAGCAGCACCAAGGTCCTGGCGCTCGACACCGCGGGCGACGTCGTTGGGCGCGCCACCGTCGCGGTGGCCGAACAGCATCCCCGTCCCGGCTGGGTGGAACAGGACGCCGACGAGCTGCGCGGCTCGGTCGATGGTGCCGTGGCCGCGTGCCTGGCCTCGGCCGGCGACGTGACCGTTGCCGGCGTCGGCATCAGCAACCAGCGGGAGTCGATCGTCCTGTGGGAGCGCCGGACGGGCCGGCCGGTCGCCCCTGCGGTGAGCTGGCAGGACGCCCGCGCCGTCTCCGTCGTCGACAAGGTGGCGGCCGCCGGGGTCGCCGCGGCGGTGCACGACCTCAGCGGACTCCCCCTCGACCCGATGTTCTCCGCAGCCAAGGCCTCCTGGCTGCTCGACCTGCACGACCCGGACCGGTCCCGGTCCCGCCGCGGCGAGCTGTGCCTGGGCACCGTCGACTCCTGGCTCGCGAGCACCCCCGTGCAGCACGTCGTCGAGGCTGGCAACGCCTCTCGGACCCAGCTCGTCGATGTGCGTACCGGTTGTTGGTCGGACGACCTCCTCGAGGCGTTCGCGATTCCCCGCGAGGCGCTGCCAGAGATCCGCCCGTCTACCGGCAGGTTTCCCCGGACGCTCGACATCGGCGGCGTGGCCCTCCCGGTCGTGGCCGTTCTCGGCGACTCGCACGCGGCGCTGTTCGGGCACGGCGTCCGCGCCCCCGGCCTGGTCAAGGCGACGTACGGCACCGGCTCGTCCCTCATGTCGCTCGTCGACGCCGTTCCCGACGACCGGGCGGGCCTGTGCCTGACGCTCGCCTGGCAGCTCGACGGCGAGCAGGCGCAGCCGGCCCTGGAAGGAAACATCCGGGCGTCCGGGGCGACCGTTGCGTGGGTGGGGCGCCTCTTCGGCCTGACGCCGCAGGAGGTCGCCGACGTCGCTGCGAGCTCCACGAGCGACGGCGTCCACCTCGTTCCCGGCTTCGGCGGCCTCGGCGCCCCGTGGTGGGACGCGACGACGACCGGGCTCATCGACGGCCTGACTCTCGGGTCGACCCGCGAGCAGGTGTGCCGCGCGGCCCTGGACGCCGTCGCGCTGCAGGTCATGGACCTCGTCGACGCGACACGGCGCTGCGGGGCGACGCCGACCGCCGTCCTCGCTGACGGAGGGGCCAGCGTCAACGACGCACTCATGCAGCTGCAGGCCGACCTTGCCGACATCGCGGTCCACCGGTCCACGGCCGGCGAGCTGTCGGCGCTCGGCGCCGCACACCTCGCAGGTCTCGACACCGGCCTCTGGGACGACGAGACGTTGCGGGCCAGGGAGGAGGCGCGCACGGTGTTCGAGCCCGCGATGTCCGCTCAGGAGCGAGAGTCCCGACGGGCGGGATGGCACGCGGCGGTCGCGCGTGCGCTCGGTCCCCGGACCGGGCCCGGGTAGCCGAACGCGCCTGTCACCAGATCTGTCACCGGCCCGGGCCAGACCAGAGTCGGCCACGGACGAAACCTTGCGAAAGGACACGCAACATGAGCACCCCGCACACCTACTCCGGCGGAATGTGGATCTTCGGCCAGATCATCGACCGCTACGCCACCGACGGCTACAACGAGCCGCCGTCCACGTTCTCGATCATCGAGCAGGCGGCTGAGAGCGGGCTCGTCGCACTCGACCTCAACTACCCCTGGCCGGAGCAGGACCTCACCCCGAAGGAAGTCGCCGACAAGCTCGCCGAGCACGGGCTGGTCACCACCTGCATCACCCCGGTCATCTACAACCGGACCTACCAGTCCGGGTCGTTCTCCAGCGCCGACCCGGCCACCCGGGCCGCCGTCCGAGACCTCGCGGACGAGTCCGTGGACGTCGCCCAGACGATGGGAGCGCGGTACGTCAAGTTCTGGCCCGGCCAGGACGGCTACGACTATCCCTTCCAGACGAACTACACCCAGCTGCGTCGCGACGGGATCGGCGGCATCGCTGACGTCGCGCGCAACCACCCCGACACGACGTTCGCCATCGAGTACAAGCTCAAGGAGCCGCGTACGCGGCTCCTGTGGAGCACCGCGGCGGCGACCTTGGTGAACATCGAGGACGCCGGCGTCGACAACCTCGGCGTCGTCATCGACTTCGGCCACTCACTGTTCGCCAAGGAGAACCCCGCCGAGGCGCTCCACCTGCTGCACAGCCACGGCCGCCTCGTCGACATCGAGCTCGACGACAACTATCGCGAGTGGGACGACGACCTCACCGCGGGCGCGCTGCACCTCGTCGAGACTCTCGAGTTCCTGCACGGCGTCCGGCAGATCGAGTGGGCTGAGCCCATCAAGCTCGACCTCTTTCCCTACCGGGAGAACCGGGTCTCCGCGATCCGCGAGAGCATCGCGACGCTCGAGGCTCTCGACGCAGCGCTGGAGCGCCTCGACCTCGAGGCTCTCACCGCGGCACAGGCCACGCACGACGCGATGGCCGTCCAAGGCATCGTCCGGCGCGCGATCTTCCCGGCCTGAGTCGTCACGGCCAGGTCAGACGAGCGGCCGGGCCGCGTCGGCGCACCGGTGATCGGCGACCAGGCGTAGCTCTGTGAGGTCCCGTGGCCAGCAGCGTCCGGACAGCACTTCGGCGACATCCCGCGGGGCTCTGACCTGCGGGGATGTCGCCGAGGGC
>CAWEAI010000011.1:0-8469 GCA_963806925.1 uncultured Actinomycetota bacterium | reverse complement strand
GGGCAAGCGCATCGAGGTCAGCTGGCAGAACCCCGACCCGCAGGACGGCGACTCGTTCCTCTACCGGGTGGCCGACCCGTCGCGCGAGCGCCCGTTCGCCGGCCCGGTCGAGGGCGGACCGGTCACCGTGCCGGCCCAGCCGGGCCGCACCTGCGTCGAGGTCGTGCTGCGGCGCAGCAACGGCCAGGCCTCCGACGGCACGACGGAGTGCACCCGATGACGGCACCGGTCGCGACCACCACCACCCTCACCGTCGACTTCGCCGGCGAGATCACCGAGCTCGAGCCGGGATCGACCTTCACGATCGGCCGCGAGGGCGACCTCAGCCTCGACGACAACCCCTACCTCCACCGCACCTTCCTCGTCGTCGCGTTCCACGACGGGCTCTGGTGGGTGCACAACGAGGGATCGCGGCTCGCCGCGGGCCTCACGGACGTCGACGGCTTGATGCGTACGACGCTCGCCCCCGGCGCGCGACTGCCGATCGTCTTCGGGCGCACCAGCCTGACCTTCTCCGCGGGGACCACGTCCTACGAGCTGCTCCTCGAGTGCGACCGGGCCGCCTACCTCCCGTCGCGGGTCGCGACGGGCGCGGCGGAGGGCGACACCACGATCGCGCCGACGAGCTTCACCGAGTCGCAGCTGCTGGTCGTGCTCGCCCTGGCCGAACCCGTCCTGCGCCGCGTCGGCACCGGCTCCTCCAGCGTGCCGACCGCCGTGGAGGCCGCACGACGGCTGGGCTGGGCGCAGACCCGCTTCAACCGCAAGCTCGACAACGTCTGCGACAAGCTCGACCGCGCCGGCGTCACCGGCCTGCGCGGCTCCGGGAGCACGAGCGCGTCGAACAGGCGGCTGCGCCTCGTCGAGTACGCCGTCTCGTCGCTGCTCGTCACCTCGGCCGACCTCACCCTGCTCGACCCGACACCTGCTGACCTGCCGGGAGGCGACTCGTGAAGCTCAAGCTGACCCTCCACCAGCCCGGCTCGCAGTCGCCGGAGCGCCACCTGCTCGTGACGGCGGACGCCACCACGACGGCGGGCTCGCTCGCGCAGACGCTCGCCACGGCCAAGGAGTTCAGCGGGCACGTGCCCGGCGGCGACCTGACGCTGCGCGGCACCGTCGGGACCCGTGAGGTGGTGCTCGAGCCCGGGCTGCCCCTCATCGACTCGGGCCTGCGGTCCGGGGCGCGGGTCGAGCTGGCGTCGGCCGCGGCCGACGGTGCCACCAAGCCCGCCGCGGCCGTGCTGACCGTGGTCTCGGGCCCCGACGCGGGCCTGCAGGTCAGCCTGCCGTCGGGGAGCGTGACCATCGGCCGGTCCGCCGACTGCGACGTGCGGCTGACCGACACGACGGTCTCGAAGCGTCACGCGCGGATCAACATCGGCGCCCACGTCGAGATCCTCGACGAGAACTCCGCCAACGGCGTCCTGGTGGGCGGGATGCGGGTCTCGCGCATCGTCCTCGGGCACGGCGACGCCGCCCAGCTGGGCGGCACCGAGATCACCGTCGCGGTGACCGGGCCGACGTCCGCGGCGGGTGCGAGCACGGACATCGCCTTCACCCGCTCGCCGCGCGTGCTGCGTCGACCTCGCCACGTGCAGCGCGAGCTCCCCACCGCGCCCAGCGAGCCGGACCCCGCGCACCTGCCCGTGCTCGCCCTCGTCGCCCCGCTCGTGATGGGTGCCGCGCTGTTCGCGTTCACCCGCTCGGCGATCGCGGTGCTCTTCGTGGCGCTGAGCCCGCTGCTGATGATCGGGTCCTACCTCGACCAGCGTCGGCAGAGCAGGAAGAAGCTCGCCGCGGTGCGGGCGTCGTACGAAGCCTCGCTGGCCCGCCTGGACGAGGAGCTCGCCGGACGCCACGAGCAGGACCGGCTCGCGCTCGAGGAGCTCCACCCGACCCTCGCCCGCTGCGTCGAGGCCGCCGACCGGCGGACCGACGTGCTGTGGTCGCGCAGGCCGGAGCACCCGGAGTTCCTGAGCGTGCGGCTCGGCACCGGGGACGTACCTCCCTTCGTCGCGTTCGACGACCGGCAGACCTCCCAGGACGGCATCCCCGACCTCGTCGCCGCCGGCCTCGAGCTCACCGCGAAGTACGCCGTGATGCCGGACGCCGCGGTCACCTGCCACCTCCCGAGCGTCGGCAACCTGGGCATCTCCGGCAGTGCGGAGGCGATGCGCGGTGTCGCCGCGGGACTGGTCGCGCAGCTCGCCATCCTGCACGCGCCGTCCGAGGTGGCCCTGGCAGCACTGGCCTCGCCCGGGAGCCGCGAGGCCTGGGAGTGGCTCGAGTGGCTGCCCCACACCAGCTCGCCCCACAGTCCCCTGGCAGGGAGCCACCTGGCCGCCGACCCCGCGTCCGCGGCCGCGGTGCTCGACCGGCTGGAGGAGCTGGTCGCCGCCCGGCTCGCGGAGCGGTCCGAGGACGCACCCGACCGCGGTCCGTCGGAGTCGCAGGACGAGCACCGCGCCCAGGTCCCCGCCGTCGTGGTGGTGGTCGACGAGCCGTCCACCGACCTGGCGCGACTCACCCGCCTCACCGAGCAGGGTCCCGACGTGGGGGTGCACGTCCTGTGGTGCTCCGAGCGTCGGCAGGACCTGCCCGCGAGCTGCCGGAGCTTCGTCGACCTGGTCGACAACGCCTCACCGCACGCCGGCATGGTGCGGCTGGGAGTGAACGTCACCCCGCTCCGGGTCGAGAGCATGGCGCGCGCGGACGCCGGCCACCTGGCGCGGATCCTCACCCCGGTCGTCGACGCCGGGAGCCCGATCAGCGACGAGTCCGACCTCCCGCGCTCGGTCGCCGTCGTCAGCCTGCTGGGGCAGGAGGCCAGCGACGACCCGTCCGTCGTGGTCAACCGCTGGCGCGAGAACGGGTCGTTGACCGACCGGTCGGCTCCGCCCGTCCCCCGTGAGCAGCCCGTGAGCCTGCGCGCGCTCGTGGGCCACGCCGGCAGCGAACCGTTCGCGCTCGACCTGCGGCTGCAGGGGCCGCACGCCCTGGTCGGCGGCACCACGGGCGCGGGCAAGAGCGAGTTCCTCCAGGCGTGGGTGCTCGGCCTGGCGCACGCCCTGAGCCCGGACCGGGTCACCTTCCTGTTCGTCGACTACAAGGGCGGCGCGGCCTTCGCCCAGTGCGTCGAGCTGCCGCACTGCGTCGGTCTCGTCACCGACCTGTCGCCCCACCTCGTACGTCGTGCCCTCCGCAGCCTGCGTGCCGAGCTCCACCACCGCGAACGGCTGCTGCGCAGCAAGCGCGCCAAGGACCTCATCGAGCTCGAGAAGACCGGCGACCCGGACTGCCCGCCGAGCCTGATCATCGTCATCGACGAGTTCGCCGCGCTCAAGACCGAGGTGCCCGAGTTCGTCGACGGCGTCATCGACGTCGCGCAGCGCGGTCGCAGCCTCGGCCTGCACCTGATCATGGCCACCCAGCGGCCGACGGGCGTGATCAGCGACAGCCTGCGCGCGAACACCAACCTGCGGGTCGCGCTGCGGATGGCCGACGAGGTCGACTCCTCCGACGTCCTCGACACACCGATGGCGGCGCACTTCGACCCGTCGACCCCCGGACGCGGGGCGGCGAAGACCGGGCCCGGCCGCCTCGCACGCTTCCAGTCGGGCTTCCCCGGAGCGCGTACGCCGGCGGAGCTGCCGCCCGCGCAGGTGCTCGTCGAGGAGCTCGACTTCGGTCGGGGACGACGTGGACGACGCCCAAGCCCACCGTCTCGCTGGAGGGCATCGACACCGACATCACCCGCGTCGTGCGGACGGTGCGCCAGGCCTGCCGGCAGGCGGCGGTCCCGGACCCGCGGCGACCGTGGATGGAGCCGCTGGCACCGTCCTACAACCTCGAGCGGCTGCGCCAGCGCAGCGACGCCGAGCTCGTGCTCGGCGTGCTGGACGACCCCGACCACCAGGAGCAGGTGGTCGAGTACTACCGGCCGGACACCGACGGCAACATCCTCTTCGTCGGCACGAGCGGGTGCGGCAAGACGACGGCGCTCCGCACCCTGGCCGTCGCGTCGGCGATCAGCCCGCGCGGAGGTGGCGCGCACGTCTACGGCCTGGACTTCGCCGGCGGCGGCCTGCGCCTGCTCGAGCCGATGCCGCACGTGGCGCCGATCATCGGCGGGGACGACGAGGAGCGCCTCGTGCGCCTCCTCGACCGGCTGGTCCTGACCGTCGAGGAGCGCTCGGCGCGCTACGGCGCGGCCAACGCCGACACGCTCTCGAGCTACCGGACCCTGTCCGCCCAGCCGGACGAGCCCCGGATCCTGCTCCTCATCGACGGCTTCGCCGCCATGCGCGAGGCGTACGAGACCGCGAGCCGGCACCAGCGCACGTGGATGAACTTCCAGCGGCTGCTGGCCGAGGGCCGGTCCGTGGGCGTGCACGTCGCGATGACGGCCGACCGCGACGGCGCCGTGCCGATGGCGATCCAGGCCTCCTTCCAGCGCCGGATCGTGATGCGGCAGCCCGACGAGGACAGCTACCTGTCGCTCAACGTCCCGCGCGACGTCCTCGGCCCGGAGAGCCCTCCCGGACGGTGCGTGCAGCCCGAGAACCCGCAGGAGCTGCAGCTGGCCATCCTCGGCGACGACGACGCCGTTGCCGCCCAGGCGCGGTTGATCGAGGAGCTCGCGGTCGAGGTGGCGCCGCTCGTGCGGTCGCGTCCGGCACCCGTCGAGGTGCTGGGCAGCCACATCCCCGGCACCTCCGTGCCGCCGTCCGTCGCGGGCAGGCCGGTGCTCGGCGTCGCCTACGAGTCGTTGCAACCGGTGGGCCTGGACCTGGCATCGGTCGTGGTCCTGGCCGGACCACCGGGCTCCGGACGGACCACGGCCATGCGCTGGCTCGCCGAGTCCGTGCAGCGCGCCCGGCCGGACGTGAGGCGCGCGTTCATCACGATGCGGCGCAGCCCACTCGTCGTGGCGGGCGGCTGGGACTGGACCGCCTGCGGAGCCGACGAGATCGGCGACCTGGTCGAGGTGCTCCGTCCGCTGGTCGAGGAGGACGGCGCCAGCCACCCGGTGATGGTGGTGCTGGAGGCGATGCCCGAGCTCGTGGGCAGCCTCGCCGAGATGGACCTCGAGTCCCTCGTCGTCTCCGCTCGGCGCAACGGTCACCTCGTGGTCGCCGAGGGTGAGACCGCGTCGTGGAGCTCGGCCTACGGCGGCCTGGGCGACGCCGTCAAGGCCGCGCGCACGGCCCTGCTGCTGCAGCCCGACGCCAACGACGGGGACACCCTCGCGAAGACCACCCTGCCCAACGTCAAGCAGGCCGACTTCGCCGTCGGTCGCGGCTACTGGGTGCGCGGCGGCGTCGCCACCCAGGTGCAGGTCCCGTTCCCGTCGTAGCCCGCCCGATGGGTCGGTCAACCCATCGACGCCCGCACTGCGGGCACCCAGGATTCACGCAACACCAACCACACACACCAGAAGGAGAAACACCATGGCCGGCATGATCGGAATGAACGTCGAAGAGGTCCGCGCACTCTCCCGCCAGCTGCAGCAGGCGGCCGAGCAGGTCAAGCAGATCCAGTCCTCAGCTCAGCTCCAAGCTCGGCGGCACCACGTGGGTCGGCCAGGACCAGGCGCGCTTCAAGAGCGACTGGGACGGCACGCACTCGACGAACCTCCGCAACGTGGCCGAGGCGCTCGCCCAGGCCTCGCAGGCTGCCTCGCAGAACGCGAACGAGCAGGACCAGGTCTCGCGCTGACCGACGTGTGGACGTGTGGTGGCTCGGGCCACGCACCCACTCGCAGCTCCACTCCCACCATCACCCGCACGCGACCCGAGGAGGACCCATGAACGGCATGATCGGCGCCGATCCCGATGCGCTGGAGCGACTGGCCGGCGACTTCGATCGCGGCGCGGGCTCGCTCGAGTCCATCGTGCTCCGGGTCCGCACCTCGGTCCACGCGAACCCGTGGGCCGGCGCCCGGGCCACCCGCTTCCGCACCGACTGGGACCAGCGCCACGGCCCGCAGCTCAAGCGCACCGCCACCACGCTGCGTACGGCGGCGACGCAGCTGCGGAGGCAGGCAGCCGAGCAGCGGCAGGCGAGCAGCGCGGGGGGCGGCTCGATCGCTGGGCACTCGACCAGTCGCGGGAGTGGTCGATCCGGTGACGGAGTCGTGGTCGAATCGCCGTTCGGCACATGGAAGGCGTTCCAGGAAAAGTTCGAGCTCGAGTTTGGTGCCCTTGGATTGCTGGGAGCGACCGCTGCGCTGGGGAGCAACGCGCACCTGGTGGGCAGGTATCCCAAGGGCTGGGCGGACCTCATCCGCAGGAGCGGGGACCTGCGACTGCCCAAGGGCATCCCGTTCTCACAGGACATGGGCCCCAAGCTCGCTGAGTTCCTCAAGTACAAGCGCGGATTCAACGGCATCTTCTCGGTCAACGGCTTGGGGGAGAAGCTCGACAACGTGCCCGGTCTCGGGAAGCTCGGCTCATTCATGGGCGGCCTGGGACTGGCAGTCGAGGCGTCGGATCTCGCGACGAATCCCACGCCGCTCGGAGTCAGCAAGACGGTGGCCGCTGCGATGAAGACGAGCAAGAACCCCGTCGCGTACCTCGGCGGGATGGCGCTGTCGTCGGTCAACATGGCGGCCGACGCGGCCGGGGAGACCGACTGGAGTCCCGAGGCGTTCAAGACCACCACCGACTTCGTCCGCGCCAACGGCCCGGGCGTCGTCGTCGAGGAGCTGGGCAAGGCGACCGTCGAGGTCTTCACCAAGCGGATCTGGAGCATCTTCTGATGAGTGAGAGCACGGAATTTCCACGACCCCTCGTGCTGACGGACGACGAGCTCATGGCGCTCGCTGCTGTGTCGGGCCGCGCCTGGTGGACCGGGCTGCGGTCGGTCGACGTCGCTTCTGAGGACGACATGATCGGCGCATCCGGACGCGGACTCAGGTCGCTCGCCGTCCGATCGCTTGTCTCGGACGACGGCGCGCCGGACGACTCGCTGTCGCTGGCCCTGTCCTGCCTCGGCACCCGACCCTGGGCGACCGTGGTGGCCGTCGATGATCGTGACCACGTCGTCCCGGACGCCCCGATGCTGGTCGTGTTCAGGGGGGAGAGCGCTCCTGTCGCGTGCCGCTCCGACGTCTCCGGGACGCACCTGTTCCACGAGCTCGACCCGGACCATGCGGTCGAGCTCCTGACCGAGCAGCTCACGGGCACCGACGGTGCCGAGGTGGCCGCGGCGTTCTGGGCACCGGACCTCGCACCAAGAGGCGGTCTGCGCCGGCGCGGCTCCGAGTGCCGACGGATGTCGCCCGACGGGCACGACCTCGGAGCCGTCAGTGGCACCGAGCAGACCGAGCTCATCTCCGACGCAGTCCGCTCGTTCGGGGACCGCTGATGGCCGGGATGGTGGGGGCCGACCTCGAGCAGGTCCGCGCCCTGGCCGCGTCCTTCGACCGCGCGGCCGCGCAGCTGAACCAGACGAGCACCACGGTGCGCAAGGGCATCCAGATCTCAGCCTGGCTGGGGCCGTTCGCCGTCAGGTTCCGGCACACCTGGGACTCGGAGCACTCGGTCAAGCTGCGCCAGGCAGCCAACGCGCTGGCCACGCAGGCCAAGCAGCTCAGGTTGGAAGCCGACCAGCAGGACAGGGCGAGTGCGGCATCCACGGGTGCCTCCACGAGACCAACGAAGGTGAGCGACCGCGACCTCGTCGACTTCGCTGAGTCTGGAGCCAGCGACAGGAAGGGTGTCTCGAAGGATGGCTTCACCCAGCTGAGCACGAGCGAGCTCAAGAAGCTCGGGATCACCCCTGAGATGTTGCACGACACCCGTACCGGCTTCGACGCCAAGGTGTACCGCGACATGCACGGGAGGATCATCGTGTCGTTCGGAGGGACTGAAGGGGGCCTGCACGGTGCCGACGCGGGCAACGACGTGGCTGGTGCTAACCCGTACGACGTCTCTGCTCAGGCAGAGGCCAGCGTTGCCCTTGCGCTGGCTCTCAAGCACAGCGTGGGTACCGACAATCTCATCTTCACCGGGCACTCCTTGGGTGGGAGAAATGCGGCCATCGCATCAGTGGCGACGGGTTCTCGCGCCGTGACCTTCAACGCGGCGGGCGTGAGCGCAGGCGATCATCTGTACGCCTCGACGGCCGGCGGCAAGTCGGTGAGTCTTCTCGACTACGCGTCCGCGACCTTCGATCGCTCCACCCGGCTATCCGAATCGCACGCACGGCCCGCTGAGAACGTGGTCAACTACTCCACCGCGAACGACCCGCTCAGCGCCGCTCAGGACGGGATCAACACGGCACAGAAGTTCGCGCGTTATCCGATCCCGACCTTGGTCCCCAGCGCACTTGGTGAGCAGCACGTGATCGGTTTCGGCGACCACGACGACTGGGACGCCTTCCGCAAGGGTGCGCCTGACGACTGACTGGGCACTCCTGGTCGGGGTCAGGGTTTGCTCACGCCCCGGCGGTCTGAACCTCTTC
>CAWEAI010000010.1:0-6706 GCA_963806925.1 uncultured Actinomycetota bacterium | reverse complement strand
CGAGGTGACGACGAAGACCTTGGTAGTCGTATCGACGTCGACGAACTGGAGGTTCGTGCGCAGCACCCGGAAGGCTTCCGCCCGGGGCGCGTGTGACGAGAGGGAGGTGACGAGCGGTGCGGTGCGGATGTGGGAGTCGAAACCGATGGCGCCGAGCAACGGGGCCGACGTGTTCTCGCGGATGTCGTCGACCGACTTCACGGTCGTGTCCAGCAGCTCCCTCGCCACGGCGAGGCCGACGCCCAGCAGCAGTCCCAGCACCAACGCCAGCCCGAGGTTGCGCACCGGCTGCGGCGCAACGGGCGCTGTCGGCAGGCTCGCCGCAGCGGTGACGCTGGGACGGACCAGCGGCTCGGTCTCGCCCACCGGGGTCTCCACGGAGCGGATCTGGTCGGCCAGAGCACTGGCGTAGCCCTGCGCGATGGCCTGCGCCTGAGCGGGGGAGGCGTCCTGCACCTGTAGGTCGATGATGACCGTCTCCGGGGAGACCGAGGCGGCGACCTGGTCCCGAAGGGCGGAGGGGGTCATGGACAGGCCGAGGTCCTCGATGACCACGCCGGCCAGGTCGGCGTCCTTGACGAACTCGGCGTACGACGACACGCGCTGCTGGCTGAACTGCGCGCCCTGGTAGGCGCCGGAGACGGTCTCGCCGCCGTCAGCAGAGGAGGAGATGAAGAGCCGGGCAGTCGACTGGTACATCGGAGTCACCGTGAAGGTGTACGCAGCGGCGGCGGCCACTACCACTAGCAGGGTGGTCAAGACCAGCATCCACCGACGGCGGAGGATGCGCAGGTAGTCCCGAAGTTCCATGTCTGACTCCCGTCATCAACAACGGGAAGCACTCTAGGTTAAGGCGAGGCTGCGAGCGGCATCTCGCTCGCACCGGGTTGATGGCTTCGAACTAGCTGGCGGAGACCGGCGTCCGCCCGTAGTCGTCCTCGAGACGGCAGATGTCGTCCTCGCCGGTGTAGGTGCCCATCTGCACCTCGACCACCACCAGGGGGAAGTCCTCCTGGTTGGTGATGCGGTGCGCCTGGCCGACCTCGACCCAGATCGACTCGCCGGGTCCGGCGACGACGGTCTCGCCGTCGATGATGGCGGTGCAGCGGCCGGCGGCGATCACCCAGTGTTCGGCGCGGTGCTCGTGGGTCTGGTAGCTCAGCCGGGAGTGCGGGTCGACGTGGATGCGCTTGACCTTGAAGCCGTCGCCCTCGTCGAGCACGGTCCACGAACCCCACGGGCGGTTCTCGGTGTCACCGATCATCGCTCCACCCTCCATCTCGGCGCGGCCACTCGCCACGACACTGCCTCAGATTAAGGCCTTGGTGGCCGGGGAGCCCCCCGTTGTTACCAAACGTTAGCGACGCCGTAGACCTGCCATGGCAGGGCGGACGTCGACGAGATAGACGAGCGCGGCGATGGTGAGGATGAGATTGAGGATGCCGATGGGGCTGTTGAGGAGCAGCACCTGCACGGCGACCGCGATGCCCAGGATGATCGTCCAGGCGGGCTTGGTGAGCTTGCCGGCGGCCTCGTAGGACTCCGCCGAGAACATCAGCGAGTTCACGAAGGCGAAGATCTTCACGGCGAGCAGCACGAAGGCGAGCAGGGCGTAGAAGCCGAGCTCGAGGGAGTAGACATCCAGCACTCCTTCAGCCTACGGGCCGCGCTTTGGTCTGCGGGGTCTCGACGAGCGGTCGTCGCTTGCGCCCTCCCTGCTCGACCAACGGTGGTGGTTGCGGGGTCTCGACGCCGCTCGAGCCTTCGGCCCATCGCTGCTCGACCAGCGATGGCTCCCGTCGCCTCGACTCAGAAGCAGGCGCGGATCTCGCCTACGGGCCGCCCGCCGCCGAGGAGGATGTGCTCACCGGTCTTGCGGATAGCGGCGGCGTCCACCCACGTCCTCGGCGGTCACCCCGGAGCGCTCCAGTGCGGCCGCCATCATCACCGGCCTCGCGCGGGCCGCGCCGTCGTCGGTCTTCATCGCGAATGCGCGCCCGTCGGGCAGCGCCACGGCGTAGACGGACTCCGCGCCGGCCTTGCCGATCGAGCCCGGCATCGCGGTCAGCAGCGTCCGCTCGTCGCGCGTCGTGCCAGACACGTACTCGGGGTGGGCGCGGATCGCCTCGGCGATTCGGTGCTCCGCGCCTTCGGTGGCGACCGCCAGACGCGAGAACGCGCGGGCCAGACCGGTCACCGAGCAGGACAGGAGCGGCGCGCCGCAGCCGTCGACGGCCACCTGGGCCGGCTCGCCGGTCATCCGCTCGAAGGTCGCGAGGATCGCCTGCTGGAGCGGGTGCTGCGGGTCGAGGTAGGTGGCGGTGTCCCAGCCGTTGTGCACACAGGTCGCGAGCATCGCGGCGTGCTTGCCCGAGCAGTTCATGGCGATGGGGGACTTGCTGTCTCCGTTGCGGAGCAGCGCTTCGCGGGCGTTGTCATCCAAGGGCCAGTCGTGCGGGGTCTGCAGCGCGGACTCGTCCAGCCCAGCGTGCGCCAGGATGCGTCGGGCGCCGTCGAGGTGGATGTCCTCGCCGGAGTGCGAGGCGCACGCGAGCGCCAGCAGGTCCGGCGGCAGGTCGAGGCCCTGCTCCACCATGGCCAGCGCCTGGATCGGCTTGTTCGAGGAGCGCGGCAGGATCGGCGAGTCCACGTCGCCCACCGACCAGTCCACGGTCCCGTCGGGGCGCAGGGCCACCACGGAGCCGTAGTGGTGTCCCTCCACGATCCCGGAGCGAACGATCTCGGCCACGACAACAGGTCCAGTCATGCCAGGCACCGTAGGCGGCGCGCGCGGCGAGCGTGAAACTCGACTGAATCTGTCAAGATACTCGGGTGAGTTTTCCGCAGCACTGCCCCTCGCCCCGCGAGCTCGACGACCTGGAGCTCCTCGTCTCGGGCGCGCTGGCCCCGCTGACCGCCTTCAACGAGCCCGGCAGCGTCGTCACGCTGGACCTCCCGGCGACGGTCCGCGAGCAGGCCGCTGAGCGCCGGCGCGGTCGAGATCGTCGACCCCGAGGGCCTGCCGCTGGCGCGCGTCGAGCGTGCCGGGCGGGGCGGTCGAGCCGCTGACGCACGCGCAGTACGGGCCCTTCCGGGACCGCTACCTCACCCCGGCGCAGGTCCAGGAGCAGCACCCGGGCCGCACCGTCGTACCGATCGTCGACGCCCTCACCGAGCAGCAGATCGCCGGGCTGGCTGCGGTGGGACCGGTGCGTGCTGCTGGCGCTGGTCGGCGCCGGCACCCCCGACCTGTCGGCCACCGCACTGATCCGAGCCACGATGCTGGCCGCCCAGCGGCTGACCGACGCCGTCGTGGTCGCCGTGCCGCTCGCCAGCCACGGCGACGCGGACGCCGACCACGCGCTCGGCGTGCAGGTCGCCCACAACTACGCCGGGGACGGCGCGGTCGTGGCTGTGCCGGACGCAGCCGAGGACGACACCTACGCCGACGACATCGCAGCCATCGTCGACCGGGACCGCCCGGCCGCCGACGAGCAGGGCCTCGTCCTCTTCTTCACCGGCCTGTCCGGCAGTGGCAAGTCGACCCTGGCCCGGGCGCTGATGGACCGCATCCTCGAGCAGGGCGCCCGCACCATCACCTCCCTCGACGGCGACGTCGTACGCCGCAACCTCTCCGCGGGGCTGACGTTCTCCAAGGCGGACCGCGAGACCAACATCCGTCGCATCGGCTGGGTGGCCGCCGAGATCTCCCGCCACGGTGGTCTGGCCGTGGTCAGCCCGATCGCGCCGTTCGACGAGACCCGCCAGCAGGTGCGCGCCATGGTCGACGAGGCCGGGGGAGCGTTCTTCCTCGTCCACGTCGCCACCCCGCTCGAGGAGTGCGAGCGCCGCGACCGCAAGGGCCTCTACGCCAAGGCCCGCGCCGGCGAGATCCCCGAGTTCACCGGCATCTCCTCGCCCTACGAGGAGCCGCAGGACGCCGACGTGGTCGTCGACACCACCGGCCGCACCATCGACGACGCCCTCGGCGACGTCATCGAGGCCCTCGCTGAGTCCGGCTACCTCGACCTCCGCGCCTCATCGTTGGTTGAGCAGGGAGGAGCGCCAGCGACGACCGCCCGTCGAAACCCGGTGACCGACGCAGCCGCCGCAACCCAAGACGCGGGGCCCCTCAAGGTCCTGTTCGTCTGCACCGCCAACATCTGCCGGTCGCCGTACATGGAGCTCACCGCTCGGCACCTGGCTACCGATGACCCGACGCTCGAGTTCGCCAGCGCCGGCACCCACGGCCTGGTCGACGAGCCGATGAACCAGCCGATGGTCGAGGTGCTCGGCTCCGGAGTCACCGGCCACGAACCCTTCCGCAGCCGTCGCCTCACCACCGCCGAGCTCGAGTGGGCCGACGTGGTGCTCACCGCCGAGGCCTCGCACCGCCAGTTCATCCTCGACGACAACCCGGCGCTGTTCCGCAAGGTCTTCAGCCTGGGCCAGTTCGTCGAGACGGTCGGGGACATCGGGGCCGGCGTACACGGTCGCGACCTGCTCGCGGCGATGCAGCACCGCCGCGGACCCGCCTCGACCGAGCTCGACGTCGCCGACCCGTACCGGCGCGGCGACAAGGCGGCTCGAGCCGCCGCCGACCACGTGGACCGCCTGCTGGCAGTCGCGATCCGAGCACTCTCGACCGCACCGAAGGCCCCCTGATGGACATCCTGACTCTCACCGCCCTGTCCATCCTGGTCGCCGGCTTCGTCGTCGGCGTCGTCGTCGGCCTGACCGGGATGGGCGGCGGCGCCCTGATGACGCCCGCGCTGATCTTCCTGGGCGTCGGCTCGGGCGAGGCGGCCACCATCGTCACCGCCGACCTGACCGCTGCTGCGGTCTACAAGTCCGGCGGCGCTGTCGTGCACGCGCGCCAAGGCTCACCCAACTTCGAGCTGGCGAAGTGGCTGATCATCGGGTCGGTGCCGATGGCGTTCCTCGGGCCCTACATGGTGAAGATCTTCACCAGCGACGCGGAGCAGCTGGACAAGGTCCTCAAGCTCAGCATCGGCTTCGCGCTGCTCTTCGCGGCCGCCACCTACGCGCTGCGGCTCTACATCAACCTGCGCGCGGTCCGCTCCGGCGGCCACACCGGCGACCCCGACCCCAAGATCAAGGTGCTCCCGACCCTGCTGGTCGGGATGCTCGGCGGCCTGCTGGTGGGCATCACCAGCGTCGGCTCCGGCTCGGTCATCATGATCGCGCTGCTGATGCTCTACCCCGGCCTCTCCGCGGTGAAGCTGGTCGGCACCGACCTGGTGCAGGCCGTCCCGCTGGTGCTCGCCGCCGCCATCGCCAACATCGCGATCCACGGGCTCGACTGGAGCATCGCGATCCCGCTCATCATCGGCTCGGTGCCCGGCACCATCCTGGGCAGCAAGATCGCGCCCCGGGTGCCGCAGTCGTTCATCCGTCGCGGCATCGTGGTCGTGCTGACCATGTCGGGCGTCGCGCTGCTCGACAAGGCCGGCTGGGCGCCGCTGGGCCGCGAGGAGACCCACCCGGTGCTCATCGTGGTCGTGGGCCTCGTCGTCGCCGTGCTGGTCCCGCTGGTGTGGGGTGTGCTCCGCAAGGAGCAGGGGCTGCCCTTCATGGGGGCGCCCACCGTCAGCGAGCTGGACGACTGGACCTACGGGCGTTCCACGCACACGCCTCGGCAGAAGAAGGACTCAGCGACCGATCGGGTGGACGGGCCAGTCGACTAGCGCCGGCTGGTCCACCCAGCCGGGACCGCCGGCCAGCCGCGCGATGTCGGCGTCCACCATCAGCCGCGCGAGGTCGAGGCCGGCGACGCTGGCTTTCCAGTCCAACTCGCGTGCCGCCTTGCTCGGGTCGCCGATCAGCTCGTCGACCTCGGTGGGGCGCAGGTACCGGTCGTCGAAGCGGACGTGCTTCTCCCAGTCGAGACCCGCGTGGTCGAAGGCGGTCGTGACGAAGTCGCGGACGCTGCACGCCACCCCGGTGGCGAGCACGTAGTCGTCGGGTGAGTCGGCCTGCAGCATCTGCCACATGCCCTCGACGTACTCCGGGGCGTAGCCCCAGTCGCGCACCGCGTCGAGGTTGCCGAGGTAGATGTGCTCCTCGAGCCCGGCCTTGATGCGCGCCACCGCGCGGGTGACCTTGCGGGTCAGGAACGTCTCGCCCCGGCGGGGCGACTCGTGGTTGAACAGGATCCCGCTGACCGCCCACATGCCGTAGCCGTCGCGGTAGTTGCGGGTCATCCAGTGCGCGAAGACCTTGGAGACGCCGTACGGGGAGCGCGGGTGCAGCGCCGTCCCCTCGTGCTGCGGCGGGTGCGTCGCGCCGAACATCTCCGAGCTGGAGGCCTGGTAGACCCGCGCCGGCACCTCGGCCATCCGCAGCGCCTCGAGCACCCGCAGTGCACCCATGCCGGTCACGTTGCTGGTGTGCTCGGGCTCGACGAAGCTGACCCGCACGTGCGACTGGGCCGCCAGGTTGTAGACCTCGTCGGGCTCGATCCACTGGAAGAGGTAGGTCAGCCGCCCGACGTCGGTGACGTCGCCGTGGTGCAGCACCAGCCGGACGTCCTTGTCGTGCGCGTCCTGGTAGAGGTGGTCGATGCGCGAGGTGTTGAACGTCGACGCGCGCCGGATCAGCCCGTGCACCTCGTACCCCTTGCCGAGCAGCAGCTCGGCGAGGTACGAGCCGTCCTGGCCGGTGATGCCGGTGATGAAGGCGCGTC
>CAWEAI010000009.1:0-6873 GCA_963806925.1 uncultured Actinomycetota bacterium | reverse complement strand
TGGATTCAGCGCAGGACTGACAGCACCGACGCATAGTTGTCGGTCCACGCGACGGGGTCCCGGCTATCGAGCCGCGACCAGCCTGGCTCTGCCAGGAGTGTGTCGGCGGCAGCGTCGTCGGGGGTCAGCACCACCCAGTCGCTCGTCTGGAAGTCGGGACCCGGCTTGCCGGCACCGAGCCCGCGCACGCCGTTCCAGCCCAGCTCCTGGGCCTCGGCCGTCAGCACCGGCGTGAGGTCGAAGGTGCGGTTGCTGATGTGGAAGACCAGGCTGCCGCCGGGCACGAGCCGGGAGGCGTACTCGTCCATGGCCTCTTGCGTGAGGAGGTGCACCGGGATCGAGTCGGAGCTGAACGCGTCAAGGACGATCAGGTCGAACTCCCCGGCCGGCTGGTGTGCCAGCTCGAGGCGGCCGTCGCCCACCACGACGTCCACGTCGGCCGCGGAGTCCTCGAGGAACGTGAACCAGTGCTGCCGCTCCGCGATGGTCTTGATGGCGGGGTCGATCTCGAAGAACGTCATGCGGTCGCCGGTGTCGCCGTAGGTGGCGATCGCTCCCGCACCGAGACCGACGACTCCCATGCGTGAATGGTCGAACGTTCCCATGACGGTGCCCAGGGGCCCGTCCTCGGCGTAGTAGGCGGTGGGCTCGTCCCGGCGGCCGGCGTCCTGGTACTGGATGCCGTGCACAGTCGTCCCGTGGACCAGCTTGTGCACGCCGCCCACGTCCACGACCCGGTAGCTGCCGTAGAAGGTGCGTTCGAGCTGCAGCGAGCTCACCATCGACTGGACTCCGAGCGACGTGGTGCCGATGAAGAGGGAGAGCGCCAGCGCTGCCGGCTGGCGGGCGACCACCCATGCCCCGGCCGCGATCAGGGCGAGGACAGGCAGGACGGCGAACATTTCGCGGGGTGCGACCGCCTGGATCCCGACCGCGGCGGCAAGCATGGCGACGGGGGTGAGCACCACGGCGCCCCCCACGCGGAAGGCGGGGTGGTAGCGACGGGTGATCCACGTCGAGCGCTGCGTCAGGAGGCCGACCATCAGCAACGGAACGACGGCCAGGCTCAGGCCGTACTCCCACACCCGATTGAAGAGCATCGGCGCGATGACGCCGTTGACCAGGCCGCCGAGGGCGCCGCCGACGGAGATGATCAGGTAGAAGCCAGTCAGGTGCTCGGTATCGGGGCGCGTCGCGGCCAGCCGGGCGTGAGCTGCGTAGCTGACGAGCGCCACCGTGGTGAGATCCACCGCGACCACCGTCCAGATCGGCAGGGCCGTGCCGACGAGGGAGACCACGCCGCTCAGCACCGCACTCACGACCGCAGCACGCGTCATGGCGACGGGCGCCTGTCTGGTGCGGCGTGCGAACGCGGCAACGAACGACGCCAGGTAGAGGGCCAGCGGCAGAACCCAGACGAGTGGGATCGGCGCGACGTCGGTGGAGATGTGTGCCGTGACCGCGAGCGTCAGGCACGAGGGCAGGAACGCCAGCGCGCACCAGGTCAGGCGGCGCGACCGGGCAGGCCCTGGGCCTCGCCGGGCGGTGGCGTCCCGGTCGTTCATCGGGTGCCTCGGAGCGCGTACGGCCAGCGCGCACGCACACATGAGGACAAGGAAGACGCCGAGCATGACGGTCCACATCCACCGTTGCTGGGTGAGGGTGAGCGTCCGCTCGACGAGGAACGGGTAGCAGAGCAGCCCGAGGAAACTGCCGAGGTTGCTCCCGGCAAAGAGGAAGTAGGGGTCGTTTGCCCGCGGTCCGCGCGACCAGGAGTACCAGCGCTGGATCAGCGGGCCCGTGGCGGAGAGCACGAGAAACGGCACGCCGACCATCAGCGTGAGCGTCCTGAGCAGCCAGAGGGTCGGGGGCGAGTCCGCAGGAGGAGCGGCGTCGACAGGGAGGGCCACCGGGAGGAACAGGATCGGCACGAGCAGCACGAGGAGGTGAAGCCGCGGCTGCCACCACGCGCCCAGTCCTCGCGAGCTCAGATGGGCGTAGACGTAGCCGAGGAGCAGAAGGACCTGGAAGAGCAGCGAGCTCGTGCTCCACACCGTGGCGGACCCGCCGAACGAGGGCAGGATGAGCTTCGCGGCGAGCGGCTGGACCATGAAGAGCAGGCCCGCGCCGAGCATGGAGGTCGTCGCGAAGAGGACGGCGATCCATGCGCCGCGCTCCGAGGGTTCGATTGTCGCCGACGGGGTTTCGATCACTGTCTCGGCCGTGGCCGGGGTGTCGAGCACGAGTGCCTCCTGGGTCGCCCAGATACTAAGGACGTCAGTGCCTCTGCGCGCGGGAATGGGGAAGACGTGACCGACCGGACGATGCCATGACCATCCACACGAGCCACCCGTTCCTGGAGCCCGAGGGCGACCGCGACCCCGTACGCCAGTTGCGCGGGCGTATCGGCGGCACGGTCTCGCTGTGGACCGCGGGCGGGGCCGAGGACCGCGCAGGACTGACTGTCTCGTCCTGGCTTGTCGCGGGCGGCGAGCCAGGACGAGTGCTGGCGCTGCTGGACCCGGACGCGGACCTGACGGAGCGACTGCTCTACACCGGCCGTGGCGTGCTCCAGCTGCTGGGCTGGGAGGATCGGGGCCTCGCCGACGCGTTCGCCGGTACAGCGCCCGCGCCGGGTGGCCCGTGGCGGATGGCGGAGTGGGTCGAGACCGGTGACGGACCCCGCCTCCAACACGCCGTCACCTGGGCCCCCTTGGAGGTCGAGTCCGACGTCGAGTCGGGGTGGTCGAGGCTCGTCACGTGCGTCCTGCGCGAGGTGGTCGTCGGTGACGACGTCGAGCCGCTTGTCCACCGCCGTGGCAGGTACCTCCGACCCGTCGATTGACCGACCATCGCGCCCGGCCTTCTGGCGAAATGCGCCTCGCGGCAGGGTGATCGCACTACTGTGGCGGCTGTCGTTGCCGGTGGGTCAAGGAGAGCTCGTGGATTGGGTGCCCATGAACGACCTCTCTCGATCGGTGACCGTGCACCGCGACGCGATCGCGCGCATCCTCTCCGAGGTCCTGGACTCCGGTTGGTTCCTCATGGGGCCGCAGACCCGGGCTTTCGCCGACGAGCTGGCGGCGTATCTCGGGCTGCCCCACGTCGTGACCGTCGGCAACGGCACTGACGCGCTCGAGATCGCCCTCACCGCCCTCATGCCCGAGGACCGGTCGATCGTCCTCACGGCGGCCAATGCCGGGGCGTACGCCACTGTCGCGGCGCGCAGCGCCGGCTTCGTCGTCCAGCACGCTGATGTCGATCCCGAGACCCACTGCCTGGATCCGCTCGACGTCGCAGCGAGAATCACCGACGCGGTCGGTGTCGTCGTCGTGACGCATCTCTATGGGCGCGCCGCCGACATGACGGCAATCGTGGAGGCTGCGCACGCCGTGGGCGCCCTGGTCCTGGAGGATTGCGCACAGGCACTGGGCGCACTCACCCCAGCGGGTCGGGTCGGCTCCCTTGCCGACGCGGCGACCTTCTCCTTCTACCCCACCAAGAACCTGGGCGCGCTGGGCGACGGTGGCGCGATCGGCACGCGGTCCCACGACGTGGCAGAGACCGTGCGCCGGCTCCATCAGTACGGGTGGGGCGCGAAGTACCGCATCACGTGCGAAGGGGGACGGAACTCGCGGATGGACGAGTTGCAGGCCGCGGTGCTCCGACTGCGTCTCCCCCTGCTCGACAGTTGGAATGAGGCGCGACGATCGGTGATCGCGTCGTACGTTGAGGCGGCTCCGAGAGGGATTCGCGTCCTGCCGGCGGCCGGCCCCGCCCACGCCGGCCACCTCGCCGTCGTCGAGGTCGAGGACCGCGAGGCGCTGTCGGCCCACATGGCCGATGCGGCGGTCCGCACAGACGTCCACTACCCGATCGAGGATCACCGACAACCCGCTTTCGAGCAGGGCGGTCACACTGTTCACCTGCCAGTGACTGAGGCCCTCAGCGCCAGGGTGCTGTCACTCCCAGTCTTCCCGGAGATGCGCGACGACGAGATCTCGAGGGTGGGTGACGCGCTTGCTTCCTTCCGCCCTTGATCCGGGTCCTCGCTATTCGGTCATAGTGCCGGTCTACGGAAACCGGGCGACGCTGCACGCCGTCCTTGCCAGGCTCTTGGACGTGGCCGATCGACTCCCCGGCGCGCTCGAGGTGGTTTTTGTCGTCGACGGATCGCCTGACGACTCGTCCGCCGTTCTCGCCGACATCGTCCCTCAACAGCCATTGGCCGTCCAGGTGATCGAGCACAGCCGCAACTTCGGGTCCTTCGCAGCGATCCGCACGGGGTTAGCGGCTGCCCGAGGCGAGCTGATCGGCGTGATGGCCGCCGATCTGCAGGAGCCACCCGAGGTGATGCTCGAGTTCTTCGCGGAGCTCGGGTCGGGTGAGCACGACGTCGCGGTGGGCCGCCGCACGGGCCGATCGGACCCGGCCCTATCGGCAGGGATGTCAAGGGCGTTCTGGTGGGTCTATCGACACACGATCAATCGCGACATCCCGCCGGGTGGTGTCGACGTGTTCGCCTGCACGCGTGAAGTCGCCCAGCGGCTGGTCCTCCTGGACGAGTCGCACAGCTCGCTCGTCGCCCTCCTCTACTGGGTCGGCTATCGACGCGTCGAGGTGGGCTATGAGCGGCTCGCGCGCGTCGAGGGGAGGTCCGGGTGGACTCTGCGCAAGAAGGTCAGCTATCTCTCCGACTCGGTGTTTGCCTTCACCCGCATCCCGATCCAGGCCCTCACCCTGCTCGGCGTGGTGGGGACGCTCATCACGGTGACGTTGAGCCTCACCGTGCTCATCTCGTGGCTCGCCGGGCGGATCGACTCGCCGGGTTACACGCCTCTGATGCTCACCATCTTGTTCTCCACATTCTTGTTGCTGACGGGGATGGGCGTGCTGGGCTCCTATGTGTGGCGCACGTACGAGAACACCAAGGGCCGACCCAGCGCGCTGACGCTCGCCCACTGGACCCACGCGGCATCATCGATCGTGACCCCGCAGGAAGGGTTCTCCACTCTCCCGGCCGAGGAGGACGTATGAGCGTCTCCGTCCACCCGTCCGCGATCTGCGAGGCTCGCCACGTGGGCGACGGCACACGCGTCGGAGCATTCGCGCATGTGCTCCCCGGTGCACGGATAGGCGTGGAGTGCATCATCGACACCCATGTCCTGATCGAGAACGACGTCGTCATGGGCGATCGGGTGACCGTGAGGTCCGGGGTGCAGCTGTGGGACGGCGTACGCCTGGGCGATGACGTGCTCGTCGGTCCGAACGCAACGTTCGCCGTCGACCCGCACCTGGAATCCGCGGCACACCTCGACGATCGCCCCCACACGGTGATCGGCACGGGCGCCTCGATCGGGGCCGGTGCGGTGCTCCTGTCAGGCGTCAAGGTCGGGCGACTCGCCAGGATCGGCGCAGGCGCCGTCGTCGAGCGAGATGTGCCCGCCCACGCCATCGTAGTTGGGAGTCCCGCCCAGATCGTCGGGTACACGGACTCTGCCCCGGATTCGGACCCGCACCATGCCGCACAGTCGCCCGTGGTCCAGTCGAGGGACGACCTGCCGGGCGGCGCCCGTCTGTTGTCCGTTGTGACGGCTGCAGACCTGCGGGGCTCGTTGGCCGCCTTGGAGCTCACCTCCGGCCTGCCGTTCGCCCCGCAGCGCTTCTTCGCCGTGTTCGGCGTGCCGTCCCAGGAGGTTCGGGGTGAGCACGCACACCGCGAGTGCGCTCAGGTCCTGATCTGCCTGAAAGGGTCCTTGCACTCGATCATCGACGACGGGACCACCCGGCGAGAGGTCCGGCTGGACTCGCCCGAGACGGCTCTCTACCTTCCACCCATGATGTGGGGCACCCAGTACAAGTACACACAGGATGCGGTCCTTGCCGTGTTCGCGTCCCACCCCTATGACGCCGACGATTACATCCGGGACTACGAGGAGTTCCTCGGTGAGGTCCCGAGCAGGTGAGCACGCGGCTCTCGAGGTGGACCCGAGCTGTTGACGGTCGTCCTACAACCCAAGGATGAGGCAGGCACCATGAAGTCGAGCTCCGACGTACATCCCACCGCACTGGTCTCCACGAAGGCTCAGCTCGGGCGACACGTGACCGTTGGACCGTTCACGGTGGTGCACGACAACGTCGTCATCGGCGACGGCTCGACCATCGGCGGACACTGCGAGATCGGCGTTCCGGCACACCACGCCGGTGAGGGCGGCCCTCTGGAGGTCGGATCCGGTTCCATGGTGCGCTCGCACTCGGTCCTGTACGAGAACTCCACGATCGGGCCGGGCCTCGTCACCGGCCACCGCGTCACGATTCGGGAAAGGGCGATCATCGGACGCGACTTCCAGCTGGGCACCCTCGGTGACGTGCAAGGGCACTGCGAGATCGGCGACTTCGTCCGCTTCCATAGCAACGTCCATGTGGGCCACCACACCAAGGTAGGCAGCTTCGTTTGGATTTTCCCCTACGTGGTTCTCACCAATGACCCGCACCCTCCGAGCGAGGTCCAGCAAGGTGTGACCGTGGAGGACTACGCCGCGATCGCGACGATGTCGGTCGTCCTGCCGGGCGTGCTGGTTGGTGAAGGTGCCTTGGTCGGTGCCCACAGCTCGGTCACCCGCGACGTACCCGCGAACATGGTGGCAGTCGGGGTTCCCGCCAAGATCGTGTGTGAGGCCACAGACATCATGCGCCGAGACGCTAGCGGCAAGCCGGCCTACCCGTGGCGCCGGCACTTCCACAGGGGTTATCCGAGCGACGTGGTGGCGCGATGGACGGAGGAATTTCCCGATGAGTGAGGTAGGGCGCTTGAGCAGGGGTGATAGCGACGTCTTTCCCGGGTCTGACCGGTCTACGATGCCACCAACATAG
>CAWEAI010000008.1:0-207656 GCA_963806925.1 uncultured Actinomycetota bacterium | reverse complement strand
TGGAAGTAGAGCGCGACCAGGACGAAGGTCGAGCCGCGGGTCGCTCCGCCGAGCAATGCAACAGTCGTACCCCTGCGCAGAATGCGCGACCGGAAGAGCTCAACTGGGACCAGCGGATCCGAGGCCCGGCGCTCGATGGCGATGAATGCCGCCATCAGGATCGACGAGACCGCGAACAAGCCGACGACCCGTGGGGAGGTCCAGGCGTGGTCGACGGCGTCGACGGCGCCGTGCACCAGGGTGATCACCGCTCCGGTGACCGCGGCTGCGCCGGCCCAGTCGACGGTACGTCGGACGCTCGAGGCATCCTCCGCCAGCATCCGGCGGCCCAACACCACGGCGGCCAGCGACACCGGAACGGTCACCAGGAAGACCGCCCGCCAACCCACGGTGCCGGCGAGCACTCCCCCGCTCATCACGCCGGTGGCTCCCCCGAGCGTTGAGGCAGCGCCCCACGCCCCCATCGCCCGGGCGCGTTGTGCCGCCGGAAAGGTGACGAGCAGCAGGGACATGGCCGCCGGACTGAGGCCGGCGGCACCGATCCCCTGGACGACGCGGCCCAGAATCAGCAGCTCCTTGTTCACCGCCGCTGCCGCGAGGAGGGTTCCGACTGTGAAGAGTGAGGCCCCGACGACGAAGACGCGGCGGCGACCGAACAGGTCTGCGGCCCGGCCCGACAGCAGGAGCAGCCCCGCAAAGGCGAGGACGTAGGCATTCACGACCCAGGTCACGGCCGCCGGACCGAAGCCGAGATCGGACTGGATCGAAGGCAGCGCGACGTTCACGATCGAGGTGTCGAGCATGACAAGGAACTGCGCGGACACCAGCAGTCCGAGCGCGACCCGGCCCCGTCGCGTCATCGTCGCTGTTGTCATGGATGAGGGGGTGGCCACCGTGGTTCTCATGGATCTGTCCTCACGCGGCCAGTTGGGAAAGAGCGGCGTCGAATCGGGCGGCGCGGGCGGTGCCGCATCGGGGGCAGTGACGGGCCTCGCACGAGATCCATGTCCTGACCGCACCAGCAGACGTCGGTGGCTTTGCCCGCTGGGGGCCGCACCTGCGTCGTGTCCGAGATCGTCGAGATCCTGTCCATCGTCCTCACCGCCTGTTGGGTTGGAGCCGTTGCCGACTGATGTCTTCACGATGTCGCCGCACGGCTTCGCTCGAACCGGTCGAATGGCCGGGTTCGTGGCCGGTCGTCGAGGGTCAGGGACGCGAGACGGCGGTCCCCGTGCGCACTGCCCGCACGACCGAGGCGATGGCCTGCACCGAGGCGGCAGTTCCGCCCGGGTCCTCGACGATGCCGGCGTGGCTGGTAGCCGCGTCAAGTCGGACGGCGTTGCCGGACAGCTCGGCCATGTCCTCCTGCGCCTCGGTCCACCCATCGGTGTCGCGGGCGTTCTCCGCGCTGGTGAGCACGACGAGCGGCCGGTCTTCGAGAGTGGTGAGCGCCCGAGCCTGCTCGAACACCACGGGGAGCATCGAGAGCTCGTCGCGGGCGTTGCGCCCGGCTCGGGGCGTCGCCAACCAAGCGTCCACCGGTGCCGCGTCGTCGGCGGGCAGGTGGGATCCCGCAAGCAACGGACCGAGCCCCACCCGGGCCAGCGACGGCAGGACTCCGTAGGCGCGCCGCATCATGTCGTACTGAATGGGGTAGCTGGGGATGGCGGTGAACTGCTCGGGGCTGGTGCTGTCCAGCAGCACCATGCCGGCCACCTCGTCGGCGTACTGGTCGGCGTACGTCAAGGCGTAGGGGCCACCGATCGAGTGGCCAGCCAGCACGAACGGTCCGGTCTCCCCGGCTGCCGCGAGCAGGGCGTGGAGGTCCTCGGCTGCCGCGATCCCGTCCTGAGGGTGGTCGAGGTCGTCGCTCCACCCCTGGCCCGCACGGTCGTACGCGCAGACACGGGTGGTGGGGGCGACGCCGTCGACGATGCGCGCCCACGACGCGGAAAACTCGCCGAGGCCGCTGACGAGCACGACGGTCGGTTGGCCCTCGCCGCGGCAGTCGAGGTGAAGGTCGTGGTCACCCACGGAATGGATGGCGCCCGGCGGCGGGAAGGTGCTGGCGAAGGAGTCGGTAGCGACGTTCCTGACGCCGGCGCCCACGGAAGTGACGGCGAGGAGGACCAGCGCGACCGTCACCAGCCACCGACCGGGACCCGTCAGTTCCCGCCGTATCCGGACGCAGGACCACACGCTCAGTGCCAGAGCAAGGGGCGGCCACACCCACGTGAGCACGGCCATCGTGTGGTCGGAGGGGGCGAGGGCCACCAGGGCTGCACCGGTCGACATCATCGCGACTGCGGGTACCGCGGCCCACGACTGGGGGTGATCCGTTCGCCCGGAGATGACGTGCAGCAGCGCCCAGCCGAGGCCGAAGCCGATCAGCGCTGCACCAGCCGTCACTCCTTCGGTGGCGCCCGGGAAGACCACCAGGGTGAGGAGGGCAGCAGCTGTCAGTCCAGTGGCCAGCGAGCCGACGACGACCCGGGTCACGCGCCGGCCCCCGGTGCTCGTGGCGCTCGATCGGACGCGGTGGTGGACGTCGATGCTCATGGGCTTCTCGCTCTCGCAGTGGTGGGTGGTGGCACTGCGGTCGAGAGTGGGCGCCCCGTCGCGCGCTCACCCCGGCCAGATGGCCGGGATGTCCCGCGAAGGGTCAGCAGCCCCTCAGCCGAGGTCGAGCGTGGCCAGTTCGCCGCGTGAGGTGACGCCGGCCTTGGTGAAGACGTTGCGCAGGTGGAAGGCCACCGTGCGCGGAGAGATCCAGCACTGCGCGGCCACGTCCTTGTTGGACATGCCCGAGCTGACAAGCTGGGCGATCTTGAGCTCGGTCGGCGTGAGCTGCAGCAAAGTCGAGGGGTCGCGCTTGCGCGCCGTCTCTCCCGAGGCCCGCAGCTCCGAATCCGCCCGCGAGGCCAGCCACTGGGCCCGGACGTCGTGGAAGGTCTCGAGGGCGCGACGCAGGTGGATGCGGGCGTCGACGCGCCGCTGGCTGCGACGCAGCCACTCGCCGTACGCCAGCTCGACGCGCGCCGCGTCCAGAGGTCGACCTCCGGTGGCAGCGTCCGACAACGCCCGCTCGAACAGCACCTCGGCATCGGCGTCGGCCGTGAGCGCCTTGCCGAACGCCACGGCGGAGAGCGCCCACGGGCGACGGGTGGCCTCGGCGAAGGACGCGAGGTCCGCGGTCCAGGACCGTGCCGTCGCGACCTCACCGGCACGGACGGCGGCCTCGATCCGATCGGTGGCCGACAGCCGCTCAAGCACTGGCATCCGCATGCGGCCGAGCTGGTGGAAGGCGCCGGAGGCGTCTCCCGTGCTCGCCGCACGGATGCCCATGGCCCACCGGGTCAGGTCGTGCACCGGATCCGCCATGATCCCGAGCGGATGGGTCGCGACGAGGTCCTCCAGCCGCATCCGGAGGTCGTCGTAGTCGTCCCCGTCCTGCTCGGCAGCCAGTAGCAGGAGCCAGGCGATCGGGAGGGCAGTGACGGCCGGTTGACCGATGCTCAAGCCCAGCGCGGAGGCCTCCTCAGCGCTGACCCGCAGGCTGACGTGATCGCCCGTCGTCCAGTGACCGAAGCACAACCGCTGCAGGCAGTAGATCACCGCGGTCGCGGCACCCGCCTCGCGTGCGCGAGAGAGGGCGAAGGAGTAGAACCGCTGCTGCGGTCCGTCGGCACCGAGCTGGAGGGCGGCGTTGCCGAGGTTCCACAGCACGTCGCGATCGTCGACAGCGGCACCGATCTCGAGGGCGACGTCGAGCGCATCCGCTGCGGCTCCCCAGTCCGCGTCCGCGACCAGGGTCATTGCCACCAACATCTGCCGCAGGCACCGTGTCCGCGGAGAGGGGTCTGCGGTGGTGGCCGATCAGGAGCTCATCGGTGTACATCGGCGTCCCGCTGTCGGCACCGAAGGTGCGCATCACTGCCGCGGCGACGCCGATGTCCAGAGCTCGGACCGCGTCGGCCGGCAGGACCGCGTGCGCGGCGTCCACGAACATGCGGTGCGCCTCTGGGGCCGAGCCAATGTTGACCTCGATATGCCCGCGCAACCGTGCGACGTCACACAGCAGGGGTGCGTCGTCCGTGCCCGCTCTGGCAGCGCCGAGCAGGGACTGCGCGCGGGCCGCCTGCCCGCATGCCCAGGCACTACGCGCCGCGGCGAAGCCCAGGTGGGCGCGTCGAGCAGCGTCGGTGGACAGCTCCGCCGCCCGCTCGTACGCCAGAAGCGCCGCGACGTGCCCACCCCGGCGTTGCGAGCGCTCCCCCACCCCCTCGAGGGCGTCGACCAGGTCGGCGTCCGGTCCCTCGGCGGCGCAGGCGCGGTGCCAGACCTCGCGGTCCTCGTGCCCCGCCCCGGCTAACGCCCCGGCCAACGCCCGGTGGGCTCCCCGACGGTCCGCCGCGGTGGCGGCCTGGTAGATCGCCGAGCGCACCAGAGGGTGTTGCAGGGACACCGAGCCGCCCGTGTCCACCAGCAGCCCGGAGTCGATCGCACGCTCCACCACGTCGTCGTCCAGTCCCCAGTGCGCACCGGCACGACGTAGCACGTCGGGCTGGCCGGTGTCATCGGCGGCCGCGAGCAACAGCAGGCGTTGCACCGGGGTCGGCAGTCGGCGGCTGCGGTCCAGCAGGGCCTGCTCGACCCGGGCGGTGAGGTGGAACGTCGTCGGCAGCGCGGCCGAGCCCTCGAGCTGGGCTGCCGTGAGCTCGCCGGGCAGCTCGAGGAGCGCCAGTGGGTTCCCGCCCGTCTCCGCGATGAGCCGTTGGGCGACCTCCTCTGCCGGCTGACCGCCCAGCCTGGCCGCCAGGAGGGCTCGGGATGCCTCGGCGTCGAGACCAGTGAGGACCAGCTCGGCCAGGCCGGGCGCCTCGAAGACCGCCGCCGCATCGTCGCGCGCCGCGAAAATCATCACCACCCGGTCCGCCCCGAGTCGCCGGGCACAGAACAACAGCGCTCCCGCGCTGGCCGGGTCCAACCAGTGTGCGTCGTCGACGACGCAGAGCACGAGGCTCTCCTCGGCAGCCGCCGTCAGGAGCGACAGTGTGGCCACCCCCACCAGGAAGGGCTCGACCGATGGGCCGTCGTCGTCCCCGAACGCCACCCGGAGAGCACGCGCCTGGGGCGGCGGAAGCTGCTCGCGCAGCCGGGTGAGCGGACGCAGCAGGCGGTGCAGGGCGGCGAAGGCGAGCGGGGCCTCGACCTCGAGGCCTTGGGTTCGCAGCACTGTGGTGCCGTCACCGTCGGCGACCATCGCGTCGAGCAGCGCGGACTTGCCGACGCCAGGCTCGCCTCGGACGACGATGCTGGCGGCCGTCCCGCGGCGGGCACCGTCGACGAGCGCCGCGAGGAGCGCTCGCTCGGGGCCCCGGCCGACCAGCACGTGCCGAACGTACACGCTCACGAGCCCGAGTATTCCGTGCAACCCGGCACTTTGACCGGGGCGACCCCACCGGTCCAGCCAGCAGGATCGGTCACGTCGGCGCCACCGCGCCCCACCTGACGATCGCCCACCAGGAGGTCTCCATGCACGACCCGTCCCCCACCCTCGCCGCACCCGACGGAACCATGCGGGTGCCGCGTCGGCAGATCGGTGTCCTTGTCTTCGACGGGGTCGAGGAGCTGGACGCCGTCGGCCCCTGGGAGGTCCTCTCCCACTGGACCCAGACCTTTCCCGAGGACGGCTGGGACGCCTTCTGCCTGTCGGCCGACGGTGCACCCGTCGTCGGCGCCAAGTCGTTGGTCCTGGGGGCGCACCACTCCTTCGACGACGCTCCCCCACTCGACGTGCTCCTCCACCCGGGAGGCCCCGGCACCAGGCCGATGCTCAAGGACCCCGACCACCTCGGATGGGTCCGCGACACCCGGGACACGACACCCCTAATGACGTCGGTCTGCACCGGGAGCCTCGTCTACGCGGCCGCAGGTCTGCTCACCCGACGTCGGGCCACCACTCACTGGGCGTCCCTGAACCTGCTGTCCGAGCTCGACCCCACCATCATCACCGACGTCGCAGCGCGCTTCGTCGACGACGGCGACCTCATCACCAGCGCCGGCGTCAGCGCCGGCATCGACATGGCCCTGCACCTCGTGGCGCGGCTCACCGACGTCGATCGCGCCCGCGAGGTCCGTCGCTACATCCAGTACGACCCCATGCCCCCGATCTGATCGCCCACCCCGTCAACACCCCACAGCAAGGACACTCCCCATGAAGACCAAAGCCACCGCCACGTCGACCGACACGATGCGGGCCATCACCCAGTCCCGCTACGGCAACTCCGAGGTGCTGCGACTCGCGCGGGTGCCTCGCCCCGTCGTCCGGGACGACCAGCTGCTGATCCGCGTGCACGCCGCCGGGCTCGACCGCGGCACCGAGCACCTGATGACCGGCAAGCCGTACGCCGTACGGCTCGCCTCCGGCATCCGCCGACCGAGGAATCCCGTGCCCGGCCGCGACGTCGCGGGCACCGTCGTGGACGTCGGCGACAAGGTCACCCGCTACTCCCCCGGCGACCAGGTCTACGGAGTCGCGCCCGGGTCCTTCGCGGAGTTCGCCGTCACCGGCGAGGACCGGTTGGCGCACAAGCCGGCCAACCTCTCCTTCGCCGAGGCCGCCGTCATCCCGATCTCGGCAGGCACCGCCCTTCAGGCACTCACCGACGCAGGCAAGGTCCAGCCCGGCCAGTCCGTGCTGATCACCGGCGCCTCGGGCGGTGTCGGCAGCTACGCGGTGCAGCTCGCCGCCAGCCTGGGCGCCGAGGTGACCGGCGTGTGCAGCAGCACCAAGCTCGACCACGTCGCCGCCCTCGGCGCCCACCATGTCATCGACTACAGCCACGACGACTGGGCCGACGGTACGCGCCACTACGACCTGATCCTCGACATCGCCGGCAACCCGCCCGTCAGCCGGCTGCGTCGTGCCCTGACGCCACGCGGGACGGCTGTCTTCGTCGGCGGTGAGCGCAGCGGCGTCATCACAGGTATGCGTCGACAGCTCGGCGGAGCGCTGCTCTCCCCCTTCATCGGCCAACGCCTCGTCCTGCTGCTGGCCCGTGAACGCTCGTCAGACTACGAGCGGCTCGCCCGGCTCATCGAGGCCTGCCAGCTCATGCCTGCCCTGGACCGCTGCTACCCGCTCGAGCGGACCGCCTACGCGGTGCGACGCCTTGAGGACGGGGCCATCCGCGGAAAGGTCGCCATCACGACGTGACGGCAACAGAGTTGCTGAGTCGGAGCGCCGTGCCTGGGTATGACGTGGCCTCGATGTGAGAGCACGCCAACGTGCGCCATAAAGACGGGTCGCCGGAGATTGGGGCTTCATCTCGAATCGCGTCACCGCAGGTCAGAGCCGACTTTCTCCAGGAGCGCCACCACTCCACGGGACTCTCCTCTCCGCGCGTGGCCGGTCATCGGGAACGGGTGTCGGACGCTGAGCACGAACGCGATCCTTTGCGGTCGACTGAGTTCTTGAGGCGCGACCGGTCGGTCTTTGACCTGCGCCGAGGCCGGCCTCGTGGCCTGCGGGCCTAATGGCCGTGTTGCGCGCGATTGCGAATCAAAGCGAGCCCATTCCACGCCCTTGTCGAGGCCCAGCGCAGAGGTGCAAGAGCCGCTCGGACAGCCATCCAGCTGGGCGTTGCGCCGCGACTGCACTCCCCCAGGAGCCTGGATTGCGGCCCCCGGGTAGGGCGCCCGCTCCGCGGCTTCAAAGCGAGCCATAAGGGCCTCAAAGTGAGCCTTAAGGCCAGACTTCGGCTTTCGACCTGCTGCGCGGGAAGAGCATCACCGCAGGTCAGGGCCGCTTCTCGTGAGCAACGCGACGCACTCGACGTGGTGCGTCATCGGGAAGAGGTCGAAGGCACGGATCGCGGTGAGCACATAGCCGTGCTCGGCGAAGATGGCGACGTCGCGACCCAGTGCGGCGGGGTCACAAGCGACGTACGCCACGGCGCGCGGGCGGCGGTCGACGACCTGCTCGACGACGGCGCGCTTGGCTCCTTCGCGGGGCGGGTCGAGGACGACGAGGTCGAAGGGCTCGTCGAAGCCATCGCGCAGGACGCGGTCGGTCGGGCCGCACTCGACCGCGGAGGACGTGAGCGCTGCCAGGTTGGCCCGGGCGTGTTGGCAGGCGGCGCGGTCAGCCTCGACCGCCACCACGCGCGCCCCGGTCACCTCACCGACGAACCGCGCGAAGAGGCCGACGCCCGCGTAGAGGTCGAGCGCCCGCTCGCCGGGGCGGGGGGCCAGCAGCTCGAGCACAGCCTCGACGAGCACCCTCGGCGCTTCGGGGTGGACCTGCCAGAAGCCGTCAGCGGCGGCGGTGAAGGCGTGGCTCTGACCGCCGGCGGTGACGTCGTGGAGGACCGGGTCCCGTGACGGGCGCTGAGCACCCTCCTCGACCAGCGGTCGTTGCGGGGCGCCACCATCCGCCACGGCTCGGTGCGGTCGGGCGTCCTCGACGGCGATGAGACAGTCCTCGAGCGGGACCAGGTGGTGCGAGCGGTGGGCGCGCATCGCCGCCCGACCGTCGGGTAGCGCGGCGTAGCGCTGCCGCGTACGCCATCGGAGGCCGTCGTCGGGCCGTCCCTCGACGGGGACGGCCTCGACCCGCAGGCCGGCGACGAGGTCGGAGGCGGGGTCGATCCTGCCGAGACGGACCAGCTGCTCCCGGACCACAGCCGCCTTGAGCTCGCGCTGGGCGGGCACGGCGACGTGCTGGAAGTCGCAGCCACCGCAGAGCCCCGGTCCGGACACGGGGCAGGGTGGGGGCACGCGGGACGGGGAGGCCGTCAGCACCGACACGGCGTCACCGCGCCAGAACCGGTCGCCGTCGGTGCCCTCGGTGATCTCGAGGACGACGCGCTCACCCGGGAGGGCGTGGCGCACGAAGACGACCCGGGACTCGGGCTCCGGAAGGCGCGCGACGCAGTGGCCGCCGTGCGCGACCGCACCGACCTCTGCCTCGAAGCGCTCCCCCACCCGCGAACGACCGCGGGCCTGGCGGGGCCGTGCCGTACGACGACTCACCGGTCGTCCCGTCGACGCGACTCGCGAGAGCCGACACGTCCGCGGCGCAGGTCGCCGGCGTGCACCCGCACGTCGTCGCGCTCCTCGCGCTCCCGCGCCACCTGGGAGGAGCGCAGCTGGTAGGGCACCGAGATGACCATGACGCCGGGGGTGAACAGCAGGCGCCCCTTGAGTCGGAGGGCTGTCTGGTTGTGTAGCAGCTGCTCCCACCAACGGCCGACGACGTACTCGGGGATGTAGACGGCGACCACGCCTCGGGGGTTGGCCTTGCGGATCTCCTGGGTGTACTGGACCACCGGACGCACGACCTCGCGGTAGGGCGAGTAGAGGACCTTCAGAGGGATGTCGAGCTGGCGCTCGTCCCACTCCTCCAGCAGTCGGTTGGTGGCCCGGGTGTCGATGCTGACGTAGATCGCCTCGAGCACGTTCGGTCGCATCGCCCGAGCGAAGGCCAGCGCACGCAGGGTCGGCTTGTGCAGCTTGGACGCCAGCACGATCGCGTGCACGCGCGTCGGCATGATCTTGTCCTGCTCGTCGGCCGCGAGCTCGATCTCCACCCGGGCGTAGTGGCGACCGATGGCCTGCATGATGAGGAAGAAGAAGCCCATCGCCAGCAGCGTGATCCAGGCACCGGCGAGGAACTTGGTGATGATCACGATCACCAGCACGATGGCTGTCATCCCGAGGCCGAAGGTGTTGATCGCGCGCGATCGCATCATCCTGCGGCGCGCGGCGGGGTCCGTCTCGGACCTCAGGTGCCGGGTCCAGTGGCGGATCATGCCGAGCTGGCTGAGGTTGAAGGAGACGAAGACGCCCACGATGTAGAGCTGGATCAGCTTGGTCGTCTCGGCGTCGAAGGCCCAGATCAGCAGGATCGACATGGCCGCGAGGAAGACGATGCCGTTGCTGTAGGCCAGACGGTCGCCGCGCGATCCCAGCGACCGCGGAGCCAGGCCGTCCTGGGCGAGGATCGAGCCCAGCACCGGGAAGCCGTTGAACGCGGTGTTGGCAGCGAGCACCAGGATGATGCCGGTGACGGAGACGACGAAGTAGAAGCCGGGCGGGAAGTGGTCGAAGACTCCCGCGGCGATCTGCGAGATCACCGGGTGCTGCTCGTAGTCGGCGGGCAGGGCGCCCCCACCGGCAGCGCGCAGACGCTCGAGGTGGTGCGGGTCGACGAAGCGGATGGTCATCTGCTTGGCCAGCACGATGACGCTCATCATCATCGTGATCGAGATGAGCCCGAGCAGCAGCAACGTCGTCGCCGCGTTGCGGCTCTTGGGCCGACGGAACGCCGGGACTCCGTTGCTGATCGCCTCGACACCGGTCAGCGCCGCACACCCGGACGAGAACGCCCGGGCGAGCAGGAACATCAGCGCGACCTGCGTGAGCGGACCCTCCCACCCCGGCTCGGGCTCGATGACGAGCCGGGCGCTCTCGGCGTCGGGCAGGTCACCCGCGAGGAGCCTCAGCAGGCCGTAGGCGCACATGCCGAGGATGGCGAACATGAAGAGGTAGGTCGGGACGGCGAAGAAGGCCCCCGACTCGCGTACGCCACGCAGGTTCATCGCGGTCAGGAGCACGATCGCCACGATGGCCACCGTGACCTCATGACCGATGAGCACCGGGACGGCACCCGCCGCATACTGCGACGCCGACGAGATCGACACCGCGACCGTCAGCACGTAGTCGACGAGCAGCGCGCTGGCGACCGTCACACCGGCGTTGCGGCCCAGGTTGACGGTCGCGACCTCGTAGTCACCGCCCCCGGAGGGGTAGGCGTGGACGGTCTGGCGGTAGGAGGCGATGACCGTGAGCATCACGACGGCGACGGCGAGCCCGATCTTCCAGGACCACACGTAGGTCGAGGTGCCGGCGATCGCGAGCATGATGAAGATCTCGTCCGGCGCGTAGGCCACCGACGACAGCGCGTCGCTCGCGAAGACGGGCAGCGCGATGCGCTTGGGCAGCAGGGTCTCCCCCAGCTGGCTGCTCCGCAGCTTGCGACCCAGCAGGATCCGCTTGGAGACATCGCCGACACTCACAGGCGGGAAGCCTAGACCCGGGCGCAGGAATATCCGTGCTGGGCTACGGTTCTGGTGTGCACGTCGTGATCATGGGCTGTGGCCGCGTCGGTTCGGCGCTCGCCCGCAGCCTCGAGGACCGCAACCACACGGTGTCCGTCATCGACAGCGAGCCCGACTCCTTCAGGCGTCTGGGTCCTGAGTTCAACGGGGACAAGATCACCGGCTACGGGTTCGACCAGCAGGTGCTGGAGAAGGCAGGCATCCGTCGGGCGGACGCGTTCGCCGCGGTGTCGAGCGGTGACAACTCCAACATCATCGCCGCCCGCGTCGCCCGCGAGACCTTCGGACTGCAGCAGGTCGTGGCCCGGATCTACGACCCGGGTCGCGCCGAGGTCTACCAGCGCCTCGGCATCACCACCGTCGCGACCGTGACGTGGACGGCCGACCAGGTGCTGCGCCGGATCCTCCCGGCCGGCGCCGAGCCCGACTTCCGGGATCCCTCGGGCACGATCCGGGTCGACCACGTGCCCGTGCCGGAGGCCTGGATCGGCCACCGCACGGTGGACTTCCAGGCGCAGTCGCGCAGCCGGATCGCCTGGATCGACCGCCTGGGCCAGGGCATGCTGCCGACCCGCGACACCGTGCTCCAGGAGGGCGACATGGTGCACGTGGCCATCCGCGAGGAGCACGCAGCCCACGCCTACGCCGTGCTCGAAGCCGGCCCCGAAGACGACTGACCACCAGGAGCTCTGCACACATGCGCGTCGCCATCGCCGGAGCCGGAGCCGTGGGTCGATCGATCGCCCGCGAGCTGATCGAGAACGGCCACCAGGTCCTGCTGATCGACAAGAACACCTCGTCCATCCGTCCCGAGCGCGTGCCCGACGCGGAGTGGCTGCTGGCCGACTCGTGCGAGCTGTCCTCGCTGTCCGAGGCCCAGCTCGGCAAGTGCGACGTGGTGATCGCGGCCACCGGCGACGACAAGGCCAACCTCGTGACCTCGCTGCTGGCGAAGACCGAGTTCGGCGTGCCGCGCACGGTCGGGCGGGTCAACCACCCCAACAACGAGTGGCTGTTCACCGAGGCCTGGGGGGTAGACGTCAGCGTCTCGACCCCGCGCATCATGTCCGCGCTGGTGGAGGAGGCCGTCTCCATCGGCGACCTCGTGCGGTTGTTCACCTTCCGCCAGGGCAACGCCAACCTCGTCGAGCTGACGCTGTCGGCCGACTCGCCGTTCGTCGGCACGCCCAGCGGGCTGGTGCCGTTTCCGGACAACTGCGCGCTGGTCACGATCCTGCGCGACGGACAGGTCTACACCCCGGACGCCGATCAGCCGCTCGAGTCGGGCGACGAGCTGCTCTTCGTGGTGCCGGCCGACGTCGAGGCCGAGCTCGAGCGACTGCTGTCCCCGGGCAGCCACCCCGGCTGAGCGGCGTACGACGCAGGGCTCAGGCAGCGGCCGCGTCAGCCGCGACCGGCGTCCGGTTGCGCGAGAGGAGCCACACCATCGAGCCCAGGGCGGCGAGCTGGAGGGGCCAGCCCAGCACGATCTTCAGCACGCCGAGCGCGGCGACGGCGGTGTCGGGGTCCATCGACCCGGACGAGCCGGCCAGCCAGATCGGCAACTGCACGGCGACCCGCGCCACGCACGGGGCGACGAGGAGCCAGGTGAGACGGCTGCAGAGCTTCACGATCTGCCGGTCGGAGTGCCACGCGGTCGGGTCGCCGGTGATGCTGCCCACCATGAATCCCACCAGCGGCCAGCCGATCAGGCAGGTGAACGCCAGCACGACGGCATAACCGCCGTTGTAGAGCAGCCCGGGCAGGAAGTAGGCGAGGGCCTGGTCCTGCTCGGAGCCCCCTGCCGCGGCGGAGCGGTAGACGAAGTACCAGCCGATGCCGATCCCGAACAGTGCGTTGACGACGAACTGGACGCTCGAGCGCTGCACCAGCCGGATCGCGAGCAGCACCAGCGCCGCGCCGATGCTGATCGACAGGGCCAGGTTGAGATCTCGCAGCGTCAGCCACGAGGCGGTGAACAGGATGGTGGGGACGGCAGCCTCGGCCATGCCGCGCCGCCCGCCGAGGGCGGTGGACAGCTGCTGGCGTACGACGGCCTCGACCGTCTCGGTCTCCACCCGGTCGGTGCTCCGTGCGGCCGCCTGCACCTCGCCCGCAGGGGGTCCCGACGTCGGTTCGCTCACGGGCGCAGCTCGTAGCGGGGGTTGAACATGATCGGTATGTCGCCCTGCCGGCCGATGCAGCCGGACACGGTCACCGACCTGCCGGGGTCGACCCCGGTGATCCGGCGCCGCCCGAGCCAGACGACCGTGATGACGCCGGAGCCGTCGTCCAGCTCGGCCTCGAGCGCCGGGACGCCGCCGCGCGGGCGGAGCGTGACCGTGCGCAGGACGCCGCTGACGACGACCTGCTCGCGCTCGGGGGCGTCGGAGATGCACACGGACCGCTCGACCGTGGAGGACTGGCGCAGCTCGCGCTGGTGCGTCTCGGAGCTGTCGGCCCACTTCGACAGCGCCTGCCGCAGTCGGCCCTTCTCACCCATGCTCATGTCACCCGGCGGGCGGTCTCGGGCAGCCGCACCGGCAGCGGCTCGCCGACCGGCATCGCCTGCTCACCGCGTCGTACGACGACCTGGGCGAGCGCGTCCTCCCACGCGGAGGCGTTGTCCGGCTCGACCGCCGGGCGCCCGAGGAAGGAGACCCGCAGCATCCAGCGGGCCCCGTTGATGCCGATGATCCGCGAGGGCTGCATCGCGTCGGTCCCGTCGGGACGCTTCACCGGCATCTGGCAGAGCAGCTCGGTGCCCCAGCGACCCTCCCGCTCGGTGGCCTGACCGCCGCGCCGCGCCATGTCGGCGATGATCTGGGGCCGCACCTCGCTCCACAGGTCGCCGTTGCGGGGTGCCGCAAAGGCCTGGAACTCGCAGGCGCCGTCGGCCCCCGCCAGCATCACCGAGCGCACCTGACCGGTCGGCTCGTCGACCTGCAGCCGCAGCTCCCTCTCGGCGATCGCGGGCACCAGCACGGAGCCGAGGTCGGCGCGCTCGATGCCGTCGCCCTCCACCTCGGACACGTCGAAGGGACCCGGGGGCCGCGCGTCGGTGGATGCGTCAGTCGTCTCGCCGGGGGTCGTCTCGCCGGGGGTCGTCTCGCTGGCGACCTCGCCAGCCTTGCGGCGGAACTTCACGTCAGCACTTCCGTTCGATGGACGTTCTCGATGGGTGTTGCGCGGTCCGGGTCATCGTGGCGATCCGGTGCCAGTAGAACCGTAGCCCCCGACGCCGCGCGTCGATGCCGGCAGCATCCCCACCTCGACGAACCGAGCTCGCTCGAAGCGCTGGACGACCAGCTGGGCGATCCGGTCACCCCGCGCGAGGCGCACGGTCTCGGCGGAGTCGTGGTTGATCAGCAGCACCTTGATCTCGCCCCGGTAGCCCGCGTCGACCGTGCCGGGGGTGTTGACGATGGACAGGCCGTGGCGCGCCGCCAGCCCCGACCGAGGGTGCACCAGCGCGACATAGCCGTCCGGCAGCGCGATCGAGAGGCCCGTCGGGACGAGGGCCCGCTCCCCCGGGGCGAGGCTGACGTCCACCGTCGTGTGGAGGTCGGCACCGGCGTCACCGGGGTGGGCGTAGGACGGCAGCGGCAGGTCCGGGTCGAGGCGGACGACGGCGATGTCGAGGTCTGGCTCGCGGTGGTGGTCGGGCACGAGGACTGAATCTATAGGCTTGGGAGGGTGAACTACGCCGAACGCCTCACGGTTCCCCTGCGCTGGTGGGTCCAGGGCACGATGCTGGTGGCGTCACTGTGGTTGGCCCTGGTGGTGGCCACCCCCGAACCGCTGGCCTGGTCCGTGGCCGCGCTCGGTGTCGCGCTGATGGTCGTGTTCTTCGCGACCTACGGCAGCGCGACCCTCGCCGTCGACGGCACCACGTTGCACGCGGGTCGCGCGCACATCTCGCTGGAGCACGTGGGGGCCGTGACCGCCCTCGACGCCGACGGCGTACGTCGTCAGGCAGGGGTCGACGCCGATGCGCGGGCCTACCTCCTGCTGCGTCCCTACCTGAAGCGGGGCGTGAGGATCGACCTCACCGATCCCGCCGATCCCGTCCCCTACTGGCTGGTGAGCTGCCGGCGTCCGGAGGCGCTCGTCTCAGCCCTAGAGGCGACCCGCGCCCGATGACGGCTGGGTAGGGTTCGGGGATGGCCTCCAAGGACAGCTCCACCAGCAAGTTCTATTCGGTGTTCTCTCTCGTCGCAGCGCTCGGTGCCGCCGCGGTGGCCAAGAAGGGGCTCAACACCTCGTGGCGCGCCGCGACCGGGAAGAACCCGCCGGCCAACCCGGCCGACCCCGACGTGGGCCTGGCGGAGGCCGTGATGTGGGCCGCCGTCAGCGGCACGCTGATCGGTGTGGCGCGGATGCTCGCGACCCGACGCGCGGCGAGCTACTACGCCCGGTCCACCGGCCACCTGCCGCCGCAGCTGCAGAAGGACGGGCAGGACGCCAAGAACGCTCCCGCCGCCAGCTCCTGACTCGCACTCGGGTCGCACCGCGACCCGGACGCGACGCAGCGCCCGTTCCCGCGAGGGGACGGGCGCTGTGCATCTCAGGTGTGCGGTGCGCTCAGGCGCAGTCGCGGCAGATGAGCTTCTTCTCGTCCGCGAGCTGCGAGCGGTGGTGCACCAGGAAGCAGCTCATGCAGGTGAACTCGTCGTCCTGTCGAGGCATGACCTCGACCGCGAGCTCCTCGTGCGACAGGTCTGCACCGGGAAGCTCGAAGGACTCGGCCGCCTCGGTCTCGTCCTCGTCGACCTTGCCCGAGTTCTTGTCGTGCCGTCGGGCCTTGAGCTCCTCGATGCTCTCCTCGCTCTGGTCCTCCTCGGACTTGCGCGGTGCGTCGTAGTCGGTGGCCATCGATTCCCTCTCCCCATGCTGTGGTTCAGACCTGCCGGATCACGGCTCGGACCGAGACCGAGTTGTGCACGTCGCCGGCGCCGAATTGTGCACCATGAACCGGTCCAGTGGTGAGCCGGTCCGCGACGTGTCGCCTGAACAGCGGGTGAACGCTGACTATTCCCCCTGGGCCGGTCGGGCCGCCGAGGAGTCCCGGGCCACGAAGCCCGTGTCCTTCAGGAGCGCGACGAACGCGTCCCAGCCGTCGGCCGGCGTCGCCACGACGACCGCCTCGTGCGGCCAGCCCTCGAGCTCCATCGTGCCCGCGAGGACGCCGAACCGACCGCCCGCCTCGCGCAGCACGACAGCGGCCGCGGACCAGTCCCACGGCTGCGACCCCTCTTCGACGTAGGCGTCCGCGGAGCCGTCGGCGACGTGGCAGATGTCGAGCGCGCTGGACCCGATGCGACGGATGTCGCGGACCGCGGGCAGCAGCGTGGCCAGGCACCGGGCCTGGTGCGTACGCACCTCGGGTCGGTAGCCGAAGCCGGTCATGACCAGACGCTGGGTGACGGGGGGGCTCGGTCGCACGGAGATGGGCCTGCCGTCGCGCGTCGCGCCGTGGCCCAGCGCGGCGGCGTACTCCACGTCGAGGCCGATGCCGACGACGGCACCGGCGACCTGGACGCCGTCCTGCTCCGCCGCGACCGAGACGGCACAGTCCCTGATCCCGTAGAGGTAGTTGACGGTCCCGTCGATCGGGTCGATGACCCAGCGCACGCCACTCGTGCCGGGATGGTCGTCACCCTCCTCGCCGAGGATGGCGTCGTCCGGGCGCTGGTCCAGCAGCCGGCGGCGCAGGAGCTCCTCGACGGCACGGTCGGCGCGGGTGACGACGTCCGTGGCGCTGGACTTGGTGTCGGCGACGTTGACACCCTCCTCACGCATCCGACGCGCCAGGACGGCGCCTTCGCGGGCGACGGCGAGGGCGAGGTCCCGCAGGTCGGCGGGGTCGGCCGCGCTCACGAGTCGCGTCCGCAGAGGGCGGGGCGGGGTCCACGCGGGTTGGCGCAGCAGCCGGTGCCGCACAGGTCGGGGCCGACCCCGAGGGACCCGACCACGGGCCGGACCGGCGCCTCGCCGCGCTCCGCGGCCGCGCGCTCCAGCACCAGCTCGCGGATCATGGCCACGAAACGCGGGTCGATGCCGGCCGTGGCGGCCCGGACGGCCTGGATGCCCAGCCGCTCGGCGGTCTCCATGGCCTCGGTGTCGAGGTCGTAGATGACCTCCATGTGGTCGGAGACGAAACCGATCGGGACCATCACCACGCGGCTCACGCCGTCGGTGGCGAGCTCCTCGAGGTGGTCGTTGACGTCGGGCTCGAGCCACGGCGTCGACGGCGCGCCGGAGCGCGAGCAGTAGACGAGGTCGTGACGGTGGGCGCGGCCCGTGGCTTCTCGGACCCGTCGGGCCACCTCGTCGACAGCACTGCGGTGCTGACGGACGTAGGCGTCGCGCGGCTGGCCCAGCGGATCGGTCGATCCGCTGGTCTCGGCCATCTCCGTCGGGATCGAGTGCGTGACGAAGACGAGGCGGGCGGTGTCGCCGTGGTCGGGGAGCTCGGCGAGCGAGGCCAGGCACGCATCCACGACGGGGTCGATGAAGCCGGGGTGGTTGTAGTACTGCCGCAGCTTGTCCAGACGGGGGGCGTGTGGGGTCGCCTCGACGGCGTCGAACAGGTTCTCGCGGTACTGCCGGCACGACGACCACGACGAGTACGCCGACGTGGTGAAGACCGCCGCCCGGGACACGCCGTCGGCCACCATCTGCGCCAGGGTGTCGGCGAGGTAGGGCTCCCAGTTGCGGTTGCCGAAGTAGATCGGCAGCTGGATCCCCTGGTCGGCGAAGTCCTTCTCCAGCTCCGCGATCAGCGCCCGGTTCTGGTCGTTGATCGGACTGCGACCACCGAAGAGGTAGTAGTGCTGACCCACCTGTTCGAGGCGCTCGCGCGGGATCCCCCGCCCGCGGGTGACGTTCTCGAGGAACGGCACCACGTCCTCGGGCTTCTCCGGGCCCCCGAAGGAGAGCACCAGGAGTGCGTCGTAGGGCAGCACATCGGGAGGACCCGCAGGATTCATGGTGCCAGCGTAGAGCGCCCTACCATCACCACGATGCTCGACTCCTACCACCGGGTGCTGGTCCGACCCGGCGCCCTCGGCTTCAGCAGCGCTGCCCTCGTGGCCCGCCTGCCGATCTCCATGGTCGGGTTGGGCATCGTGCTGCTCGTCGAGCAACGAACGGGGTCCTACGGACTGGCAGGCACGGTGTCCGCGGCGTTCGTGCTGGCTGAGGCCGCGTTCGCGGTGCTGCACGGGCGTTGGGTCGACCACCACGGACAGTCGCGCGTGCTGCCGCTCGCGATCTCGGTGTTCGGCGCCGGCCTCGCCCTGATGATGCTCGCGGTCGAGCGGGACTGGCCGCTCGCACTCACCTACGTCTTCGCGGCGGTGTCCGGGGCAGCCCTGCCCCAGGTGGGTGCCAGTGTCCGCACCCGCTGGTCCCACCTGCTGGACGAGGCGGACGAGGTGCAGACCGCCTTCGCCCTGGAGGCGGTGCTCGACGAGGTCGTCTTCGTCGTCGGACCGGTCCTGGTGACCGTGCTGGCCACCAGCTGGCACCCGGTCGCCGGTCTCTCCGTCGCCCTCGTGACGGGCGTCATCGGGACCTTGGCCTTCGCCGCGCAGCGCAGCACCGAGCCGCCTGCGGGTCGTACGACCGCGACCGCCGGTGAGCGGGTGCCCATGCCGTGGCGGCTGGTGCTCCCGCTCGCGCTGGTCTGCCTCTCCCTGGGTGCGCTGTTCGGAGCCTCCGAGGTGACCACGGTGGCCTTCGCCGAGGAGCAGGGCCGTCCGTGGGCTGCGGGGTGGCTGCTGGCCGTCTGGTCCTTGGGCAGCCTCGTCGCCGGCCTGGTGACCGGAGCGGTCGCCTGGCGCAGCGGGCCCGAGGTACGGCTGAGATGGGGGTCGGCGGCGATGGCCCTGGCGATGGCGCCGCTGATGTTCGTGGACTCGCTCCCGCTGATGGCGCTCGTCCTGCTCGTCGGCGGCCTGTCGATCGCGCCCACCATGATCGGCGCGATGACGATGGTGCAGCAGGGGGTGCCGACCGGGCGACTCACCGAGGGGATGGCGATCCTGCACACCGGGATCGTCGCGGGCGTCGCCCCGGGCGCGAGCATCGCAGGCTTCGTGGTGGACCACAGCGGGGCCTCCTCCGCCTATGCCGTGGCGCTGGTCGGCGGCGTGCTCGGCGCGATCGCGGCCCAGACCGTACGCCGGTCGCCGGCGGTCGCTACCGTGCGAGCGTGAGGGCGTGAGCCCGTCCGTGCGCCACGGACACGGGCTGGCGCAACTGGTCCGGCCACGTTCGGCGCCCGAGGAATGTGGCTCCACCACCGCCACACCGCGCCACGTCCGTACGCCACCTTCGAGCGGTGGTCCAGCCACCTTCTGTACCCGAGGATTGTGGCTCCACCACCGCCACATCACGCCACACCGTACGCCCCCTCCGAGCGGTGGTCCAGCCACGTTCGGCGCCCGAGGAATGTGGCTCCACCACCGCCACATCACGCCACACCTGTACGCCACCTCCGAGCGGTGGTCCAGCCACGTTCGGCGCCCGCGGAATGTGGCTCCACCACCGCCCAAGCGTCCGCCCGGCCGCCCGAGCGACCGCCCGAGCGACCCGAGCGGGCGGTCAGACGTTGGCCGGCCCCCGGGGCAACGGCGCCCGCCACCCGCGTACGGCGGCGAGCAACCGCCACCCGAGGCACACGCTGAACCCGGCGGCCGCGACGAGGGCCAGCGGCAGGCCCGCCCGGTCGAGGGCGACTGCGACCGCGGCGCCGGCCAGCGCCGGCGTCGCGTAGAGCATGCCCTCGAAGATGACCGGTACGCGGCCGGCGAGCACGTCGCGCAGGACCCCGCCGCCGATCCCGGTGACCATGCCCAGCAACGCGGCAGGAAGTGGTCCGATCCCGTAGTCCACGGCCTTGAGGGCTCCGGTCACGCAGAACAGCGACAGCCCGAAGGCGTCGAACAGCGTGACGACCCGCTCGAGACGACCGATGGTCGGGTGGAAGGAGAACGTGAGCAGCCCGGCGCCGACCGGGACCAGGAGGTAGCGCCAGTCGGCCAGTGCGGCAGGCGGGGTGGCCCCGATCAGCACGTCACGGACGAACCCCCCACCGAGTCCGGTGACGCCTGCCAGCACGAGCGCCGCGAAGAGGTCGAGGTTCTTGCGCACGGCCACGAGCGCGCCCGTCACGGCGAAGACGAAGATGCCGATCAGGTCGAGCACGACGAGAGTCGTGGCGAACTCGTTCGGTGGCACGGGGCAAGGCTAGGCCACCTCGACGCGCGCACCCTCGGCGCGCCGCGGGCGTAGCCGCGCGGGAACTCCACGCTGGCGTAGGCTCGGCTGACCGGATGCCACCGGCGCATCGACGACCACCCCAGGCAGGAGTCTCCAGGCCATGGCCCAGCTGACGTTCACCGGACGCAGCGGGGACGGCAAGCGCCTGCTGCTGGTGGACCACTCGGGCCAGGAGCACACCCTGGTGATCGACGCCCGGCTTCGTCGCGCCGTCTCGAGCACGCCCGAGAGCAGCGGCTCCCCACACAACGGTCAGTTGGAGATCCCGATGGAATCAACCCTCCGCCCCCGCGACATCCAGATGCGCATCCGAGCCGGAGAGACTCCCGAAGCCGTGGCGCACGCCGCCGGCACGTCGGTCGAGAAGATCATGCCGTTCGCCGCGCCGGTCATGGCCGAGCGGGCCCACATGGTCCAGCGCGCCCAGGTCGCCTCCGTACGCCGCCGCGCCAGCGAGTCCGGCGCCCGGACGCTCGGGGAGGCGGTCGCCGCCCACCTGCGCCTGCACAGCGTCGACCCTGACACCGTGGAGTGGGACGCGTGGCGTCGCGAGGACGGTCGCTGGACGCTCACCGGCCTCTACGACATCGCCGGTCGCACCGGTGCGGCGACCTTCTCCCATGACCCCCGTGGCAACTTCGTGACCGTCGACGACGAGGACGCCCGTTGGCTGGTCGGTGACGCCGCTCCGGTCGCCGCCGGTGAGGAGTCCGCCTCGGACGACCTCGCCGCGGCCCGCCGTCGACGTCTGGGCACCGACGCCGGCTTCGACGTCGAGGACCAGCTCGCGCTCGGCGAGGACGCCATCGAGATGGTGACGGCCCCGGAGTCGGCCACCGAGACCACGATGGAGATCAGGACCGCGCAGGACCCCGACGCCGGTGCCGAGGAGCCAGTCGTGGCGCCCGCCGACGACGACACCACGGCGCCCGGCAGGCCCGACGAGGCACCGGACGGACCGGACTCGACGGACCAGGCCGCCCCGGAGCCTCGCCCCAGGCCGGCCAAGAAACGCGGCCGCGCGTCGGTGCCGAGCTGGGACGAGATCATGTTCGGCGGCGGCAAGAGCGACTGACCGTGCGCCTGGTCGAGATCGGCGTCCACCCCCTGAAGTCCTCAGCGATCCGCTCCCTCCCAGCGGCGTCGGTGCTCACCAGCGGGCTGGCGGACGACCGGTCGTGGATGGTCGTCGACCGCGACGGTGCCATGGTGTCCGCACGCGAGATCCACGAGCTGTTCACGATCGTCGCGGACACCCCGGCCACGGACCCGGCCTTCTCCGGAGAGCCTGCGACTGCAGGCCCCCGGCCGCCCCGACCTGGTGCTCGACCACCCGCGCGGACGACGACTGCCCGTCCGTCTCTTCTCGCTGGACCTCGAGGCGGTCCCGGCAGGTCCCGCAGCCGACACGTGGCTGCGGGCCGTCCTGGGCCGCGACGTACGACTCGTGTGGTGTGACGACCCGACCCGCCGATCGCTGCAGCCCTCGGTCTCCGAGCCGGGCGACCACGCGGCGTTCCCCGATGCGTTCCCGGTGACCCTGGCCAGCCTGGCGTCGTTGGCTCAGCTCAACGACTGGATCGCGGAGACCGCCATCGAGCGGGGCGAGGAGCTTCCCGATCCGCTCCCGATGGCCCGGTTCCGGCCCAACCTGGTCATCGACGGCGACGAGCCCTTCGCCGAAGACGGCTGGGACCGCATCAGCATCGGCGACGTCTCGTTCAGGCGGGGCAAGCCCGTCGCTCGGTGCGTGATGACGACGATCGACCCCGTCACCCTGGCCACCACCAAGGAGCCGATCCGCACCCTGGCTCGGCACCGGCGCTCCCCCGACGGCGACACCCTGTTCGCCGTCCACCTCGTGCCGGAGTCGACCGGGCGGATCAGCGTCGGTGACGCGGTCATCGCCTCCTGACCCTCACCCCCGTTCGACCGGTCGCTCCGGGTCGGTGATCCAGCCACTCCAGCTGCCGGGATAGAGCGCCGCACGGATGCCGGCCACCTCCATCGCGAGCACGTCGTGGGCAGCGGTCACGCCGGACCCGCAGTAGGCGGCCACCGAGACCGACGTGTCGGCACCCACCCGGGCGTACGCCGCTCGCAGCCGCCCGGCGTCGAGGAACCGCCCGTGCTCGTCGAGGTTGTCGGTGGTGGGCACGTTGACGGCGCCGGGGATGTGCCCGGCGACCGGGTCGACCGGCTCGGTCTCCCCCGCGTATCGCTCGGACGCCCGCGCGTCGATGAGCACGTCGACGTCGAGGACCTCGGCCGGCCCCACCACAGGCATCTCCGCGGTCTCGGAGCGGGTGAAGTCGCCGACGGGCACGACGGACTCGCCCACCTGCGACGGGTGGCCGCCCCGCACCCAGGCGCTCCACCCGCCGTCCAGGACGCGTACGTCGCGGTGGCCGTGGTGGCGCAGCAGCCACCAGGCGCGTGCGGCGGCTCGGCCCTGCCAGTCGTCGTAGATCACCACGGCCCGGTCGTCGCGCACACCGACACGTCGCATCGCGGCCTCGAAGCGGTCCGGGTCAGGCAGCGGGTGCCGACCGCCCGCGCCCGGAGGGTCGGCCAGGTCGTCGTCGAGGTCGACGAAGGCCGCGCCCGGGACGTGGCCGGCCCGGTGCTGCTCGCGGCCGGGCGGCCCGCCGGTCAGGTAGCGCACGTCCAGCACGGTGCAGCGACCCAGGCCACCCGCGAGCTCATCGGGGCTGATCAGTGGTCCAGGACCCCGGGCGGCAGCGCGGGCCCTCGGATCGGTGCGGGAGTCCTCGTCCATGTCCGGCACCGTAGCCGCCCGGGTGGACATCGGCTGTGCGAAGATCGCCCGGTCATGGCTGAACTGCACTTCTTCACCGGCACCATGGACTCCGGCAAGTCGACGCTGGCGCTCCAGACCAACCACAACCACGCCGCCCGCGGCCGCGTCGGTCGGATCTTCACCACCCACGACCGCGCCGGTCAGGCGGTCGTCTCCAGCAGGCTCGGGCTCACCCACGACGCGCTCGAGGTCGACTCCGACTTCGACTTCTGGTCCTACGTCGTCACCACCCTCACCCGCGGCGGGCGCATCGACTACCTCGTGTGCGACGAGGCCCAGTTCTATGCCGCCGCGCAGATCGACCAGCTCGCGAAGATCGTCGACGAGCTCCAGATCGACGTGTTCGCCTTCGGCATCCTCACCGACTTCCGCACCCAGCTCTTCCCCGGCAGTGCGCGTCTGGTCGAGATCGCCGACCGGATGAACGTGCTGCAGGTCGAGGCGCTGTGCTGGTGCGGCAAGCGGGCCACCCACAACGCCCGGACGGAGAACGGCGCGATGGTCGTCGAGGGCGAGGTCATCATGGTCGGCGACGTGGAGGCCGCCGACGAGCCCCATGCCGATGTGGCCTACGAGGTGCTCTGCCGCCAGCACCACAGGCGCCGCCTCACCGCCGCGCGGGCCAAGGCCGTCAGCCTGGCACCCGAGCCGCTCCCCTTCGGCTGAGCGGTGTCACCCCACCAGGAGGGGGATCAGCATCTCCGCCGGGGTGAGCGAGCCGTGGAGGCCCACCAGGGTGTCCTCGTAGGCGAAGTCGCGCGTGGACACCACGGCCGCGTCGTCGTGGCAGGCGACCATCACGTCACCGAGCCGTGGGCGCACCCCGGCGTCGACCGCGCCGAACCAGCCGCGGTCGATGGCGTCCTCGCGCTCGACGACCGTCGCCCGCTCGCCCAGCACCTCGCGCCAGGTCGCCAGCACGTCGGGCAGCGCCCGGCCCGAGCAGTAGAGGTGCCGGAAGCGGGCCTCCCCGCCGAGGAGGAACACCCCGTCGCGCAGACCGTCGATCACATCGACGTCGAACCGCGACTCCCGTGGGCTGTCGACCATCCCGTGGTCGGCGACGACGAGCAACCGCGTCGAGCTCGGGAGCACCTCACGCAGCTGCTCGGCCTGCGCGTCCACCATCGCGAGCTGCTGGAGCCACTGGCTCGACGCCACGCCGAACCTGTGGCCGGTCCAGTCGAGGTCGGAGTCGTAGACGTAGGTCAGCGACGGCTCGTGCGCCGAGGCCGCGACCACTGCGGCGATGCGCTCCCCCACGCGGTCGGCGCCGACGTACGTCGCTCCGCGCTGCGAGGCGATCGTGAGACCCGAGCCGTCGAAGTCGCGCTTGTTGACCGAGGTGACATGCACGCCCGCCTGTGCCAGGCGGCCGAAGGCGGTGGGGTGGGGCTGCCACACCGCGGGGTCGATGTCCGCGTCCCAGCCGAGGTGGTTGAGCAGGCGGTCGGTGCCGGGGATGCGGGCCGTGAAGCCCACCAGACCGTGCGCACCCGGCGCCAGCCCGGTCCCGAGGGAGGTGAGGGAGGTGGCGGTCGTCGACGGCACCCCGGCGGTGCCGGTGGAGGCCTCGAGCGAGGAGAGGTAGGGCGCGACGTCGGCGTGCCGCTGGAGGAGCTCGGCACCCATGCCGTCGACGAGGAACACGACGTACGACGGCGCGGGCGGCAGCTCGAGCCCGCCGGGGTGGCCGTCGAGAGCCACGCCCAGCGCGCGGGCGACCGACGGGATGACGTCGGACAGCGAGCGGTCGCCGTAGGCCGGCGGGGTGAAGACGTCCGGGAGGCGGATGCCGCTCACCGCTGAGCGCTCACCCGCGTGTCCGCGCGGACAGCGCGTCCGCGAAGGCCAGCAGGCTCGCGACGGCGTCGTGCCCCTCGGCGGCGGCGGAGACGCGCAGCGTGTAGTCGTCCCCGGCGAGCGTGCCGGTGTAGCCGTGGTCTGCGTCGCAGTCGGGGTCCGAGCAGGCCGCCGGTTCGAGGTCGAGACGACCGACACCACCCCACCCGAGCGTCAGCACCGCCTCCGCCGGGGGCGCCACCCCGGCGGTCGGGTTGGCGACCATCCTGGTCACCACGACCGTACGGATCGAGGTCAGCGTGACCGCCTCGGTCGTCGTGGACGTGTAGGGCTCGGGCAGCATGTCGTCGCCCGGGTGCTCGTCGGTGTGCGCGATCACGAGCCGCGTCGGCGTCAGCAGGAGTGCGGTCAGGTGACGACGAACCTCCTCGTGGTCGAACGTCGTCTCGTGGTGCACGAAGTAGGCCATCACCTCTTCACCACCTGCGGCGGAGAAGACGCCGTCGGCGACGACCTCGGGGTAGTAGCCGGTGCGGTGGATCGCCTGGCGGAGGTCGTGGGAGACGTCCGCGTCACGGGTGGAGCGGGGCATGGGGCCAGTCTGTCACGCGTCGAGGCTGATCAAGCAGGCGAGAGCCTGCCGGATCGGGCTCCTAGTCGGGCATCGTGTCCCCGGGCATCGTGCTCAGCCGGCGCACGAACCAGTCGGAGCGAGGGTCCTTCACCGGTTCCACGCGCACGTTGGCACCCAGCACCGTGATGCCCTCCGAACCCGCCAGCACGAGCGGCAGCTGGAGGGCCCGGACCTGGGGAAGGTCGTGCTGGAGCTGCGCCACCTGCCGCACCAGACGCTCGACCTCCTCGACGTCGACGATCTCGCTGCCGCGATAGCCGAAGAGAAGGGGCGAGGCCTTGATCTCGCGCACCATGTCCTGGGCGTCGTGCTCGGCCAGTGGCGGGATCCGGAAGGACCGGTCCCCCAGCAGCTCGGTCAACGGCCCGCCGACACCGAACGACAGCACCGGACCGAAGAGCGGGTCCTCCATCGTCGCGATCGTCACGGGCACCCCGGCCGGTGCGTTGCGCTGCACCACGAAGCCGGCCCGCTCGGGATCGGTGATCACCCGGTTCAGCGACTCCCAGGCGCCGGCCATGTCGGCCGGGCTCTCGATGTTGCGCCACACGTGAGCGAGGTCGGGACGGTCGCGCAGGTGCTCCGCGGTCGCCTTGAGCACCACGTCCCAGCCCATCACCTCACCGGCCGCAGTGGCCTCGTCGAGGGTGGCCACGGCGTAGGTGTCCCACAGGTCGATGCCGTAGGCCTTGAGCAGGCGGTGCTGCTCACCGAAGTCGAGGTCGCGCCCCTCGGGATGGTTCATCAACAGCTCGTTGACCAGGTGACGCGCGGAGTCGCGGTCGATCGACGGCAGGTCGGCGACCGTCGCCTGCGGCACGCGCAGCCACACGGCGTACTCGACGACGTGGGCCAGGGCGCGCACCGCGGCCTCGACGGCCGGGTAGGACGGCACGGACCCGCGACCGGCGCTCGAACCGGCGACGTCGGGCACGCGCAGCAGCTCGGGCACGCCCTCGGTGCCCAGGAACGTGGAGACGATCGGCTTGTCCGACTGCTCGCCGACGGCGGCGAGCACGTTGGCCACGTCCTCACGGGCGCCGGCCACGTTGAGGGGCGGGATGAAGATCGCCACGACGGCGTCGACCTCGGGGTCGTCGATCGCACCGTCGAGGGCGTCCTCGAAGTCCTCGGCCGTGGCATCGGCGCCCAGCGCCATCTGCTTGTTGACGACGAGGCCGACCGAGTGGGCGGCGTCGGCGGCAAGCAGACCGAGCGCGTCGGAGTTGCCCACGATGGCCACCCGGCGCCCCCGCGGCAGCGGCTGGTGGGCGAGCAGCTGGGCGACGTCGAACATCTCCTCCAGCGACTCGACCTGGATGATGCCGGCCTGGCGGAACATCGCGTCCACGGCCTCCGGCGGCGCGCCGATCTTGCGCACGGCGTGGCCCATCGGCACGCCCTGTGAGCTGCGACCGGAGCGGACCGCGACGATCGGCTTGCGCCGGCTGACGCGGCGTGCGACCCGGGAGAACTTGCGCGGGTTGCCGATCGACTCCAGGTAGAGCAGCACCACCTCGGTGGCGTCGTCCTCCTCCCAGTACTGCAGGAGGTCGTTGCCCGAGACGTCGGCGCGGTTGCCCGCGCTGACGAAGGTGGTCAGGCCGAGCCCGCGATTCTGCACCTTCTCCAGGATCGCCGAGCCGAGGGCGCCGGACTGGCAGAAGAAGCCCGCCCGACCGCGCGGCGGCATCACCGAGGAGAGCGAGGCGTTGAGGGAGACGTCGGGGTCGGTGTTGATGACGCCGAGTGCGTTGGGCCCGATCAGGCGCAGGCCGTAGGAACGTGAGAGCCCGATCAGTCGCCGCTGCCTCATCCGGCCCTCCTCGCCGGTCTCGGCGAATCCCGACGAGATCACGACCAGTCCGTGCACCCCCTTGGCCGCGCAGTCGAGCACGACGTCCTGGACGGCGTCGGCCGGCACGGCGACGATCGCCACGTCCACGTCACCGGGGATCTCCCCCACCGTCTTCCACGCCGGCATCCCGGCGACCGAGTCGGCGTTGGGGTTGACCACGTGCACGCGGCCGGCGAAGTTGCCGAGGACCATGTTGCGCACGAGGGCCCGACCGATCGTCTCCTGGCGGCGGCTGGCCCCGATGATCGCGACGGACCTCGGCGAGAAGAAGCGCTCGATCGAGGCGTACTCGGCGCGGTGCTCGCGCTGCTCCATCACGCCGATCGCGGTGTCCGTCGGGTCGATGCGGAAGACCAGCTCCATCACGCCGTCCTCGAGGGCGCTCTTGACCTGGTATCCGGCGTCCTTGAAGGTGTGGAGCATCGCCTGGTTGTCGGGCAGCACCTCGGCGACGAACTCCTCGACGCCGCGCTCGCGACCCGCCTGGGCCAGGTGCTCGAGCAGCAGCTGTCCGATGCCGCGACCCTGGTGCTTGTCCTCCACCAGGAACGCCACCTCGGCGTAGCCCGGACGGATCGTGTCGAAGCGACCGACCGCGATCATCTGACCGGCGACCGTCAGGATGAGGGCGACGCGGTCGCGGTGGTCCACCCGGGTGAAGCGGTCCAGGTCGCGGTCGGAGAGCTGGGGCATCGGGGAGAAGAAGCGGTAGTACTTCGACTCGTCGGACACCCGGGCGTAGAAGTCGACGAGGAGGTCGCGGTCCTCGGGCTGCATGGGCCGGAGGTGGGCGGTGCGTCCGTCGCGCAGCAGGACGTCGGCCTCCCAGTGCTGCGGCGCCGGCATGGTCGTGGCCAGCTCGTCTGCTGCTGGTGCGGCGTCGGCTCGGGTCACACGTGCAATCTATCGCCCATCGCGGGTCCGCACCGACGCCGCCGACCCAACCCACGCGGCTCCACCGGCGAGCCCCGGCGCCGACCGCGCGGTGAGCGGTGACAATGAGCGGCATGGCACGACGTACGACGAAGCAGCCCCTGCCGGACGACTTCGAGGAGCACATCCTCGACACCGACATCCGCGACGAGATGCAGACGTCGTTCCTGGAGTACGCCTACTCCGTCATCTACTCCCGGGCCCTGCCGGACGCCCGCGACGGGCTCAAGCCGGTCCAGCGCCGCATCCTCTACACGATGGACGAGATGTCGCTGCGTCCCGACCGCGGCCACGTCAAGAGCGCCCGCGTCGTCGGTGAGGTCATGGGCCGCCTGCACCCGCACGGCGACGGCGCGATCTACGACGCCCTGGTCAGGATGGCGCAGCCGTGGTCGATGCGACTGCCCACGGTCGACGGGCACGGCAACTTCGGTTCACCCGACGACTCCCCCGCCGCGATGCGCTACACCGAGTGCCGGATGGCCCCCGCGGCGGTCGCGATGACGGCGTCGATCGACGAGGACACGGTCGACTTCAAGCCCAACTACGACTCCCGCGAGACCGAGCCGGTGGTCCTCCCGGCAGCGATCCCGCACCTCCTGGTCAACGGCGCGGCCGGCATCGCGGTCGGCATGGCGACCAACATCGCCCCGCACAACCTGGTCGAGGTCGTGCAGGCCCTCAAGCACCTCGTCACCCACCCGAAGGCGTCGCTGGACGACCTGATGCGCTTCATCCCCGGGCCCGACCTGCCGACCGGCGGCAAGATCGTCGGCCTCGACGGCATCCGCGACGCCTACGAGTCGGGGCGCGGCACCTTCCGGATGCGCGCCGCGACCCGCATCGAGTCGGTCACCGCGCGCCGCAAGGGGATCGTGGTGACCGAGCTGCCCTACGGCGTCGGCACCGAGCGGGTGATGGAACAGATCAAGAAGCTGGTGCTGGCCAAGAAGCTCCAGGGGATCGCGGACATCAAGGACCTCACCGACCGCGAGCACGGCCTGCGGCTGGTGATCGAGATCAAGAACGGCTTCGTCCCCGAGGCGATCCTCGAGCAGCTCTTCCGCCAGACCGCGCTCGAGGACTCCTTCGGCATCAACGCCGTCGCGCTCGTCGACGGCCAGCCGCGCACGCTGGGCCTCAAGGAGATGCTCGAGGTCTTCCTCGGCCACCGCTTCGAGGTCGTACGCCGTCGCTCCGCCCACCGCCGCGCGAAGGCCGCTGCCCGCCTCCACCTCGTCGACGGCCTGCTGATCGCGATCCTGGACATCGACGAGGTGATCCAGGTCATCCGCTCCTCCGACAACGCGGCCGCCGCCAAGGAGAGGCTGATCTCGGTCTTCGAGCTCTCCGACGCCCAGGCCGACTACATCCTCGACATGCCGCTGCGACGACTCACGAAGTTCTCCCGGCTCGAGCTGGACAAGGAGAAGGCCGAGCTCGAGCGCACCATCGAGGAGCTCGACGCGATCCTGGGTGACGAGAAGCTGTTGCGCACGGTCGTCTCCGACGAGCTGACCGACGTGGCGAAGGAGCACGGCACCCCCCGGCGTACGGTCCTGCTCGGAGCCGCTGCGGCGGTGACCGCGTCGGCGTCCGTGCAGGTCACCGACGACCCCTGCTTCGTGCTGCTGTCCGCCACGGGGTTGCTCGCCCGCACGAAGGACGTCGAGATGCCCGGTCGGGGCGGGGCCAGGACCAACCACGACGTCGTCGTCTCCGCCGTGCGTGCGACGAAGCGCGGTGAGGTCGGCGTGATCACCAACCGGGGCCGCCTGGTCAGGCTCTCCGTGCTGGACCTCGGCAACGCCGAGCTGCCGTCGACCGCCAACGACCCCAACCTGCAGGGCACGCTGTCACTCAGCGAGATGATCGCCCTCGGCAACGGTGAGCGGCCGCTGGCGCTCACTGCGCTGGCCACCGACGGCCCGGGCCTGGCCCTCGGCACCCGCGAGGGCATCGTCAAGCGGGTCAACCCCGAGGTGCCCAACCGCGACGAGTGGGAGGTCATCGGGCTCCGGGACAGCGACGAGGTCGTCGGCGCCGTCGAGCTCGTCACCGGTGAGGAGGAGCTCTGCTTCATCTCCTCCGACGCTCAGCTGCTCCACTTCCCCGCGTCCGGAGTCCGGCCGCAGGGCCGGTCCGGTGGCGGCATGGCCGGCATCAAGCTGGGTGCGGGCCAGCACGTGGCGTTCTTCGGCGCCTTCGACACCGCCGACGCCGTCGTCGTCACCGCTTCCGGCTCCTCCACAGCCCTGCCCGGCACCGAGGCCGGCGCGGTGAAGGTGACGCCGTTCAGCGAGTATCCCGGCAAGGGACGCGCCACCGGCGGCGTGCGCAGCCACCGGTTCCTCAAGGGCGAGGACACCCTCGTCGCAGCCTGGGCCGGCCCGGCCGCTGCCCGTGCCTGCGCCGCCAGCGGTGCACCGATCGACCTGCCCGAGGCCGATGGTCGACGAGACGGCTCCGGCGTCCCGGCCGCACAGCCCATCGCAGCGGTGGCCGCACCCGTCGCGGCCCAGGTCGCGCACCAGGCATCGCCGCCGGACCCGCCGTCGAGCGCCTCCGCGACCACTGCTGTGGAAGGCTGACGCCATGTTCGCCCGTGCCCGGACCTCCGGACGTCTTGCTGCTGCCGTGACGACCGCGCTCCTCACCCTGCCCACGCTCGCCGCCTGCTCCGGCGACTCCGGTGACGACTCCGGCGCGGACGCCGACAGGGCGACCCCCGAGGAGGTGCTGGCGGAGGCGTCGGCCCAGCTCACCGAGACGAGCGGGGTCGAGCTGAACCTGTCCACGGGCGCCCTGCCCGAGGGTGTCTCCGGCATCGCGGAGGCGGCCGGCACGATCATCGACGCGCCCGCGTTCGAGGGGTCGATCACCGTCGTGTTCGCGGGCCAGACCGCCGAGGTCCCGGTCATCGCCGTCGACGGCGACGTCTACGCCGAGCTGCCCTTCGCGCCGGGCTACCAGAAGGTCAATCCCAAGGAGTACGGCGCCCCCGACCCGGCCCAGCTCATCGGGGCCGACGGCTTCCCGGGACTGCTCACCCTCACCGACTCCCCCGAGGCGGGCGAGAGCGTGCGCGGGGGCGCGGACAACTCCGAGGTCCTCACCACCTACTCCGGCACCGTGCCCGGCGACGCGATGGACGCGGTGATCCCGTCCTCCTCCGGCGACTCCTTCGACGTGGAGTGGCAGATCAACGACGACGGCGAGCTGCGCACGGCGAGCATGACCGGCGTCTTCTACCCCCGCACCGAACCGATGACCTACACCGTGGAGTTCAGCGACTACGGCATCGTGAAGGACATCGCCGCCCCGTGAGCGAGCGCGGGATCCACGCTGACGCGGCGGTCTCGCGCACCTCGCGGCTCCTCCTCGCGATGGCCGCGGTCGCCGTCGCCTTCGCCGCCGCCGACACCTACGTCGTCGTGCTCGCGCTGCCCGACATGATGACCGGCGTCGGTGTGCCGATCGACCAGCTGCAGCGGGCGGCCCCGATCGTCAGCGGCTTCCTGCTCGGCTACGTCGCGATGCTGCCCCTCATCGGCAGGATCGCCGACCTGCGAGGTCGGGTGCCGGTGCTGGTGATGGCGCTGGTGCTCTTCGCCCTCGGCTCCCTCGTCACGACGCTGGCCTACGACATGCCCAGCATCGTCGCCGGCCGGTTCCTCCAGGGTGTCGGCGGCGGCGGGCTGGTCCCCGCGACCCTTGCGCTCGTCGCCGACCTCTACCCGGTCGACCGCCGCGGTGTCCCGCTGGGCGTGGTCTCAGCGGTCCAGGAGATCGGCTCGGTCCTCGGTCCGCTGTTCGGGGCGGCCGTGCTCGCGGTGGCGGACTGGCGCGCGATCTTCGCGATCAACCTCGCGGTCGGTCTGATCCTCGCGGTCGCGATCCGCGCGCTCGGACCGCCGCGAGGCTGTCGGGGGTCCCACCTCACGTCGCCGGCCTCCGGACATCGTCGGGCTCCTGCTGCTCACCGCCACGTTCGCGAGCGGCGCGGTGGTCTTCCTGCGGCCCTCGGGCCTGATGCGCGACCTGACCTGGGGCCAGCTGTTCATCCCCTTCGCCGGCGACGGACGCTGGCTCACCCCCGTCGGAGCGGCCACCGTGGCGGCGCTGGTGCTGCTCGTCGTCCGGTGCTGGTTCGCGCCGCGCCCGCTGTTCGACCTGCGCGGCTGGGCCCGGGTCCTCGTCGATGCCGACCTGGTCGGTGCGCTCCTGCTGGCCCTGGCCCTCGGTGGCGTGATCCTCGCCTTCGCCACGGCCGACCCCAAGATCGAGGTCTTCTCACCCCGGGGCCGGTGGTACCTCCTCGGAGCGGTCGTCGCCTCCGCCGCCTTCGCCCGGCACGTACGACGTGCGGCCAACCCGCTGGTGCCACGCGGCGCACTGCGTCGTACGCCGGCGTGGGGGGCGCTGCTGGTCAGCTTCTTCGTGGGTGCCGCGCTGATCGCCGCGCTGATCGACATCCCGCTCTTCGCCCGCACCACCGTCTATCCCGACGACCAGCTGCCCGCGGCCCTGGTGCTGGTGCGCTTCCTGCTCGCACTGCCCGTGGGAGCGGTGGTCGGCGGCTACCTGATCCGCTACCTCTCCCCCGGCGTCGTCACAGCGGCCGGGATGCTCATGGCCGCGGCCGGGTTCGTGCTGATGACCCGGTGGGGACTCACCACCATCGAGGAGCCGATCGCCAACCTGGCGCTGGTCACCGGTGGCCTCGGCTTCGGCCTGGCGCTGGCCCCGGTCAACGCCGCGCTGCTCGCCTCCACCGACGACGACGCGCACGGTGTGGCCAGCGCCTTCGTGGTCGTCGCGCGGATGGTCGGCATGCTGATCGGCATCTCGGCCCTCACCACGATCGGGCTGCGTCGTTACTACGCCGAGCAGAAGGCCGTGCCGCCGGTGCAGGAGGTCTGCGACGGCAGGAGCAGGTGCGACGAGTTCTCCGACCTGCTGCGGGTGGCCGGCATCGCGCAGGAGCACGCGGTCTTCTGGGGTGCGGCCGGGTGCGCGGTGGTCGCGGCCGTGATCGCCCTGGTCGTCTTCCGACAGGTGCCGCCCACCCGGCTGGCACCGCGAGACGTCTTCTCCCGCTGAGGCCGAGGGGCGCTAACCTGCGGGGCGTGGACCAATTCGACGACCTCATGCAGGCGAACCGGGTGTTCGCCGACTCCTTCGACCTCAGCGGCTTCGACGGCAAGGCCCACGCCGGCGTCGCGCTGGTGACCTGCATGGACTCGCGCATCGACCCGCTCGGGATGCTCGGTCTCAAGCACGGCGACGCCAAGATCTTCCGCAACCCGGGCGGCCGGGTGACGCCCCAGGCACTGGAGGCGCTCGTGCTGGGCGTCCACCTGCTCGACGTGCAGCGCATCCTGGTGATCCCGCACACCCGCTGTGCGATGGCCTCGGCCTCGGAGGCCGAGCTGCGGGTCCGGGTCGGCGAGTCCGCGGGCGTGGACGCCAGCTGGCAGTCGTTCGGGGTGGTGACCGACCAGCTCGAGCAGCTGCGCGAAGACGTCGTGAAGGTCCGCACCCACCCGCTCATCGGCAAGCGCGCCGTCGTGGGTGGCTTCCTCTACGACGTCGACACAGGTCTGCTCAAGCAGCACGCCTGAGCCGCCGCCGCTGCGGTCGCTCCCGGGGAGCGGTGGTCCACCCACATTCCGCGCGCTAGGAAGGTGGCTCCGCCACCGCCCGTACGCCGTGCCGCGCGCCGACGCCGGCGAGCGGTGGTCCACCCACATTCCGCGCGCCAGAAACGTGGCTGCGCCACCGCCCGTACGCCGAACCTCCCGTCCGCCTGGGCGCCGGCGAGCGGTGGTCCACCCACAATCCGCGCGCCGGAAATGTGGCTGCGCCACCGCCCGTACGCCGTGCCGCGCGCCGACGCCGGCGAGCGGTGGTCGACCCACATTCGGCTCGCCAGAACTGTGGCTCGGCCACCGCCCGTGCGAGCCACGGTCACGACGGTCACGACGGCGCCGCCACCGCCCCCGCTACTTCAAGGTCTGCTTGCCCCCGTGCAGCAACGTGACCAGTTGGGCCACCTTGCCGTCGGTCGCGGCGCTGCGGGAGAAGGACGTCAGGTTCATCACCGGCGCGAACCTCTGCCGCGTGATCGCCTTGGCGTAGGTGAACTCCCTCAGCCCGTCCGGGCCGTGGATCCGGCCGAAGCCCGACTGCCCGACCCCGCCGAAGGGCAGCCCCGGGACGGCGGCGAAGGCGATCACGGAGTTGACCGACGTCATGCCCGAGCGCACACGGCGCGCGATCGCCATGCCGTTGGCCTTCGAGAACACGGCGCCGGCCAGGCCGTACTCGGTGGCGTTGGTGAGGCGTACGGCCTCGTCCATGCTCGCGACCGGGTTGATCGCGAGGGTCGGCCCGAAGGTCTCCTCGGTGATCTCGGTGGAGTCCTCGGCCACGTGGGTGAGGATGGTGGGCTGGACGAACCGGTCGCCGACGGCATCGGACCCCCCGAGCACGACCTTCGCGCCCTTGGCGATCGCGTCGTCGATGTGGCTCTTGATGACGCCGAGCTGCGACGGCATCGTGATCGGTCCGATCTGCGCCGCGGAGTCGGCTCCCGCGCGCAGGCCCTTGGCCTGGTCGAGGATCTCTGCCATGAAGGCGTCGAAGACGTTGTGGTGGACGTAGACGCGCTCGGTGCCGATGCAGGTCTGGCCCGCGTTGGCCATGCCACCCCACAGCGCAGCCTCAGCAGCCCTCGCCAGGTCGGCGTCCTCGTCGACGATGAGCGAGTCCTTGCCCCCGGCCTCGATGACGACGGGAGTGAGGTTCTCGGCACAGGCCGCCATCACCCGCTTGCCCGTCCTGCCCGAACCGGTGAAGGCGAGCTTGTCGATCCTCGCCGTGCACAGTGCGTTGCCGGTCTCGCCGAGCCCCGTCACCACCTGCAGCACGTCCCGGCCGTGCACCACGTCGCGGAAGCTGTCGGCCAGCCACTGGCCGACCCCGGGCGTGAGCTCGCTCGGCTTGAAGACGACGGTGTTGCCCGCGGCCAGGGCGTAGGCGATCGATCCCATCGGCGTGAAGACCGGGTAGTTCCACGGACCGATCACGCCGACGACGCCGAGCGGGTGATACTCGACCGTCGCGGCCTGGTTGGCCATCAACAGACCGGACCCGACCCGGCGGGGGCCGAGCACCTTCCTCGCGTGCTTGGCCGCCCACGCGATGTGGTCGATCGCGAGGACGATCTCGAGCTGGGCGTCGCCGTGCGGCTTGCCTGTCTCGCGGTGGACCAGGTCGGCCAGCTGTGCGATCCGCCGGGTGATCACGCTGCGCCACGTCAGCAGGTGCTCCGCGCGCTCGGCGAAGGACAGCTCGCCCCACCAGTCGGCTGCCTCGCGGGCCCGCGCGACGGCGGCGTCGACCTCGGCCCTGCCCGCGACGGGGTGGGAGCCGACCGCGTCGCCGGTGGTCGGGTCGAGCGAGTCGAACGTCTCGACCGAGTCGGGGTGGGTGGTCGGCTCGAGCGTGACTGTCATCGTGACTCCTTGATGAGATCGGCACACTTCTCGCCGATCATGATGGTGGGGGCATTGGTGTTGCCGCGCGGGACGCGTGGCATGACGGAGGCATCCGCGACCCTGAGTCCTTCGACGCCGTGGACCCTGAGCTCCGGGTCGACGACGCTGCCCTCGAGGGTGCCCATCGCGCAGGTGCCGACCGGGTGGTAGAGCGTCTGCCCGAGCCGACCGATGCCCTCGATGATGTCGTCGTCGGTCGGGTCCGACGAGGAGGGGATCCAGGGCTCCTCGATGAACCTCGCGACGGGTCCCTGACGCAACACCTCGAGGGCGGTGCGGAACCCCCCGATCATGGCCTCCAGGTCGGCCCGGTCGTCGAAGTAGCCCGGGTCGATCTCGGGGTGCCAGGTCGGGTCGGCCGACCGCAGCCTGACATGACCCGAGCTCTGCACGTTGACCAGCGTGACCGCCGTCGTCAGCGCACGGCGTACGGGCTCGTGCAGGCCGTTGTCGTAGAAGCCGGTGGGCGCGACGTGCAGCTGGATGTCGGGCAGGTCGAGGTCGTCGTGCGAGGGGTAGAACGCCCCCGTCTCCCCCACGTTGGAGCTCAGCGGGCCCTTGCCGGTGGCCTTCCACCTCACCAGGTTGCCGAGTCCGAGCATCTCAGCGATGTCGGTGGTGTCCTTGGTGTAGCTGAGGATGCCGGCCGCGGGGTGGTCCTGCAGGTGCTGACCGACGCCCGAGGAGTCCACCGCGACGTCGATGCCCAGCTCGCGCAGGTGTGCGCCGGGGCCGATGCCGGAGAGCATCAGCAGCTGCGGACTGTTGATCGCGCCACCGCTGAGCACGACCTCGGACCCAGCCCTGGCCACGTGGGCCTCGCCGCCGCGGGTGTAGGCGACGCCGACCGCGCGGGTCCCCTCGAGGACGATCTTCGTCACGAAGGCCTCGGTGCGGATCGTCAGGTTGGCCCGTTCGGCCGCCGGGTGGAGGTAGGCGTCGGCGACCGACCAGCGACGCCCCTTCCTGCACGTCACCTGGTAGTGGCCGACACCCTGCTGCTCGGCGCCGTTGAAGTCGTCGTTGCGCTTGAGCCCGGCAGCGACGCCGGCTTCGATGAAGGCGTCACTGAGCTCGTGGCTGTAGGTGCGGTCCTCGACGTGGAGCGGACCGTCGGTCCCGTGGAAGCGGCCGCCCAGACGGGTGTTGCCCTCCGACCTGGTGAAGTAGGGCAGGACGTCGTCGAACCCCCACCCGGTCGCGCCGTAGGCGTCGCGCCACTCGTCGTAGTCGCCGTGGTTGCCGCGGATGTAGATCATCGCGTTCATCGAGGAGCATCCGCCGAGGGCCTTCATGCGCGGCCAGTAGGCGCGGCGACCCGCGAGGTGCTTCTGCGGTGTCGTCTCGTAGTTCCAGTCCCACTTGGTCCTGAACAGCGCCGAGAACGCCATCGGGATGTGGATGTTGTCGTCGTCGTCCGCTGGGCCGGCCTCCAGGAGCAGCACGCTGACCTGGGGATCCTCGGTCAGCCGTGCGGCCACCACGCCACCCGCACTACCCGATCCGATGACGATGTAGTCGAACTTCTCGTCGGGCATGGGCTTCCTATCGACGGCACTGTGACCTGAGCCACAAACGTACTGAGCCGGTGACCGCGACACAACCACTGTCACAATCGGCGTGAGGCCCGCACGACCTACGCGTCGAGCGTGTCCACGTCGACCTCGTAGGCGCCCTGCACGATGAACTCCTTGCGCGGTGCCACGTCCGTGCCCATCAGCAGCTCGAAGATGCGAGCAGCCTCGTCGACGTCGTCGATGGTCAGCTTGCGCAGGGTCCGCTGGCGCGGGTCCATCGTGGTCTCGGCCAGCTGGTCGGCGTCCATCTCGCCCAGGCCCTTGTAGCGCTGGACCGGCTCCTTCCACCGCACCCCCCGTCGCTTCAGGTCGGCCAGCTCGCGCTGCAGCTCGGCGTCGGAGTAGGTGTAGACGTACTTGTCCATCCCCTTCTTGGGGTTCGACAGTTCGATGCGGTGCAGCGGCGGAACGGCCGAGAAGAGCCGGCCGTCAGCCACCAGCTCGGGCATGTACTTGAAGAACAGCGTCGCCAGGAGGCACCGGATGTGGGACCCGTCGGAGTCGGCGTCGGCCATCAGGATGATCCGGCCGTAGCGCGCGGCCTCGAGGTCGAACGTACGCCCCGACCCGGCGCCGACGACCTGGATGATCGAGGCGCACTCGGTGTTCTTGAGCATGTCACCGACCGACGCCTTCTGGACGTTGAGGATCTTGCCGCGAATGGGCAGGAGTGCCTGGAACTCGCTGCTGCGGGCCGCCTTGGCGGTGCCCATCGCCGAGTCTCCCTCGACGATGAAGAGCTCGGTGCGCTCGGTGTCGCTGCTGCGGCAGTCGAAGAGCTTCGCCGGGAGCGCGGAGGACTCGAGGGCGTTCTTGCGGCGCTGGTTCTCCTTGTGCTGGCGCGCCGCGAGCCGGGTCTTCGACGCTGCGGCGACCTTCTCCATGACCAGCTTCGCCTGGGCCTTCTCCGCACGCCTTGTCGAGGTCAGGAACGCCTTGAGCTCCCCGGCCACCACCTTGCGTACGACACCGCGCGCGGCCGGCGTGCCGAGGATCTCCTTGGTCTGGCCCTCGAACTGCGGCTCGGCGAGGCGCACGGTGACGACCGCGGTCAGACCCTCGAGCACGTCGTCCTTGATGACGTCGGTGTCGGCAGCCTTGAGCACCTTGGCGCCGCGCATCACGTCGTTGAAGGTCTTGGTCAGCGCACTCTCGAAGCCGCTGACGTGGGTGCCGCCCTTGGGGGTGGCGATCACGTTGACGAAGGACCGCAGCTCGGTGTCGTAGGCGTTGTCCCACTGCACCGCGACGTCGACGGTGAGCTCGCGCTCGACCTCCTGGGGCGTCATGTGGCCCTGGTCGTCGAGCAGCGGGACCGTCTCGGTGAAGGTGTCCATGCCCTGCAGCCGCAGGATGTCGGTGACAGGCTCGCCGTGGGCGAGGAACGCGACGAACTCCGCGATGCCCCCGTCGTGGCGGAACCTCTCCTCGAGGACCTCCGAGGTGCGCTGGTCGCGGATGACGAGCTCGAGTCCCGGCACGATGTACGACGTCTGCCGGGCGCGCCCGAGCAGCCCTTCCATCTCGAAGCGCGCGTCCTTGGTGAAGACCTGCGTGTCGGGCCAGAAGCGGATCCTCGTCCCGGTCCTGTCCTTCGCGACGCGCCTGCCCTTGCGGGTCAGGCCGGAGGTCGCCGTGAAGGGCGCGTCCGGGCCCTCACCGTCGAAGACCCCGGGGGCCCCACGCTTGAAGGACAGCCCCTGCTGGCTCGGTGCGCGGTCGACGTCGATGTCCATCCGCGACGAGAGCGCGTTGACGACCGACAGTCCGACGCCGTGCAGTCCGCCGGTGGCGACGTAGGAGCCGCCCCCGAACTTGCCGCCGGCGTGCAGCTTGGTGGCCACGACCTCCACCCCGCTCAGGCCGGTCTTGGGCTCCTTGTCGGTCGGGATCCCCCGGCCGTCGTCGTGGACCTCGACCGAGCCGTCCGCGTGCAACGTCACCTCGACGCGGTGCGCGACGCCGGCCAGGGCCTCGTCCACGCCGTTGTCGATGATCTCCCACAGGCAGTGCATCAACCCTCGGGTGTCCGTGGAGCCGATGTACATGCCCGGGCGCTTGCGCACCGCGTCGAGGCCCTCGAGGACGAGAAGGTGCGCTGCGTTGTAGGTGTTGTCCGCGGGTGCTGCCACGAGGCAGAACCTACCTGCGACACGCCGTACGACGACGCAGGCACGCCTTGCCGGACCCACGCACCCCGCGAGGGCTAGCGTGGTCGACATCGGAGGTCTCACTTCTACAACGGCTGGTCCACAGATGCGGACAACGCCCGCGGTGCACCAGGTGACGTGATTGACTGAAGGGGTTCGTGAGTGATCCAGGTTGGCGGGGAATCTTTGCCCCACTGGCTACGTTGGGCAAGACACCGATGAACAGAAATGAGGCTGACGTGACCACTGCCACAGCACCCACCCAGGCCGTACTGACGGCCATGGACCGCTGCGATCGCTGCGGTGCACAGGCCTACCTCCGTGTGGAGCTCCAGACCGGCGGTGAGCTGCTCTTCTGCGCCCACCACGCCCGGGAGCACGGCGACAAGCTGCGCGAGGTCGCGGCTGCCGTCCACGACGAGACCCACAAGCTGGAGACTCCGGCGGCTCCGGCTGCCGACGGCAACGCCTGAGCACGCACTCCCGACCCTCCCCGACTTCCACCACGGCCCCGGACGACGCTTCCGGGGCCGTGGTGCGTCCGGGGCCACCCCTCTGGAAGGCTGGCGCCGTGAGCGCCACCGAGATCCTGATCGCCGTCGTGATCGCCGTCGGCATCGCGGGCATCATCGCCCCGGTGTTGCCCGGCACGGTCCTGGTGCTCGGTGCGATCCTCGTCTGGGCGCTCGAGATCGCCACCACGACCGGCTGGGTGGTCTTCGCCCTGGCCGCCACGCTGCTCGTCGGTGGATCCGTCGTGAAGTACCTCATACCCGGGCGCCGCCTCAAGGCGGCAGGTGTCCCCCACCGCACCCTGCTCGTCGGAGCGCTGATGGCCTTCGTCGGCTTCTTCGTCATTCCCGTGCTCGGCATGTTCGTCGGCTTCGTGGTGGGCGTCTACGTCGCCGAGCGGGCACGCGTCGGTGCCGTCGGGGCGTGGCCGTCGACGGTCTCGGCGCTGAAGGCGGTCGGGGTCTCGATCCTCATCGAGCTGGTCGCCGCCTTCCTCGCAGCGGTCACCTGGTCCGTCGGTGTGGTCCTGACCTGATGGCGGTCCTGCTCGCCCTCGCCGCCGCGCTGGGCTACGGACTGTCCGACTTCATCGGCGGTCTGGCTTCGCGGCGTACGTCGGCGTGGCCGGTCGCCTTCGTCGGCTCACTGGCCGCCTTCGCCGGCGCGGTCCTGCTCGCGGTCGTCGCCGACGGGTCCCCCGCTCGCGGAGATCTCTGGTGGGGCGCACTCGCGGGGATCGGCAGCGGAGCCGGTGGGGCCTTCCTCTACCGCGGGCTCGCCGCCGGCCGGATGGGAGTGGTCGCGCCCATCTCCGCCGTGGGCGCCGCCCTGGTCCCGGTGTGTGTAGGGGTGGCGAGCGGCGAGCGGCCGGCATCGCTCGTCTGGTTCGGCATCGCCGCAGCGGTGCCGGGCATCTGGCTGGTGAGCCGGGAGCCTGGCGGGTCGGGCGACCTCGCGGCGGGCATCCTCGACGGTGTGCTGGCGGGCCTCGGGTTCGGACTGCTCTTCGCCGCCATGGGCCAGGTCCCCGAGGAGGCCGGCTTCGCGCCGCTGGCAGTGGCGCAGGGGGTGGCCGTCCTGGCCGTCGCCGCCACTGCATCGGTCCTGGGCGGTCGCTGGGTGCCCGATGAGCGCTCCCAGGCGTGGGGTGCTGTCTCCGGCGTGCTGGCGACAACCGCGGTCGTCGCGTTCCTGCTCGCGAGCCAGACCGGCCTGCTGACGGTGGCGTCCGTGGTGACCTCGCTCTATCCGGCGATCACCATCGCACTGGCCGCGCTCGTCCTGCGTGAGCGGATCCACGGACCCCAGGGCGTGGGCCTGTTGCTCTGCGGGCTCGCCGTGGCGCTCGTCGCTGCGGCCTGAGGGTCACGGGTCAGGCGCCCAGGCCCGAGGCGATCGGCAGGCTCCAGCGACGACGCTTCGGCGCCCAGTCGCCGACCGGGTGCGAGCCGTCGGCCTGGTCGACCATCTTCGCCGACACCCGGACCGACGGCGCCCGGTCGAAGCAGTCTCGGCTGATCGCGGCCCGAAACACGTCGTTGCCCCACTTCGGGCGCGCGACGTAGTCGCAGTCGATCCGGTCGTCACTGCCCTGCCAGCCGTCCGCTGCGGTGAGGACGTAGTCCGTGCCGTCGCCCAGGCCGCTGGCGAGCACGAGCTCGGGCCCCTTCATGTCGCGGTCGGTGTCGAGGTAGACCGACACCCCCGCCGCGCTGGAGCGCATCAGCTCGTTGAACCGCACCTTGACGAGGAGGTTGTCCCCGCCGTGGTTGGCCTCGAGGCCCACGATGTCGCTCAGCGAGGCAGTCGCGTCGGCGGGGTCGTCGATGCTGTAGAACTCCGCGTGCGCAGAGGCGGCGGCGATTCCGCAGAGTGCGAGCGCGGCACCGGCGACCAGAGCGATCCGAGTTCTCATGATCCGAGTGTGTCAGCACCCACCCCCCGCCCGTCCACCCACTTCCCGGCGTCCACGCAGTGGTCGGTGACACGATGGACCGATGGCTGCTGCGAGGGCGAGGGGCGTACGCCGCTGCGCTGCCGCCGCGATCGTCCTCGCGCTGCTCGTCGCGACGGGGTGCACCGCCGAGGACGACCCGGGCGGGTCCCTCGCGGACACCACAGCAGCCTCCGGACCAGCAGCGCCCACCACCGGTCCCACGCTCGGCCCCAGCCCGGCACCGCGCGCTCGTCCGCGTCCGATCCGGATCGCGCTGGCGGGCGACATCCACTTCGAGGGCGTCCTCGCCGAGCGCCTGCGCGACCCGGCCACGGCCCTGGCCCCCGCCGCTCGCGCGCTCGCCACGGCGGACCTCGCCATCGTCAACCTGGAGACCTCGGTCGGCACCGGCGGACGACCCGAGCCAGGCAAGCGCTTCACCTTCTCGGCGGGCCCGGAGGCCTTCGCGGCGTTGTCCGAGGCCGGGATCGACGTGGCGAGCATGGCCAACAACCACGCGCTGGACTTCGGCAGGCCTCGCCTGCCCAGCACCCTGCGCGCGGTGCACAGCGCCGCGAACGGGGACCCGCCACTCGCGGTCATCGGGATCGGTCGCAACCGCGACGAGGCCTTCCGCCCTGCACTGAGCGACGTCGACGGCACGCTCGTCGCGACCCTTGCCGCGACGGTGGCCGACCAGGACCCGACCGCCGACCGCACCGGTCAGTGGGCTGCCACCGGGGCCCTCAGCGGCACCGCCGACGCGCTCGACCCCAGTCCCCTCCTGACGGCGGTCCGACGAGCCGACCGGACCGCCGAGGTGGTCGTGGCCTACCTGCACTGGGGCGTGCAAGGAGCGCGGTGTCCCAGCACCGACCAGCGCAGCCTCGCCCGTCGCCTCGTGGACGCCGGCGCCGACGTCGTGGTCGGCAGCCACGCCCACGAGCTGCAGGGTGACGGGCGTCTGGGGTCCGGCTACGTCGCCTACGGCCTGGGCAACTTCGCGTGGTACTCGCCCGGACCCACCGGCGTGCTGACCCTGACCGTCCGGTCCCCACGCCGACCGTCCGGGCGAGCCGCGGTGTCGAGGTCGCACTGGTGGCCGGCGGAGATAGGCGCCGACGGGCTGGCCCGAGGCGTGCGGGGGCCCGAGGCGGCGCAGGCGATGACACGGAGGCAGGCGCTGAGGGACTGCGCCGACCTGGGCCGACCCGCACGTCGCTAGGCCGACCCCGGCGCAAGCCAGGCCAGCACGATCCGTCCCACCCGCTGGAGCTGGTCCACCGACACGACCGACGCAACGTCTCCGGCCGAGTGGTAGCCCACGTAGGGCGTCGAGCCGAGCCGAGCGGCCGGCAGGCCGGCCCTCACGAAGGACCAGTGGTCACTGCTGCGCTGGTCGCCCTCGGTGACCGTCGGCGCACCCACTCGCCTCGCTGCGGCCAGCAGGGCTCGCTGCACCGGGTCGGAGCCCACGGCGGACCCGACCGGCACCACGTCCCCGACACCCACGCGGTCCAGCGAGACCATCCCACGCATCGCGCGGCGTTGCGCGGGCCTGAGGGCAGCGACGTACGCCCGTGACCCGAAGTGGTGCAGGTCGTCGCCGGACCCTCGTGGCTCCTCGGCCCCGAATGCGACGAGGACGACCGGCAGTCGGGTCCGTCTCGCCGAGATCGCCTCGGCGACCGCGAGCATGACCCCGACCCCGGAGGCGTTGTCCTCCGCGCCCGGCGCCTGCGGCACCGTGTCGAGGTGGGCCCCCACCACCAGGTGCGGCCGGCTGCTGTCGAATCCGGCTGGAGTGGCCACCAGGTTGACGGTGCGGCCCGCCGGGACGGCGACACCCCACGACTCACCGGAAGGCACGTCGAAACCCTGGCGTGCGACGTCGTAACCCAGTCTCGTAAAGGACCGCGCCACCCAGCCGGCGGCACGCGCGTACGCCGGACCGGTCGCCTCGCGCGCGCCGATGTCCCCGGCCAGGTGGCGCACCGTACGCACGGCGCTCGCGACGTCGAGGTCGTCGGCGGACACGGGACTGCGTCGAGGTCGCTCCTGGTCGGGCGCCGGTTCGGGCGCGGATGTCGGATCCTGCTGCGAGACCGACGGGGTCGGGTCGGGCGACGTCGACGACCCTGCACCGTCGGGGCCCGGATCGTCCGAGCAGGCGGAGAGCACGAGCACGGCCGCCGTCGTTGCCGCTGCCGCTGCCGCTGCCGCTGCCGCTGCCGCTGCGACGGTCCTCCGGGTCCTCGCCATGCCTTCACGGTAGCCGCGTGATCCCTCCCGGAGGTGGGTGGAGACGCTGTCGCAGCACGCATCCTCGTCACTCTCGGGGCATGGAAGAGCCGCCTACGGTCTCGGGTCGTAGGTGAGGCGGTCGTCTTCTACACCACTTCGGTGATGCCGGTCGACGTCGTCGTCCCTACTGTCAGGCCATGACGCCACCTCTTCGGCTGAGCGCGAGGATGGCCGCTCCTGTCGACGTGACCATCCAGGGGCGTCGGCGCACCGACCGTCCGCGCGTCGTACCACCGAAGGTCAAGGGCAACCTGACACAACGCATGAACACGTTCGTGGCCACGTCGATCGCCGCCATGCTCATGCAACTTGCGTTCGCAGGTCCGGCCAGTGCCGACACCGTGACACTGCCCCACGGCGGCACCGCGACCCTGATCATCCCGGACGTCACCCTCGCCCCCGAGGACACCTGCGTCAACCACTACGGGTCACTGACGGTCACGAGCGTCTACGACTGGGACATCGACATCACCGCGAACGGCCCGTCCACGTCACCAGCCTCGGACTACTTGGACGGCGAAGGGTCCCAGACCCGTGTCGTGGACCTGCTCCTGTGCCCCTCGCTCGACCAGCCCGGCGTGTACACCGCCAGCGGGCTCCTGTCGGTCTACGATGCCAGCGACATCGCGAGCGAGGTGTTGCTGTCCGACCAGTTCGTCATCAACGACCCCATGATGACGGTTCCGCCCACGGTCCTCCCGGTCCTGACCCCCGTGGTCACGTCTGACGTCACCGGGACCGTCACGAGGAAGAAGGTCACCAACGGCGTCAGGCTCGCGTTCAGGAGCGACGCCCTTCCCGCCGGGACCGTCGCAGGTGACACGCTGACCTGGACGGTGCTGGTCGACCGGAAGGTCCGCAAGACCTTCTCGCAGGGTCCGGACGCAGTCCGCAAGCTCAAGATCGCCTCATCGGACCGCTCGGGTCGACACGTCGTCAAGGTCCTGCGCAACGGCAGGGTCGTCAAGAGCGTGACCTACCGCGCGTGACGTGGCAGTCCGTAGCCGCGGGGCTGAGGAACGTCAGTCCAGGTAGTCGCGCAGGACCTGCGACCGACTCGGGTGACGCAGCTTGGACATCGTCTTCGACTCGATCTGACGGATCCGCTCACGCGTCACGCCGTAGACCTTGCCGATCTCGTCGAGCGTCTTCGGCTGGCCGTCGGTGAGGCCGAAGCGCATCGAGACCACGCCGGCCTCGCGCTCGGACAGGGTGTCGAGCACCGCGTGCAGCTGCTCCTGCAGGAGCGTGAAGGACACCGCGTCGGCAGGGACGATCGCCTCGGAGTCCTCGATGAGGTCACCGAATTCCGAGTCGCCGTCCTCACCGAGGGGGGTGTGCAGGGAGATGGGCTCGCGGCCGTACTTCTGGACCTCGATGACCTTCTCCGGCGTCATGTCCAGCTCCTTGGCCAGCTCCTCGGGCGTGGGCTCGCGGCCCAGGTCCTGGAGCATCTGGCGCTGGACACGCGCGAGCTTGTTGATGACCTCGACCATGTGGACCGGGATGCGGATGGTCCGCGCCTGGTCGGCCATCGCGCGGGTGATCGCCTGACGGATCCACCACGTGGCATAGGTCGAGAACTTGTAGCCCTTGGTGTAGTCGAACTTCTCGACCGCACGGATCAGACCGAGGTTGCCCTCCTGGATCAGGTCGAGGAAGAGCATCCCGCGACCGGTGTAGCGCTTGGCCAGCGAGACGACGAGTCGCAGGTTGGCCTCGAGAAGGTGGTTCTTGGCACGACGACCGTCCTGCGAGATCCACTCGTACTCCTCGAGCATCTTCGGGCTGATCCGACCACCCTTGCCGAGCTTCTCCTCCGAGAAGAGGCCGGCCTCGATGCGCTTCGCCAGCTCGACCTCCATCTCGGCGTTGAGGAGGGGGACCTTGCCGATCTGCTTGAGGTAGTCCTTGACGGGGTCGGCGGTGGCACCGGCGACCATCACCTGCTGCTCGGGCTCGTCGGTCTCGTCGGCCGCTGAGACGGTGAAGGCCTGCTTCTCGTCCTCCTTGATCGTCGGGTCGACGACCACAGCCTTCTCGAACTCGGCGTCCGGGATGTCGGGCAGGGTCTTCTTGCCGTCGGCGCCGATCAGCGGCGCCGCGACGGCACCCAGGTCGACGACCTCGGTGGCTGCCTTCTTGGCCGGGGCCTTCTTGGCAGCCGCCTTCTTCGCAGCAGGCTTGACGGGCTCCTCGGCGGCGACCTTCTTCGCCGGGGCCTTCTTGGCCGTCGACGACGTGGTGGCGCGCTTGCTGGTCGCGGCAACGGCACGCACGCCGGTGGCGGCGTCGAACTGGACCGAGATGCCGAGACCGCTCAGGTGCACCAGCAGGGCCTTCAGGTGCCTGGGCTCGACCCCTGCGTCGTCACTCGCCTGACGTACGTCCCCGGGAGAGACGGAGCCGGTGGGCGTGCTGCTGGCGATCAAAGCGGAGATGGAGGGGTGCGACAGCACCTCTGCGGGGAGCAACTTGCGTGCGTGTGAGGACACGAACACCTCTCGTCGAGGACTTCGGGGCACGGCGAGACCCGGTGACGTCAAGAGCCGCTGACGTCATTCTGCCACGACACTCCCCGGGTTCTGACACCGGCAGGGCGCAGATCAGTCGGAGGTCCTCGCCGCAGCCTTCGCGGACTTCTTGAAGTCGCGCACCTTCTGCAGCGAGTCGGCGTCGACCACATCGGCGACCGAGCGGTGGCCCTCGAGGGCATAGTCGCCGACGGCGTCCTCCCACCCCTCAGGACGTACGTCGAGCTGCTTGGCCAGCAACGCCACGAAGATCTGGGCCTTCTGCTTGCCGAAGCCGGGCAGCGACATCACCCGCTTCAGCAGGTCCTTGCCGTCTGCTGCCTCGGACCAGAGTCGCGACGCGTCCCCGCCGTAGGTCTCCTCGACGATGCGCGCCAGTTCCTGCAGCCGCGCTGCCATCGAGCCCGGGAACCGGTGGATCGCCGGAGTGGTCGAGGCCATCTCGGCGAACTCGTGCGGATCCGCGGCCGCGATGGCGTCCGGCGCGAAGGTCCCGAAGCGGTCGAGCACCTTGGCCGGGCCCCTGAACGCATGCTCCATCGGATACTGCTGGTCCAGCATCATGCCGGCGAGCAGCGCGAACGGTGAGCCGTCGAGCACCTTGTCGGCGGCTGGGTCGCCAGTGATCTGGAAGCCCATCGGCTACTGGGCCTTGACCGCCAGGACCGGGCAGTGGGCATCGAGCAGCACGCGCTGGGCGTTGCTGCCCAGGATGAGCTTGCCGACCGGTGAGCGGCGCCGCAGCCCGATGACCAGCAGCTCGGCGTCGTTGGCCTCGGCGATGCTGATCAGGTCCTCGGCCGGCTCGAAGCCTCGTACGAGCTGGCGGATCTCGTGCTCCACGCCGGATGCCTCGAGGGTCGTCTTGATGCCGGCCATGGCACCCTCGGCGGCGCTCGCCGCCGAGCCATCGAAGTCCTGACCTCCGCGGTGCGAGTTCACCACGATCAGTGTGCTGCCGCGCATCTTCGCCTCGTTGATGCCAGCGGCAAGGGCGGCTTCGCCCTCCGGCTTGGGGACGTATCCGACGACAACGGTGCCCATGGTGTCTCCTCTCGTGGCCTCGGCGTCTCGCCGCGGACCTGTGGGCACCGTAACCGATGTCAGCGTGGTTGGGCAGCCTGTGGAGAGGTGCGTCGCAGGCGTCCTGCTGGGGCAGGGTGGGTCGGGTGGCACTCCAGCTCGGACTGCAGGCTCCCATCGACCGGCACACGCACCGGGCGCTGCGTGCCGCCGCGCTGGAGCTCGTCGAGACGGAGTCGCGGCGTCAATTCCCGCCCACCCTGCGTGTCGGCGAGCCGGGGCGCAGCGTGCACCACGTCGAGGACCGGTCGGCCGCCGATGCCGGCCTGCGCGCCGACGTCGCGCTCGCGCTGCTGCGGCAGGGGTGCCTCCTGACCCAGCGTCCGTTCCTGTGGCTCACCCGTCCGGGCGAGCTGACCCCGCACGACGACGACCTCCGCTGGCTCGGCCCCACCCGGTGGGCGAGCGCCGCCCTCGGCTCACCCGTCGCGCTGGTGGTGGTGACTCGTCACGGGTGGTTCGACCCCGTCAGCGGCGTGCGCTGCGAGTGGCGGCGGCTACGTCGGCGGACCTGAACGCGCAGCTCAGTCCCACAGGTGCACGGGCTGGTTGCTGTGCATCCGCTCGCGGTAGTCGAGCAGCGTCGCGCGGAGCGCGTCGAAGCGGTCCGCTCCCCCGCGCTGGCGTACGCGCTCGACGAACCACGCTGCACCGCTGGTCTCCTGCTGGCAGCGCTGCTCGATGATGCCGAGGTAGCGGTCGCTCTCCTGTGCCGGCACCCCCCATGAGTCCAGTCCCGCACGCGCCATCGGCAACAGGCGCCTCAGCACCAGCTCCGTGGCACGGACCTGTCCGACGCCGGGCCAGTAGACCTGGGCGTCGACGCCGAACTGGGCGGCGACGTGGAAGTTCTCCTCAGCGGCCGAGAACGACATCTGCGACCACAGGGGCCGCTCGCTCTCGGCGAGGTAGCGGACCAGGCCGAACCAGAGTGCTGCGTTGGCGATGGTGTCGGCGACCGTGGGACCGGCGGCCAGGAGCCGGTTCTCCACCCGGAGGTGCGGTACGCCGTCGGCGACGTCGTAGACCGGGCGGTTCCAGCGATAGATGGTGCCGTTGTGCAGCCGCAGCTCGTGCAGTAGCGGCGTACCGCCGGACTCGAGGACCTCAAGCGGGTCCTCTTCGTCGGTGACCGGGAGGAGCGCCGGGAAGTAGCGGACGTTCTCCTCGAACAGGTCGAAGACGGAGGTGATCCACCGCTCCCCGAACCACACGCGGGGGCGAACGCCCTGGGCCTTGAGCTCTTCGCTGCGGGTGTCGGTGGCCTGCTCGAAGAGTGGGATGCGCGTCTCGCGCCAGAGCTCCTTGCCGAGGAGGAAGGGCGAGTTGGCCGACACCGCCACCTGGATCCCGGCGATGGCCTGGGCGGCGTTCCAGTAGGCGCCGAACTGGTCGGGCGACGTCTGCACGTGGAACTGGGTGCTGGTGCACGCGGCCTCGGGGACGATGGAGTCGGCAGTCGTGCTCAGGCGTTCACGGCCGGAGATGCTGATCGTGATGTCCTCACCGCGTGCGGCGAGGATCTGCTCGGACAGCAGCTTGTAGCGCGGGTTGGCGCTGAGCGACTCGGGTCGCATGTGCCCCTCGGCGAGGGTCGGCAGGATGCCGATCATCACCTGGTGGGCGCCCACCTTGGCGCCCTTCTCCTCGGCGTCGTTGAGCGAGAGTCGCAGCTTGTTCTCGAAGGTCGAGAGACCGCCCTCGCGCAGCTTGGCCGGGGCCAGGTTGATCTCGATGTTGAACTGGCCCAGCTCGGTCTGGAAGTCGGGATCGGCGATGGCGGCGAGGACCTCTGCGTTCTTCAGCGCCGGGTCACCTGCCTCGTCGATGAGGTTGAGCTCCATCTCGAGACCCGTCATCGGATCGTCGGTGTCGAAGCGCGCCTCGCGCAGCATCCGGGCGAAGACGTCGAGGTTGCGACGCACCTTCTCGCGGTGCCGGGTCCGGTCGGCCCGGCTGAACTCCTGCTGGTCGACCTCTTCACCCATGACGGCACCCTAGCCACGTGGACTGGCTGCGGGAACCATCCCGACGGGCATGGCGACCACGGCGAGCGGCCAGCCCCGTGCCGGCGCTCAGGCCGCCGGGTCGGCGGTCCCCCCCAGCTCGTGGCGCAGGACCTCCCACGAGTCGGGTGAGGTCGCGCTCTCCAGCAGCTGCGCCACGAGCCCCCCGAGGGAGTGCCCGGGTTGCGCCTCGTGGCAGCGGTCGATCGCGCACCACGCCAGCGCTCCGTCGCCGACCAGCCACGCGGCGAAGGCGACGACTGCTGCGGCGGACGGGACGTGGTTCGGTGGCAGCCGGCGCAGGGCGTCGGACCAGAGGTCGACGGCTCCCCGTGCCTCGCTGCGGCTCAGCCACACCCACGCCTCGTCGCGCCGGTCCCCCGAGACGATCGACTGAGCGACCGAGGCGAGCTCACGGTCGCTGAACATCGTGCCGTCCTCGACGTGGCGGCGGGTGAGCGCCTCCACCCCTCCGGCGGGCAGCGGTGCCGCACCGGCGAGCTCGGGCTCGAGGGCGCGGACACCGACCGGGTCTGGGGCGATCGTCGAGCGCAGCGCTTCGCGGCTCGCGTGGGTCACGCGGCCGTCGAAGACGCCCTGGGCGGTGAAGCGGTGTTCCGAGAGGGTGAACGGCACGCCCCCGTAGGCCTCGAGCGGTGCCCCCGGAAGAACGGCGAACCAGTGGTCGTCGTGGACGCGCAGCACCTCACGCACCCCGATGCCTGCCGCAGTGAACTCCTCGTGGATCGCCCACGCGGCCTCGTCCGCGACGGTCGTGTCATCGTCGTAGACGACCACGATGACGTCGTCGACCCCGTGGCGCCTGGCCGGACGCAGGAGTGCCTCCACCACGTCGTCGACGTCGTCGAGGTCGTGCGGCAGGTCGACGCGGGCGTGCATGCCGCCGCTGCGCCCGATGCTGACCATCACCACCGATCGCTCGGGCAGGAAGCCGAGGGCGAGCGGCACGAAGGCGGCGATGTCAGCAGGCGTGCGCGCGCGCAACAAGGTCGGCGGCGGGTCGCCCCGGCCGCGGTCTGCCTGGTCCGGGTCACCCTGGCCGGGGTCGGACTGGTGGGAGGGGAGTGGGAGGCGGTCGATGGGGTCCATGCGAGGAACGGTTCCCGCGACCACCGACGCCTCACGCACCACCGGGCCGGACCCTGTGGAGAAAGGCCTCCGGGGCGGGACTGTGGACACCTGGTGGGCTGCGACAATCGTGGGATGCGCTCCACCGCGTCGATCCTCCACCTGGACCTGGACGCCTTCTTCGCCGCGGTCGAGCAGCGCGACAAGCCCTCCCTGCGGGGCAAGCCGGTCATCGTCGGCGGCACCGGTGGCCGCGGAGTGGTCGCCACCGCTTCCTACGAGGCGCGGACGTTCGGTGTGGGGTCCGCCATGTCCGGGCGCGAGGCGCGAGCGCGCTGTCCGCACGCCGCGTTCCTGAGCGGGCGCTTCCACGCCTACCGCGAGACGAGCACCCGGGTCATGCAGGTGCTCCGCGAGCTGTCGCCCCTGGTGGAGCCGCTGTCGCTCGACGAGGCGTTCGTCGACCTGGCGGCGGCCGAGCTGCGCGACCTCGAGGTCGCCACGGTCACCGAGGCGGGCGAGCGGCTGAGACAACGCGTGCACGAGGTCACCGGCGGGCTCACCGCGACGGTCGGCATCGCCTCCTCGAAGTTTCTCGCCAAGGTCGCCAGCGAGATCGACAAGCCCGACGGCATGACGGTCGTGCCGCCCGGCGCCGAGCTCGCCCTGCTGCGGCCGATGAGGGTGACGGTGATCCCGGGCGTCGGACCGGTGACGGCCGAGCGGCTCCGGCGCGCCGGCATCCACACCATCGCCGAGCTGGAGCAGGTCAGTGAGGACGAGCTCGTCCGTCTGGTCGGCCAGGCACAGGGTCACGGGTTGTGGCAGCTGGCGCGCGCGCAGGACTCACGACCGGTCCTGGCCGAGCGGGAGACCAAGTCCATCAGCGTCGAGGGCACCTACGACAACGACCTCGACGACCGCATCCTCATGGAGGGACTGCTCACCAGGCACGCCAAGGATGTCGGGACCCGGATGCGCAAGAACGGCTTCTCCGGGCGGACGGTGTCGATCAAGGTCCGGCTGCACGACTTCACCACCCTGAGTCGCTCCAGCACGCTGTCGAGCCCCACCGACGACGGTGCCACCATCGGGCGGGTCGCTCGTTCGCTGCTGCGCGACCTCGACACGACCGGTGGCGTACGACTGCTGGGCGTCGGGGTCTCCGGACTGGCCGACTGGGTCCAGGAGGACCTCTTCGGTGAGGTCGCCGACGAGGAGGACCTCGCGGTCGTGCTCCCGGAGCCGCCGCGCCGCACCTGGCCGCCGGGTGCGGACGTCAGGCACGACGACCTGGGCCCTGGGTGGGTCTGGGGCTCGGGATCAGGGGTGGTGACGGTGCGCTTCGAGACAGCCGGCACACCACCCGGGCCCGTGCGCAGCTTCAAGGTCGACGACCCCGCGCTGCACCGCGTCGAGCCGACGACCGAGGCCTGATCCTCTTCCGGCCGCAGCACCTCCACCCACCCGGATGGGCGCGGTGCATGTTCCCGATCGCGAGGGGAACCCCTGAGAAGTCCCTGAGAGTTCGTAGATCGTGCAACTACCGGCGGCGCTGGCTCGTCAAGGCAGGTGTAGGGCACGAAATAACACCGCAACAGAAGTCGGCTGGGAGCAATCCGTTCGGGAATCCCGCTACGGACACAGACGTTGGAACAGATGTGCGACGGGGTGGTCGTACGAGGACCTGGAGGATGAGATGAGCACAGCACAGGCAAAGCGCACCACCACGACTCGTGAGATCGAGGGGCGCGACAGCGTCGGCCTCTACCTCGACGAGATCGCCCGCACCCCGCTGCTCGACGCCGAGACCGAGGTCGAGCTGTCCAAGACCATCGAGGCGGGCCTGTTGGCCCAGCACCTCCTCGACACCGGCCGCATCGGCCGCCGCAAGGGCGGCGCCCCGATGAGGGCCGACGAGGAGGAGCTCGAGTGGCTCGCCGAGCAGGGTCGACTCGCCGTCGACCGGTTCATCGAGGCCAACCTCCGACTGGTCGTGTCGATCGCCCGCAAGTACGGCCGGTCGCAGATGCCCATGCTCGACCTGATCCAGGAGGGCAACACCGGTCTGATCCGGGCGGTCGAGAAGTTCGACTACACCAAGGGCTACAAGTTCTCGACCTACGCCACGTGGTGGGTGCGCCAGGCGATCACCCGCGGCATCGCGCAGCAGGCCCGCGTCGTGCGGCTGCCGGTGCACGTCGTCGAGGAGCTCAACCAGGTCGGCAGCGCACGTCGCACGCTGGAGCGCCAGCTCGGGCGTGACCCCGAGCCGCACGAGATCGCCACGGAGCTCGGCATGGACATCGACCGGGTGCTCGACCTGATGAGCTGGGGGCGCGACCACGTGTCGCTGGACACTCCGGTGGACGAGGACGGCGACACCTCGCTGGGTGACCTCATGGCGCAGGAGACTGCTCCCGGACCCGACCTGACCGTCCTCGACGCAGAGGCGCGCCGGCGCCTCGAGGACCTGGTCGGCATCCTCGACGACCGCTCCGCCGACATCGTCCGGGCCCGCTACGGCCTGGCCGACGGTCGCCAGCACAAGCTCGCCGACATCGGTGCGCGACACGGCATCTCCGCCGAGCGCGTGCGCCAGCTCGAGCGTGAGGCGTTGCAGAAGCTGCGTCGCGCCGGCGATCCGGACCTCGCGGCCTGATCCGGGACGTCCCGGGGCCTCAGTAGGCCGCGGACTCCAGCGCTGCACTGGCGGCCTGTGCCCGTTCGACCACGTCGAGGGGCACAGGCCGTCGGGCTGCGACGCGGGCCTGCCACACCTGGAGGGCGACGACCCGTGCTGCTGCCTCCTCCACCCGCTCGCGCGAGACCTCGCCCGAGAGGATCGCCTCTACGACGATCTGGTGGGTGGTGACGGTGTCCACGGGCATCAGCAGCAGGTCTGCTCCCGCCTCGAGCGCCTGGAGCGCCGGGGTGGGCCGACCCCCGACAGCACCCATGCCGAGGGAGTCGGTGATCGTGACGCCCTCGAAGCCGAGGTCGTCGCGCAGGATCTCGTAGACCTCGGGCGCCATGCTCGCCGGGACGCCGGGCGCGATCCTCCTCAGGTCGAGGTGGCTGAGCATCACCGCCGGGGCCCGCTCGGCGATGGCGGACTCGAAGGGCGGGAGGTCACGACTGCGGAGCTCGGCCACACCCGAGTCCACGATCGGCAGGGTGTCGTGGCTGTCGGTCGTGGCCGTGCCGTGGCCGGGGAAGTGCTTCACGGTCGAGACGATCCCGGCGTCGTCGAAGCCCTTGATCGCCGCGCCGATCGCCTGCGCGGCGACCCGGGGGTCCTGCGACGGTGATCGCGGTCCGATCGTGGGGTCTGCGGCACCGATGGTGACGTCCGCGACCGGCGCGAACACCCAGGTGAAGCCCAGCCCGCGCAGCTCGAGGCCCGTGGTCAGGGCCGCCTGCCGGGTGACCCGCCGGCCCTGACCGGCGTCTGCCTCGATGGCGAGGCCGGCGGCCCGGAAGTGCGGGAAGTCGGTGGCGATGCCGCGCAGGTGCGAGACGTAGCCGCCCTCCTGGTCCACGCCGATCACCGGGGGGAAGTCGCGACCGTCGTCCTCAGCAGCGTCCGCCAGGGCCGAGGTCATCGCCAGCACCTGGACCTCATCGACCACGTTGTCCCCCGTCACCGAGACGCCGGCCAGGTGGAGCCCGCGCACCAGGGAGGCGGGCTCCTCGGGGTCGGAGCCGTGGAAGCGTCCGACGATCACGCCGCCCGCCAGCTGCTCAGGGGTCCACGTGCTGACCAGCTCCTGCGCCGCCTCGATCTCGCCGACCGTCGGGCCCCACGAGGACGGGGTGTCCGGGTCGTCGGCTGACTCGGTCGCGGGCGGGTCCGTCGGCACGGGAGCCGGCGTGGGGGGAGCCGGCGTCGGGGACGTCGGCGATGTGCTCGCAGTGCTGGGCGAGGAGGTCACCGGGGCGGTGTCGTCCGAGCCGGATCCCACCGGCGCGCAGCCGCTCACGAGCAGGACTGCGACCGCACTCAGAGCCAGTCGGGGTCGCATCGGGAGCACGCCCGGAGGCTACCCGGCGCACCCGAGAGACCTGGACATCTCAGGCCCGGGCGACCAGCCCGGCGTGCACCTGCACGACCTGGTCGCGCAGCTCGTCCAGCGTGCCGGTGTTGTCGATGACGTAGGTCGCGATCGCCAGCCGGTCCTGGCGCGTCGCCTGGGCACCGATCCGGGACGCGGCGTCCTCGGCCGTCCACCCCCGGTCCTCGACCATCCGGGCGAGCTGGAGATCCGCCGGCGCGTCCACGACCACCACGACGTCGAAGCCGGCGGCCCGTCCACCCTCGGCGAGCAGGGGGATGTCGTGCACGATGACAGCACCCTCGGGCGCCTCCACCTCGAGCTCAGCGGCCCTCGCACGGACCAGCGGGTGGATGATCGCCTCGAGGCGCCCGCGAGCCTCGGCATCGCCGAAGACCACCGCGCCCATCGCCGGGCGGTCGAGGTCGCCCTCGGGCGTGAGGACCTGCGGACCGAACTCGGACACCACCGCAGCAAGTCCCGGCGAGTCCCGCTCCACGACCTCGCGTGCGAGGACGTCCGCGTCGATCACGACGGCCCCGAGCTCGGTGAGCAGCGCCGACACGGTGCTCTTGCCCGAGGCGATGCCTCCGGTCAGTCCGACCCGAACGCTCACTGGCTCTCCCCCACGACGACGAGCAGAATCTCCTCGACCCTACGACGCTGCACCGACAGCACGTCGAGGACCTCCTCGGATGCGCTGTCGCGTCAGGCCGGCTGCTGCGCAGCCGCCAGGTCCTCCGCAGCCGCCAGGAGCACGCAGGTCGCCACAGCCTCCATCGCCTGGGTCACCTCGGCGAGCGGCGGCATCGTCGGCGCCAGCCGGATGTTGGTGTCGTGCGGGTCCTGCTTGTAGGGGAAGGACGACCCGGCAGGGGTCAGGGCGATGCCGGCCTCCTTGGCCAGGGCGACGACGCGGCTGGCCGTGCCGGGGACGACGTCGAGGTTGACGAAGTAGCCACCCGCAGGGTTGTTCCACGTCGCGACGCCGCGGCCCCCGAGGCGCTCGGTGAGGACGCGATCCACCTCGGCGAACTTGGGGGCGATGATCTCGCGGTGCTTGACCATGTGGTCGCGCACGCCCTGCGCGGAGCCGAAGAACTCGACGTGGCGCAGGTGGTTGACCTTGTCCGGACCGATGGAGCCGTTGCCGAGGTGGCCGAGGTACCACGCGACGTTGTCCGTGGACGCTGCGAGGAACGCGACGCCGGATCCGGCGTAGGAGATCTTGGACGTCGAGGCGAACATGATCGGGCGGTGCGGGTGCGCTGCCGCGGACGCCAGGGTGAGGATGTCGGCACTCTTGGCCTCCTCCTCGGTGAGGTGGTGCAGCGCGTAGGCGTTGTCCCAGAAGATCTTGAAGTCGGGCGCTGCGGTCGGCATCGCCGCCAGCCGCGCGGCGACGTCCTGGCTGACGATCGATCCCGACGGGTTGGCGTAGGTCGGGACGATCCAGATGCCCTTGATGCTCGGGTCATCGGCGACCAGCGCGGCGACGGCGGCGACGTCCGGACCGTCGTGGTGCATCGGGACGGTCACCATGTCGATGCCGAGGCTCTCGAGCAGGGTGAAGTGGCGGTCGTAGCCGGGCACCGGGCACACGAAGCGGACCTTCTCCTCCTGGCTCCACGGCCGCTCCGAGTCGACGCCGCCGAAGAGCATCAGGTAGACGAGGGTGTCGCGCATCATCGTCAGGCTGGAGTTGCCACCGGCCACGACCTGATCCGGCTCGACCCACAGCAGCTCGGCGAACATCGCACGCAGGTCGCCGAGGCCCTCGAGGCCGCCGTAGTTGCGTACGTCGACGCCCTTCGAGTCCTTCGTGGTCGTCGGGAGGCGCAGCAGGTCGTCGGCCAGGTCGAGCTGCTGGGCGGACGGCTTGCCGCGCGTCAGGTCCAGCGTGCGGCCCTGCGCCTTGAGCTCGGCGTACGCCGCTCGCTGCTCCTCCAGCAGCTCGGCGAGGTCGGCAGCGGGCAGGTCGGTCAGCGGAGTCGCGTTCACGCGGTCAAGGCTACCGAGGACGTCGGGTGGCGTGGAGGTCGGCCGGGCATGCCGTGCTCGGCCCTGCGCCCCGACGACAGCGCCCCGCTGGGAACGACGACGGCCCGCCGGGGATCCCGGCGGGCCGTCGTGCTGGTGTCAGAGCCTCAGGCGATCAGGCCTGACCACCCGTGAGCTTCTCGCGAAGCGCCTGCAGCGCCTCGTCGGACGCGAGCGAGCCACCGGTGTCGGTGCCACCGGTCTCGTCGTCGGTGGCCACGTCGCCCCCGGAGGAGTAGGACGTGGCCTCGCTCGCCTCGGCCTCGGCGACCTTGGCGTCAGCCTGCTGCTTGACGTGCTGCTCCCAGCGGGTGTGCGCCTTGGCGTACTGGTCCTCCCAGACCGCGCGCTGGTCGTCGAAGCCCTCGAGCCACTCGCCCGTCTCGGGGTCGAAGCCCTCGGGGTAGACGTAGTTGCCCTGCTCGTCGTAGGTGGCCGTCATGCCGTAGAGCGTGGGGTCGAACTCCTCCACGTCCGCGGCAGCAGCGGTCTCGTTGGCCTGCTTGAGCGACAGCGAGATCCGGCGACGCTCGAGGTCGATGTCGATGATCTTGACCATGACGTCGTCGTTGACCTGGACGACCTGCTCGGGGATCTCGACGTGACGCTCGGCGAGCTCGGAGATGTGCACCAGGCCCTCGATGCCCTCCTCGACGCGGACGAACGAACCGAAGGGCACCAGCTTGGTGACCTTGCCCGGCACGATCTGACCGATCTGGTGGGTGCGGGCGAAGTGCTGCCACGGGTCCTCCTGCGTCGCCTTCAGCGACAGGGAGACACGCTCGCGGTCCATGTCGACGTCGAGCACCTCGACGGTGACCTCGTCGCCGACGGCGACGACCTCCGACGGGTGGTCGATGTGCTTCCAGGACAGCTCGGAGACGTGCACCAGACCGTCGACGCCGCCGAGATCCACGAACGCACCGAAGTTGACGATGGAGGAGATGACACCCTTGCGGATCTGACCCTTCTGGAGCTGGGTCAGGAAGCCGTGACGCACCTCGGACTGGGTCTGCTCGAGCCAGGCACGGCGCGAGAGGACCACGTTGTTGCGGTTCTTGTCGAGCTCGATGATCTTCGCCTCGAGGACCTGGCCGACGTAGGGCTGCAGGTCGCGCACGCGGCGCATCTCCACCAGCGACGCGGGCAGGAAGCCGCGCAGGCCGATGTCGATGATGAGACCGCCCTTGACGACCTCGATGACGGTGCCCTCGACGACGCCGTCCTCTTCCTTGACCTGCTCGATGGTGCCCCAGGCGCGCTCGTACTGGGCGCGCTTCTTGGACAGGATGAGCCGGCCTTCCTTGTCCTCCTTCTGGAGGACGAGGGCCTCGACCTTGTCGCCCACGGAAACGACCTCGTTGGGGTCGACGTCGTGCTTGATGGACAGCTCGCGTGAGGGGATGACGCCCTCGGTCTTGTAGCCGATGTCGAGAAGGACCTCGTCGCGGTCCACCTTGACGATGGTGCCCTCGACGATGTCGCCGTCGTTGAAGTACTTGATCGTGGCGTCGATCGCCGCGAGGAAGTCCTCTTCGGACCCGATGTCGTTGATCGCCACCTGGGGGGCGTCGTAGTCGTGCAGATGAGAGAGGAGCGTCATAAGGGAGGTGATTCCTTGGGATGGATGGAGTTGTGCGGACGCGCGTGAGACGTCTGTTTCACCGGTCTGGTCGGTGACGAGTCACTGACGAGGACACGGCGAGCCGGGATTCGCTCGGTATGGAAGCCGGGCAGGACGACTGGCGCAACACCCAAGCGTACGCGCGTACGTCTGCCGACGTCCAACCGGGGAGGCACGCTCGGCGCACGCTCACGCACCTGTGCCGGAGGGCTGCGGCCACGCGTGGAGGTCACCGGTCTCGGCGATGGCCCGCAGGAGCACGGCGGCGCGGTCGGCGACCGGGTTCGTACCGGCCCGCGACGCCAGGTCGCCCAGGGCCCGGAGGTCAGCCGCCCGGGCGCCGTCGAGGAGCGCGTCCGGACGTCCGCCGTGTGCCGCCGTCCACGCGTGGAGGACCCCCTCGACGTAGGCCGGGTGACGCTCGAACCGCAGCAGGTTGCCCACGTCGGTCCACGGGTGTCCGGAGTGCGCGAACTCCCAGTCGACGATCGCGGTCAGCTCCAGCGAGACCGGGTCGACGAGGACGTTCTTGGGGTTCAGGTCGCTGTGCACCACACACGTCCGGTCGAGCCCGTCCAGGACGTCCTGGGCCCGCTCGGCCACCGCGACGAGGCGTGCACGGTCGGCGTCGGTCCAGTCGCGGAGGTGGGCGCCGACCCACTCGACGAGGTCGCCCTCCGGGAGCGCCGCCAGTCCCAGGTCGGCGTCGGCGAACCGCCCGGGGCGCAGCATCGGCATCGCGGCCAGCGTCGCGGCCGCGTGGCCCATGGACCGGCCGAACCGTCCCCACCCCGACCCGTCGAGACGGGAGGCGACCACGTCGCCCCGCTCCCCCGGCATCCACGACGTCACGAGCAGCCCGGGTCGCCCGGAGCCGGCCCCGGCGCTGCGTACGTCGAGGACGTCCGGGACCGGCAGCAGCCCCCGGACCAGCCGCAGCACGGCGGCGTCCACGTCGGGCGCCTGCGGCCCTCGGGCGTCGCCGGGCGGGTAGATCCGGACGACCGAGCGCTCGCCCGCCACCTCGCTGAGGAACGTACGGCCGGAGTGACCACCGGCCAGCGGGGTCAAGGACGTGCCGAGCTCGCTCACCGACAGATGGTGCCACGAGGGGTGGCCCGCCGGCATGACTACGCTCCGGGGGTGGAGGATCACCAGCCGCAGTCCGTCCGGGTCGAGCGGCGCCCTGTCTCCGAGCAGGAGTCACGCGCTGCCAACGGCCCCGACTGGGACCGCTACGCCGACGAGTACCAGGCCACCCATGGCGCCTTCCTCGGCGACTCCGGCTTCGTGTGGGGGCCCGAGGGCCACACCGAGGACGACCTGGGCATCCTCGGCGCGGTGAGCGGGCTCGACGTGCTCGAGGTCGGCAGCGGAGCCGGCCAGTGCTCGCGCTGGGTCCGCGCCCACGGAGGGCGTGGCTTCGGCCTCGACCTCTCCCACCGCCAGCTGCAGCACTCGCTCCGCCTCGACGAGGAGAGCGGCATCCCGGTCCCGTCCGTGCGCGGCACCGCGACCGAGCTCCCGTTCGCTCCCGGGAGCTTCGACATCGTCTTCTGCTCCTTCGGGGCGCTCCAGTTCGTCAGCGACATCGACGACGCCGTGGCCGACGTGGCGCGCGTGCTGCGCCCGCAGGGCCGCTTCGCCTTCTCCATCACCCACCCGACCCGGTGGATGTTCCCCGACGACCCCGGCGACGCCGGCCTGAGGGCCACCCAGTCCTACTGGGACCGCACCCCCTACGTGGAGATCGACGATGACTCGGGAGTCGTGTCCTACGTCGAGCACCACCGCACCCTCGGCGACTGGGTGCGGATCCTGTCCGGGCACGGTTTCACGCTCGCCGACCTCGTCGAGCCGGAGTGGCCCCAGGACCACGACCGGGTCTGGGGCGGGTGGTCACGCGCGCGTGGCACGCTGACTCCGGGGACGGCGATCTTCGTGGCGCACCTGTTGCCTGCGCGCTGAGCCGGCGACGTGATCGCGTCGGCGAGGACGTCAGGCCGAACGCGGACGCATCAGCTGCAGCGCGATGCCGATCAGCAGGGCCGGGATGCCGAGGATCCAGCCGATGAGCGGGACGGTCCCGGTCACCAGGTCGAGGCTGCCGGCGTTGCTCCTGGACGTCTCGGCGTTGCCGGCGACCTGGGCGTCGGTGAAGCCGTAGTCGAGGGCCAGGAACGTGTTGCCGTCGCCGTCGAGCCGCTCCTGCGACTCGAACTGGTTGACGATCGCGCCCGTGGTCGGGTCGACCCAGATCTCCCGGTCGGTGGAGTAGGTGCCCGGCACGCCCTCGGACACCTCGATCGGGGCGCCGGAGACGACGATCGAGTAGACGTAGGTCTCCAGACCGTCGACAGTCTCGGTGCGGTCGTACGTCGCGTCCACCGCCTCACCGGCGACACCGTCCCAGTACTGGTAGGTCTTCTTCTCGGCATCGAAGGGCCACTTGTTCACCAGGCCCTCCTTCGCCTCCGCGCTCGGTGGGAGATACTTCGGGTCATCGACCGCGAGCCCGTCGCGACGGTCGGTCGCGAAGGTGTCGGTGCTGGCGGAGATCAGGCGCTCCTGGGGGTCGTCGGCGCTGACGCACGCGTCGATCTCACCCTCGTCCTTGACCAGGCAGCTGGAGTTCTGGAAGACGATGACGTCGCCGTCGGAGCTCTCCGAGTCGGCGCGCGTCACACTGAAGGCCTTGATCGGGAACACGGTGGTGCCACCGGTGCCGTCCGAGAGCTCGGCCGTGCCGTCGAGCAACGTGGTGCTGTCGGTGTCGAGCGGGGTCTTCATGAGCTGTCCGGGCGCCCAGAACTGGGCCAGCACCGCCAGGCTCACCAAGAAGCCACCCAGCACGGTCAAGCCGGTGCCGAAGCCCTTGCGCATGTGACGTACCTCCCACTAGCCCTGAATTCGCAGCGACTCTAGCAGCGAAGTGACTCCCCAGTAGCCACTCGCGGAACCGGATCTCCCGTCGCTCGAGCACACCCCGTCCGTCGGGGTTAGAGTCCGCGCATGGCAGACATCCGCGCCGGTGGGACGACCGGCCCCGCGGACGCTGCCCCACCGCGACGCCGCCGTCTCGACGCGATGGATGCCCTGCGCGGGGGTGCGATCCTCGTCGTGGTGTTGTCGCACGGGTGGATCCTGTGGCCCATCGCGTCGATCGACTCCCACGAGTGGGTCAGGCCGCTCTTCCGCAGCGGCAACTTCGCCGTCACGATCTTCTTCGTCGTCACCGGCTTCCTGGTGCACCGCTCGCTGTCCGCCCACGGCCTGGCCCGGATGAGCGTCACCGTCAGCATCCTGCGGCGAGCGGTCAGGGTCGCGCCGGTGGTGCTGGTGTCGGTGCCTGTCGTGGTGCTGGCCTCCGCACTCGTCGACGACCCGACGCCGAGCCGTACCAACTCCAGGAGCATGCTCCACGTCTTCACCTTCACCTGGAACTGGTACGTGCAGACCGACGCGTTCGACTCCCGCTGGGACCTCGGTCACCTCTGGTACCTCTCGGTGGACATGCAGGCCGTCGTGGCCCTGACGATCCTGATCTACTTCGTCCGCCGGCGGCCTCTCGCCCAGGTGGCCGTGCTCGGCGGACTGCTGCTCCTGCTCACCTGGTGGCGCATGCACGTCACGCAGCTCGAGCCCGTGATCAACGTCCTCCTCCGTACGACGGCCCGCATGGACGCCGTCGTCGTCGGGATGCTCCTGGGCGTCACCCTCTCGCTGGTGCCGAGGACCTCGGTGCCGACCGGTCGGGCTGTGGCTCGCACCGGTGCCGTGGCGCTGGGCCTCCTGCTCCCGCTGCTCTGGTACTGCTCGGACGACCAGCGGTTCCTGCACTGGGGCGTCACCCTGCTCGAGCTGGATCTGGCCGTGCTCCTCGCGTGCATCGCGCTGGGTGGCCCCACGCTGACCTCGTTGCGCCTGCGACCGCTGAGCTTCCTGGGGCGCCACTCACTGGTGATCTACGTGTGGCACTACCCGACCTTCGCCGCGGTCGAGGCACGGACCCGCGACTGGGCCTGGCCGCCGAGGACCCTGGTGGCACTCGCCGTGACGCTCGTGCTGTGCGTCGCGACCCACTACCTCCTCGAGCGACGAGTCGCTCGAGGACTGGCGCATTGGGTCTGGCTGCGTCCGGGAGCGCGATCCTCGGCCACGCCCGACGCGGATCCGCGACGTGACGAGCCCGACGCGGAGGACCTGACGGTGCCGCCGGGCAGAGGTGAGAGCCCCGCTCAGGGGACGAAGCACACCGTGTAGTCGCCGCCGACGTCGAACGTGACGGACAGCTCAGCGAGCTGCGCCGTGGTCGCGACGTAGGTCCACTCCCCCGGCGACGTCCGCCACTCGACCGGGTCGGAGGTGCGGTCCTCGTCGGGTCGTGAGAGCCGGGTCAGGACTGTGGTCGCATCGCCGCGGAAGCGGAGCCCGGCTCCGAGGTAGCTGGTCAGGACCAGCGTCGGCGTGGCGTTGGTGGCGGTGTAGTCGCGGCAACCGGCCCCGCGGGTCATCTCGGGTGAGAACGAGTCGGAGTCCAGCTCGGCCGGAGGCGCCAGGTCGACCTCCTCCTGCGACACTGCGACGAAGTAGCGGCTCTCCGCCTCGATCCGGTCCTGCTCGGTGGGGTCGAGGTCCGGAAGCTCCGAGCGCCGAGCCGGGTCCGCCAGCGCCTCGAGGTCCTGACCGCTGATGTAGGAGCCTCGTACGGCGTCGGTCAGGAGCTTCTCGTTGGACTCGGTGGCCACGATGGTCCCGGCCAGGTGCGTGCGCGTCAGGTCGCCGATCGTTGCCACGCTCTGGCCGACGCGATACTGACCGAGGCCCGCGTGCAGTGCCAGGAGGCACACGACCACGGCTGCCACCGCTATGGCCGGGCCACGCTGAGGGGCGCCCAGGTTCGCCGTGGCCGCGGTGATCAGGGCGTCGAGCAGGAGGGCCAGCCCCGGCAGGAGAAGAAGGAGCACGACGTAGCGGTAGCGGCTGGTCGTCACCTGGTCGATGCCGTAGGGCAGCTGCGCGATGGCACTGAGCACGGCGTGGAAGATCGCCGCCCCGACGCCTGCGACCGCCGCCTGCGACAACAACGGTCGTGCGCGGGCGCGGTGGATGACCGCCACGAGCACGGAGACGACGAGCACCGGTCCGGCCCCCCACCCGCCCGCGACGTTGTCGAAGGGCGCGGTCAGCAGCGCGGCCGCCGATTCCGGGAGCTGCAGCACCTCCTCGCCGGACAACAGGATCCGGGTGGATCCCCGCCCCCACACGGCGTACCAGGCGAGGAATGCCACAGCCGGCAGCGCCACGACCCGGACCATGTGCCAGAAGCCTCGCGACAGGCAGAAGACGCCCACCCAGAGCGCAGCCACCACCCCACCGAGCGAGATGGTGACGCCGATGAGCAGCAGCACGCCGGCCACGACGGTGCTGCGCAGGTCGTGGTCACGACGCAGGAGCACCAGGAGCGACAGCGCACCCAGCAGCATCGACGAGGTGAGGGCGACGGGCGCCTCGACCAGGAACGCCTCCGACCCCGCTCCGTAGGTCAGCAGGACCAGCGCCGCCAGCACGGCCGCCAGGCGACCGGCGCCGAGCCGGACCAGGAGCCGGTGCATGACGAGCACCAGGGCCAGGTGCACGACGACAGTCAGGGCGAGGTAGGGCAGGTAGGTGCTCAGCCCGATGAGCTTGAACATCAGGAGGTAGACCATCACCAGCGTCAGCTGCCAGTGGGCCGCGTGTGGCTCCATCAGGCTCTCGCTGCCACCAGGAGCACCGCCCCGCTCGACGTAGTAGTGGAGGAGGTCGCCACTGAACCAGCCTCGTGCCCCGAGCCACAGCGCGAGGCCTCCCTGGGCCGCGACCGCGAGGTAGAGCGCGACGAGGTGCCAGCCAGGCAGCCGCGGCCGGGGACGCCGCGTCGCGGAGAGCTGGTGGATCACGTCCGCCTGCGAAGCCTCGACAACCCCCCGAGGACCCGGTGTGCAGCCTCGTCGGAGACCCCGAGACGGCGCTTGGCGCGGTCGTAGAGGTCGAGCAGCGTGCGGTCAGCAGCGATCTTCGCCGTGCGCACCCGGCCCTCGTCGGGCCGCGCGCGGTAGTTGGTCGACCTGCGGGCGGGAGCGGACTCCTCGGTGAAGTAGTACATCGCCAGGGAGCGGCGCGCGACGTCGGGCGGGCAGGTGAGTCCGTCCGGGTGTCCGTGGAAGGTGTCAGCAGCCGTCGTGAACACCAGCATCCGGTTGCCTGCGGGGGTGACCTTCGCCCGGCACGAGGTCATCTCCCGGTCCCACAGCTCCAGCTTGCCGCCCCACTCCTCGGGCCACTCCTCGTTGAGGTAGAGCAGGATGTTGACCCGCCTCGCCCAGCTCGCGTGGGTGTGATGGGTGGTGAAGTCGGCGTGGATGTTCAGGTGGCCCCCGCGCAGGGTCTGGTGGAGCCCTCCCCCGTCCATGGTGTAGTCGGGGATGAGGTCGTCGATGCCCGTCAGCTTCTCGAGGTAGTCGACGAACTCCGGCGAGCAGAACTCGGTGGCCACCGATTGGAGGCTCTCTGCCCAGGTGTCGGGCCGGGTGTTGGAGAACTTCGTCTCGTTGACGTGGACGTAGGCCTTCCAGAGCTCGTCACCGATCGCGGGGAAGCCGGCCATCGCCGCCTCGAACGCGGGGCGGTGCAGCACGTCGTCCAGCACGACGTGCGCGAACGGCTCGGCCGCTGCGTAGCTGCGCGACGCACGGTCCAGGTCGTCGGTCAGCCGGGTCATGTCGACGAGCTGCAGGGCGGTCTCCATGGCGCGCATCATGCCATCTCATCCGGGGCCGAGAGCACCACTGGAGCGGGGTCCGGTGACTCCTCGCAATCTGTGCTCATAGGTGCTACTGGCGAGTTACACTCGGCCGGTCCACACGGCACTCGTCACGATCGGGGCCCGGGGGCGCTCTGGAGGGAATGCCGTGGAGTCAGGTGCAGACCGCGTCGAGGTCGAGCAGACACGAGTCGCCCGAACACCTCGCGTCGGTGTCCTCGTGGTGGCCTACAACGCCGCGTCGACCCTCGAGCGCACGCTCTCGCGGCTTCCCGAGCCGTTCGCCCGGTCGCTGGACCACGTCCTGGTGTGCGATGACGCGAGCATCGACGACACCTACGAGATCGGACTGCGCTTCACCGACACGGCGAGCTTCCCCATCACCGTCATCAAGCACGAGCGCAACCTCGGCTACGGCGGCAACCAGAAGGTCGGCTACCGGTGGGCCATCGAGCACGGGCTCGATGTCGTCGTCCTCCTGCACGGTGACGGCCAGTACGCCCCCGAGTGCATCGAGGACCTGGTCGCTCCGCTGATCAGCGGCGAGGCCGACGCCGTCTTCGGCTCGCGCATGCTGGAGAAGGGCGGGGCGCGCGCCGGAGGCATGCCGGCCTACAAGTACGTCGGCAACCGCATCCTGACCGGCTTCCAGAACGCCATGACCGGCCAGCACCTCTCGGAGTGGCACAGCGGCTACCGTGCCTACCGCACGGACTCCCTGAGCGACCTGGACCTGGACGCCTACTCCGACGCCTTCGACTTCGACACCGAGATCATCCTCGGTCTGGTCCGCGCCGGCAAGCGGATCGTCGAGGTGCCGATCCCCACCTACTACGGCGACGAGATCTGCTACGTCAACGGCATGAAGTACGCCAAGGACGTGACGACCGACGTCGTACGCCACTGGGCGAACGAACGAGGGTTCGGCGGTGGCGTCGCCTCGACCGAGACGGACCTCTACGCGCTGAAGGCCACCGGCTCGCACGGTGTGCTCCTGGAGTGGCTGTCCCGGCGTGAGCCGGTGCGGGTGCTCGACGTGGGGTGCTTCGACGGCCGCTTCGCCGACCTGGCCCGCGGGCTGGGCCACCACGTCACCGGTCTCGACCGCCACAAGCACGACGGCGTCGCCGAGCGGGTCAGCTCCTTCATCGAGGCCGACCTCAACCAGCCCCTGCCGTCCACGATCGGGGCCGAGTACGACGTGGTGGTGGCCGGCGACATCCTCGAGCACGTGATGGAGCCGCAGCAGCTGCTCGACGACCTCGTCTCCACGCTCGTCCCCGGCGGCCAGATCCTGGTGTCCGTGCCCAACTTCGGGCACTGGTACCCCCGCGGACGGATCGCCATCGGCAGGTTCGACTACGACCAGCGGGGCCCGCTGGACCGCGGGCACGTGCGCTTCTTCACCCGCACGACCGTCGAGCGACTCTTCGCCGAGTCGGGACTGCGCGTGCTCGAGCACCGCACGGTCGGCACTCCGCTCGAGTCGATCGTCGACCTTCAGGGAGCCACACCCGCGCGTCAGCGACTCGTGCGCGGGCTCTCGATCACCGACCGGGCGATGGTGAGGACGTGGCCACGACTCTTCGGCTACCAGTTCCTCTACCGCCTGGAGGTGGCGTGAGCGATCCCGACCATCGGCGCCGGGTCATCAGCACGTTCCTAGGGCTCACCCTGGGTGGCATCGTCCATCTGCTCACCCTGTTCAACGTCTCCCGCGACCTGGGTCGCACCGCCACGTCCGGGTTCTTCTCGGGTGTCTACGAGGTCCAGGCTCGGGCGTTCCTCGACGGGCGCATCGCCGTTCCCGACGGCAGCATGGCCATCGAGGGCTTCATCCGTGACGGCAGCACCTACATGTACTTCCCCCCGTGGCCCGCCCTGCTCCGCCTGCCGGTGCTGATGACGACCCGTGAGTTCGACGGGCGTCTCACCCTTCTCTCGATGGGTCTGGCCTGGATCGTCTTCATGGTGTGCGCGACCAAGCTGGTCTGGTGGCTGCACGCCCGCATCACCGACCGGACCTCGGTCAGTCGGGGCGAGGCCTTCCTCATCGCCACCTTCCTGGCGGCCGCGGGCGGCGGCACCTTCATGACACTCGACGCCTCGTTGCCGTGGGTCTACCACGAGGTCTACGCCTGGGCGATCGCGGCGTCCCTGGGCGCGCTCTACTGGATGCTCCGCGTCCTGACCGCCCCCGACTGGCACGCCGTGCGCTGGCTGGGTGCCTTCTGCTTCGTGGCGATCGCGACCCGTGCCACCGCGGGGTGGGCGATCTGTCTCACCGTCATCGCCGTCGCACTCTGGTTCGCGGTGCGCCCCTCGACGCTGCGACGACGACGCATCTGGTGGGGGATCCTGCTCGCGGGCGCCATCCCCCTGGCACTGTCGATCGCCTACAACCTCCACAAGTTCGACCACGTCTACATGTTCCCGCTGCAGGACCAGGTCTGGACGCAGGTCAATGCCCACCGTCGCGAGGCCCTCGAGGCCAACGGCGGCGCCATCACCGGGCTGCAGTTCTTCCCGACGGCCTTCCGTGCCTACCTGTGGCCCACCGGCATCCGTTTCGTCGACTACTTCCCGTGGATCACGCTCCCGGCCCGGCCGCCCGAGGCGATCGACGGCGCCTTCGTCGACCAGGCCTACCGCACCGGCAGCGTCACGGCCTTCATGCCGCTGTTCATGCTGCTCCAGGTCATCTCGGCGGTGGTGGTCTTCCTGCCCTGGGCTCCCGCTCGCACCCGCGTGCTACGCATCCCGATGCTCGCCGCGGTGATGATCACCGGCGGGGTCATGGCCTACGGCTACTTCGCCGCTCGCTACGCGAGCGAGTTCGTCCCGGCGCTCGTGCTCGGCGGGGCCATCGGCACCGTCCTGGCCGCGCACGCGCTGCAGGACCGCAGGGCGTTCCCGGTGGTTGCGACGGTCGTCGCCCTCCTCGCCGGCTTCTCGATGCTCGCCCAGCTCTCCGTCGGCCTCAGCATGGCCGCCGTACAGGCCCGCGGTCCGGCGCTCGAGCGGTTCGTCGCCTGGCAGACGCGCATGTCCCCGGACGCCCAGGCCGGGCTGGTCACCTTCTCCGACTCGCTCGACGACGACGGTGAGACCGACGAGCTCCGCATCGCCGGGGACTGCGACGCCCTCTACCTCAACACCGGCGACGTCTACGAGCCCTGGGCCACCGTCCAGACTCGCGGCGAGGCTGCGCGCATCCGCCCCGACGGCCTGCTGCGGCCGGGCCGGGTGCCGTTGTTCCGGATCTCCGGCACGCAGGACACGGCACTGCTCGAGGTCACCGAGGACCGTGAGATGCGCTTCGTGCTCGTGGGCGCCGACGGGGAGTACGGCGCCAACACCTTCGCGTTCCCACCCAACGGCTACGCCGACCTCGACCTGCGCAATCTCACCCAGTACGGCTACTACGAGATCACCGCCTCGCCGTCCGGTCCGGTCGGCTTCCTCCGCTCGACCCGCACCGACGAGGACTGGTACACCACGCCGGCTGCCCTGGAGTGGCTGGGCACAGCTGCGGAGGCTCGACGCGTCGGCGTCCGCATCGAGCATCTCGAGGGCCTCGACATGCCGCTGTGCCAGGCGCTCGCGGCCGGCACGCGCACCGACAGGTCCTAGCGTGCGGATCGCCTTCCTGACCTGGCGCGACACCACCCATCCGGACGGGGGTGGCTCCGAGGTGTTCGTCGAGTCGGTGGGCCGTGAGCTCGTGCTGCGTGGTCACGAGGTGACGCTGCTGTGCGCTCGCCACCCCGGCGCGGAGCGTCGCGAGGAGCGCGGCGGCGTGCAGCTGCGGCGGCTGGGCGGTCGCCTGACCGTCTACCTGTGGGGTCTGGCGTGGCTGGTGCGGCACAGGCGCCGCGTGGACGTGGTCGTCGACGTGGTCAACGGTCTGCCGTTCGCCTCCCCCCTCGTACGCCGCCGGGGCGTCGTCGCGCTGGTGCACCACCTGCACGCGGAGCAGTGGCGGATCATCTATCCCGGCCTGGCCGGTCGCGTGGGGTGGTTCGTGGAGAGTCGCGTCGTCCCGCTGCTCTATCGCGGACGTCCCTTCCTCACGGTGTCGGACGCGTCCGCTCGGGACCTCGCAGGGATCGGCATCGATCCGGCCGCGATCACCGTCGTCCGCAACGGGCTGGTCGCCGCGTCTCGCCAGGTGGTCGAGGAGTCACCGACGCCACGGCTGGCTGTGCTCGCCCGACTGGTGCCGCACAAGCAGATCGAGCACGCCCTGGTCGCGGTCCGGCGGTTGTCGAGGGAGTTCCCCGATCTGCACCTCGACGTGGTGGGCGACGGCTGGTGGCACGACGAGCTGGTGGCAGCCGCGCAGGAGCTGGGCGTGGGCGAGCGGGTGACGTTCCACGGCCACGTGGGCGAGGCCCGGCGTGACGCGCTCGTGGGGGCGGCGTGGGTGATGGTGATGCCGTCGGTCAAGGAGGGCTGGTGCCTGGCGGTCACCGAGTCCGGTGCTCAACGGACCCCGAGTGTGGCCTACGCCCACGCTGGAGGAGTGACCGAGTCGATCCACGATCGGGAGACCGGCGTGCTCGTCTCGGACCTCGACGACCTGGTCAGCGCGGTGGGCGAGCTGTTGCGCGATCCGTCGCGGCGCCGAGCCATGGGCGCGGCAGCGCAGGACCTCGCCGGCACCCTCACGTGGCGTGCGTGCGCAGAACGGATGGAGACGGTGCTCCGGACGACCGGAGCACCGGGGGATCACTCGCCGTAGACGAGGATCTGCTTGCTGACCGGGTTGGTCTCCGGGCCCTGGGTCTGGCTGTAGACCAGACCGCCGAGGACACCGCCGGCGAGGATGGCACCGACGGCCATGGGGAGGACGGCCGTCGCCACGATGGTGCTGACGGAGATCCCGCTGCCGCTGCTGCCCGTGCTGCTCACTGAGCGTCTCCCTCTGACCACGTTGCCGGACCGTCAGGTTACATGACCGAGACTCCGGCGTCTCGATCTCGGCACGTCGTGATCCGGGTCCCCACGGCCAGCACCGCCAGCCCCAGCGCCACCAGGTGCGCCAGCCACACCGCGACGCGCCTCGCCGGTGTGTCGGGGGCGAGTGCGTCCGGGCTGGTCGCGTCGGGGGTCGTGTCGGCGGGACCGGGGACCCGGTAGAGCGACGCGTACGTCCCGATCCGCACGGGCCTGAGCCCGACGAGGTCGAGCTGTGCTGCCTCCGGGTCGTCGGGATAGACCACGACCCACGAGACGCCCAGTGCCGGCAGTGTCTGGGCAGGGGGTCCGGCGTCCAGCGCCCGGCCGACCTCCGCGGCAAGCCTGCCCTCCCCCGGCACGAGCACCGTTCCCACCTGGAGCGAGTCGCTGGTGACGACCTCCGCGTCGAACATCCGCACCGCCGGGTCCGAGGACGTGATGCCGGGCCGTCCCCACGTGAAGGCCCGGTAGGCGCGCCAGGGCAGGGTCACCACGACCTCTCCGTCACTCCCGGCCAGCAGCTCGGCTGTCGCTGCGAGGTCGGCGGGTAGCTCCACCGGGTGGGTGGTCGGCCACGTCCGCGTCGTGGCGTCGGGAAGGAGCAGCACCGGAGCCAGCACGAGCGCCAGCGTCGCCGGGACGCGCAGGTCGCTCGACCCCAGCGCCCCGACGACCTTGCCGGCGCAGGCGCCGAAGGCCGCAGCCACGAGGACCACACCCGGAGCCAGGAGCTTCTGGGTGTCCCGGAGCAGCCCGGCGCCCGGCACCGACTGGACCAGCCACACCATCGACTCGCTGCCCCACGGCGTCGCGGCGAGGAGGGCCGTCCCGGCCAGCGCTCCGGACAGCACGCACCATCGCACCACCTCCCCCGCTCCCCAGGTCCTGCGCAGGATCGGCAGTCCCACCGCGATGACCACCACCACTGCGAGCGCAGCGACCGGGGCCCACCACGTCGTGCGGGTGACGGGCTCAGCGGTCCTGTCCCAGATCCCGCCCAGACCGAGCAGAGCCACGACGGGACCGAAGGGTGACTCCGTGTCCGGCGCGAAGGCCCGGACACCGGAGGCGTCGGAGACCGTCGCCGCAGGACCGGTGAGCGCGGCGACCACCCACGGAGCCTGGAGGATCAGCCCGGCACCCACCAGAGCGGCGAGGCGGCGCAGGTGCGGGACGCCGGCCACCAGCAGCCCAGCGAGCGCGAACAACCCTCCGGTGGGTGTCAACGACGCGAGCGCAGACCATGCGACGGCCGCAGCGAGGTCGCAGCGCCGACCGTCACGGCGGTAGCGCATCGCCGCATCCACCAGCCACGGCAGGGCGGCACATCCCAGGAGGAGCGCCCACTGGCCGAGCGCGAGACGTTCGACGACGAAGGCGTTCCAGACCGCGAATCCCGATGCGGCAACCTGCGCGGTCCGCCCGAGCGGCGCCACCAGCCTCGCCACACCCCACCCGAGCAGGGCCAGTCCGAGCGGGAGCACGACCCGCGCGAGCACACCGCCGTCGACCACCTGGGTGAGCGCCGCGACGACCGAGTCCAGCGGCACGGCGCGGGGGGCGACGTCGCCCAGTCCCCACGTGGCGTCGGTGAAAGGCTGTCTCGGCACGAACACCAGGTCCCGTGCCAGCGGGTGTCCGGCGCGGGTCAGCAGCGGGAGGACGAGCACGACGGCGAGCAGGAGCGGCCACAGCAGGACCAGCCCGTCCTGGTGGCGCCGACTGCTGAGCTTGCGCGTCGGCACCACCCGGCCAGCCTATGCTGAGCGGCGTGCCAGACCCGACCGATCCGGTCCTCGACTTCGCCACCGCCTGGCGAGCCGCCGGCACGGTCGACGGCTGGCTCACCGAGGCACAGGCGCGCGCGTTGTACGACGCCGCTCGCACGGTGGCGCCCGGGCGGATCGTCGAGATCGGCAGCCACCTGGGGCGCTCCACGATCCTGCTGGCCGCGACAGGAGCCTCGGTCACGGCCGTCGACCCCTTCCCCGACGACTGGCGTTACGGCCGTCCGGACACCGAGCAGCGCCTGCGGTCCCACCTGGCCGGCGCCGGTGTCGATGCGGGGGTCGACGTGCGGGTCGCCACCAGCCGGGCCGTGCGGGAGGACTGGGCCGAGTCGCTGCGGATGGTCTACGTCGACGGCAAGCACGACATGTGGTCCTGCCTCGACGACCTGCGCTGGACCCGCTTCCTGAGCCCCGGCGATGTCCTGCTGGTCCACGACGCCTTCTCCTCCCTGGGGGTGACGCTCGCGATCCTCAGCGATGCGGCCACCACTGGTCGCCACCGCTATGTGGGTCGCACCGGCTCGCTTGCCAGGTTCGAGATGGCGCGACCTTCACCCAGCGACCGGCTCCGCGTGCTCCAGGAGCTGCCGTGGTTCGTGCGCAACCTCGTCGTCAAGGTGCTGCTGCGACTGCGGCTGCGCCCGGTCGCCCACCTCATCGGCCACCACGACACCGCCGATCCCTATTGATCACCCAGGCCGCCCGCGACACGTCGCAGAACCTAGGATGCGGCGGGTGACGGACCCCAGCAGTGCGCGCCGTCGAGGGTCGTTCGACGGGAGCGCCGTGGCCGTGGCCACCAGCGTGATGAACGTCGCGACCTACGGGTTCACGATCCTGGCCGCCCGGATCATCGGCCCCAGCCAGTACGGCGCGTTCGCCGCCTGCCTCGGCCTGCTCATCGTCCTCCAGGTGGGGGCCCTCGGGATGCAGGCGACCGGAGCACGACGCATCGCCGTCGATCGTGACAACGTCGCGGCGATCGAGCGGGCGGTCCTCTCCCTCACCGCCAAGGTGTCGGTCGGTGCCGGACTCCTGATGCTGGCTCTGGCGCCCGTGGTCAACGTCCTGCTCAACCTCGACAGCCTCCTCACCTCAGTCGTGGTCGCGGCCTGCGTGGTGCCGCTCACCTGGGCCGGCGGCCAGGCCGGCATCCTCCAGGGCGAGCGACGGTGGGGAGCGCTGGCGGTCTTCTACCTGGCCAGCGGGATCCCCCGACTGCTGGTCGGCACGGCCATCGTCGTGTGGCGACCCACCGCGACGAGCGCGCTCATCGGCGTCGGCGTCGGGCTCTGCTTCCCTGTCCTGGTGGGCTGGTGGGTGCTGCGCCACCGACGTACGCCGCACAGGGTCGCACCCGAGCACTCCGCGCGGGCGATGCTGCTCGAGAGTGCGCACAACGCGCAGGTGCTGCTCGCCTACTTCGCCCTCACCAGCGTGGACATCATCCTCGCGCGGCAGGTGCTCACCGAGCACGACGCCGGGCTCTACGCCGCGGGCTTGATCATGGCGAAGGTGATGCTCTTCCTGCCGCAGTTCGTCGTGATCATCGCCTTCCCCGACATGGCGACGCCGCAGGGCAGGCACCGGGCCCTGGTGCGCAGCCTGCTGGCGGTCGGCGCCCTGGGCGTCCTCGCGGTGGGCGCGGCGAAGCTGTTGTCCGCAGTGGCGATGGTGTTCGTGGGCGGTGCCGACTTCAGCGAGGTCGAGGACCTGCTGTGGCTGTTCGCCGCGCTGGGCACCGTGCTGGCGATGCTCCAGCTGCAGGTCTACGCCGTGCTGGCCAGGCAGGCGCGACGGTCGGTCCTCCTGGTGTGGGGCGCGCTCGTCGTGATCGTGGTGCTGGGCTCTGCGACCGACTCGGTCGGCGGCCTGGTCGCGGTGGTGGTCTGCGTCGACGCGGTGCTGCTCCTCGTGCTCACCGTGGCCAGCCTGCGTCTGGCCGGGCAGCCGACGCCACCTCCCACCCCCGCGTGAGCGCCGCATCGTCGCACCGTCGCCGCCGCACCCGGACTGCCTCAGTGGGCGGCGTCGTGCCAGCTGCGCCCGGAACCGATGGAGACATCGAGCGGCACCGCCAGCTCAGCCGCACCGCCCATCTCCGTGCGGACCAGGGCAGCAAGCGCCTCACCCTCCCCCGGTGCCACCTCGAACACGAGCTCGTCGTGCACCTGGAGCAGCATCCGGGAGCGCAGGCCCTGCTCCGCCAACGCCCGCTCCACCCCGAGCATGGCGACCTTCACCAGGTCGGCGGCTGACCCCTGGATGGGCGCGTTGAGCGCCATCCGCTCGGCGGTCTCCCGACGCTGGCGGTTGTCGCTGGTCAGGTCGGGGAGGTAGCGCCTGCGGCCGAGGATCGTCTCGGTGAATCCGGAGCGTCGCGCCTCGTCGACGATCCCGCCGAGATAGTCCCGCACGCCCCCGAAGGTCTCGAAGTATTCCTCCATCAGCCCCGCGGCCTCGCCGGTGCTGATGCGCAGCTGCTGGGAGAGACCGAAGGCGGAGAGACCGTAGGCGAGGCCGTAGTTCATCGCCTTGATCTTGGCCCGCTGCTCCGTGCTCACCGCCCCGGCATCGACGCCGAAGACGCGCGCCGCGGTGATCGAGTGGAAGTCCTGCCCGGAGCGGAACGCCTCGATCAGGAGGGCGTCCTGCGACAGGTGCGCCATGATCCGCATCTCGACCTGGCTGTAGTCGGCGGTGAGCAACGACTCGTTGCCCGGTCCCACCACGAAGCCCTCGCGGATCCGACGCCCGGCCTCGGTGCGGATCGGGATGTTCTGCAGGTTGGGATCGGTGCTCGACAGTCGCCCGGTCGCCGCGATGATCTGGTTGTACGTCGTGTGGATCCGACCGTCGGACGCGACGGTCTTCAGCAGCCCCTCGACCGTCTGGCGCAGCCGGATCACGTCGCGGTGTCGCAGCAGGTGCTGGAGGAAGGGGTGCTCGGTCTTCTCGAAGAGCACCTGGAGCGCGTCGGCGTCGGTGGTGTAGCCGGTCTTGGTGCGCTTGGTCTTGGGCATGTCGAGCTCGTCGAAGAGCACCACCTGCAGCTGCTTGGGCGAGCCGAGATTGATCTCCTTGCCGATGACGTCATAGGCGTCGCGGGCTGCGGCACGCACCTGCTCGCCGAACTCGGACTCGAGTGCCTCGAGATAGTCGACGTCGACCGCGATGCCGACCTGCTCCATGCGGACGAGCGTGCCGATGAGTGGGAGCTCGACATCGCTGAGCAGGCTCGTGCCGCCGTGCTCGTCGACCGCACCGTCCAAGGCTCCCGCCAGGTCGAGGACAGCCCGCGCCGTGAGCATCGCCGTGTCGCTGGCCGTCGTGTCGTCGAGGGCGTCGAAGCTCAGCTGGTCGACGTCGGTCGCGTCCTGGCGCAGCTCTCGCTTGAGGTAGCGCAGGGTCAGGTCGGCCAGGGCGTAGGAGCGCTGGTCGGGCTGGACGAGGTAGGCGGCGAGGGCGGTGTCGACCTCGAGGCCCAACAGCTCCCACCCGCGTGCGGCGAGCGCCAGGCTCGGACCGTTGGCGTCGTGGAGCACCTTGGGACGACCCGGGTCCGCGAGCCAGACCGCCAGTGCCGCGTCGTCCTCGGGACCGATGTCGGCCACGTCGATCCAGGCGGCGTGGCCCGTCGCGGTGGCCACCGCGACCGACAGCACGTCCCCCGTCCCGGCGCGCCAGGTGCCGGTGACCGCGACCCCGACCCGCTCGCCGGCGGGTGCGTGCTCCTCCAGCCAGCCGGACGCCTCCCCGGGCGCGAGGCGACGACCGTCGAGCTCGAAGCCACCCTCGGAGGTGACCTCCTCGACCGGTGCCGGGTCGATCGTCTCGAGCAGGCGGTTGCGCAGCTCGCCGCGGAACTCCAGCTCGTCGAGGAGCTCGAGCCCGGCGGTGCGGTCCCACGGACGGCGATCGAGCTCACCGACGTGCAGCGGGAGGGTGAGGTCGCGGACCAGGGCATTGAGGTGCCGGTTGCGAATGACGTCACCGAGGTGCTCGCGCAGCGACTCGCCCTTCTTGCCCGTGATCTCGTCGGCGCGGGCGATGACGTTGTCGAGCCCGTCGAACTGGTTGATCCACCTCGCGGCATAGCCCTGGCCGACGCCCGGCACCCCGGGCAGGTTGTCGGAGGTCTCACCGACGATGGCGGCGAGCTCGGGATAGCGGTGGGGCGGGACGGCGTACTTCTCCTCCACCGCGGCCGGGGTGAGTCGCGCGAGGTCGCTGACCCCGCGCATGGGGTAGAGCACGGTCGAGTGGTCGGTCACGAGCTGGATCGAGTCGCGGTCACCGGTGAGGATCAGGACGTCCATGTCCTCGGCCAGCGCCTGGGTGACCAGCGTGGCGATGATGTCGTCGGCCTCGTAGCCGTCCATCTCCAGATGACGGATCGCCAGCACGTCGAGCACCCGCTGGATGAGCGGGAGCTGGCTGCGGAACTCGTCGGGCGTCTTGTTGCGCTTGGCCTTGTATTCCGCGTATTGCTCGAGGCGGAAGGTCTGTCGGGACTTGTCGAACGCCACGGCGACGTGGGTGGGCACCTCGTCGCGCAGCACGTTGACCAGCATCGAGGTGAAGCCGTAGACCGCGTTGGTGTGCTGCCCGGTGGCCGTCGCGAAGTTGTCCACCGGCAGGGCGAAGAACGCCCGGTAGGCCAGCGAGTGGCCGTCGAGCAGGAGGAGGCGGGGGCGGGTCTGGTCCATCGATCCGGGCACCTGCCGACTCTAGCCGCCACCGCTGACAGCCCCGCGCCGGGCGATCGCCGACCACGCGGCACCACCTCGCAGGGGCACACCTCCCGCACAATGGGGCCATGAGCGCACCTGAATCACTGGAAGGCCTGAGTGTCGAGGAGCTGATCGCTCTCATGCCCGAGGGCAACGGTCGGCTCAACGAGAAGATGGGGGTCGAGCTCGTCGAGGTCTCGGCCGAGCGCGTCGTCGCGACCATGCCGGTCGAGGGCAACACCCAACCCTTCGGGCTGCTGCACGGCGGCGCCTCGGTGGTGCTCGCCGAGACCCTGGGCTCGATCGGCTCGGCCATCCACGCCTACCCCGAGAACATCGCCGTCGGTGTGGACATCAATGCGACCCACCACCGAGCAGTGACCTCGGGCACCGTCACGGGGGTCGCCACCGCCATCCACCTGGGCCGGACGTCGACGGCCTACGAGATCGTCATCACCGACGAGCGCGGCAGGCGGGTGTGCACCTCACGCATCACCTGTGCGCTGGTGCCCGCTCCACGGGGCTGACCGCGCTCGGCGGCAGGTGGGCCGCCGCTGACGTCGTCCTCAGCCGGGTACGACGCGCTCGCGCCGCACGCGGCGGGCAGCCAGCACACGATCGATCCGCTGCCTGCTCGTCGCGGCCTGGGTGACCTGGCGTGACTGCGGGAGCCGAGCGCGTACGGAGCTCGTCGTGGCCGCACGGAGCATGGCCTGCGGAGCGAACGACAGTCGCGCCATGAACCGGTTGGCGTCCCGCGCCTCCGCCGCAGCTGCGGTCTGGATGTGCGCGATCCCGTGCTGCTCGGCGAAGCGGCACGCAGACTCCATCAGCGCGCTGCCCACACCCTTGCGGCGGAACTGGGAGAACACGTGCGGCGAGACCGCCAGGACCGCGCGCTCGAGGTTGAGGGGCGTGAACGTCGACGCCTCGAGGTAGACCGCGCCGGCCACCTCACCGTCGACCTCGGCCACCACCACGCACTGGTCCTCGCGCTCGCTCGCCGTCGCGACGACCTGGGCGACGTCGGCCAGCTGCTCGTCGAGGCCGCCCTTGCGCAGGATGCCACCCCACAGCTCACGCAGGGAGGCAACGTCAGCGGGCTCCGCCGCTCGCACGGTCACGGGAGTCCGGCTCATCTCGATCCACCACTTCCTCGAGCACACCGTGACCCCCTGCCGACCTGTTCCGGCACCACGCCCGGGTGACCCTATCGCCCGGGACGTGATCAGGCTACGCCGAGGTAGGCCTCACGCACCGAGGGATCGTCGAGGAGCTCGGCACCGGTGCCGCCCTTGACGATCTTGCCGGTCTCCAGGACGTAGGCCCGGTCCGCTCGCGAGAGCGCCTGCTTGGCGTTCTGCTCCACGACCAGGATCGTGGTGCCCTGCGCGGCGATCTCGGTGATGATGTCGAAGATCTGCTGGATCAGCATCGGTGCGAGACCCATCGACGGCTCGTCGAGCATCAGCAGCTTGGGCCGCGACATCAGCGCACGGCCGATGGCGAGCATCTGCTGCTCGCCGCCGGACATCGTTCCGGCGACCTGCTTCTTGCGCTCAAGGAGCCGCGGGAAGAGACCGAAGACGCGCTCGTAGTCCTGCTCGATCGCCTCCTTGTCCCTGCGCGTGTAGGCACCCATGTTGAGGTTCTCGGTGACCGTCATGCCGGGGAAGATCCCGCGACCCTCGGGGCAGAGCACGAGTCCCTTGCGCAGGCGCTGGTCGGCGCGCAGCTTGGTGACGTCCTCGCCGTCGAATACGACCCTGCCATCGGACAGGCCGCGCACGCCGGACAGCGCGCGCATCGTCGAGGTCTTGCCGGCACCGTTGGCCCCGATCAGGGCCACGATCTCGCCGTCGGCCACCTCGAGGCTGATGCCGTGCAGCGCCTCGATCTTGCCGTAGTTGAGGACGGCTCCCTCCAGCTCAAGCAGCATCGTCGGGCTCTCCCAGGTAGGCAGCAATGACCTTCGGGTTGCGAGCGACCTCTTCGGGGCTGCCCTCGGCGATCTGCTGGCCGAACTCGAGCACCACGATGCGGTCGGTGACACCCAGGACCAGCTTCATGTCGTGCTCGATGACCAGCACCGTGTGTCCTAGGTCGCGGATGCGGCGGATGAGGTCCATGAGGTCCTCCTTCTCCGCCGGGTTGAAGCCGGCTGCCGGCTCGTCGAGGCAGATCAGCTGCGGCTCGGTGGCGAGCGCGCGGGCGATCTCGAGTCGACGCTGGTAGCCGTAGGGCAGGTTGCGCGAGAGGTCGTGGGCTCGGTCGGCGATGCCGACGAACTTCAACAGCTCCATGCTCTTGCGCCGCCCGCTGCGCTCCTCCACCGTGTGGCGGCTGAGGCCGAACACCTTGGCGAAGCTGCGCCGGATCGGGTTCGTCGGCATGTCGGCCTCCTCTGGCCGCCGGATCCGGTAGGTCCGGAAGAGGGCGCCGATCACGCTGGTCTTGTGACGGGCGTCGCAGCCCACCATGACGTTCTCCAGCGCGGACATCTCCGGGAAGAGCCGGATGTTCTGGAACGTACGCGCGATGCCGAGCGCGTTGATCTTGTGCGGCTTGGTGCCACTGATCACGGTGCCGTTGAGGCGGACCTGACCCGCGGTGGGGGTGTAGACCCCGGTCATCACGTTGAAGCAGGTGGTCTTGCCGGCGCCGTTGGGACCGATCAGGCCGAGTATCTCTCCACGCCTGATCGAGAAGTTCACGTCGTTGAGCGCCACGACCCCGCCGAAGCGCAGGGTGACGTGGTCGATCTCGAGCAGCGTCTCCCCCTGGGGGCCCACGTCCATCGTGAGCACCGCGTGGTCGGAGGTGTCCGGCGCAACCGTCGCCGACTCCCCGCTGGCGTCCAGCCCGGTTGCGGGCTTGGTCAGGTCAGGCATCGGTTGCAGCCTCCTCGGCTTCTTCCTTGCGGTCCTCGAACTCTCGGGCTCTTCGTCTACTGGGCACCAGGCCCTGCGGACGAAGGATCATCACGACCACCAGCGCCACGCCGAAGGCGAACGGGCGCCACTCCTGGAACTCGCGGAACCGCTCAGGCAAGTAGGTCAGCAGGAAGGCTCCGAGCAGCACGCCGTAGACGTTGCCCGAGCCGCCGATCACCACCATCGCCACGAAGAGGAACGACAGGTTCACCATGAACGCGTTGGGCTCGACGTACTGTTGCTTGCTGCCGAACAGCAGACCTGCGAGTCCGCCGAGGGTGGCGCCGATGGCGAAGGCCCAGAGCTTGTACTTGAAGGCCGCCACGCCCATGATCGCCGCAGCGTCCTCGTCCTCGCGGATCGCCAACCACGCACGTCCCACGCGGCTGTGCTCCAGGCGGAACGCCATCCAGATCAGCACGATGAGGATAGTCAACGCCAGCCAGTACCAGCGCTCGGCGTCGACGGTGTTGAAGAACGCGCGACCGTCCACCTCGGGACCGGGCGGCACCGGGACATTGGTGATCCCGATCGCGCCGTTGGTGACGCCGTCGAGGTTGCGTGCGGAGATGCGGATGATCTCGCCGAAACCGAGGGTCACGATCGCCAGGTAGTCACCGCGCAGCCGCAGCGTGGGCGCCCCGAGGATGACACCGGCGATCAACGACATCAAGATCGCGATCGGGATGCAGATCGCGAACGGGACCGCCCATTCCTCCGACAACCCGAACCTGCTCTGGAGCGCCTCGACCACCGGGGACGACGTCGAGCCGAACAGGGCGACCGAGTAGGCGCCGAGGGCGTAGAAGCCGACATAGCCCAGGTCGAGGAGTCCCGCCAACCCGATCACGACGTTGAGCCCGACTGCGACGATCATGTAGACGACGACCAGGAACAGCACACTGGCCCAGTCCGAGCCGCGGGCCGAGAGGTCGGTGCGGATGTAGGCGAACGGCAAGATGTTGAGGAACGGCAGGTAGAACGCGAAGGCGACCACCAGCAACATGCCGACGCGGCGCGTCCACTGGGGGGCCCGGTTCCACCGGTCGCCGAGCTTCAGGCCGCGGTAGGCGTCAGTGATCTGGCTCATGCTCGTGCCTTTCCGAGGGACTCACCCAACAGGCCGGTCGGACGGAACATCAGGACCAGGACCAGGACCACGAAGGCGAAGACGTTGGTCCAGCTGGAGTCCCACAGCGCCGATCCGTAGACCTCGACGATGCCGAGGATGAGCCCGCCCACGAGTGCTCCGCGCAGGTTGCCGATCCCACCGAGGACGGCTGCGGTGAAGGCCTTGAGCCCGATGATGAAGCCCACGTCGAACTTCGTGGAGTCGTACTGGATCGTGTAGAGCAGCGCGGCCACACCGGCCATCGCACCGCCGAGGATGAAGACGAGCATGATGACCTGCTCGCGGTTGACACCCATCAGCGAGGCGGTGTCGGGGTCCTGGGCCACGGCCCGGACGCCGCGGCCGAGCCGGCTCTTGTTCACGAAGAAGTCCAGCGCCAGCATCATGAGGATGGCGCCGAGGATGATGATGACGCGCGTGTTGGTGATGGCGAGGTCGACACCGGGGATGGTGAACAGGACCTTCGTCGGTAGCACCACCGGGATGTCCACCAGCACACGACCGAAGGGCGGGCCGAAGAACGCTTTGAGCACCTGGCCGAAGATCTCGACGAGCACCATCGAGCAGCCGATGCCGGTGATGAGGAAGATCAGCGGCGGTGCCCCCTTCTTGCGCAGTGGTCGGTAGGCGATGCGTTCGACCGCCAGCGCCGTGGCTGCGGAGGCAAGCATCGCAGCCACCAGCGCCAGGAACGACGCCAGGATGATCATGCCGACACCCATATTGGTCGTCGCGCCGATCACCGTGTAGGTGCCGAGGACGGCCCAGGTGCCCACCATGAACACCTCGGAGTGGGCGAAGTTGATCAGCTTCATCACGCCGTACACCATGGTGTAGCCGAGTGCGACCAACGCGTAGATGGAGCCACGGGTGATGCCGTCCAGCGTGTGACGGTCGAGCCCGCTGAACAAGTTGTTCCAGTCCACTGACGGGACCCTCTCAGATCAGGGCTGACCCCGGTGCCGGGGTCAAGGATCGGGGGCGACCGGTGTGCCCGGCCGCCCCCGCGGTGCTTGGTTCTACCTCAGGCTCAGGCTAGGTCAGGGAGCGACCTCGACCTCGGGAACCAGGGTGCCGCCCTCGTTCTTGTAGGCCCAGTAGGACACGTTCTCCACCGGCACGTCGCCGTTCTCGTCGAAGGCGATCTCCTTGCTGAGGCCGTCGGCGGTGTAGCCGTCCACGAAGGACTCCATGTCCTCGCGGGTGCGGGCACCATCGTCGAGTGCGGCGAGGAAGACGCTCATCGCGTCGAAGCCCTCGGCAGCGTAGGCACCCGGCGCGCGACCGAACTCCTCCTCGTAGTCGGCAGCGAACGTGCTGTCGCCCTCAATCGGGAGCACAGGGGCACATCACGACGGCACCCTCGCCGGCGTCGCCCACCGCGTTGCCGAAGTCGGCACCGTAGAGGCCGTCACCACCGACGAAGGGAGCCTCGATGCCGGCGTCGCGCATCTGCTTGAGCAGCGGCGCAGCCTCGGCGATGTAGCCACCGTAGAAGACGGCGTCAGGCTCGGCGGACTCCATCTTGGAGATCGTCGGCGCGAAGTCGGTCTGGCCGACCTCGGTCTTGTCGCGCTGGGCGACCTTGTCGCCGAGGGTCTCTTCGACGCGGTCGGCCAGCGGCTCGCCGTAGGCCTCGGAGTTGTCGACCACGAACACGTTGGTGGCGCCGAGCTCGTCGGCGATGTAGTTGGCGATCGCCGCACCCTGGTAGTCGTCGTAGGGCACCAGACGGTGGAAGACCGCGGCCGGGTCGTCCTGCGTCAGGTCGGTGGCGGTGGCGGACTGGCTGACCATGGTCACGCCGGCACCGTCGTAGATGCTCTTGGTCGCGCGGGTCTCGCCCGAGAAGGCGCCGCCCATGACACCGATGAAGGACTCGTCACCGGCGATCTGGGTCGCGACCGGGGTCGCCTTGGCCGGGTCGCCCTCGGTGTCGAACTCGACGAGCTCGACGTCGCAGTCGTCGTTCTCCCACTGTGCGAGGGCGAGCTTGGCGCCGTCGACCGACGGCAGCACGATGCTGGCGTTGGCACCCGAGAGGGCACCCATCACGCCGATCTTGAAGTTGCAGTCATCGCCGGCGGCTGCATCGCCACCACCGTCGGTGTCAGTCGTGCCACAGGCGCTGAGCGCCAGCCCGGCAACAGCCGTCAGGGCAACTGCCTGCCAGGTCTTGGATGAGCGGATCATGGATCACTCCGTAGTTCTATGGGCTGTCCACCTCGGCAGCCTCGTCCGGGGAACCTAACCCATGAATGTGGCCCAGAGCACGAATGAGTGCCGCAAATCGCCTGCCGTTGTCGTTTCGTGACCAACCGGTCTGTACCGGAAACGAATCCGTTACGCGGCGTGCGGTTCAGGCCGGGTCGAGCGGTCCGTCGGCGACGGTCTGCCGCGCGCCCAGCCCGGCCACCCCGTGCTCCACCACGCCGTCGGCCACCTGCTTCATCGACAGGCGCAGGTCCATCGCGGTCTTCTGGATCCAGCGGAACGCGTCGGGTTCGCTCAGGCCGAGCTTCTCCTGCAGCACGCCCTTGGCGCGCTCGACCGACCTGCGGGTCGCCAGCGACTCCTGCAGGTCGGAGACCTCCCGCTCGAGCAGGGCGATCTCGGCGTAGCGGCTGACCGCCATCTCGATCGCCGGCACCAGGTCGCCGCGCTGGAACGGCTTGACGAGGTAGGCCATGGCGCCGGCATCGCGGGCTCGTAGGACCAGGTCGCGCTGCGAGAACGCGGTGAGGATCACCACCGGCGCGATCCGCTCCGCGGCGATGGCCTCCGCAGCGGCGATGCCGTCGAGGACGGGCATCTTCACGTCGAGGATCACCAGGTCCGGCCGCAGCTCGCGAGCCAGCTCGATGGCCCGCTGACCGTCGGCCGCCTGCCCCACCACGTCGTACCCCTCCTCGCCGAGCATCTCGGCGAGGTCCATCCGGATGAGGGCCTCGTCCTCGGCGATCACCACCCGGCGTACGCCGTCCGGGGTGTCGCCGGAGGAGGGGGACGTGCTGGAGTCCACGGGCTGCGTCACGGTGGCAAGGGTAGTCGGGTACGGTTTCCCCGCGTCTGGCCCCGGTAGCCCAACGGCAGAGGCGATGCTCTCAAACAGCATTCAGTGTGAGTTCGAATCTCACCCGGGGCACCATCGTCCGACCAGCTGGAGCACCCCCGCGCGAGCGGTGGTCCAGCCACCTTTCGCCCGAGCAGAAGGTGGCTCCGGCACCGCCCGAGGGTGCACGCGGCGGGTCATGGCAACGAGCGGTCGCCCAGCCACCTTCCGATCACGCACAGGGTGGCTCGGCCACCGCTCGACGGGAGGCGGTCAGCGACGGCGGTAGGCCGGCGCGGCCCCGTCGATCGCGTCGCCCATCCGGTGGATGCGCAGCGCGTTGGTCGAACCGGGGATGCCGGGCGGGCTGCCCGCGATGATCACCACGAGGTCGCCCTTGGTGACCCGGCCGATGTGGAGCAGGGACTCGTCGACCTGGCGCACCATCTCGTCGGTGTGCTCGACCTCCGCGCCCTGGAAGGTCTCGACGCCCCAGGTGAGGGCGAGCTGGGACCGTGTGCGTGCGCGCGGGGTGAAGGCCAGGACGGGGATCGGCCCGCGGTAGCGCGAGAGGCGCTGGGCGGAGTCACCGCTGACGGTGAAGGCGACGACATACTTGGCACCGACGGACTCGGCCACCTCCGCAGCAGCCTTGGCGATGATCCCGCCACGGGTGTGCGGGTCCCAGGCCACGGCGGCCATGTGGCTCAGGCCGTGGTCCTCGGTCGACTCCACGATCCGGGCCATCGTCTCGACCGCGATGATGGGGTAGTCGCCCACGCTCGTCTCGCCGGACAGCATGACCGCGTCGGCACCGTCGAGCACGGCGTTGGCCACGTCGCTCGCCTCGGCGCGAGTCGGTGCGGGAGCCGTGATCATCGACTCGAGCATCTGGGTGGCCACGATGACCGGTTTGGCGTTGCGCCTGGCCTTGTCGATGATGAGCTTCTGGTGGATCGGGACGTCCTCGAGCGGGCACTCCACGCCGAGGTCGCCCCGCGCGACCATGATGCCGTCGAAGGCGTCGACGATCTCGTCGATGTTGTCGATGGCCTGGGGCTTCTCGATCTTGGCGATGACGGGGACGAAGATGCCCTCCTGCTCCATGATCGCGCGCACGTCGGCGGCATCGATCGCACTCCGCACGAAGCTGAGGGCGATGAAGTCGACGCCGAGGTTCAGCGCCCACCGCAGGTCTGCGGTGTCCTTCTCCGACAGCGCCGGGACCGAGACCGCGACGCCCGGAAGGTTGATCCCCTTGTTGTTGGAGACCGTGCCGGCGACGACGACCTCGGTCACGACGTCGGTCGCGTCGACCGAGATCACCCTCAGGCGCACCTTGCCGTCGTCGATGAGCAACGGGTCGCCCGCCCTGACATCACCGGGCAGTCCCTTGTACGTCGTCCCGCACTGGTCGACGTCGCCCACCACGTCGCGCGTGGTGATCGTGAACGTGGCGCCCGTCGTGAGCTTGACCGGGCCGTTGCCGAAGGTCTCCAGACGGATCTTGGGTCCCTGGAGGTCGGCGAAGATGCCGATGGCGTGACCGGTGTCGTCGGAGGCCTGCCGCACCAGGCGGTAGGCCGCCTCGTGGTCGGCGTAGGCGCCGTGGCTCATGTTGAGTCGGGCGACGTTCATTCCTGCGTCTACGAGGGCTCGGATGCCGTCCGGTGTGTTGACCGCGGGACCGAGGGTGCAGACGATCTTTGCTCTACGCACGTGCTCCACCCTACCGGACATTGGATCGATCCAAGCAAGCGTTCCCCGGCGTCGGCGCGTGGAGCGACGCTCAGACGACGAGGGGACGCTCGGTCGGCCTGATCGGGGACGGCAACGTCGTCGAGCCGGTCAGGAAGGCATCGACCGACGCGGCCGCGCTGCGGCCCTCGGCGATCGCCCACACGATGAGCGACTGGCCGCGACCGACGTCCCCGGCGACGAAGACGCCGGGGACCGAGGCGGCGTAGGAGGCGTCGCGCCGCACGTTGCCGCGCTCGTCGAGGTCGACACCCAGCTGCTCGATGAGTCCCTCCTTCTCGGGACCGACGAAACCCATCGCCAGCAGCACCAGCTGGGTGGGTATCTCGCGCTCGGTGCCCTCGACGGGCTGGAACTTCGCGTCGACCTCGATCAGACGCAGCGCCGCGACGTTGCCGTCGGCGTCACCCACGAACTCCTGCGTCGACACCGCGTACATGCGGTCGCCGCCCTCCTCGTGGGCGGAGGTGACCTTGAACGTCATCGGGTACGTCGGCCACGGCTGCGCGCTGGGCCGGTCCTCCCCGGGCCTCGGCATGATCTCGAGCTGCGTGATCGAACGGGCGCCCTGACGGATCGAGGTGCCGAGGCAGTCGGCGCCGGTGTCACCGCCACCGATGATCACCACGTCCTTGTCGGTGGCCAGGATCTGGTCCGCACCGTCGTAGGTCGGCTCCTGGCCGAGCGCCACGCGATTGGCCTGCGGCAGGAACTCCATCGCCTGGTGGATCCCGCCGAGCTCACGCCCGGTCGCGGGCAGGTCGCGGGCCGCGGTGGCGCCCATGGCGAGCACCACTGCGTCGTAGCGAGCCAGCAGCTGGGGACCGGTGAGCTGACCGCCGACGTCGACCCCGGCGCGGAACACCGTGCCCTCGCGCCGCATCTGGTCGAGCCGTCGGTCGAGGTGCTTCTTCTCCATCTTGAACTCGGGGATGCCGTAGCGCATCAGCCCGCCGATCTTGTCGGCACGCTCGTAGACCGCGACCGTGTGACCGGCACGCGTCAGCTGCTGCGCCGCGGCAAGACCCGCGGGTCCCGAACCGATCACCGCCACGGTCTTGCCCGAGAGCCACTCCGGCGGCTGGGGACGGACGTAGCCCGACCCCCAGGCACGGTCGATGATCGAGACCTCGACGTTCTTGATGGTCACCGGGTCCTGGTTGATGCCGAGCACGCACGCGGTCTCGCACGGGGCAGGACACAGCCGACCGGTGAACTCCGGGAAGTTGTTGGTGGCGTGGAGGCGGTCCATCGCACCGTCCCAGTCGTCACGCCAGACCAGGTCGTTCCACTCCGGAATGATGTTGCCCAACGGGCAGCCCTGGTGGCAGAACGGGATGCCGCAGTCCATGCAGCGGCCCGCCTGGGTGCTGATGATGGGCAGCAGTGCCCGGCCGATGCCGTCGGGGTAGACCTCGTCCCAGTCCTGGACGCGCTCGGCGACGTCGCGGCGCGAGGCGACCTCTCGGCCGTGCTTGAGGAAGCCCTTGGGGTCAGCCATGGTGTGCCACCTTCTTCATGGGCGAGCGGCGCTCGCTGACGGACGGCTCGTGCACTCGATCCTCAGCCATGGAGGACCTCCATGATGCGGGCGTTGGCCTCGTCCTCGCTGAGGCCCTCCGCCTCCGCCTTGGCCTTGGCCTCGAGCCCGATCCGGTAGTCGCGCGGCATCACCTCGGTGAAGCGCAGCAGCGCTGCCGGCCAGTCGGCGAGCAGCTGCTCGGCCACCAGCGACCCGGTCTCCTCGTGGAAGGTGCGCACCAGGTCCTCGAGCTCGGACGCCGCCTCCCCCTCGACGGGCCTGAGCTCGACGAGCTCCGGGTTGACGCGGAACTCCTTGAGATCGAGCACCCACGCCACTCCCCCGGACATGCCCGCTGCGAAGTTGCGACCCGTCTTTCCCAGGACGGCGACCCGGCCACCGGTCATGTACTCGCAGCCGTGGTCACCCACCCCTTCAGTGACCAGTCGAGCCCCGGAGTTGCGGACCGCGAACCGCTCCCCCACCCCGCCGCGGATGAAGATCTCACCCGACGTGGCGCCGTAGGCGATCGTGTTGCCGGCGATGATCTGCGCCTCGGAGTCGAAGGTCGCGGCCCTGTCGGGGCGTACGACGATCCGCCCGCCCGAGAGACCCTTGCCGACGTAGTCGTTGGCGTCGCCCTCGAGCCGCAGGGTCATCCCCCGCGGCACGAAGGCGCCGAACGACTGACCTGCCGAGCCGGTGAAGGTGATGTCGATGGTGCCCGCGGGCAGGCCTTCGCCGCGGTAGCGCTTGGTCACCTCGTGGCCGAGCATGGTGCCGACCGTCCGGTTGACGTTGCGGATCGCGACCTGGGCGCGGACGGGCTCACCGGACTCCAGGGCCGGGGCTGCGATGGCGATCAGCTCGACGTCGAGCGCCCTGTCGAGGCCGTGGTCCTGGGTCTTGGTGTTGCGCAGGTCCTGGTGCTCGAACTGGCCGAACTCCCCGTGGCGGGAGGCCTGGTGCAGGATCGGCGCGAGGTCGAGGCCGGAGGCCTTCCAGTGGTCGATCGCCCCCGCGATGTCGAGGGCACCGACCTGGCCGATCGCCTCGTCGATGCTGCGGAAGCCCAGCTGCGCCAGCAGCTCGCGGACCTCCTCGGCGATGAACTCGAAGAAGTTGACGACGTAGTCGGCCTGTCCGCTGAACCGCTCGCGCAGGACGGGGTTCTGCGTCGCCACGCCGACCGGGCAGGTGTCCAGGTGGCACACCCGCATCATGATGCACCCGCTCACGACCAGCGGAGCGGTCGCGAAGCCGAACTCCTCGGCGCCGAGCAGGGTCGCGATCATCACGTCGCGTCCGGTCTTCAGCTGGCCGTCCGCCTGTACGACGATCCGGTCGCGAAGCCCGTTGAGCAGCAGCGTCTGCTGGGTCTCGGCGAGGCCGAGCTCCCACGGACCGCCCGCGTGCTTGAGGGAGGTCAGCGGCGAGGCCCCGGTGCCGCCGTCGTGCCCGGAGACGAGCACGACGTCCGCGTGGGCCTTGGACACTCCGGCCGCGACCGTGCCGATGCCGACCTCGGAGACGAGCTTGACGTGCACGCGCGCCGACGGGTTGGCGTTCTTGAGGTCGTGGATCAGCTGGGCCAGGTCCTCGATGGAGTAGATGTCGTGGTGCGGGGGCGGACTGATCAGGCCCACGCCGGGCGTCGAGTAGCGGGTCTTCGCGACCCACGGGTAGACCTTGTGGCCGGGCAGCTGGCCGCCCTCACCGGGTTTGGCCCCCTGCGCCATCTTGATCTGGATGTCATCGGCGTTGGTGAGGTACTCCGACGTGACGCCGAAGCGTCCGGACGCGACCTGCTTGATCGACGAGCGGCGCTCGGGGTCGTAGAGACGCTCGGCATCCTCGCCGCCCTCGCCCGTGTTGGACTTGCCGCCCAACCGGTTCATGGCGATCGCCATGGTCTCGTGGGCCTCCTGGCTGATGGACCCGTAGGACATCGCGCCGGTGGAGAATCGCTTCACGATGGACGAGACCGGCTCGACCTCACCGATGTCGATCGGCTCGCGCAGTCCGTCCTGGAAGGTGAACAGTCCCCGCAGCGTCATGAGGCGCTCGGACTGCTCGTTCACCCGGTCGGTGTACTGCTTGAAGATCTCGTAGCTGCCGGTCCGGGTCGCGTGCTGGAGGCGGAAGACCGTCTCGGGGTCGAACAGGTGCGGCTCGCCCTCGCGGCGCCACTGGTACTCGCCGCCGATCGTGAGCTCGCGGTGCGCGGGTGCGATGCCACCGCGGGGGTAGGCGACGCCGTGGCGGCGCGCCACCTCCTCGGCGATCGTGGAGAGCTCGATGCCGCCGAGCTTGGACGTCGTACCGGTGAAGTAACGCTCGATGACGCTCTGGGAGAGGCCCACGGACTCGAAGATCTTGGCACCGGTGTAGGAGGCGACCGTGGAGACGCCCATCTTCGACATCACCTTGAGCACGCCCTTGCCGAGCGCCTTGATCAGGTTGGCGACCGCCTTCTCCGGATCGACCTTGACGTAGTAGGCCTCACGCGCGAGGTCCTCGACGGACTCCATCGCGAGATAGGGGTTGACCGCTGCAGCGCCGTAGCCGACCAGCAGCGCCACGTGGTGGACCTCGCGGACGTCACCTGCCTCCACGAGCAGCCCGACCTGCGTGCGGGTCTTCTCCCGGACGAGGTGGTGGTGGACCGCGCCGGTGAGCAGGAGCGACGGGATCGGCGCCAGGTCGGCGGTCGAGTGACGGTCGGAGAGCACCAGGATCCGGGCTCCCTCCGCGATCGCGGCGGACGCCTCCGCGCACAGCTCGTCGAGTCGCGCAGCGAGGGCCTCCCCGCCGCCGGCGACGTCGTAGAGCCCGCGCACGACGTGGACCTGGAAGCCCGGCATGTCGCCGTTGCGGTTGATGTGGCGGATCTTGGAGAGGTCGTCGTTGGAGAAGACCGGGAAGGGCAGCACGATCTGGCGACACGATGCAGGAGACGGGTCGAGCAGGTTGGCCTCCGGGCCGATGGACCCGCTCAGCGAGGTGACGAGCTCCTCGCGGATCGCGTCGAGCGGCGGGTTGGTCACCTGCGCGAAGAGCTGGGAGAAGTAGTCGAAGAGCAGGCGCGGCTTGTCGCTGAGGGCGGCGATGGGCGTGTCGGTGCCCATCGACCCGAGTGCCTCGCCACCGGTGTTGGCCATCGGGCTCAGCAGGACGCGCAGCTCCTCCTCGGTGTAGCCGAAGATCTGCTGGCGGCGGGTGACCGAGGCGTGCGTGTGCACGATGTGCTCGAGGTCGTCGATGTCGTCGAGGTGGACCAGGCCCGCGTGCAGCCACTCCTCGTAGGGCTGCTCGGCGGCGAGCTGGCCCTTGATCTCCTCGTCCTCGATGATCCGGTGCTCCTCGGTGTCGACGAGGAACATCCGACCGGGCTGGAGGCGGCCCTTGCGGACGACGGTGGCCGGGTCGAGGTCGAGCACGCCGACCTCGGAGGCCAGCACCACGAGCCCGTCGTCGGTGACCCAGTAGCGCGAGGGGCGCAGACCGTTGCGGTCGAGCACGGCGCCTATCTGGGTGCCGTCGGTGAACACGACGCACGCGGGTCCGTCCCACGGTTCCATCAGCGCGGAGTGGAACTCGTAGAACGCCCGACGCTGGGCGTCCATCTCGCGGTGGTTCTCCCACGCCTCGGGGATCATCATCAGCACGGCGTGCGGCAGCGAGCGACCGGCGAGGTGCAGCAGCTCGAGGACCTCGTCGAAGGACGCGGAGTCGGAAGCACCCGGGGTGCAGATCGGGAAGAGCCGCTCGAGGTCGCCGGGGACGAGGTCGCTCTCGAGCAGCGCCTCGCGGGCCCGCATCCAGTTGCGGTTGCCCATCACGGTGTTGATCTCGCCGTTGTGGGCGATGAACCGGAAGGGGTGGGCCAGGGGCCAGCTGGGGAAGGTGTTGGTGGAGAAGCGCGAGTGCACGACCGCCATCGCCGACGCGACCCGCTCGTCGGTGAGGTCGGGGAAGACCCGGTCGAGCTGGTCGGTGGTGAGCATGCCCTTGTAGGCCAGCGTGCGGGCGGAGAGCGAGGGGAAGTAGACGTCGGTCTCGGACTCGGCGCGCTTGCGCAGGCAGAAGGCCAGTCGCTCCAGCCCCATCCCCGTGACCCGGGTGCCCCGTCCTGCGACGAAGACCTGCGCGAACGCCGGCATGACGCTGCGAGCGGTCGCACCGAGGGTGGAGTCGTCGACGGGCAGCTCGCGCCAGCCGAGGACGGCGAGGCCCTCCTCGGCGGCGATCTCCTCGATCCGCTGACGCGTCGCGGCGACCGCGTCCGCGTCACCGGGCAGGAAGGCGGTGCCCACCGCGTACGCCTTGGCCGGAGGCAGCTCGAAGTCGACCACCTCGCGCAGGAAGGCGTCCGGCACCTGCATCAGGATGCCGGCACCGTCGCCGGAGTTGACCTCGGCGCCGGCGGCGCCGCGGTGATCGAGGTTGCGCAGGGCCGTGAGCGCCTTGGCGACGATGTCGTGGCTGGCCTCACCGGTCAGGGTCGCCACCATGGCGACGCCGCAGGAGTCCTTCTCCTGGCGCGGGTCGTAGAGACCCTGCGGAGAAGGGAAGTTCGGCGGGAACGCGTGTGTCGAGGACACTGGTTCTCCCGTCGTCGTCTCGCCGTGCGGGACCAGGTCCCGCCTCAGGCAGAGGGGTGGGTGTTGCCGCTGGGGACGACGTTGGCCCGAGCGACTCGGAATCTATCACCGGCGGATCCCGGTGGGCGGTGCTGTTTCAGGCCGTGGGACCGGCGGTGGACCGGTCCGCGGAGTCGACCGTGTCGTCGGCGTGCGGCTCCCGGGTGCGGACGACCTCGTCGCGTCCGGGGTGGCGCCGTGCGGACCAGGCGTAGAACAGTGCCGCTGCCGCGAACAGCACGATCGAGGTCCACACGTTGAGCCGCAGGCCGAGCACGTTGTCCATCTGCACGTCGTCGATGCGGAGGTACTCGATCCAGCCTCGGCCGGCGGTGTAGAACATGACGTAGAGCGCCGCCACACGTCCGTGCCCGAGCCTGAAGCGGCGGTCCAGCCAGATCAGGAGAGCGAACGCCGCCAGGTTCCACAGGCACTCGTAGAGGAACGTGGGATGGAACACCACGTCCGGACCGAAGCCGGAGCGCACGCCGTCCCCGAGGTTGGCGTCGATCTCGAGACCCCACGGCAGGTCGGTCGGGCGCCCGTAGAGCTCCTGGTTGAACCAGTTGCCCCACCGGCCGACGGCCTGGGCGACCAGCACGCCCGGAGCGAGCGCGTCGAGCAGCGGGAGCAGCTTCATCCCGTTGAGGCGCGCACCGATCCACACCCCGACGACGCCCAGCGCGATCCCGCCCCAGATGCCGAGCCCGCCGCGCCAGACGTAGAGCGCGGTGATCGGGCTGCGCCCCTCCCCGAAGTAGAGCTGCCAGTCGGTGGCGACGTGATAGAGCCGGCCGCCGATCAGCCCGAGGGGAACCGCCCAGATGGCGAGGTCGGTGACCTCGCCGGAGCGACCGCCGCGGGCGACCCAGCGTCGCTCCCCCAGCCAGATCGCGAAGACGATGCCCGCGATGATGCAGAACGCGTAGGCGCGGATCGGCACGGGACCGACGTACCAGACGCCCTCGGACGGGCTGGGGATCGACATCAGGGTCACCAGCGGCGACGGCACGACAACCATGGTCAGCATCATCCTCGCTCGAGCAACATCGTCACGTCGTGGGCCAGCTGGGTCTGCGAGACGTCCTGGTCCCACATCATCGAGCTCTCGTCGGCGGAGTCGATCGCCATCACCCGGGTGCCGTGGGTGACCTCGTAGCCGCCGCTGGTCAGCTTCTCACCCTCGTCGACGGCCACGGCCATGCTCAGGGCCACCTCGATGATGTCGTCGAGGTCGCCGGTGACACCGATGATGGTGGGGTCGAAGGCGTCGACGTAGTTCTTCACCACGCTCTGGTCGTCGCGTGCGGGGTCCGTGGTCACGAACACCACGTCCAGCTGCTGCTTCTGCACGTCGTCGAGCCGCGAGAGGGTGCCGGTGAGGGTGGCCATCACCTGGCCGCAGATGTCGGGGCAGTTGGTGTAGCCGAAGAAGACCAGCGTGAGGTCCTTGTCGGTGTCCTCGGTGAGGCTGAACGCATTGCCACCGGTGTCGACGAGCGGCGTCGACGACACCTCGAACGGCGGGTCGAGCACGGTCCCGGTGATCGCCATCGGCGGCGCACCGCCGCCGCAGGCCGTCGCGAGCAGGATCAGTGGGACGGCGAGGAGGGTCCTAGCGCGCACGCCGTACGCCCTCGGCCAGGTCGGCGGTCAGCGCGCGCAGGGACTCGAGTCCCGCTGCCTCGTCGTCCGGGTGGTCCAGCAACGTCCGGACGAACGCGGAGCCCACGATCACGCCGTCGGCGTAGGCAGCGACGTCGGCGGCCTGGTCGCCGTTGCTGACACCGATCCCGACCGCGACCGGGATGTCGCCGCTGTCGCGGACCCGCCGCACCAGTGGCCCGGCGAGGGCGGAGCTGGCGTCGCGGGCACCGGTGACGCCCATGACGGCAGCGGCGTAGACGAAGCCACGGCTCGCCGCCGTGGTCATCGCGACGCGGTCGTCGGTGGAGCTCGGCGCCACCAGGAAGACCTTGTCGAGGTCGTGCGCGTCGGCGGCGTCGATCCACGCCGAGCCGTGATCGGGGGTGATGTCGGGGGTGATCATCCCCGCGCCACCTGCCGCGGCGAGATCAGCGGCCCACCGCTCGACGCCGTAGCGCTCGATGGGGTTCCAGTAGGTCATCACGAGGGTCGGCACACCGGTCGCGGCGACCGCCTCGACGACGCGCAGGACGTCGGCGGTGCGGACACCGGCCTCGAGTGCCTGCTGAGCCGCGGCCTGGATCGTCGGTCCGTCCATGACCGGGTCGCTGTAGGGCAGGCCGATCTCGATCACGTCGCACCCGGCCTCCACCATGGTGCGCATCGCGGCGATCGACCCCTCGACGCTCGGGAATCCGGCGGGCAGGTAGCCGACCAGGGCCGAGCGACCCTCGGCGCGCGCCTTGGCGAACGCCGCACTCGTCGACGGCATCAGGCTTCCTCACCCGGTGCCGTCGCGACGACCGGCTCAGCCTCGCCTTCGGCATCGCCGAGACCGAACCACTCGATCGCGGTCCCCATGTCCTTGTCGCCACGACCACTCAGGTTGATGATCACCGTGGCCTCGGGTCCCTTCTCCCGGCCCAGCCGGCGGGCCACGTCGAGCGCACCGTAGACGGCGTGCGCGGACTCGATGGCGGGGATGATGCCCTCGGTGCGGCTGAGCAGCGCCATGGCCTCCATGGCCTGGGCGTCGGTGACGGGTGTGTACGTCGCGCGCCCGGCGGCCGAGAGCCACGAGTGCTGCGGACCGACACCGGGGTAGTCGAGACCGGCGGAGATCGAGTGGGAGTCCTTGGTCTGGCCGTCCTCGTCCTGGAGCACGTAGGTGCGGGCACCGTGCAGCACACCCGCCTCGCCGGCGTGGATGGTGGCCGCGTGGCGGTCGGTCTCGACGCCGTCGCCGCCGGGCTCGAACCCGTGGATCTCCACCCCCTCGTCCTCGAGGAAGGCGGTGAAGAGGCCGATGGCGTTGGAACCGCCGCCCACACACGCCGCGATGGCGTCCGGGAGCACGCCGTACTGCTCGAGGCACTGGGCGCGCGCCTCGTCGCCGATGCCGCGGCAGAAGTCGCGGACCATGCTCGGGAACGGGTGCGGCCCCGCCGCGGTCCCGAAGAGGTAGGCGGTGTGGTCGACGCTGGCGACCCAGTCCCGCATGGCTTCGTTGATCGCGTCCTTGAGCGTCGCGCTACCTGACTCGACGGGGACCACCTTCGCGCCGAGCAGCTGCATCCGGGCGACGTTGAGTGCCTGGCGGCGGGTGTCGACCGCACCCATGTAGACAGTGCAGTCGAGGTCGAACCACGCGGCCGCGGTCGCGCTCGCGACACCGTGCTGGCCCGCGCCGGTCTCGGCGATGACGCGGGTCTTGCCCATCCGCTTGGTCAGCAGCGCCTGGCCCATCACATTGCGGATCTTGTGGGCGCCGGTGTGGTTGAGGTCCTCGCGCTTGAGCAGCACCCGGGCGCCGACCTGCGCCGAGAGCCGCTCGGCGTGGTAGAGCCGGCTGGGAGTGCCTGCGTAGTCGCGCAGCACCCGCTCGAACTCGGAGACGAAGGCGGCGTCGGCCATCGCACCCTGCCAGGCGACGGTCAGCTCGTCGAGCGCCGCCACGAGGGCCTCGGGCATGAAGCGCCCGCCCCACGTCTGACCGAAGTAGCCGCGTTCGTCGGCGTCGTACTTCACGGGCTGGTGCGTCAGCTGGCTCACGGTGCAGTCACTCCTGTCATGGCGCGTACGGCGGCCTCGGGGTCGCCGTCCTTGACCAGAGCCTCGCCGACCAGCACGACGCCCGCGCCCTCGGAGACGAAGCGCTGGACGTCGTCGATGCCGGTGATGCCGCTCTCGGCGACCTTCACCACGTCGGCGTGGATCTGGGGGGCGAGGCGACCGAACACGTCCGGGTCGACCTCGAGAGTCTTGAGGTTGCGGCTGTTGACGCCGATCAGGTCGGCGTCGAGGGCCTGCGCCCTCTCGGCCTCCGTCTCGTCGTGGACCTCCACCAGCACGGTGAGACCGAGCTCGCCGGCCTCGTCGTGGAGGCGTCGCAGGGTGTCGTCGTCGAGGGCCGCGACGATCAGCAGGGCGAGGTCGGCTCCGGCGGCGCGGGCCTCGACGAGCTGGTAGGTCTCGACGATGAAGTCCTTGCGCAGCAGCGGCGTGTCCACCGCGGCCCGTACGGCGTGCAGGTCGGCGAGGCTGCCCCCGAAGCGGCGCTCCTCGGTGAGCACGGAGATCGCCGCGGCCCCACCTGTGGCGTAGGCCGTGGCGAGCGCTGCCGGATCGCGGATGTCGGCCAGGTCGCCCTTGCTGGGGCTGCGGCGCTTCACCTCGGCGATGACGCTCGAGCCACGAGCCCGGAAGTGCGGCATCGGGTCGCGGGGGGCGGGAGCGTCCGCGAGACGGGCGAGCAGCTCGGGCAGCGGCAGGGCGGCCTCGCGGCGCGCCAGGTCCTGGCGCACGCCGGCCACGATGTCATCGAGCACGGAACCAGTCGCAGGCATGCGTTCAGCCTCTCACCCGGACCCAGCGCAGACGGGATCGGTGCCCAGAGGACGGACCCGCTCAGTGCTCGGAGGTGTTGAAGCCGAGCCTGGAGAGCACCAGGAAGAGGGGGAACGCGATCACCGCGATGATGATGCCGATCCACAGCAGGGTCATCTGCGTCGGCACCTGGAGCAGGGCGATGCTGCCCACGACGAACCCGAGCATGGCCACTCCCACGGCGGTCCATGCAGCGGGGGTGTTGCCGTGGCCTGCAGCCATGGTGGTGCTCCTTCGTCGATCCGGCGGGTGCGGAGATGAGTCTAGGCGGTCGGGTCCCGACCCTCGTCGAGGGCCTTCCAGATGTCGATGTTGTCCGTCGGCACGCTCTCGGCGGGCGCCGTCGCCGCCGCGGTTCCGCCGGCAGGTGCGTCGTACCTGGTGCCCATCTCGGGCCAGTGGCGCACCCACAGGGCGGCAGCCGCCGAGCTGACGACGGCCAGCACCGCTGCCACCAGCGCCGCCCACCACCAGGGGGTCATGACCAGGTCCTGGTCGACCGTGCCGGTCGTGGCTCGGATCGAGTCCTCCACCCCGCTTCTCAGCTGCCACGGTGCGGCCACCGCAATGACGGCGTATCCACCGGCGGTGACGACGCCGAGCCAGGCCACCGTCCGCCTGAAGACGCCCCGCGTCACCAGCAGGACCCCCCAGGCGGCGAGCAGCACCAGACCCAGGGCGGCTGCCAGTGGGGACTCGGACGGACCGGACGATGCCGCCATCGTGCTGGCGGCCGCCGCGGTCGTGGACCCCCCGACGAGCCACGGCTGGGACGCCGCCACCGATGCCAGCGCGGCGGCTGCCAGTCCGAGCAGGACGCTCGGTCCGAACGTACGTCGTCGTGGGTGGTGTCCGGTGCGATCAGCCATCGACGCGGTGGACGAGGTCGGCGTCGAAGCAGGTGTGGTCCCCCGTGTGGCAGGCACCGCCGACCTGGTCGACCACGAAGAGCAGGGTGTCGCCGTCGCAGTCGAGGCGGATCTCCTTGACCTGCTGGGTGTGACCCGAGGTGTCGCCCTTGACCCAGTACTCGCGTCGTGAGCGGGACCAGTACGTCGCCCGGCCGGTGTCGATGGTGCGCGCCAGCGCCTCGTCGTCGACCCACGCGAGCATGAGGACCTCACCGGACTCCTGCTGCTGCACCACGACGGGGACCAGCCCTTCGGCCGTGTGCCGCAGTCGTGAGGCGATCGCCGGGTCGAGTGTCATGGCTCCATCGTCTCAGCCTCGCGGGCGCGCCACGTGTCGGCACAGGCCCTGGTGACCGGTCCCGGGGACGGCAGATCGCGGCCGTCCCAGCGTGCGATCGACTGGACGTCGCGCGTGGTGGAGACGAGGAACGCCTCGCTGGCGTGCGCGACGACGTCCGCGAGCGGCTCGTCGACCTCGCGGGCTCCGCACCACTCGACGACGAGCGCCCGGGTGACGCCGGCGAGGCACCCGGACGCGAGGGTGGGCGTGCGCAGCTCGTCACCGACGACGTAGAACACGTTGGACCCGGTTCCCTCGCAGAGGTGCCCGGCGGTGTTGGCGAAGATCGCCTCGCTCCCGCCGTGCTTGACGGCGTGCGCGAGCGCGATGACGTTCTCGGCGTAGGACGTCGTCTTGAGGCCGGCGGTGGCGCCGTTCTCGTTGCGGGTCCAGGGGACCGTGACGACCGCCGTCGACGCCGATGCCGGCTCGATGGCGCTGTAGGCGACGACCAGCGTGGGTGGGCCACCACCGCGACCCGACCCCATCGGGTGCGGCCCCGCGGAACAGGTGATCCGCAGCCGCCCGATCGGGTCGTCCCCGACGACCGCCTCCACCCCCCGACGTACGTCATCGAGGTCGGGGACGGGCAGCCCGAGCCCGGAGGCCGAGCGCTCGAGCCTGGCCAGGTGCCGGGTCAGCGCGAAAGGCCGCCCGTGCAGGGTCTTGATCGCCTCGAACACCCCGTCACCGACGGTGAACCCGTGGTCGGTCACGGCCACGGCGCCCCGGGTCGGATCGGCCATCAGGTCACCGTTGAGCCATGCACGCATGCGCCCCACTCTAGGGCCCCGCGGCCCCACGCCGCCGTGCTGCGGAACACGCCAGCGACTGGGGCGATTTTGGTGCCGCGAAGGCCATGGGCTACTGTTCCACTCGCACTTGACGCCGTGAAAATGGTGGAAATGCAGGCGGACATAGCTCAGTTGGTAGAGCGCAACCTTGCCAAGGTTGAGGTCGCGAGTTCGAGTCTCGTTGTCCGCTCGGAAGGTCTCCCCCGTTCATTTTCGGAACCTCCACGGTGGGTTGGCCGAGAGGCGAGGCAACGGACTGCAAATCCGTCTACACGGGTTCAAATCCCGTACCCACCTCTCCTCCAGGAAGTACAGCAACACAACTCAACACCCGGGCGATTGGCGCAGCGGTAGCGCGCTTCCTTGACACGGAAGAGGTCACTGGTTCAAACCCAGTATCGCCCACCAAGTAGACATGCAGATCAGTGGCTTCGGGTGAGGAGTGGGGATCACCGCGTCCCTGGATGGCCAGCACGGGTGAGATGGGCGGTGTCCAGAGCCGGGTCCCTCAGCGACGTATGACGTCGAAGCGCGCCATCATGCCGTGGTCCTCGTGGTCCAGCATGTGACAATGAATCATGAACCGTCCGGTGTAATCGGTGAACTTGGACGCCACCTCGATGACCTCGCCCGGTTCGAGGCGCCAGGTGTCCTCGAGGCCCCGCTCCCACGTTGGGGGCTTCCGCCCGTTGCGAAGGACAGTGCGCCACTGGCCGGCGTGGATGTGTGCGTAGTGCGTCACGTCGCTCGTGTTGCGCAACCGCCACCGCTCGACCGTGTTGAGGCGGGCGCGGTGGTCGGCACGCCGAGGGTCGAAGGGTCGGCCGTTGATGGACCAGTAGGTGCCGTGGTCGTTCCCGTCGAGTCCGAACGTCCAGGTCTTGGTGACCCTCTTCGGCGCCCGTACCAGACGCGGCGACGGCAAGCGGGCGGGTACCTGCGTGTGGTCCCTCTTCTCGGCGCCGACGCGAAACTGCATGAAGGCGCCCTGGTGCGCCTCTTCCCCCGACGAACCCGGGTCCGCCGGCACTGACTCGAGAACCAGACGTTTGCCGGTCGCCCCGCCGAAGTCAACCACCACATCCGCCCGCTGTGCCGGGCCCAGCAGCACCGAGCGACGCACGACCGGGCGCGGGAGAAGGCCGTTGCCCGTACCGACTTGCAGGAACGGTCGTCCGTCGGACAGCACGAGGTTGTAGCTGGAGAACGGGGACGAGTTCAACAGGCGCAGTCGGTAGCTCGTGGCAGACACGTCGAGGTACGGCGCGTACCTCCCGTTGACGAGCAGGGTGTCGCCGACTGTGGCGTCATTGGGCGGAGCCAGCAGCCCTGTCCACGCGGTCTCGCCGTGGTGGCCCACCATCGTCGGTCCTGCGGCGAACGGGTTGGCGAGCTGGTTGTCCGCTCGAAACGACCGCTCGGAGACCATCAGAGGGACGTCCCGGGCGCCCGTGGGCAGCCTCAGGCCAGAGGTCGGGGGCTCGGTGACGACGAACATCCCCTGAAGCCCTCGCCAGTTGTTGCGCGAGGTGTGGTCCATCCGGTGGTCGTGGTACCAGAAGAACGACCCCGGCTCTGGACGGTTGTTGTAGGTCAGCGGAAAATCGTAGGTGCGACTGGAGCGGGGTCTGACCAGATGGGTGGTGGGCTGGCCGTCGTCGGCGGGTGCGTGGTGGTCGCCGTGGAGGTGCATGGACATAGAGCCTGCCGCGCGCGGCAGTTGGTGGACGAGCGTGACCTGGGTGCCACGCCCGGCTCTCCTGCGAACGGTCGGACCGGGGTAGGTTCCTCCGTAGGTCCACATCGCTGTGCGAGGCCCGTTTGGGAACACCCTGACCTTTGCCCGGCGCATGACGAGGCGGATGTCGGCGCCGCGCAGCTCGGGAGGCACGACCAGCGGCTGCTCGAAGGATGGCCGCTGGGGCTCCACGACGGTGCCGTCCCCGACGACGAGCTTGCCCCGCATCCTGGGGTGGAACTTGCAGTAGAAGCCCCAGGAGCCGGGCGCCAGTCCTGCGACATCCACTGTCACGGTTCGTCCCGTCGGGACTCGGACGTCAAACAGAGGCAGTCCCTGCTCGTCGCGGGCAACCGAAGTCACCGTGTGATCGAACGTGTCGAAGTTGGCCACTGTCACAGTGCCCCCGGCGGTGATGTTCACCTGCGAGGGGCTGAATCCGCTCCGCACGCCGCCGCGGTCTATCACGATCGTGGCGTCGTCGGCCAGGACTGCAGCGGCGGCCCCGAGCCCCGCCGTCGTGCCTGTTTCGTCGACCATGCCGGACGAGACGTCATATGTCACGAGGGCGGCGGTGCTCAGCGCGATGACTGCCGCACCCGCGGCCCACCGTCGCCGAAGCGCTGCTCCCACCCGACGAGTGTGCACTGCCCGGCGCGGTGCCGCCTCCCCTTTCTCGGGCTGGTCCAAACCACTCAGAACGGGGGGTGGACGAGCGCCGGTCCCAGGAGTTCACTGAAGTGCTGTGCCGGATGCGGCCCGCCGAGGAATGCGAGAGTTGCAGCTGGATCGACAGGGTGGGGTCCAGCATCTTTCATCCTGGGCCTTCTCTGCCGGCGTGGCGTGACGATGCACGACCCTCTGCCGACCGTGTTGCGCTCTCCAGGGCACCGGTGCGCTGGACGACCAGGTCGACGACGCGCGGGTGCGGGCCGATGACGTCGGCGACGACGGCGGCCCCGGCTGCGAGCGACTCGGAGCGGGCACGGTCGGCGAAGAAGCCAGGCGAGAGCAGGTAGGGCGTCACGATGTCCCCGGCCCGCACCACCTCGGCGGGCCGACGGCCCAACGCCGAAAGGGTCGCCACCTCGACCGGCGATCCCCAGAGACGGGCCAGCAGCTCGGCGGCGCGGACGAGGTCGCGGGTGGCCATCGGGTCGGAGGAGCCGGCGGCGAGGAGCACGAGCCGTCCGTCACCCGGACGGGCACCGACGCGTGCGAGTCGGTCGAGCTGGGCGTGGGCGATCAGCTGGTGGGGGCCGAGCGGCCGGCCGAGGACGAGAGGACCCCTGGCGCTGGCAGCCATGCGGGGCAGGTCCTGGCGCAGGTGGAAGCCGGTGGAGAGCAGCAGGGGTAGGACGACGGTCGGTGTCGCGTCCGCCGCGACGACGTCCTCGAAGAGGGGCTCGGACAGCTCGACGTAGGAGCAGACCGCCTCCGTGCCGAGCGCGAGGCCGGCGGCCACCGTGATCGCGCGGGCGACCTCGTTGCCGCCGCTCTTGCGGGTGCCGTGCGCGACGGTCACCAACCGGAGACGGGACGAGGGCGCGCTCACGTGCTCACCGCCAGCCGGTAGCCCCGCTTCACGACCGTCTGGATCATCCGCGTCCCGATTGCGGCCCGCAGCCGCGCGACCGCCATCTCGACGGCGTGCTCGGAGCCGGCGATGCCGGAGGGCAGCGCGGTGAGCAGCTCGCGGCGGGACACGACGTGACCGGGGTTGACCAGGAGCGCCTGCAGCACGGCGCACGGGGCCGGCGACAGCTTGACCTCAACCCCGTCGAGGAGGATCTCGTCGCCGTGCAGCAGCAGCGTGTGCCCGGCGACCTCGAAGGCGAGCCCGGACGAACGCGACGGCAGCTCACTCTCGAGCTGCTTGACCATGGCGACCAGCCGCGCGCGCTCGGGATAGATCGTCGGCACGCCCCACATCTCGAAGGCCGCTGCCGTCACCGGCCCCACGCACGAGGCGATCACGTCGGCCTGGAGGGCGCCGACGACCTCCTCGCGCCGACCAGTCGATCCGGCGGCGTCCATCAGCGCGGCGACAGCCGGCGCGGACGTGAACGTGACCGCGTGCACGGTCCGGTCGGCGATCTCGTCGATCAGGTGGAACATGGGCTCGGGGTCCTCGGCCGCGACGACACGGTAGACCGTCACTGTCGTCACGTCCGCACCCCGGCGGCGCAGCGCGTGGGCGACCATCGACAGCGACTGCCCGTGCTCCTGCACCACGATGCGCAGGCCGTTGAGGTCGCGTCCGCGCAGGTGCTTGAGCACGTCCTCGAACTCCTCCGACGCCGGCGACCACAACTCGCGCAGCCCACGGCGCCGCAGCGCGCCGACGCTCTTGGGCCCGCGGGCCAGGATCTCGGCCCGTCCCAGCGCGGCCAGCAGGTTGTCGAGGATGCCCCACGACTCGGCCGCGGCGAACCATCCCTTCACGCCGATGCCGGTCGTCGCCAGGAAGATGTCGATGGGCCCGCGCAGCACCTCGTCGGTGGCGGCGCGCAGCACCGCGTCGTCGACCTGGTTGGCGCCCAGCGACAGCGCGGGTGCCCAGACGGTGGTCGCGCCCCGACGCTCGAGGAGGTGGACCTGCTCCTCGACCTTGCGCGCGGCTGTGACCCCGATCCGGAAACCGGCCAGGGACGCCGTCGGGTTCTCGTCTAGCTGCTCGATGACACGCCTCCCACCAGGACCTGGCCGTCCTCGCTCACCTGCACGTCGTACGTCGTGACCCGCACCGCCGCGTCGTCGAGGCAGTACCCGGTGCGCAGGTCGAACGCCTGCTTGTGCATCGGCGACGCCACGAACGGGACGTCCCCCCGTGTGCCCACGATGCCACGGGCCAGCACCGAGGCCCGTGAACACGGATCGTAGTTGTCGAGCGCGAAGATCTCGTCGTCGTGGGTCCGGAAGACAGCCACTGCGGCCCCGCGGACCAGGGCGACGACGCCTCCTTCGCGCTCGATCTGGTCGACGCGGCACACCACCGTGTACGTCGTGGGGGTGCTGATCGTGGGCGGGCTCGTCGTCGTCATCGGGTCACCGCCGCCGCGGCCGCGGGGGCACCGACTGGGATGGTGGTACCGAGGACCACGGGACCGTCGGAGTCGGCCGGAGCGATCTGGTCACGCTCCTCGCGGAAGGTGATGTGCGGGTCTGGCGTGCCGGGCGCGTTGACGAACGACACGAAGCGGGCCAGCTTGTCGGGGTCCTCCAGGGTGGCAGCCCACTCGTCGAAGTAGCCGTCGACGTGGGCGTCCATCGCTGCCTCGAGCTCGCTGCCGAGGCCGAGCGAGTCCTCGACGACCACCTCACGGACCCGGTCGAGACCGCCGTCGAGGCTGTCCACCCAGGGAGCGGTGCGCTGGAGGCGGTCGGCGGTGCGGATGTAGTACATGAGGAAGCGGTCGAGGTAGCGCACGAGCGTCTCGGTGTCGAGGTCGCCGGCGAGGAGACGGGCGTGGGCAGGGGTGGCGCCGCCGTTGCCGGCCACGTAGAGATTCCAGCCCTTCTCGGTCGCGATGACACCGAAGTCCTTGGACCGCGCCTCCGCGCACTCGCGGGCGCAGCCGCTGACGCCGCCCTTGAGCTTGTGGGGCGAGCGCAGCCCGCGGTAGCGCTCCTCCAGCATGATTGCCAGCGACGTCGAGTCCTGCACGCCGTAGCGGCACCAGGTCGACCCGACGCACGACTTCACGGTGCGCAGCGACTTGCCGTAGGCGTGGCCCGACTCGAAGCCCGCGTCGACCAGCCGGCGCCAGATCAGCGGCAGCTCCTCCATGCGGGCACCGAAGAGGTCGATCCGCTGGCCGCCGGTGATCTTGGTGTAGAGGTTGAAGTCGCGAGCGACCTCGCCGATCGTGATCAGCTTCTCAGCGGTGATCTCGCCGCCGGGGATGCGCGGGACGACTGAGTAGGTGCCGTTCTTCTGGATGTTGGCGAGGTAGGCGTCGTTGGTGTCCTGCAGCGGGCGGTTGGCCGGGGCGAGGACGTGGCCGCCGAGCTGGGAGGCGAGCACCGAGGCGACGACCGGCTTGCAGATGTCGCAGCCGCGACCGGTGCCGTGGGCCTCGATGACGTCGTCGAAGCGCGTGTAGGCGTGGACCGCGACCACGTCGAAGATTTCCTGGCGGGTCAGGCCGAAGTGCTCGCAGAGGCTCCTGTCGACGACCTTGCCGACCGCGGCGAAGTGGTCCTCCACGATCTTCTTCACCGTGGGCTTGCACGACCCGCAGGTGCTGCCGGCCCCCGAGCACCTCGTGACGCACGTGGCGTCACTGCACGGCTCGGCGTCGCGCGAGACCCGGTCGAGGATCTCACCCTTCGTCACGTTGTTGCAGGAGCAGACCACCGCCTCGTCGGGCAGCCCGATCTCCACCGCCCCCCGGCTGGCGGGCAGGATCAGATCCTCCGGGTTGGGCGGCAGCTCGATGCCGCTCTTGCCGTCCGCGGCGACCATCGGGCGCAGGACCCCGTAGGCCGAGGCGTCGCCGACGAGGATGCCGCCGAGGAGGTACTTGCCGTCCTCGGTCACGACGAGCTTCTTGTAGTGGCCCGCGACGGCGTCGGCGAAGACCAGCTCGAGCGCTCCCTCGGTGGTGCCGTGGGCATCACCGAAGGACGCGACGTCGACGCCGAGGAGCTTGAGCTTGGTGGACATGTCGGCGCCGGTGAACGCGCCGGGACCGCCGAGCAGGGCGTCGACGACGACCTCGGCCATGGTGTAGCCGGGGGCGACCAGGCCGTACATCCGACCGCCCGGTGCCGCACACTCGCCGATCGCCCAGACGTGCGCGTCGGAGGAGCGGCACTGCTCATCGACCCGGACCCCGCCCCGCTCGGCGAGTTCGAGACCGGCGGCACGGGCCAGGGCGTCGCGGGGGCGGATACCGGCGGAGAAGACGACGACCTGGGCCACGATCGGCTCCTCGTCGCGCAGCGCGAGGCCGGTCACGTGTGTCTCTCCGAGGACGGCCTCGGTGGCCGCGCCGGTGTGGACCTTCAGTCCGAGCTTCTCGATGTGGCGGGTCAGCATCGCACCGCCCGCAGCGTCGACCTGCACGGCCATGAGCCGCGGTGCCATCTCCACCACGTGGGTCTCCAGGCCGAGCTGTGCCAGCGCGTTGGCAGCCTCGAGACCGAGCAGTCCCCCGCCGATCACCGCGCCGACCGTGGCGCCGGCCGCGGCCTCCCGGATCGCCTCGAGGTCGTCGATCGTGCGGTAGACGAAGCAGCCGGGCAGGTCCTTGCCCGCGATCGGCGGGACGAACGGCGTCGCACCGGTCGCCAGCACCAGCTCGTCGTAGTCAAGCACGTCGCCGTCGGCGAGCAGCACCGTGCGCGTAGCGGGGTCCAGCCCTGTGACCTCGGTGCCGGTGATCAGGCGCACCCGCGGGTCGTCGTACTGACCACCGGGCAGCAGCGAGAGCTCCTCTGCGCCGACCTCGAAGAAGGAGGTGAGGGCTACGCGGTCGTAGGCTGGCCGGCGCTCCTCTCCGACGACGAGGATGTCGTAGGTCTCGGTCAGCCCGCGCTCGATCGCCGCTTGCACGAAGCGGTGGCCGACCATGCCGTGGCCGACGACGACCAGGGTCAGTCGCTTGTGGTCCGGGGTGGGGGTCATGGCGGTCTCCTTGGAGGTGCTGTGGTCAGGACGAGGTGGTGAGAGCTGGGCGGAGGAGCTGGGCGACGGACGATGAACAGCTGCCACAGCCGGTGGTCGCGCGGGTGCTGGCCCGGACCTCGTCGAGCGAGGAACATGCGCGGATGCGCCCGGCGCTGACACCGGCGCACGCGCAGATCTCGGTGTCGTCGGCGAGGCGGTTCGGCGGGGCCTTGCGGTCACCCATCAGGAGGGCTGCGGGCTCGGTGCCGCAGAGGCGGGTGCCGCGGTCGAAGTACTGCGTGATCAGTCCGATCCGTGACAGGTCCCCGACGAGCGTGGCGGCGACGATGACGCCGTCGCGCACGACGAGCTTGCGGTGCGAGCCGACGACGGGGTTGGTCACCTCGACGACCTCGCCACCGTCCGCCGTGGCACGCTCAGGGTCCCCCAGGACTGCGACGTCGAGGCCGGTCGCCCGTAGCCGGGCGACGCTGCGGCTGCCGCTGTAGGTGGCGTCACCGTCGGGGTCAGTGAGGCGCCGGGCGAGGACTTCGGCCTGCTCCCAGGCCGGCCCGACGAAACCGGTCGTGCGGCCGCTGTGCTCGGCGCAGTCACCCATTGCGAAGATGTCGGGGTCAGTGACCGAGGCGAGGTGGTCGTCGACCACGATCCCGCGCCGGACCTCGAGGTCGGCTCCGCGGGCCAGCGCCGTCGAGGGACGCCCGCCAGGGGCCAGGACGACGAGGTCGGTGTCGAGGGTGTAGCCGTTGTCGAGGCGCAGGCCGACCCTGCTCTGCGCGTCAACGGTCTGCGCGCCGCTGATGAGGGCCGTGTCGGTGAGGCGGACCGCCCGCGCGCCGGTGTAGACGGTGGTGCCGAGCCGGCGCAGGTCGCGGGCCAGCACCTGCCCGGCCAGGCTGCCGACGTGGCTGCGCAGCAGGTGTTCGCCGCCCTCCACGATCTCGACGTCGAGGCCACGCACGCTCAGCGCCCGGGCCACCTGGAGCCCGAGCAGGCCACCACCGACCACCACGGCTCGTTGGGCAGGGCGCACAACGGGGTCTGCCGTCTGGTCACTGACCGCGGCGACCTCGTCGTCCGCGTGGGGCACTCCGACCCCGATGGCGGTCATCAGTCGCCGACAGTCGTCGAGCGAGCGGAACGCGTGGACGGCCTCGTGCAGCCGGCCGTCGAGGCGCACCAGCCCGCGGATCGGGGGAAGGCTGGGGATCGAGCCGGTGGCGAGGACCAAGCGGTCGTAGGGCAGCACGGTCCCGTCGACGAGCATCAGGTCGCGCCGCTTCCGGTCGACCCCGAGAACGCGCGAGCCGAGCCGCAGATCGACCCCGTGCTCGCCATACCACTCACGCGCGCGCAGCGTGATCGCGTCGAGGCCGTGCGTGCCCTCGAGCACCGCCGACAGCAGGATCCGGTTGTACGGCGCCGCGGCCTCGTCGCCCACAACTGTGATGTGGAGGTCCCCCGCCGCAGGCGACGCCACCAGCCCCTCCACCAGCCGCGTCGCGGCCATACCGCTGCCGACCACGACGACGCGCCGGCGCCCGCCCACACCGCCCCTCACGTGCGCACCGCCGCGGCACAGACCTTGAACTCCGGCATCCGGCTCGACGGGTCGAGCGCATCGTTGGTGAGCCGGTTGGCGCCCACCCAGTGGAACGGCACGAAGACGGTGTCGGGCCGGATCGTCGACACCACCCGCGCGGGTGCCTTGAGCTCACCGCGGCGGGTGGCGACGACGACGAGGTCGCCGTCGTGGGCGCCGATCCGGTCGGCCAGCATCGGGTGCATCTCGACGAACGGGCCGTCGTCGGGCAGGTCCTTGATCCGGCGGGTCTGGGCGCCGGACTGGTACTGCGCGAGCACCCGGCCGGTCGTCAGGTGCACCGGGAAGTCGTCGCACGGCACCTCGGCTGCACCGCGGTGCTGGACCGTGACGCACCGCGCGAGACCGGACGCCGTCGCGAAGGAGGAGGCGAAGAGCCGCGGTGTCCCCGGGTGGTCGGCGCTCGGGCACGGCCAGAACACTCCGTGCTCGGCACGGATCCGGTCGTAGGTGATGCCGGCGTAGTCGGCCCTGCCGCCGGCCGAGGCGAGCGCAAGCTCGAGGAAGACCTCCTCGGGGACGTCCGAGAAGACGCCGGCCGACCCCAGCCGCGACGCGAGCCCGGCCATCACCTCGAGGTCGCTCCACACCCCGTCGGGCGGCGTGACGGCTTGCTGGCGCAGGATCACCCGGCCCTCGAGGTTCGTCATGGTGCCGGTCTCCTCGGCCCACTGGGCGACCGGCAGGACGACGTCGGCCATGGCCGCCGTCTCAGACATCACGATGTCGGCGACGACGAGCAGGTCCAGCGACGCCAGTCTCGAGGTCACCTGCGTCGCGTTGGGGGCGGACACGACGATGTTGGAGCCGAAGACCAGCAGCGCCTTCGCTCCCCCGTCGGTCCCGATCGAGTCGAGCAGCTCGTAGGCCGACCGCCCCTTGCCCGGCAGCGAGTCGGCGGGTATGCCCCACACCCGCGCGACGTGCTCGCGCGCGGCCGGGTCGTCGATCATCCGGTAGCCGGGCAGCTGGTCGGCCTTTTGGCCGTGCTCGCGTCCGCCCTGACCGTTGCCCTGGCCGGTGAGGCAGCCGTAGCCCGCGCCGACCCGACCCGGCATCCCGAGCGCCAGCGTCAGGTTGATCCAGGCGAGCACCGTGTCGGTGCCTTGGCTGTGCTGCTCGGCGCCGCGGGCGGTCAGCACCATCACCCTCCCCGACGCACGCGCCACCGAGCCCAGGAGGGCGGCGAGCGCCTGCAGCTCTGCGACGGGCACGCCGCTCACGCGCTCGACACGCTCAGGCCACCAGGCGGCGACGGAGCGGCGCACGTCGTCGAAGCCGGCCGTGCGCGCCGCCACGTAGTCCTCGTCCACGTCGCCGGCCGCCACCACGAGGTGGAGCAGCCCCAGCGCGAGCGCCAGGTCCGTTCCCGGCACCGGCTGGAGGAAGGTGTCGGCGCGGTCGGCGGTTGTCGTACGACGGGGGTCGATCACCACCACGTGCCCGCCCCGCCCACGGAGCCGGTCCAGGTGGCGTGCCGCCGGCGGCATCGTCTCGGCCAGGTTGGAACCCACGAGCAGGACCACGTCGGCCAGCTCGACGTCGGCCAGCGGGAAGGGCAGCCCCCGGTCGATGCCGAACGCCTGGTTGCCGGCCGACGCGGCCGACGACATGCACCAGCGGCCGTTGTAGTCGATCTGCGAGGTCCCCAAGGCGACCCGCGCGAGCTTTCCCAGCTGGTAGGCCTTCTCGTTGGTCAGCCCACCGCCGCCGAAAACCGCCACCGCGTCCGCCCCGTGCGATGCCTGCAGCGACCGCACCCCCGACGCGACGAGGTCGAGCGCTTCGCCCCACGACGCGGTGCGCAGCTCCCCGGTCTCCCGGTCGCGTACGAGCGGGCTGGTCAGCCGTTCGCGGCTGCCCCGCAACCCGGCGGCGCTCCACCCCTTGCGGCACAGGGCACCCTCGTTGACGGGGAACTCCGGCCAGGCCTGGACCGCCAGCGCCGCACGCCCCTCACGGACGAGGGTCATTCCGCACTGGAGGCTGCAGTATGGGCAGTGGGTGGTCGTCACGGGTCAGATACCGATCCCGGAGAAGCTGGTCGCGGCCTGGGCCTCGGACGGCTTGCGGAGGTAGACCGCCCAGGTGACCAGGGCGCACACGACGTAGAAGCCGGTGAAGATGGTGAAGGCAGCCTGGGTGGCGTCGATCGGGTCGGTCACCCACGGCGAGCCGAACGTGATCGGGATGAGGAAGCCGCCGATCGCGCCGACCGCGCCGATGATCCCGATCGCGGCAGAGGCCCGCTTGGTGGCGGTGAGCACGGCGTGCGTGCGCTCCTCGCTGCCGTCGACGCCCACACGGTCGGCCTCGGTCTTGAAGATCGCCGGGATCATCTTGTAGGTCGAGCCGTTGCCGATCCCGCTGAAGGCGAAGACAAGCAGGAAGATGCCGAGGAAGAACGGGAAGACCTCGGTGTTGGCATTGACCGCGTCGAGAACAGCCGGCGGGTACTCGAAGGAGGCCGGGTCCGCGGCGATCTGCGCGAGGACCTCAGGAGCCGGCGGTGGCGGGACCGGCTGGAGCCGGCTGATCGTGTAGAGGACACCCAACGTGCCGGTGATCATGCCGGCGAAGGCGATCAGGGTGATCCGCGCGCCGCCGTACTTGTCGGCGAGCCAGCCGCCGAGCGGGCGGGCCATCGAACCGACGAGCGCGCCGAGGAAGGCGTAGAAGACGAAGTTGATGCCGATACCCGGGATCGAGGGGACCGGCTGGCGCCAGAAGTTGAGCTTGATCAGCAGAGGCATCGCGGCGGAGTAGCCGATGAAGGAACCGAAGGTGCCGATGTAGAGGAACGACATGACCCACGTCTGCTTGCTCTTCAGCACGGCCAGCTGAGACTTCGTGTCGGCCTTGGCGGTGCCGAGGTTGTCCATCAGGAAGTAGGCCGCCACGGTCGCGACGACCGCCAGGCCTGCGTAGATCCAGGCGGCCCGCTCGAGGTGGATGCCGCCCTCGCTCGCCTTGACCAGGCCGAAGATGCCCGCGCCGCCGACGATGACCGGCAGGAAGAACTGGATCAGCGCGACCCCGAGGTTGCCGCCGGCCGCGTTGAACCCGAGCGCCGCACCCTTCTTGGCCGCGGGGTAGAAGAAGTTGATGTTGGCCATCGAGCTCGCGAAGTTGCCGCCACCGAATCCGGCGGTGGCCGCGATCACGCAGAAGGCCCAGTACGGCGTGCTCGGGTTGGTCACCGCGACCGCAAAACCGAGCGTCGGCACCAGGAGCAGACCTGCGCTGACCATCGTCCAGTTCCGACCACCGAAGCTGCCGACCGCCAGCGTGTAGGGCACCCGCAGCAGCGAGCCGACCAGGTTGGGGATAGCGACCAGGAAGAACAGCTGCTGGGCGGTGAACCCGAAGCCCTGCGCCAGCAGGAACGCCGACGAGACGCTCCAGATCAGCCAGACCGAGAAGCCGAGGTGTTCGGCGAAGATCGACCAGACCAAGTTGCGGCGAGCCACCTGCTGGCCGGTCTCGGCCCAGAACTCGGGCTCCTCCGGTCGCCAGTCGTCGATCCACCGGCCGGTCCTGCGCTGGGTTGCCGCGACTGCCTGCTCGGCCCGCGGGATGCTGGTCATGGTCATGTGAGGGCTCCTGTGGAGGTCGGGATGTCCTCATCAAAGGCAGCGCAGGTTTCGGTCGGCCGCGGGCCAGTGCACCGGAGACGTCAATTTGTCCTCACGGCCTCACAGTCCTCACGACCTGAGCGGCATCGCGCAGCGATCGTTCGTCGTGCGGCGACCGACTCACTCTTCGAGTACGACGCCGACGTCAGGCTGGACGAGACCGGGTCGGGTGACCTGGACCTTCGACGCCGCGCGACGTTGCGTCCACCGGCGGCAAGCTCAGCCGTTCCGGCTCCATCGCGACGAACGCCAGTGACCAGTCGGCGATCTCAGAGCGGCAGCAGCGCCCACACCCGGCCCCCCGAGGGACACGGGCCTGCCTCGAGCTCACCGCCGAGCTCGGTCGCACGCTCACGCATCGAAGCCATCCCGACACCGGGGCGCCAGACGCCCGGGTGATTCCCCTGGTCGGTCACCTCCAACCGCAGCGCACCCGCAGCCGGCTCGATCAGGACCGACGCCGTGGAGCTGGCGCTGTGACGGGCCACGTTGGTCAGCGCCTCGGTGACGATGCGGTAGGCCGCGACCTCGACGGCTGCGGGCAGGTGGGGCAGCTCGACCGGAGCAGACACCTCCACCGCCACCGGGGCACCATCACGGTTCCGCAGGCTCACCGCCTGCTGACGCAGTGCGGGCACCAGGCCGAGCTCGTCGAGCGCCGGAGGTCGCATCGCGTGGACCATGCGTCGGATCTCCTCGATCGCGACCACGGTGTCGGCCCGCAGCTGGCTGACCATCGCCTCCGCGGCCGTCGGATCGGTACGGATCAGGTTGCGCGCCGCGTCGGAGGTGAAGGCCACCCCGGACAGCCGCGGCCCCAGGCCGTCGTGGAGCTCGCGCCGCAGCCGGCGCCGCTCCTCCTCCACCGCTGCGATCGTGTCACCGCGGGAAGCGATCAGCTGCTCGCTCAGCGCCTGTGCGCGCAGGGTCTGCGCCAGCAACGGGACGGTCAGGCGCAGTACCTGCTCGTCCCCGCGGGAGAAGGCCAGGTCTCCCGGACGCAGTCCCACCACCAGCTCGCCCGTGCCGTCAAGGTCGAGCGAACGCGTGTGGGTGGTCGCGGTGCCGGACACCGCGAGAGGCGCACCGCTGACCACAAGAGCGGCGTAGGGGATGACCAGCGCCTCCCGGATCGCGCGCAGCGCCACCACCGGGTCGGCACCGATGCGATCCACGACCGCAGACGCGGCACCCAGCGGATCAGGCCTCTTGCCGAAGAGGAGCTCGTCCACGACGCCTCGCAGCACGACACAGGTCGGGTGGTAGAGCGTCGCCGACAGCGCCGCCACGAGGGCCTCGGCACCGACGTTCAGCTGGCGCGCACCGAGGTAGTCGAGGAGCGCCCGCGCCAGCACGAAGACCGCCATCACCGTGACCGCCGCGACGGAGTGGACGACCGTGCGCACCACGAGGGCGCGTACGTCGACCAGCTCGGGCAGGGTGGCACCGACGACCATGGCGGGCGCGACCAACGCGAACCCGACCGTCCCGATGGCGGGCAGCGTGCCGCTGCCGAACCCCGCTGCGGAGAAGGACGAGAAGAAGAAGACGATTCCGGCAAGGAGCAGCGCCAACGCCATCCAGACCAGCGCGCGCCGCTCGCGGTCCTCGGAGACCTCGATCCGCCACCAGAGGTGCACCAGGAGGGCGCACCCCTGTGTCAGGCCCATCACCTCCACCACGCCGAGGTCGACAGCGGCGTACGCCGTCGCGACGGCTCCGCAGCCCACGACGACCACCGCACCGGTGAAGTCCACCGGGTGGCGCCAGCGGAGCCGAGGAAACGCCACGAGCGCCGCTGGGCCGAACAGGGAACCCGCAGCGACCAGCGCGACTGCGGCGAACCGATCCCGGCCCCCTGCGGCGAGGACTGCACCGATCACGACAGCCGCGCCCGCGCACAGGAGCAGCGCCGCCGACACCGCGGCACGGCGCGCCAGCAGCAGCGCGACGCCCGACCCGGCGGCGGAGGCTGCGACGACGGTGACAGCAACGGCGACGACGTCCATGGAGCTAGCCGCCCAGCCCGCGTTCGCGAGCCCGGAGCACCGCTGCGGTCCGGTCTGTCACCTCGAGCTTGCTGAAGATCGTGGTCAGGTTGTTGCTCACCGTCTTGGGAGACAGGTGCAGCGTCTCGGCGATCTCACTGGTGCGCCGCCCCTGCGACAGGAGGTCGAGGATGCTGCGCTCGCGGGGCGTCAGCTCCGGGAAGGGCTCATCGGCTGCGGTGACGGGCCGTGGATGGGCGAAGTGCTCGAGCAGGCGCGCGGCGACGCCGGGACCGAAGATCGCCTGGCCGCGCGCGACCGCCTTGATGCCGTCAGCGATCTCGTCCTGCTCGGCACCCTTGAGCAGATAGCCCTGGGCCCCCGCCTGCATCGCGGTGAAGACGGTTGCGTCGTCGTCGTACATCGTCAGCACCAGGACGGCGACGTCCGGCGCCGCCCTCCGGATCCGACGTGTCGCCTCGACGCCGTCCATCCCCGGCATCCGCACGTCCATCAGGACCACGTCCGGCCTGGTCAGCTGGGCTTCCCGGACGGCGGCCTCGCCGTCCTCGGCCTCGCCGACGACCTCGAAGCCGTCGAGCGTGCCGAGCAGCGCAGCCAGCCCACGACGCACCACGGGGTGGTCGTCGGCCAGCAGCACTCGGATCGGCACCTGCTCACTATGGCGGTAGCGGTGCTCCCGGCGCTCGGGAAGAAGTTCCCGCCGCGCAGGACTGGTCGGGAGGTGGCGGAGGAGACGATGCTCTGGGGGCGGGAGTGGAGACGGCCAGAAGGTGGACCCATCCAGTTCCCCACATCCTTCGGAGGAGACATGTCCAGCACCACCCTTTCCCCGGTTCGAGGCAGCATCGCGACCAAGCAGAAGGTCGGAGTCGCCTTCGCCGGTCTCTACTCGCTGATCAACGTCCCCAGCGTCCTGGCTCCCACCGAGGCGGGTCAGGTGGGTCCGCCGATCGGCATCCTGATCATCGACAGCGCGCTCGGCGTGATCGGCCTGATCGCAGCGATCGTGGCGTGGCGCGGCAACAGTGTGGCGTTGCGGATGGCCGCCGGGGCGATCATCGTGATCACGCTCACCGGGCTACCGGCGTTCTTCGTCGACGTGCCGATGGCCGTCAAGGCCGTCGTCGGGCTCTCGGTGCTCCTGACCGTGGTCGTCGTCGTCCTGATGTTCTCCGGCGACCGGCGTCCTGCGCCGATCTCGGACTGAGGCGAGCGGCGTCCGGACCCCGTCCGGGGCGTCGGCTCAGAACTCGTAGCCGAACCTGCGGAGGGTCCGGGCGAACCGCTCGGCGACGAGGTCGGCGTCGCCCGGGCCGTAGAGCTCGCGGTAGTGCGGGCCGCTGCCCCGTTTGGCATGGGGGAGGTCCAGCTCGAGACCCAGCCGCGAGGAGATCTGCTCGACGGCCGACGGGAGCTCCTCGTAGCGGTAGACCTCGTCGACGATCACCTTCCCACCGAGGCGGTAGAGGCGCTCGTTGAGGGCGAGCCGGTCGAGGCGCCGCGGCGTGCGGACGAACTCCGCGAACGTCTTGGTGAACCGCGCGTTGCGCGCGCTGTAGCGGTAGGACGAGGCCACCACGTCGAAGGGGTTCCGTTCCACGGCGAAGGTGAAGTAGTCGTCCCAGGCCTCACGGCCGATCACCCGGATCACCCGGCGGGCGCCCATGTGGGCGTAGGAGCTCGGACTGGTGTCGTCGTTCTGCGGTCCCACTCCCCCGGCGGCGGCACGCAGCCGCTCGTCCTCGGGGCTGATCCGGGTGACGATGTCGGAGGGTCCGCAATGGCGGGAGAGAGCGATCTCGAGGCTGGTGCCGGCGGTCTTGCGCGTCTTGACGAAGACGAACCGGTGGGCGTGCGAGGCGATCACGGCACGCTCAGTCGTCCTCGTCGGCCAGTTCCTCGCCGTGGGTCCCGGGGCGCGGTGCCCAGGGCAGCTCCTTGGCGGGGCGTACGACGACGAGCCGGTCGCCGCGGGCGAGCAGCGAGACCACCGGGTCGAAGTAGCGGTAGACCTTCTCGTCACGGATCACCGCGATCACCTGGTCCGGCAGCGACTGGGGCTGCTTGCCGACCTCGTTGACCAGCAGGTCGCGCTCGGCGACCTCGAGGCCCTCGCCGTAGGTCAACAGGTCCTCCATCACCGAGCCGAGCATCGGCGACATGGACGACAGGCCCAGCAGGCGTCCCACTGCATCCGAGGACGTGATCACGGAGTTGGCGCCGGACTGGCGCATCAGCGGGACGTTCTCCTGCTCGCGCACGGCTGCGACGATCCACGCATCGGGGTTGAGCTGGCGCACCGTCAGCGTGACCAGCACGTTGGAGTCGTCGCGGTCGGTGGTGATGATGACGTGGGTGGCCTTGTCGACGCCTGCCTGGCGCAGCACACCGCGTCGGGTCGCGTCGCCGGCGATCACCACGAGCTGGTCGCGGTTGCCGTCCGCCACGGCGACCGGTCCGGGGTCGACCACCACGATCGCGTCACGGCGGTATCCGTTGCTGACCAGGGTCTCGATCGCGCTGCGGCCCTTCGTGCCGTAGCCGACGACGACGACGTGCTGATCCATCTTCTTCCTCCACCGGGACACCCGGATCATCTCGCGTCCCTGCGAGGCGAGGACCTCGAGGGTGGTGCCGATCAGCAGGACCAGGAAGGCGATGCGCGCGGGAGTGATGACGATCGCGTTGACCAGGCGGGCCTGGTCCGAGACCGGCGCGATGTCGCCGTAGCCGGTCGTGCTCAGGGTGACGGTCGTGTAGTAGAACGAGTCGAGCAGGGTGAGCGTGTTGGTCGGGTCGTTGTTGTCGGCGTAGCCGTCGCGGTCGAGGTAGACCAGGAGCACGGTCCCGACCAGGATGCCGACAGCCATCAGCAGACGACGCCCGAGCTCCCACCACGGTGACCGGTTGCGATCCGGGAGGGACACCCTGCCGACGGAGGGCTGGTGGCTGGTCGTCGACACGTCAGGAGTCTCGCACGCCCATGCGCCCCCGTAGCCGGTGCATGAGCTCGTGCCGGGCGCGCGTCGTGCTCTTCTGCGGGAAGACGGTGTCGCAGGCGGCATTGACCGCTGCTCCGATGAGCACGGCCAGGGCCAGGAGATAGAGCCACAGCAGGACGGCGATGGGTGCGGCGAGCGGGCCGTAGATCGATCGCGACTCCGCTGCGGTGACGGTCAGCACCCACCGCAGCACGTAGGACCCCGCGACCCAGCAGAACAGGGAGAACGTCGCGCCGGGCAGGTTGAAGCGCCACGCCGTCCGGACCGGCACCGACACGTGGAAGAGCGTGGCCAGGAAGCAGATGCACAGCGCCAGGACGACCGGCCAGTAGAGGTTGTTGAGGACGTCGAGTCGCTCCGGGAGGACCCTGTCGACCAGCGACGGCCCGGCCACCACGAGCGGGATGCTCACCGCACCGGTGACCATGGCAAGGGCGTAGAGGACGAAGGACAGCGCGCGGGTCGCGACGATCCCGCGGTGCCCGCCCAGCCCGTGCATGATCGTGATGGTGTCGACGAAGACGTTCAAGGCTCGTGACCCGGACCACAGTGCGAGGACGAACCCGATGGAGATGACGTCGTAACGACCACCGCCGAGCACCTCGCGGATGGTCGGCTCGATGATGTTGTCGACCGCGCGGTCGGTGAGCGCCTGGCGGGACACCTCGAGGACCGCGTTGCTGATGTCCTCGATCTGGGTGGCGGTGAAGCGCTCGCTGACGAAGCCGATCGCCCCGGCGAGGGCGAAGATCAGCGGCGGCACCGACAGCACCGCGAAGAACGCCGCCTCGGCGGCCAGGCCCGTGACGCGGTGGCGCAGGCACGCCCCGACGGTGGCGACGACGATCCGCCACAGGTGCCCGCGCCAGCGGCGGGCGAGGACCTCGTACCGGCGCGCGGCCGGACCGTCCTCGCTCACCTCGGCCATGGCGCCACGCTATCCACTGCAGTGCCTCGTGGGTCGAACCCGGCCGGTGGGTCTTGCCGAAGACCACGCAGGTAGCGGCTGCGGGGTCTCCGGCCGGCTGAGCGCCACCGCCTCCCACCCGGGCGGCGCCGTGGAGATGGCCGGCACGGTGGAGGATGGTCGACAGGACAGGCCTCGACTGAGGACTTCTTGTCCTTTGGCTGCACCTCACTGCCCCAGCCGATATCGTCCTCCTCGGACCAGGAGGGCCGTCATGTCGGGCAGGACCAGCACGTTCTTCACCGTGGGCACGCTGCTGCGGCACGCGGAGGACGCGGGCGCTTCCGTGCGCGTCCTGGTGCAGGGAACGTGGCTCGACGGCCGGATCATCGGCGCCGACCAGCACGGGGTGGTGCTGGACGACGGCAACGGTCAGCAGGTCCTCGTACGTCTCGAGGCGGTCACGGCCGTGAGCTTCTCCCGCGCCGAGATCGACAACGATGCGGACGACGATCCACGCAGCCACGGGCATCAGCACCGCGACCCGATCGAAGCCGGTCCCGTCGGCGGCTGAGCGGGTCGGCGGCTGAGCGGGTCGGCGGCACGGACATGCCCGCAGCCGTGGCGCACGTCCTCACTGCAGCGCCGTACTGACGACCTCCCGGGCCTCGGCCTGCACCTGGGCGAGGTGCTCAGGACCCTGGAACGACTCGGCGTAGATCTTGTAGACGTCCTCGGTGCCGCTGGGACGCGCAGCGAACCACGCGGACTCGGTGGTCACCTTGAGGCCCCCGATCCTGGCGCCGTTGCCGGGCGCCTCGGTGAGCTTGCCGGTGATCGACTCCCCCGCCAGGGTCGTGGCCGTCACGTCGTCGGGCGACAGCGCGGCGAGCTTGGCCTTCTCCTCGCGGTTGGCAGGAGCGTCGATGCGGGCGTACGCCGGATCGCCGTGCTCGGCGACCAGCGCGGCGTAGTGCTCACTGGGGGTCTTGCCCGTCGCACCGAGGATCTCGCTGGCCAGCAGCGCGAGCAGCAGCCCGTCCTTGTCGGTGGTCCAGGTTGACCCGTCGCGGCGCAGGAACGACGCACCGGCCGACTCCTCGCCGCCGAAGCCGAACGAGCCGTCCAGCAGACCGGGTACGAACCACTTGAAGCCCACCGGCACCTCGACCAGCGGCTTGCCGATCGAGGCGGCCACCCGGTCGATCATCGAGCTGGACACGAGCGTCTTCCCGATGCGCGCAGCCTCCGGCCATCCCGGCCGGGCACCACCGAAGAGGTGGGCGATCGCGACAGCCAGGAAGTGGTTGGGGTTCATCAGACCGGCGTCCGGCGTCACGATGCCGTGGCGGTCGGCGTCGGCGTCGTTGCCGGTCGCGATGTCGTAGTCGTCCTTGCGCCCCACCAGCGAGGCCATCGCGTAGGGCGAGGAGCAGTCCATCCGGATCTTGCCGTCCCAGTCCAGGGTCATGAAGCGCCACGTCGGATCCGCGAGCGGGTTGACGACCGTCAGGTCGAGCCGGTGACGCTCGGCGATCTCACCCCAGTAGGCCACGCTCGCGCCACCCAGCGGGTCGGCGCCGATGCGGACGCCCGCGTCGCGGACGACGTCGAGGTCGAGGACCTGCGGGAGGTCGTCGACGTAGGTGCCGAGGAAGTCGTAGGTGCCGACCGCGGCCCGCGCCTTCGCGAAGGTGACGCGTCGCACCCCCTCGATGTTGGCGCGGATGAGCTCGTTGGCGCGCGCGGCGATCACGGTCGTCGCATCGGAGTCCGCGGGCCCGCCGTGCGGTGGGTTGTACTTGAAGCCACCGTCCTGCGGCGGGTTGTGGGATGGCGTCACCACGATGCCGTCGGCGAGCCCTGCACCCGTCGTACGTCCCTGGTTGGCGCGCAGGATCGCGTGACTCACCGCGGGCGTCGGGGTGAAGCCGTCGCGGTCATCGACGAGCACGGTCACGTCGTTGGCGACGAGCACCTCGAGTGCGGTGGCCCATGCCGGCTCGGACAGGGCGTGCGTGTCGCGGCCGATGAAGAGTGGGCCGTCATAGCCCTGCTCGCGCCGGTAGTCGCAGATGGCCTGCGTCGTGGCGGCGATGTGGATCTCGTTGAACGAGGTGGTCAGGGATGTACCGCGGTGTCCGCTGGTGCCGAAGGCGACCTGCTGGGAGACGTCGTCGGGGTCGGGCTCGAGGTCGAAGTAGGCGGTGACGAGGTGGGCGACGTCCACCAGGTCCTCGGGCTGGGCCGGCTGTCCGGCTCTCGCATGGGTGGCCATGTCCCCATCTTGGTGTGCTGAGGCGTCCGCGTCGAGGAGGACTCCTCCGATCGGGTGCGCGTCGGTGGTCGAGATCGGAGTCGTCCATCGGGCACAGTGATGGGATCGTCCGCGTCCGAGCCCCTCGCGGCGCGGGGTGAGGACATCGAGTTCCGCCGTACGGCGGAGTGAAGGAGAACTCTGGTGAAGTATCTCGTGCTGTTGATCGGTGACGGAGAGCTCAAGCCGTGGTCCGAGCACACCCCCGAGGAACAGGGGGCGGTCATGGAGCAGTTCGGGGCGTTCCACGACGCCTGCGACGCGCGCGCGGGCGTCGAGATCCTGTCCGGCGAAGCCCTCGGCGGGCCGGAGGACTCGACCACCATGCGCACGCGCGCTGGACGCGTGGAGCTCACCAACGGTCCCTACGCCGAAGCGGTCGAGGCTCTCGGCGGCTTCTACCTCCTCGAGGCCCCCGATCTCGACGTCCTGGTCGACCTGCTGAAGGTGCTGCCGCCCTACGACATCCAGATCTCGCCCGCCGTCGACACCGGCGCGGACCCCGGCTGACCGGATCGTCCTCGCCGACGTCGTCCCGTCTACTCCTCCGACACCTGCTGCTGCTTGGCCAGCACGGTGAGACCGTCCTCCACGACGAAGCCGCGGGCGCGGTCCTCCTCGTGGTCGACGCCCACCCGCGCACCCGGCGGGACGATCACGCCCTTGTCGAGGATCGCGTTGCGCACCACCGCCCCCTCACCGATGTGGACCCCGTCCATCAGGACCGAGTCGGACACCTCCGCACCGTCCTTGACCCACACCGCCGGCGAGAGCACCGACTGGTTGACCGTGCCTCCGCTGATGACGACGCCGGGCGACAGGATCGAGTTGAAGGTCGCCACGCTCGAGCCGCTGGCGCCTTCCACGAGCTTGGCCGGCGGGTGAGGGCCATAGCTGGTGTAGATGGGCCAGGCGTTGTTGTAGAGGTTGAAGACGGGCAGGGGCGAGACGAGGTCCTTGTGGGCGTCGTAGTAGGACCTCATCGTCCCGACGTCGCGCCAGTAGCCGCGGTCACGGTCGGTGGATCCGGGGACCTCGTTGTCCTTGTAGTCGTAGACCGATGACTCCGACTTGTCGACGAACCACGGGACGATGTCGCCGCCCATGTCGTGCTTGGAGTCCTCCAGTTCGGCGTCACGCGTCACCGCGTCCCGCAGGGCCTCGGCGGTGAAGACGTAGTTGCCCATGCTCGCGAGCACCTCCTGCGGGGAGTCCGGCAGGCCGACGGGGTCCTTCGGCTTCTCGAGGAAGGCCCGGATCTGCTGCGGACTCGCCGGGTCGACGTCGATCACGCCGAACTGGTCGGCGAGGCTGATGGGCTGTCGGATCGCTGCGACCGTGCAGCCGGCGCCGGACTCGACGTGGTCGGCGACCATCTGCGAGAAGTCCATGCGGTAGACGTGGTCCGCGCCGACGACCACCACGATGTCGGGCTGCTCGTCGGTGAGCAGGTTGAGCGACTGGTAGATCGCGTCGGCACTGCCGAGGTACCAGCGCTTGCCCATGCGCTGCTGGGCCGGCACCGGGGTCACGTAGTTGCCGAGCAGGTTGGACATGCGCCAGGTCGTCGTCACGTGCCGGTCGAGGCTGTGCGACTTGTACTGGGTGAGCACGACGACCTTGAGGTAGCCGGAGTTCACGACGTTGGAGAGTGCGAAGTCGATCAGCCGGTAGATCCCGCCGAACGGGACGGCGGGTTTGGCCCGGTCGGCGGTCAGCGGCATGAGCCGCTTGCCCTCACCGCCTGCGAGGACGACTGCGAGAACCTTTTTGCGCGGGGGCGTGATGGCCATGCGACGAAACTAGCCCCTGGGAGGGGCGCGGTCGACCACCCGCGGGGACTAGGTTCTCCGCATGCGCATCGATGTCCTGAGCAAGGAGTACCCACCTGAGGTCTACGGAGGTGCCGGCGTGCACGTCGCCGAGCTGGTGCGCGCGCTGCGCGCGCTGCCCGACGTGGACGCACGGGTGCGCTGCTTCGGAGCTCCGCGCTCCGAGGCCGGCACCACCGCCTATGCCGAACCCTCGTCGCTGGCCGGGGCCAACGGCGCGATCCGCACGCTGGGCGTCGACCTGGCGATGGTCGACGACTGCGCGGGCGCCGATCTCGTCCACTCCCACACCTGGTACGCCAACATGGCCGGGCACCTCGCCGGCCTGATGCACGGCATCCCGCACGTCGTCAGCGCGCACTCGCTGGAGCCGATGCGCCCGTGGAAGGCCGAGCAGCTCGGCGGTGGATACGCCCTGTCCAGCTGGGCCGAACGTACGGCCTACGAGGCCGCGGCCGGGATCGTCGCCGTCAGCGCGGCGATGCGCGACGACGTGCTCCGCAGCTACCCGGCCGTCGACCCCGCACGCGTGCATGTCGTGCACAACGGCATCGACACCACGCAGTGGTCTCCGGTACCCAACCCCGACCGGGTCCGCGAGCTCGGCGTCGACCCCGACCGGCCGAGCGTGATCTTCGTCGGCCGGATCACCCGGCAGAAGGGGCTGCCGCTGTTCCTGCGCGCCGCCGCTGCCCTGCCTCCCGACGTACAGCTCGTGCTGTGTGCCGGTGCCCCCGACACCCCGGAGATCGAGGCCGAGGTCCGCGGTCTCGTCGAGGACCTCGCCGCGACCCGCGCGGGCGTCGTCTGGATCGCGGAGATGCTGCCGCGTCCCGACGTGGTCGCGCTGCTGACCGCAGCCACGGTGTTCGCCTGCCCGTCCATCTACGAGCCGCTGGGCATCGTCAACCTCGAGGCGATGGCCTGCGAGACCGCGGTCGTCGCCACTGCGACGGGTGGCATCCCCGAGGTCGTCGTCCACGGTGAGACCGGCTGGCTGGTCCCGATCGAGCAGGCCACCGACGGCACCGGCACTCCCCTCGACCCGGAGAAGTACGTCGCCGACCTGGGCGCCGCGCTCACCGATGCGGTCAGCGACCCTGACCGCGCACAGGCCTACGGTGTCGCCGGCCGCCGACGGGCGGAGGAGTCGTTCAGCTGGGACTCGATCGCCGGGCGCACTGTCGATCTCTACCGCTCGCTGACCTGAGCCAAGCGGCGCGGTCGCAGACGCGCGGACATTGGCTGGGTCCGGCGCGGAGTTCGCGCGAGAGCGACCCGGCGCCGGGGACCAATGTCCGCGGGTCTCCCGGCCTGTGGAGAGTGCCCGCGCCACCCGGGCGAGATGGGCATGCTCGGGCGATGGACCTGGGTGAGGTGATGGCGCGACACGGAGGCACAGCTCAACGCGCCACGCTCATCCGCGCCACCTCCCGCGCAGACGTCGACCGCGCACTGGCCGACGGAACCGTGGTGCGAGCCGGGCACGGCCGCTACGTGCTGCCTGAGGTGGACCACGCCACGCGGACCGCCCACGCGATGAACGGCGTGCTGTGCCTGACGAGCGCGGCCCTCCATCACGGGTGGGACGTCAAGGCCGTGCCGGAGAAGCCCCACGTGCTGGTCCCGCGCAAGCGCAACGTACCGCAGCGCTTCCGCGACGAGGTGGTGCTGCACCGACGGGACCTGACCGCGGACGAGGTCTGTGACGGCGCCACGAGCCGCGAGCTGACCCTCGAGCAGTGCCTCAGGCTGTTGCCCTACGACGAAGCCCTCGTCATCGCTGACTCCGCGCTCCGCAACGGTGAGCAGGCCACCCTCACGAGGGCGGCCGCACTCGTGCGGGGTCGTGGGCAGCGCCAGGCCGCACAGGTGGTGACCAATGCGCGGGGTGAGGCTGCCAACGCCTTCGAGTCGGTCACCCGCGCCATCTGCCATCGGGTGGCAGGGCTGGACGTCGAGCCCCAGGTCGTCATCTCCGACCCGTTCGTGTGGGCTCGCCCGGACCTGGTGGATCGGCGGCTCGAGCTCGTCGTCGAGTGCGAGTCCTTCGAGTGGCACGGCGATCGCGCCGGGTTCCGCAAGGACATCCGTCGCTACACGCTGCTCACGGCGTCGGACTGGCTGGTCCTGCGGTTCACGTGGAAGGACGTGATGTTCGAGCCCGACTGGGTGGAGGCAGTGCTCACCCGGACGGTGACCGCACGCGCGCGGACATTGGTCCGTCGAGACACGCGGGTCGCCGCCTGACGACTGCTGCCACGTGGACCAATGTCCGCGCGTCTACGGCCAGTCCGATCAGCTGAGGACCAGTCCGGGATAGAGGGGGTGCCTGTCGAGCATCTCGGCGGACTGGGAGCTGGCGCGGTCCGCGACCCCGTCGCCCAAGACGTACGACGCCTTGCTGGGACCGCCGGCCCTGGTCGTTCCGGCCTCGGTGTTGCTCAGCACGTCGACGATGATCTCGGCGACCTTGTCGAACTCGTCGTGGCCGAACCCGCGGGTGGTGAGCGCGGGAGTCCCCAGGCGGATGCCGGAGGTGTACCAGGCGCCGTTGACGTCGGACGGCACCGAGTTGCGGTTGGTGACGACGCCCGCGTCGAGCAGGGCGGACTCGGCCTGACGACCGGTCAGGCCGTAGGACGACACGTCGAGCAGCACGAGGTGGTTGTCGGTGCCGCCGGTGACGAGGTCGGCCCCTCGGGTCAGGAAGCCCTCGGCCAAGGACTTGGCGTTGTCGGCGACCTGCTGCGCGTAGGTCTGGAACGACGGCTGGCGGGCCTCAGCGAACGCGACGGCCTTCGCGGCCATCACGTGCGAGAGCGGACCGCCGAGGACCATCGGGCAGCCGCGGTCGACGTCGGCCGCGAACTCCTCCTGGGCCAGCACCATCCCGCCGCGCGGGCCGCGCAGTGACTTGTGGGTCGTGGTCGTGGTGATGTGGGCATAGGGCACCGGGTCCTCCTCACCGGTGAAGACCTTTCCGGCCACGAGACCGGCGAAGTGCGCCATGTCGACCATCAGCACGGCGCCCACCTCGTCGGCGATCTCGCGCATCCTGGCGAAGTTGACCCGCCGGGGATAGGCGGAGTAGCCGGCGACGAGCACCAGTGGCTTGAACTCCCGGGCCGTCGCGGCGACGGTGTCGTAGTCCAGCAGCCCCGTCTCCGGGTCGGTGCCGTATTGCTGCTGGTGGAACATCTTGCCGCTGATGTTGGGGCGGAACCCGTGGGTGAGGTGGCCTCCGGCGTCGAGCGACATCCCGAGGAGACGCTGGTTGCCGAACTCGTGGCGCAGCCTCTCCCAGTCGGCCTCGGTCAGGTCGTTGACGTTCTTGGCCTGCATCTCGGCGAGGAAGGGAGTCTCGACGCGGTTGGCCAGGATCGACCAGAACGCCACCAGGTTGGCGTCGATCCCGGAGTGGGGCTGGACGTAGGCGTACGGGGCACCGAACAGCTCGCGCGCGTGCTCGGCAGCCAGGGACTCGACGGTGTCGACGTTCTGACAGCCGGCGTAGAAGCGGTGGCCGACGGTGCCTTCGGCGTACTTGTCGCTGAACCAGGTGCCCATCGTGAGCAGCACCGCGGGTGAGGCGTAGTTCTCCGAGGCGATCAGCTTGAGCGAGCCGCGCTGGTCGACGAGCTCCTGGCGGGTGGCCGCCGCGATCCGTGGCTCGACCGAGGCGATGACCTCGAGGGCTTGGGAGTAGGCGCTGCTGATCAGGGAGTCCGTCATGACACCCAGCGTAGAGGCCCTCGCCATCCGTCAGGCGTCGGCTGCTTGTCGGCGAACGATGTGACCTGGACCTCACGCCGGGGACGGTTCCAGCGCCATGCCCGGCGCCTGTCTCACATGTTGGCGGACGGTCCCACGATACGAGATTTCGGCTTGTGGATCACTGTCCACTCCCTGAGACTTCTTGACATGGTCATCGCTTCCACCCACGTGCACCTGGTGGTCCGACGTCACGTCGACCTCATGCGCGTGGGCAGCGCGACCTGTTGGCATCGCTGAATCGCCGCCCCAGAAATCCCTTCTCCGCGCTCAACGTCGCGCGCGGCACTCCTCAGCGAACAGGAACCTCCTGACCATGCCCGACCTCCGGTTCAAGCCCCAGCCCGCCCAGAGCACCGAGATCCCGCGCCCCAAGCGCGCCGAGGGTCAGTGGGCGCTCGGCTACACCGAGCCGCTGAACAAGAACGAGCAGTCCAAGAAGGACGACGACCCGCTCAACGTGCGCGACCGCATCCTCCACACCTACTCGCGCCGCGGCTTCGACTCGATCGACCCGGCCGACCTGCGTGGCCGTTTCCGCTGGATGGGCCTCTACACCCAGCGCGCCCCCGGCTTCGACGGCGGCAAGACCGCCCAGCTCGAGGAGGAGGAGCTCGACGACCGCTTCTTCATGATGCGCGTACGCACCGACGGCGCGATCCTCGACGGACCGGCCCTGCGGGCGCTCGGCGAGGTCTCGACCGCCTACGCCCGCAACACCGCCGACATCACGGACCGCAACAACATCCAGTACCACTGGATCGAGATCGAGAGCGTCCCGGCGATCTGGGAGCGCCTCGAGGGGGTCGGCCTCACCACGCTCGAGGCGTGCGGTGACAGCCCGCGCCCGTTCCTCGGCTCCCCCGTCGCCGGCATCGCCAAGGACGAGATCATCGACGGCACCGAGGCGCTCGAGGAGATCAAGCGCCGCATCCTGGGCAACCCCGACTTCTCCAACCTGCCGCGCAAGTTCAAGACCGCGCTCACCGGCCACCCGAGCCACGACGTCGCACCCGAGGTCAACGACGTCTCGTTCGTCGGCACGGTGCACCCCGAGCACGGCCCCGGCTTCGACCTGTGGGTCGGCGGTGGCCTGTCCACCAACCCGATGCTGGCCCACAAGCTCGGCGTCTGGATCCCGCTCGACGAGGTGGCCGACGCGTGGGAGGGCGTCGCGGGGATCTTCCGCGACTACGGCTACCGCCGGCTGCGCTCGAAGGCGCGACTGAAGTTCCTCATCGCCGACTGGGGCAAGGACACGTTCCGCGAGGTGCTGGAGAACGAGTACCTCCACCGCGCGCTCATCGACAACCCCTCCCCCGAGGCGCCCGTCACCCAGGGCGACCACATCGGCATCCACGAGCAGAAGGACGGCAGGTTCTACGTCGGCGCCGCCCCCGTCGTCGGCCGCATCGACGGCACCACGCTGTCCGCCCTCGGTGACCTCGTCGAGACCTACGGTGCCCGCGGGGCACGCCTGACGGCGTACCAGAAGCTGGTGGTGATCGGTGTCGCTGCCGAGGACACCGACGCCTTCGCCGACGACCTGGAGAGGATCGGCCTCACCGCGCGGCCGAGCAACTGGCGCCGCTCCACGATGGCCTGCACCGGCATCGAGTTCTGCAAGCTCGCGATCGTCGACACCAAGGAGCGCGCTCGCCTGCTGGTGAGCGAGCTCGAGAAGCGCTTCCCCGACCTCGACACCCAGATCTCGGTCAACGTCAACGGCTGCCCGAACGCGTGCGCCCGCACGCAGGTCGCCGACATCGGCCTGAAGGGCCAGCTGGTCCTCGATGCCGACGGCGCCCAGGTGGAGGGCTTCCAGGTCCACCTCGGCGGAGCTCTCGGCCTCAACCCGGCGATGGGCCGCAAGCTGCGCGCCCACAAGGTCACCAGCGCCGGTCTCGACGACTACGTGAGTGCCGTCGTGTCGGCCTACCTCGCCGACCGTACGGACGGTGAGCGGTTCGCCGCATGGGTGACGCGCGCCGACGAGCCCCTCCTGCGCGGGGAGCCGGTGGCGTCGTGAGTGAGCGCGCGCAGCCCTTCCACTGCCCCTACTGCGGGGACGAGAACCTCTTCCCCCAGGAGGGTGCGGGAGCCTGGGAGTGCCGCTCGTGCCTGCGCGCCTTCACCGTCAAGATGACCGGGATGATCGCGCGTCCTGCCGTGGGCGGAGGGTCCGCATGAGCCTCTCGACCCGTGCGGCCCGCGACTTCAAGGGCACCCACACCGAGGGCCGTACGCCGGAGGAGCTGCGCGAGCTCGTCTCCCACGTCGGTGCCGAGCTCGAGCTCGCTCCGGCCGAGGTCATCATCGAGTGGGCCGTGGCCACCTTCGGCGACCGGTTCGCGATCACCTCGTCGATGGGCGACGCCGTGCTCGCCCACCTCGCGTCCACGGTGGCGCCCAACATCGACGTGGTCTTCCTCGACACCGGCTACCACTTCATCGAGACCATCGGCACCCGCGACGCGGTGGCCGCCACCCTGCCGGTCAACCTGCGCACCGTCAGCACCTCACTCACCGTCGACGAGCAGGACGAGCAGTACGGCAAGGACCTCTACAAGACCGACCCCGACCTGTGCTGCGCGCTGCGCAAGGTGAAGCCGCTCGCCGACACGCTCGCCGAGTACGACGCCTGGGCCACCGGCCTGCGCCGCGCCGAGACCCACAACCGGGTCATCGCGCCGGTCGTCGGATGGGACGCGCGAAAGGGCAAGGTCAAGGTCTCCCCCCTGGCCCGCTGGAGTGACGAGCAGGTCGACACCTACATCGCCGACAACGGCGTGCTGGTCAACCCGCTCGTCCACGACGGCTATCTGAGCATCGGCTGCTGGCCGTGCACACGGCGTGTGGCACCCGGCGACGACCCGCGCAGCGGGCGCTGGGCGGGCACCGCCAAGACCGAGTGCGGCATCCACCAGTGAGCGCACCCCAGACCTGCGACAGCGTCGTCGCACCCGTCCAGCACCACCGCACCACTACGTACGATCGGAGGCACCCCTGATGGCTGCACCTGCTCTGGTTGCCCTGGCTCACGGAAGCCGCGACCCGCGTTCCGCCGCGACGATCAAGGCCCTCGTCGCCGAGGTCAAGGCGATGCGTCCCGACCTGCGCGTCGAGACGGCCTTCCTCGAGCTCGCCAAGCCGTCCTTCGACACGGTCGTCGACCGCCTCGTCAAGGCCGGCTTCGACGAGATCGTCGTGGTGCCGCTGCTGCTCAGCGAGGCCTACCACGCCAAGGTCGACGTCCCCCGCGCGATCGCCGAGGCGATGGCCCGCCACCCCGGACTCAGGATCCAGGCCAGCCGCATCCTCGGCATGGAGGCGGCCTTCCTGGAGGTGCTCGACGTCCGGCTGCGCGAGGCGCTGAAGGACGCGCGGGTGCGCGAGCTCGACGCCCTCGTGCTGGCAGCGGCCGGTTCCTCCGACGCCCTCGCCAACCAGGCCGTCGCCCGCATCGCCCGCACCTGGGGTGCCCGCCACCGCCTCCCTGTCACCGCCGCCTTCGCGTCCGCCGCACCGCCGGCCACGGGCGAGGCGGTCCGTGCCTTTCGCGGGCAGGGCAAGCGTCACATCGCGGTCGCGTCGTTCTTCCTCGCCCCGGGCCGGTTGCCGGACCGCGCGGGAGAGCTCGCCGTCGAGGCCGGAGCGGTTGCGGTCTCCGAACCGCTGGGGGCGCACCCGGCGGTCGCGCGCGCGGTCCTGGCCCGCTACGCCGTGGGCGCGGTCGAGCTGGTTCCGGTGTGAGACACGTGCTTGAGCGCCTCGCGGCGTGAGAGTCCACTGATCCTGCCTGCGTGGGTCGAGACGAAGGCCTCGACCCACGCGGCATCCGTGCGCGCGTGCTGACGCAGGGCCCACCCGAGCGCCTTGCGGATGAAGAAGTCACGTCCGTAGGTCGAGTCATCGAGGTTGGCGACCAGCACCCGGTCCAGCAGGTCGGTGTCCGTCTCCTCGGCGTGCCGTAGCTGCGCCAGCATCGCCGTACGACGGATCCACAGGCTGTCGCCGTCGACGGACCACGCGTCCATGACCGGCGTGGCTTCGCTGCGGTCCTCGAGCAGGACCTGTCCGACGAGGTGGCCGGCGATCTCGTCGACGACGTCCCACCACGCGCCCGCGCGGACCAGGTGCTCGACGACCGTCAGGAGATCGAGGTCGATCCACCCGCGGTAGCTCTGGTGGCGCAGCAGGGCGATCGCGGCATACCACTCCTCGCGGTGGGTGGCTTCGTCCCACAGCTCCAGCACCGCCGCCTCCCACGATCCGCGGTCGATGAACCGGTGCTCGACCAGGAGCGGCTTCAGCACCTGCCGCAGCGCAGGCGCGGTCAGTCCGACGTAGGGCAGCTCGGACTTCATGTAGGCCTGCTGCTGCACCGCACGGTCGGGGTCGCCGACCTGTGCGAGCACAGCACGGACCGCACCGACGTACGTCATCGGACGTCCTCGCCCATCCGCTCAGCCGACCAGTCGCTCGCGCAGGTGCTCGAGCTGGCGGGCGGGCTCCTCGGTCGTCCCGCCGTGCACCGGTCCCGGCTGGAGGACGGTGCTACGGGGCGCCTTGAGGAAGCCGAAGCGCTGGCCGAGGGACTGCCTGGCCGCCTCCCCGACGCGCTCGTCGCCACGGCACACCCGGTCCACGAAGGTCAGCGCGTCGCAGACCTGGTCGACGTCGATCCCGCTGTGCAGCGCGCGCAGCCGCCCGGCGTCGACGTGCCAGGAGGCGTCGAGGAAGTCCGCGGCCTGACAGTGCAGGATGACGCCGACGTTGAGGAACTCCTCGCGATCGGGTCGCGGTACGCAGCGGAGCACGACGTACTGGTACGCGATGCGGGGGCGGCTCACGAGGTGCTCCCCGGCAGCCACTGGCGGGTGCCGAGCCGGGCGAGGAGGAAGTCGACGTACGCCGTCCGCAGGGCGTCCGGCGTCCCGGCTCCGGGAACCGGCTCGAGCCACACGTCGGGAACGGAGGCGACGAGATCGACGAGGACGTCGCGGTCGAGGGCGGCGGAGATCTGGGCGTCGAGCTCGCGAGCCCGCTCGGCACAGGTCTCGAAGACGTGGCCGTCGACGTCCCAGGGTTGGGCAGCGAACTTCGCGGAGTCCGTGACGCCCGAGCGCCAGCCGTGGTGGAAGTAGAGCGAGGCACCGTGGTCGATGACCCAGAGGTCGCCGTGCCACAGCAGCAGGTTGGGGTTGCGCCAGGACCGGTCGACGTTGGCGGTGAAGGCGTCCAGCCAGAGCACGGTCGCGCCCTCGTCGTCGGCCGGACCGACCTGCCCGTCGACGCCGAACGAGCCGGGCAGGAAGTCGATCCCGAGGTTCGGCCCGACGCTGGCGTTGAGCAGGTCCTGCACCTCCTCGTCGGCCTCGTAGCGAGCCAGCTCGGGGTCGAGGTCGAGGACCACGAGTCGGGGGGTGCGCAGTCCGAGCAGTGCGGCGAGCCGGCTGACGATGACCTCGGCGACGAGGACCTTGGCGCCCTGACCGGCCCCCCGGAACTTGCAGACGTAGGTGCCGAGGTCGTCGCCCTCCACGACGCCGGGCAGGCTGCCGCCTTCGCGCAACGGCGTCACGTAGCGCGTGACGGTGACCGTGGGCAGTCCGTCGGAGCTCACCGGACCGGGGACTCCTCGGCGAGCCGGACCTTCTCGGCCTCGACGTCGAAGTCAGCCCTCGGCCACTGCAGGTCGAGCCCGCGCAGCGTCTCGAGCAGGAGCTGCCCGATCGCGAGGTTGCGGAACCACTTCTTGTCGGACGGGATGACGTGCCACGGTGCGACCTGGGTGCTGGTGCGCTCCAGCACGAGCTCGTAGGCCTCGCGATAGGCACCCCAGTGCGCGCGCTCGTCGAGGTCTCCGGGGTTGTACTTCCAGTGCTTGTCGGGGTTGGCGAGCCGTGCCGCGAGGCGAGCCTTCTGCTCCTCGGCACTGATGTGGAGCATGCACTTGATCAGGGAGTAGCCCTGATCGACCAGCCTCGCCTCGAAATCGTTGATCGCGGCGTAGCGGCGCACGATCTCGTCGGGCTCGGCGTAGCCGCGCACGCGAGCGATCAGCACGTCCTCGTAGTGGGAGCGGTCGAAGACGCCGAGGTAGCCCGCCGGTGGCAGACCCTTCTCGATGCGCCACAGGAAGTCGTGGGCGAGCTCCTCGTCGGTGGGCGCCTTGAAGCTGGTGATCTGCACGCCCTGGGGGTCGACCAGGCCGATCGTGTGGCGCAGCACGCCGCCCTTGCCGCTGGTGTCCATGCCCTGGAGCACGAGCAGCACCCGCCGTTCGGAGCCGACCGTACGCTGCGCCCAGAGCCGTTCCTGGAGGTCCGAGAGCTCGTCACCCATCGCGAACAGGGTGTCCTTGCCATCGGCCTTGTTGCCCTCGAAGCCGGGTGCCACGTCCGTCTTGATCGCGGTCAGGTCGACCGGGCCGGAGGGGAGCCGCAGGTGGGCAGTGATCTCGTCGCTCATGGACCCATCATGGCCCACCGACACGGGGCGCGCGGGTCTCAGTGGGCGAGGGCGCCGGGAACGACCGGCGGCATGACCGACCAGGGGAAGTCGATCCACCGATCGGTGACGCGCCAGGCATGGTCGGGCTTGATCACCGACTGGGGCTTCTCGTAGACGACGACGGTGCGGGCCTCGGCGACGTGGCCCTCGCAGAACCCGTGGACCAGCTCGAGGGTGCGTCCGGTGTCGGCCACGTCGTCGGCTATGAGGACCTTGAGTCCGGCGAGGTCGACGGCTGCCGGTGTCGGCGGAAGCATGATGGGCACATCGAGGCGCTGGTCCACACCGGTGTAGAACTCGACGTTGATCGCCGACAGGTTCTTCACCGCGAGGGCGTAGCCCAGCCCCATACCCAGAGCGAGACCACCGCGGGCGATGGCGAGGATCACGTCCGGCTCGAAGCCCGAGTCGGCCACCTCCTGCGCCAGGTCGCGGATGGCTGTGCCGAACAGGTCGTAGGTCAGGACCTCGCGCTCGTTGCTCACCGAGGCATCACACCAGAGCCCGCCCGGATGAGGGAAGGGGCCGTGCAGACCCCGGTGCCCACCTGTGTCCCGGACCTCCTGGTCGACCGGGACCACCCTCAGTCGTCGGCGTCGACCTCGTCGAGGTCCAGCGCAAGCTCGCCCAGCGCCTCGCGCACGACCGAGTAGGCGAGGCCGGCGCCGTAACCCTTGCGGGCCAGCAGTCCGACCAGACGTCGAGTCGCCACCTGGGGCTCGAGGCCCCGCATCGTCCGCATCTTCTTGTCGACCAGCGCCCGGGCGGCCGTCCGCTGGTCGCTCTCGTCGATCTGCTCCAGCGCCGACCTGGTCTCCTCGTCGCCCACACCCTTGCGCCGCAGCTCCTGGGCCAGTGCCCGCGGCGCGAGGCCACGGCTGCGATGCCGGCTGTCCACCCACTGTCGGGCGAAGGCGCCGTCGTCGATCAGACCGACCTCGGTGAACCGGTCGAGCAGCTCAGTGGCCACGTCCTGGGGCACCTCACGCGTGGCCAGCTTGTCCGCGAGCTCCTTGCGGGTGCGTGCCTGACCGGTGAGGGTGTCGAGCAGGATGGTGCGGCCCACTCCCTCCGGGTCGGCCGCCACCGCAGCGGCTCGCGCTTGTGCTGCCGCTTCCCGGGCCTCCTGCCGCTCGAGGTGGGTCCGGGTGGGCCTTCGTCCCGCGCGGCCCTTCGTGCGCTCGCGAGGGGGCGGTGTCGCGGACGGGGGCGGCGTGGGTGAGCTGTTCCCCACCCACGCCTGCACGCCCAGGCCCACGTCACCGACCCACGAGGGGGCGGGACGCGACTCAGAAGTCATTGACCCCGATGGGCTCGTCACTCAGGTCGTCAGCAGGCTTGTCGACGCTCGGAGTGACGCCCAGCTTCTCCAGGATGAGCTTCTCGATCTCGTTGGCGAGGTCGGGGTTGTCCTTGAGGAAGTTGCGCGAGTTTTCCTTGCCCTGACCGAGCTGGTCGCCTTCGTAGGTGTACCAGGCACCGGCCTTGCGGATGATGCCCGCCTCGACACCGACGTCGATGAGGCCGCCCTCGCGGCTGATGCCCTTGCCGTACATGATGTCGAACTCGGCCTGCTTGAACGGCGGGGCGACCTTGTTCTTGACCACCTTGACGCGGGTGCGGTTGCCGATCATGTCGGTCCCGTCCTTCAGCGTCTCGATGCGTCGCACATCGAGGCGGACCGAGGAGTAGAACTTCAGCGCGCGACCACCGGTGGTGGTCTCCGGCGAGCCGAACATCACGCCGATCTTCTCGCGGAGCTGGTTGATGAAGATCGCGGTGGTGTTGGAGTTGTTGAGAGCACCGGTCATCTTGCGCAGCGCCTGGCTCATCAGGCGGGCCTGGAGACCGACGTGGCTGTCTCCCATCTCGCCCTCGATCTCGGCCCGGGGCACGAGTGCGGCGACCGAGTCGATGACGATCAGGGAGAGCGCACCCGAGCGGACGAGCATGTCGGCGATCTCCAGCGCCTGCTCACCGGAGTCGGGCTGCGAGACCAGGAGGGCGTCGGTGTCGACGCCGAGGTTCTTGGCGTAGTCGGGGTCGAGCGCGTGCTCGGCGTCGATGAAGGCGACGATGCCGCCCGCGGCCTGCGCACTGGCCACCGCGTGGAGGGCGACCGTGGTCTTGCCGGACGACTCCGGACCATAGATCTCCACGACCCGCCCGCGGGGCAGTCCGCCCAGGCCGAGGGCCACGTCGAGCGCGATCGACCCCGTGGGGATCACCTCGAGCGGGGCACGCGTCTCGTCGCCCAGTCGCATGACCGAGCCCTTGCCGAACTGCTTCTCCACCTGTGCGAGGGCGGCATCAAGGGCCTTCTCGCGATCTGCTCCAGCCATGGCGGTGTCCCGTTTCTCTCGTCGTGTGTGTCGGTACATCTGCGACGCTAGGACGAGCCACCGACAGTCCCTGATCAGGACCCTCACCTGCTGTGGATAACCTCGCCCACCGTCGTACCTGTGGACGAACAGTAGCCCGAACAGGTGTTCGATGTGGGGTCCGACTGCGGCGTGTCGCGCGTGTCGTCGGACCGGTTCAGGCGGCCGGCCGGGTGAGTCGCCCAGCGACCACGACGGCAGCCGCCAGGAGAGCGGCGAAGGTCGCCAGGGCCGGATAGCCGAGGACCCCGACGATCACGCCGGCCAGCGCGCCCCCACCAGCGGCGGTGAGCGCCATCGCCATGTCGGAGGTGCCCTGCACGTCGGTGCGCGCCTCGATCGGCGTGCGGTCGGCGATCACGGTGGAAGCGGCCACCGTGGCGCAGGACCACCCCAGGCCGAGGAGGAACAGGCCCGAGAAGATCTGCCACGAGGAGCCCTCCGGCGAGGACCCACACAGCGCGAGCGACACCAGCAGGACCACTCCCCCCGTCACGAGCACGGCGCTGCGCCCGAACCGGTCAGCGGCCCACCCGACGACCGGTGAGAAGGCGAACATGCCCAGCACGTGGAGGGAGATGACGAACCCGATGACCTCCAGGTGCGCCCCGCCGTGCTCCATGTGCAGGGGCGTCATGATCATCACGGTGACCATCGCTGCGTGCGCGCACGCCATCGCGACGACGGCGGCCCCCACCGCGGGTACGTCGCGGACGACGGTCACGAATCGCCCCCATGACCGGCCGCGTGGCTCGGGGCCGACACTCGGAGCGATCCCGGCCGAGGCCTGGGCGAGCAGCAGCGGGTCCGGTCGCAACGTCACCCAGACCCAGCCCGCCGCCACGACGAGCACGACCGAGCCGATCGCGAAACCTCCGGTGAGCTCGGGAATCCCGAGCGAGCGGGCCAGTGCGCCGCCCACACCCGTGAGGTTGGGGCCGGCGACGGCGCCGATCGTCGTCGCCCACACCACGACCGACAGCGCCCGGGCGCGGTGCTCCTCGACGGCCAGGTCGGTCGCGGCATAGCGCGAGCCGCTGTTGACCGCCGAGGTCGCGCCCAGCAGCAGCGCCCCGACGAGCAGCACGACCATCGAGTCCACGACACCCGCAGCGACGGCGAGCAGTGCTCCCGTGGCGCCCACGAGGTAGCCCATCACGATGCCGACCCGCCGTCCGCGCCGGCGCATCACCTTCGCCAGGCCGTACGCCGCGCCTGCCGTGCCGAGCACCTGGAAGGTCTGCGCGAGCCCGGCCATCGTCTCGCTGCCGGAGATGTCGCGCGCCAGGAGAGAGGCCGTGGCAACACCGATCGTGACGCCCACGGCGCCGATCGCCTGCGAGACCACGAGGCTCCGCACGGTGCGGCGCTGGACGGCCTCGAGGTCGACCCCCGCCGCGGTCCGCAAGCTCACTTGTGGGTGTCCGGGAGCTCGAGATGGCGCCAGACTGCGGTCCAGACCTGCTTGGGTGGGATCCCGGCGTCCAGTGCCTCCTGGGTCGTGCGTCCGTCCAGGTCGCGCACGACCGTCAGCTCGGCCCAGCTGCGCGAGTAGGCGTGCCCGAGCACCTCATCGAGCCGCGCCCAGAACTCCGTGTGCCTCATGGGGCAACCGTTCCACGGACCGCTGACACCTCGAGCCACGACTCCCTGCGGCGGCCGGCGATGCCCGACCGGACGTCGCCGTCGGTCCAGTAGCCACCGTGGCGCGGGTTGCTGATCGTCCCGGTCATCGCGCCCCCACGTCGTGGAGGTGGTGGACGACGTCGTGCAGGTGGTAGGTGCCGAGCGTCTCGACGGTGAACTCGTCGCCGTTGGAACGCAGTCCGCGACGCCCACGGTCCTCGTCGGGGACGGCGGCGTAGATGTCTGCGACCGTCCCGGCCGCCTCGATCAGGTCGACAGCGACGTCGGCGGGGTCCTGGCTGCCGTAGTCCCGCTCCACCGCGGTGGCGTCCTGGTCCCAGTTGGCGAACGTCGGTCCGTCCTCGGCCAACATCAACCGCACGCGCTCGGCGAAGAGCTCGTGCACGTCGCGGACATGGCAGGCGTACTCGAGGGGTGACCACACGTCCGGCGAGGGTCGCACGGCCACGTCGGCGCGCCCGAGCACCTCGGACCAGGCCATCGCCGTGTCGTGGAACAGCCGCGGGAGGTCCGCCAGCGACTGGGAGGACGGCTCGAAGCCGCAGTCCGAGCACGGGCGGTCGAGGACCCAGGTCCAGTCCTTGGTGTCAGGCACGATCATGTCGGGCGCACTGCTCATGCCCGCCATCCAACCAGCCCGCTCGCAGCTGGCTACCCCGCCGTGGCTGTCGTCGCACTGCCAAGACCGGCCAGCCTCGGCCTGCACGAAACCTGCGGCTGCGAGAGGTCGGCACGATGCCTCGGGTCCGGGGGCACGTTCGAACGGTGGATCGAGGTGTCGTGGATGCAGCGGGCGCTGGACTGAGCTGTCAGGTGAGCAGCAGCTTGTCGAGCCGACGCCGTACGACGACCAGGCCGACCATGCCCATCACCGCGAGGTAGACGACCGAGACGCCCGACTCCCAGGTCACGACCCCGGTGGTGAGCTCACGACACAGCACCACGCCGCGGTAGAGCGGGGTCGCCTCCACGATCCACCGCAGGACACCGTCGCCGAACGCCTCGACGGGGAAGAAGGTCGCTGAGAACAGGAACAGCGGCATCTGGGCCAGCGTGATCTTGTCGAAGTCCTGCCAGCTCGTCATCCAGGTCGTCATGGCCATGCAGACGGCCGAGAAGGCGAACGCGATCAGGATGGCCGCGGGTAGCGCGAGGACGGCCCACCACGACTCGACGAGGCCCATCACGAGCATGACCAGGAGGAAGGCAGCGGAGTAGACCGAGCCGCGCAGCAGTCCCCAGATGATCTCGCCGCGCGCGATGTCGCCGGTGGTGAGCGGCGTCGCGAGCATCTGGTCGTAGAGCTTGTCGTACTTGAGCTTGAAGAACACGTTGTACGTCGAGTCGAGCAGCGCCCCGTTGAACGCCGAGGTGGCCAGCATCGCCGGCGCGACGAAGGTCGCGTAGGGGATCGCCTCTCCGTGGAACTCGAACGTGTCGATCAGCTGACCGACGCCGATGCCGATGGAGAACAGGTAGAGGACGGGCTCGAGGAAACCGGTGAGGAAGAGCTTCCAGGCGGACTTGTAGACGATGAAGTTGCGCAGCACGAGGATGCGCGCGGCAGCCACAGGCGTCGGTGGCGCCCCGATCCCGCCCAGGAGGGCCACCTCAGACCTCCAGCCGCTTGTCGAGACCGGTGACGGCCCAGCGCCAGCCGAGGACGCAGAGGACTCCGAGGACGACGACGTGCACCAGCACCCGCGTCCAGTCGATGGTGTCCAGGCTGAACATCCGCGACAGCGAGACGCCGTGCCACAGAGGCGTGAGTCGGGCGACCCACTCGAGCACGGGTCCGAGGTTGCTGATCGGGAAGAAGGCGCCGGAGAACAACGTCAGTGGCAGCACGCCGAGGCGGAAGAGGAGGCCGAAGCCCTCCTCGGAGCGCAGCCGCGCGGAGTAGCCGAAGACGAGGGTCGCGAACGCCATGCCGACCAGCACCTGCGAGAGCCACGCGAGGATCGGCCCCCACCAGGACTCGAAGACGCCGAACGGCGCGAGGACGAGCATGAAGACCGCGCAGGCCGAGGCGACGCGGAACATCACGAAGCACAGGAACGCATTGACCAGGTCACGCACCGCCAGCGGCGTGGCGAGCTGGGCGTAGAACGTCTTGTGCCACTTGATGGCGCCCATGACCGGGTAGGTCGTCTCGCTGACGGCCAGCGTCATGGCATGCGCGGCCACCAGTCCGGGCACGACGAACGCGAGGTAGGACGACGCACCCTCGAGCCGGCCGGGGTCGACGTCGATGAAGCCGCCGAGCAGGACTCCCATCGCGACGACGTAGAACAGCGGGGTCGCGAACGAGTTGACGACTCCCCCGCGCCAGGTGCGCCTGTAGACGGTCGCCCAGTAGTCGTACTGGCGGGAGATGCCCTCGGTGATCGAGAGCGAGCCGCCGGCACGGGTCGCGGGTCGTGTCGCCGGAGGCGTGTCGGTGGCCATCAGTCGGCCAGGCTTCGACCGGTGAGGCGCAGGAAGACATCCTCGAGCGTGGAGCGGCGCACGAGCGTGGCGATCGGATGCAGTCCGCGCTCGAGCACCGCCGTCACGACCTCCTCGCCGTGGTCGCTGTAGACGAGGAGCCGGTCGGGCAGGACCTCGACGCGCTCGCCGAGGTCGGCGACCTTCTCGGCCAGCGCCTCGTGCTCGCCGACACCGAAGCGCAGCTCGGCGACCTCGCGCGTCGAGTGGGCGTCGATCAGCTCGCGCGGGGACCCCTCGGCCGCGATCAGCCCCTTGTCCATGACGACCAGGCGGTCGCAGAGCTGCTCCGCCTCGTCCATGTAGTGGGTGGTGATGACCAGGGTGACGCCGGCCTGCTTGAGCCGGAAGAGCTGGTCCCACAGCACGTGCCGGGCCTGCGGGTCGAGCCCGGTCGTCGGCTCGTCGAGGAGCAGCAGCTCGGGCCTGTTGATGAGGCTGCGGGCAATGGTCAGACGCCGCTTCATGCCGCCGGAGAGGTCCTCGACCTTGGACTTCGCCTTCTCGGTGATCTGCGCGAACGCCAGCAGCTCCTCGGCACGTTGGCGACAGGTCGCGCGGTCGAGGCCGAAGTAGCGACCGTAGATGTAGAGGTTGTCGAAGACGTTGAGCTCGTTGTCGAGGGTGTCCTCCTGCGGACACACGCCGAGGCGACCGCGGATCGCCGGACCGTCTGTCGCCGGGTCCATCCCCAGGATCCGCAGCTCACCGGAGGTCACCGGGCTCACCGAGGCGATCATCCGCATCGTGCTCGACTTGCCGGCGCCGTTGGGCCCCAGGAAGCCGAAGGCCTCTCCCTTGCGGACGTCGACGTCGATGCCCTTCACCGCTTCGAACTCCCCGAACGACTTGCGCAGCCCCCGGGCCGAGATCATCGATTGCGTCACGGTTGCCGACCCTAGACGGTATGGAGTGACCCGGTCGATGTGACGGGGTTGCGGGCCGGGGCCTCACTCACACATGTTCGTGGGTTACCGAGCAGGGGCCACCTGCTCGGCCTATCCGACAGTTGTGGGAGGCCCCGGTGTTCACAGAGCGTACGAGTGTTGGGCTCGACGTGCACGCACGATCTGTTGCGGCAGCAGCGATCGATGGCGTCACGGGCGAGCTGGTCCAAGCGAAACTGACCCCGTCACACGAGCACATCCGGTCCTGGGTCCAGGCCCTGCCGGGGCCGGTGGCGGTGACCTACGAGGCTGGCCCGACGGGCTTCGACCTGTACCGAGCACTGAGGGGTGCTGGGATCCGGTGCGAGGTCGCCGCGCCGTCGAAGCTTCAGAAGCCCTCGGGGGACCGAGTCAAGACCGACGCGAAGGACGCGATCCACCTGGCCCGGCTGCTGCGACTCGACGAGATCACCTCGGTGTCGATCCCGTCCGTCGACCAAGAAGCCGCTCGGGACCTGGTGCGAGCCCGTGAGGACTGTCGTGGTGACCTGATGCGCGCGCGGCACCGGTTGTCGAAGTTGTTGTTGCGACACGGAATCGTCTACTACGGCGGCCAGGCGTGGACCGGCAAGCACGACGCCTGGCTCCGACACGAGGCACTCCCGCAGCTGAGTACTCGGGCGACCCGCCTGACCTTCGACTCCGACTACGAGACCGTCCTGGCGGTCAAGGCACGCCGGGACCGGCTCGACGTCGCGATCGCCGAGATGGCCGCCGACTCGGAGTTCACCGACATGGTGCACAGGTTGGGCTGTCTGCGCGGCATCAGCACACTGACCGGGTTCGCACTCGCGGTCGAGATCGGCGACTGGCACCGGTTCACCGGCAACACCATCGGCTCCTTCGTGGGCCTGGTGCCCAGCGAGTACTCCTCAGGCTCATCGCGAGTGCAGGGCTCGATCACCAAGGCCGGCAACACCCACGTCCGTCGGCTCCTGGTCGAGGCCGCTTGGCACCACCGCGCCCGTTACACCGTGGGCAAGACCATGCGCGACCGCTGGGAACTCGCCCCCGCGGCAGCCCGCTCTCGTGGCGATGAGGGCAACCGCCGACTCCACCACCGCTGGGTGAAGTTCATCGACCGCCGCAAAAAGAACACGATCGCCAACGTCGCGATCGCCCGCGAGCTCGCCGGCTGGTCCTGGTCCTTGGCGGTCATGGAGGACTGATCCCACGATCTGCTTCGTCGTCCAACGCGCTGGTGGCAGCGCTTGGAGCGACCCGCGCCTGATCTATGAGCAACGGGCATGACGTCCGCGACGCTCGCTCCTAGACAAGCGGTCCCGCTCCTGCCGAAAAGCACCGTCCTGCGGTAACCAACCCGCGCATATCAGTCTGACCGCGCGTCGCCAACGACACGCTCACCAGCACCCACCACGACGAAGTACGAGGCGCCCGCCCCGAGGCATCGGGACGGGCGCCTCACCCTGCCTCTTGACAGGAGATCGCTACATATCAGATCAGCCCGCTGACAGCTCGGTAGCCACTACCCCTCGACGCTCCGCGGTCCCCATCGCGCCACGTAGGTCGCGTAGTGACGGCCGGTGTCGGCGAAGTCGAAGGGCGAGCTCCCGCGCACCAGCTCGCCCGAGCCGTCCTCCACCACCACGAAGACCTCGTCGACCGGGGCGAGCGGGCTCTGCCAGATGATCCGGGCCACCTCGTCGACGACATACGGGTCGCCGTCCGAGCTGGTGCGCAGCTCGACCTGGACCCCGGCACCGTTGGTGGGGGTGTCACCGTAGGTGGCCAACGTGAGGACCTCCGTGACGTCCGGCAGGCCCTCGATCTCGACTCGTACGTCGGCGATCTCCTCGACGCACTCGCCGCACCCCCGGGCGGCGGTCGGCTCGATGGGATCATCCGCGCTGCCGTCGCCACTGCCGGACCAGGCGCACCCCGACATCAGCACGGTCACGGACAGGACCGCGAGCCGGACCGGAGACCGCATGGTCATCGTCGGGTGATCTGGTAGGTCGAGACGTTCTCGACCGTTGTGCCGCCGCCGAGGTAGCCATCGTGCTGCATCTGCCTGATCTGGTCCCGGATGGAGCCGTTGGTCGAGGCGTCGGCGGCGGCCGCCCCGTGCGCGTAGTGCTCGAGGTCGTGGTTGTCGCCGATGTCGGAGGACCCCTCGTCGAACCTCACGGTCGTGCGGTGGGGCTCGTCGGGATTGTCCTCGCCGTCGAGGAGCGGGACGGCGTCGCCGCGGTTCTCGAAGTGGATCACGCCGGTGCCGGAGGGGAGGTCGGGGACCTGTGCGGTCGGTGACCCGGCCGTCACGACGTGCTGGACGTTGAAGCGGCTCGTGAAGTCGGGATCGGCTGCCAGCGAGGTGGAGACCATGCCACCCTGGGAATGGCCGACCAGCATGACGTCCTTGCCCTCGAGGCCGGCGTCGACCATGGCCTGCTCGATGCCGTGGCCGTAGGCACTGTCCAGCCCGCCGATGAGCTGGTAGTTGGTCTCCATGTCGCGGGCGTGCTCTCCGTCGCGGGGGATGGGGCCCATGTCGTCGGTGCCCGGGACGTAGACGACGAAGCGCTCGTGGCCGTCCTCCACGATCTTCTGGATCTGGATCGCGCCGTGGTGGTCAGGATCCCTGGCGTCGAGCAGGTTGGCGTCGTTGAGCGAGACCATCAGGTCCGCCAGCGACTGGGGCGCGCGACGTTGGTTGGCCGTGGGGTCGATCCCGTCGAGCTCGTGGACGTCGAAGCCGGTGTCGTCGCCGAGCAGCAGGGCCAGCAGCCTGGCCGCGTCGTTGGTCGTCGCCCGGTGGATCGGACCGTCCCCGGGGTGGAGCAGGCCGAGTCCCGGCACGAGCGACTCGAGCAGCCCTCCCCCGCCGTTGATCAGGTGCTGCGCGAGCTCGGGGTGGTCGTGGAGCATCTGGCCGAGGTCGTCGGCGAGCCGTGCCCGGAGCGCCACCTGCTCCCGCGGCGAGAGGGTGGCGAGGTAGGTGTGGCCGATGCCACCTGCGGCGAGGAGGGCGGGGAGCGAGACGACGGTCCCGGTCAGGAGGAGCCTGCCGAGCGTGTGGTCGAGCATCTCCACGGCGCGCCTCGACAGGGAGTCGCTGGCGCGGAACGCCGACACCACGGCACGTACGCCGAGAGCGTCCGCCTCGATCCCGACGGCACGGACGATCAGGCCGTCGGCGCCGGTGGTGGCGTCGAGGACCTGCAGCTCGACGTCGCCGAAGGAGAGCGGCGAGAGGACCGCCGACTCCAGCAGGTCGCCGTCGGCCATGACCCGGGCACCGAGTCCGGCCATCTCGACGAAGTCAGCGGCCTGGCGCTCGTAGCGCTCGGCGAGCGCGAGCATCTGCTCGTAGCCGGCCCGGACGCCGTGGGAGCCGCCGGAGACGGACTCGATCGGCGGGAGGGTGCTGGTCACGAGGTCACCCCCGCGGCCCGCACGGCCAGCTCCCGGGGCAGGTCGACGGGGCCCTTGCGCTCGATGCGCACCATGTTCCAGCCCTCGCGCGTGAAGGGTGTGAGCGAGCGCCACCCGTCGTGGAACAGCACCCACTCGACGATCCCCACACCCGGGCGCCCGCGTCCGCTGCGGCCCATGACAGCAGCGTGCAGACGACCGCGTGACGAGCTCTCGAGCTGCTCGTGCCACCGGCGTACGTCGGGGTCCTCGGCGGTCTCGAGCCCGTCGAGCGTGGCACCGGCGAGAGTCATCCCCGTGTGGTCGGACGCCATCTGGTCGAGGAGCTCGAGGCGACGGCGCTGGACCGCCTCACCTGTGGCGAGCAGCAGGTCCCACGGCGTCTCGATCACCTGGGGCAGCGGGTGCTCGTCGGCGCCGGCGGCGAGCGTCGCGGTGTCGACGTGGGCCGCGCGTCCGAGCTCGAGCCACCAGTCGTCGGCAGAGAGCCAGGACAGCTCGAAGGTCGTGCCGTCACAGGTGGACAGGCCGACCACCCAGTCGTCGAGGTTCCGGTACCAGCTGCGGATCCGGACCGTGCCCCGACGCAGGGCGATCAGCATCTCGAGCTCGACGGCGAGGGCGGGCGCGTGCCAGACAGTCAGCACCGCGGAACCCTCCGCGCTGGGTGCACCCTCCTCGACGAGGCCGGCGACGACGAGGACCGCGTCGAGGTCGCTCGTGGTCGACGCCGCATCGACACCGACCGGGCCCTCCTGCCCGGGCGGGGCAGCCTGGCCGAGCGCCCCCAGTCGATCGTCGAGGGTGTCGAGCGATCCGCTCGAGGCGATCATCTGCGCGGCCGGCGACTCCACACCGGCGAGAGCGGCGAACCGGTCGGTGGCCGCGCGGGTGAGGCGGACCCGACGCGGCGCGATGGTGCCGTGGTCGACCTCGTGGCCGCGTGCGTCCAGCTCGACGGCGGTCATCGTCCACCTCCGGTCAGCTGGTCGGGAACGTCGAGCCAGGCCTTGTGACCCTCGGGTGGGGCCTGGAAGCTGGACAGCATCTCGTCGACGGGGTCTGGAGTGATCGTCGTGACCAGGTCGAGCGCCCTGTCCGCGAGGCCCGCGAGGCGGGACCTGGCTGCCTCGACCAGACCGCGCACCCGCTGGGCGATCTCGCGGATGAGGTCCTTGAGCCGGTCCACCTCGTCGGCGTGGTGGCGCAACGCCCGGGCTGCGTCGTCATGCTCTGCGGCGGCCGTGCGCAGCGCGATCGCCCGCTGAGCCATGCGCTCGCGCATCGCCTGGGCGGCTCGCCCGTCCCACACCACGAGCTGCGAGGCCTTCACCAGCTGGTCGGCGTCACTGCGGATGTCGGCGCCCTGGTCGCTCATCTGCCTGGCGAGGCGTCGGATGACCCCGGTGTCTCCATACATCTGCGTCTCCTGGTCCCGAGTGCGTCACCGCTGCGTACGGCAGAGGTGCCCTCCGGGTCCGGGGCCCAAACTGGACGTCCCCGACCTGTGGACAACCGTCGCGGTCGGTGCCCGGCCTCCCGCCCACCACCTACGCTGGAGGTGTGAACGACCCGGTCGTCGAACCCGTCTCACCACTCGCGCCGGAGCTGACCGGTCCGGTGATGATGACCCAGCACTGGCGCGACCTGACCTTCCTGCACTGGGCCGTCGACCCCGCGCAGGTCGCGCACCGGATGCCACCGGGCGTACGTCCCGACACCCTCGACGGTGTCACCTACGTCGGGCTGATCCCGTTCCGGATGGTCGCGGCCGGAGTCTCCGGCGGTCCGGGGGTCCCGTGGCTCGGCACGTTCCTCGAGACCAACGTGCGGCTCTACTCCGTCGACGGGACCGGCCGCCGCGGGATCGTCTTCCTCAGCCTCGACGCCGACCGCGCCGCCGTCGTGCTCGGAGCACGCGCCGCCTTCGGCCTGCCCTACCGCTGGGCGCGGATGCGCCACGGCGTCACCGGCGACGTGCACAGCTACGACGCCCGCCTTCGCTCCCCGGGCAACCGGGCCTCGAGCCACATCGTGGTCCGCGCCGGTGACCGGCGCGAGAGCACCGAGCTCGACGAGTTCCTCAGCGCCCGGTGGGGACTGCACCAGCGCTGGTGGGGTCGGACGCTCCACGTCCCCAACACCCACGAGGCCTGGCCGGTGCACGACGCCGAGGTGCTCGCGCTCGACGACGGACTGATGGCATCGGTGGGTCTGCCCGATCTTGCGTCGCGCTCCCCCGACCACGTCGGCTTCAGCCCCGGCGTCTTCACGACGTTCGGGCTCCCGGGAGATGCGTCCCGCCCTCGGACGCAGCGCACCACCTGAGCCCGGATGCGCACGCGCGAGGCCCGCATCGCGCGCAGACTCCCCCTATGAGCTCCCACCAGCGACCGGTCCCCGAACACCGAGCCTCCGCCGCACATCGGGCAGGTGCGCTCGCCGCGCTGGCTCTCGTCGCCGCAGCGATCTGGGCTGTCTGGCTGGGATGGGACGCCGAGTACTACGAGGTCGACGGAGTCGCGCAGGGGCCCTACCGGGAGTGGCAGGTCATCGGGTGCGGGCTGTCGGTCGCCGCCGCGTCCGTGGTGGCGCACCTGCGGCTGCGGGACCGCGCGATGGTCGTCTGGCTGTCTGCCGCCGCGACCGTCGGGTTCGCGGTGCCCTGGACCGTGCATGCCGCGGCGACCGACGACAGCGGTCTGTTCGTCGTGGGTCTCGTGATCCTCGTCGCAGGTGCCCTCATCGGCCTCACCGTCGTGCTGACCGTCACCGATGCGGTAGTTCGGCGACTCCCCCCTCGGATGAGGTGAGCGTGAGACCGGGGCTGATCACGAGGGTGCCGCGGTCCCGTGGCGCCGACTGCCGCGCGTCGGCAGCGACATGGGAGAAACTTGGCACTCCGATGTCGAAGAGCCCGCCAGCCGTTCGACGTATGTGCAAGAAGCACCTCACCGACCCACACAGGAGTGATCACGATGCCGCGTTTCATGGGATTCGTCAGGATGGCAGAGAACATCGGCGAGCCGCCGCAGTCGCTCTTCGACGCGATGAACGTCTACATCGGTGAGCGGGCGGCGGACGGCCGGTTCGTCGACGGCGGTGGGCTCTACGGCTCCGAGGACGCAGTGAACTTCGTCGTCCGCGGGGGTGAGGTCACGCGCGTCGACGGACCCTACGCCGAGGCCAAGGAGATCGTCGGCGGCTGGTCGCTCCTGGAGTATGCGAGCCTCGAGGAGGCAGTCGCAGACCAGCAGGAGTTCGCCGAGCTCCACGCGACGCACTGGCCGGACGCCACCGTCGTCGCGACGTTGCGGCAGGTCTCTGGCGGCCCGGACGCCCCGAGCGCCTGATACCTGGTCACTACGCTGGCCCCGTGCCGGTGAAGACCAGTCCGGAAGACCCGACCGAGGCCGTCCACTCCGCGTGGCGGGCCGACTCGGCCCGCCTCGTGGGGGCACTTGCCCGGATGACCCGGGACGTGGAGCTCGCTGCCGACCTCGCGCAGGACGCACTCGTCCAGGCGCTGGAGCAGTGGCCTGTCACCGGGGTGCCCGACAACCCGACCGCCTGGCTGATGACCGCCGCGAAACGGCGCGGCATCGATCATTTCCGGCGGGCCGACATCCTGCGTCGCAAGGTCGCCGAGCTGGACGGCGCCCGCCGAGGAGAGGAGGCGTGGATGCCGGACCTCGACGGTCAGGTCGACCACATCGAGGACGATGTCCTCCGTCTCATCTTCCTCACCTGCCACCCCTGCCTCACTGCGGACTCGCGCGCCGCGCTGACCCTGCGCCTCGTCGGTGGGTTGACCACTGCCGAGATAGCCCGCGCGTTCCTCACGAGCGAGGCCACGATGGGCCAGCGCATCTCGCGCGCCAAGAGGACCCTGTCCGAGATGAACGCCGAGCTCGAGCTTCCGACGGGCGAGCAGCGGACCGCCCGCCTCGACGACGTGATGGCAGTGATCTACCTGATCTTCAACGAGGGCTACGCCGCCACCGCCGGTGCGGACTGGATGCGCCCGGACCTGGCCGCCGAGGCGACCCGACTTGCGCGCATGCTGGCGGCGCTCGCCCCGGACGAGCCCGAGGTGCTCGGGCTGCAGGCGCTGCTGGAGCTCCAGGGTTCCCGGACGGCCGCGCGCCTCGACGAGACCGGATCACCTGTCCTGCTCGAGGCACAGGACCGCACGCGTTGGGACCGCCTCATGATCCACCGAGGCCTCGCGGCCCTCCACGCGGCCGAGCGGCTCGCAGCCCGTGGAACCCCGGTCGGGACCTATGTCCTCCAGGCCTCGATCGCGGCCCAGCACGCCCGCGCCGCGCGGCCACAGGACACGGACTGGCACCGCATCGCGGCGCTCTACGACGTGCTGGCGGGGGCCGCGCCCGGACCCGTCGTCGAGGTCAACCGCGCCGTCGCTCACGGTCGCGCCTTCGGCCCTCACGCGGGGCTGGAGGTGCTGGAGACGGTCGCCGACGGCGCGCTCGGCGACTCGCCGCTGATGCCCAGCGTGCGTGGAGACCTGCTCGAGCGGGCCGGGCTCCACGCGGCATCTGCCGCATCCTTCGCTCTGGCGGCGGGACTCAGCAGGAACGAGGACGAACGCACAGTCCTGCGCCGTCGGTCGGAGCAGAACCTGGCGTGGGCGGGCGACGGCGACAACTAAGTCACACGAGTCGGAGTCTCAGGGTCGTTCCGCACGCGACGTCACGACCGAAGGCACCACATGACTGCTCGACGCTTCCTCACCGGGGGCCTTCTCGCCCTGCTCCTGCCGATCTCCCTGCCCGTGTCGCTGGCCGTGTCCCTGCCCGTGTCCCTGCTCGACGGGTCGGAGGCCACCTCGGCGACCGGCGACGTGGCAGCGCCCGCGGCGAGCGTCTCGGTGCGCACCCGAGGCGTACAGCGGGTCAGGCTGGAGGCACTGCCGCCGATCGTCCAGCAGGGCGGGCGGGTCGCTGGGTCCGACGCAGCACGAACTGCCCTCACCACCACGATCCGGCCGGTCCGCGTCGGTCGTCGGGTGCAGCTGCAGGTGCGAGACGGTGAGGGCACCGAGTGGCGTCCGCTCGCCATCGTCCGGCAGAGCCGGTCGGGTCGGGCGCAGTTCTCCGCAGCCGCGTCCACGGACGGCCACCCTCGCACCTACCGGGTGAAGGTGATGGCCGCCCGCGGGCTTCGTACGCTCACGAGCGACCCGGTGAGCACCGAACGCTGGCTGGAGCCGACCTTCACCGACGAGTTCACCGGCTCCGAGCTCGACACCGTGTGGAACCATCGCGGCCGCGAGCACTGGAGCACCAGCCGGCGGACGTGCTCCAAGGGCGACCCGCGGGCGGTCCGGGTCGGCGGAGGTGCCGTGCGGCTGAGCGTCATCAAGGACCCGGACGCCACGACCCGGTGCACGGTCTCCGGGCGTGACGCGAGTGACGGGACCTACGCCTATCGCCTCAGCGGCCACATCGGCACACAGGGTGCGTACTCCTTCCGCTACGGAGTCGCGGCCGCGCGCGTGAAGTTCCAGCGCCTGCGCGGCCAGCACGGAGCCTTTTGGATGCAGCCGGTCGACGGCATGCACGCCGGTGCCTCGGGCAGCGAGATCGACGTCGTCGAGTACTTCGGCGACGCCCACCCCCACGGTGGGCTCGCCACCTTCATGCACCGCTACGACGGCAGGCGCCGGGTCTCCGCCGGCGGGTGGATCCGCAACCAGGCGTCCTTCCTGGCGAGCAGGCGCGACGGCTGGTCGCGGAACTATCACGTCTTCTCGGTCGAGTGGGCCCCGCGGACGGTGATCTTCCGCATCGACGGCCGGGAGACCGGCCGGATGAGCGGTCACATCTCCGACGTCCGGCAGTTCCCGATCCTGAGCCTGATCGCCGCGGACTACGAGATCCCGAAGATCGAGGAGAGGCGCCTGCCCCAGCACATGTACGTCGACTGGGTGCGGGTGTGGGAGACCCCGTGACCGTAGGTCGCGTGTGGTCGATCGCGTGGGCCTACGCCGGCGTCAGCCTCAGCAACCGCCCCGCGCCCTCGTCCTCGAGCAGCCAGATCGCCCCGTCGGGCCCTTCCTCCACCGCCCGGATCCGCTCTCCCAGGTCGTAGACCTCGGCGTTGCCGGAGGTCTCGCCGTCGAGGTCGACCCGGATCAGTGCCTCACCGGACAGGGCGCCGAGGAACGCGTCGCCCTGCCAGGTCTCGAACATGTCGCCGCCGTAGACGAGCAGGCTGCCCGGGGAGATGCTCGGCGTCCACGACCGCGCCGGTGCGGCGTACCCGTCGCCCTGCGCGTGGTCGGGGATCTCCCCGCCGCCGTAGTCGCTGCCGTCGGAGACCTCGGGCCAGCCGTAGTTGGCGCCTGCCTCGACGAGGTTGAGCTCGTCGCCGCCCTCGGGCCCCATCTCCGAGGACCAGAGGGTCCCGTCGGGGGCGAACTCGAGGCCGAGCGGGTTGCGGTGGCCCCAGCTCCAGATCTCCGCGGTCACGCCTGCCACGTCCGCCATCGGGTTGCCCGGGGCGGGCTCGCCGTCGAGGGTGAGGCGCACGATCGAGCCGAGGTTGTCGGTCGTGTCCTGGGCCGGCGTCGCCGAGCTGCCTGTCCCCCGACGACACGAACAGGTGCTCCCCGTCGGGCGAGAACGCGAGCCGGTGGCTCAGGTGGCCATCACCGTCCGTCTTGGGCGTCTGGTGCCAGATGACCTCGAGGTCCTCGAGGGCGGGTCCCTCGCCGCCGGTCCGGAGACGGGCGCGGCCCACGACGGCACCCACTCCCCCCACGCCCTCCTCGGCCCAGCTCAGGTAGACCAGACCGTCCTCGGCGTACGACGGCCCCGGCAGCACGTCGCCGAGCCCGCTCTGGCCGGAGTCGAACACCGCCGGCGTGCCCACGACCTCGACCCGTTGGCCGGTGTCGCCGTCGCGCAGGTGAAGGGCTCCGCTCCGCTCGGTGACGAGGAGATCGCCGTCGGGCAGGAACGCCATCGCCCACGGCTCGTCGAACCGGTCGACCTCCGCCACCGCGAACGGCCAGTCGCGGTCGCCCGCACCCGTCGACGGCCCGAGAGCTCCGGAGGACGCGGTGTCGGAGCACGCGGCGGTGAGTGCGGCCACGAGTCCGACGAGCACGAGGGTCGCTGACTTCATGGCTCCATGGTGCGCGCAGCCGCCAACCCCGGCCGCCGAGCAGCGCCCACCACGCCCGCGGTAGGAATGGGGTCATGCGCATCTTCTTCACCGGCGGTTCCGGCAAGGCCGGCAAGCACGTCGCCCCCTATCTCGCCGACCAGGGTCACCAGGTCACCAATGCGGACCTCGTCGCGCTGAGGCATCCGGGCGTCGCCGACCTCCGGGTGGACCTCACCGATGCCGGGGAGGTCTACTCGGCGATGGCCGGCCTCGCCACGTTCGACGAGCTCGACCTACCGGAGAAGCCGTCGTACGACGCCGTGGTCCACTTCGCGGCGGTGCCGGCGATCCTGCTGCGGCCGGACGCGGCGACCTACGCGACCAACGTGCTCAGCACCTACCACGTCCTCGAGGCGGCGACGCGGCTCGGCATTCCCAAGGTCATCTTCGCGAGCTCGGAGACGACGTACGGCATCTGCTTCGCCCAGGGCGAGAGGCGCCCGCTCTACGTGCCGGTCGACGAGCACCACCCGACGATCCCCCAGGACTCCTACGCCATGTCGAAGGTCGCCAACGAGGTGACCGCGCGCTCGTTCCACGCCCGCACCGGCGCGGACATCTACGGCCTGCGGATCAACAACGTCATCGAGCCCCACGAGTACGCCGAGATGTTCGCACCGTTCCTCACCGACCCGTCGCTGCGGCGGCGCAACATCTTCGCCTACATCGACGTGCGCGACCTCGGCCAGATGGTGCAGCGGTGCCTGGAGACCGACGGGCTGGGCTACGAGGTCTTCAACGTCGCCAACGCCGACATGTCCGTGGCAGCGACGACGTCGGAGGTCATCGAGCAGTTCTACGACGGTGTCGAGGTGCGTCGCGAGATGGGCCGCGACGAGACGTTCTACGCCATCGACAAGGCGCGCGAGCTCGTCGGGTTCGAGCCGCAGCACTCGTGGCGCGAGGTGCTGGACGCCCCTGCGTGAGCCCCCTGGTGGGGTAGGGCGATCTATCCGGACCGACCGCAGGCGGCCGTCGACCAGCGCGCCTGGACATCACCTCCGGTCGAGCGGTCCCGCCACGTGGTCTGACGCAGCGTCCTCGAGAGTCAGAGCGGCACCGTTGATGCAGAATCGCTGGCCGGTGGGCGCCGGACCGTCACCGAACACGTGACCGAGATGCCCCGCACAACGAGCGCATGTCACCTCGCGGCGCGGCAGCAGCATGGTGAAGTCGGTGCGGATCCGCACGGCCTCGGGTGTCGCCGAGGAGGTGAAGCTGGGCCATCCCGTCCCGGACTCGAACTGGTCATCGGCCCCGAAGAGCTCGGCCTCGCACCCCCTGCACCGGTACACGCCCCCACGGTTGCCAGGAGGGTGCTCGTAGGGACTGGTCCCAGGAGCCTCCGTGCCGGACCGACGGAGCACGCGATAGGCCTCGGGGTCGAGGCTCGAGCGCCACTGGGCGTCCGAGCGGACCACGTCGGGCTGAGGTCGGGAGGTGCGCCTGAACATGTGGCCAGCCTAGGGACGGACCCCTGACGGCGGCGGGGGCGTGACTCAGTACTGCCCTACACCTCGATGCCGGGCGGTGGTGTCACCGCGACGTCCCCAGCGACGCACTGGCCGAGCGTGATCGCCTTGTAGATCGCGAACTCCACAGAGCTCCGGGCCGCCTCGGGGTAGAGGTCCGCGTCGAGCGCGGCGTAGTAGCGCACGGCCTCGATCAGCTGGCTCGCCAGCTCCGAGCCGTCGTCCTGCTCCTCGGCCAGTGGGAGCGCCGCCTCGAAGTGCTCGACAGTCTCGTCGAACTCGCCGACGTTGAAGGCATCGATGCCGGCTCGCACCTCGTCGCACGCCTCGCTGTCGACGACGCCGCCGTCACGGGATGGGGGTGACGGTGTGGCCGGTACGTCCGGATCCTGGGGCGTGGCGCCGTCGATGGTGCCGGTGCCTCGAGGGTCGTCCGGACCGTTCGACCCGCCGTCACCGACGCAGCCGCCCGTGAGTGCCACGACGACGCCCGTCACGGCTGCCACCACGAATGCCCTCACCTGGTCGAGGCTACTGTCCGGTGCCCCACGGCGTTGCCGTCGCCGACCCCGTCTCCGTACCGCCAGGGTCCAGCCGCGGGGGCGGAGTGGGTGTCGTACCCGGGTGACAGACTGCAACCCATGAACGCCCTCGACCGCTTCAGCGCGCCGACGCGTGCCTGGTTCGAGGCATCCTTCGCCGGCCCGACGCCGGCGCAGGAGGGGGCTTGGTCGAGCATCGCCGATGGCAAGAACGCGCTCGTCGTCGCGCCCACCGGGAGCGGAAAGACGCTGAGCGCCTTCCTGCACGCCATCGACCGACTGATGCGCACGGAGCCGCCCACGGACAAGTCCCGGCGCACCCGGGTCCTCTACATCTCCCCGCTCAAGGCGCTCGGGGTCGACGTGGAGCGCAACCTGCGTGCTCCGCTGACCGGCATCCGCAACACCTCCGAACGGCTCCAGGTGAAGGTCCCGGAGGTCACTGTCGGGCTGCGCTCCGGCGACACCAGCCCGGCCGAGCGGCGCAAGCTCGGCACCACGCCGCCCGACATCCTCATCACCACACCCGAGTCGCTCTTCCTGATGCTCACCAGTCAGGCGCGCGAGACGTTGCGCAGCGTCGACACGGTCATCATCGACGAGGTGCACGCGGTCGCCGGCACCAAGCGCGGCGCCCACCTCGGCATCAGCCTCGAGCGGCTCGACCACCTGCTCGATCGGCCGGCCCAGCGGATCGGGCTCAGCGCCACCGTCCGTCCGCTGGACGAGGTGGCGCGCTTCCTCGGCGGCGCCCAGCCCGTCGAGATCGTCTCGCCGCCCAGCACCAAGGAGTGGGACCTCCGGGTCGTCGTTCCGGTCGTGGACATGACCATGCCCGGCGACTACGACGAGGAGTCCGAGGACCCGGGCCGGGCCTCCAGCATCTGGCCGCACGTCGAGGAGAGCGTCGTCGACCTCGTCGAGCAGCACCGCTCCACCATCGTCTTCGCCAACTCGCGTCGGCTCGCAGAACGGCTGACCGCGAGGCTCAACGAGATCGCGACGGAGCGGGTGGCACCGGACGACGTCACGCAGGACGAAGCGCAGCAGCAGCCCGCGCAGGTCATGGCGCAGTCGGGACAGAGCAGCGGCGCGGGGACGATCATCGCCAAGGCGCACCACGGCTCGGTCTCGAAGGAGCAGCGGGCGATCATCGAGGACGACCTCAAGCGAGGCCGGCTCCCGTGCGTGGTCGCGACCAGCAGTCTCGAGCTCGGCATCGACATGGGTGCCGTCGACCTGGTCATCCAGATCGAGTCGCCGCCGAGTGTGGCGAGCGCGCTGCAGCGTGTGGGTCGTGCCGGTCACCAGGTCGGTGAGGTGAGCCGCGGCGTGCTGTTCCCCAAGCACCGTGGCGACCTGGCCCAGACCGCGGTGTCGGTGGAGCGGATGCGCAGTGGCGCCATCGAGAAGCTCTCCGTCCCGACCAACCCCCTCGACGTGCTCGCCCAGCAGGTGGTGGCGATGCTCGCGATGGACGAGTGGGACGTCGATGAGGTGTTCGCGTTGATGACCCGCGCCGCGTCCTACTCCCAGCTCCCCCGCGCCGCCTTCGACGCCACGCTCGACCTGCTCAGCGGCCGCTACCCCAGCGACGAGTTCGCCGAGCTGCGCCCGCGCATCGTCTGGGACCGCGTCACCGGCACCCTCAGCGGCCGCCCCGGCGCCCAGCGCCTCGCCGTGACCAGCGGCGGAACCATCCCCGACCGCGGGCTCTTCGGCGTCTTCCTCGTCGGGGAGAAGGCCAGCCGCGTCGGCGAGCTCGACGAGGAGATGGTCTACGAGTCCCGCGTCGGCGACATCTTCGCCCTCGGTGCCACCAGCTGGCGGATCGAGGACATCACCCACGACCGGGTCCTCGTCACACCCGCGCCCGGCATCCCCGGCCGACTGCCGTTCTGGAAGGGCGACGCCCTCGGTCGGCCCGCCGAGCTCGGCGCCGCCGTCGGCGCGTTCACCCGCGAGCTCGCCGCACAGCCCGCCGCCAGGGCGGTCGCCGCCGTCCAGGAGCGCGGCCTCGACGTCAACGCCGCCACCAACCTGGTGACCTACCTGACCGAGCAGCGCGAGGCGACCCAGGTGGTGCCGCACGACACGCAGATCGTGGTCGAGCGCTTCCGCGACGAGCTCGGTGACTGGCGTCTCGTCGTCCACTCCCCCTACGGCACACCCGTCCATGCGCCCTGGGCGCTGGCGATCAACGCGCGCCTGCGCGAGCGCTTCGACATCGACGGCCAGGCGGTCGCCTCCGACGACGGCATCGTCATCCGGATCCCGGACACCGATGCCGAGCCGCCGACCGGCGAGGTGATCGTCTTCGAGCCCGAGGAGATCGAGCAGGTCGTCACCCAGGAGGTGGGCGGGTCGGCGCTGTTCGCCAGCCGTTTCCGCGAGTGCGCCGCCCGCGCGCTGCTGCTCCCTCGCCGCGACCCCGGCCGCCGCAGCCCCCTGTGGCAGCAGCGCCAGCGCAGCGCCCAGCTCCTGCAGGTGGCGTCCCAGTACCCGTCGTTCCCGATCGTGCTCGAGGCGGTGCGCGAGTGCCTGCAGGACGTCTACGACCTGCCCGCCCTCGTCACCCTGCTCGGCCGCGTGCAACGGCGCGAGGTGACGGTCGTGGACGTTGCCACCACCTCCCCCAGCCCGTTCGCACGCAGCCTGCTCTTCGGATACGTCGCCCAGTTCGTCTACGAGGGCGACTCCCCCATCGCCGAGCGCCGCGCTGCCGCCCTCTCCCTCGACCAGGGCCTGCTCGCCGAGCTGCTCGGTCGCGCGGAGCTGCGCGAGCTGCTCGACCCCGAGGTGCTCACCGAGGTCGAGTCGGAGCTCCAGTGGCTCGCCCCCGACCGTCGCGCCCGCAACGCCGAAGGCCTCGCGGACCTGGTGCGCCTGCTCGGACCCCAGTCCGTCGCCGAGATCCGGGAGCGAGCGATCGAGGGCGCCGACGTCGAGGGCTGGCTCGCACACCTGGACCGGCGGGTCATCAAGGTGCGGATGGCCGGGGAGGAACGCTGGAGTGCCGTCGAGGACATCGGTCGACTGCGCGACGGACTCGGCGTGCCCGTCCCGGTCGGCACCCCCGACGCCTTCCTCGAGCTCCCCGAGGACCCGCTCGGCGACCTCGTCTCCCGCTATGCCCGCAGCCACGGCCCCTTCACCACCGCCGAGGTCGCGACCCGCCTCGGTCTGGGCGAGGCCGTCGCCCGCCAGACCCTCCAGCGACTGGCCCACCGCGGCCGTGTGCTCGACGGGGAGTTCCGCCCGTCCGGCTCCAGCAGCGAGTGGTGCGACGCCGAGGTGCTGCGCAAGCTGCGCCGCCGCTCGCTCGCCCGCCTGCGCCAGGAGATCGAGCCGGTCACCCACGATGCCGTCGCCCGCTTCCTTCCCGCCTGGCAGCGCGTCGGCGGCCCCCTGCGCGGCGTCGACGGGGTGCTGGCGTCCATCGACCAGCTCGCCGGCTGCCCCGTGCCGGCCAGTGCCCTCGAGCCGCTCGTGCTGGCTGCCCGCGTGCGCGACTACGAGCCCTCCATGCTCGACGAGCTCACCGCGTCCGGCGAGGTCATCTGGACCGGCCACGCTCCGCTGCCGGGCAGCGACGGCTGGGTCAGCCTCCACCTCGCCGACCAGGCCCACCTCACCCTGCCCGAGATCGAGTCCGACGAGACCACCGGCCTGCAGCGGGCCGTGCTCGACCTGCTCGACGGCGGCGGCGCGTGGTTCTTCCGGCAGCTCTCCGACCGCGTCGGCGCCACGACCGACGCCGAGCTGTCCGCGGCCCTGTGGGAGCTGGTCTGGCGCGGGCTCGTCACCAACGACACCCTCACCCCCCTGCGTGCCCTGGTCCGCAGTGGCACCCCGTCGCACCGCTCCCGTCGTACGCCGCCGCGACTTGGCCGCGCGGGCGGGGGACGCATGCCCGCTCGGGTCGGGCCTCCCGAGACCGCCGGCCGCTGGGCCGTCCTCCCCGACCGTGACACCGATCCCACCCGCCGGGCCAAGGCTCGCGCCGAGCACCTCCTCGAACGCCACGGCGTCGTCACCCGCGGCGCGGTGATGAGCGAGCGGGTCGTGGGTGGGTTCGCCGGCGTCTACAAGGTGCTGAGCGCCTTCGAGGACTCCGGACGCTGCCGCCGCGGCTACTTCATCGACGGTCTCGGCGCCGCGCAGTTCGGTGCCGCCGGGGCGATCGACCGGCTGCGCACCTTCGCCGAGCCCGAGAACGCGACCGGCGGCAAGGCCGTGGTCGTCGCCCTCGCTGCCACCGACCCGGCCAACGTCTTCGGCGCGGCACTGCCGTGGCCGGACCCACTCGACGGCGAACGGGCCGGTCACCGTCCGGGACGCAAGGCCGGCGCGCTGGTGGTCATCGTCGACGGGGCGTTGACGGTCTACGTCGAACGCGGCGGACGCACCCTCCTGACGTGGACCGAGGACCTGGACGTGCTCACGCCCGCCATGGGGGCGCTCGCCGATGCGGCTCGCCGTGGTGCACTGGGGCGTCTCACCGTCGAGAAAGTGGACGGACAGCCGCTCATCGGAGGTGGTGGGGACACTCCGATCCGACATGCCTTGTCGGCTGCAGGCTTCATCGCGACACCGAAGGGGCTGAGACTGCGTGCCTGAAGGCGACACCGTCCATCGAGCCGCGCTCGCCCTCGATCGTGCGCTCACCGGCCACCGACTGACCGTCACGGACTTCCGGGTGCCGGCTTTCGCCACGGTCGACCTCACCGGCGGCACCGTCGTACGCACGCTCTCGCGCGGCAAGCACCTGCTCACCCGGATCGATCACGACCGCGCCTGGACCCTCCACACGCACCTGAAGATGGAGGGCTCGTGGCACATCTACGCCACGGGCGACAAGTGGCGCAGACCCGGTCCGCAGGTCCGCGTCGTGCTCGGCATCGACAGGCGGTCGGCCGTGGGGTTCTCGCTCGGCATCGTCGAGGTGGTGCCTCGTCAGGAGGAGGCCGCCCTGACCGCGCACCTCGGCCCGGACCTGCTCGGCCCCGACTGGGACCCCGACCATGCTCTCGCCCGACTGCGCGCCGAGCCCGGACGACCGATCGGCCAGGCCCTCCTCGACCAGCGCAACCTCGCCGGCATCGGCAACATGTACATGGCCGAGCTCTGCTTCACCAGCGGTATCCACCCCGCCACTCCCGTGTCAGACGTCCGCGACCTGCCCCGTCTGGTGCACCGGGCTCGGCTGATGCTGGAGGCCAACAAGGAACGGGCCATCCAGTCGACCACCGGCGACCTGCGCCCGCGCGAGCGCCTGTGGGTCTACCGCCGCGACAATTCACCGTGCCGCCGTTGCGCGACTCCCATCCTCGTCGACATGCTGGGCGAACCGGGACGTGAGCGAGCTGCCTACTGGTGCCCGAGCTGCCAGCCTGCCGCGGTCTGACCCGTCCTGGGAAGTCGCCTCAGGCGGCGGAGGCGACGACGTCGCCGGTGGGGCGTGCGGGTCGGATCTGTGCGCTGGCCACGATCCCGATGGCGATCTCCTCGATCGCCACGGCGTCAGCGACGTCACGCAGCACCTCCGACAACGGCAGGTCCATCGCCTGGCACAGCGACGCGAGGAGCTCGGACGACGCTTCCTTCTGGCCCCGCTCGATCTCCGAGATGTAGCCCAGGCTCACCCGTGCCTGTGCGGAGAGCTCCCGCAGCGTCATCCCACGCTGCATCCGGGCACCGCGCAGCACTTCGCCGAGCATTCGCCGGAAGAGCACCATGCGGGAGTTCCTCACTGGATGGAGTGGAGTCGTGTGACCCAACGCTACCCGAGGCCTCCTTCTTCCCGGGGAGGGATGTCCACGTGCCGGGGCGACAGTGTGCCCCGACCGGGGACGAGCATGCCGTCGAGCACCGACAGCACCGCGTCACACGACGCGTGCCGGATGGAGGTTCGGTCGCCCGCGAGCGTGAGCTCCCGTGCTTCGACCCCTCCGGGTCCTGCCACGGCGACCCAGACGGTGCCCACCGGTCGGCCCTCCTGCCGGTCGGGTCCGGCGACACCGGTCGTCGCGACTCCCCAGGTCGCATCGAGCCGAGCACGCACCCCGCGCGCCATCGCGAGCGCGCACTCCTCGGACACCACCCCGTGCCCCTCCACCACACCCTCGGGCACGTCGAGCAGCGACATCTTCACCCGGGTCGCGTAGGACACGACTCCACCGACGAAGCTGCGCGAGGCACCCGGTATGTCGGTGAGCCGGGCGGCCAGCAGTCCACCGGTGAGCGACTCGGCCGTTGCGAGGGTCTCGTCGCGCCGGGCGAGCAGCTCCAGCACCCGCCACGCCAGATCCTGCGCCGGGTCGTTGGTCACGTCGGCGAGACTAACCGCATGGCACTCCCCATCGAGGACTACGCCCTCATCGGCGACCGAGGCACCGCAGCCCTGGTGGGCAAGGACGGGTCGATCGACTGGTTGTGCCTGCCCCGCTTCGACTCCCCCGCGTGCTTCGCCGCCCTGCTCGGCACCGAGGAGCACGGCCGATGGCTGCTCGCCCCCGCTGACCCCGTGACCGCGACCAGTCGCACCTACCTCGACGGCACCGCGCTGCTGGAGACGACCTTCACCACGGCCGACGGCGAGGTGGTGCTGCTGGACCTGATGCCCACCGGCGACGGCCGCGCGGACGTCGTACGCCGTCTGACGTGCACGCGCGGCACGGTACGGATCCGCCACGACTGGGTGGTGCGCACCGACTACGGCCAGGTCCGGCCGTGGGTCAGCCGCGAGCAGGCGCACGACGAGGAGGTCGTCGTCGCCGTCGCCGGCCCGGACAAGCTGGTGCTGCGTGGTCCGCGTCTCCCCGAGGGGCACGACGGTCACCACACGGACGAGTTCGACATGAGCGCCGGTGACGAGCTCACCTTCTCCACCACGTGGGTCCACTCGTGGCGCGAGGTCCCGGAGCCGCTCGGGATGGCCCAGCGGATCCGCGCCACCGCCGAGGACCAGCGCGCCTGGTCGCAGCGTTCCCCCGACGACGTACCGCATGCGGAGATGGTGCGGCGCAGCCTGCTGACGTTGCTGCTGATGACCCACGCCGAGACGGGCGGCATCGTTGCGGCGCCGACGACGTCGCTGCCCGAGGACTTCGGCGGCGAGCGCAACTGGGACTACCGCTTCTGCTGGCTGCGCGACGCGGCCCTCACCCTGGAGTCCCTGCTCGGCGCAGGTTACGAGGACGAGGCGCTGCACTGGCGCCGCTGGCTGCTGCGCGCGGTCGCCGGCGACCCGGCCGACCTGCAGATCATGTACACCGTCGACGGTGGCCGGCAGCTGCCCGAGCGAGAGCTCCCGCACCTGCCCGGCTATGCGGACAGTCGACCGGTGCGGATCGGCAACGGCGCAGCCTCCCAGCGCCAGAACGATGTGCTCGGCGAGGTGATGATCGCCCTCGAGCTGGCCCGGCAGGCCGGGCTGGAGGAGACGTCCAACTCGTGGGCGCTGCAACGCGCGCTCGTCGACGAGATGGCTGAGCACTGGGACGAGCCGGACAACGGCCTGTGGGAGATTCGCGGACCCCTGCGCCACTTCACCCACTCGCGCGTGATGGTCTGGGTCGCCTTCGATCGCGCGGTGCGTGCCGTCGAGGAGCACGACCTCCCCGGCCCGGTGGAGCGCTGGCGCGAGCTGCGGGACCGGGTGCGCGAGGAGATCCTCGAGAAGGGCTTCGACACCGCCCGCGGCACCTTCACCCAGCACTACGACACCACCGAGGTCGACGCATCGCTGCTGACCCTGCCGCTGGTCGGTTTCCTGCCCGCCGACGACCCGCGTGTCCTCGGCACCATCAGGGCCGTGCGAGAGGACCTCGAGCGCGACGGCCTGCTGCTGCGCTACCGCACCCAGAGCGGGGTCGACGGTCTCTCCGGGGACGAGCACCCGTTCCTGGCCTGCTCGTTCTGGCTGGTCTCCGCACTCGCCGGCGCAGGACGGCGCGAGGAGGCCCACGAGCTTCTCGACCGGCTGTGCGCCCTGGCCAACGACGTCGGGCTGCTGTCGGAGGAGTACGACCCCGCGCACGACCGGATGGTCGGAAACTTCCCCCAGGCCTTCAGCCACCTGACGCTCGTGCAGGCGGCCCTGGCCCTGCGCTGACATGCCTGCGCTGACATGCCGCAGGCCCGGCCACCTCTCGGCGACCGGGCCTGCGCACGGGTGGATCAGGTGATCAGCTGCGACGCACCTTGATGGCGATGAACTGCTTGGTGCCGCGGATCTTGCGGTTGCCCAGGTAGGACACCAGGATCCGCTTCTTGCCGGTGTTGGTGAAGCGGTCGAGGCGCAGGAACGCCTTGCCCTTCCTGAGCTTGACCGTGTAGGTCTTGCCGCCTGCCTTGACCTTGATCCTGCCTGTCACCTTGGCGATGCCGAGCGCGGTCGCCTTGATCTTCACCCGGGTGCGGGTCTTGCCCTTGACGATGCGCTCCGGCTTGGTGCGAGCCTTGAGCACGCCCTTCGCCTTGCGGACCTCGATCGGCAGGGAGAACGTCGTCCCGGTGGTCGGACCGGTGAAGGTCAGCATCTGCTTGCCGGTCCGGGTCTTGCCCTTGAGCTTGACCGAGACCGCGCTCCTGCCGCTCTCGTCGAACGGCGTGGCGTCGACCGTGTTGGTGACCGGCGTGGGGTTGAGCGTCTTCTCGCCCGCCCTGATGGTGAGCCGCGTGTCGCGGGCGTCGGCCGGCGAGGTCATCGCCAGGGAGGAGAGGTTGACCTTCACCCTCTCCCCGATCCGGTAGAAGCGCGGCGCGGTGGCGGGCCAAGAGACGCCGACCTGTCGCTGCGCGCTCTTCACCGCGAGGGGGGCCTTCGACGCGAAGGCGGCCATGTAGTCGACCATCGCCTGCAGGTCAGCCTTGCCTGTGTCCCGCTTGGCCGTGCCGGCATTGAAGCCTCGGAAGTTGTCACCGCCGCTGGCGAGGAACGAGTTGACGGTCACGGAGTAGGCCGTGGCCGGGTCGAGAGCCTTGCCGTTGAGCGACATGCTGGTGACGCGGCTGCCCTCAGCCTTCGTGGGGTCGTACGTCGCGAAGAACCCGTCGGAGGCGCCGAGGCGCAGGAACGGCCGGCTGGGAACAGCGCCGGCAGCGTCGCGCTGCCACTGCTGCTCGAGCACCGTTTTGATCTGGGCACCGGTCAGCTTCATGTTGACAAGCGTGTTGGCGAACGGCTGGACCACCGCCGCCTGCTTGTAGGTCAGATTGGCGGGGTAGCCACCTGACGTGCCGGCCATGTCGGAGCGGAGACCGCCCGGGTTCATGAAGGCGATCTGCGCGGCGCCGGCCTCGGGGGTCGACGTGGCCCAGCGCTGGACCTCGGCGACGAGGTTGCCCACCGTCGACTCTCCACCGCGATTCTCGGTGGTGCCGTCGGTGAGCTTGGCACGCGCGAAGGGGCCGGCGATCTTGCCGAGCACCTGCGCGCCGAGCACGTCGGCCTTGGCCTTGGCATCGTTGACGATCGCCGTCACCGCTGCGTCGACCGGGTAGTTCGGCGCGAAGGGCGTGGTCTGGGCCTTGAGATACTTGATGTCCGAGGTGACGGACAAGATCACGCCCGTGGTGTCGTCCACGACGAACTGCAGCTGGTTGAGCGCGAGGCCATACTGACCCGCAGAGACCACCGGTCGCCCGTTGATGGTGTGGTTGTAGGCGAGGTGGGTGTGACCGGACACGATGGCGTCGACGTTCGAGTCGACTCCGTCGACGATTCGGCCGAACGCCGTGGTCGGTGTCCGTCGCGGCAGCGACGGTCGGGTTGGTCGCGCCCTCGTGCACGAGCATCACCACGATGTCGGCACCGAGGTCGTCGGTCAGGTGCTCGGCCGCGGTGTTGACCTCGTTGATGATGCTGGAGACCTCGAGGGCGGCGATGCCGGACGGCGAGACCAGACTGGGCAGGTCCTCGGTGACCGCACCGACGAAGCCAACCCGCGTGTTGCCGAAGTCGGTGTACCAGGTCGCCCCGTCGGACGTGCCCGGAGAAGCCGCCACGTCAGGCAGCGCGTAGGAGCCGTCGGACTTCTCGCGGACGTTGGCCGCGAGGTACTGCCAGTTGGCGCCACCCTCCACGTTCGACACGGACGCCGGCTGCATCACGCGGTTGACGAGGTCGTTGTACCCGGCGTCGAACTCGTGGTTGCCGGCTGCGGAAACCTGCAGACCGGCTTCGTTGAGCGCGTCGATGGTCGGCTTGTCGTGCTGAATGAAGGACTCGAACGTTGAGGCGCCGATCATGTCGCCAGCTGCAGCGAACACCGTCTGCGAATTCTCCGCCCGCAGCTGCTTCACAGCGCCGGAGAGAATCGCAGCGCCCGCAGTCACGCCGTTGGTGGTTCCGCCGGTGCCGTCCTCGTTGATGAGGCGCCCGTGGAAGTCGTTGGTGGCGAGGATCTGGATGGTGGTCGGCGCGGCGTGCGCGGGCGTCGCGGTGAGGACGGCGAGCGGGGCGGCGAGCAGTCCGGTCACCGCGGTGACGGCTGCCAATCTGCGACCTGTTCGTGATGCTGACACGAGGTGGGCCCTTTCGGTTGGGTGAGATGCAAGTCGGGTCACGTTGACCCGGCTCGTTCTGGGTGGATCAGCGTCGAACGACCCTGATCCTCGTCTGCTTCCTGGCAGTCTGGGTGGTGGCGTCGCCGAGGTAGGTCACCTGGGCGACGTAGGTGCGGGGCTTGGTGAACCGCACCCTCACGACACCGGTGCCGTCCTCGAGCCGGACCGTGTAGGTCGTGCCCGCGATCCGCACGGTGACCCTTCCGGTGGGTGTGAAGCCCCTGGCGTGCACCTCCACGATGATCCTGGCCCTGGTCGCACCAGCCTCGATCTTCTTCGGCCTGACCGTGACCTCCAGCTTCGGTGTCGCCTTCACGACTTTGACCGAGACGCTGCCGGTCGACACCGTGTGAGCGGCGTCGCCTGCATAGCCGAGGGTCAGCGTGGTCGTGCCCACCGGGAGCGACCTCGCCGGCAGGGCGATGGTGGCGGCCCCGGCCTCGAGTGAAGCGGTGCCGATGACGGTGGCGCCGTTGGTCAGCGTCACCGAGCCGGTGGCCGAGGCGGGGCCGACCTTGACCGACACCGCGCCGGCCCGGCCGTAGACGACCTTGCCCGTCGTTGCGGTCACCGTGGTGCTCACCGCGGGGTCGTTGGCCTTCAGGCCGAGGATCACCGGGTCGTGGTCGGAGGAGCGGAACGGACCGTCGGCGTGGAAGTCGGTGCCGTGGTAGTTGTAGCGGCTGTACTCCAGCGCCAGCGACTCACCGCCGTTGATGTTCCAGATGTCCGTGCCGGTGGACCGCTTCAGGGCGGCGTCGTTCACCAGGATGTGGTCCAACGATCCGGACAGCCCGGAGAACGAGTACGAGTACTCACCGTTGGCGAACTCCTGCTCGACGTCGGTGAATCCGGCGTCGTAGAGGATCCTGAAGCGGATCCTCCCTGGCGTAGGAGTTGAAGTCACCACCCAGGATCACCGACCTCACCCCCGTCTCGGTCTGCAGCGCGGAGACCCAGTCGCGAAGCGCGGCGGCCTGCAGCGTACGAGAGCCGTTGGACGAGCCCTGTCCGTCGCCGCTGTCCGCGTCACCCGGGTTCGGGCCGGCCGAGCCCTTCGACTTGAAGTGGTTGACGACGAAGAGGAACGGCTGTCCACCGACGGGCCGGAAGACCTGTCCCAGCGGCTCCCGCGCGTTGTCGAATGCTTCACCGGCGTCGCTGAGACTACCGAGAGCACGCGACTGACCCATGCGGGCCACGGATGCCGGCTGGTAGATGATGGCGTTGGTGATCACGTCCATCCCGTCGGCCGGGAGCTCGGTGGAGGACGGGTTGGCCGCCCAGGTGCCTGCTCCGGCGTCCGCGTTGAGCGCTGCCACGAGGCTGTCCGTGGCCTCGTCAGGAGTCTCGCCCAGGGTGAGCGAGTTCTCGATCTCCATCAGCCCGACCACGTCGGCATCGAGCGCGTTGATGGCGCTGACGATCTTGGACTGCTGGCGCTCGAAGTCCTCCGGGTCCCAGGCGCCGCGTTGGTCGCAACCACCGCTGACCGTGCTGCCGTCTCCCTCGCGGTCCAGGAACGGCGTGCACCCGTCATCACCGACGTTGTCGTCGTCGGCGTCGCCGAGGGTGGTGAAGTAGTTCAGGACGTTGAACGACGCGATCGTGAGGTCCGAGGGACCCACCTCGTTGATCAGCGACTCGTCCGGGGCTGCGGTGCGGGTGTTCTCGAAGGTTGCGGGCGAGCCGTTGTTGTCCGGCCCGATCACGGTGGCGAGGGGCTGGAACCGGTAGGTCGGCGCGCTGGGCGAGCCGCCCTCGGCGAAGATCACGTCGGCGGTGAAGGTCGTGGCTGCACCGACGCGGACGGGCTCGGACGCCGAGATGTAGGGAGGCGTCAGCCCACTGTTGCCGGTCGAGAGGAAGCTCGTCGAGGCACCGTCGTCCAGGACGATCGCCCGCGCGAGGTTGTCGGCCTCGGTGGGGCTGGAAGCGGCCGGACCGGGAAGCTCGACCTCGGTGCGCTGGATCAGCGGCGTCGTGCCACTGGCCAGACCCACTTCGCCGAAGCTGTTGGTGGAGAAGGTGTTGGTCACGGTGAAGTCGCCGGTGGGCCGGTAGGTCATGCCCTCGAGGGACTCCTTCTGCGCGGCGTCCCGGGGCCAGGTCGCCGTGGTCGTCGTGACGATGTCCGCGGGGACCTCGGACAGCTCCGTGATGTTGACGGGCTGCACCTCGATCTGCGTGGCACCGGCGAACTCCGCCACGCCACCGGTGACCTCGACGTAGTCGCCGGGGGCGACGGTGACGGCGCCGGTCGGCTGGCGCACGAAGACGCCGTCGGAGGCCGTGTGGGTCGCGAGGTCGATGTCGACCGCGCCGGTGCCGGGGGTCTGGAGGTAGAAGCCGAAGAAGCCACCCACCGGGTAGGCCGCCGTGACGACGCCCCGTGTCGTCACGTTCGTGCCCACCAACGGCGACGCCGCGCCGGTGCCCTGGACCTCGGCGATCGGGATGAGCGAGGGCGCTGGAGCGATGGTGAGCGTGAACGTGACCTCGTCCGTGGCGGGCTGTGTCGCCGAGTCGGTCGCGGTCGCGGTCACGGTGAAGGTTCCCGCCTCCGCGGGCGTCCCGGAGACGACTCCGTCGCCGGTGACCGTCACGCCCGTCGGGAGGCCGGTGGCACTCCAGGTGTACGGCGAGCTACCGCCCGTGGCGGTGAGGTTGGCGGAGAGCGGCAGACCGACCTGACCGGACTGCGTAGCGGGTGACTGGGCCTCGAGGTCGGCCGGCGTCGCCGGCCCGGAGTTCTGCGGGCCCGGGGTGCCCTCGACGAAGTCGTCGGCGTTGTCGTCGGTGTCTGCGAGGTCGGCGCGCGCGGCCGACGTGGTGATGGTCAGCGCAACGCCCGTGCGTGCTCGCTCGTAGGTGTCGGCCGTCGTCCCGAACCCGACCGTGTCGACGAGTCCACCAGTGCTCGTGCCAGCGACATCACCTCGTGCCGCCACCGGGGTCTGCGAGCTGGCGAGGAAGACGATCCCGCCCGACTGCGAGAGGCTCAGGCCGATGGTGGCATCAGGCGCGGGGAGGGCAGGGGTGCCTGCGACGGTGCCCGCGCCGCCCGACTGGATCAGGAAGTAGCCCTGAGGTGCGACGCTGCCGCTCAGCGCGGCTGCAGTGGCGTCGGCACCCGTGTTGGACTTGTACTGGATTGACCAGCCGCTCAGCGGCACCGCGGTGTCGGTCGGGTTGTAGAGCTCGATGAAGTCATGGGTGTAGCTGGGCGCTCCGGTGCCGCCGCCACCGCCGCCGTAGACCTCGCTGATGACCAGCGCGGTGCCCTCCGGATCAGCGGATGCCACGACGGGGGTGAGTCCGGCGGCGAGGAGTGCCAGGCCGGCTGCTACCGCGACGCGACGCGGCGGTGGGAGCGCGGGTGTGCGCATGAGGACTCCGAGGGTCAGATGTATGTGACCCGTGCATCCTCGCCCGAAAAAGTGGCTCTTCAGGAAACAGATTGAGAACAATCCTTGCGGGGATCGACAAGAGTTCCCGGACGATGTGGGTGACCTCCTCGTCCTCGCCACTCAGCTCGTCGGCGAACCCCGCTGCTTGCGAACCTCGCGGAAGAACTCCCACCCCGACCACATCGTCATCGCGACGGCCCCGGCCAGCGCGACCTGACTCAGGTAGAACAGCCCCTCACCCAGCAGCCCCGGCCAGAAGTCGAAGGCGGCTGCGTGCTCGCCCCCGTGCGGCAGCGGCCACGTCAGGCCGGACAGCGCGACGGCCTGCAGCACGGTCTTGATCTTGCCGCTGCGAGCCGCTGGGATCACGACCTGCTTGAGGACCGACAGCCGCAGCAGCGTGACGCTCCACTCGCGCACCAGCACGACGATGGTCACGACCCACCAGATGTCGCCGACGATCGACAGGCCGATGAAGGCCATGCCGGTGATCGCCTTGTCCGCGATCGGGTCGGCGATCTTGCCGAAGTCGGTGACGAGGCCGTGCTTGCGAGCCAGGTCGCCGTCGACCTTGTCGGTGATCATCGCCACCGCGAAGATCACGAAGGCCACCCAGCGCCAGGTGGGCGAGCTGCCGCCGTCCTGCAACAGCGCCCAGGCGAAGAACGGCACCAGCACGATGCGCACCACGGTGAGCACGTTCGCGATGTTCCAGTTGGAGACCTCCCGCTGGCCCGTGCTGGCCGGATCCGCGCTCATCGGCCGGCTCCGCCCACGTGCGCGACCAGGTCGACACCGTCGGTGCCGATGACGGTCGCCGTCACGAGGTCGCCGATCCGCGCATCGGTCACGTCGGCGAGCAGCGTGGTTCCGTCGACCTCCGGACCCTGATGGGCCGAGCGGCCCTCCACGGTGCCGTCCTCGTCGTCGACCGCCTCGACGAGGACCACGACCTCCTCGCCGACGCGCTCCTCGGCCCGTTGGGAGTTGAGCTCCTCGACGAGGGCACTCACGCGCTCGGTGCGGGCGCGGATCTCGTCCTCGTGCAGCTTGAGGTCATCGGCGAAGCCGGCCGCCTCCGTGCCGTCCTCGTCGGAGTAGCCGAAGACCCCCGTGACGTCCATGCGAGCCGCCTCGAGGAAGTCGCACAGGGTCTGCAGGTCCTCGTCGGTCTCGCCGGGGAAGCCGACGATGACGTTGGACCGTACGCCGGCCAGCGGGGACAGCGCACGGATCCGTTGCAGCAGGTCGAGGAAGCTCTCCGGGTCGCCGAAGCGGCGCATCCGACGCAGCACCGTGGCGCTCGCGTGCTGGAAGGACAGGTCGAAGTAGGGCACGACGCCCGGCGTCGAGGCGATGGCCTCGATCAGGCCCGGGCGGGTCTCGGCGGGCTGCAGGTAGGAGACCCGGACGCGCTCGACGCCGTCGATGCCGCACAGCTCCGGCAGCAGCGTCTCGAGGAGCCGGAGGTCACCCAGGTCCTTGCCGTAGGAGGTGGAGTTCTCGCTGACGAGGAAGAGCTCCTTGACGCCCTCGGTGGCGAGCCACCGCGCCTCGTTGACGACGTCGCTCGGCCGCCGACTCACGAAGGAGCCACGGAAGCTCGGGATCGCGCAGAAGGTGCAGCGCCGGTCGCATCCACTGGCCAGCTTGAGTGGTGCCATCGGGCCGGCGTCGAGACGACGGCGTACGGCGCGGGGTCCCGTGGCGGGCGCGCCGGCACCGATCACCGCGAGCTCCGCGGCCGAGGTGACGTCGGCAGCAGGGTCGTGGTGGTGCCCGGGTATCGAGATCGCCGAGGCGTCCCGGTCGACCGGAGAGATCGGGAGCAGGCGCCGCCGGTCGGAGGGGGTGTGGGCGACGTGGGTCTCCCCGCCGACGATCGCGCGCAGCTTGGCGGCGATGTCGGGGTAGTCGTCGAATCCCAGGACTGCGTCCGCCTCGGGCAGCGACTCGGCCAGGTCCTTGCCGTAGCGCTCCGCGAGACAGCCGACCGCGACCACGGCCTTCGCCCGGCCACCGTGACCGGCGGAGGTCTTCAGGTCCGCTGCCTCCAGCAGGGTGTCGACGGAGTCCTTCTTGGCGGCCTCGACGAAGCCGCACGTGTTGACCACCACGGTGTCGGCGTCCTCGGGGTCCGCGACCAGCACGAAGCCGCCGGCCTCGAGGCGTCCGGCCAGCTCCTCGGAGTCGACCTCGTTGCGCGCACAGCCCAGGGTCACCACGGCGACCTGCAACGGGGCGGAGGTCTGGATGGCCGCGGGCTGCGCGGAAGGCGTGGTCAGGTCAGTGGTGGTCATCGCACAGCGAGTATGCCGGGTCGAGGCCCGTGGCCGAGCACCAGCGAGCCGCGAGGCGGGTCACCAGCTGACATCCGTCTTCCCCGCGCCCCCCTGATCAGGTAGACAGTGCGCACCGGCGAGCGGAGTTTCCATGACGGAGTCCAAGACCCAGCAGGACCAGCTGAAGGCGGGCGCGATCGGCTTCACCGACGCGCTCGTCATCGGTCTGGCGTCGACATCGCCGGCCTACAGCCTCGCGGCCGTCATCGGGGCCGTGACCGCACTCGCCGGCGTCAACGCGCCCGGCATCCTGCTGGCGTCGTTCGTCCCGATGGCCCTCATCGCTGCCGCCTTCCTCTACCTCAACCGTGTCGACCCCGACTGCGGCACGACGTTCAGCTGGGTCACCCGGGCGATGGGACCGTGGTTCGGCTGGCTGGGCGGGTGGGCGATCATGATGACCGGCGTGCTGATCGTCGGGTCGCTCGCGGACGTGGGGATCCGGTTCGGCCTCTACGGCTTCGGGGAGCTGCTGGGCAGCACCACGCTGATCGACGCCGGTGACAATGCGTGGTTCCGCATACCCGCCGCCATCCTCCTGGTGCTGCTGATGACGTGGATCTGCGTCCTGGGCACCGACGTCTCGGCACGCCTGCAGAACGTTCTCATCCTGATCCAGGTGGTGTCGTTGCTGGTCTTCGCCGCGGTCGCGATCTACCGCGCGCTCCAGGGCACCAGTCCGCTCGACGAGGTCACGCCCTCCATCGACTGGCTCAACCCGTTCGGCGCAGGTGGCGCGGCACTGAGCTCGGGCCTGCTGCTCGGGGTGTTCGCCTACTGGGGATGGGAGTCGGCGGTCAACCTCAGTGAGGAGACGACCGACGGCGACAAGACGCCCGGGCGAGCGGCGCTGCTCTCGACGTTCATCCTGCTGCTCACCTACATCGCGGTCGCGATCGCGGTCGTCGCCTTCGCCGGCACCCAGTGGCTCAGCGACAACGCCGGCGAGGAGGAGGCGGTCTTCTACACCCTGGCCAGCGAGGTCCTGGGTGGATGGGACTGGATCCTCCTGCTCTCGGTGTCGACGGCCGCGATCGCCTCCACCCAGACCACGATCCTGCCCGCGTCCCGCACGGGTCTGTCGATGGCGCGACGTGGCGCGATCCCGCCCCAGCTCGGACGGATCCATCCCCGGCACCGCACTCCCGACGTCAGCACCTGGCTCGTCGCAGTGATCGCCATCGTCTGGTACGTCGGCATGTACCTCGTCAGCGAGAACGCCCTGTTCGACTCACTGACCGCGCTCGCGCTGCTGATCGCCTTCTACTACGCCCTGACCGGCATCGCCTGCGCGGTCTACTACCGCAAGCACCTCACCGAGAGCGTGCGCAACTTCCTGCTCATCGGGGTCGGCCCGGTGACGGGGTCGCTCATGCTCCTGTGGCTGCTCGCCCTGTCGGTCCGTGACCAGTCCGACCCCGACAACTCCTACAGCGGCCAGGCCTGGCTGGGCGTCGGTCCGCCCCTGGTCATCGGGGTGGGCGTGTTCTTCCTCGGAGTGGTCTTCATGTTCGTCTGGCGCGCGCAGGAGCGGCGCTACTGGGCGGAGCGTCCCTCCCTGCCCGACCCCGATGTCGTCCACGGTCTCAGGCCCGCACGTCCTGACCCCGACGGGCTGGAAGGCTGAGTCCCATGACAGTGCTCCTCGGCTATGACGAGTCACCCGGCTCCGAAGCGGCGCTCGCGGCCGCCATCGAGGTCGCGACGAAGTGGGGTGAGGACCTCGTCCTCGTCTACGGCGCCGCGCCGCCCGGCGGGATGGGCGAGGAGGCCGCATCCCACCGCGACGCGCTGATGGAGATGGGCCGCACCGCGACTGCCCATGCACTCGACCGTGCCACCGCTGCCGGGGTCTCCGCCACGGTGCGCCTGGTCAACGCCAAGCCGGCAGACGCGCTCGTCCAGGTGGGCGACGAGCTCGACGCCACGGTCATCGTGGTGGGAACAGCCGGTGACGGTCCGTTCCGCGGGGCACTGCTCGGCTCGACGCCGCACAAGCTGCTCCACCTCGCCAACCGGCCCGTGCTCTGCGTGCCTGCTCCCTGAGCTCCAGCGCAGCGGTCACTGAGGCGTCAGTCGACGACGAACGTGCCCTGACCGGCGATCCCCGGCTCACCCACCGCACGAGCCTCGCCACCTGCGAGTGAGGCGGTGACGGCACCGTCCGTGGACTGCACGCGCACCGGCGGCGACGCCTGGACCTCGCGGCTCTCGCCGGCCGCGAGATTGCCGACGAAGACCTCGGTGCCCGCGGCGTCCCGTACGACGATGCGGGCGCCGCCGCCGACCGCGGTCAGCACGACGGCCACGGGGTCGGCGGGAGGCGCGTTGCCGGCACCCTGCGGACCCCCCGAGCCGTTGAGGACGGGTGTGGCGCCCTGCAGCTCCGGCGGCGTGTCCATCACCAGACGGGCGATCGACCAGCAGAGCACCAGCGCCATCACGACCGCGACGAGCACCGACCAGTTGGGACCGCCGCGCGTGCTGCGGATCGACCCGTTCGCCCCGGTGGCGAGCTCGGCCTCGAAGACTCGCCGGGGGTTGATCGGAGCGTGGGCATAGCGCTCGGCGTAGGACGCGAGGAGTGGTGCGACGTCGATGCCGAGCACCCGGGCCAGCGTGCGCAGGTGGCCGCGGGCATAGAAGTCGCCGCCGCACGGCTCGAAGTCGTCGACCTCGACGGCCTCGATCACGTGGGGCCGGATGCGGGTGCGCTCGGCGAGCTGGTCGACGGTGAGGCCGATGCGCGTGCGAGCGGCAGCGATCTCGGGTCCGATGACCGGGTCGTCGGCGGGCTCCACCTCGAAGTCGTCGAGCACCAGCGGCTCGATCGGCTCACCGGGACGAGCGATCGCTCGGACTCGGTCACCCCACGACTGGGTCTCCTCGACGAGGCTGACCCGGCCGGGCCGGTGGTGCTCGCGCCCCTCCGGCTCGTCGTCGGTGTCCACGACGAGGTCGCGCGTCACCTCCGAGCGGCGCGCCGACGCAGGCTCGCGCAGGGCCGCCGGCGTCGGACTGGCCACGACGACCTCCCCGTCGACCTCCCCGACGACCTCCTCGACGCCCTCCTCGAGCTCGACGGCTCCGACGACCTCTTCGTCGACGGTCACCGGCTCCTGCGGCGGCTCGAGGGAGGACTCGACCTCCACGACCTGGCTCGGGTCACGGGTCACCCGGCGCAGAGCCGCGGTGAGGTCGTCACCTGCGCCCACGACGCGCGTCGACAGGCCCAGCGGGACCGCGAAGGCAGCACCGTGCAGCATGCGGGAGAAGGTGATGTGCCTCTTGCCGGCACCGGTGACCTCGGCCTCGATGAGCTCGAGGTCGTGTGGCACCACCACCAGGCGGCCGTCGTGGAGCAGCCCACGGCGCGGGGTGTGCTCGACGTGGTGCACCGCGGTCCACGGCAGCCCGCGCCACGTCCGCCCCAGGCGGATCCGGACGCCCTGGGCGTCGGCCAGGAGCAGCGGGGTGCGGGCATCGACCAGCACGAACAGCCAGTAGGCGCCGAGCAGCCCCATGGCGGCGACGAAGACCCAGTCCAGCGCCGATCCGGACTGGGTGGCCCGGCCGAAGTAGGCGATGGCGACAGCGGAGGCGGTCAGTCCGACACCTGCGGCGACGCCCGCGTGGCGACGTACCTCCACGTGGTCGGAGTCCGCCTGCGGAGCGAGGCCGACGGCCTCGCGTTCCTCGTCATGAACCTCGTTCTCGTGCGTGACTGTGCTCATCAGGCTCCCCCCTCCAACGTCGCGACCACCGAGTCGAGCTCGTCCGGCTTGACCAGGACGTCACGGGCCTTCGAGCCCTCGCTGGGTCCGACGACTCCGCGGCTCTCCATGATGTCCATCAGACGTCCGGCCTTCGCGAACCCCACGCGCAGCTTGCGCTGCAGCATCGACGTCGAGCCGAACTGCGTCGAGACGACCAGCTCGATGGCCTGGACGACCAGGTCCATGTCGTCGCCGATGTCGTCGTCGATCTCACGCTTGGACTGCTGCGGTGCGGTGACCTCGGCGATGTAGGTCGGCTCGAGCTGGTCCTTGCAGTGCTTGACGACCTTGGCGATCTCCGCCTCGGTCACCCAGGCACCCTGGATGCGGGCCGGCTTGCTGGAGCCCATCGGCAGGAAGAGCCCGTCTCCCTGACCGACCAGCTTCTCCGCGCCGGGCTGGTCGAGGATGACTCGGCTGTCGGTGACGCTGGACGTGGCGAACGCCAGTCGCGACGGGACGTTGGCCTTGATCAGACCGGTCACGACGTCCACCGACGGCCGCTGCGTGGCGAGCACCAGGTGGATGCCGGCAGCCCGCGCCAGCTGGGTGATGCGCACGATCGCGTCCTCGACGTCGCGCGGGGCGACCATCATCAGGTCCGCGAGCTCGTCGACGATCACGAGCAGGTAGGGGTACGGCGTGAGCACCCGCTCGCTGCCCGCAGGCACCTCGACCTTGCCGGCCCGTACCGCCTTGTTGAAGTCGTCGAGGTGGCGGAAGCCGAAGTTGGCCAGGTCGTCGTAGCGCATGTCCATCTCGCGCACGACCCACGCCAGCGCCTCGGCGGCCTTCTTGGGGTTGGTGATGATCGGGGTGATCAGGTGGGGCACGCCCTCGTAGGCGTTGAGCTCGACCCGCTTGGGGTCGATCATGATCATCCGCACCTCATCGGGTGTGGATCGCATCAGGATCGAGGTGATCATCGAGTTGATGAACGACGACTTTCCCGATCCGGTGGCACCGGCGACCAGCAGGTGGGGCATCTTGGCGAGGTTGGCGACCACGAAGCCGCCCTCCACGTCCTTGCCGAGACCGGCCACCATCGGGTGGTGGTCGGAGCGGGCCATGGTGGAGCGCAGCACGTCACCGAGGGAGACGATCTCCTTGTCGATGTTGGGGATCTCGATGCCGATCGCGGACTTGCCGGGGATCGGGCTGAGGATCCGCACGTCGGCCGACGCGACGGCGTAGGCGATGTTCTTCGACAGCGCGGTGACCTTCTCGACCTTCACCGCCGGGCCGAGCTCGACCTCGTAGCGGGTGACGGTCGGGCCGCGGGTGTAGCCGGTGACCGCGGCGTCGATGGTGAACTCCTCCATCACCTGCATCAGCCGCTCGACGACGGCGTCGCTGGCCTTGGAGCGCGCCTTGTGCACCGATCCGGGCTTGAGGACCTCGTTGCCGGGCAGGGAGTAGGTGATGTCGCCCGACAGGGCGAGCTGCTCCACGCGCTCCGGGAGCGGGGTGTGCGGCGGCGGCTCGACCGGGCCGGTCTCGGGACCGTCCGGCACCACGAAGCCGGCCACGGCCGGTGTCACCTCGGTGGGGGCGTCGGCGAACAGGTCGAGGCCGTGGTCGTCGACCTGCTCCTCGTCCGCCTTCTTCCTGCGCCGCTTCCTCAGCTCGCGATCGGCGAGCACCGGGCTGTCGTAGGCCGGGTCGCCGAGGTCGGGGTCGATGTCCTCGTCGAGCATCGAGCGTCGGCGCGTCCGGACCGGACGGGTGGCCGCCTCCCCGGCCGCGGGCTCGGCCGCGTCGCCCGGCGTCGCCGTGCGTCCCAGCGCCCTGTCACGCAGGGCGGCCAGGCGGACCGGGATCTGGTAGACGGGCGTGGCGGTGATGATCAGGATGCCGAAGGTCGCCAGCAGCGCCAGCAGGGGCACCACGACGTAGGGCGTCTGCATGAGGTCGAGCAGCAGGCTCGAGGTGACGTAGCCGACCGCTCCCCCAGCCTCCTGGAGGTTGGTGGCGTCACCGAGCACGGGCTGCGGGTTGCCGTTGGCGATGTGCACGATGCCGAGCAGTCCGAGGGCGAAGGCCGCCCAGCCGATCAGCTGGCGTCCGGCCGGCCCGTTGCGCTCGGGATCGCGCAGCGTGCGCCACCCGGCGTAGACGAGGAACAGCGGCACCAGCCAGCCGACCTTGCCGACCGCCCCGGACGTCGCGGAACGGGCGAACTCCATGACGCCGCCGGGCAGCTGCCACCACACGGCTGCGGCGACCACCGTGGCGACGCCGAGGATGAAGAGTCCCACGCCGTCGCGGCGGTGCTCGGGGTCCAGGTCGCGCGCCGACTGCCCGATCGATCGGGCCAGGGCGCCGACGGCATGGGCCAGGCCCAGCCACAGCGCGGCGATGCCGCGCCCGATCGCTGCGAAGGCACGCGAGACCGGTCCCGGGCCGTTGCGGACGGCCCGTGGCGCAGGGCGCGCAGCGGGTCTGCGTGTGGACGCGGTGGAGCGGCTCCGGCTCTTCGCAGCGGAAGAGGAGGGGCGCTTGCTGGTACTCCGTGATCGGGTGCTCGAACCCTTGGTGCTGGTGGATCTGGACGTGCTCGAGCTCCGCGACCCCGGCGGGGAAGACGTACGGGTCGCCATGGACCGAACCTTACGGCCACGTCCCACCCGCCACATGGATCACAGGGACGCGTGTTGCTGCCGACCAGCGCTCAGTCCGATCCGCGGGGGGCCCGCAGCGGCAGGGTGAAGCGGAAGGTGCTGCCCGTGCCGAGCTCAGAGGTCAGCGACAACGTGCCGCCGTGGGACTCCGCGATCCGCTGCGCGATCGGCAGCCCCAGCCCGGTGCCCGGGATCGACAGGGCGTTGGGGTTGGTCGAGCGGTGGAAGGCGGAGAACACGTGGCCCTGGTCGCTGAGCGAGATGCCGAGACCGGTGTCGGCGACGTCGATGCTCACCTTGTCGTCGTGGACCGACATGGAGACCACGACCGAGCCGTCCTCGGGGGTGAACTTCACTGCGTTGTCCACCATGTTGTCGATCACCCGTCCGAGCTCCTCGGGGTCGCCGAAGACCACCACCGGCCCGCCTGGTTGCGTGAAGCTCAGGCGGACCCCCGACTGCGTGGCCCGGATGCCCAGCAGCTCGACGCTCGCGTCGCACAGCTCGACGAGGTCGACCGAACGGCGGACCGTCTCGCGCCGGCCCTGGACCCGTGAGTAGTGCAGGAGGTTCGCGACGAGGTTGTTGAGCCTCTGGGCGTTGCGGGTGATCGCGTCGACCGAGCTCAGCTCGGGGTAGCGGTCCGAGATCAGCTCGGCGTGGCCCAGGATCGCGGTCAGCGGGGTCTTGAGCTCGTGGGAGATCGTGGCGATCAGCTCGCTGCGGTAGCGCGCGAGCTCGCGCAGCTCCTGGACGAGGCGCTGCTCGGTCTCCAGGACCCGGGAGGCGCGCACGATCCGGCCGAGCAGGCGGCCCACCTCGAGCGCGGCCTCCGCGTCACCGAGGGAGATGGGGCGCGCGTCGCCGTCGAAGCCGAGCACGGCGTAGCCGACCAGGTCGTCCTGGGAGACCAGCGGGCAGATGATCGCCCGGTCGATCAGCATGGCTCGCATCAGCCGTTGCAGACGGTCCAGGCTGCCAGGCAGCTGCGTCGAGCCGCGGTCGCCCACGCCGACCTCGATGAGACGCACCCTGTCCTCGAGCCGGTCGAGCTCCTCGCGCAGCTCGGGCAGGTCGTGCTCGGGGAGCAACGGACGGGGGGTGCCGATGCCGCGATGGCTCCCCTGCGCGTCGGTGGGGAACGTATGGATCCAGGCCTGGACGGTGCCGTAGCACTGCGCCACCGCGTTCACCGACGTCCCGAGCGCCTGGGTCAGACTGCGCTGGGTGCCCGAGCCTGCGACCGTCGTCAGCATCTGGTCGAGACGCAGCCGGTCGGTCAACCGCTCCCGCTCGCGGGCGTTGGACAGCGCCACGCCAGCCTGGACGGCGAACATCTCGAGCAGCTCACGCTCATCACCGACCGGCACACGCGACTCGGGCGGCAGATCGACGGCCATGTTGCCCAGCAGCTCGCCGCTCGCGGAGTAGAGCGGGGCGTAGAGGGCGTGCTCGGCGTGCCAGGCGTCGGGATCGTCGCTGGGCTCGACCTCCGGGACCCAGGCCGCCGACAACCGCTCGCGGGACATCCGGCCGGCTGGGACGAAGCGCAGGATGCCCCACTGGTCGGCCTGACGGAACTCGTCGAGGATCTGCTCGGCCGGCGTCCGGCGGTGCAGGATCTGGGCGACGGCCTCGGGAGGTCCGGCGACGCTGGTCATCACCAGGGTGTCGCCCTCGAGTCGGGCGATGGCCGCCACGCCGTAGCCGAGGACGTCGACCACGCCGTGCGCGATCTCCTCGAGGATCACCTCGGTGTCGCTGGAGGAGTTGACGCGTCGCATCAGCTCAGCGAGGCGCCGCGAGGCACCCTGGCTGCGAGGCATCAGGCCTCGATCACCACCGGAATGATCATCGGCCGGCGGCGGTGAGCGCGGTTGACCCAGCGACCCACGACCCGGCGAATGGTCTGCTGCAGCTGGTAGGGGTCGCTCGCACCCTCTGCGATCGAGGCGTTGATCGCGTCGATGATGGGCTGGCGGATGTCGGCGAAGGTGGTCTCGTCCTCGGCGAAGCCGCGTGCGTGGATCTCCGGTCCGGACACCACGGTGCCCTTGACCGAGTCGACGACCACGATCACCGAGAGGAACCCCTCCTCGCCGAGGATGCGCCGGTCCTTCATCGAGGCCTCGGAGATGTCTCCGATGGTGGTGCCGTCGACGAAGACGTAACCGACCTCGACCTTGCCCACGATCTTGGCCACACCGTCGATGAGGTCGACGACCACACCGTCCTCGGCCAGCACGACGTTCTCGACTCCCGTGGCGCGGGCCAGGTCGGCGTTGGCGCGCATGTGGCGGACCTCGCCGTGGACCGGCATCACGTTGCGCGGCTTGACGATGTTGTAGCAGTAGAGCAGCTCTCCGGCGCTGGCGTGACCGGAGACGTGGACGAGCGAGTTGCCCTTGTGCACGACGTTGGCGCCCAGGCGCGAGAGACCGTTGATGACGCGGTAGACCGCGTTCTCGTTGCCGGGGATCAGGGAGCTGGCCAGGACGACGGTGTCGCCCGGCTCGAGGTGCACGAAGTGGTGGTTGCTCTGCGACATCCGGCTCAGCGCCGCGAGGGGCTCGCCCTGGGACCCGGTCGAGATCAGGACCTGCTTGTGCGGCGGCAGGTCGGCGAGCTCCTTGGCCTCGACCATGGTGCCCGGCGGGACGGTGAGATAGCCGAGCTCCTGAGCGATGGCCATGTTGCGCACCATGGAGCGACCGACGTAGGCGACCTTGCGGTGATGGGCGACCGCGGCGTCGAGCACCTGCTGGACCCGGTGCACGTGGGAGGCGAAGCACGCCGCGATGATCCGCTGCTCGCTCTTGGCGAAGACGCGGTCGAGGACCGGGCCGATGTCCTTCTCGGACGTCGTGAAGCCCGGCACCTCGGCGTTGGTCGAATCGGTGAGAAACAGGTCGACACCCTCGTCACCGAGGCGGGCGAACTCGTTGAGGTCGGTGATGCGACCGTCCAGCGGCAGCTGGTCCATCTTGAAGTCGCCGGTGTGGAGCACGACGCCGGCGCCGGTGCGGATGACGACCGCGAGGGCGTCGGGGATCGAGTGGTTGACCGCGATGAACTCCAGCACGAACGGGCCGAAGGTGATCGTCTGGCCCTCGGCGACCTCGTACTGGGGGACCTCCTTGAGCCGGTGCTCACGCAGCTTGGAACCGAGCAGGGCCAGCGTCAGCTTGGAGCCCACGAGCGGGATGTCGCCGCGTTCGCGCAGGAGGTAGGGGGTGGCGCCGATGTGGTCCTCGTGGCCGTGGGTCAGCACGAGTGCCTCGACGGCGTCGAGGCGGTCCCGGATCGGCTCGAAGTCGGGCAGGATCAGGTCGACCCCGGGGTGGTGCTCCTCGGGGAACAGCACGCCGCAGTCGACGAGCAGCAACCTGCCGTCGTACTCGAAGACGGTCATGTTGCGACCCACCTCGCCGAGCCCGCCGAGCGGGATCACGCGGAGGCCTCCGGCCGGGAGGGGGGCGGGCGCGCTCAGTTCGGGGTGTGCATGCGTCACGGTGTTCCTCGGTTCGTAGGACAGGTCTGTGGTGACAGACCGGTGTGGGAGACAGGTGTCACAGGAGGCCGGCGGCGACCAGGCCGCCGCGGAGCGCAGCGACCTCATCGTCGTCCAGGGCGACCAGGGGGCCGCGGACGCGGCGGTTGTCGATCACGCCGAGCAGCTGCAGGGCTGCCTTGGCGGTGGTGGCGCCGTAGTTGGGCACGCCCATCACGGCGTCGAAGGCCGGGAGCAGCGAGGTGTGCACCCGCAGCGCCTCCGCGTGGTCACCGCGCGTCCACGCCTCGATCATCGACGCCAGCTGGGTGCCGGCGGCGTGGGCGACGACGGACACCAGCCCGACCCCGCCGTAGGCGAGGTAGCCGAGGGTGGCCTCGTCGTCGCCGGAGTAGACGGCGTAGCCCAGGTCGACCAGCTGGGCGGCACGAGGCAGGAGACCGGAGGCCTCCTTGACCGCGACGACGTGCTCGTAGGAGCGCATCGCCACGTAGGTGTCGAGCTCGATGAGGGTCGCGGTGCGGCCGGGGACGTCGTAGAGCATCACCGGCAGCTCCGTGGCCTCGGCCACCGAGGTGAAGTGGTGGCGCAGACCGACCTGACCGGGCTTGTTGTAGTAGGGGCTGACCAGCAGCACCCCGTCGACGCCGATCTTCTCCGCCTGGCGGGCCAGCTCGACCGAGTGGGCCGTGGCGTTGGTGCCCACCCCCGCGATGACGACGGCCCGGTCGCCGACTGCGTCCCGGACCGCGCGAAGGATCTCGCCGTCCTCGGCCACCGAGGTGGTCGGGCTCTCCCCCGTCGTGCCGCTGACGACGACGCCGTCGTTGCCGTGGTCGACGAGGTGGGTGGCGATCCTCGCCGTGGCGTCGAGATCGACGGTGCCGTCCTCGTGGAACGCCGTGGCCATTGCGGTGAGCAGGCGGCCGAAGGGGACGTTGGAGCTCATGGGTGCAGGTTATCGCTCCACCCGCACGGAGTCGGCAGCGCCGAGCCGCGCGCCCGTGCGCCTACCCTTGACCATGGCGTACGACGAGGTGCTGGCCCGGCGCATCCACGACCTGCTCGAGGGTGAGAGCGGACTGACATCGCGCGCGATGTTCGGCGGGCTCGGCTTCATGGTCGATGGCCACATGGCCGTCGCCGCCGGCAGCGGCGGCTCGCTGATGGTGCGTGCCGACCCGTCCGACGCCGTGGAGTGGATCTCCGAGCACGTGCAGCCGATGGAGATGCGCGGACGGTCGATGACGGGCTGGCTGCTGGTCGACCGTGTGGCGCTCAGCGACGACGAGCACCTTCGGGTGTGGGTCGGACGAGGTGTCGCGCGTGCGCGGAACCTGCCGGGCTGAATCGGATTGTCGACGGACCACCGAAGGCGTTGGATGACGCCGTGACCCTCACCCTGCGGTTCCCCGACCACCTCGACCTCGACGACCGTGCCCGGCTCGCGGTGCTGGCCGAACGCAACCTCGCCGACCACGGCGACGGCTTCCTCGGACTCGTGCTGACGGGGTCGGCGGGCCGAGGCATGGCCACGGAGATCTCGGACCTCGATGTCTTCGTCGTGCTGAGCGACGACGCGGCAGCGGGTCGGACCACCGCGCACTCGCCCGAGGTGGACGAGATCCCCTGGCCACTGTCCGAGCTCGACACCGTCGGCGCCTTCGGGACCGAGGAGTGGTGGTTCCGCTGGTCCTGCGCGTGGGCACCGACGCTGCTCGATCGCACCGAGGGTGCGATCGAAGCCGCTGTGAGGCGACAGGCCACGCTGACGCCCGAGGAGGCAGATGCCCTGCTCATCGATCACGACAGGCTCGACGGCTGGGTCAACTTCGCCTACCGGGCGCTGAAGAACAACCGCGACGGCCGGGTCCTCGAGTCGCGTCTGGACGCGGCAGAGTCGGTGGCGTGGCTGCTCGACGTGGTCTTCGCGCTCGACGGGCGGGTCCGCCCCTACAACAAGTACCTGCCGTGGGAGCTGCGCACCCACCCGGTCGACGGTTGGCCGGCCGACGAGCTGCTCGGGCTCGTCAGCGGCCTGCTCGAGGGCGATGTAACGGCCGTGCGGGAGACCTTCCGGCGGGTGCGCGCCGCGTGCGCGGCCTACGACCGCCGCCGAGGTCATGCCCGCACCACCAAGATGATCGACGGTTGGGCCGACGACCTGGCGCTCTTCGCCCAGCAGTGATCCACGGCTCGGGCTCGGGCTCGGTGCCGCGATGTCACTGACCGGTCATCATGTGTCGGACCACGGGAAGGACGTGGAGCTCGAGCATCGGCGCGAGGTCGTCCGGGTGCTGGTCGATCGGGGTCCACCGGATCTCGGCGATCTCTGCGGCCGCGACGGGCTGGGCGTCGGACTCGATCCAGAACACCGTCGAGTGCAAGGTGTGGCCGGGCTCGTTGGCGGCCTCGGAGAAGAACGCTCCCAGCTGCGTCGCGTCCTCGACCCGCAGACCCACCTCCTCGTACGTCTCGCGCAGGGCCGCGTCGCGCGGGGACTCCCCCGGCTCGAGCTTGCCCCCGACCAGCATGAAGCGCTCGGTCCCGCGCTTGCGGACCGTCAGGACGCAGCCTTCACGGACCAGGACGACGGCAGCCACGACGATGTCTGCGTCTGCGGGGTCCATGGCGCGACTCTGACACGTCGTCGTGCGCCGGCGGCCCGATCACCGGGTCGTGGTCGGGTTGTGGGGCGCTCAGGGTCTGGGTCTGGGGGTGACGGGGTCGGTGACCACGGTCCGCCCGGTCGGCAGGGTCCATTCGTAGGACCCGTCCGCGAGTCGTCGGTAGGTGAACGCACCGAACGTCTTGGCCCGATGGTGCCGCCGGCACAGCGGCGCGAGGCTGTCGGGGCTCGTCTGGCCCGGTGGTCCGCCCTCGCCGGGCGAGACGTAGGAATCGATGTGGTCCAGGTCGCAGCGCTCCGCCGTGCGTCCGCAGGCGGGGTAGACGCAGGTGGTGTCACGGAACCGGACCGCGGCCGCCATCCGCGCCGGCGGGTCGTGCTGATCGACCGGTGGGAGGGTGGCGTGGTCGACGACCGGCGTGATGGTCACCTTCGCGGCCGTCAGCAACCACGACCGGAGCCGGCCCAGCAGCACCGGCCCCAGCCTGGGTGAGGTCGCCACCCCCGCCGCACCCCACGAGGCGCCGGTGTCGAGAAGGTCACGGTCGGTGACGTGGAAGACCAGCACCACCTCCCCGCGGCCGCCCGGCGTCCGGGCGCTTGCGTCCTTCCGAGGGTCGGGGCGGCGGAACGGGTCGCCCGCACCGTGGGCGAGGTCCTCGCCCGCACACACCGCTGCGTCGTGATCTGCTCCGGGTGCGGTGAGATCGACAGCGAGGAGGTCGAGAGCCTGCTGCGGATCGGCCAGGATCCCCACCGCGTGCGCCCGCCGCACATCCAGGCTCCCACCATGGCCCAGTGCGCCGATCTGGTCGGCCATCACCCCCACCGTCTCGTCGAACGCCAGCAGGTCCGCCTCGTCGAGGACCAGCCACGCCTGCCCCGTGCCCGGCGCGCCGGCGCCGTAACGACACTCGACCTTCCGTGCGGCCAGGGCCGCGTCGTGGTCGGCGACCGCACGGTCCGGGTCGGCATACAACCGGGCCTCGTGGACCAGCACACCGACGCGGTGCGGATTGAGACGCTTGGGCTGCCACGCCAGCAACCGGTCCGCATGATCAGCCGCGTCGAGGTCGAGGTCACGCGAGACACGAGCGGCCTCCCGCCCCACGTGCACCGGGACCCGCAGCTCGCGCACCAACCTCCACGTCCTCGGCAGACGGTGCGCCAGATCCAGCACATCACCCACCAGCGACAACGCGGCCTCGTGGGAGATCCGCAACACAGCAGCGAGCTCCATCACCGCGAACTCCGCCACCAACGGCGTCCCCACACCTGCGATACCGATCGCACGCTCACCGAACATCACCGACGCATACGACCCCGGCACCGGCATCACATCGAGCTGCCACCCCGCCACCTCGTCATCACCGGACGGGACATGAGCGTGCGCCCACGCCAACGCCGACACCAGCAGATCCACCTCCGCCCGCCGACGAGACGCCATCGCCGCCACCGCCCCATCCAGCACCGCCCGGGCCGAGACCCGGTCGGTGTCAGGAGCTGCGCTGGCGGTGGTCATGAAGACGAGTCTCCCAAAGCCCACCGACACTCGGGGCAGCCTGCCGCTGCGCGACAGGTTCGACCACGCGCGCTACGACCCCAGCGCCCGACGTACGGCCTCGAGCGCCTCGTCGTCTCTCAGCCCGAGAGCCTTCGTCGACGACACGTAGGTGGCAGCAGCGGATCGCACCGCACGCTCGACCCCGCGACCCGCGACGAACGTCCCGGCTCGACCGCGGGTCTCCACCACGCCGAGAGCCTCGAGCTCCTTGTAGGCGCGGGCAACGGTGTTGGTGGCCAGGTCGAGGGAGCCGGCCAAGGTGCGCACCGGTGGCAGTCGTTGACCGGGCGCCAAGGCACCCGCGTCGACCTGCGCCCGGATGCCTTCGCGCACCTGTTCGTAGGGCGGCACCCCCGAGTCGGGGTCGACCTCGAGGTTCATGCGGCCGGGGCCATCCGCTCCAGCCAGATCCGCTCGTAGCCGTCGAAGGCCTCCCGCGCAGTCTCCATCCAGTCCCCGGCGGGGAACTGCGGGTAGTGCACGTCGCCCTCCGGCTCGAGGTCGACCTCGGTGAGCACCTGGTGCGTGGCGTAGGGCAGCAGCGCGGTGTAGACCTCGCCACCACCGGCCACCATCAGGTCGCCCTGCTGCGAGGACGCGAGATCGAGCGCCCGCTCGACCGTGTGCGCGACGAGCACGCCGTCGTGGGTCCACCCGAGGTCGCGGGTGAGCACGATCGTCGTACGCCCCGGCAGGGGTCGTCCGATCGACTCGAACGTCGTGCGACCCATGAGGAGCGTGTGCCCCCAGGTCAGCTCCTTGAACTGCGCCTGCTCGCCCGGCAGGCGCCACGGGATGTCGGGCCCGTTGCCGATGACGCGGTTGCGGGCATGGGCGGCGACCAGGACGATGCGACTGCTCACGGCGGCCTCCTCAGACGGCAATGGGCGCCTTGATGCCCGGGTGCGGGTCGTAGCCCTCGACCGCGATGTCCTCGAGGTCGAAGGCGTCGAGGTCGGTGACGTCGGGGTCGAGCACGAGGCGCGGCAACGGCCGCGGGTCGCGCGAGAGCTGGAGGTGGGCCTGGTCGACGTGGTTGAGGTAGAGGTGGGCGTCACCCATCGTGTGGACGAAGTCCCCCACTTCGAGGCCGGTCACCTGGGCGACCATGTGCGTCAGCAGGGCGTAGGACGCGATGTTGAAGGGCACGCCGAGGAAGGTGTCGGCCGAGCGCTGGTAGAGCTGGCAGCTCAGGCGGCCGGGCCCGGACGCCGTGGGCTCGACGTAGAACTGGAAGAGCGTGTGGCACGGCGGCAGCGCCATGTCGTCGACGTCGGCGACGTTCCACGCCGAGACGATGTGGCGGCGCGAGTCGGGGTTGGTGCGGATCCCCTCGACGAGCCGGGCGACCTGGTCGACGTGGCGACCGTCCGGGGTCGGCCAGGAGCGCCACTGGTGGCCGTAGACCGGACCGAGGTCGCCGTCGTCGTCGGCCCACTCGTCCCAGATCGAGATGCCACGGTCCTGGAGCCACTTCACGTTGGTGTCGCCGCGCAGGAACCACAGGAGCTCACCGAAGACCGAGCGCGTGTGGACCTTCTTGGTCGTCACCAGCGGGAAGCCCTCGGCGAGGTCGAAGCGCATCTGGTGCCCGAAGACGCTCAGCGTCCCGGTGCCGGTGCGGTCGGTCTTCTCGACGCCCTCGTCGAGGATCCGCTGCAGGAGGTCGAGGTAGGCGCGCACGGGTCGACTCTACGACCTCCTACGACCTGGGCACCCGCGCCTCGACGAGGACGCACTCGACGTCGAAGGCGAGGTCGCCCCCTCCGGCCACGGCGTCGTACGCCGTCCGCAGGCGGGCCTGCACGTCCGGGGACTGGGCTCGCCAGAGGACGCCGAAGTTGCCGACCGAGGTGAGCCCCGCCCACAGGTCGTCGGGGCCGGTGCGCCACTGCCACGACGCCGTGCCGGCCCGGGTGACGGCGAGCCCGGCCTCGGACAGGATCCCGGCCAGGCCGTCGGGCGAGCGCTCGAAGTCGTGCTCGGCCGCCAGCCGGGGCATCGGCGGGCGCACGGCACCGACCTCGTCGAGCAGGCCGTTCCACATCACTGCCTGCGGGGGCGGCGCGCTCCCCCAGATGGTCGCCCGCACCACGCCCCCGGGGGCAGCGACGCGGGCCAGCTCGCGCGCACCGGCGCGGGGGTCGTCGGCGTGGTTGAGCACGAAGTTGGCCACCGCGGCATCGAAGCCGTCGTCCGCGTGGGGCAGCTCCGGCAGGCCGGCGACCGCGATGTCGTCACCGAGGCGAGTGCCCGCCAGTGCAGCCATCTCCGGGTCCGGGTCGACGCCGATCGCGTCGTGGCCGGCGTCGCGCGCGGCGCGGACCAGGTCGCCGGTGCCGCAGCCCACGTCGAGGAGCCGTCCGCCGCCCGGCAGTCCGTCGAGCACCGCCGGGACCGATCCTGCACACAGTCCCGCAAAGCTCCGCGCATACGCCCGGGCGACGCCCGTCCACAACATCTCAGCCACGGCGGGAGGCTATCGAGCACACCGCCGGCTCAGCGCAGCCGGATCGAACCGTCGCCCTCGGTGATCGTGATCGGCTCGGCGCACTCGAGGTCCACCCTGCACACGACGAGCGCCCGCCGTCCGGACTCCGACTGGCGCACCGCGTCCTGGGGGCTGTCGCGGCGCGAGGAGTCGATGAGGTGCGCCCAGCCCCCGCCGGGGACGGGGGCGCTCTGCACCTGCACGTCGTAGCGGCCGGGCGGGTAGTAGAGCGGCGCGGCCGCCACCCGGTCGAGGGCCGAGGGCTCCTCCGTCAGCTCCTCCACGTCGCCGTCGGCGTCGACCCGGACGATCGCGCCCGAGCCGAGCCTGGCCACTGCGCCCGAGCCGTCGGCCGCGAACTCCTCGACGTCGGGCAGCTCGACGACGACCTCCGCGAGGTGGAGCTCGCCGCGCGCGTGCCAGATGACCGGGAGCGGGTTGGCCTCCTCGCGGACGTCCGGCGGGTCCGGGCGTGCGTCCCACCATGCCCAGCCCGCGGCGAGCACGGTGCCCACGACGAGGCCCACCGCGAACCGTCGGGCACCACGGCGACGGCGCGACGCCCGCGCGTGCCCGGCGTGCTCGAACCACTCCTCGGGACCGTCGCGCGGGTCACGAGGACGTACGCCGTGCGGTGCGGTCTCCCCCGGCCGGGGATGCAGCCCCGCCCGCTCGCGCGCCTCGGCCCAGATGCTCACGTCGACCTGCTCCTCGCGCACCCGGCGCGACCACGACCGCCGGCTGGCCAGCAGGGTCTGGGCCACCGCGAGCCGGGCGTCCTCGGGGTGGACCCCCTCGTCCTCCAGCCCACCGACCAGGTCGGCCCAGCGGGCGTCGACATAGCGGTCGAAGTCGGTGTCCGCGCTCACGTCCGGTACTTCGGTGCGAGGACGTGCCGCGGATGGTCAGGCGCTGAGCGACATCGGGCCGTAGACCTGGCGCTCGTGCTCGAAGAGCGTCACCGCGGCCACTCCGTGCTCGGCCAGGTCGGCCCAGATCTCGCCGACCCACGACTCGGCGTCACTCTGCGTGCTGAACCGCTGGTCGCCGTGCTCCTGGACCTCCACGGTCTCGCCGGCAGCGTCCTCGAGCCGCCACCACCACGGACGGTCGGCGGCCGACGGCTGACGGAAGGTCGGGGGCTGTCCGGGGAGCACCTCAGGACTCCTTGACCGAGGGGTCGACGAACGGCGGCCTGACGACCTGGAAGATCTCGCGGCGTCCGCGGATGTCAACCCCGACCTGGGTGTCCTCGGCGACCAGCACCGGGATCAGCGCGAGACCGACGCCCTTCTTCAGCGTCGGTGAGAAGGTGCCGGAGGTGATGTCGGCCAACGGGATGTCGTGGGTGAGCGTGACGCTCATGCCGGGCCTGGGGATGCCGCGACCGACGGCGACGAGCCCGCGCAGGCGTCGCAGCGGGCCCTCCTCCTTGACCTTTCTCACCGCGTCGCGACCCCAGAAGGCGTCCTTCCTCCAGCCGACCGCCCACGACAGCCCGGCCTCGACCGGGTTGGTGTCGAGGCTGATGTCCTGCCCGTGGAGCGGGTAGCCCATCTCCGTGCGCAGCGTGTCGCGTGCTCCGAGCCCGCAGGCGGTGATGCCGTACTCGTCGCCTGCCGCCATCAGGCGGTCCCACAGCGCGCCGGCCGCGGAGTTGGCGACGACGATCTCGTAGCCGCGCTCGCCGGTGTAGCCCGTGCGGCACACGACGACGGCCAGATCCCCGTCCTCGGGCCGTCCGGTCTCGAAGGGGGCTTCGAGGAACGACATGTAGTCGTGGCCCGCGGGCAGCCCGACCTTCGTCAGCACCTCGTCGGAGCGGGGACCCTGCACGGCGAGGACCGCGTAGTCCTCATGGTGGCTGACGACCTTGACCCCCTCGGGCGCCGCGGCCCGCAGACGGCGCACGACCTCGGCGGTGTTCGCGGCGTTGGGGATCAGCAGCACGTGCTCGTCGTCGTGCCAGTAGGCGATGAGGTCGTCGACGATCCCGCCCGACTCGTCGAGGCACAGCGTGTACTGCGCCTTGCCCGTGTGGATCTTGGCGAGGTCGTTGGACAGGGTCGCGTTGACGAAGTCGGCGGCTCGCGGACCGGAGACCATCGCCTTGCCGAGGTGGCTCACGTCGAAGATGCCCACCGACTCGCGTACCGCCGTGTGCTCCTTGACCACACCGGTCGGATATTCGAGCGGCATCGTCCATCCGCCGAACTCGGCGAACTTGGCGCCGAGCGCCTCGTGTCGGTCATGCAGGGGCGACTGCTTGAGCGTTCCGGCCATGCCGCGCAACCTACCGCAGCGACCTCGGTGTCAAGACTCCCCTAACATGCGCGGGTGACCACGTACTCGCTCCGCAGCGCCAGCCCCGCCAAGACCCGAGCCGACGCCGTCGTCGTGGGAGTCGTCGCCGGCGCCAAGGGACCGGAACTGTGCGAGGCGGCAGCCGACGTCGCGAAGGCCTACGGTCGTCGGCTGCGTCCCTTCTTCTCCACGATGGGCATCACGGGCAAGGCGAACGAGGCGGTCAGGGCACCGTCGCGCGACGAGGTCAACGCGCCGCTGCTGGTCTTCGTCGGCCTCGGCGAGGACCCCGCCGACCCCGTCGCCGTACGCCGTGCCGCGGGCGTCGCGGCCCGCAGCGTCTCCAACGCCGCCTCGGTCGCCCTCGCCCTGCCGAGCGAGACGCCCGAGCTCATCGAGGCCGTGGTCGAGGGCCACCGACTCGGCGGCTACACCTTCACCGCCTACAAGTCGACGAAGAGCGAGACCACCGAGCCGGCCGACGTCGTGGTGCTGAGCCCGATCGCGCGCCGCGCCGAGGCGGTCGCTGCCCTCGAGTCGGCGCAGGTCCTCGCCGACGCGGTCGTGCTGTGCCGCGACTGGGTCAACATGCCGCCGATGGCCTGCACACCCCCGCTGCTCGCCGACCTCGTGAGTGCCGCGCACCAGGAGGTCACCAGGGGCCGCGGGGCCCCGAAGGTGAAGCTCGAGGTCTTCGACCACGAGCAGCTCGCCGAGATGGGCTGCGGCGGCATCCTCAGCGTCGGCGACTCCTCCGCGTCACCCTCACGGCTGGCCAAGCTGACGTGGTCGCCCAAGGGCGCGGTCGCGCACCTCGCGCTCGTCGGCAAGGGCGTCACCTTCGACTCCGGCGGCCTCACCATCAAGCCGTCGTCGAGCATGGTCAACATGAAGGGCGACATGGCCGGAGCCGCCAGCGTCGTCGCCGCCACCCTCGCCATCGCGCGCCTCAGCCTGCCGATCAAGGTCACCGCCTTCGCACCGATGGCCGAGAACATGGTCTCGGCCACCTCCACGCGTCCGGGCGACGTGATCACCATGCACAACGGCACGACCGTCGAGATCGCCAACACCGATGCCGAGGGCCGGATGCTCCTCGGTGACGCGTTGTCGCTCGCGGTCCTCGACGAGCCGGACGTGATCATCGACATCGCCACCCTGACCGGTCACATGCAGCTCGCGCTCGGCGACAAGGTCGGCGCGGTGATGGGCACCGACGACCAGGTCCCCGCGGTGCTGGCTGCCGGGGTCGCCGCCGGTGAGCAGCACTGGCGGATGCCGATCCCCGAGGAGATGAAGGAGCGGATCACCAGCTCCAAGGTCGCCGACCTGCTCCAGCACGACTGGGTGCGGTGGGGTGGTGGCCTCTACGCGTCGGCGTTCCTGCGCGAGTTCACCGGCGGCCTGCCCTGGGCGCACCTCGACATCGCAGGCAAGGAGATGAACCTCGGCGGCCCCTACGGCCACGTCCCCTCGGGCGCCACGGGGTTCGGCGTCACGACGCTCGTCGAGCTCGCCCGGAGCATGTCGGCCCGCTAGATCCCTTCGGCCTTCTTCCGGGCGTTGTAGTCGCGCATGCGCTGCGGCACGCCGACGACCGCGGCGTCGTAGGACGGAACGCGATGGCGGTTGGCGAAGTCGTGGGCCCACTTCACGCTGGGCACGCGCCGTCGGGTCCACTCGCCGTCGTGCGCGACGAGGAGGATGGTGACGTCACTGACAGCCGTACGCGGCTCGACGAAGCCCTCGACCCCCTGGTGCGTCGTCACGAACTTCTCCAGGTGCTGCGCGTCCTTGCCGTCGGACGCGCGCACCGTGGTCGAGCCGGTACGCGCAGCATCGCGTGCCGGACGGCTGACACGTCCCCTGCGCCGGAAACGATCGAACATACCCATGGCGGACATTCTGCCGGGGCGCCCCTCGCCGCGCCCACTGTTCGGCCCGTTCCCCTCAACCTGACCGGGTGTGGACAGGCTCACAAAGAGTGCAAGGATGGGCGTCGCCCACGATTGCCAGGGCGGGAGTCGAGTGTGTGGAGGCGTGTCAGTGGCGGACGGTGAGTTCGACGTCCTCGTCCTCGGGGCTGGTTCGGGCGGTTACGCCTGCGCCCTGCGCGCCGCCCAGCTCGGCCTCACGGTGGGTCTCGTCGAGAAGGGCCCTCTCGGTGGCACCTGCCTGCACGTCGGCTGCATCCCCACCAAGGCGCTCCTGCACGCTGCCGAGGTCGCCGACTCGGCCCGCGATGCCGGTGCGTTCGGCGTCAGCGCGACCCTCGAGGGCATCGACATGCCCGGCGTCAACGCGTACAAGGACAGGGTCGTCGACCGGCTCTTCAAGGGGCTCGCCGGCCTGATCAGGTCCCGCGGCATCACCGTCATCGAGGGCACGGGCACCCTGACCGGGCCCCGCACCGTGACCGTGGACGGCACCGAGCACACCGGCAGGGCCGTCGTGCTCGCCTCCGGCTCCTACAGCCGTACGCTCCCCGGCCTCGACATCGACGGCACGCGGGTCCTCACCTCCGAGCAGGCGCTGCGCCTCGACCACGTCCCGACGTCGGTCATCGTGCTCGGCGGCGGGGTGATCGGCTGCGAGTTCGCGAGCGTCTGGAAGTCCTTCGGCGCCGACGTCACCATCGTCGAGGCCCTCCCGCGACTCGTCGCCGCCGAGGACGAGGCCTGTTCCAAGGGTCTCGAGCGTGCCTTCCGCAAGCGCAAGATCCGCTTCCTCACCGGCACCTCGTTCCGGAGCGTGGAGGCCACCGACACCGGGGTCGCCGTCACCGTCGAGGGCGGCGACGGCGAGCAGAGCGTGATCGACGCGGAGGTGCTGCTCGTCGCGGTCGGTCGCGGACCGTCCACCGACGGCCTCGGCTATGCCGAGCAGGGCATCGCGATGGAGCGCGGCTTCGTCCTCACCGACGAACGGTGCCGCACCAACGTCGAGGGCGTCTATGCCGTCGGTGACATCGTGCCGGGCCTCCAGCTCGCCCACCGCGGCTTCCAGCAGGGCATCTTCGTCGCCGAGGAGATCGCCGGCCTCGACCCCCGCCCGATCGACGAGACCGGTATCCCACGCGTGACCTACTCGCACCCCGAGATCGCATCGGTCGGACTCGACGAGGCCGCCGCCCGCGAGCGTCACGGCGACGCGGTCACGACGATCACCTACGACCTCGGCGGCAACGGCAAGAGCCAGATCCTGCAGACCCAGGGCTTCGTCAAGCTCGTCGGCCTCATCGACGGACCGGTCATCGGTGTCCACATGGTCGGCGACCGGGTCGGCGAGCTCATCGGCGAGGCGCAGCTCATCTACAGCTGGGAGGCTCACGCCGACGACGTCGCGCCCCTCTCGCACGCCCACCCCACCCAGAACGAAGCCCTCGGCGAGGCCCACCTGGCCCTGGCCGGCAAGCCACTGCACGCGCACTCCTGACCACCCAGATCTCCACCACGTCACACCCACCACGCGAGCGAAGGACACACATGGCCTCCGAAGTCACCCTCCCCGCACTCGGCGAGTCCGTCACCGAGGGCACCGTCACACGCTGGCTCAAGCAGGTCGGTGACACGGTCGCCGTCGACGAGCCGCTGCTGGAGGTCTCGACCGACAAGGTCGACACCGAGATCCCCTCACCCGTCGCGGGCACCCTGCTCGAGATCAAGGCCAACGAGGACGACACCGTCGAGGTGGGCGCAGTCCTGGGCGTGATCGGCGAGGAGGGCGAGTCCTCCGGCGACACGGCCGAGTCGGCCGAGCCCGAGGCGCAGCCGAAGGACGAGGACGAGTCCGAGAAGAAGGCCGAGCAGGAGGAGAAGATCGCCGAGGAGACCGGCGAGCTCCCCGCCGGCGACTCCACTCCCGAGTCGGAGAAGGACGATGCACCTGCGCAGGAGGAGCCCGCTGCCGAGGAGGCCGCGGGCAAGCCCTCCGGCGGTTCGGGTGGCTCCGGCGGCGGGTCCGGCACGGCCGTCACCCTGCCCGCGCTCGGTGAGTCCGTCACCGAGGGCACCGTCACCCGCTGGCTGAAGAAGGTCGGCGACGAGGTCGCCGTCGACGAGCCGCTGCTGGAGGTCTCGACCGACAAGGTCGACACCGAGATCCCCTCCCCCGTCGCGGGCACCCTGCTCGAGATCAAGGCGGACGAGGACGAGACCGTCGAGGTGGGCGCAGAGCTCGCGATCATCGGGTCGGCCGACTCAGCCCCGGCCGAGTCGACCCCCGAGCCCGAGCCGGAGCCCGAGCCGGAGCCCGAGCCCGAGCCGGAGCCCGAGCCCGAGCCCGAGCCGGAGCCGGCGGTCGCGGCCGAGAAGCAGCCGACCCCCGCGCCCACGAAGGCCGAGCCCGCCAAGGAGCAGCCCACGACCGAGGCTCCTGCAGCCCCTGCCGCCGCCCCGAGCGAGGGCGGTCGCGACCAGACGACGTACGTCACCCCCCTGGTCCGCAAGATGGCCGACCAGCACGGCGTCGACCTCGGCGCACTCACCGGCACCGGTGTCGGTGGTCGCATCCGCAAGCAGGACGTCCTCGACGCCGCCGCCGCGAAGGCCGCACCGCCGGCCGCCGCGCCCGAGGCACCGGCGGCCGCTCCTGCGGCAGCTGCCGCCGCACCTGCTTCGACCGGCACCCCGTCGCCGCTGCGTGGCACCACCGAGCCGCTCTCGCGGCTGCGCAAGGTGATCGCCAAGCGCATGGTGGAGTCGCTCACCGAGGCGGCCCAGCTCACCCAGGTGATGGAGGTCGACGTGACCTCGATCGCTCGCCTGCGGGAGGCTTCGAAGGCCGACTTCCTGGCGCGCGAGGGCGTGAAGCTGACCTACCTGCCGTTCTTCGCCAAGGCGGCGATCGACGCGCTCAAGGTGCACCCCAAGCTCAACGCCGCGATCGACTCCGAGAAGGGCGAGGTGACCTACTACGACCGCGAGAACATCGCGTTCGCCGTGGACACCGAGAAGGGCCTGCTGACGCCGGTCGTCAAGGACGCCGGCGACCTGTCGATCGCCGGCATCGCGAAGAAGATCGCCGACGTCGCCGAGCGCACCCGTACCAACAAGATCACTCCGGACGAGCTGTCGGGCGGCACGTTCACGATCACCAACCTGGGCAGCTTCGGGGCGCTCTTCGACACCCCGATCATCAACAAGCCCCAGGTCGCGATCCTCGGCCCGGGTGCGGTGGTGAAGCGTCCGGTCGTGATCGACGACGCCAACCTCGGCGAGACCATCGCCGTGCGCCACATGGTCTACCTGTCGCTGACCTACGACCACCGCCTGGTCGACGGCGCCGACGCCGGTCGCTTCCTCCAGGAGGTCAAGAAGCGCCTGGAGTCCGGCCAGTTCGAGGTCTGAGCCGGCCGGGCCCCGAGCCTGACCCCCGCGGTGACGCCGGGTCGCGTGCTGTACCCACCCGTTTGCATCATGGGTGGCACCAGCAGCGACCCGGCGTCACCGCGTCCGGGGCCAGCCGAAAACCGGAGGCGGACTGTCCGCCCCAGCACCTAGCCTGACGACATCGTGACCCTCACCGCACCCACCCACGCCGCCAGCACCGACGCTGCCACCACGGCCGTGCCGGGCCTTGCGGGGCATCGTCAGCCGGTCGACTGGCGCCGGGTGCGGCGGCCGCTGACCTACCTCTGCTTCTCGATGTCGCTGGTCGGCGCCATCGCCTCCGCGCTCGGCTCCATGGTCGCCGGCCGACTGGCCGACGGCCCCACCGAGACGCTCCTGTGGCTGCTGGGTGCCGCCGTCGTCGGCGGCGCGATCATCGACACGGTCGCCAAGACCCTGTGGGCGACCGTGTGCGACCGCGCCGAGGGCCGGCTTCGTGCGGACCTGCTCGACGCCGCGATGGCCCAGCCGTTGTCCGCGCTGTCCGAGCAGGCCGTCGGCGAGGTCCTCGACCGCATCGACGACGACACGTGGGAGGTCGGCCAGCTGATGCGGTGGGGCGTGTGGCAGGCCGCGCGCACCCTGCTCGCCTCCGGTCCGCTGTGGGTGGTCGCGAGCCTGACGTGGTGGCCGGCGACGTTCCTCTTCCCGGTGACCGCAGCCACCGCCTACCTGGTCGTACGACGACTCCTGCCGCAGGTCGCGCAGACGAAGGTGATCGAGGAGGCCGCCTGGACCGATCATGCGGCCTCCACCGAGGAGGGGGTCGCTGCCCGTGACGACCTGCGGACCTCGCTCGGCCAGGCCCACGTGCTGCGCCGCAACGCCCACCTCGCGTCCGTCGTGCACGTCACCCTCGACGCGGTGCTGGCGGTCGAGGCGAAGATCACCCGGCGCAGCGGCGGCCTGCTGCACGGAGCCCTCGCCGCGGTCGGCGTCGTGGGTGTGGCCCTCGTCCTCGGCGGTGACCTGTCGACCGCGCGGCTGGTGACGCTGTTCCTCGTGACCACGATGTTCGTGGGGGGCGTCGACATGCTCGCGCGCCACCTCCCGGACCTCCAGGAGGGGTTCGGAGCGGTGCTGCGCCTGCGCAGCATGCTCGCCTCCCCCGCCGAGCCCGTCGGCGGCGACCCGGTGCCGGACGGCCCGCTCGACGTCGAGTTCCGCTGCGTCCGCTTCACCTACGGCACGGGCACGTTCGCGCTCGACGACGTCGACCTGCTGCTCACCGCCGGACACACCTGCGCGCTGGTCGGCCGCACAGGATCGGGGAAGTCCACGCTGGCGTCGCTGCTCTCCCGCGCCGTCGAGCCACCGCCCGGCTCGGTCTTCCTCGGGGGTGTCGACGTCCTGGACCTCGACCTCCAGCAGCTGCGGTCGGCCGTGGGCGTCGTCACCCAGCGCACCGAGGTGCTGGCCGGCAGCCTGGCGGACAACATCACCCTGTTCGCCGACGTCCCCCGAGCGCGCGTCGAGGCTGCCGTCGCCGAGCTCGGTCTCACCGACTGGGTGGCGGGGCTCCCCGAGGGCCTCGACACCGTGCTGGGTCCCGGCGGCACCAGCCTCTCGGCCGGCGAGGAGCAGCTCGTCGCCTTCGCCCGCCTGCTCGTGCGCAACGTCAGCGTCGTGGTGCTCGACGAGGCGACCGCGCGCATGGATCCCGTCACCGAGGCGCGGGTCGTCCGCGCGGCCGACCGTCTCCTCTCCGGGCGCACCGGCATCCTGGTCGCCCACCGCCTGTCCACGACCGAGCGCGCCGAGCAGGTCGCCGTCCTGGAGTCCGGCCGGGTCGTGCAGCAGGGGCCTCGGCACCTCCTGGCCGCCCAGGACGGCCCCTTCCGTGACCTTCTGGAGGCAGCTGCGCACGAACCCGTCGTGGAGGAACACCACCACGACGACTCCGCGATCGGCTCGGTGCGCCGCAGCACGACCCCCCCGCCGCCGCCCGAGCTCGCACCGACGCCGAGCCTCACCCGACAGGTGCTCCACACCGTCAGCATCCAGCCCCAGTGGGGGCTGGTGGGCGCGTTCCTGTTCCTTCTCGCCTCGCTCACCGGCGCGTTCGGCGCCGTGACGGGGTGGGTCTGGGGGCACATCGTCACCGACCTCCAGCAGGGCGAGCGTCCCGGATCGCTGGTGGTGGCCCTCGTCGTCTCGCTCGTCGTCAGCCCGTTCCTGCTCTCGCAGGCGTTCCGGACCTATCCGCACTGGTGGGTCGAGGTGCGGCTGCGAGTCCGGGCCGCCGTCCTCGAGGGCCAGACCGCGCAGCGTCGACTCGTCCGTACGCCGCCGGGCGAGGTCGTCGCCCGCACCATGGACGCCGACCGCCTGGCCCGCTACACCGACCGGTGGGTCGACTTCGTCAACGGTCTCGTGGTCGCGGCGATGACCGCCCTGATCGCGCAGACGTGGGTCGCGGGCGCCGTCCTGCTCACCGTCATGGCCGTCTCCGCGCTCGCCTCCACCCTGGGTCGTCGGGTCGCCGGACGTTCGGCCGCTGCCGCATCGACCGCCCGCGCCCGCTTCGGCCAGAACCTCGTCTCCGCCCTCGAGTCGGTCCGCACGGTCAAGCTGGCCGCCGCGACCCCGCAGGTGCACGCGCACCTGCGCGACGTCGACGGCGGTCGGGTGGACGCCGCGGTGCGCGAGCACCGCGTGCAGGCCCTGCTCGACGGGGTCCCGATCGTGATGGTGCAGCTCGGCGTGGTGGCTGCGTGGGGTGGGCTGCTCACCGGCTACTGGGGGCTTGCGACCGCGCTGCTGGTGGCCAACGCCGTCAGCGGATTCGACTGGTTCGGCCGCGTCGCCGGCTCGGTGGTCACCGAGGCCCCGGGCGTGCGGGCGTGGATGGACGCCACCAGCCGGCTCGCCGGTGGCGGCGACCTGATGGACCTCCCACCCGGGGTGGACCTGATCCGCGGCACCGGACCGGGGCCGACCACGTCGGCCCACGAGCCGTTGCGGACGCTCACGGTGCGCGACCTGGCCGCCGTGCACGACGACGGCACGCTCGGCGTCCAGGGAGTCGACCTCGAGGTCCGCGCAGGCGAGCTGGTGCTGCTCCTGGGACAGGTCGGATCCGGGAAGTCCAGCCTGCTCGGAGCCCTGTCCGGCCTGGTCTCCAGCACGGGTGAGATCCTCTGGAACGACCAGTTGGTCGACGATCCCCAGACCACGCTCCGGCCGGCGCGCGTGGCCCACGTGGCGCAGGTGCCGCGGGTGCTCTCGGGCAGCTTCACCGGCAACGTCGTGCTCGACCATCCGCACCGGTCGGTCGTCCCGGCACTCGAGGCGGCCCGGATGGAGCGGGACGTCTCGGAGGCGGGCGGGCCGGACGCGCTGGTCGGTCACCGCGGCGTACGCCTCTCCGGCGGACAGGTCCAGCGCCTCGCGCTGGCCCGGGCACTGGCCACCGAGGCCGACCTGCTGCTCGCCGACGACGTGTCCTCCGCGCTGGACGCTGCGACCGAGATCGAGCTCTGGCAGGCACTCCGGGCCCGGGGAGCGGCGATCATCGGGGCGACCAGCAAGTCCGCGGCGCTGGCGCAGGCCGACCGTGTGGTCGTGCTCGACTCGGGTCGGGTGGTGGACGACGGCCCGTGGTCCGAGCTGTCGGCGCGCTGGGCCCACCTCGCCGGCTGACCGGGTCACCACGAGCGACCGTCTCTCGAGGGAGCCGCTTGGCCCGGGTGGTTGGGTGGGGACATGCGTGTCGTCATTGCCGGAGCCTCGGGCTTTCTCGGCACCCACCTGAGCACTCACCTGCGCGCGCACAGCCACGAGGTCACTGCCCTCGTCCGTCGTGAGCCCGCCTCCGCACACGAGTCGCGGTGGGATCCACGGACAGGTCAGGTCGACACCGAGGTGATCCACCGCGCCGACGTGGTGGTCAACCTCGCCGGAGCGAGCATCGCCGGCAACCCGCACTCGAGGAAGTGGACCCGCGAGGTCATGGACAGCCGGGTCTCGACGACCGAGCTCCTGGCCCGCACCATCGCCTCGGCCGAGCGACCCCCGGCATTCCTCGCCGGCAACGGCATCAGCTGGTACGGCGACCACGGCGCCTCCCCGGTGACCGAGGACACGCCCACCCACGGTGACGCGTTCCTCACCCGCGTCGCCCGCGCCTGGGACGAAGCCGCTGACGAGGCCCGCTCGGCCGGCTCGCGCGTGTGCGTGTTGCGGACGGCCCCGGTGATGGACAAGGCGTCCCCGCCCCTCAAGCAGCTGCGGCTGCTCTTCCAGCTCGGCGGCGGCGCCCGTCTCGGGTCGGGCGAGCAGTACATGCCGATGATCTCGCTGCGCGACTGGATCGGCGCGGTGTGCTACCTCGCTGAGTCGCGTGACGTCTCCGGTGCCTTCAACCTGAGCTGCCCGGTGCCCCCGACCAATGCCGAGTTCACCCGGGCGCTCGCAGCGGCGGTGCACCGCCGCGCGTTCCTCGCGGTGCCGTCTGCCCTGCTGAAGCCTGCCGCCGGTGACCTCGCCCCCGAGCTGCTGGGCTCTATCAACGCCCGACCCGCTGCGCTGGAGCGCGCGGGCTACGACTTCGTGGACGAAGACGTACGCGAGGTGCTGGCCGTCGCGCTCGCCTGATCGCGAGCCTCCGCGACGCGCCACTGCTCACCCTCCCTCACCAGCACGATCCGTCGCGTCGAAGCGCGGTCGGTCGGCAGGGCGACAGGTGTCGACCCGCCGACGGCCCGCCCACCGACGACGCGGTCGGTGACCACCAGCACGAGCCGGGACGCCGTGCGGTCAGTGGTGTCCAGCGCCAGCACCTGGGTCCGCAGGCCCTCCACTCTCAGGCCGCGCCGGAGGTAGTCGCGCAGCAGTCGGACGTCGGCTGTGCCGGCGCGCGAGCCGGCAGCGTAGAGGCTGCGCAGCGTCTCGGGATCGCCTGCCGCCCACGCGGCGGCACGGCGCTCGTCCCACGCTGCGAGGATCTGCGCCGGTCCCCGCGCGACAGGCGCCGGGGCTGTGAGGGTGTCCGGGGCCCGATCTGGCGGTCGGTCCGCCAGCCGTGCGAGCGTGACGACCAGTGTCGCCACGACACACACGCACGCCAGCGCGGCGACGACGGGAAGCAGGCGGCGGGGGTCCACCGCTCCACCCTCTCCGATTTCCCGTCCCGGCGTCCGCGCTCGTCCACAGGTAGGCTCGCCGCATGTCTCTGGACCCCGACGTGGAGCGCGCACTGGACTACGAGGTCGCCGGCCTCGGCGCCGAGGCCGTCGACTACCTCGCCGCGTGGGAGGCCCAGCGCCGGGTGCACGAAGCCGTGGTCGCCGGCACCCGTCCCGACACCGTCCTGCTGCTCGAGCACCCTGCCGTGTTCACCGCGGGCAAGCGCACGGCTGCCCACGAACGGCCGCTGGACCCCGGCGGCGCCGAGGTGATCGACGTCGACCGTGGCGGCAAGATCACCTTCCACGGCCCCGGTCAGCTGGTCGGCTACCCGATCGTGACCCTGCCCGACCACGTCAAGGTCGTCGACTACGTCCGTCGTGTCGAGGAGGCGCTGATCGCGGTCTGCGCCGACCTCGGCGTGACGACCGCTCGCGTGCCGGGGCGCAGCGGGGTCTGGCTGCGCGCGGACGACCGGGGTGCCGAGCGCAAGATCGCGGCGATCGGCATCCGGGTGAGCCGTGGTGTCACGATGCACGGGTTCGCCCTCAACTGCGACGTCGATCTCGGTTGGTATGACCGGTTCGTGCCGTGCGGCATCGCCGACGCCGGTGTCACGTCGCTGACCGAGGAGCTGGGGCGCGACGTCACCGTCTCCGACGTGCTGCCGAACGTGCGCCGGCACCTGTCGGCGTACCTTGCGTGGCTCCCCTACCACCCGACACCCGACTACGAGCCGCGCCCCGAGCCCGCTCGCGGGCCCCGTATCGAGCTGGTCCGGCCCGGCGCCTGACGCCGCCCCGGGCGAATTGGGTGGCCCCCTGGCGCGGCGTAGGGTGAGTGGGTGACTGCCGCTGCCACGCCCGAGGGACGCAAGCTTCTCCGACTCGAGATCCGCAACGCGGAGACTCCGATCGAGCGCAAGCCGGAGTGGATCAAGACCAAGGCGAGGATGGGTCCGGAATACACGGCCCTGCAGAGCCTGGTGAAGTCCGAGGGACTGCACACCGTGTGCCAGTCGGCCGGTTGCCCCAACATCTTCGAGTGCTGGGAGGACAAGGAAGCCACCTTCCTCATCGGTGGCGACCAGTGCACGCGGCGCTGCGACTTCTGCCAGATCGACACCGGCAAGCCGCAGCCGCTGGACCGCGACGAGCCCCGCCGCGTCGCCGAGTCGGTGCAGAAGATGGAGCTCAAGTACGCCACCATCACCGGCGTCGCTCGCGACGACCTCCCCGACGGCGGCGCCTGGCTCTACGCCGAGACCGTCCGCGCGATCCACGAGATGAACCCCGGCACCGGCGTCGAGAACCTGATCCCCGACTTCAACGGCAAGCCCGACCTGCTCACCGAGGTCTTCGAGTCGCGGCCCGAGGTGCTGGCCCACAACGTGGAGACGGTCCCGCGGATCTTCAAGCGGATCCGCCCCGCCTTCCGTTACGACCGCTCGCTCGACGTCATCACCCAGGCGCGTGACTTCGGCCTGGTCACCAAGTCCAACCTCATCCTCGGCATGGGCGAGACGCGTGAGGAGGTCAGCCAGGCGCTGCGCGACCTGCATGAAGCGGGCTGCGAGCTGATCACGATCACCCAGTACCTGCGCCCCTCGCCGCGGCATCACCCCGTCGAGCGCTGGGTCAAGCCGGAGGAGTTCGTCGAGCTCAAGGACGAGGCCGACGAGATCGGTTTCGCCGGTGCTCTCTCCGGGCCGCTGGTCCGCTCGTCCTACCGGGCAGGTCGGCTGTACGGTCAGGCCATGGACGCCCGCGCCGCCGCAGCCGTCTAGTACGACCGTCCCACCCCTCCCGCTTTCCCAGATCGCACTCACGACCGGACAGGGCCACCCATGTCGACCCCCGCCTCCTCGCCCTCCTCGCGCCGGGCGCAGATCACCCAGACCTACCAGATGGCCAAGCGGAGCGACCCGCGCCTGGGCCTGATCCTGCTCGGTACGTTCGTGGTGGGCGCCGCTCTCGGCTTCGGCCTGATGTGGGTGCTGCCGGGTGACGGTGCGATCGGGTGGATCATCTCGGTCGCCGGCGCCCTGATGATCGGCATCCTCCTGGTGCTGCTCGTCTTCGGCCGCCGCGCCCAGAACGCGGCGTACACGCAGATGGAGGGGCAGCCGGCCGCGGCCGCAGGAGCCCTGCAGATGCTCAAGCGCGGGTGGAAGGTCGACCCGGTGGTCGGCTTCACCAAGCAGCAGGACGTCGTGCACCGCATCGTGGGCCCGCCCGGCATCGTGCTGGTCGGCGAGGGCTCGAGCCACGCCAGGCTCAAGGCGCTGATGGTGACCGAGCGCAAGAAACACGAGCGCGTGGCCTACGGCGTGCCGATCCACGAGATCATCGCCGGTCGCGGCGACGGCGAGGTGCCGCTGCCCAAGCTGGTGCGTCACGTCCAGAAGCTCGGCCGCTCGGTCAAGCCGGCCGAGATGACCGACATCCTCCAGCGGCTCAAGGCGCTCGACGCCCAGCGTGGCAAGCTCCCGCTGCCCAAGGGCCCGATCCCGACCTCGATGAAGGGCATGCGCTCGCAGCAGCGCGGCCGCTGACCCAGGCTCAGATCGCGACCGTCCGCGTCCCCGCAGCGACGTCGTGGAGTCCACGATCGTCAAAGGTCAGGAGCGGCGGCAGCAGCAGCCCGACGAGGACCGATCGCACCAGCGACCTCAGCAGTGATGGCGGCTGTCCCGAGCCGTCGGTACGCAGGACCCGGACCTGCGTCACCAGCTTGCCGAACGACCCTCCGACGAGCGCGGTGAAGACTGCGGACTCCAGCACGAAGAGCGCCAGTGTGCCGACGCCGTTGGGGTTGCCCTCGAGGACGCCAGCAGCAACGAGGCCCTCGACCACCGCCAGGCACGTCACCCAGTCGACGAAGAGCGCGAGGACCCGTCGAGCGAGCGGGGGCGGACGCACGTCGGGTGTTACAGCGCTGGTCACGCGACAAGCCTAGGAGGGCCCTCACACCGGCCATCTGACGGTCAGTCGTCACACGCGCGAAACAAACGGGATACGGTCAAGAAACTGCTGCCCCCTAGCGTGACGGCCACGGTGCAACGAGGTGCCGTACGTGACGCTGCAAACTCGACGCGCGCTGGCCGCCGTCAAGGAGGACCGAATGTTCAACAATTCCGATGAACTGCTCAAGTTCATCAAGGACGAGGGCGTCGAGATGGTCGACGTCCGTTTCTGCGACCTGCCCGGCATCATGCAGCACTTCACGGTGCCGGTGTCGTCCTTCGACCAGAGCGTGTTCGACGACGGTCTGAACTTCGACGGGTCGTCGATCCGCGGCTTCCAGGCCATCAACGAGTCGGACATGGCCCTGTTCCCGGATCCCACCACGGCGTACATCGACCCCTTCCGAAAGTCGAAGACGCTCAACGTCAACTTCTTCATCCACGACCCGATCACCGGTGAGGCCTACAGCCGCGACCCGCGCAACATCGCCCGCAAGGCGCTGGCCTACCTCGACTCGACCGGCATCGCGGACACCGCCTTCTTCGCCCCCGAGGCCGAGTTCTACATCTTCGACAGCGTGCGCTACAGCACCGGCGTCAACGAGGGCTACTACCACATCGACTCGATCGAGGGCTGGTGGAACTCCGGCAAGGAGGGCGACGACAACCTCGGCTACAAGACCCGCCTCAAGGGTGGCTACTTCCCCGTCGAGCCCTACGACCACTACAGCGACCTTCGCGCCGACATGGTCAAGAACCTCGAGGCCAGCGGCCTGCTCGTCGAGCGCGCGCACCACGAGGTCGGCACGGCCGGCCAGGCGGAGATCAACTACCGCTTCGACACGCTGCTCAAGGCCGCCGACGACGTGATGAAGTTCAAGTACCTCATCAAGAACACCGCCTGGGAGCAGGGCAAGTCGGTCACCTTCATGCCCAAGCCGATCTTCGGTGACAACGGCTCCGGCATGCACGTGCACCAGTCGCTGTGGAAGGACGGCGAGCCGCTGTTCTACGACGAGACCGGTTATGCCGGCCTGTCGGACATGGCCCGCTGGTACATCGGCGGCATCCTCCAGCACGCGCCGTCGCTGCTGGCGTTCACCAACCCGACGGTGAACTCCTACCACCGCCTGGTCCCGGGCTACGAGGCGCCGATCTCACTGGTCTACTCCTCGCGCAACCGCTCCGCCTCGGTCCGGATCCCGATCACGGGCGCCAACCCGAAGGCCAAGCGCGTGGAGACCCGCTTCCCCGACCCGTCGGCGAACCCCTATCTTGCGTTCGCCGCGCTGATGCTCGCCGGGCTCGACGGCGTCCAGAACAAGATCGAGCCTGCTGCGCCGATCGACAAGGACATCTACGAGCTGCCGCCGGACGAGATGGCCGAGATCGCCCAGGTGCCGACCTCGCTCGGTGCCGTCCTCGATGCACTCGAGGAGGACCACGACTACCTGACGGCCGGCGGTGTCTTCACCGACGACCTGATCGAGACGTGGATCCACTTCAAGCGGACGCAGGAGATCGCGCCTGTCCAGCTCCGCCCGCACCCGCACGAGTTCGAGCTCTACTACGACATCTAATTTCGGCCATTCGGGGCGGTCTCCGACGTTGCCTGCCAACCGAAGAAAACCGCCTCTGACGCGAAGATTCACCCCAGGAGGGTGGGTCTTCGCGTCAGGGCGTTTCAGGATGCGTCGTCGAGGGTCACTCGGTAGCCCATGGCTTCGAGTTGGTGGATCGCTCGGTTCTTCGCGCGGCCGGGGTTGAGTCGAGTGAAGTAGTCAGCGCCCGGGTCGTCGTAGAGGGTGCCGGTGGTGCCCATGTGCCAGATCGCGATGAGCATGGAGTGCTGGATTGCTACGTTGGCCTTCTTGGGCCCTCGCCGGCTCGCGATGCGTCGGTAGCGGGCACCGTAGTAGGTGCGTGGGTTCTGCGCGCAGGCCATCGCGGCTGCGCCGAGAGCGCCTTGTAGGTAGGGATTGCCAGGACGCGACCGGCTGGACTTCACCTTCCCGGCGGACTCGTTGTTGCCCGGCGTGGTCCCGGCCCAGGACGCGAGGTGCTTGGCGCTAGGGAACCGGGACATGTCCGCGCCGGTCTCGGCCACGACCACATCGGCAGTGATCGTGGCGATGCCTGGGATGGTGCAGATCAGGTCGTGGAATCCTTGAAAGGGTTCCATCATCACCTCGATCCGCGCGGTCAGTTTGTCGATCGCGGCTGTGTGCTGGTCGATGAGGTCCAGATGGACCTGGACGAGGAACGCATGGTGGGCGTTGAACCGCCCGTTCAACGCCTCGGTCAGCTCTGGGATCTTATTCCGCAACCGTCGCTTGGCCAGGTCCGCGAGTGCGGCAGGGTCGTGATCGCCGGCGATCAGTGCCTCCAACATCAGCCGGCCCGAGACCCCAAGGATGTCGGAGGCGACCGCGGACAGTTTGATCCCGGCGTCCTCGAGCAGCTTCTCCAGTCGCTGGGCCTCCCGTGCTCGTTCGCGGGTGATCGCGGTCCGTGCCCGGGTCAGGTCCCGCAGCTGCCGGATCGGTTCCGGGGGCACGAACGACGCACGCACCAACCCGTGCGCAGCGAGCTGCGCGAGCCAGGTCGCATCGGCCACGTCGCTCTTGCGACCCGGCACGGTCTTGACGTGGCGAGCGTTGACCAGCATCACCTCGACGCCGGGGAGGTCGTCGAGGAGGTAGTAGAACGGTTTCCAGTAGTCCCCGGTGGCTTCCATCCCCACGCACGTGACCTGCTCGGCGACCAAGTGCTCACGCAGCGCCAGGATCTGGCTGGTCATCGAGGTCCACGTCGTGACGGTCTCGACCGTCTTGCGGCGCCCGGCGCCGGCGACTCGAACGCACACCTTGGCGTCCCTCTTCGACACGTCCATCCCCGCACACCGCGGGTGCACGACTTCCATCACGGTCTCCCTTCTCGCACGGACACAAAGCGTCCGTCGCGGGGAGGGCAGGGAGTTCGAAAGTCTGACGCACGGGCTCTACGGCACCAATCCACGGTTCCCGTGGAAGCCCTCCGCCACCATGCTGACCTTCAGGCTCACAGGCACCACAGAGGCAACGGGGTCGACCACGACGAACCCGACCAGCATCCGTCCGAACCACCGCGCACCGCAACGTCCCCGGCGCCGAATCTTCGCGCACCATGGTGCGCCTCGAAGACGGCGCCGCATTGCTGACCTGCAGAAACGCCGCAGATCGACCTTCTGGTCGCTCGGCGGCGTTTCGCATGGATTCTCGGTGGCTTGTTACACAGATGTTACACGCTTGAAGTTTCAACCTCTTGGTCCAACATTGGCTATCCGGACCGCCCCACTGTCCCGGTGGCCGCCGATGGGCTCGCGCCGAACGCTCACCCCGACCCACGGCGCGTCACACACACCAACAGGCCGCTATCTCTCCTGCAGACGCGGTCAGTGGATTCGAGGCGTACAGTCGATAACAGTCGGATGGTTCATCTCGAACCGCGACGGGTCTGCAGCGGCTCGCGAAGAGCGCTCTCTGTGTGCCTCACTTCCAGTGCACTGAAAGAGCCGCGATGCTCGCGCCCACCGACTACGCCCTGTCCATCGCAGCGGCCGCCCGCACCCTCAATACTCCCCGCAGCCTCGACGACACCCTCCAGACGATCGTCGAGGTCGCCTGCAACTCAGTGCCGGGATTCGACAACGCCGGCATCGCCACGGTGGAGAAGAAGAGGGCCATCATCACGCGAGCCTTCACCGGCGATGCCGTCTACCACTGGACCTCGCGCAGTACAGCCTGCAGGAAGGTCCCTGCTCGGAGGTGCTGCAAGGCAATCAGGTGGTGTGCGTCTCCAGCTTGCAGGATGAGCAGCGCTGGCCGAGCTACACCCAGAAGGCCCGCGCGATGGGCGTGAGGTCCCAGCTGGCGGTCAAGTTGTATCCTCGGCGATGACACGCTTGGTGGCATCAACTTCTACTCCACGACCTCGGACCACGTGAGCGAAGACGCCCGAGTCCTCGCCGGTCTCTTCGCCACACACGCTGCGATCGCCCTCGGGCACGCCCAGGAACGCGACACCCTCACCAAGGGACTGGAGAGCCGACGAGTCATCGGGCAGGCCATCGGGCTGCTCATGCACCGCTACGACATGGACGAGGACCACTCGTTCGGTTTCCTCGTGCGGGCGTCGTCCCACCGCAACATCAAGCTCCGAGCCGTCGCCCAAGAGCTGGTCGACGAAGCGAACACCGACGCTGCACGACGAGCGACTGCAGTGACACCGCCCACGCCCGTGTAGGACTTTGCCACCTCGGCACGCAGCCGCGGTCCGCACCGATGCAGCCGGACCCACCGCCCAGCGTGACGCCGGGATGGGCCAACGCATCGGCGGCCACGAGAAACTGCCCGGAGACGGCCACGGAGTTGCCCGCTGGCGGACATGAGAACTGCCCACTGACGGTCATGGGATCTGCCCGACACGACGTCGTCTGCCTCGCCGCGTTCCCGCGGTTGAGGCCCCTTCCTCGGGTGCGATGAGCGGTGCTGAAGCGCCTATCGCCCGAGGAAGGGACACAGTGAAGTCTGCCGAGGAGATCATGAAAATCTTGGATGCCTACGACCTGACCGGGTCGTTGCGTGATGCCGGCGAGCTGGCCGGCTGCTCCCACCACACCGTGAAGCACTACGTCGAGCGCCGCGCTGCGGCCGGCGAGTTGGACAAGGCCGCGGCCCGGCCGCAGCTGATCGATGAGTACCTGCCCAAGGTCGAGGAGTGGGTCGAGCGGTCGCACGGCAAGGTCCGTGCCGACGTAGCCCACGACAAGCTCATCGCGTTGGGGTACGCCGGTTCGGAGCGCACCACCCGTCGGGCGGTCGCGAAGGTCAAGCAGTCCTACCGGGCCGGTCACGTGCGGGTCCACCGGCCCTGGGTCACCGAGCCGGGGATGTGGTTGCAGTACGACTACGGCGACGGTCCGGTCGTCGACGGCGTCAAGACGGTGCTGTTCGTGGCCTGGCTGGCCTGGTCGCGGTTCCGTGTGGTGATCGCGTTGCGCGACAAGACGATGCCGAGCGTGTTCGCTGCGCTGGACCAGACGTTCCGGCGACTCGGTGGGGTGCCGACCTATGTGCTGACCGACAACGAGAAGACCGTCACGGTCGAGCACATCGCCGGGATCCCGGTCCGCAACGGGCAGCTGGTCGGGTTCGCTGAGCACTACTCGGTGGTGGTCCACACCTGCGTGCCCGCGGATCCGGCGTCCAAGGGCGGCACGGAGTCGTCGGTGAAGATCAGCAAGGCCGACCTCGTCCCGAAGGACACCAACCTGCGTGAGGAGTACGGGTCGTTCGCTGAGCTCGAGGCAGCCTGCGAGGCGTTCTGCGAGAAGGTCAACACCCGTGCGCATCGGGTGACGAAGCGGCCACCGATCGAGATGCTCGCCGAAGAACGTGCCCGGCTGCACCCGGTCCCGACGACGCCGCACACGGTCGCGTTCGGGACCACCAGGGTGGTGCCGGCGAACACGCCGATGGTGACGTTCGAGTCCGGCCAGTACTCGGTCCCGCACCAGCTGCTCGGTGCGACGGTGTGGGTCCGCACCCAGGGTGTCGGGGTCGATGAGCAGGTCGTCATCGTCCACGTCGGCGAGGACGGTCCACGTCGAGGTCGCCCGTCACGCGCGGGCCACCCCGGGCACGCCGAAGATCGACGACGACCACTTCCCGCCGCCAGCCTGAAGGACCGCTGGATCGTCGACCACGAGCGAAGCAACGCCGCCGAAGTCGGAGTTCCTCGACCTGGGCGAGGGCGCCCGGTTGTGGCTGGTCGAGGCAGCATGCGGCCGGCACCACCAAGATGCGGGTCAAGATGGCCGAAGCACTCGCGCTGGCCAAGCTGTTCGACCCCGTCGAGGTCGACTGGGCACTCGGGCACGCTGCGGTCCATGGCCGGTTCGCCGAGGCCGACCTGTCCTCGATCCTCGACCACCACGCCCGCGCGCCGAAGGCCGGTGAGCACCGGGCCAGCGAGGACTCCTCGCTGACCCAGGGCACCAGCGCCTGGGCACGACTCGGCCAGCCCAACCAGCAGCGCCCACCCAGCAACGCTCGGCAAGCACCGGCGAGGAGATCGCCGCGAGGAGATCGCCGCCGAGGACGAGGTGGTCGCATGACGACCAGAGCGTCCCGCCAGTCACGTCTTCGGCGCCGCCGTTGCCGATCGAGCTGGAGGAGCTGCTGCGCAAGCTGCGGCTACCGCACATCCGCCGCCACGCACCCGAGGTCGTCGCGACCGCGAAGGCCCAACGCTGGGAACCGGTCGAGGTCCTCAAGGCCCTGTTCGCCGAGGAGGTCGCCGGCCGGGAACGTTCCGCACTCGCCACCAGACGGGCAGCGGCGGGGTTCCCGACCGGGAAGACGTTCGATGCCTGGCAGCCCGAGGCCTCCTCGATCCCCGCGCCGACCCAGCAGGCGCTACGGACCCTGGAATGGGTCCACCGACGGGAGAACCTCGTGGTGTGCGGCCCGTCGGGGACCGGGAAGACGTTCCTGCTGGAGGCACTCGGCCAACAAGCCGTCGAGCAAGGACTGAAGGTCGCCTGGTTCACCCTGGAAGACCTCGGCGTGCTGCTGCGTCGTCACCGTGCCGACGACACCGTGACCAAGGCCATCGCCCGGGTCCTGCGTGCCGACCTCGTCATCGTCGACGACATCGGCCTGCTGCCAGTCGCGGCCGACGCCGCCGAGGGGCTCTACCGGCTCGTCGACGCCGCCTATGAGAAGCGCTCGGTCGCGATCAGCTCGAACCTGCACCCATCCGGGTTCGACGAGCTCATGCCCAAGACGCTGGCCACCGCCACCGTCGACAGGCTGCTCCACCACGCCCACGTCTGCCAGACCAGCGGTGAGTCAGTCCGACTCACCCAGGCACTCGCCGGCCAAGGGGTGAGCCCGTTGAGACTGAGCACCCCGGTCGGTGGTGGCCACAGCCCCCTTTGGGCAGATCCCATGGCCACCACCGGGCAGATCTCGTGACCGTCAGCGGGCAGGTTTCATGACCGCCACTGGGCAGTTCCTACTGGCCCTTGACAA
>CAWEAI010000007.1:0-300174 GCA_963806925.1 uncultured Actinomycetota bacterium | reverse complement strand
GCCTGCGACACCGGCCTTGACTCGACATGGCGACGCCGGGGCACGGCTACGCGAAAGCCGTGACGCGATCGGCCGTAACAGCCGGGTGAGCGTGTAGCACCACGACCAACCATGGGGCGTCGGGACCCTGTACACCGAGCGCGACGCAGGCCCGTTCGATCGGCGAGGACGACGAAGCATGGCCGAACTCCCGTACGGACGCTGACGCTCACACGTCGCCCCTGACCGAGAAGATCAACGAACCCGGTTCGACTGGGACTTCGAGCTCGATCGTCGACTGTCCGCAAGGGCAGGACGGACGGTGAGCGGCCCTTGGGGACCGGTGTCGTCGGTCTCCGGTCGCCGTCCACGGCAGGTGCGGCGGTGGTGCGATCGCAGTCGCAACCTCACCGAGGGCGGGTCGTGGGAGATGCTGCGGCGAGATGGTCTGGCGGTGACGACGATGCCGAAGACGGTCATTGCAACGGCGGAAGTGTCCCGGACCGCGCTGCATTGCGCCCAGATGGACGCGCATGGTGGGTACGCCCCGCACATTCGGCGACAGGGCCTGCTGCACTGACAGCTGATATGTAGTGACCTCCTGTCAAGGGGCAGGTTGAGGCGCCCGTTCCGGTACGTCCCGGGGCGGGCGCCTCGTGCTTCGTCGTTGTGTCCTTGGTCAGCGTGTCGTTGGCGACGCACGGTCAGGCTGATATGCGCGGGTTGGGTACCGCAGGACGGGCTGTTCGGCTGGAGCGGGTCGCGTGTCTAGAGTCGAGCGTCGCGCTGATTGCTCAGCGCTGCTCATAGCTGAATCGCGGGTCGCTCCTCGCGCGGCTGCTCAAGGCCTTGGTCGACGAAGCAGATCAGGGTCGGGCCCTCATTCCTCGAGACGGCCAGGGACCAGCACCAGCCGGCCAGCTCGCGGGCGATCGCGACGTTGGCGACCGTGTCCTCTTGTGTCGTGCGCGCATGGTGTCCCAGCGGTGGTGCAGCCGACGGTTGCCTTGATCGCCGCGGGCCCGGGCGGCGGGACCGGCGAGTTCCCACCGGTCCCGCATGGTCTTCCCGACGCGGTAGGCGGGCCGGTGGTGCCACGCGGCTTCTACGAGCAGCCGCCGCAGGTGGGTGTTGCCGGTCTTGGTGATCGACCCCTGGACCCGGGACTGGCCCGAGGAGTACTCGCTGGGCACCAGTCCGATGAAGGAGCCGATGGTCTTGCCGGTGAAGCGGTCCCAGTCGCCGACCTCGACCGCGAGTGCGAACCCGGTCAGGGTCCCGATCCCGCGCAGACACCCCAGCCGCCGAAGGGTCGGGGTGAACTCGCAGTCCGCGGCCATCAGGGTGATCGCGTCGTCGAGGCGGTCCCTGCGGGCCTTGACCGTGAGGACGGCGTCGTAGTCGGACTCGAACGTCAACCGGGTCGCTGGCGCAACGAGCTCGCGCCCGACCTGGCGCAGCCACATGTCATGCCTGTCGGTCCACGCGTGGCCGTCGGAGTACACGAACCCTTGGCGCAGCAACAGCTTCGACAACCTGTGCCGGGCCCGCATCAGATCACCGCGTGCATCCTCACGGGCGCGGACCAGGTCGCGTGCGGCTTCTTGGTCGACGCTGGGCACCGTGACCGCCGTGATCTCGTCCAGCCGCAGCAGTCGGGCGAGGTGGACTGCGTCCTTCGCGTCGGTCTTGACCCTGTCGCCGCTGGGGCGCTGCAGCTTTGACGGCGCGACGACCTCGCAACGGATCCCGGCCGCGTTCAACGACCGCGACAACCCGAACCCCGTCGGCCCGGCCTCGTAGGCCACCGCCACCGGACCGTGCAGCCCGGCCAGCCAAGAGCGGATGTGCTCGTGCGACGGGGTCAGCTTTGCCTGGACCAGCTCGCCCGTGACGCCATCGATCGCTGCCGCAGCAACCGATCGTGCGTGCACGTCGAGCCCAACACTCGTACGCTCTGTAAACACCGGGGCCTCCCACAACTGTCGGATAGGCCGAGCAGGCGGCCCCTGCTCGGTAACCCACGAATCTCTGTGAGTGAGGCCCCGGCCCGCAACCCCGTCACTGCGACGGCGTCGCTACATACCGTCTAGGTGATCGGCGGTCGGTGGATGGGCGAACTCTCGACTCGCCGGCACAGACCGGCTTCGGGCGTGAGTCCGGTGGCAGAAGTCGAATCTTCTGGTGGGGCCTGGTCTTGCGTGACAAGCACCGTGAGAGGACTCTGGTCTGCAACGGCACCCAGCCCGCTCCAAGGGAGGTCCAATGCAGAGGTCAAAGTCAGCGAGTGCTGGCCTTAAACCCCTTGGTTGGGACTTCGATCGACCATGGGCATCGAAGAGTTTCTGGATCGCGTCAGCAATCTGGGCCGTCTGGGTCCTGATTCTCGCGGTCGGAATACTGAGTGAGTTCGATCTCGAGGCCGAGAGGACAACGCAGAATCTGGATCGCTCGTTATGGGGACTAATAGTCTTGTCCACTGTGTTGCTGATTATCAGATTTTTCATGATCGCACGCTTTCCCAATCAAATTGGCACGACCACGGCAAATGACTTGGTCTTCGAAGTCTGGCGGCAGGCATCCGCCATGATTCGTTATTCTTTAGAACGTGGACGGACCCCAAACGCGACCGACATCTTGGTTGTCGAGAATATCGGCAGCGACCCTAGTGACGAGGAAGTCGCGGCACTCGTTAGGGCGCACAAGGATCTATCCACACTCGTTGCTCCCGCCATGCCGAAGACCCTTGCGCTCCTGTACTTCCAGCCCGACGAACAGACAGGGGCCGTCAGTTCCGAAGAACATTCGGTGCAGTCGCAGCCCTTTCCGTGGCTCGGGTCAGTGAGGCTCGTCCGCATGATGCTTGCGCTTGCGATGATTCTCGTGCCGCTGTTCATCGCCTTGGCGCTGGCCGTTGGAACACGCCTCAGTTCGACCGAAGGTCTTTTTACAGGCGACATTGTCGATAAGACGCAGACGGGCTGCTATCTGATAGTCGCTGCTTCGCTCGGGGCCTCATTTGCAGCCCTTTTCAAGGCACGCCGGTACATCGAGAACCTGAGCTACGACGACCAATACGAATCCTCTTATTGGATGCGCTTTGTGCTGGGCCTGCTCGCTGGCTTGATACTTGCCGTAATCCTTTCGATCCTCCTACCATCCTCTTCAAATCCCAATGACGTCACCAATGATGCCTTCCAAGTCACAGTTCCGCTCCTAGCGCTTGTAGGGGGCTTCTCGTCCGACCTGGTCTATCGCATACTGAAACGCGTCATCGAGGCAATTGAAACACTCATAGAAGGCAGCGCCTCAGAAGCCGCCGACCTCCAGGCTCAGCAAAGCGAGTCACGGTTGAAGGCCCAGGCCTTGGAGTCGGATGCCAACCTGCACGCCCAACTCTTGGCGGGACAACAACAGGAAGCCGCAGGACTGCTTCAGGTACTCCAGTCCCTCCCCCAGGACACTTCCGCGGACGAGGCCAGAGATGCGCTGCGCGCGAGACTGGCAGAGCTTCTCGCTAGTGGGCCAAAAAGCAATCCATAGTAAGTCGCACAAGAGGCGACGACCAGCAATGGTCGAATTCTCCTTCAGACATCCTCCTAGCCTCGGCCGACGCAAGAATTCGAGCCCAATCGTTCGCAACGGGCAGGTCCAGTTGTCCGAGTAGCGTCACTCCGCCGCCTGTCGGCGCCCGGTGGACATCCGGATCTGCTTGTTGCCCGGATGGCCCGAGGCCGCCGGAGAACCGGGTTGTCGCAGAAGCATGAGGCCCCCGGTTCCGCACGGGTGATGGAGGTGCGCTTTGCTCCACGAAGACGTTGTGCGAGGTAGGTTCAGCGAATGGTGCAGCCCGGCGACGTCATCGAGAACCCCGTAACAGGGGAACGCATCACATTTGTCCGGACCAGCGCTCAGACCGGTGGTGCTCTGGCAGAGATGGACCTCGCGCTGAGTCCGACCGCGTTCCTGCCGGCTGAGCACATCCATTTGCGCCAAGAGGAGTCATTTGAGGTCCTCGACGGCCGTATCCGGGTCCGGTGCCGAGGTGAAGAGTCGGTGTGCGGCCCAGGCGAGTCCATTGTGGTGCCTGCCGGTTCGCCGCACGCGTGGGCTCCGGACGGCGATCAGGGCGCTCGCGTCCGGCTCACCTTCACTCCCGGCGCGGACATCGAGGAGTTCTTCGACGAGTACTTCCGCTGCGCACGCGAGGGACGAACCAACACGAAAGGTATGCCACCCCTCCTCGTGACAGCGCGGCTCGGCCTAGCACACAACATGTACCTGCCGCGGCCCCCAGTGCCGTTACAGCGGGCAGCGTTTCGGGTGCTCGCCGGTGCAAGTCGGCTTCTTCCTGCCCGCTGACCGCTCCAGACTTCCCTGCATAGCTTTCGTCCTGCGCGGCACTCTTGCCTCCACCGAGCACATCGACGATTTGTGCTGCGACCGAACGCACGCTCACGCCGCGATCCGCGCGCTCCGGCAGGTGCGTCTATCCGCCGCCTGTCGGCTCACTAGGCCCGACGGCTCGCTGGTCACCAGGGATCTGCAACTTTGTGGCGTGCCGCCGGTTGCGGTCACGACGTTGCGGTTGTCGCGGTACGCGACTGTCTCACTGGTGACGCAATGGCGCGCTGACCGCTAGCGTGCCCGCATGGCGGAGGACGCATCGAGTGTCACGTCCGACGAGGCGCGGCGGCCGACCCAGTCGCAGCGGAAGCGGCTCACGCTAACTAGGTTGTGGCGGCTTTTGTTTGGCACGCCTGTAGAGCCGCCCGAGCCGACCAGCACTCTCCGTCTGCATCAGAAGCCCCGTGACTACAGGATTGGAGTGCTCCTGACGCTGCTCCTGGGTGCCCTGCTCGCGCTGAACGAGATAAATGGTCTTGCCCGGGGGTTCGTAGCCGGAGGCGAGGCGGCGATGGACTTCGGTGCTCTGTCGGGCCTCAGGTTCCCGAGCGTCCGGGAGTTCTGGGGACTCCCGATGGCAGATGACGACCTCGCGGCATGGAACCGGCTGCTGCGGTGTTTCCTCGTGATCGACGTTGGGTTCGTCGCGGTCTACACCTGGCTATCGAGCAGGATCCTCCGTGCGAGCTTCGTGCCGTTGAAGTGGCGCGGCTTCCTCAGGTTCGCTGTCTGGTCCCTTTTCGCCGCCGACCTGCTCGAGAACATCTCCATGTGGTTCGCCGGAGACCAACGGGTCAACGCGGGACCCGCTGGCGGCTACGAGCCCTTCCCACTTCTCCTGCTGTTCACGGCGCTCAAGTGGGGTGCGATCGCGGTAGTCATCGGGACCATCGTGCTAGCACTGGTCACGAAGGATCGAGGCGACGTAGTGAAGCCGTGGCGGTCCGCGCTGTGGGTGCAGCGGTACTCGCTGTTCGCCTTCCTTCCGGTCGCAGCCCTCGCGTGCCTACCAGTGCCCAAGGTCGGCGACCAGGTGCCGGATATCGAGCGACGTTGGCTCGATGGCGCCGAAACTTGGCACCTGCTGGCAGCGGTTGGGGCGACCCTGTTCGTGATCGCGCCCGCCATCTTCTTCCTCGGGCGCCTCCGCGCAGATTGCGCGTTCAAGCGATCGGTGGACAAGGGGACGGACGGCCGCGGCTGGCCGTGGTACTACCCGGGGGGCGAGCCGCGCGAGGCGCACCTGTGGCATTGGCTGATCGCACCCGCGTTTGCGTTCGCGCTGTACGGCATCGCCAAGGCCAGCGACTGGCCGGTCGATGAGAATCGGCTCGCCGTCTTCTGCGGAGTCACGGTCGCTGTGCCCATCGCATCCTGCGGCGTTCGGTGGTGCTTTCAGGAGAGAGCGGAGACGAAGAAGGACCACTACAACTCTCCTGCCGCACGGCAGGAGAAGGCCGCCACCAAGCCCGCGCACGTCATGGCTGTCGGCGACGCTCTCGCCATCGCCGCGGTGGCCTCCGTGGGTCTCGGCATGATGCGCGCCTGGATCGGGCTGCTCGCGGCCGGCCTCGCGACGCAGGACGTCGATGTGCCATGGCAACTGTGGCTGGCGATACCGCTCGCGGTCCTTGCCGCTGTCCTGCCTTGGTTTGTCGCCAGGCCGGTCCTGCGGCGCCTCGACTTCGCCAACAACCCAACTGGGCTGTGGTCGCAGTTCGCGATCTGGGCGACGCCGACCGCCCCGCTCTCCGGGGACCGAGTGACCGGCGATAGCAGCCAGAAGATCAGGGTCTTCCTGATCGCCTGTTCCAGCTTCGCTTTCGGATGGATGGCGTTTGCGCCTATCGGTTGGGCGTCCGTCTTTGGGGTCGTCGCTGGCGTGACGCTGGCCCTCGGCGCCGCCATGGTGCTGCTCGGCGTCGTCGTCGCCTACGCCCAGGAGAGCCGTCCGCCCGAGATCATGCTGGTCGTCCCGAGGCCATGGCTGTCGGCCACGCCGATCGTGCCGTTCATCCTGATCGGCCTCGTCGCAACTGCCGCGATCGGCTCGCCTACTTTCGTCCACGGCATCGACCAGGACAAGGAGGACTACCGGGCGGTGCCAGCTCGTCCAACGCTCGCCGAGGCTTTCACGCATTGGGTCGACGGCTCTCAGAACTGCGTCTCCTCCGAGGCGATCACGGTGATCGTCGACGGCGAGGAACAGAAGTTCGACGCACGTCCGATGTTGATTCTGGCTGCCGAGGGGGGCGGCATCCGTGCGACGTACTGGACGGCGCAGGGGCTTGAGCAGGTCGCGGACGCTGGAGGTACGTGCGGCCAGCAGATGACGTTCTTCTCCACCGGCGCCAGCGGCGGCTCCCTCGGGCTCACCGTCGGTCGCTACGACGACAAGCCGCTGGAAGCGGTCGAGGCCATCCGCGGCCCCATGTCCCTCGCCGCCGGGGCCGTTGCCCTCGTTACCGGGGACCTGCTCGCGGCGACGATCGGCGTCCGGGTGGGCGCACCGTCGGCCGACACCGACCCGGACGGCACCGACCGAGCCGCTACCATGCAGGACGTCTGGGTGCACGCCTGGGACGATGCGAAAACCGGTGACGGGCCCGCCGATCATCGATTCATCGAGGCGGACGACGACTCGGCACTGACCTCGGTGACTGGTCACCTCGTGTTGACCTCGACCGACGCGTACGACGGGTGCCGGGCGTTGTGGAGCCAGATCGACCTGTCACCCGCGGGGATGAGCGCCGCACCAGCGATGACCGAGGCCAGCAACGCACCCGGATGCGGCACCGGCGGGGCCGGTCCGAACGGCTACGACGTCATCAGCTCCTTCGCGGCCACCGACGCCACAGCCGACACCGACGAGGGCTGCCTAGGCAACGTCAGCGCGTTGACGGCAGGTCTAGTATCCGGGCGCTTCCCGTACGTGACGCCCTCCGCGGTAATCGGGCCCTGCGACGAGCTGACCGAAACACCTCTAGTCGACGGCGGGATTGCCGACAACACCGGGCTCGGCACCATCGACGACCTAGCCGCGCAGTGGGGTCCGCTCGTCCGAGCCCACAACGACGACGTGCTCGCAGCAGGCACTGGCGCGCTAATCCTGCCCATGGTCGTCTACCTCGACAACGGGCCTGCGACGAGCTTCGGTATCAAGCAGCGCGGAAGATCGATCGCCGAAAGCCTGATCCCGCTGTGGGCACTCGGCGCGGCCGCCACCCGGCAAGCCCCGACGAGCGCGCTCCTGCGGCAGGTCGGCGACGCCGCGGAGAGGTTCCTGTGCTCCCAGCCGAGAGTCGCCGACCCCACGGCCCATCTCACCGCGTGCCAGCAGGTGCTCGATCAGCAATCCTTTGAGAAGCAGGTCTTCGTGGTGCACCAGGCGACCCAGCCGACGCTGTCCGCCCCGCTCGGGTGGGTGCTTTCGGACGCGAGCGTCAAGGACCTCGACTCGGACATGGACGAGGCGTTAGTAACCGGCTGCTCGGACGACCCGGACGACCCTGTCTGCCTTGACGGGCACGGCACGCTCGTCGACCTGCGAGAGCGACTGGCGACGTTTGAGCATGAGTAGGTGTCATGCGTCCAAGCTCTCCGACCGCGAGACGAACATGATCTCGGCATCGCCGACTCGGTTGGCCGACTCCGTCACCTATGCGTCATACCGCAGCCACTGGGTCTCGTTGGTGAAGCCCAGCAGGGCCTGCATCACGGCGAGGGTCAGCATCTCGGCGTCGCTGGTCCGCGGCTTGATCCCGACCCTCGGGCGCACGGGAACACGCTCGGGATGGGCGCGCAGCAGATCGTCGGTCGTTGCATAGAGTGCAGTCGCGAGGGTGTCCAGATCGGTGTCCACCAGGCCTCCAGAGCTTGAGTTGGGTCGCAACACCGACTCTTGGACACCCTCGACCTACTTCACCGCCGCCACACCGCCGCACCCCTTGGAATCAGTCATCTAGCGGCGTACCGCCGTTGCAAGCCCAGCGACGTGCGCCGCGCCGAGTCGGGCACCCCAGACGCCGGTGACCATCGCTGCCACGACGACGAGTGAGGAGACGTTGAGCTGCGCGACTCCCGATAGTCCGTGGCCGAGGTTGCAGCCTCCGGCGATCCAGCCTCCAGCGCCGAGGAGAAGCCCGCCGGTCGCGAGCTGGACGTAGCGGACGGGCGCCTCGCCGCGAAGCCAGAATCCGCCGGCGGTGCGCGACGACAGGCTGCCGCCCGCCACGATTCCGAGCAGGAAGGTGATCAACCAGTAGTTCGGGGAGCCGCCGGCGATGCTGGCGACGGCACCGACAGAGCTGGGCCCGAAGCTGCTGCCCCCCAGCGCCGCCAGCGCCCAGCCGCCCGTGATGGCGACTCCCAGACCCACCCCGATCAACCGCCAACCCCATGACCAGTCGTGGGCCGGGGACTCGCGGGTGGGTCGGAGCCGCAGGGCGATGATGACGACCACAAGGACAAGGGCGGCGACGACGAGGCGCGGCACACCGAGCAGGCCGGGGACCGTGGCACCTTCGCCACCGGCGAGCACGGTGGGACCGGGCACGGTGAGAAGCCGGGCGACCAGCTCGCCCACGGCCCACCCGGCCAGTCCGACGAGGGCTCCGAGCATGCCTGAGCCCAGCTTGTAGAACAGCCCGGAGACGCATGACCTCGCCACGACCATGCCGATGCCGATCACGAGTCCGCCGACGACGTTGGCGACTGGCCGGAAGGCCAAACCCTGGTTGAGGCCGCTGGTGCCGGGGAGGAGGAACAGCAGGCCGAGGCCTACCGAGGCGAGACTCACGCCGAGCACCCACCCTCGAGCCAGGAGAAATCGACCCTCCAGGGAGCTGCGGATCGCCGAGTGGAAGCAGAGCTGTCCTCGATGCAGGACGTAGCCCATGAGAACCCCGGCCACGGCTCCGGCGAGCATCGACATGATCACCGGCGTCACCAGTTGTCCTGGGTGATGGTCGTGGCCATCATGTCGGCTCCGGTTCGTGTGCAGGAGAGAGTGAGTCGGCGCCGACGCGCGCCGCACTCGACGGTGTCGTCGACGCGATCGTCGGGGCTTCCGACAGTGTGCAGCAGCTGCCCTGCCTACGCCCGGCGGGGTGTGCCGGTCTAGACCTTCCCACTGAAATTGGTTTCCCGCGGCACCGGAGGGTTGCCGTGCACAGCCGATGGGAGGACCGTCGAGACAACCGTTACTCGGCCTCTCAATCCGGGAAGCCGTGGCGCGCCTTCCGTTCTCCGGGACGGGCTGAAGTCCGGGGAGCGCGCCGGAGAGGCGAGCGTGGCAGACCTTCCGCCGGTGCTCGTCGGTCCGGTTCTCCGTCGCGTCGATGCGCGACGGGTCTCGGTGTTCATGGCACTGAGCGTGCCCGGCAACATCACTGTGACGGTCTTCGACGGCCGCGCAACGTCGCAGGGCAATGGCATCGCGGATCGCCCCGAGGTCGGCAGCCAGATGCGACCCACCCGCCAGGTCGGTGCCCATCTGCACGCGATCGTCGTGGATGTCGAGGTCCCCGGTCTGCGGTCGCTGACGCGCTACTCGTACGACGTGGTGGTTGACGCGGGCGGCCAGGCCAAGGGCCTGAAGTCGCTGGGGATGCTCAGGGACGGCACAGGCAACCCGAAGTCGCTGAAGCTTGGCTACACCGATGACATGCTCCCGAGCTTCGTGACCCCGGCCTCGGCGATCGAGGACCTGCGCATCGCTCACACGTCCTGCCGCAAGTCCAACGGCCCAGGACCCGACGCGCTCGCGTGGCTCGACGACAGGGTCAAGGACGGGCTGAGCGACCTCGACATCGCACCCCAGCAGCTCTACCTCACCGGCGACCAGATCTATGCCGATGACGTGGGCGCAGTGCTGCTGCCGATGCTCACCGACCTCGGCAAGCAGATCATCGGCACCGAGAAGCTCACCGTCGGAGGGAACGACCTCGAGGTCACCCAGGCCAACTTCCCGGCGATGCGGCGTCAGCAGACGGTTCGCAAGCTCGGCCGGCTGACCACCACCGACGGGCACAACCACCTCCTGGGCTACGGCGAGTTCGTGGCGATGTACTGCGCCGCATTCAGCCCCAGCGTCTGGAGCACGCTGCCTGCTCCCGACACCCTCTTCGGACCGCCACCGGGCAACGCGGCCCTGACCTTCGCGACACCCTGGGAATCGGCCTTCGACGGCAGCACGGACGAGTGGAAGAACCGGAAGAGCAAGACGACCCACAAGAGCTGGCTCGAGGAAGCCACCGAGGAGGCCGAACGAGTCACGGCGTGGCGCGACGCCGTTCCGCGGGTCGCGCGCGCGCTGGCCAACGTGCCCACCTACATGATCTTCGACGACCACGAGATCACCGACGACTGGAACATCACCAGCAAGTGGCGCACCAACGTGGTCTCCACGCGCTTCGGGCGGGCGATCCTGCGCAACGGCCTGATGGCCTACACCGTCTTCCAGGCCTGGGGGAACGATCCGCTGAAGTTCCTGCACAACCACGTCCACGATGAGCAGGGCAACGTCGTTGCCGTCAGCGAGGCGCAGCGCAGTGCCAACGACAAGCTGCTGGACCGGATCAAGGAGGTCGCCGCCGAGGTAGGGGCCCCGACCGGGGCGACGTACGACAAGATCGACGAGGTCCTCGGCATCGACAAGCCCACGTCCGCGCCGAAGGCGGAGTTCCACTACGAGGTGCCCGGACCGCTGTTCACGGTGCGCGTGCTCGACACCCGCACCCGCCGCACCTTCCGCGCCAACGACCGGCACGCGCCGCCGCGGCTGCTGGGTGACAGCATCGACACCCAGGTGCCGAAGGGGCCGTTCACGGACGGGCGTGAGCTCCTCGTGGTGATCGCGCCGGCGCCTGTGCTGTTCCCGCGGCTGATCGAGTCGGTGGCCCAGCCGGTGGCGGCGCTGGTCTATGACCTGAGGACCCACATGTCGGGGCGTGAGGACGACACCGATCCGGGTCACGTCGTCGGTCTCACCGGCGCCGAGAACAGGGACATCGAAGGTTGGCGCGCGGTCGAGGACCATCACGAGGCCTTCCTCCGACGGCTCGGCACCTACCGTCGGGTCGTCGTGCTGTCGGGGGACGTGCATTTCGCCAGCACCCTGAGCCTCGACTTCTGGGGCAAGGACGACGACACCCTCGACTCCCGCATCGTCCAGTGCACCGCCTCGGCCGCCCGCAACCAGCCCGGGGCGACCGAGCGCGGCGTCCTGCGCACGCTGCGCCTCGGGCAGCAGCTCCTGCGCGGGACGCCCAGCGAGCGGCTGGGTTGGGAGGAGGACCCGGGCGTGGTGTTGCCGGCGGGTGCCCGGATCCCGCCGAGCAGACGGGCGCGACTGCACCGCAAGCCCGCGATCCTTCCGGCGCGGGGCTGGCCCGGCGGCACCACGGTGACCGGTCGGCCGGACTGGCGGTGGCGGCTCGAGGTGGTGCGCGACGAGCGGTCACGCACCCAGCTCCCGGCGGGATCCCCGGACATCCCTGAGCTGAGCTGGAATGCCGGCGACCCTGTCGCCGCCATCGCCGAGATGGCGGGCAGCCACCAGCAGGTCACCCTGGATCCGAAGGACCCGGTGCGGCTGATGGTCTTCCGCAACAACCTGGGACTCGTCTCCTTCGCCAAGGATGCGGCCGACTACCGCGTCTCCCACACGCTCCTATCGTCCGCCGATGGTGACAGCGGCGCGGCATTCACCCAGCACACCGTCGCGTTCGCACCGTCACCGCTGCCGGTGGCCCCGGTGCTGAGGACCGTCTGATGGCCGCGGAGAAGAAGAAGAACGTCTTCCAGTGGCTCGCGCAGGCCGCCAAGGACGTGGTCGACTGGGTGGAGGAGACCTTCGCGGACCCGATCCTGCGCACCGAGCTGCTCGAGGACCTCGGCCTGGACCCGAGCGACCCCGCGACCCCGAAGCTGGCTCCCGGCGATCCCCGGCGGCAGAAGATCGACGACCTCCTCGCCAAGGAGGACGTGGACGCGAAGGCGCTCGCCGGCACCATCGTCGAGATCGCATCGGTCGCCGAGACGATCATGACGTTCGCGAAGTCGGTCGAGGCGGACGGCGTGGGGGCCCAGGACGTGTTCTGGCTGGTGTTCAAGCTCTGGGTCACCGACTGGCTGCGGCTGCGCAACCCGAGTGGCTACGCCGTGTGCGTGCTCGCCGGCCTGATCCTCGAGGACGACGAGCTCCTGCCGCAGCTCGACCCGGGTCCGGTCGTCCGGCTGCTCAAGGGTGAGGCCGACGGCTCCGACGCCGACGCCTGGATCGACCGGTTCTCGATGCTGGGCGGCGCGTCCTTCGTGCTCCTGGACCAGCTCTCGGAGTCCGCCGGTGAGATCGTCGACGTGATGTACGGCTGGGACCACGAGCCGGGATCGGACGTCGACGCCTCGGTGGCCGCCACCAGAGCGCTGAGCGTCGCGTTCGACCTCGGTGGGCCCCTGCGACCCACGCTGACGATCGTGCCAGTGACGCGCGAGAACGGCGGTCCCGGCCTCCTCATCGCGGCCGGTGGAGAGCTCACGATGGAACACGACACGTCGTCGGCGACCTACATCACGGAGATCGCCGGTACTGGCGGCGCTCTCTTCTTCCGCTTCGACACCGACGACCCGAACTTCCGGGCGTTCGGTCCGGGTGCGCCCTCCATCGACGTCACCGTCAAGCCGAAGATCGAGGAGGGGAAGCCTTCGTTCGTCCTCGGGACCAGCGACTCCACCCGGCTCGAGATCGGCGGTTTCTCCTACGGTGTCGAGCTCGGCGCCGACAAGGCGGGCTTCACGCTGCACCTGCGCAGGGGCAAGCTCGTACTGTCGCTCGGCGACGGCGACGGATTCCTCGCCAAGCTCCCGGGCGGGGTCGTCGAGGTGCCCTTCGAGCTGGGGCTGATCGCCGACACCGAACACGGCGTCCGCTTCGACGGCGGCACGGGCCTCAAGGTCAACCTGCCCGTGGCGGCGTCGCTGTTCGGGGTCTTCACCATCCAGTACGTCGCCCTCGAGCTGGTGCTGGCCGACCAGCCGAAGCTCGAGCTGCGCGGCGGCTTCTCGTTGGAGCTGGGCCCCTTCACCGCCTCCGTCGACCAGATCGGCTCCGCGCTGGCGCTGACCGACTGGACCACGACGGATGGCATCGGCGACCTCGTCAGCTTCCTGCCACCGAAGGGCATCGGGCTCGCGCTCGACTGCGGCCCGGTCAAGGGAGGCGGCTACATCTTCCTCGACCCGGACAAGGGGGAGTACGCCGGCGCCCTCGAGCTGAAGATCTTCATGTTCAGCGTCAAGGCCATCGCCCTGCTGACCACGAAGCGGCCCGATGGCTCGGACGGCTGGTCGCTGCTGCTCTTCATCTTCGGACAGTTCCGGGTGCACGTCGCCTTCGGCATCTTCTGGACCGGGCTCGGCGGCATGATCGGCCTGCACCACCGGGCCGACCTCGATGCGCTCACCGCAGGGATGAAGACCGGCGCGCTGGACGACGTGCTGTTCCCGGAGAACCCGGTCGCCGACGCCCCGCGGATCATCAACCGCTACAAGCAGCTGTTCCCCATCGAGGCCGACAGCCTGCTGCTGGGGCCCATGCTGGAGATGTCGTTCTCGCAACCTCCGATCGTCTACGTCCGGCTGGGCCTCATCTTCGAGGTCCGCAACGCCCTTGGAGGCGACCAGCCGGCCGAGCTCAGCAAGGTCATCCTGCTCGGACAGCTCTTGGTCCAGCTCCCGCCGCGGGACCTGGGCGTGCCTGCGATCGTCAAGCTGCTGGTCGACGTCGTGGGCTTCTACGACAACGATCGCAAGCTCCTGATGATCCGGGCACGGCTCCGCGACTCGTTCGTCGGCATCGAGGGGTTCGTGAAGCTCGACCTGAGTGGCGAGCTGCTGCTCGCGATGCTGTTCGGCGACGAACCCGCGTTCGTGCTCTCTGCGGGCGGCTTCCACCCGTCCTTCCCCTGCAACGAGGTGCCACCCGGGGTGCCGACGGTGCTGGACCGGTTGGCGGTGTCCTTCGGGATCGGCGTCGTCAAGCTGCGCTACGAGACCTACTTCGCGATCACCAGCAACTCGGTGCAGACCGGTTCGAAGGTCGAGGTCAAGGCAGACATCTCCGTCGCGTCCATCAAGGGACACCTCTCCTTCGACGCACTGCTCTACCTGTCGCCCCGGTTCCGCTTCATGGTCGACCTCGACTTCCAGGTGACGGTGGAGGTCTTCGGCGAGGACCTCGCCGGAATCACCGTGCATGCAAGCCTCGAGGGTCCGGGGGAGTGGCGGATCAAGGGCCACTTCAAGTTCAAGCTGCTCTTCATCTCCAAGGAGATCCCCTTCGACGAGAGCTGGGGCTCGGCGCCCGCGGTCGAGCCGGCCAGCACCAGTGCCGCGGAGCTTCTGCGGAAGGAGATCGCCGACCCAGGCCGGCTCCTCCCTGGGGCCCCGCTCGGTGGCAACTCCCTCGTGACGCTCGCCGCGCCGCCCAAGGGGGTGTCGCTGGCGCACCCTCTCTCGACGGTCACCATCGCGCAGAAGGCCGTCCCGCTGGACGTGCGGATCGACCGCCTCGGCACCCGAAGGCTCGACGAGGGCGCGCCGACCTTCAGCATCACCGACGTCCTCGTCAACGGGGCGAGCACGCCCGGCCGCGAGCTCGTCTCCGATCACTTCGCGCGCGGCCAGTTCATGGAGCTGTCCGAGCAGCAGAAGCTCGAAGGCCGGTCCTTCGAGCGGTTCACCAGTGGCATCCGCATCGGGACCACGGCGTACGTCGTCCCGGGCACGGGCGTGCCGGTGAAGGCTGACTACGAGGTCGAGATCCTGGAGCCCGAGGAGCGGTTCAACCTGCACTGGGTGATCACCGAGCGTTTCCGGGAGGTGCTCGCCTTCGACACCGCGGACGTCCTGTCCTCCTACGGTGCCGCGGCCACGTCCGGCCGTGCGCGCGCGGACCAGCTCCGGCCCGAGGTCGGCCGCGCAGCCGTCGGATTGGCACCGTTGGCCGTCGTTGACGGCGACACGCTCCAGGAGCAGGCCACCGTGCTGGTCGGGCTCGCCTCCTCGGAGGCCATCGCCGCGCAGACCGCCGCGGTCAGCGGGGGCCTCGTCGTCGAGGCGTACGAGGTGGTCCGATGACCGACACCGTCTACAGGTTCCTGCCCTGGTCACGTCGCGGACTGGCCGCCTCCCTGCCGGCTGCGGTCGACGGCGCCGCCGTGCCGGCGCGCGCCGACGTGCGCATCGAGGTGGTCATCGCGGGCGCCGGACCGGTGCCGACGTCCACCACCCTTCACGGTCCCGGGGACGTGATCGGCCTCGACCCGACGGTCATCGTGCGGACCCTGCCGAGACCTTCCTCGACCAACGTCGAGCCCAACTACCTCGCCGCCGTCGACTTCGACCAGCCCGAGCTGCCCTGGCTGTTCACCCCGACAGGAGTGCCGGCGAGCGGCCACCTCAGGCCCTGGCTGGTCCTCGTGGTCGTCCGCGAGCGCGACGGCGTGGCCATCACCGTCCCCGCGGGCGCGCGGCTCCCGGTGCTCTCGATCGACGACAAGGCCGACGAGGAGCTCCCCGACCTCGCCGATTCGTGGGCGTGGGCACACGTGCAGCTGCTCGACGCCGACGCCGGCACCACGGGCGACGCGGTGGGCAGGGCGTTGGCCGACCACCCGAACCGCAACGTCTCCCGGCTGGTGTGCCCCCGGCGGCTGAAGGAGAACGAGCGCTGGATCGCGTGCCTCGTCCCGGCGTACGACGCCGGCGTGCAGCGCGGCTTCGGTTCGACGCCCGCGGCCACCGACCTCCAACCCGCCTGGACCGACGAGACCTCGATCAGCCTGCCGGTGTACTTCCACTGGCGTTTCCAGACGGGGCCGCAGGGCGACTTCGAGTCGCTGGCTCGTCGGCTCAAGCCGCACGAGGTCGGTGCCGGCATCGGCAGGATCAAGATGCACGTGGGCGAGGCAGCCGACCTGGTCGACCTGCCGCCGGACGACCCCGGACGGTTCCTCGACATGGACGGGGCGCTCCAGGCGCCCGAGGCGGCGCGCCTGAGTGCGCAGCCGAAGGTCGAGGTCGCGCGCCTGGCCGACGTCCCCGACGCGTTGGCCGACGGCCTCGCGGTGGTGACCCGGCTGCTCGCGGACGCCGCGGACGGCACCGTGGACAACCAGGTGGATCCGGCGGCCGGCGACGCGCTCGGCCCCCCGGTCTACGCCGGCCCCCACGCGCGGCGTACCTGGGTCACCGACACGGATCCGACATGGTTCCGCGAGCTGAACACCGATCCTCGCTGCCGCGTCGCGGCCGGACTGGGTGCCGAGGTGATGCGGCGCTACCAGGAGGACGTGATGGAGGCCTGCTGGCAACAGGTCGGGGACGTTCTCGCGCTCGAGGCGGCGCTGTCACGAGCGCGGCTGAGCCTGGAGGCGGGACTGCGCTTCACCCGCAGGCACCTGGTCCCGCTCCAGGTCGGGCGGTTCCTGCAGCTGACGGCCCCGCTGTCCGAGCGGGTGGTGCTCGGCGGCGCGACACTGCCGGCGGCCATCCGGCCGACCTCGCTTCCCGACCGCACCACCGATGCTGCCATGCGGCGTTTCACGGCTTCCACCGGGCGTGTGGTCAGCACGATCACCCGCCGTGCCGCCGACCCGGCCGCCGCGGCCCGGGTCCGGCGAGCCGCGGGGGAGGTGCTGGTGAGCACCCTCGCCGCGGGGCGCGCCGACGTCGACGCCACTCGCTTCCCGATGGTGGCGATCGACGGGTTGACCGCGACGCTGCCCCGGGCCGACGCCGAGGGGCTCGTCGACCTCAGCCCGCTCGGGGTCCGTGTCGTCCTCGACCGGGCGGGTGCGCGCGAGCTCGGCAGGATCTCGCGTGAGCTGGTCGCGGTCCCCTCTGTCGCTCCCGTCGATCGGCTCCGGCCGCGCGAGAACCTGCTCGACGTCGGGCTCGTGACCTCTCGGCACACGGACGTCTCCCGGCGGATCGCCGCCACCCGGTTGGCCGACCGCACCGACGCCCTGGCCGCCGGGCTGCGGGCGAGCGCGAGCGACCTGCTCGAGGGATCGCCGACCAAGGTGCTCGACGCCGTCCTCGAGGTGGCCGACCGGCATCCGGGCGGGGTCGGGTTCCTGGTCGAGTCCGGCGACGACATCAAGGTCCGTACGCTCGGGATCGCGGGCCGGGAGGAGCTGGTCGTCCTCAGTGACGACGACACCCCGAACGTCGCCGTCGCGCGCCTGGACACCCGGCTGCGCGGCACGACGCGGGAGGTGGCGGCCGTCATCGCCGCCCTGCCCGCCGACACCCTGGCCATGCCGGTGCATCGCCGTCGAGAGGTGACGCCAGCAGCGCCGGTGGACCTCATCCCGGGGGCGGCGGCGGGTGCGGTCGCCGTGCGCCATCCCCTGGGGCGGGGGGACGTGGTCTCCGCCACGACAGGGACGACGGTGACGGTGCCCCCGCTCGTCAAGGACGCCGCGACGATCGGCCGCTACCGGGAGGCGGCCGCCGCTCTGGTCGACCGGACCGCCCTTGGCGCCGATCCGCTGGTGCCGCAGCTGGTGCCGTTCGCGCTGGACGCCGCCGTGGTCGCGGCCCGGACGCGCCTGGACCCGCTGGTCGTGCACCCGTCGCGGCTGGACACGATGGTGTACCTGGGAGACGTCCGGATCTCGACGCTCCTGGCCGACCCGGCGATGCTCCCCGCCTGGCGGGTGCCGGCACGCTTCGACCGGGTGATGGCCTTTCCGCGCCTGGACCTGGCGGCCTACCACTACCTCGCGGAGTACGACCGCACCCGCTTCTGTCCCGGCGTCGACGAGATCCCGCCGGAGTCGATCACGCTGCTCGAGACCAATCCGCGGTTCGTCGCCGGGTTCATGGGCGGGCTCAACCACGAGACCAATCGGGAGCTCATGTGGCGCGGCTACCCGACCGACGGTCGTGGCACGCCGTGGCAGCGGTTCTGGCGTCGTGCCGACAACGAGCCGGACATCTTCGAGATGCACACCTGGGGTCGGCGCCAGGGCCGCGACACCCTGCCGTTCCAGACTGTCGACCCCGCGGGCAACCTCGTCCTGCTGGTGCGTGGTGACCTGCTGCGTCGCTACCCCAACACCATGGCCGTCGCGGTGCGAGCCGTCGCGTCCCACCGGGGGAGCAGGCCGAGCGACGACCCGGCGGACCTGCGTACGTCGGTGTTCGCGGGCACGTTCGACCCGGACGTTGCCTTCTTCGGCTTCCCGCTGGTCAGCGCCGACCTGACCGTCGGCGAAGGCTGGTTCTTCGGGCTGCTGGAGCCGGTCACCGAGCCGCGGTTCGGCTTCGACGAGGTCGTCGGGCGAGAGACACAGGCGCCCACGAGCTGGAACGACGTGGCCTGGCCCGACCTGTCGGTGGCGCCGGCGGGGTCGCTGAGTGTCGCGACCCTGGCCGGGCTCGGTCTCGCGCCGTCCCCCGGACAGGCCGACGGCGTCGCTGCCGCGCTGTTCCAGCGCCCGTTCAAGCTGCTCGTCCACGCCCGGCACCTGGTGGAAGGGGTCTGACGTGCCCGGACCTGACATCACCCGCCAGCTCGGCGAGCTCGCCCGGGCACGGGACCTGGTTGCCGAGCAGGAGCGCGCCATCGACGAGACGAGGCTCCGCCGGTCGGCTCTGGTCGCGCGCCGCGACGAGCTGCTGGCCACCGGTGACCTGCGGCGGGCAGAGGGGATCGAGGCCGACGCCGCTGACCTGGACCTCGAGCTGCTCACCCTGCACGGCCGCCGCGACGAGCTCGCCGTCGGCGTGGCGCAGGTCTCCGACCGCCTGGTGGGTGCCTTCAGCCCCGAGATCCTCACCGCCACGCTCGACGGGGGGCATCCGGTGGCGATGCTGCCCGTTCGCCTCGAGACGCGGTACGACGGTCCGACCAGGCTGCGGGTGCGGGTGTTCCCCGACCAGATGCACGTCGACGCCCACGACCCGGCGTTCACCAGCGACGAGACCGAGGCCGCGCACTGGTACTGGACCCACCGCTGGCAGGCCGGGCTCGACGACGAGGAGGCTGCGCGGTCCGCCTGGCAGGAGCTGACCCGACGGTTCCGACCGAGCCGCGCGGCGTACCTGGTGCAGGCCGCCGGTCCCACGAACGCCCCACCGGACACCGCCCCGACGTTTCCGGACCTGCCGGTGCGCGAGTCCGTGTGGAGCAAGGCGCCCACGGCCAAGGCGCTCCCCGACCGGTTCTGCGTGGTCGGGCTCGCCCGGCAGGACGGAGCCTGGGTCGAGCGGTTCCGGAGGTGGGGCGGCTACCTCCCCGACGAGCTGGCGATGGGACCGTCGCCACACACCCTGGCCAAGGCTCCGGCACCGGGCAGGCTTCCGGTCGATCCCGGGACGGCGTGGATGCGCAGCCCCGACGTCGCCCGGGAGAACGGCGTGCTGATCGAGATCGACGACCCGGCCCTCGCGCAACCGGTGGAGCGGCTCGTCGTCCTGGGCGTCGACTGGACCCGACGTCCCGAGCAGTCCGGCGAGACGCTCAGGTCCCTGCTCGAGGCGCAGCGGTACGCCGGCCACCTCGGCTTCGTCGCCCAGGGCACCCCGACCAACAACACCTCCGAGAGCCGCGCCGGCTTCACCACGGACCAGACGATCGAGGCGGCCACCCTCGACCCCTACGACGAAGAGCCCCCGGGCGACGAGTGGTCGGCCGGGCCGCGGCTGGCATCCGCACTGGGTCTCGATCCCGCCACGTTCGACGGCCTCCCCGGGTCACGGCTGCGCGAGCACTCGTGGTCCTCGTCGTTGACCGACGTGCTCTGGCGGGGGACCGCGGGCTACTACCTCAATGTGCTGCTCGACCCGCTCGCCAAGGGCAGGCCCGAGGTCGACGCCGACCTGAGGGAGTTCGCCCGGTCCCACCTGTTCGCCTCCGGACCGCTCCCGACGCTGCGGGTCGACGAGCAGCCGCTCGGCGTGCTCCCCGTGGTCGCGATGAGCGGCTACGAGCCGGGCGCAGGACTCGCAACCGAGCTGGTGCACCGCGTGTCCACGACGATGCGTGGGATCGTGACGCCCGCCGTCGCCCACGTCCCGCACCTGCGCCGCGCGGGCGAGACCCAGGACGTCGACGCGGTGCTGCTCGCCCTGCTGCAGCGCACCCCGGTGCCCTGGAAGCTGCGGTTCCGCACCGCCATGGGACCGGCCGAGCGCCGGAACCTGTCGTGGGACCCCGCCGTCTACGGATTCCAGCAGAGCTGGTCCGCGGCGCTGTGGGCCGGGCTCGAGACCTCCACGAACGTCCGGCTCAACGACCTCACCTACGGCAAGAGCCACCCACTCCCGGTGCCGCTCGTGCTGCGACCTGGGGACGCCCCGACCGCTGCGCCGGCGTACCTCGCCGAGATCGCCGAGCTGCTCAGCGACCGACACGGACAGCTGGCCCTCAACCTGCGCTCGGACTCCGTCGCCCTGTTGGAGGCCCTCGCTGCCTGCAGTGCCGTGCAGGAAATGGAGCGGGCAGGGTTGTTCGTGGTCCGCGACGGGCTCGGCCTCTCCCACGCCGACATGGAGCTGTTGCCGGCCCTGAAGTCGCTCGTCGTGGCCACACCCGAGCTGGTACGCATCGAGGAGCCGGGGTCGATCCCCGTCGCAGCCCTTGACTTCACCTCGAGCCGCCAGCTCGCGGACGCCGTCGTCCCGCAGGTGTCGGCCAACGACCCGATCGGCCAGCACGTCGCGCTCGAGCTCGGCAAGCACCTGGTCGACGACACCACCGTCGCCGCGCTCCGGCGGGCGCCGACTGACCCGATGTACTGGCTGGCGGAGCAACATCACGCGCTCGTCGAGCTCGGGAAGGCGCCACCCGACCAGCTCGAGTGGGCCTTCCGCGGCTATCTCGACCTGTTCTCCAGCCGGCTGGACGCCTGGTTCACCGCGCTCGCCCACGAGCGGCTCGCCCACCACCGCCGCCGTGCGTCGAGCGGCGTGCACGTCGGGTGCTGGGGCGTGGTGGAGGACCTCGCGCGCGACGTCGGCGCCGAGAGCCTCGGTTTCGTTCACGCACCGTCCCTCGCGCACGCCGCCAGCTCCGCGCTGCTCCGCAACGGACGCCTCGCGAACGCCGGGCAGGACGGCGCGGTGTTCGACCTGGAGATCACTTCGGAGCGCGTACGTCGCGCCCGATGGATCCTGGAGGGAGTGGGCCAGGGACAGCGCCTGGCCGCCCTGCTCGGCTACCGGCTCGAACGGGCTCTGCGCGAGCCCGACCTGTCGCTCATGCGCTACCAGCTGCCCATGCGCAAGGTCGCGCCGCTGCGCGAGGTGAACCGCCCGCAGGACGAGTCGGTCGAGGTGCTGGCGGCCCGGGACGTCGTCGACGGCGTCGCGCTCCTCGACCGGTGGCGCGTCGATCCCGACGGGCTGATCGACGCCATCGCCGCCGCAGCCGGCCCGACGCCCGTGCCGGGCTCCGACAGGGCCGGGCTGCGTCGGGTGATCGCCGCGGTGGACGACTCCTACGACGCGGTCAGCGACCTGCTGGTTGCCGAGTCGGTCCACCAGGCCGCGGTGGGCAACCTGGAACGGTCCGGCGCCGCGCTGGCCGCGCACGACCGCCACGGCAGTGCGCCCGACCTGGACTTCGTCGGCTCGCCCCGCTCGGCGCACACGGTCGCCCACCGGGTCGCGCTGGCGATGCACTCGACGACGCTCGTCGATGGCTGGGTCCGGGACGTGCGTGGACGTGCAGAGCCACGCCTCGACGCCTGGGCGGCGCGGGTGTTGGGCCGGCCCCAGGACTGGGCACTCCACGCGCAGGTGCGTGACGCCGCCGACACGGTCACTGCGTTGACGCCGCTCTCGCTGGCAGACCTGGGCCTCGGCCCGCTGTCCGTGGCCATGGCCACCCAGCGACCGGGACAGGAGGGACCGAGCGAGCTGGAGCAGCGCATCGCTCTCGCCTTCGCCGACCAGGTGGCGCCGGACAGTGCCGCACGGCTCGAGCTGCTCGCCGACGACCTGGTCGACCTGGTCACCCTCGGGGAGTGGATCGCGGGGGTAGCGGCGGGTGCCCCGCTCACGGCGGGCGACTTCCTCTCTGGAGACGACGTCAGTGCCGGATCGGTCGGTCAACCCGGCGGCATCGACCTTGCCGACCTGGAGGAGCGGGTGTCCGGCGTCCGCGCGATGCTGGACGACGTCGCTGTCGCACTGTCGAGGGCGGCGCAGCCGTACACCAAGGTGCGGGCACTGCTCGACGCGATCGCGTTCGACGGTCCCGACGCCTCCCCGCGGGTGCCGGGCAACCACCCCCGGGCCGCGGAGCTGCTGACCGAGCAGGTCGCCGAGGTGAGCGCCCGGCTCGTGGCGAGGTCGGAGTCCGTCGCGACCGCGGTCGCGGCGCCCCCGCCCACGGGTGACGCGGCGGTCGCCGCCCGGTACTCCGACGTCCTGCGTGCGTTGCTCGGGCCCGCGCAGCCGGTGCTGCCGGTCTGGACGTTGCTGGCACCGGCATCGATCGAAGCCAGCCTCGCCGGCCGCACCGACCTCCTGCAGGACGACCCGACCGCCGTGGCGAGCTGGTTGCAACGGTCGGCGCTGGTGCGCCCGGAGCTCGGGGCCTTCGCCTCGCTGCTCAGCTTCGGCGAGATCGGCGGCGCCGATGTCTCCGGTCAGCTCGTCCTGGTCCAGCAGCCCCATCGCCCGGGAGCCTCGTGGCACGCGTTGCCGTTCGTGGAACCGGATCCGGCCAAGCCGAGGACGCCACCGCACGGATCGCTCGGCCTGGTGATCCACAGCTTCGACGACTTCGATCCGGGCAAAGGCTTCGCCGGTGTCGTCGTCGACGCCTGGACCGAGAGCGTGCCGGCCGAGGCCGAGACGACTGCGGTCACGTTCCACTACGACGCTCCCGGCGCCCGCGCACCCCAGGCAGTGCTGCTGGCCGTCCACCCCGCCGTCTCCCCAGGGTCCTGGACCTTCGACCTGCTTCTCGACACCGTCAACGAGGCGGCCGACCTGGCCCAGTTGCGTACTCTCTCGTCCGCCGAGCTCGCGCCCATGGGGTCGTTCCTGCCGGCGCTCTACCTGCCCGACGACTACACCCGCGACGTGCCGTCGGTCTCGCTCGTCGAGCTGATCAAGGCAGCCAGTGCGGCCGGTGTGGTCCTCGCCAACGCTGATGTCCTCGGGAAGGGATGACGATGCCCAACTACGACCTCGCCCGGCTGCGGGTGACCGAGGCGGCCCTGAAGATCAAGCCGAGCATCGTCACCTATTCACGTCTGGAGCCGATGTGCCTGTCATCCGGTGACCTCGGTCCGGGGCTGGAGGCGCAGATCGCCGACCCGCTCTGGATGCTGGGTCGCCAGTGGCAGTTCGAGGAGCTGCGCGGTGAGGACGCCGGCTCCCCGGTCCTCACCGAGCTGCACGCCGAGCGGGCCCCTGTCACCCGGTTCCGGCCCGGTCCCGCGGCGGCCGGGCTCAACCCGGTCGAGCTCGCCCCCGGCACCCCGCTGGAGGTCGTGGTCGAGGCGGAGAACCCCGCCGTGCTGCCCGACCGGGTCCGGATCGAGCTCGGTCTCCAGCTGCTCCGTCTCACGCGAGCAGCGGGCCTGACCGCCAGCGCCACGAGGTCCGCGGAGGCGGCCTACCTCGCGCAGTGGCCGTTCCCGGCCGACGTACCTCTTCCGGACGGGGTCCTCGAGGAGGATCCGGCTGGAGCCGCTCGCCGGCGGCTCCTGGGCCGGCACGTGCCGGACGGCGCGACTGCGATGAGGGCGGGGTCGCTCCCGGCAGCCGTGCGCGACGCCGTCGCCGAGAGCCAACGCGCCACGCTCGCCGACGTGTTCACCCGGTGGCGCGCCTGGGCCCGCGGCTTCCTGGTCACGCCCACCGGGGAGTCCTGGGACCCGCGGCACCTCGAGTACGCGTTCGCGGCCCAGGCCACCCTCGCGACCGGCGACGTCACCCTCAGGGCGGATGAGTACGCCGGGGGCACGCTGGACTGGTACTCCTTCGACGCCGCCGAAGGGCCCTCGCTCGGTGCATCGGCTGCCGCAGGGGCGGAGGTGTTCGACAAGCAGGCGATCCCCACCCCGGTGAGCTACCCCGGGATGCCGAACGACCGGCTCTGGGCGTTCGAGGACGCCAACGTCTACCTCGGCGGGGTGAAGGCCGGGTCCACCGACCTGGCCCGCCTGGCCCTCGTGGAGTTCTCCCTGGTCTTCTCGTCCGACTGGTTCATGGTCCCGATGCCACTGCGGTACGGCGACGTGGCCCGGGTGCACAGCCTGACCGTCACCGACACCTTCGGCGTGACGCTCGACATCGGCCCCTCACGCGAGGTGTCGCGCCCGGGCTGGACGGTCTTCCAGAACACCCCGGTCGACGACCCCAGCTGGCTGGCCGACGTGTTCGTGCTGCCGGCCACCCTCCGGCACGTCCTGCAGGGTCCGCCCCTGGAGGAGGTCGCGCTGTTCCGCGACGAGATGGCGAACCTCGTGTGGGGTGTGGAGCGGATCGTGCAGGGGGTCCGCGGTGAACCGGTCACGCGCGGCCTGGCCGAGTCGCGGTCGCTGCGTCAGCCGCTGCCCACCGACCTGGGGGACGCAGGGATCATCTACCGGCTGATGACGCCGGTGCCCGACCACTGGATGCCGTTCGTCTCTGTACCGGTCGAGGGCGTGCCGTTGAACCGGTTCGCGACCGAGCTCCAACGCCGGCCGTTGATCCGGCTCAGCGAACCTCCCACGCTGGCGCACCCCCGCGGCGTACTGCTCCGTCAGGACCCCTCCGTGGCCGCGGCCGACGACCAGCTGCGAGTCGCCGAGGAAGAGGTGCCCCGAGACGGCGTCGTCCTCACGCGTCGTTTTCAGCTCGCCCGGACGCCAGACGGAGGAACGGTCCTGTGGATCGGCCGACGCAAGGAGGCGGGTCGCGGCGAAGGGTCCTCTGGTCTGAAGTTTGACACCGCACTGCCCCCGAGTGGTCTCTAGTGGCACAGCCGATCCGCTCATGGCTGATGAGTGACGGCCGGGCCGATGGGATGCTGTCATCGTGGCATGGGTCGGGACCTCCGGTTGGAGCTATGGCCATTGGGACGGGGTGCTCTATCCGCACGGGACACCGCAGGCGAAGCGGCTCGACCTCTACACGCGGGAGTTCGACACCGTCGAGCTCAACGCAAGCCACTACCGATGGCCGCGCGACGCTGCGTTCGCCAGTTGGCGCAGGCGCCTCCCTGCTGGCTTCAGGATGTCGGTCAAGGCACCGCGGGGGCTGACTCATGCCAAGAAGCTGTACGCGCCCGAGGTCTGGGTGGACAGGATCGTCGCGTCGTGGCACGAGCTCTACGACAAGCGGGCGGTTCTGCTGGTTCAGCTACCACCCACGATGGAACGAGACGACACGCGGCTGGACTGGTTCCTGGGTCGGTTGCCCTGGTGGGTGCCGGTCACCGTCGAGATGCGACACCCCAGCTGGCACGACGAGGAGGTCTTCGGCCTTCTTGAGCGCCACGGGGCGTCGTACTGCGTGATGAGCGGCGCTGGACTGCCGTGTGTGCTCCGCGTGACAGCGCCGTTCGTGTACGTGCGGTTGCACGGGCCCTCCCACGATTGGCTCTATGGCGGCTCGTACTCGGACGAGGACCTGGCGTGGTGGGCAGACCGTGTGCGGGAGTGGGAGGCGTCTGGTCGGGAGGTCTACGCCTACTTCAACAACGATGGCGAAGGCAACGCGGTGCGTAACGCCAGGCGCCTTCGGGAGCTGCTCGGTCACGGAGCCTGAGGTGCGCCGATCAGTGTCGCCTCGCCGCGATGAGTCAGGTGGCGGACGTGAGCGACTCAGCGAGGTGCGGTCCGACGTCGATCGCGGGGCGGGGGTGTCGGCGCGCTGGGCTCGTGCGAGCCCGGTCGGTGCGGCCGTACGACGGCCACCACCCCCGCCGTCGCGACCAGGAAACCCACGGCGGCGCGGACGGAAATCGGCTCGTCGAACATCGACCACGCCCAGACGGCTGCGGTCGCGGGAGTGAGATAGAGCCAGGCGCTCACGACGACAGGCCCTGATGTCCTCAGCACGTGGAGGTAGCTGCCGTATCCACCGAAGACCGGCAGGAGCACGAGCCACGCGATGGCCAACCAGAAGTCGCCGTCCCGCGGTGGTGCCGCGTTCCCCGTCGCGAGGGCGACGGCTGCGAAGAAGCCGAGCGCGACGGCGGACTGGACGACGAGCGAGTCCATCACGCCGTACCCCGGCGGCTCGGGCCAGCGGCTAGCGCCGAGGGTCGCCGCAGTCAGGCTGAGGGTGCCGAGGCCGACCGCCGTGAGCCCGGCCGTGCCGCCGGCGCCGCCGAGGTCACCACCGACGACCAGCAGCACTCCACCCAGCCCGGTCAGCAGCCCCAGCGCTTGGCGCCGATCGGTCCGTCCTCCCGATCCGGCCCACAGCACGGCCGCCACCAGCGGTGGCTGCAGCGAGGCCACGAGCGCCGACGTCCCGGGCAGCACGCCAAGATCCGCGGCCCGATAGACGCCCAGGCAGTAGCCGGCCTGGGCGAGGATCCCGATCGCACTCTCTCGCACGAGGAAGCGTGAGCCATACCGACGTCGGGTCCACACGGCCCACCCGCACAGCGGCACGACCGCTACGACGTAGCGCCACAGGAGGGTCGTCTCCGCCGGAGCGGACCGAGCGGCCAGGGTGGCGCCGACGAAGCCCGAGCTCCAGAGGATGACCAGCGCGATGGGAGCGGCTCGGTTCATGCGTCGACATAACCATACCGTTCGGTATACTCGCAGTGTCCTGAGGAGGAAAGATGTCGACATCCGTTCGCAACCCCAACACCCCGGCCGGTGCACGCATCCTCGACACGGCCAGCTCCCTGTTCTACGAGCGCGGCATCCGCGCCGTCGGCGTCGACCTGATCGCCGACGAGGCTGGGACGACCAAGAAGACCCTCTACGACCGGTTCGGGTCGAAGGACGAGCTCGTCGCCGCATACCTCGCGCGTCGGGCGGCACGCTGGATCACCTTCCTCACCGACCACCTGGATCAGCATGCTCCGGAGCCTGGCCCGCGGCGCGTGCTGGCCGTGATGGACGCGCTCGAGGAGCGGATGCGTGGGCAGGACCGGGGCTGCGCCTTCGTCAACGCATTCGCCGAGCTCGGCGGCACCGACCATCCCGGCAACGCCGTCATCCGCGAGGACAAGCAGTACATGCGGGCGCTCTTCGTGCGTCTGGTCGGCGAGGCAGGGATCCCGGACCCGGCGGCGGTCGGCGCCCACGCGCACCTGCTCTACGAGGGGGCCATCGTCGCTCGGACCGCGGGTGGTCTGGAAGGCGCGTACGACGAGGCCCGCGCGGCGATGACCCGCCTACTGGCCCCATAGCCGGTCGCCCCGCCAACGCGAAGTGCCCGGTCACCGGGTCTGCTGATGGTCGGCCGGTCCGTTGTCGGGTCGGCGCCCGTGTCGGAGCCCCCTGGCAGGGGCTACCACGTGCCTGCGAAGACCTTTAACCTCAGGGCCATGAGCCGTACCCCGGTCCCCCCAGGAGTCGAGCCGTGACCGGGTCCGAGCTGATCGAGGTGTTGGCGGCCCAGGAGTCGCGACTCGTCTTCGACGGTTTCGACGAGGACACTGCCTGGGCACTCGGCGTCGCCCTGCGTGAAGCCGCGTCCGCCGCCGCCCTGCCTGTGGCCATCTCGATCCGTCGCAACGGTCAGCGACTCTTCCACGCGGCGCTCCCGGGTGCGTCCGCGGACAACGATGGCTGGCTCGAGCGCAAGAGTGCCGTGGTCGACCGCTACGGGCGCTCCTCGCTGCGGGTGGGTGAGCAGTTCCGGGTCGATGGCGGGTCATTCGAGGCGGACGCTCGACTGGACTCCTCGGACTACGCCGCACACGGCGGCGCGTTCCCCATCCTCGTCCGCGGGACCGGCTGTGTCGGCACGGTGGCGGTCTCAGGTCTCCCGCAGCTCGAGGACCACCAGTTGGTCATCGACACCCTCGAAACCTTCCTCGCGACCCCGCGCTGACTCAGTACCACGCCGCGACACGCGATGCGGCCCCCGAAGCTTGAGCCGTTGAAACGTTGAACCGCCACGCAATCGCACGTGCGTCGCCTCTAGTCCGGGACCGCTGCGGTTGGCCAATTGTGCCAATCCCGCCCCTAGAGATCGCCGGGCTGTCACGCTGGTCGTGTCCGGGGTCCGGAGGGAGTCCAACATGCGAACGTGGATTCAAGCGGTGGCGATGCTGGTGCTCAGCATCGTCTACCTTGTCATCCTCCGCCTACCCGGTCTGACCACCTTCGCTGGTGAACTCATCAGCAACCTGGGACAGCTCCTTGCCGCCGGGTTCGCTGCTGTGGGCTGCGGCGTGGCCGCCCGGCGCCACACCGGCCGCCACCGATCGGCCTGGGCCTGGCTGGCCGCCGGCCTGGCCCTGTGGTTCCTCGGCCAGGGTGTGTGGACGTCGTACGAGCTGTCCGGCAGGTCGGTGCCCTTCCCCTCGCTGGCAGACGTGGGCTTCCTCGGGTTCCCGCTCGCCGCGGGGTTCGGACTGCTGCTGTGGCTGGGCAACCAGGGCAACCAGGTCGTCGCACGCAGCCGCGACGTGATCGCCGGTGGGATCATCGCCTTGTCCCTGCTGGTGCTGTCGTGGGTCACGGCGCTCGGCGCGGTCGTCCAGGCCGGGGCCGCCGACGGCGTCTTCGCGCTGATGCTGTCGCTGGCGTACCCGATCGGTGACCTGATCATGGCCACCCTCGTGCTGCTCGCCCTCGTCCGCGTCAAGTCCGGCGAACGCACCACGCTGATCACCCTTGCGCTCGGTCTCATCGTGTTCGCGGTGGCCGACAGCGCGTTCGTCTATCTCACCACCACCTCGAGCTTCTCCTCCACCGACCTGATCAGCAGCGGCGGCTGGTTCGCGGGCTTCCTGCTGATGGGAGTCGCCGGACTGTCCGCGCGCGATGAGGTCGACTGGGCGGCGTCCTCCGTCGAGGCCACCGTGGAAGGCGCATCGTCCCTGCGGATCGCCCTGACCTACCTGCCACTGCTCATCGCGGGAGCGGTCGTCGTCGCTGACCTCCTCCTGGCCGGCGCGCCACGTGTCGAGCTGCTGCTCGGAGTGGCTCTCGTAGGGATGGTGTTGAGCCACCAGTTCCTGGCCATGACCGAGAACCAGCGGCTGCTCGCCGCGCTCGCCGACGCCAAGGACCAGCTGCAGCACCGAGCGCTCCATGACTCCCTCACCGGACTGGCCAACCGGGTCCTGTTCGCTGACCGGCTCGACCACGCGCTGCGATACCCGGACGTCGACGTCAGCGTGCTCTTCTGCGACCTCGACAACTTCAAGGAGGTCAACGACACCCTCGGTCACGACGCCGGGGACACGGTGCTCCAGCTGGTTGCCGCCCGGCTCCTCGATTGCGTGCGTGTGACCGACACCGTCGCCCGCCTCGGCGGGGACGAGTTCGCGATCCTGCTCGAAGACTCCGCAGACCCCGGCGCAGTCGCCGACCGCGTCGTCGCCTCGATGCGCCCGCAGACACTGATCAACGGTCATTCGATCCGTACGTCCATCAGCGTCGGCATGGCCCGCCACCACAGCCCGATCGCCGCGCCCGACGACGACCGTCGTGGAGACCACGGTGCACGCACCCCGACGCTCGCTGGACTCGCGAGCGCTGCCGATCGCGAGAGCGCCGCTGCCCTGCTGCTCCGCGACGCCGACGCCGCGATGTACGTCGCGAAGGGCGCCGGCAAGAACCGCGCCGCCTCCTGACGAGAGGTCAGCCTGCGTCGAGGAGCCTCAGGCCCCGACGTACGCCGTGGCACGTATCTGGCGCGTATCCGGCACGACGAAGCGGGCGACATGTTCACGGCCGCAGCGAAGCGGTCTGGTCCGTCACGCAGGCGGCCGTCAGTCAGTGGCTTTCGGGCCGTCGATCGACGCCGGCGGATGTCGTGGAGGTCCTGCGGCAGCTCGACCACGCCTGGAGCGTGGATGCGGTTCGTCTCGGGACCGACCCGGTCGGGCGCGCCGAGGACGCCGGCGACGTGCTCGAGTCCTACAGCCTGGTCCTGACCAACGGCACCGCGGCCGACGCGCACACCTGGATCGACCCTGAGCTCCTGGCCCGGTTCCTGCCGCTGTTCCGGATCAGCAGCCAGCGGCGCAGCGCGTGGGCCGTACACCTGAAGTCGCTCGGCTACACCGTCGACGGCGCGGTCGAGGTAACTCGTGCCGTTGTCTAGCGGCCAGGAGCGCGCCGCAGCGATCCTGCTGTCGGCCTCCGGAAGCCGCATGGCCCTGGGAGGCGGGGGTGCGTTGATCGCCCATGGTCTGGTCGATCGCGACTCTGAGGACCTTGACGCGTTCATCGACTCCCGCGAAGACTTCCGGACTGTTGCGAGCCGGGTCCGGGCCGCCTTCCAGGGCGCCAACTACGAGATCAGCGACAACGACAGCCTGGGCGACCCGGGCCAGATCCTGACCTGGTACGTGCGCCCTCGCAAGACCTCCACCCGTGGCCGTCCGACCATGCCGTTGAAGATCTAACTCCTGCGCGCCCCGATCCTCCTCGACCCGGTCCGCGGTCGGTACGGGCCGCTGATCGATCCCGTCGAGCTAGGCGCTCAGAAGCTGACCGTCATCTACGAGGACGCCCGTCCCCGCGACTACGACGACCTCGCACGGATCGCGACCCACTACCGCCTCGACCGGATCATCGAGGTCGCCGACGAACGACATTTCCAGCCACTGGACCGGCCCACGATCTCCGCGACGCTGCGGCAGGTCGCGCGCGTGCGAGCTGCGGACATTCCCGATGGATGCGGCCAGCTGGCGTTGATCGCCTACTACGACTCCGTCGCCGACCCCATCATCACCGGCGACCTGGGCCACGCCAGCAGCCTGCCCACACCATATGGCCCCCAATGGCCCTCCACAGGGACGAGCGGGCACGAGCCGGCGGACGGCGGACCTTCCCCGGACTTGACCACCCTGCAGCGATACCTGCACCAACAAACCCAACAGCGCCTTGACCCGTCATCGGGACCCAGCGCGCCCCCGCCCAGCTCACCGTCTCGCTAGTTGTTCTAGCCAGCGGGCGTGCCAAGACACGGCCATCTACCCGACGAGGACGGTTGCTGCCAAGCTCAGCAACCGGACGTTCCGAGAGCGGATCGGCTTGCGGGACGGGTCGCCCCTTCCCCACGTCGACTGGGCCAGTGGCACCCGGGTTGCGGCGAGTCGAACCGCCGAGAGCCTGCACTTGTTACCGGAGCCGATGTCCGGATGCGGGCGCTACTCGCGATACAAGGGAGCCGCCTCGCCGTAGGGCACTTGCCGGACAGCGCCGGGGAGCTCGCTAGCGAGAGCCCGGAACGCGTCGGTGGAGCAGCCCACGGTGAACTCGATCTCCTCGTCGACCTCGCAAGCCATGCACCAGGCGTGATCCTCTGGCCAGACGAGGTGAGGCTCTTGGTAGATGCCCTGCGAGGATCCGTACCAAGCCAACGCTGGCGCATCCCTCAGTTCGTCGATGCGCCCAGCGAAGAGCACCATCTCTCGTTCTGGGATTGGCACTCGCGGTGCCTCTGGGACCGACGCCCGACTCGTCCAGCCCTCCCAGATGGCGGCGTATCCAGTCATCGGAGTGGTCGTGTGGTCGACCAGCGTCGCTAGTGCCCTGCGGAGAGCGGGCTCTTCGCCGTCGCTGTCGGCACCGTCGGCGAAGGCGATCCGCACATAGACGTCGAAGTCCGGTGGGCCGTAGCGGACGAGGTCCCACCAATCGACGTCCGATCGAAGTAGCCATCGCGCGGGGTCTGCAGAGTCCGCTGGTCGCACCGTCATGGTTCTTAGTCTGACCGAGCGCCGCAGACAAACGCACTCATCTGCCGCGATGCGTGCGTCCCCCTGGCGGATCGCCATGCGAAACTCATGGTGTCACTGGTGATACCGTCGTTCCATGCCCATGACATTGCGCCTCTCTGATGCCGAGGCGGACGCTCTGCGTCGCCGAGCCGAGCAGGAGTCCCGCTCGATGCAAGACATCGCCAGGCAAGCGGTTCGCGAGTACGTCGAGAATCACAGTCGCGCCGAGTTGCTCGACACGGTGCTTGACCGGGAGCTGCCACGCTACGCCGAGGCGTTGGAGCGGCTCGGTCAGTGATCTACCTGACGCTGGCTGAGCTAATCCACGTTGCAGAACGGGTCCTTGGCAGCGAGGTACCGGTTCGAGATCCTGGGTTATTGCAGTCGGCACTGGCTCGGCCGCAGGCGACGGCGTTCGGTGCCGATGCCTACGCCACTCTTGAGGAGAAAGCGGCGGCGTTGTTGCATTCGCTCGCCCGGAACCATGCTCTTGTGGACGGGAACAAGCGGCTCGCCTTGGCCGGTACCATCGCGTTCCTTGGTGTCAATGGACGGCGACTCACGTTGTCCAATGACCAGGCTTACGAGTTGGTCATGACCGTTTCGGCTGGTGAGCTGGAGGAGATCGCTGAGATCGCCAACCGGATCAAGAACGGAAGCCAAGCCTGGTAGGTCCTGTCCGGATGCCGATCGGGTACTGGCACGCTCCGCGAGCCGATCGGTCATTGGCTATAGGCGTCTCGACGGTGGACCACCGAGACGACCTCAACGACGAGACGACGTTCGAGGATCCGGTAAAGGACGCGGTACTCGCCTCGCCGTGCTGACCACAGGGGCGCCAACGGTTCGCGTAAGGGCTTGCCGACACGGTGGGGATCGGTGCGCAGCGGGCCAGCAATGAACTCGAAGGCGGCCGCAGCGACCGCTTGAGGCAACAGCTCCTCGAGGGCTCGTCTTGCGCTCCGGGTCAGGACGACGTCGTAGCCGCCGTCCTCGCCCGGGTCCGTACTCAAGATTGGAGGCGTCCGCGCCGCAGCATCGCCGAGCGGACCTCATCCAGGGGCGAGGTGAGCCCGGCATCGAGGTCATCGAGCCCCTCCTTCAGAGCTTGCACCTCTTCAGCGCGGCTGAGGACGTCGACGGTCTCCAGCAGGGCGTCGTAGTCCTCAGCGCTGAGCACCACGACGGCCCGGTCGCCGTTGCGGGTGACTTCGAACCGCTCGTGGGTGGCCACCGCGGACTCCACCAGCTTGGACAGGTTCGCTCGAGCATCAGCCAGCGAGAGTGTCGTCATGTACAGAATTCTAGCGTGGCGAAATTCTTGTGTCAGTAGACGGTCGGCTCACGGAGCGTGCCAGTGCGGGATCGGCAAACGGTGATCAACGAAGATACGAGGTAGGTGCTGCCGCCAGTTCGGGTCGCCTGTCAGGTCGCGCGGCGGTTGTCGTGACACTCCAGCCAAGCGTTCATATCGTTGAGGTGATATCGAAGGTGGGAGCTTTGGAGCAGATTCTGATCCGCAACCTTCCCGTGGGGACCAAGGCAGCGCTTCGTGCGCGCGCCAAGCAGCGTCACCGATCGGTTGAGGCGGAGGCGCGCGACGTGCTCACGAAGGCTCTGGAGGGTGAGCCCGTCACGATCGTTGACCTCTTGGGCACCGACGAGGGTTCCGACATCGAGTTCGAACCTGAGCGCTTGGGACTGACGGCTCGCTCGGCTCGACTGTGAGGTACCTCTTGGACACCAATGTGGTGTCCGCCATGCGGGTCCGCGGACGCAACCGGTCTGTCGAGGTCTGGGCAGCGTCAGTTCCTTTCGGTGACCAGTTCGTCTCAGCAGTCACCATCGCGGAGATCGAGCGACGAGTGATCGCCAAAGAGCGATCCGACGCTGAGCAAGGAGCAGTCCTGCGTCGCTGGTTCGAGGAGAACGTCTTGCCCACGTTCGCCGACCGGGTCCTGCCGTTCGACCTGTCGGCGGCTCGGATCCTCGCGGCCTATCGGGTGCCCGAGCACGCGCCGTTCGACGACGCCCTCATCGCCGCCGTCGCGGAGTCTGCGGACATGACCATCGCGACGCGGAACACAAAACACTTCGAACCCCTCGGCGTCCCTTGCCTCAATCCATGGGACATGACCACGCCCAGAGACTGAGCCATGCCCAAAGCACTGGGTGTTGATGGCGGCCGCGAGCGAGGTCTACGCCCGCGATGTCACGCACCCGGCTTGAAGCGCCCCAGGTTTCCCGCCGCATCCGGGCATGACGAACCGGCACCGGCTCAACCGAGGCGGACACCGCCAGGCCAATGCCGCGCTCTACCGCGTCGTGATCGTTCGGACGCAACACCACGAACCGACGAAGGCCCACGTCGCCAGACGCACCGCCGAAGGCAAGACCAAATCCGAGATCATCCGCTGCTTGAAACGACTCCTGGCTCGCGAACTCTGGGCGGCGCTGCGACCGCTGCGCGTGAGCCCTCAACCGGCTGTTGAGGCCGCTTGACGGATATAGGAGAATCAACGCGCTGATGGAGTGCGTGATCGGGCTCTACAAGACCGAGTGCATCCGCACCACGGTCTTCCACTCCGGCCCCTCCGGAGGATCGGCGACGTCGAGTACGCCACCGCCGGCTGGGTCGACTGGTACAACAACAGGCGCCTGCACGGCACCCTTGCCATGATGTCCACAGCGGAGTACGAGCAAGCCCACTACGCGGCCCTCAACCGAGGGCCGCAACCCGTATAGGAACGGCAGAAAACCTAGGGCGCTTCACGTCGACCTTGGTTGTCGCACCCTCCTGGAGTCATGCCGCCCGCCACGGCGTTGACGGTACGTTGAAGGTCCGACGCACAAGCTTCCTAACAGATTGACCGGCCCTACGGCACGGATCCGGGAAGGCAATGCGGGACAGCTCTTCAATCCAGCGCGGCCATGTCGGCCTCTTTTTCGGGTGTTGTCGACAGGGGGGTGTTGGGGGCTACCAGACGTCGATGTATCCACCGACCGAGGTGGAGCATCGGACGTTCCCGAAGGTCTGGCACCCGTAGTCGCTGCCGTGGTTCATGTCGAACGCCTTCCCGCCCAGGTTCCTGAGCGTGGTGGCGTCGCGCCAGTGCACGTTCATCGTCACCCGGTAGGAGCCGTAGAAGCGGCCCGCAGTGCCGGTGAATGTGACTCCGGTCGAGGTGATGGCGCTTCGGCCAACCGGGATCGTGTACGCCTGAGACGCGCTCTGGATGTGCTGCCATCTGCCGTTGGCCCACACGTACAGGTAAGTTTGGATGTCGATGCGCTGAGCGCCGTTAGTGGTTGCCGAGCGGCCGACGTAGGCGCGGCCGGCCTGGATGGCCGGCACGGGGTTGAAGCCGCCGGTCCCGGCGTAGGTCGCCACACCGGCGACCGTGTACGGGGTCACGGCGCCGTAGTAGCCCGATCCGGTCCACGTGGCCGCTGACGCGGGGCTGCCGGTTCCGGCGGCGAGGAACCCAAGGCTGGAGGCGAGCACTACGGCGCCCTTCGCAAGCGTGGACAGGAACTTGCGGCTGGACGTGCGGGGGAATCGAGGCAACACGCTCATGATGGGCTCCTAGGTCGGTGTCTGACAGGTTCTGCTGGTGAGGGGAATGCTGGTCGACGCCACTTACGGAACGCTTACGAAGTGCTTACGCTGTCCGAGCGCGCTGAGGGGGGGAGTGCTTCGGCGCTTGTCAGGGAGGTGCGCGTGCTGATCCGACTGTTGGGCCAGATCGGCGCGGAGAGCGATGGCGAGGGTCTTGTGCCGGCGCCCGGGCGAGTGGCGGCCGGCGTACTCGCCTACTTGGCGCTGGCCGAAGGCCGTCAGCTGAGCGCTGACGCGCTGATGGACGCCGTATGGGACCGTCCGCCGGAGTCGGCTCGTAACGCGCTCCAGGTTGCGATCTCGAAACTTCGCAAGGTGTACGGTCCTGACCTGATCGAAAGCAGCCCGGCCGGGTACAGGCTTCGATCGTCGCTAGTGCGGGTCGATTGGGACGAGTCGCGCCGTCTCGCTCGCGACGGTGGGGTTGCCTGGGAAGACGGCCGAGCCCGCCAGGGCCTTGCAGCAGCCGAGCGTGCGCTCGCGCTCTTTGGCGGCCATCCGTTCACGGGTTGGACCTCGACGGTTGCGGACGGATACAAGGTAAGGGCCGAGCAACTGAACGCCGACCTGCGCTTGCTCGAAGCGCGCTGCTGGCTTGCACTCAATAACCCGAGCCGCGCCGCTGAGCTGCTGGATGTCTTGGCGTCCGAGCAACCGCTCGCCGAGCGTGTGCACGCGGCACTGATGGAGGCGCTGGCCGCCTCCGGTCGTCCTGCGGAGGCGCTCGCCCTGTATGACCGCCTCCGCAGGAGGCTTGCCGACGAATTGGGGGCCGACCCCTCCCCAGCACTGCAAGAACTCTTCGCACGACTGTTGGCGGACGGCGCCACGCCGACTACGCCGTCGACGCCTCGGCGCGTTGCGCCTGGGCGGACCAAGCTGCCGGCGACAGCCAGCCCGCTTTTCGGGCGAGAGGAGGACGTAGCTGCAGTGATGACAGTATTGGAGTCTGGCCACAACGTGTTGACGCTGCTCGGCCCCGGCGGGATCGGCAAGACCAGATTGGCCATCGAGGTCGGCCGGGCAGCCTCACGCAGAAGGCAGGCGCCGGCCATTTTCGTTGACCTCACCGCGGCTCAGAATCACGCCGAAGTCGTACCAGCCATCAGCGGCGCTTTGGAGGTGGCCTTCGAGGACTGGGACGTGGCGCTCGCTGACACCGGAGCTCTCGTGCTCCTGGACAACGCCGAGCACGTGCTTGACGGCGTCCGTCACGCCGTTGGCCCACTCACCCAGGTTGCCGGCCTGTCGGTGCTCACGACCAGCCGAACGCCGCTACGACTGCGCGATGAGTACGTCATTCCCGTCGATGGGCTGGCGGCCGAGCGTCCGAACGACCCGGCGCTCCTTCTGCTCAGTGATCGTGCCCGCCTCAGTGCGTCAACCGCGTCACGGGAGGCTGCCGCTCTACAAGTCCTGGCCGCTCGCGCGGACGGGATGCCGTTGGTCCTCGAACTGCTGGCTTCAGCTCTGCAATGGCAGACCCCCGCCAGCCTGGTGGCCCACCTGGATGAGGTCATGCCTCAGATAACCGCGCTGGAGAGCGACCGCCCGCGTCGGCACCTGAGTGTGGAAGCCGCTGTCAGCTGGAGCCTCGAGCAGGCCAGTGAGTCGGCTCGCGTCGCTCTGGGAGCGTTGGCCATACCGCGCGGCGGGTTTGACCTTGACGCCGCAACCGCACTTCTCTCTGCTGCAGTTCCGCAGGGGGTGCCCTTGCAGCTGCTTTCGGAGCTGCTCGACCTGTCGCTGGTACAGCGAGTGGCCGGACCGGGTCACGTCAGGTTCCGGATGCTGGAACCGTTACGACTGCATTCGCGCGAGTCGACGTTGGTTCCAGATCCGCCGGACAGCATTCACCGTGCCCACGCCATTCACTTGCTGGAAGCGGCCACACGAGCGGCCGCAACCTACGACGTGACCCGGGAGGCAGTCGACCTCCTCATGGATCATGAGGCCGTCAACGTCCAGCAAGCGGTTGCGTGGCTGTGGGAGAACGATCCGGAGACCACAGCCGGATACCTTGGGAGTCTGCTCTTCGTCTGGTACTACCGAGACGATGACGACAACGTGGTGACATGGAGCGAGAGGGCGTTATTGGCGTCCGCGGGGTCGGACCTGGACCGGGCGCAGATAGCGTTGGCGCGCCTCACGATTCGGTTGTGGCAGGGCGAAGGTACCGACGACGAGCTGGAGCAGCTTTTCGCACTGGTTCGCCCGCACATCCCGACGCTCGACCTGAATTGGGAGCGGCGCTGGCGGTTCTGCGAGTTCCGAATGGCGGTCCGTGCTGGCGACACCGACGCGGCAGTCGAATGGATCGAGGCATACCCGGCGGACAGTGCGAGAACTCGACTGCGCAAGGCTGACCTGCGGCTGGAGCTGTTCGAGAGCGACGAACTCCGCGAGGTTGAGGCGCTGGCGGTCGCGCAGACGTGGCTGCAGTCAGCCGATGTGGCGGCACACCCCGACTACAAGGTCGTCTTCTTGAACTATTTCGGCTACCTGGCGCTACGGGCAGGGCGTGTAAGCGACGCTGCGGTGGCACTGGGCGAGGCGCTCCAGCTCGGGCGGGGCACTGGTCTGCTTGCGCAGACAGCGTTGGTCGTCAACAACCTCGCATGGGTTGCCTTGGAGCAGAATCGCTACGCCGAGGCCGTCGGTCTGGTGGCGGAGAACTTCGACGATCCGGCTGTCAAAACGGACACGGTCCTCCGTGTCGAGGGAGCCGTCATCGTCGGCCTGGCCCTGGTCGGTCTGGAGCAGAGCAAGTTGGCGTCCGCGATTGCTGCCGAGGTCGAGAACCTCATCCGCAGCAGTCCCCATGCGATCGATACGTATGCGAAGCGACGACTCACGGAGCTCGCTGCAGCCGTCCCAGCCTATGACGGCGTACCATCCACCGCCGCCGGAGTCGCGGCCATGGTCCAGCAGGCTCAGAGATGTCTGAACGGGTGTTGAGTCGTAGCGGTCCAGCCATGGGCCGGCTCTAGAGCACGCGCTGCGCGCAGAACCCACGCACCTACTACGGTGCCCGCCCGAGCCAAGAAACGTGCCATCCACCAACTCGAAGCCACGGGCTACCGCGTCACCCTCGACAACGCCTCCTGATAAAACCCTGACGCGAAGACCCACCCTCCTGGGGTGAATCTTCGCGTCAAAGGCCGTCTGGGACTGGCGGTGGCGGTGGGATTTGAACCCACGGTGGGTGTGACCCCACACAACATTTCGAGTGTTGCACCTTCGGCCGCTCGGACACGCCACCGCGCGGAACATTACCGGAGGGGTCGCACGAGCCGGAAACCGAGGCCGGGTCCAGCCGTTGGTGGCAGGGGCGTGGTCAGCGAGGGCGTACGAGGGTACGTTTCGCGGCACGCACGCTCGCGCACCGCGCGGGGGAAAGGGTCGGTGCCACCGTGACTACCGTCCGACGCATCCGCGACGTCGCCAGGACCGCACTGCCCCGTGCCGTGGGAGAGCGGCTCCCGGCCGCCCCGCCGCGGGAGGTCGTCGAGCTCATCCACGACAAGCGGTTCCAGCAGGCCGTGCGCGCGCAAGCGAACACCGATGGCCGCCCCGAGGAAGAGGTCTGGGCGGAGGTCAAGGGCTATCTCCACGAGATGTCCGCCGCGCACGACGACCGCGCCTCCCAGGGCTGGGCCCGGATGGGTGAGTGGTTCCTGCGGGCCTACGACGTCCTGGTCGACGAGGAGCAGATGCACCAGCTCCGCACGGTCGACCGCACCCACAGCCTCGCGCTCGCCTTCAGCCACCGGTCCTACCTCGACGGGATGGTCATCCCCAACGCTCTCTCGGCGCGTCGGTTCTCCCCGACCTACACCTTCGGCGGTGCCAACCTCAACCTGCCGATCATCGGCTCCGTGGCCAGCCGCACCGGCCTCATCTTCATCCGGCGCGCCACCCAGGACATCCCCGTCTACCGCCTGGCGCTGCGCTCCTACATCCGCCAGATGGTGACGAACAAGCGCAACATGGCGTGGTCGATCGAGGGTGGCCGCACCCGCACCGGCAAGCTGCGTCCGCCGGTGCACGGCATCCTGAAGTACCTCACCGACACCGTCATCGACGGGGACGACGCCCCGGACGTCCAGGTGGTGCCGGTGGCCGTGGTCTACGACCAGCTCCACGAGGTCTCGCTGATGACCGAGGAGTCGCGCGGCGCGAGCAAGACGCCGGAGGACTGGCGCTGGCTGGTGCGCTTCGCCCGGCTCCAGCGCCAGCGGATGGGTCGCGCCTACCTGACCGTCGGCGAGCCCTTCTCCCTGCGGGAGCGGATGGACGAGCTCGCCGCGGAGGGCGTCACCGGACACCAGGCCGTCGAGCGGATCGCCCTCGACATCTCCCACCGGCTCAACCGCGCCACCCCGGTGACCGTCACCGCGATCGTCTCGCTCGCCCTGCTCGGTGCCGACCGGGCGCTGACGGTCGACGAGGTGCTCGACACCGTCGCCCCGCTCGCCACCTACATCGACGCGCGCCACTGGCCCGTTGCCGGTGCTGCCGACCTGCGCGACCGGTCGACGATCCGCCGAGCGCTGGACGAGCTGGCCCGGAGCGGGGTGCTGACGACGTACGACGGGGGCAGCGAGCCGGTCTGGAAGATCGGGGACGACCAGCACCTGGTCGCCGCGTTCTACCGCAACACCGTCATCCACATCCTCGTCGAGCGCGCGATCGGTGAGCTGGCACTGCTGACGGTCAGCGAGCTGGGGCCCGACGCCGAGCTGCCTGCGGGCGGCGCGCTGCAGGTGGGCTGGGAGGAGGCGAAGCGGATGCGCGACCTCCTCAAGTTCGAGTTCTTCTTCCCCAGCCGGGCCGGCTTCGAGGACGACCTGCGCACCGAGCTCCAGCTCCTCGTCGGACAGGACGCTCGGCAGGAGGCGGGCGACATGACGCCCGGACCGGGCCCGCGAGCTGCTGGTCAGTGCGCGCCCGCACCTCGCCCACCTGGTGCTGAGACCGTTCCTCGATGCCTACCTCGTGCTGGCCGACCGCCTCGCCGACCGGGGTGACGGCGCGGTCGTCGACGACGACCTGCTCGCCGACTCGCTGGCCGTGGGCCGGCAGTGGGCGCTCCAGCGCCGGGTCGCGAGTGCGGAGTCGATCTCCCTGGAGCTCTTCCGCACTGCGCTCGCGCTCGCTCGTCACAAGGGCCTGCTCGAGGGTGGCGACGGCATCGGCTCGGCGCGCGAGGCCTTCGCCGCAGAGCTGCGCGAGGCCGTCCGGCGGGTCAACGTGATCGGCGAGATCGCAGCCGACGTGGCGCCGGTGATCCACCCCCAGCGGCACCGCCCGTCCATCCCGCGGCAAAGCAGGTGAGCGGGCTCTCCGCGGCCGCCCAGGCCGCGATCGACGCGATCGAGGCCGGTCCGCAGGGTCCGTCGGTCGGCGCGTTCTTCGACCTCGACGGCACCCTGGTCGCGGGCTACACCGCCGCCACCTTCTACGGCGACCGGCTCAAGGGACGCGAGGTGTCGCCGGCGGAGTTCCTGCGGACCGTCGTGACCGCGGTCGACGGCGAGCTCGGGGGCGACCCGACCCGGATCGCGCACGTCGCCTTCTCCGCGATGCGAGGGGTCTCGGAGGAGTCCTTCGCCGACCTCGGCGACCGGCTCTTCCGCTCCAGGATCGCCGGCACCATCCGGCGCGAGTCGCGTGCCCTCGTCCAGGCCCACCAGCGCGCCGGCCACACCGTCGCCGTTGCCTCGGCGGCGACGAGGTACCAGATCGCACCCGTGGCCCGCGACCTCGGCGTCGAGCACCTCGTCTGCACCCGGCTCGTCGTCGAGGACGGCCAGTTCACCGGGGCCACCGACGGCCCGATGCTGTGGGGTCGGCACAAGGCGAGCGGCGTACGAGCCTTCGCGCGTGAGCACGCCGTCGCCCTCGCCGACTCCTACGCCTACGGCAACGGCTACGAGGACGTCGCCTTCCTGTCCTCCGTCGGCCACCCCACCGCCCTCAACCCGCACCGCGACCTCCGCGCCGCCGCCGCCCGGCTCGGCTGGCCGGTGCTCGACCTGTCCGACCCGGTCGGCGGGTCGCTCGCCGCGGCAGGTCGTACGGCGGCGGCGCTGGTCGGCATGAACGCAGGGGTCACCGCCGGCCTGGCCTACGGGCTGCTGCGCCGCGACGGCCAAGAGGGTCGCAACCTCGCGATCAGGCTCGCCACCCAGCTCCCGTTGACCCTGGCCGGGGTCACGCTGGACGTCCAGCACCGCGAGCGCCTCTGGACCCACCGCCCGGCGATATTCGTGGCCAACCACCAGAGCGCGCTCGACATCCCGGTGCTCGGCAACCTGCTCGAGCGCGACTTCACCATCGTCGCGAAGAAGGAGGCGCGCTGGGACCCCCGCGCCATGGTCGGCTCGGTGGTGATCGACCCCGCCTACATCGACCGCTCCGACTCCGCCTCCGCCCGCTCCACCCTCGACGGCGTCGTCGAGCGGATCCGTGGCGGCACGTCGCTGATGATCTTCCCCGAGGGCACCCGTTCGGCGACCCCGGTGCTGGGACCCTTCCGCAAGGGTGCCTTCCATCTCGCCGCGCAGGCGGGCGTGCCGGTCGTGCCGGTGGTGCTGCGCAACACCGGCGAGCTGATGCGGCGCAACGCCCTGGTGCTCAACCCCGGCGTCGTGGACGTCTGCGTGCTCGAGCCCGAGACCGACTGGAGCGAGGACGACATGGGTGAGCGGATCGCTGCCCTGCGCGCGAGGTTCGAGCAGACGCTGGCCCGCTGGCCGGCCGGGGCCACCGGATGAGCGCCCGCGAGGACGTCGAGCGCTGGGACGGCGCGGCCGCGTTCGGCGCCGCACCGGAGCTGACGCCGATGCAGACCCTGCTGTGGCGGGCCGAGCGTCACCCCGTCCAGTCGTCCACCTCGACGGTGATCATCGACCTCGACCGGGCGCCGGACTGGAAGCGCTTCGTCGCCGCGACCGAGTGGGGCACCACGCTCGTACGCCGCCTGCGTCAGCGCGTCGTCGATCCGATCGTGCCGACCGCAGCGCCGACGTGGGCCGACGACCCGACCTTCGACCTCAATTATCACCTGCGCCGCGAGCAGGTCTCCGACCGCGAGGAGATGCTGGCCCGGGCCGCGCAGATCGCGCTGCGGCCCTTCGACCGCTCCCGCCCGCTGTGGGAGGGCGTGCTCTTCGAGGGCGCGGACGGCGACGCGGCGGCCTACGTCCTCAAGATCCACCATGCGCTGGCCGACCCGCTCGGCATCGTGCAGCTGCTGTCGATGCTCCAGTCGGGCAAGCGCGGCCACACCGCGCGAAAGCCGCTCGGCGAGGCCGTCGCCGAGTCCGGCGCGGAGCCGGTGGACCTCGCCGTCTCCGGGCTGCGCAGCGACCTGTCGACCCTGCCCGAGGCGGCGATGGCGACGGCCCGCGCCCTCGGTCATGCCGCGACCCGGCCGCAGACGGTCCTCGCATCGAGCCTGCGCTACGGCGCGTCGATCCGCCGGATGCTGACCCAGACCGCGCGCCCCTCGCCCGAGCTGTCGCCGCGCACGGGTCGGAGGTGGAGCTTCCTCACCCTCGACGCACCGCTCGAGCCGCTGCGCACGGTCGCGCGGCAGGGCGGGGGCACCCTCGACGACGCCGCCGTCGCGCTGGTGCTGGGTGGACTGCGTCGCTACCACGCACGGCGCGACAGTGACCTGCACGAGCTCCCCGTCGGCGTACGCGTCTCGCTGGACCGCGCCGACGACCTCGGCAACCGGTTCGCGGGGGCGCTCATCTGCGGGCCGCTCGCGATCGAGGACCCCGTGGACCGGGTGGCAGCGGTGCGCGGCGAGGTGCTGTCGCTGCACACCGAGCGAGCGCTGGAGGTGCTCCACGCCGCGGCGCCGGCGCTCAACCGGATGCCCTCCGTCGTCGGTGCCTCGGCGCTGCGCACCGCCGCCGCGCCCGACGCCTTCGTGCTGACCCTGCCCGGTCCGCCGCGCAGGCGCTACATGGCGGGGGCCGAGGTGCAGGCGATGTACGTCCTCGGGCCGCTGCCCGGCGCCGCGCTCACCGTGTGCCTCGTGACGCTCGGCGACACCGCCTGCCTCGGGGTCAACGTCGACGCGAGCGCGGTCGCCGACCTCGGTGCCCTGCGCGAGTGCCTCGTGGAGGGCGTCGAGGAGATGGTGGCGGCCGGCGTGGGGAGACGCACCTAGGGTGTTCGTCAGTCGCGGCACCCTGGTCGCGGTCGGTGGCTCGGTGCTCGCGGTGGCGGCTAGGCGGCGCTGGTCGGTCCGACGTAGTAGAGCATCCGGTGGTCGACGCCCTCCTCGATGGTGACGAAGCCGTGGCGCTCGTAGAACCGCCGGGCGTCGACGTCGACCTCGTCGACCCCGATGTGCATCTCGGGCGACCCGAGCTCGACCGCCAGTCGGCGGCAGAGATCGAGGACCCGGGTCCCGATGCGCTGGGAGCGCCGCTGCGGCAGGACGTAGAGCTCCTCGAGCTGGGCGAGGGGACCGTCGAACCAGATGGCCGGGCGCAGGCTCATCAGCGCGAAGCCCACCGCGGTGGTGTCCGGGTCCTCGGCGAGGACGGCGACGATGTCCTCCAGCGCGAGGATCCGACGGAAGCGCGCGCCCAGCACGTCCGCGGCGTCGGTCGCGGTGTCGAACTCCGTGTTGAAGTCCCACAGCAGCCGGCCGAGCACCTCGGCGTCCGCGACCGTCGCCCGGCGCACGTCGGTCACGGCTCGCCTCCTGCGCGGTGACGGGCGAAGAAGTCGCCCAGCAGGGCCGTGGACTCGTCGGCCAGCACACCGGCCACGACCTCGGGCCGGTGGTTGAGACGGCGATCACGCACCACGTCCCAGAGCGAGCCGGCGGCGCCCAGCTGGTCGTCGTACGCACCGAAGACGAGACGCGCGACCCGCGCCAGCACGAGGGCGCCGGCACACATGGTGCACGGCTCGAGGGTCACGACGAGCGTGCAGCCGGTGAGCCGCCACTCGCCACGTGCGGCCGCGGCGGCACGCAGCGCGACGACCTCGGCATGGCCGGTCGGGTCGCCGTGGGACTCACGCGTGTTGCGTCCGGCGCCGATGACCGCGCCGTCGGGGTCGAGGACCACGGCGCCGACCGGTACGTCGTCGCCCGTCAGGGCGGCCCGCGCCTCGGCGAGGGCCAGCCGCATCGGAGGCTCCCAGGGGCCGGCGGGGCTCATGCAGGCGTCAGGCCGATGGCGTCGTCGAAGAGCTCGCCGAAGCCGAGCCGGCGGGCGATGTCGGAGAGCACGTCGTCGGGGTAGAGGTCGTCGTCGTCGAGCAGCTCCGCCATGTCGACGGCGTCCAGCCCGAGGTCGCCGAGCAGATCGAGGTCGCCGGCCGGCACCGCCTCGTCGTCGTCGGATGGGGGCAGGCCGAGGAAGTCGACGGCCGAGCGCGCCAGCTCCCACTCGTCGGCCGCGGTGACGTCGGACAGCAGCACGCGCGTCCTCGACCCGGCCACCCGCACCAGCACGAAGAAGTCCTCGTCGACCGCGACCATCCCGACCGCCCCGGACGCACCAGCCACCTGGCGCAGTGCGTGGCTCAGGGAGTCCACGGACGCGAAGGCGGGAGAGGCGATGTCCAGCACCTGCCAGGCGCCGTCGTCGACGAACGCGACCAGCGCGTAGTCGACCTCACCGATGACGTCGGACATGTCCCACCCTCCCAGGCTGCTGACCCGTCCAATGTGGCAGACGCAGGCGGACCCAACAAGCCATTAGGGTGGCCATCATGCGTCTGCACGTGGTGAACCACCCCCTCGTCTCCCACAAGCTCACCGTCCTGCGCGACGAGGACACCGACTCCCCGACGTTCCGTCGGCTGACCGACGAGCTGGTCACCCTCCTGGCCTACGAGGCGACCCGCGAGGTGCGCGTCGACCCTCGCGACATCGTCACGCCGGTGGGTCCGACGACCGGCGTCTACCTCGCGCAGCCCCGGCCGATGGTCGTACCGATCCTCCGCGCCGGCCTCGGGATGCTCGACGGGATGATGCGGCTGCTGCCGACCGCCGAGGTCGGGTTCCTGGGCATGGTCCGCAACGAGGAGACGCTGCAGGCGTCGACCTACGCCGAGCGGCTGCCCGACGACCTCTCCGGGCGCCAGTGCTACGTCCTCGACCCGATGCTCGCCACCGGCGGCACCCTGGCCGCCGCGATCCGCTTCCTCACCGACCGCGGCGCCGACGACATCACCGCGATCTGCCTCCTGGCCGCTCCGGAGGGCGTCGCCAGCCTCGAGGCCGCGATCGAGGACCTCTCGGTCCCCGTCGCCGTCGTGACCGCGGCCCTCGACGAGAGGCTCAACGACAAGGGCTACATCGTGCCCGGCCTCGGTGACGCGGGTGACCGGCTCTACGGCGTCGCCCACTGACCCCTGCGCGGCTCGCGTGGTCCGCGCTCGAGCGGTGGTGGAGCCACTGTTCGCCGGGCGGAAGTGTGGCCTGACCACCGCCGCCTGGCGTGTCTGTCGCGGACTCGCCCGCGGGCGGTGGCGGAGCCACACTTTCCGGTGACCGAATGTGGCTGGACCACCGCTCCCCGGGGGCTCAGGTGATGAGGACGACGTGCAGCGTCCGCGGCCCGTGGACGCCCTCGACCCGGTCGAGCTCGATGTCGCTGGTCGCGGACGGACCGCTGATCCAGGTGAGCGGACGGGCAGGGTCGAGGACGGCGATCGCGTCGGGGACGTCGGCGACGACCTGGCTCGCATCGACGAGGCACACGTGCAGGTCGGGGACCAGGGTGATCGCACGCCGGCCCTGGTCGGCTTGGTGGTCCAGCACGATCGTGCCGGTCTCCGCGATGCCGACGCGCGCGCGGGTGACGACCGCGTCGAAGTCGTCGAGCTCGGAGGCGGTGAAGTCGGCGTCGACCACCGCGCCGGGGAGGTCGAGACCGAGCCCGGACGGTACGACGGCGCGCGCCCCGTCGAGCACGCCGGCCACGACGTCCGGGACCTCGCCGGTGGTGCAGCGGGTGACGACGGCGCGGTAGTCCTCGACCCGTTCGACGAACAGTGCGACCAGGTCGCCGCGGTCGGGGACGCGCGGGGCCGCAGGCAGCTCGACGACCGGCGACACGCCGGACAGCGCGGAGCGGACGCGCCCGAGGATGTCGTCGCGGGCGCTCATGAGTGGCCCTGCTCGTCGTGCTCGGAGCGACCGCCGTCGGTGCGGTCCCACCAGGCGCGGAAGGACTCCCTCGGCGGGGCGGGGAGGTCGCGAGCTCCGGTCCAGCCGGCCGCCGGGCCGGGGAGTCGACCCGAGGCCGCACGACCGCCGGGGAGCGTCGTGCGCGAGAAGCGGGTCAGCACGCGGCCGGCCAGCCCGGAGGCCCGCTCGGCCCACGCGAGGCGGCGCGCGTCGGAGAACGCCCACGAGGTCGCGCGCATCACGAGCGCCTCGGGCTTGGGGACGGGGTCACCGCGGTGGGAGTCGACGACGGCAGCGCGCTGGTCGACGAGCACCGAGGGGATGTCGATGCGCACGGGGCAGACCTCGAAGCAGGCTCCGCACAGCGAGGAGGCGTAGGGCAGGGACGCGGTCTGCTCGTCGGAGACGCCGTTCATGAGCGGGTTGAGGATCGCCCCGATCGGGCCGGGGTAGACCGAGCCGTAGGCGTGCCCGCCGACCCGCTCGTAGACCGGGCAGACGTTGAGGCACGCCGAGCACCGGATGCAGCGCAGCGCCTGACGGCCGACGTCGTCGGCCAGGGCACGCGTACGACCGTTGTCGAGCAGGACGACGTGGACCTCCTGCGGGCCGTCGCCGGGCGTGATGCCGGACCAGGTCGAGGTGTAGGGGTTCATCCGCTCGCCGGTGGAGGACCGGGGGAGCAGCCGGAGCAGGGGGTCGAGGTCGGCCCAGGTCGGGACGACCTTCTCGATCCCGACGACGCTGATCAGCACCTCGGGCAGCGTCAGGCACATCCGCCCGTTGCCCTCGGACTCGACCACGACGAGGGTGCCGGTCTCGGCGATGGCGAAGTTGGCGCCGGAGACGGCGACCTTGGCGCGCAGGAACTTCTCGCGCAGGTGCGCCCGGGCGGCGCCGGCGAGGACGGCCGGCTCGTCACTCAGGTCGGCCGGTGCCGGGCGTCCGACGTCGCCCATGCGGCGCAGGAAGATCTCGCGGATCTCCGCACGGTTGCGGTGGATCGCGGGCACCAGGATGTGCGACGGCAGGTCGTCGCCGAGCTGGACGATGAGCTCGGCCAGGTCGGTCTCCCACGCGGCGATCCCCTCGGCCTCGAGGGCCTCGTTGAGACCGATCTCGGCGGTCGCCATCGACTTGACCTTCACGACCTCGTCGACGCCGTGGGCGTGGGTGACGGCGGCGACGATCGCACAGGCCTCCTCGGCGTCGCGGGCCCAGTGCACCCTCGCGCCGGCGCGGGTCAGCGACGCCTCGAGGGTCTCGAGGTGGGTCGCGAGGTCCAGCAGCGCGGCTTCCTTCACGGCGGCACCGGCGATGCGCAGGTCCTCCCACTCCTCGACCTCGGCGACGACCACGGCGCGCTTGTCGCGGATGGTGCGCGTCGCGTGGGCGAGATTGGTGCGCAGCTGGGTGTCGGCGAGGGCCGCGCGGGCCGCGGTGGGGAAGGCCGGCATCCCGACGAAGGTGCCGCTCATGCGGCACCGTCCTCGGTCGAGGCCAGGATCTCGGCGAGGTGCATGACGCGTACGCCGGCCCGCTGGCGCGAGAGCATGCCGCCGATGTGCATGAGGCAGGAGTTGTCGCCCGCGACCAGCACCTCGGCACCCGTGCCGGTGACGTGACGTGCCTTGTCGGCACCCATCGCCACCGAGGTGTCGGCGTTCTTCAACGCGAACGTGCCGCCGAAGCCACAGCACTCCGAGGCGTGCGGGAGGTCGACCAGGCTGATCCCGCGGACCTGCTCGAGCAGCTGACGGGGCCGGTCCCCGACTCCGAGCATCCGCAGGCTGTGGCAGGTCGGGTGGTAGGTCACCCGGTGCGGGAAGTAGGCACCGACGTCGGTGACCCCGAGCACGTCGACGAGGAACTCCGACAGCTCGTGGACCTTCGGGGCGGTGTCGGCGACCGCCGCCACGAGTCCCGCGTCTCCCGAGCGCTGGGCCACGATCGAGTGCTGGTGGCGTGCGGAGCCGGCGCACGACCCGGACGGCGTGACCACGGCGTCGTACGTCGCGAACGCATCGACGAAGGTCCGCACCACCGGCACCGCCTCGTCGAGGTAGCCGGTGTTGACCATCGGCTGGGCGCAGCACGTCTGGGCGGCGGGGAAGTCGACGTCCACGCCGAGACGGCGCAGCAACCGCACGACGGCCTTGCCCGTGTCGGGGAACATCGCGTCGTTGACGCAGGTGACCATCAACGCGACCCTCATCGGTCCATCCTCACCGATGCCGGCCGGGGCGTGAAGGTGCGCAGGTCCTGCGTGCGGCGCACGAGGTCGCGCAGCGCGTCGAGCCCGCCACGCAGCGCGCCCGCCGCCCGCCCCTGGACCAGGACGTTGCCGAGGGCCGTCGCCTCGACCGGACCGGCGACGACCGGCAGCCCGGTGCGGTCCGAGAGCCGCTGGCACAGCAGCGCGTTCTGGCTGCCGCCGCCGACGACGTGGACCTGCCGCACGGTGCGTCCCGACAGGGTGGCCGCGGTGCCCAGCGCATCGGCGTAGGCCGCGGCGAGGCTCTCCACGATGCAACGCACCAGGCCGGCTGCGTCGCCCGGCGCGGCGACGTCGTGCTCGGCGCACCAGGCGGCGATGCGGGCCGGCATGTCGCCGGGGGCCACGAAGCGCGGGTCCTGGACGTCGAAGACCGGGACCGGCCCGGTGACGTCGGCAGCGGCGGCGAGCAGCGCGCCGAGGTCGTCGCGTCCCCACGTCCGCAGGGTCTCGCTCAGCAGCCAGGTGCCCATCACGTTCGTCAGGAAGCGGATCGTGTGGTCCACGCCGCCCTCGTGGGTGAAGTTGGCCGCGCGAGCCGCCTCGGTGAGCACCGGTGCGTCGAGCTCGAGCCCGACGAGCCCCCACGTCCCGAGCGAGATGTAGGCGGCATCGTCGCCCATCGGTACGCCGACCACTGCCGAGGCGGTGTCGTGCGAGCCGACCGCGACGACCGGTAGACCGGGTGCGCCGACGGCGGCGCCGATCTCGGGGAGCAGGGTGCCGATGGTGGTGCCGGGGTCGACCAGGTCGGTGAACAGGGTGCGCGGCAGGCCCAGGGAGGCGATCAGCTCGTCGTCCCAGTCGCCGGTCGTCACCGACACCAGACCGGTCGTCGAGGCGTTGGTGCGCTCGGTGACCTCGGCCCCGGTCAGCCAGTGAGCGAGCAGGTCGGGGACCAGGAGCAGCCGGTCCGCCTCGCGGGCCAGGGGGTCGGCGGCGAGCTGGTAGACGGTGTTGAACGGCAGGAACTGCAGCCCGGTGCGGGCGTAGAGCTCGGTCGGGGGCACCCGCGCGTGGACCAGCCGCGGACCGGCCTCCCCGCGGTGCTCGTCGCGGTAGTGGAACGGCTCGGCCAGCAGCCGGCCCCCGCCGAGCAGGCCGTAGTCGACGGCCCACGAGTCGATGCCGACGCTGGCCAGGCCGTCCGGTGCGGATGCCGCGGCGGCGCGCAGACCGTCGAGGGCGTGACGGTGGAGCGCCGACACGTCCCAGTGCAGGCCGTCGTCGCCCCTTCTCGGGCCGTTGGCGAAGCGCGCGGCAGCAGTCAGGCGCAGGTGGTCGGGACCGACCTCGCCCAGCATCACCCGTCCGCTCGACGCCCCGAGGTCGACGGCGGCGACGCTGACGGGGACGGTCCCCTCGATCACCGGAGGAACGCGGCGGCGACGCCGGCGTCGACGGGGATGTGCAGGCCGGTGGTGTGGCTCAGCTGCTCGGTGCAGAGCACGTAGACGGCGTTGGCGATGTTCTCCGGGAGCACCTCGCGCTTGAGCAGCGTGCGCTGGGCGTAGAACGTGCCGAGCTCGGCCTCGTCGACGCCGTAGACGGCCGCACGCGAGGCACCCCAGCCGCCGGCGAAGATGCCGGAGCCCTGCACGACGCCGTCGGGGTTGACGCCGTTGACCTTGATGCCGTGCTCGCCGAGCTCGGCGGCCAGCAGGCGCACCTGGTGGGCCTGGTCGGCCTTGGCGGCGCCGTAGGCCACGTTGTTGGGGCCGGCGAAGATCGAGTTCTTCGAGGAGATGTAGACGATGTCGCCGCCCATCTTCTGCTCGATCATCGCTTTCGCGGCCGCCTGGGCGACGAGGAACGAGCCCTTGGCCATCACGTCGTGCTGGAGGTCCCAGTCCTTCTCGGTGGTCTCGAGCAACGAGCGCGACAGCGAGAGGCCGGCGTTGTTGACGACGAGGTCGACCCCGCCGAAGGCGAGCACGGTCGCGTCGAGCGCAGCCCGGACCGCGGCGGCGTCGGACACGTCGACGTGGACGCCGACGGCGACGTCGGACCCTCCTACTGCTGGCCGATCTCAGCGGCCGCGGCCTCCGCCTTCTCCAGCGACAGGTCGGCGATGACGACGCAGGCGCCCTCGGCGGCGAGCTTCCTCGCGGTCGCGAGACCGATGCCGGATGCGGCACCGGTGACCAGCGCGACCCGGGTGGCGAGCGGCTTCGGCTTCGGCATCCGCTGGAGCTTGGCCTCCTCGAGCGCCCAGTACTCGATGCGGAACTTCTCCGACTCGTCGATGGGCGCGTAGGTCGACAGGCCCTCGGCGCCGCGCATCACGTTGATCGCGTTGGTGTAGAACTCACCGGCCACGCGGGCGGTCTGCTTGTCCTTGCCATAGCTGAACATGCCGATGCCGGGCACCAGGATGATCAGCGGGTCGGCACCGCGCATCGCGGGGCTGTCCTCGGTGGCGTTGCGCTCGTAGTAGGCCGCGTAGTCGGCGCGGTAGGCCTCGTGGAGCTCCGCCACCCGGGCGCGGACCTCCTCCAGCGGGGCGTCGGGTGCCAGGTCGAGCACCATCGGCTTGACCTTGGTGCGCAGGAAGTGGTCCGGGCACGACGTACCGAGCGCGGTCAGGCGCGGGTGGTGGGAGCTGGCGAGGAAGTCCAGGACGACCTCGTCGTCGGTGAAGTGACCGACCACGGGCCGGTCGGCCGACGCGACGCCGCGCAGCAGCGGGGCGAGCTCGGCGGCGCGGGCACGGCGCTCGACCGGGGCGAGGGGCTCGAACGTCGCGACGCGCGCGCCGAACGGCTCCTTGGTGGAGTGCTCCTCGATGTAGCGCTCCGCGGTGCGGATGATCCACAGCGAGTTCTGCTCGGCCTGCTCGGAGGTGTCGCCCCACGCGGTGATGCCGTGGCCACCGAGGATGCAGCCGATGGCGCGGGGGTTGGCCTCCTTGATGGCGGCGATGTCGAGGCCGAGCTGGAAGCCCGGACGGCGCCACGGCACCCACACGACCTTGTCGCCGAAGGCCTCGCCGGTGAGCGTCTCGCCGTCGGCGGCGGTCGCGATCGCGATCCCGGAGTCGGGGTGCAGGTGGTCGACGTGCGCGGCGTCGACGAGGCCGTGCATCGCGGTGTCGATCGACGGGGCGGCACCACCCTTGCCGTGCAGGCAGTAGTCGAAGGCCGCGACCATCTCGTCCTCACGCTCCACGCCGGGGTAGACGTCGACCAGCGCGCGCATCCGGTCCAGGCGCAGGACCGCGAGGCCGTCGGGCGTCAGGGTGCCGAGGTCGCCACCGGATCCCTTCACCCAGAGCAGCTCGACGTCCTCGCCGGTGACGGGGTCGGTCTCGGTGCCCTGGGCGGAGGTGTTGCCGCCGGCGTAGTTGGTGTTCTTGGCATCGGCGCCCAGCCGGTTGGAGCGCTCGACGAGCGCGGCCACGGTGGGGTTGAGGTCAGTCACTGCGGGGTTCCTGTTCGGTTCGCTGGTCGAGGAGGTCGCTGCGGCGACCGTCGCGAGACCTGGGGGTGGGGTTGGTCAGTTCCAGCCGGCCTGCGAGCCGCCGACGCGGTCCGCCTCGATCTGCTGCTGGTAGCCGGAGTCGAGATAGGCCCGCGCCGGGTCGGCCGGCAGGCCGCGCTCCTCGCGCCAGCCGGCCAGGTCGCGTCGCACGTCGGTGTAGAAGGCGTCCATGAAGACCTCGTTGGCGCCCAGCACGTCACCCGCGGCGCGCGCGGCAGCCAGCGCCTCGGTGTCGAGGAGCAGCGCCCGGGCGGTCATCTCCTGGACGTTGAGCACCGAGCGGATCTGCCCCGGCACCTTGGCCTCGATGTTGTGGCACTGGTCGAGCATCAGCGCGACGTCGTTGGGGCCGCCGTCGGCGCCGTTGCCGAAGCCGCCGCCGCGGATCACCTCGACCATGATCCGGAAGAGCTGGTAGGGATCGGCCGCGCCGACGATCAGGTCGTCGTCGGCGTAGAAGCGGCTGTTGAAGTCGAAGGAGCCGAGCTTCCCGAGCCGCAGGAGCTGCGCGACGATGAACTCGATGTTGGTGCCGGGGGCGTGGTGGCCGGTGTCGAGGCACACCAGCGCGCTTCTCGCCGAGGGCGACGCAGTGCGCGTACGAGGTGCCCCAGTCCGGCACGTCCATGTGGTAGAACGCCGGCTCGAAGAACTTGTACTCCAGCACCACGCGCTGGTCGTCGGCGAGCGCGGCGTAGATCTCCGCCAGGCCCTCGGCCAGCCAGTCCTGACGGGCGCGGATGTCGCCCTGGCCGGGATAGTTGGTGCCGTCGGCGAGCCAGATCTTGAGGTCGCGCGAGCCGGTCTGGTGCATCACCTCGATGCAGTCCAGGTTGTGCCGCACCGCCTTCGCGCGGACCGCCGGGTCGGCGTTGGTCAGGCTGCCGAGCTTGTAGTCGTCGTCCTGGAACGTGTTGGAGTTGACCGTCCCGAGCCGCACGCCCAGGTCAGCGGCGTACGACGTGAGCGCGGCGTAGTCGTCGACCACGTCCCACGGGATGTGCAGCGCCACCGACGGCGCGAGGCCGGTGAACCGGTGGACGGCGGCGGCGTCGGCGATCTTCTCCTGCACGGTGCGCGGGGTGCCGGGTGAGCCGAAGACCTTGAAGCGGGTCCCGGAGTTGCCGTAGGCCCACGACGGCACCTCGATCGCGAGGTCGCCGAGCCGGTCGCTGATGGCGGAGAAGGAGGTCATGAGGGGTCCTGGCTGGAGTCGGGGGTGCTGCGCGGGGAGTCGTCGGTGTCGGGGGTGAGGGCGGCGAGCTGGTCCTCGAGGTGGAAGACCTCGCTCAGCTGCCAGAAGCCCTGGTCGGGCGGGAGGTCGAGGTCCTCGAAGAACTCGGCCATCTCCGCCTGCCAGCGGGCGTTCACGTCGGTGCGGTCCATGCCCGCGCGTGCGGCGGCCAGGTCGTGGGTCTCGAGGTAGCCGACGAGGAGGCCGTCGTCGCGCAGGAAGAGGGAGTAGTCGTGCCACCCGGTGTCGTGGAGGGCGCGAAGCATCTCGGGCCACACCGCTGCGTGGCGCTCGGCGTACTCCGCCATCCGGTCACGGCGGACCTGGAGGGTGAAGCAGACGCGGGGCATCGCGGTCTCCTTGCCTGGTGGGAGTGGGGGTGATCGGGCCTCGTCGGTTGAGGAGGGCCCGCTGGGACCCTCCTCAACCTGATCGCCCGGTCCGGCCCTCGCGGGCTCGGCCCGGGGCGATCAGAAGTCGAAGTCGCCGATGTTGTCGGCGTTGAAGGTGAAGGGCTCGCCGAGGAGCACGACGCCGTCCGCGTCGACCTCGAAGGAGCCGAGCTCGCCTGCCTCGAAGGAGTCACCCTCCTCGCCGGTGATGTCGCCGTTGACGAGCGCCGCAGCGGCGTAGGTCGCGACGAAGCCCAGGTCGCCCGGGTTCCACAGGGCGAAGGCGGTGACGGTGCCGTCCTCGACGTAGTCGCGCATCTGGTCGGGGGTGCCGAGCCCGGTCAGCGCGACCTGGCCCTTGGCGTCGGAGTCCGAGAGGTAGCGCGCGGCCGCGGCGATGCCGACGGTGGTGGGCGAGATGATGCCCTTGAGGTCGGGGTGGTTCTGCAGGAGCGCCTCGGTCTGGTCGAAGGACTTCTGGTCGTCGTCGTCGCCGTAGACGGTGTCGACGAGCTCGATGTCGGCGTAGTCCGGGTTGCTGGCGAGCTCCTCCTCCATCATCGCGATCCAGGCGTTCTGGTTGGTCGCGTTGGCGGTGGCCGACAGGATCGCGATCTCGCCGGCGCCGCCGATCTCCTCGGAGATCAGCTCCAGCTGCTTGGCGGCGATGCCCTCGGACGTCGCGGCGTTGATGAACAGGTCGCGGCACTCGGGGTTGGTGTCGGCGTCGAAGGTGATGACCTTGACGTCGGCGCTGCGGGCCTCGTCGATGGCGTCGCACAGGGCGTCGGGGTCGTTGGCCGACAGGATCAGGGCGTCCTTGCCCTGCTGGGCGGCGGTGTTGATGTAGGACACCTGCGCGTCGGGGCTGCCGGTCTCGGGACCGACCTCCTCGAGGTCGATGCCGAGCTCCTCGGCCGCGTTCATCGCGCCCTCGGTGCTGGTGTCGAAGTAGGCGTTGCCGAGGTTCTTGGGCAGCATCGTCATGGACAGGTCGCCGCCGCCGGAGCCGCCCTCGCCGCCGGCGTCGGCGCCGCTGCTGGTGTCGTCGCCGCCACAGGCGGTGAGCGCGAGGGTGCTGCTGAGCAGGATCGCGGCCAGTGCCGTGGGCCGCCTCGTGTGGAACTTCATCGTCAGTGCCTTTCGTGTTCCTTAGACGCCGGCGGATGCCGCGTTCTGGGTGGGGTGGGACTCGCTGGGAGCCGCCGGGGTCGCCTTGCGGGGGAGTCTCGAGGAGGTCCACGCGAGGACGTTGGGGAGGATCACCGAGGCCACGAGGAGCAGGCCGACGATGATGTTGGTGACGTTGACCGTCACGCTCTGGAGCCGCAGGGCGCTGGAGATGACGCCGATCAGCACGACGCCGGCGAGCACGCCGTGCAGCCGGCCGCGGCCGCCGAAGATCGAGACACCGCCGAGGAGCACCGCCGCGATGACCTGCAGCTCGTAGCCGGTGGCGTTGTCGCCACGGGCCGAGCCGAAGCGCAGGGTGAAGTAGATGCCCGCGAAGGCCGAGACGACCCCGGAGAGGACGAACAGCACCAGCTTGGTGCGAGCGACGTCCACCCCGGTGAAGTGGGCCGCCTCGTCGTTGAGCCCGATGTCGTAGACACCGCGTCCGAAGGTCGAGAAGTGCAGCAGGACGATGAATCCCAGCGCCAGCAGCGCGAACGGGATCATCACGATCGGGATCCGGGTCTCGCCGATGGTCCCGGTGGCGAGGTCGGACCACCTCTCGGTGAAGTCGGTGACGGCCTTCGTGCCGAGCAGGCCGACCGCGATGCCGCGGAACAGGGCCAGGGTGCCGATCGTGACGGCCAGCGAGGGCAGCCCGACGTAGGCGATGAGGAAGCCGTTGAGGGCACCGCACAGGACCCCGACGAGGAGGGCGAGCAGCGCGGCGGCCGGCACGGGCATCCCATTCTCGTGCAGCACGCCGAGCAGCACGCTGCTGAGCCCCATGATGCTCGCCACCGAGAGGTCGATCTCCCCGGTGATGATCACCAGCGTCATCGGCAGCGCGATCAGCAGGATCGGCGCGGTGTCCTGGAGCAGGAACTTGAGCGTCAGGGGCCCGTCGAAGTTGGGCACGTTGATGATCGAGTAGACGACCACCGCTGCGGTGAGGGCGATGACCGCGCTCTCGCGGGTCAGCAGCAGCCGCTGCAGCAGGGGGGTCGAGTAGGAGGGGTAGGTGCGCAGTGCGGTGGCCTCGCGGGGGGTGGTCATGAGTGATCCCTCGATTCGGCGAGCTTGCGGGCTTGTCGGGTGGCGAGGACGCGGTCGAGGACGATCGCGCCGAGGATCAGGGCACCGACGACCGCGCGCTGCCAGAAGTCCTCGATCCCGAGGCTGGGGAGTGCCCGGTTGATGGTGACGAGGAGGAACGCGCCGATGGCTGCTCCCCAGACGGTGCCGCTGCCACCGAAGATCGCGATGCCGCCGATCACGGCCGCGGCCACTGCCTGGAGCTCGATGCCGAGGCCGACTCCCGAGCTGACCGTGCCGTAGCGCGCGGTGTAGAGCGCGCCGGCGAGACCCGCGAGGGCGCCGCTGAGGATGAAGGCCGCCAGCAGGCGTCGCTTGACGGGCAGGCCGTAGAGCACGGCGGCGTCGGGGTCCGAGCCGATGGCGTAGAGCTCGCGGCCGCCCCGGGCGGTGTGGAGGTAGTAGCCGACGGCGACGAGCACGATGACCGCGAGGATCGTGAGCCACGGGATGCCCAGCGTCGCGCGGGTGCCGAGGGCGAGGAAGCCGCCGGGCAGGTCTCCGGCGTTGATCCGGTCGCTGCCGGCCCAGGTGAGCATGACGCCGCGGTAGATGTAGAGCGTGCCCAGCGTGATGACGAGCGCGGGCACGCCGCCGTAGGCCACCAGGGCGCCGTTGACGAGGCCGAGCAGCGCACCCGCGAGCAGGCACGCGACGAGCACGGCCACGACCGGGATGCCGGGGAGCTCGATGAAGAGCCGGCCGGTGAGGTAGGCGGTGAGCGCCATCACCGAGCCGACCGACAGGTCGACGTTGCGGGTGATGATCACGACCGCCTGGCCGACGGCGAGGAGCAGCAGGATGGAGGGGTTGAGCAGGAAGTTGCGCCAACCGTCGGAGCTGAACAGGAAGCTCTCGTTCTTGCTGGTCGCGAGCACGACGACCGCCGCGAGCACGAGGAAGATCGACAGCTCGCGCGAGCGCAGGGCGGTGCCGAGTGCGCGACGGGTGGGGGAGAGCCGGCTCGGCTCCACCAGGAGGGCCTCGCCGGAGGAGACCTCGACGTCGGGGTGGCTCATCGGGCGCTCTCCAGGTGGTGGGTGGCCGCGTGCATGACGGCCTCGGGGGTGGCGTCGGCGCGGTCGAGCTCGGCAGTGATCCGGCCCTCGCACAGCACCAGGACGCGGTCGGCCATCCCGAGGACCTCGGGCAGCTCGGAGGAGATCATCAAGATGGCGAGACCCTGACCGGCCAGCTCGGAGAGCAGCCGGTGGACCTCGGCCTTGGTGCCGACGTCGATGCCGCGGGTGGGCTCGTCGATGATCAGCAGGGTGGGCTCGGTGGCCAGCCACTTGGCGATGACCACCTTCTGCTGGTTGCCACCGCTCATCGTGGCGGCGGTCATGTCGAGGGCGCTGGTCTTGACCTCGAGGCGGCCGGCCCAGGGAGCCGCGGCGCGGTTCTCCATCGATCCGCTGACCAGACCGGCCTTCGCGATGCCGCGACGGATCACCCCGGCGACGTTGCGCGCGACCGAGGAGTCGATCACCAGGCCCTGCTTGCGTCGGTCCTCGGGGATGAACGCCATGCCGGTACGGATCGCGGAGCGGGGGTCGTGCGCCTTGACGGCCCGTCCGCTCATGGACACCGAGCCCGAGTCGTAGGGGTCGACACCGAAGACCGCGCGGGCCACCTCGCTGCGACCGGCGCCGACCAGTCCGGCCAGGCCGACGATCTCGCCGGCACGCACCTCGAAGTCGATGTCGTGGAAGACCCCGGCCCGGTTGAGGCCGCTGACCTGGAGCACGGGGGCACCGATCTCGGCCGCGGTCTTGGGGAACAGCTCGTCGACGTCGCGGCCGACCATGAGCGAGACCAGCTCCGACGGGGTGGTCCGGTCGATGCGGCGGGTGTCGATGTAGGAGCCGTCGCGCATCACGGTGACGGTGTCGGCGAGGGCGAAGACCTCGTCGAAGCGGTGGGAGATGAAGACCAGCGCGCGGCCCTCGTCACGCAGGCTGCGGGCGACGGCGAAGAGCCGCTCGACCTCGACGCCGCTCAGCGCCGCGGTGGGCTCGTCCATGACAAGGAGGCGGGCGTCGAGGGAGATCGCCTTGGCGATCTCGATGATCTGCTGGTCGGCGATGGAGAGACCGGCGGCAGCGCGACGCGGGTCGATCCGCACCCCGAGGCGGGCGAAGAGGCCCTCGGTCTCGGCGACCATCGCAGGCCGGTCGATGCGGCGACCGCGGGACAGCGGCTGGCGGCCCATGAAGATGTTCTCGGTGACCGAGAGGTCGGGGAAGAGCGTCGGCTCCTGGTAGATCACGGCGATGCCGGACTGCTTGGACTCGGCGGTGGAGGAGAAGTCCACGGGCTCGCCGCCGAGCTCGAACGTCCCGGCGTCGCGACGGTGCACGCCGGCGACGACCTTGACCAGCGTCGACTTGCCGGCACCGTTCTCACCGATCAGCGCGTGGATGGAGCCGGCGTCGACCCGGAGGCTGCCGGAGCGCAGGGCGACCACGGGACCGAACGACTTGGAGACGTCGCGCAGCTCCAGCACCGGGGTGGTGGCCGTCGTGTCGGGCATGTGTCTCCTACGAATTGAAAGGTTTCAAAAGGGACCGTAGGTGAGGGCTGTCACACGTGTCAACCGTCACGAGCAGGAAACTTTCGCGAGTTTTCGGGCCGACCCGGTCCCGAGCGGGATGCCGTACGCTCGCGCTGTCATCGTTTCAACAGACACGGATCCGGAGGTGTGGTCACGTGTCACGCGCCTCGTCGGTCAAGGACGTCGCCGCTCGCGCGGGTGTCTCCCTCGGCACCGTGAGCAACGTGCTGAACCGTCCTGACCGGGTGTCGCCGGCGACCCGCGCCCGGGTCGAGCAGGCGATGCGCGACCTCGGCTTCGTGCGCAACGAGTCGGCCCGACAGCTGCGTGCCGGACGCAGCCGGACGCTGGCCTACGTGCTGCTCGATGCCCGCAACCCCTTCTTCACCGACGTCGCCGAGGGTGCCGAGCGAGCCGCCGAGGTGGCCGGGTTCTCGCTGTTCCTGTGCCACTCCGACAACCGCGCCTCCCGCGAGGGCGACTACCTCGCCCACCTGGTGGAGCAGCGGGTGCAGGGCATCCTCGTCACGCCGGTCGACCCGCACGCGTCGGTCCTCGACGACGTACGTCGCAACGGCACGCCGCTCGTCATTGTCGACCGCACGCGCGCCGACGGCGACTTCTGCTCGGTCGCCGTCGACGACGAGCTCGGCGGGCGGCTGGCCGTGGAGCACCTGCTGGAGCGCGGACACACGCGCGTCGCCTTCATCGGTGGCCCCGACACCATCGGCCAGGTCCGCGACCGCCTCGAGGGCGCACGTGTGGCCTGGGCCGACGCGGGTCTGCCCGAGGACCAGCTGGTCGTGATCGCCACCGACGCACTGACGGTCGTCGAGGGGCGGTCGGCCGGCGAGCGGCTGATGGGGATCGGGGCGAAGCGCCGCCCCACGGCAGCCTTCTGCGCCAACGACCTGCTCGCCCTCGGTCTGCTCCAGCAGCTCAGCACGTCGGGCGCCACCGTGCCCGGCGACCTCGCGATCGTCGGCTACGACGACATCGAGTACGCCAGCGCTGCCGCCGTGCCGCTCACCTCGGTGCGTCAGCCCCGCCAGGAGCTCGGCCGGCGAGCCACCGAGCTGGTCCTCGACGAGGCGGACAACCCCGACCACGTGCACCAGCAGCTGGTCTTCACCCCCGAGCTCGTGGCGCGAGGCTCCACCCTGGGCTGATCGGAGCGTCGGCGCGGGCGCGCCCTCCTGAGACGCACCCGGCCGGACGCCGGGTTTCGATACGTTGTGCTCCGGCCCGCACGCCGCTCAGGTCCCGGACCGGACCCGAGCCCCACCCAGGAGGCAGCAGTGCGCATCGGCATCCCACGTGAGTCGCGACCCGGCGAGACGCTGGTCGCGGCGACGGCGAAGACGGCCTCGCAGCTGGCTGCGCTCGGCTATGACGTCGTGGTCGAGGAGGGAGCGGGGGCGGCTGCCGACCAGCCGGACAGTGCGTACGCCGATGCGGGCATCAGCGTCGGCGCCAGCGCCGACGTGTGGTCCAGCGACGTCGTGGTCAAGGTCAACGCCCCGACCGTCGACGAGATCGCCCGGTTGCGCAGCGGCGCGACCGTCATCGCCCTGATGGCGCCGGGTCGCAGCCCCGAGCTGGTCGAGCGTCTCGCCGCCGCGGGGGTCACGGGTCTCGCCATGGACGCGGTGCCCCGCATCTCGCGCGCGCAGTCGATGGACGTGCTGTCCTCGATGGCCAACGTCGCGGGCTACCGCGCCGTGATCGAGGCGGCCCACGAGTTCGGCCGGCTCTTCACCGGGCAGGTCACTGCTGCGGGCAAGGTGCCGCCGGCTCGCGTCTTCGTGGTGGGCGCCGGCGTCGCGGGCCTCGCCGCGATCGGCGCGGCGGGTTCGCTGGGCGCGATCGTGCGGGCGTTCGACGTACGCCCCGAGGTCGCCGAGCAGGTCGAGTCGATGGGCGCGCAGTTCGTCACCGTCGAGATGGAGCAGGAGGTGTCCTCGGACGGCTATGCCAAGGAGATGACCGCCGAGCAGGAGCTCGCGACCGCGGCGATGTACGACGAGGAGGCGCGCGCCGCCGACATCGTCATCACCACCGCGCTGATCCCCGGCCGCCCCGCGCCGCAGCTCCTCACCGCCGAGACGGTGGCTGCGATGCAGCCCGGCTCGGTCGTGGTCGACATGGCTGCGGCCAACGGCGGCAACGTCGCCGCGACGGTCACCGACCAGCGCGTCGTCACCGCCAACGGGGTCACGGTCCTCGGCTACACCGACCTCGCGGGGCGTCTCGCCGCGCAGACGAGCCAGCTCTACGGCACCAACATCGTCAACCTCCTCAAGCTGCTGACGCCCGAGAAGGACGGCCGGCTCACCCTCGACATGGACGACGTGGTCCAGCGCGGGATCGCGGTGACCCGTGACGGGGACGTGATGTGGCCGCCGCCGCCGGTGCAGGTCTCCGCCGCCCCGGTCGCGACCGCGGTGGTGCCGGTCGAGAAGGCGCCACCGAAGGAGGTCGACCCCCGCCGCAGGCTCTACGCCGCCGGGCTGGCCGCGGTGGTGTTCCTCGCGCTCGCGACCCTGGCGCCGGCCAGCTTCCTGCCGAGCCTGACGGTGTTCGTCCTCGCGGTGGTCATCGGCTTCTACGTCATCGGCAACGTCCACCACGCGCTGCACACACCGCTCATGAGCGTCACCAACGCCATCAGCGGGATCATCGTGGTCGGCGCGATCCTGCAGGCGCCGAGCGACAACCTCGCGGTGCAGCTCGTCGCGGGTCTCGCCATCCTGCTCGCCAGCATCAACGTCTTCGGTGGCTTCCTCGTCACCCGGCGGATGCTCAACATGTTCCAGAAGGGCTGATCCGCGTGGACTCGAACATGGCGTCCTTCGTCAGTGGCGCCTACATCGTCGCGGGCCTGCTGTTCATCCTGGCGCTCGCGGGCCTCAGCAGGCACGAGACGGCCCGGCGCGGCAACCAGCTCGGCATGGCCGGCATGGCCCTCGCGGTCGTGTCGACGCTGCTGCTGGTGCTCAACCACGCCAGCGACGGCTACGGCGACTCCTCGGCGGCCTGGGTGGGCGCGGTGATCATCGTCGTGGCGATGGTCGTGGGCGCGGTCATCGGGATCCGGCTGGCCTCGAGCGTCGAGATGACCGGCATGCCCGAGCTGATCGCGATGATGCACAGCTTCGTCGGCCTCGCCGCGGTCCTGGTCGGCTACAACACCTACATCGAGTATGCGGACTACCCCGGCCTGACGGACTCCGTGCACGACGCCGAGGTCTTCATCGGCGTCTTCATCGGCGCCGTCACCTTCACCGGGTCGATCGTGGCCAACCTCAAGCTCAGCGCGAGGATGAAGTCCTCACCCCTGACGCTGCCCGGTCGTCACCAGCTCAACCTCGCGATCCTCGTGGTCTCCGCACTGCTGCTGGTCTGGTTCATGTCGGCCGAGGGCTGGGCGGCGATGGTGCCGCTGGTGCTGATGACGGTCCTCGCGCTCTTCCTCGGCTTCCACCTCGTCGCCGCGATCGGCGGCGGGGACATGCCCGTGGTGGTCTCGATGCTCAACAGCTACAGCGGCTGGGCGGCAGCAGCGGCCGGCTTCATGCTCGGCAACGACCTGCTGATCATCACCGGAGCGCTGGTCGGCTCCTCGGGTGCGATCCTCAGCTACATCATGTGCCGTGCGATGAACCGGTCGTTCATCAGCGTGATCGCCGGGGGCTTCGGCTCCGACGGCAGCGGACCGGCGGTGGACCGCGACTACGGCGAGCACCGCGAGATCCAGTCCGCCGACGTCGCCGAGCTCTTGGCCGGAGCCTCCTCGGTCGTCATCACACCCGGCTACGGCATGGCGGTCGCGCAGGCGCAGTATCCCGTCGCCGAGCTCACCCGCAAGCTGCGCGAGCAGGGAGTCGACGTACGTTTCGGCATCCACCCCGTCGCGGGTCGCCTGCCCGGCCACATGAACGTCCTGCTCGCCGAGGCCAAGGTGCCCTACGACATCGTGCTGGAGATGGACGAGATCAACGACGACCTCCCCGAGGTCGACGTCGTGCTCGTGATCGGGGCCAACGACACCGTCAACCCCGCCGCGCTCGAGGAACCCGGCTCGCCGATCGCCGGGATGCCGGTGATCGAGGTGTGGAGGGCCCGAGACGTCATCGTCTTCAAGCGCTCGATGGCCACCGGCTACGCCGGCGTGCAGAACCCGCTGTTCTTCAAGGACAACACCCAGATGCTCTTCGGCGACGCCAAGGACAAGGTCAACGAGATCGTGGCCGCGCTGGGCTGAGCGGCGCGGCGGCGGTCGACCCCCGCACCACCAGCTCGGGCCGGTGCAGCACCTCGCCCACGTGGGGCGGCGAGCCGGCGATCTGCTCGGCGATCTCCCGGCTCGCGGCCTGGGCCAGCGTCTCGGCCGGCTGCCTCACCGTGGTGAGCGGCGGGTCGGCGAACTCCATCATCTGGCTGTCGTCGCTGCCGATCACCGACAGGTCCTCGGGCACCCGTAGTCCGCGCCGGCGGGCACTGCGGATGGCGCCCAGCGCCATCACGTCGGAGCCGCAGACGATCGCGGTCACACCGCGGTCCAGCAGCCGGTCGGCCGCCTGCTGGCCGCCCTCGACGGTGTAGATCGTGGACTCCACGAGGTCGTCGGCGTCGATGTCGTCGGGCACCAGGCCGTGCCGGGTCAGGGCCGCGACGAAAGCCCGCCGCTTGCGCTGGGCGGGGAGGTAGCGCGGTTGCCCCAGGGCGAGACCGATGCGCCGGTGGCCCATGTGCTCGAGGTGCTGCACGGCGAGGTCGATCGCGGTCACGTCGTCGGTGGAGACGCAGGGTGCATCGAGGCCGGCGAGCGCGCCGTTGACCAGCACGATGGGCACCCCGAGGTCCATCAGTCGCTGGTAGCGGGTGGGGTCGCTCCCGACCACGGCGTGCACGCCCGAGACGAAGACGATGCCGGTGACCGAGTGCTCCAGGAGCATGGCCACGTAGTCGTCCTCCGTGACCCCGCCCAAGGTCTGGCTGCACAGCACCGGTGCGAGACCCAGGCGCCCGAGGCTGACCTCGAGGTGGTGCGCCAGCCGCGGGAAGAAGGGGTTCTCCAGCTCCGGCATCACCAGACCCACCAGCCCGCCGGCACGCCGGCGCAGGCGCACCGGCCGGTCGTAGCCGAGCACGTCGACGGCCGTGAGCACCTGACGGCGTGCCTGGGGGCTCACCCCGGGGCGCTCGTTGAGGACACGACTGACCGTGCTCATGCTCACGCCGGAGCGCTCGGCGATCTCGCTCAGCCTGATTCTCACGGATCACACCCTAGTGAGGTACGTCACCTGCGCCATTCCCGTTGCAAAAAGTTGCAGCGGGTTCCCAATGCTGGCAAGCCGCTGTACGGTGTGGCGACTCTCACATTCTCGACCCTTCCTGGGGAGGACCCACTGATGCGCAGACTCGCCCGCACCCTCGGCCCCGCCGTGCTGGTGCTCGCTGTGACCACCGCCTGCGGCGGCGGATCCGGCTCCAGCAGCACGAGCTCGACCGACTCCGAGACCAGCTCGAGCCCGAGCGCCGAGGCCGGCGGAGGCGGCGGGGACGCCGACCTCCTGGTGTGGACCGACTCGCTCAAGATCGACGCCGTCACGCAGGTCGCCGAGACCTTCGGTGAGGCCAACGGCATCACCGTCGACGTACAGGCCATCTCCGAGGACCTCCAGGGCGCCTTCGTCACCGCTGACGCGGCCGGCAACGGCCCCGACGTGGTCGTCGGCGCCCACGACTGGATGGGCAATCTCGTCCAGAACGGCGCCATCGACCCGCTCAACCTGACGCCGGACGAGCTGTCGGGCTACTCCGAGAAGGCCGTGCAGGCCGCCACCTACGACGGCAAGCTCTACGGCGTGCCCTACGGCATCGAGGCGCTCGCCCTCTACCGCAACGCCGAGATCGTTCCCGACGAGCCCGCCACCATGACCGAGGCCATCGCCGCGGGTGAGGCGGCCGTCAAGGCCGGCGAGGTCGAGTCGGCCCTCAACCTGCCGGTCGGCGAGCTCGGCGACGCCTACCACATGGAGCCGGTCCTCACCTCGTTCGGTGGCTACATCTTCGGCTACGACGACGCCACCGGCTATGACGCCACCGACGTCGGCATCGGCAAGGACGGCTCGATCAAGGCAGCGCAGGAGATCTCCAGGCTCGCCAAGTCCAAGGTGCTGCGCACCTCGATCAGCGGTGACAACTCGATCGCCCTGTTCACCAGCGGCAAGGCCGCCTTCCTGGTCTCGGGTCCGTGGGCGCTCGCCGACGTGAAGAAGGCCGGCTTCGACTACGCCATCCAGCCGGTCCCCGGCTTCGAGGGTCAGGACGAGGCTGCACCCTTCATGGGTGCCCAGGCGTTCATGGTCGCGGCCAACGGCGCGAACAAGGACATCGCGCAGGAGTTCGTCAACAACGGCGTCAACTCCGAGGAGGCGATGATGACGCTCTTCGAGGGCACGCAGCTGCCGCCCGCGATGACCGCTGTCCAGGACCAGGTCGACGACGCCGACATCGCAGTGTTCACCGACGCTGCCAACGTCGCCGCACCCATGCCCGCCCTCCCCGCGATGGCCTCGGTGTGGGAGCCGCTCGGCAAGGCCTACTCCGCCATCGTCAGCGGCAAGGACCCGGTCGCGACGATCACGTCCGCCGGAGACACCATCAACAAGGCGATCGCCGACGCAGGCTGATCGGCGCCACGACACCCCGGCCGGCGGCCGCAGCCGCCCGCCGGGGTGTCACCCGCGCTTCCTGCGCCATCCTGCTGATCGATCATCTGGCCCCGCTCGGACCCGTGAAGGGGAACTCTCATGGCGGACCCGCACGACCCCACCGACCCCACCGCACGCCCCGGACTCCGTGACCGACTGACCCGGCCCGGCCGCGACGGCGTGTCAGCGCTGCTGGTCAAGGTGCTGTTCCTCGGCGTCGTCATCGGCACCGCCATCGCCCTGACGCCGGCGCTCGTGGGGGAGTCGTCGTGGTTCTTCCTGACCGCGATCTGGCTGATCACCGCGATCCTCGTCGCGACGTACGCCACCGGGCGGGCGCTGCCGGCCAAGTACCTCGTGCCCGGCACGCTGATGCTCGCGCTCTTCGTGGTCGTCCCCATCGTGCTGACCGCCCAGACCTCCTTCACCAACTACGGCGACGGCACCCGCAACGACAAGCAGACCACCGTCGACCAGATCGTCGGCTCCTCGGTCACCCGCGCCGGCGACAGCACGCAGTACAACCTCACCATCGCCGCCGAGGACGGCGGCGACACGACGTCGGGACCGTTCACCTTCTACCTGGTCCCGCAGGACGACCCCGAGACCGTCTTCGAGGGCACTCCGGAAGGCCTGGAGTCCGACCCCGAGGGGGTCACCCTCGACAACGGTCGGGTGAGTGCGGTCGAGGGCTACACCGTGCTCGGCATCAAGCAGATCAGCGCGGCTGCAGACGCACTCGACGAGATCGCGATCCCGACCGGGTCCGGCAGCTTCATCGTCCGCGACGGCACCAGCGAGGCCTTCGAGGGTGCACCCACCCTGGTCTACGACGAGGACGCCGACACCATCACCGACAGTGCCGAGGGCACCGTCTACATGGCGCAGCAGCAGGGCGACCGGGAGTACTTCGTCGACGAGGCCGGCGAGCGGCTCTCCGACCAGTCGTGGACGGCCAACGTCGGCACCAGCAACTTCGAGCGGATCTTCACCGACAGCAGGATCAGCAGCAGCTTCTTCGCCATCTTCGTCTGGACGGTCGTGTTCGCGACCCTGTCGGTCGTCGGCACGTTCCTGCTGGGCCTGTTCTTCGCGATCGCGCTGAACGACCCGCGGGTGCGCGGACAGCGGATCTACCGGGCGCTCCTGATCCTCCCCTACGCGATCCCCGGCTTCATCTCGCTGCTGCTGTGGTCCAGCTTCTACAACCAGGACTTCGGACTGATCAACGACATCACCGGGCTCAACATCAACTGGTTCGGTGGCGCCACGACCGCGAAGATCGCGGTCCTGATCACCAACCTGTGGATGGGGTTCCCCTACATGTTCCTCGTCGCCACCGGCGCGCTGCAGGCGATCCCCGAGGACCTCACCGAAGCCGCCAGGATCGACGGCGCCAACGGGTTCGCCGGCTTCCGCCGGATCACCTTCCCACTGCTGCTGGTGACGGTGGCCCCGCTGCTGGTCGCGACCTTCGCCTTCAACTTCAACAACTTCGGCGCCATCTTCCTGCTCACCGGTGGGGGGCCCTTCAGCCCCGACAACCCCACGGCGGGCGGCACCGACATCCTGATCAGCTACACCTACCGCCTGGCCTTCGGCGCCGGCGGCGTCCAGATCGGCTTCGCCGCCGCCGTCTCCGTCGTGCTGTTCGTCATCACCGGCGTGATCGCCGCGCTGCAGTTCCGTGCCACCCGCTCGCTCGAGGATGTGAACTGACATGACCCAGGTCCAGGGCCCGCCGCCGGGCACCACCGTCGTCGAGGAGCCCCCCGCGACCCAGGGGTCGGGGAGCGGGCGCCGCCGCGACCCCGCGCCCAAGGCGAAGATGCCACCGGGACGCTGGTTCCGGGAAGTCGGCTGGCGGCACCTGGTCGGCGTCATCGCCGTGATCTGGGCGCTGTTCCCGGTGTCGTACCTGCTGTCGGCCTCGCTCAACCCGCTGGGCAACGTGGTCACCTCGACCCTCGTCCCGCAGTCGTTCAGCCTCAGCAACTTCACCACGCTGCTCGACGAGCAGCCGTTCGGCACGTGGGCGCGCAACAGCCTGATCGTGTGCGTGAGCGTCGTCTTCGTCCAGCTGCTGTTCAGCTCACTGGCGGCCTTCGCCTTCAGCCGGTTCCGCTTCACCGGCCGCCGTGGCGGGCTTCTCGCGCTCCTGCTGATCCAGATGTTCCCGCAGTTCCTCGCCGCCGTGGCGCTCTACCTGATGTTCACCGACATCGGCGCGGTGATCCCGGCGATCGGGCTCGACACCCTCGCGGGCTACATCCTGATGATGTGCGGCGGCTCGCTCGGCCAGGTGTGGTTGATCAAGGGCTTCTTCGACTCGATCCCGATGTCGCTCGACGAGGCAGCCAAGCTCGACGGCGCCAGCCACGTGCAGATCTTCTTCCGGATCATCCTGCCGCTGGTGCGTCCGATCCTCGCGGTGTGCGGTCTGCTGGTCTTCGTCGGGGTGATCGGCGAGTTCCTGATGGCGTCGATCTTCCTGCGCGACTCCGGCAACAAGACGCTGGCGACCGGGCTCTACGGGCTGATCGACGCCGACCGCTCCAACAACCTCGGCGTCTTCGCGGCCGGGTCGATCATGACGGCCATCCCGGTCGTGCTGCTCTTCCTCTACCTGCAGAAGTTCATCGTCGGTGGCATCACCGCCGGCGGAGTGAAGGGCTGAGGCTCCCGGTCGATGACCCGCGCACCTGACCCTCTCGACCCCCACCACGACGGCTCCCCCTGCTACGTCAGCGACCTCAGCCCGTCGCTGGGTGAGGAGCTCACGCTGCGGGTGCGGGTGCCCCGCGACGCGGAGGGCGCTCCGGGAGCCAGCGCCGTCGTGCTGCGGACGGTGCGCGACGGCGAACCGGCGATCAGCCGCGCCCGACAGGTGGACGACGACGGCGCCGCCACCTGGTGGGAGGTCGGTCTGCAGCTGGTCAACCGGACCACCTCCTACCGATTCCTCGTCTCGCAGGGCCCGGCCGACTACCGCTGGCTGACGGCCACGGGGGTCCACGCGCGCGACGTCACCGACGCGGGTGACTTCCGGATCAGCACCGAGCACCGGCTGCCCGACTGGGTGCTCGACCAGGTCGGCTACCAGGTCTTCCCCGACCGCTTCGGCCGCACCGAGCTCGACACGGCGGTGCCCGACTGGGCGATTGCGTGTGACTGGGACCAGCCCGTCGTTCACACGGGTCCGGACGTCCCCTTCCAGTGGTACGGCGGCACGCTCGACGGCGTCGCCGAGCACCTCGAGCACCTCGACCTGCTGGGTGCGACCCTGCTCTACCTGACGCCGGTCTTCGAGGCCTGGTCCACCCACCGCTACGACGCGGTCTCCTTCGACCGGGTCGACCCGCTGCTCGGCGGTGACGACGCACTGGGGCGTCTGGCCGATGCCGTCCACGCGCACGGGATGCGGCTGATGGGCGACCTGACGACCAACCACACCGGTGAGCACCATGACTGGTTCGTGCGCGCGCGGCAGGACCCGTCGTCGCCGGAGCGGTCCTTCTACCGGTTCTCCGACACCTACGCGCACGGCTATGCCGCGTGGCTCGACATCGCGAGCCTGCCCAAGCTCGACCACGCCTCGACGGAGATGGCTCGACGCCTCTACGCGGGGCCCGACTCGGTCGTCGCGCACTGGCTGCGCCGCGGCCTCGACGGCTGGCGCGTCGACGTCGCCAACATGACCGGCCGGATGGGGGCCGACGACCTCGCGCACGGTGTGGCCCAGGCGCTGCGCCGCACGATGGACGACGTCGACGACACGTCGTGGCTGCTGGCCGAGCACGGGCACGACGCCACGGCTGACCTCACCGGCGCCGGCTGGCACGGCACCATGGACTACGCGGGTTTCACCCGCCCGCTCTGGTGCTGGCTCAACGGCGGCTCGCCCGACGGCGTCGGCCTGCCGCACGGGCTCGACTACCTCGGGTTGCCGGTCGACATCCCGGTGCTCCCGGCGACGGCCGCGGTGGCGACCATGCGCGAGGTGCACGGCTCGATCCCCTGGACGTCGTGGCAGGGATCCACCATGCACCTCGACTCGCACGACACCCCACGGTTCCGCACGGTCACCGGCGGCGGGACCGACGGCGGCACCGACCGGGCGGGTCGTGGTCGCGATCGTCACCTCGTGGGACTCGCCCTGCAGATGACGATGCCCGGCGTGCCGGTGGTCTTCATGGGCGACGAGCTCGGGCTGACCGCCGTCGACGGCGAGCACGCGCGTACGCCGTACCCGTGGGGCCGGCAGGAGACCTGGGACCGGCCGACCCTGGACGCCTACCGCCGCTGGATCGCGCTGCGACGTGAGCACGTGGCCCTGCGTCGCGGCGGGCTGAGGTGGCTGCACGCCGGCGAGGACTCGATGACCTTCCTGCGCGAGCACCCCGACCAGACGCTGCTCGTCCACGCCGTACGACAGCAGTCCGAGCCCGTCGAGCTGCCGCTGCACGCGCTGGGGCCCGACCCGGTGCTGGACGCGCTCGTCGGTGCGACGGCGCCCGCGACCGACGGGATCCTGAGGCTCCCCGGCACGGCCGGGGTCAGCCTGCACGTGCTCAGGTGAGCCCCGACCCGCTCGCCCGCCTCCGGGCGGCCGGCTACCCGGTGACCCACGAGGTCGGTCGCGGCATGGAGGGCGTGGTGGCGGCGCTCGACGACGAGCGCGTCGTCAAGGTCTGGGATCGTCGCCCGCGCGAGGAGGTCCAGCGGCTGCGGACGTTCTACGACGCGGTCGAGACCGGGTTCGCCGCCGTCGGGGTGGACCTCGCCGTGCCCCGCATCCTCGAGATCGGCGAGGCCGACGGGCTCGTGGTCACGGTGCACCGCCGGCTGCTGGGAGCGCCGGCGCCAGCCCCCGGCCCCGAGCCGGCGCTGCTGGTGCTGGAGGCGCTCGCGCAGGTGCCCGCGCAGCCCGACCTCGCGGTCCTGCCCGTCCCCGACGGGGAGCCGCCCTTCGACGTGGCGGTCCCGTTCGGCGACTCCCTCGCCGACCTGGTCGTGCGCCGGGCTGCCCTCCTCGGGCCGGTGGTGTCCGCCGGCACTGCCGAACGGCTGGCCGACGCGCTGCGGTCGCTCACCCCGGTGCCGCCGCGACTGGTCCACGGGGACCTCGGGCCGGTCCACCTGCTCCTCCAGGACGGGCGGCCCACGGGGCTGCTGGACTTCGGCTACGTCTCCACGGTCGGCGATCCGGCCTTCGACGCCGCCGTCGCCGCGTGCCTCCAGGACATGTTCGGTCCGGGCGCGGAGGCCGCGACCGCGGCCCTGGATGTCCTGAGCGTGGCCCGGTTCGGCCACGATCCGCGGGTGCTCGTGCTCTACCGCGCCGCCTACGGGCTCGTCACGGCCAGCTGCCTGGCCGGCCACCCCGGACGGCACCTCGACTGGTGCCTGGACCTCATCGACCGGTGGGCCTCCGGTGTCCCGATCGGTGGCTGAGGTCAGCCGAGCTGCGTCCCGGCGAGCATGCCGATCAGGTAGGTCACGCCCATCGCCAGCAGACCGCCCGCGATGTTGCGTAGGACCGCCGGCAGCCGCGGGCTGAGGCCGATCCGGGCGCTCACGAAGCCGGTCAGCGCCAGCGCGGCCATCACGCTCAGCACGGTGACCGGGATGCGTGCCTCGGCGGGGACGAAGGTGACGACCAGCAGCGGCAGGAGGGCGCCGACGGTGAAGGCGATCATCGAGGCCCAGGCTGCGTGCCACGGGTTGGTCAGACGGTCGGGGTCGATCCCGAACTCGACATCGGCGTGGGCCCGCAGCGCGTCGTGCTCGGTCAGCTCCCGCGCCACCGTCTCGGCGGTCTCGACCGACAGCCCCTTGTCGACGTACATCTGCGCCAGCTCGCGCTCCTCGGTGCGGGGCATCCGGGCGAGCTCTCGAGCCTCCAGGGCGAGCAACGACCTCTCCGAGTCGCGCTGCGTGCTGACCGAGACGTACTCGCCCGTGCCCATGCTCAGTGCGCCGGCCGTCAGCGCCGCGATGCCGGCGATCACGATCGCGCCGCTGTCGTCGGTGGCCCCCGCGACACCCATGACGACACCGGCGGTCGACACGATGCCGTCATTGGCGCCGAGGACGCCGGCTCGCAGCCAGTTGAGCCGCGACCCGACGCTCTCACCCATCCCGTCGTGGAAGTGCTGGGGGTCCTCGTCGGTGCCGATCTCGATGCTCACCCCCCGATCGTCGCTCACCAGCCCAGCGCGGTCGAGGCCGCGGCGGTCTGCGCAGGTGTCGAGGTGGACGAATCTCGGAGAAGTGCTCCCGGCGGTGGGCTGCGCCGCTACGATCCGATGGGGAAAGGACGAGTGCGCCATGGCGAAGGGGCGGGCAGCGGAGCGCAGGACGCGTGACCGGAGCTGGGGCGATCCACGTGCCCGGGCGTTGATGCAGGCCCTGGCGCACGACGCCGCCACCCGCACCGGCTTCGGCGTCTGTGCCATCGAGGTCGTCCGGCCCAAGGGCCTGGTGGAGCTCGTCGCGATCCACGGGGACACGACCAGCGCCGACGAGCGGCTGGGGACGGCGTACCGGCTCTCCGACATGCAACAGGTCTTCGAGGCCGGTGAGTCGTTCGGCTACTTCGTCTGGATCCCCGAGGAGAACTTCAGCGACTCGCTGCGCGAGCTGATGCGGGCCGACATCGTCGTGCAGGACCTGCCCCCGCCGACGTTCGAGGGCCAGTGGCGCGCGATGGACATGCTCGTGGCTCGGATCTTCGACGAGCCCGGGGACCTTCGCGCCCTGCTCTACCTCGACGTCCCCACGGACCTCCATCGCCCGGACAAGAAGCGACTGCTCGAGATCTCCGAGGAGCTGAGGCTGACGCTGCTCTCCGTGGTGACGCTCATCGAGCGGGAGGAGTATGCCGACCACATGCGGGTCATCCGGGCGACCCGACGGCTGGCCCGGTCCAACCCGGCGCGCCACGACGTCGGCCACCTCCTCCGCGAGGCGCGTACGACGCTCCTCGGCGCGCTGTCGGTCGACGAGCTGGAGATCCACGTCTTCCTCGGTCAGGGCGAGGAGACCCGCGACAGCCTGGGGTTGGCGAAGGCCCCGAGGATGCGGCAGGTCCTCGACGAGGCCGCTGCCAGGGCCTGGACCGATCAGCAGGTCCTGATCATCGAGCCCGACCGCATCTGGGGCGACACGCAGCTCGACGCGACCCACGTCGAGTGGTTCGGCGAGGCGTTGCGCGCCGCCGGGTTCGAGGCCGTGGTCGTCGCGCCGGTCGGCGTGGACGACCAGGTGCTCGGCATGCTGATGGCAGCTCGACGGACCGGGTCGCGCCGGTGGACCGACGGTGAGGGCGTGGCGGTACTCGAGCTCGGGCACGACCTCGGGCGCGCCATCGCCAACGCCCACGCGACCCAGCGCGAGCGACACCTGCTCGAGGAGCTGCGCGAGCTGGAGGAGGCCCGACACCGCTTCCTGCGTCAGCTCACCCACGAGATCAACAACCCGATGACAGTGATCGTGGCCAACGCCGAGTTCCTGGCCTCGAGCGAGTTCGCCAACGAGCGTGACCAGCTCCGCGCCCTCGCCATCCTGCGGGGGAGCGAGCGCCTGGGAGGTCTGCTCGACGGGCTGGGAATGCTGTCGCGGGTCAGTGACCCGCAGCAGCCGCCCTTGATGGAGCTGATGGATCTCTTCGCGGTCGTCGAGGAGACGGTGGCCTCGATGACGGCGGTCGCCGACAAGGCGCAGGTGAGGCTGCACCTCGTGGGGGAGACCCGTGAGGCTCTGGTCTACGCCGCGCCCCGTGAGATCGCGGGAGCCGTGAACAACCTGGTCGACAACGCCGTGAAGTACTCCGACGCGGGGCACGAGATCTGGCTGGGCATCGAGCGCGGAGCCGACGACGCCGTCGTGTTCAGCTGCCGTGACGAGGGGATCGGCATCTCCGAGGCCGACCAGGAGAAGCTCTTCCTCCCGCTGTTCCGCTCCACCAACGCGGACGCGCTCTCCCGACCCGGAACCGGGCTCGGGTTGGGGATCGTCCGGGAGATCATGCAGCGCCACGGCGGTCGCGTCGAGATCGAGTCGCGACTGGGCTGCGGCACGATGCGTCCGGCTGCACTTCCCGCCCCTGGCCCGAGCCTGATCCCGCGCGGCGAGGCCGACCGCCTCAGGTGCCGGGCTCGTCGGGGTAGATGCTCCTGTTCTGGGAGCGCGTGTTGTCCGGCGTGAGCAGGTCGGTGAGATACACCTTCGGCAGGGTCTTGGCGACTGCCAGCGCGAGGTAGATCAGCGTGTTGAGGGCCACGAAGGCAGCCAGCACCCCGAAGTAGTGGGAGTGGATGACTGACTCGGGCAGGAGCACACCCCACACGACGACCGGGTTGCCCGTCATCGGACGTGGACCCGAACGGGTGCGTCCGGCTGCTGGACGTAGGTCCACTTCGCGGTGCGACCCAGGGCGATGTCGAGCACTCCCTTGACGTAGACGACGTTCAAGAACATCGCGAAGACCAGCTCGGGGAACACCGTCAGCGCGACCAGCCGGGCACGCCACCCGCCTCGCCACACCCCCACCACACGCTCGATGGTGAACGCGATCCCCAACCCGATCCAGAAGGGGAACCACACCCAGCGCTCGAGCGCCAGCGCCATGATGGTGATGGTCAGCAGGTAGCAACCGAGCGCGATGACGCCATAGCCGATGCCGAGCTGCTGGGCCCAGTAGCGAACGGTCGTGGAGGTGAGTCCGTAGGCCCCCAGGTTCTCCAGCGCCCCTCGCTGCCAGCGCAGCCGCTGCGCCCACAGCGCACCCCAGGTCGGCATCACCTCCGTGCTCACGGTGCAGGCACCGGGCGAGGTCATGAGCGCGCCCAGTGACTTGAGCGCCAGCGTCAGCTCGTTGTCCTCCGTGAGGGCGATCGTGTCGTAGACGTCGCCCGGCCGCCCGGGCAGGGAGACGCCACGGCTGGCCGCGACCATCCGGAGCGCTCGGGGACGGAAGAGCGAGGCGGTCCCCGTGAGGACGAACACCTTGCCTCGTCGCCGCCGGAGCTCGCGGGCGTAGCGGATGTACTCGTTGCGCTGGAACTGCCCCAGGATGCCGCCGCCCTCGTCGCCGTAGAACAGGCCGCCGACGGCCATCAGGGCCCGGTCGGCGCTCATCCGCGCGACGGCGGCCTCGAGGAAGCCGGCGTCCAGGGTGGTGTCGGCGTCCATCACCATCACCAGGTCGTTGTCGCCCAGCTCAGGGAGGATGGTGCTCAGGGCCTGGTTGAGGGCGCCGGCCTTCTTGTGGACGTTGTCCACCGACGGCATCACCTCGACGCCCGCCTCGCGAGCGATGTCCACCGTCCGGTCCGTGCAGTTGTCCGCGGCCACGATGATCCTGGCCGGTCGGTGGGACTGGGCAGCCAGGGACGTCAGGGTGGCAGCCAGGCACCCCTGCTCGTTGTGGGCCGGGATGAGCACCGTGACCGTCACCTCGCCCGCGAAGACTCCCCGCGTCCGCGCCATGACGACCTTGGGCGCCAGGGGGGTGCCTCGTACGTCCGCGGATCGGCGCGACCGGTTGGTGATCCGGCGCTCGAGCAGGGCGATGCCCAGCGCGAAGGTGAGCGCCAGGGCGATGGCCACGAGGACCACCGAGGAGGACGGGGCGTCGGTGTTGTAGAGGAACTGCCAGATGCCCAGCATGACGCCCTCGCGAGGTCGGCTGTAGGCAGCGGTGCCGGCCTCCAGGACGGCCACCGCGGTCCAGAGCAGCACGGCGGCCAGGACCGCGAGGCCGAGGATGACCAGCCCCACGATGCGTTGGAAGCCCCGCCCGGGCATCGTGCTGCTCACCCGGCCACCAGGTAGCGCGCCGGGACCAGGGGTGCGCCGGGTGTGAGGAACTGCGCCACGAACTCGTCGTAGGGCATGGGCTCACCGATCAGGTAGCCCTGGGCCAGGTCGACACCCTCCTCCCGGACCACCTCGAGGATGGCGGGGTCGCTGACGAACTCGGCCACGGTCTTCTTGCCCAGGTCGTGGGCGATGCCCACGATCGAGCGCATGATCGAGCGGTCCACGCTGGAGCGGTGACAGTTGGCGACGAACTCGCCGTCGATCTTCACGTAGTCGAACAGCAGGTGCTTGAGGTAGTAGAAGGAGCCGAAGCCTGCGCCGAAGTCGTCCAGCGCGAACCGGCAGCCCAGGGCGGTGATCCGCTCGGCGAACTGCCGGGCGAGCTCGACGTCGGCGACGGCCGCGGTCTCGGTGATCTCGAGGATCAGGGCGGCGGGGTCGACGTCGTGGCGGGCCAGCACGTCGACGATGGTCTGCTCGATGCGGCGGTTGCCGATCGAGTGGCCGGACAGGTTGACCTCCAGCTGGAAGGCCGGGGCGTGGCGCCGCAGCTCGGCCAGCATGTGGACGCTCTTCTCCACGACCCAGCAGTCCAGGGCCGGCGCGAGTCCGGTGCGCTCGGCGATGTAGAGGAACCGGGAGGGGGGCACCAGCTCGTCGGTGTCCGAGAGTCGCAGAAGTGCCTCGGCGGAGTGCACGACGCCGGTCGAGAGGTCGAGGATCGGCTGCAGGAGGAGGGTGAAGTTGTCCTGCTCGAGAGCCTTCTCGATCCGCTCGCGCCACTCCATCCGCGCGCCGGTGCGAGGCTGGTGGAAGTTGAGCTCGTCCAGCACCACATAGCCGTCGCGCCCGGCGTCCTTGGCGTCGTACATCGTCATGTCGGCGAGGGCGAGGAGGTCCGTGTGGTGCTCCCGCGCTGCCTTCAGCGTGACCACGCCGACGCTCGCCGTGACGCGCCTGCGGGTTCCCTCCAGGGTGGCGGTGAACTCTCGGATCCCCTCGACCACCTTGCGGGCGACCGTCTCCGCCTCGGCCCTGTCGGCGTCCGGGAGCAGGATGGCGAACTCGTCCCCGCCGAGCCGGGCCACGATGTCGGTGGAGCGCACCCCGGTGCGCAGCAGGGTGGCGGCCGAGATGATGAGCTGGTCGCCGACCCCGTGTCCCAGGGTGTCGTTGACCTCCTTGAAGTTGTCGAGGTCGAGCAGGAGGAGCGCCCCGGTCGGGCCGTAGCGCTCACAGCGCTCGAGATGGCGTGCGAGCTCCAGGTCGAACAGTCGACGGTTCGCCAGGCCCGTGAGGGCGTCGTGGTCGGCCAGGTGCGCGAGCCGGATCTCGTAGCGACGCCGGTCGGAGACGTCGACGATGTTGACGATGAGCAGGTCCTCGTCGCCGTTGGCGCGGTCCAGCCTCCGGCTGCTGACGAGCACGTGGACCTCGTTGCCCTGCACGGCACGCATCACCCAGTCGGACGCGACCAGCTGCCCGTTCCCTGCGACGGTGCGCGCGAGGTGGTCTGCGAGCGTGCCGGTCTCGGACGCCGAGAACGAGTCGAACACCAGGCCGTCGATCGTGCCGGGCATCTCGCCGACGATGTCGTTGAGGGCATCGTTGGCGCGGACGATCACGCCGTCGAGAGTGAGCAGGGCCACCCCGTGGGGTGCGTCGGAGAAGAGGCGCTCCGCCTGCGCGGCAGCCGCGGCTGCGGTGCGCTCACGGTGGCGTTCACGGGTGATGTCGCGCGCGTTGATGAGTGCACGGGGGTCGTCGACCTCCGACGGGAGTGCGACGACCACGATCTCGTGCTCGGCCCCGGTGGCCGTGTCGCACATCTCGAACGTGACGGCCTCACCGCTCAGGGCGCGTGCGACGGCGTCGGAGAGCAGCGTGTAGTTCTGCTTCTCGGAGAAGTCGCCGAGCCAGCGCCCCTCGGCTCCCGCCAGGACGTGCCGCATGGCGCCGCCACCGCTCACCATCTCGATCACCAGGTCCTTGTCGACCGTGATCAAGGTGGCCTCCGGCAGGTGGTCGACCGCCAGGCGCCAGCGTGCCTCCGACTGGTTGTGCGCCCGCTGGGCCTCCTCGGCCTGGGTGATGTCGACAGCGACGCCGAGGGTTCCGGTGACGACACCGTCCTCGTCCCGCAGCTCGGTCACCGCCAGTCGTACGTGGACGCGGGTGCCGTCGCGACGGATGTAGGTCCAGATGCGGCTGGGCGCTCCACTGCGCGCGAGCTCGGTGAAGACCTCGAGTCCCGGCTCGACCCCGAGCTCGTCGGCCACCTCGGCCACCTCGGCGGGGTCGTGGAGGACGGCGGAGGTCTGGGCGCCGATCATCTCGGCGGCGGTGTAGCCGAGGAGCTCCTCGGCGCCGAGGCTGAACGAGGTGATGACCCCGGTGACGGCGTCCGTGGAGATGATGCTGGTCAGGTGGGCGCCGTCCATGATCTGCTCGAGCTGCGCGCCGACCCGGTTGGCGCGTCGTGACTCCTGCCCCATGCGCTCGACGACATGTTGGAACATCGGCGCCACGACCAGTGCGAGGGCGGACCAGATCACTGCCCGGGGCCAGTCGTTCACGCCGTAGGCCGGAGCGCCGATCGTCACCAGGGGGACGGCGAACACGGCAGCGGTGATGGCACCGGCGACCATGACCTGGCCCCTGGTGCCGCTGAGGGCCAGCCAGAGGATGGGGAGGGCCACCAAGGTGGTGAGGCCCGACTCGGAACCGCCGCTGACGTGCCGCGCGAGCGCGACCACGAGGAGGAAGAGCCAGGGCGCGACCGGATCGATCCAGGTGCGCGTGGGCCGCCGGAGGCTCACCGCCTGGCAGACGATCACCACGGCGAACGTCGCGAACATGGCGATGACGACGATCCCCGAGCTCCGCGGCGGCCAGACAGCCGCCGCGACGACACCCAGCACTGCGAGCGCGGCGAAGGGTGCCAGCGTGCGCGGGGAGGCGCGCCCCTGCAGCAGCACCGAGGAAGTCATGCCTTGATGGTGGACCACGTCCGCGAGTTGCGTGACCGAATGCCGCTAATTGTCGGAGATCACGCGACGTCGCGTGTGCCGAGCGCAAGCACAGCCCGGCCGCCGCCGGACCGAGGACCGGCGATCGTGTCTCTCGGGCGGCACCTGCACGGTGCTGTTTCAGTAGTACCAGGGATAGGGCGACCAGTCGGGCTTGCGCTTCTCGAGGAACTGGTCGCGCCCCTCCTGCGCCTCATCGGTCATGTAGGCAAGCCGGGTCGTCTCGCCGGCGAAGAGCTGCTGGCCGACGAGGCCGTCGTCGAGGAGGTTGAAGGAGTACTTGAGCATGCGTTGGGCCGTCGGCGACTTGGCGTTGATCTTGCTGCCCCACCTCAAGGCCTCGCGCTCGAGCTCGGCATGGTCGACGACCCGGTTGACGGCGCCCATGCGATGCATGGTCTCCGCGTCGTACTCGTCGCCGAGGAAGAAGATCTCGCGGGCGAACTTCTGGCCGACCTGCTTGGCGAGGTAGGCCGAGCCGTAGCCGCCATCGAACGAGCCGACGTCCGCATCGGTCTGCTTGAAGCGGGCGTGCTCGCGGCTGGCGAGGGTGAGGTCGGCGACCACGTGGAGGCTGTGCCCGCCTCCGGCAGCCCAGCCGGGGACGACGCAGATGACGACCTTCGGCATGAAGCGGATCACGCGCTGGCACTCGAGGATGTGCAGCCGGGCGAGCTTGGCCTTGTCGATGGGGTTGGGCTGGGCGCCCGCGTCGTCATGGCCCTCGGTCTCGTACTGGTAGCCGGCCCGTCCGCGGATCCTCTGGTCGCCGCCGGTGCAGAAGGCCCACTTGCCGTTCTTCGCGCTGGGGCCGTTGCCGGTGAGGATCACGCAGCCGACGTCGGCGGACATGCGGGCGTGCTCCAGCGTGCTCAGCAGCTCGTCGACCGTGTGCGGGCGGAACGCGTTGAGCACGTCGGGGCGGTCGAAGGCGATCCGTACGGTCCCATGGGCGCGGGCCCGGTGGTAGGTCAGGTCGGTGAGGTCCTCGAAGCCGGGCACGATGTCCCACGCCTCGGGGTCGAAGATCTCGCTGACGCCCTCGATAGCACTCATGCCCCGCACCGTATCGAGTCGTTCCGCGGGTGCCGGGTGACGGATGGAAGATCGCCGCGCACCACGGTGTTGTGGGGGTATGGCACTGACTGGAACCTATGTCCCGAGCACCACTGGGTGGGTCCGCGACCAGGTCGAGGCGTACGAGGCCTCGGACGGTGAGCGGGCCGGCACGCTGCCGGGCACCAGATATCCGATCGTGGTGGTCACCTCGATCGGAGCGAAGTCCGGCAACCTCCGCAAGAACCCCGTGATGAAGGTCGAGCGCGACGGCTCCTACCTCGCCGTGGCCTCCAAGGGCGGCGCGCCCGAGAACCCCGAGTGGTACTACAACTTCCTCGCCCACCCCGAGGTCGAGCTGCAGGACGGCGCCGACAAGCACGTCTACCGCGTGCGCGAGCTCGAGGGGGACGAGCGCCAGAGCTGGTGGGACCATGCGGTCGCGACCTGGCCCACCTACGCCTCGTACGCCGAGAAGACGGACCGCCTCATCCCGCTGTTCCTGCTCGAACGGTGACGCCTGGCTACCCCTGAGCGGTGATCGACCCACATTTCGCGGCGGCAGAACGTGGTTGGAGCACCGCTGCGGAGGGTGTCGTACGGCGGCGTGCCAGGGGGCGGTGGTGGAGCGACATTCCGTACGCCGAAAGTGTGGGTGGACCACCGCTCCCCGGGGGGCGGGATCGTGCAGGTCCTGCTCGAGCGGGACGTCCCGCTGCCGCTGAGCGGTGATCGACCCACATTTCGCGGCGGCAGAACGTGGTTGGAGCACCGCTGCGGAGGGTGTCGTACGGCGGCGCGCCCGGGGGCGGTGGTGGAGCGACATTCCGTACGCCGAAAGTGTGGGTGGACCACCGCTCCCCGGGGGGCGCGGCGCGCGGCGCGGCGGCGCGGGGCGCCGGGGGCGGGCCGAAGCAAGCAGCACCCGCGGTACGCCGAGCGCGAGCGTCAGCGGCCGCTGATCGTGATCGCCAGGCCGAGCAGGTGCTCGAGCCGGGCGAGCTCGGAGTCGAGGAACTCGGGTCCGCCACGACGGCCCATGGCGACCAGCCCCTCACCGAAGGGCGCCGCACACTCGACGTAGGTGTCGTCCCCGGGCAGGCGGGTCGGTGACGTCAGCGCCCCGATGAGGAACTCCGTCGGCGCGGCCTCGGTCGCGTGGACCACCAAGAGGCCGTCGGGACCGCGGCGCAGACGCGCGGCCCAGTCGACGCGGAACGCCATCAGCAACATGTCCACGAGCCGGTCCTGCGCGTTGCCCGGGTCGTCGGTGAGGGCCTCGACGACCTCGAGGTCGAGGAAGAGGTTGCCGCCGGCCGCGTAACGGCTGATCCACAGCACGCTCACGCCGTCGAGGGTCGAGCAGGCGGAGATGATGGAGTCGGGCATCGTGCCCGCCGGGATCTCGAGCAGGACGTCGTCGACCGCGGATCCGTCGCGCTTCTCCACGATCTCGATCGCCTCGATGTCGCCCCCGGCCTCACCGATCGCACTGGCGACGCGCCCCAGCGATCCCGGGACATCGGGAAGCTCGACGCGCATCAGGTAGGGCATGGCCCGAGGCTAGTCGTCTCCTGTGTCGCCGACGTTTCAGGTATCCGCCAGCCGGGCACGCAGTCCGCTCGCCCGCAGGGCCTGCCGTGAGACCGCGGCTCGCACTGCTGCCTCCGACCCGATCACCCGGACCTTGCGTTGGGCGCGGGTGACGGCGGTGTAGAAGAGCTCGCGGGTCAGCAGGCGGGACTCCTGGTCGGGGAGCAGGACGGTGATCTCATCGGCCTGGCTGCCCTGCGACTTGTGGATCGTCATCGCGTGCATGGTGGCGACGTCACCGAGTCGTGACGGTGCCAGCTCGAGGAACCCCACACCCGTCGCGATCGCGGCCCGCGGTCCGCTCGGGTGGGCGACCACCACGCCGGTGTCGCCGTTGTAGATGCCGAGCGAGTAGTCGTTGGACGACACCAGCAGCGGCCGGCCGAGATAGGCGGGGTCGAGCACCGACACCCCCGTCTCGGCGGTGAACCACTGCTCGATGCGCCTGTTCCAGTGACGTACGCCGAAGGGTCCGTCGCGGTGCGCACACAGCAGGCGGTGCCGTTCCAGCGCCCTCAGCGCCCGGGTGGCGTCACCCGCAACGGCGGCGTCGTGCACCGCGAGCGCGTGCGGCAGCACCGCCGACCGGATCGTGCGCGCCGGGTCGCCGTCGGTCACCCACTCGACCGCGCCGCTGCCGGTGAGCAGCGCGGCGATCACCCGGTCGGCATCTCCGAGCCGGAGCGCCTCGGCGAGCTCGCCGATCTCCGCGCCGTAGCGGTGGGCGGTCGTGAGCGCCGCCACGGGAGAGTCGGCGCGGTGCTCGTAGCCGCGGACCAGGTCGGTCAGGACCGCGCCCGCGTCGACGGAGCTGAGCTGGTCGGGGTCGCCGACCAGCACGAGTCGCGCCTCGGGCCGGACCGCCTCGAGCAGTCGGGCCATCATCGTCAGGGACACCATCGACGCCTCATCGACCACGACGAGGTCGTGGGGGAGCCGGTTGCCGCGATGGTGGCGGAAGCGCGTGCTGTTGCCGGGATGCTGACGCAGCATCCGGTGCACCGTCATCGCGTGGACGTCCTCGAGCCGTGCCTGGTCGGACGCGTCGAGACGGCTCGCGGAGTCGCGCACCGACTGCTCCAGCCGCGCGGCGGCCTTGCCGGTGGGGGCGGCGAGGGCGATGCGCAGCCGCTCGCCGCGCGACTGCGCCTGCTCGACGAGCGCGACCAGGAGTCCGGCGACCGCCGTGGTCTTGCCGGTCCCGGGGCCCCCCGTGATCACGGTGGTCGGCTGGGTGGCGGCCCGCCGGCACGCGGCCCGCTGCTCGGCCGAGGCCGCGTCACCGAAGACGCGGGCCAGGGACTCGTCGAGGAGTCGTTCGTCGACGGACGGCGCCGACGAGGCTCGATCGCGCAGGTCGAGGAGGACCTGGGTCTCCTGCTCGTGGTAGCGGTCGAGGTAGACCAGGCCGTGCTCGAGGTGCACCACCCCTGCAGCCGCCAACGGGCTGGCCGAGACGGCGACGGACCACGGGCCGGGATCTGGCCATGGGAGGTCGAGGTCGGCGAGCGACTCCGGCACGGCGGCGAGATCGAGGCACACCGACCCGTGGCGTACGGCACGGACTGCCAGCGCGACCGCCAGCAGCACCGTCTGGTCGGTCTCGCCGACGAGCCGGGCGAGGGTGCTGGCGACATGGACGTCGGCGGCGGTGAGCACGCCGGCGCCGTTGAAGTCGGCCAGCAGTCCGCGCGCCGCCAGCGCGAGGTCGCGGTCGTGTGCGTCGACCGGATCGAAGGTGTCGGTCACCGTGACACCACCCCCCCGTCCAGCAGGTCGGACAGGTCCTCGACCAGTGCCACCGGCGGCCGCCACGAGAACACGCCGCACGGACCGCCGTCGACGACCGGGGTGTCGGGGCCGCACATCCCCCGGAGGTAGAGGTAGAGCACACCGCCGAGATGGGTGGCTGGGTCGTAGTCCGGCAGCCGCCACCGCAGGAAGCGGTGCAGGACCACGGTGTAGAGGAGGGCCTGGAGCGGGTAGTCGGAGTGGGCCATCGCCTCGTCCAGCATCTCGGGGCGGTAGTCGTGGGCGGTGAGGGGCTGGTCGACGGGTCCGAGCCAGTTGGTCTTGTAGTCGACGGTGAGGTAGCGCTGAGCGCCGTCGAGGTCGAGACGCAGTACCACGTCGATGGAGCCGGTGAGATAGCCCCGCAGCGACTGCGCTGCGAGGTCGGGATCGCCGTCGAGGGCATCGGCGTAGACGCGGACCGCGTCACCCTCGCGCAGGTGACGGCGCAGCAGCGGGACGAGGTCACCGAGGCGTACGTCGACGGGCGTGGACGCCGTGTCGCCGCCGGCCAGCGGCACCTCGAAGTCCAGCTCGCGTAGTCGGTCGGGCAGTCTCAGGGACCGTAGCGTGCGGTTGCCGGCCAGCGGACCGAGCGGGCTGTCGCACACCGCCACGAGGGCGTCGGCGAGCTCGCCCGGAGCGAGGTCGACGGGCCACCACACGAGCTGCTCGTCGATGAGCCGCAGCAGGTCGCCGCGGAAGTCGTCGGAGGCCGGATCGGCGTGCTCGAGCACCGCGTGCACGAGCGAGCCGAAGGTGGCGCCGACCGGGAGCGTCGCCATCGGGGAGGGCACGGAGGCTGCCGGGGCGCTCGCGTCGGGACCGCCACCATCGACGTCGTCGATGCTCACCTCCGAGTCCTCGTCGGGGAGCAGCTCGGGCTCGGACAGCGCGGCCGCCGCGTGGGCAGCGCTGCCTGCCGAGAGCGAGGAGTAGGACGTCCGGCGCCAGCCGGTGTCGACAGCACGCGTGAACGACCGCACCGCGAGGTCCTCGGTGGACCGGTCGAGGGGCGTCGGGTCGGGCGGTGTCAGCACGGCGAGCTCGACCCGCGGGCCACCGGCCTCCTCCCACGCAGCGAGGATGGCCATCATCCGGTCCTCCTCGACGAGGGCCTGGCTGTCCGGCACCGGTGCCGTCCCCGGGCGGCGGCCGAACAGCACCCGGTGGAGCGGTGAGTCGGGGGTGTTGCGCTCGGCAGCGGCGTACCACGCGACGACCTGCGACTGCGCGCGCGTCATCGCGACGTAGAGCAGGCGCAACGACTCGCCGGAGTCCTCGTGCCAGTGGCGCCGCACGGCCTCGCGGTGGGACGTGCTCGGGCCACCGACATCGCGGCACCGATGCCCCTGGTCGTCGTGGAAGAGCGGCACGGCAGGGTCGCGGCCGGTGTAGCGGTTCCAGAGGGTGGGGAGGTAGACGACGGGGTATTGCAGGCCCTTGCTGCCGTGGATGGTGACGAGCTGGACGGCCTCCGCGTCGGAGTCCAGTCGTCGGGTGCGCTCGGAGGCGACCTCGAGCTTCTCGTCGGCGACCTGCTCGCGCAGCCAGGCGAGCAACCCGACCAGGCCGAGCCTCTCCGCGGTCGAGACCCGGAGCAGCGACTCCCCGATGTGGCGCAGGTCGGTCAGGGTGCGCTCGCCGCCGACGCGCGCCAGCACCCGCGCTGTCAGGCCCTCCACCGCAGCCACCTCGACCACGGCAGCCACCCCACGCCGGGTGAAGACGTCGGCGAGGGTGCGGACCTGGGCTGACAGATGGTCGGTGAGTGCGTCACCGCCGGCGTCCAGCGACCGAGCGGTGTGAGCGAAGAACGACGTCAGTGCGGCCGACCTCACCCGGTCGGAGCGGTGCGGCTGCTCCATCGCCTCGAGCAGCGCGAGCCACTCGCCGGCCGCCGGGGTGTGGAACACGGACCCACCGGCGTTGACGACCGACGGCACGCCGACCTCGCCCAGCGCGATCTGCACGGCCTCCAGCTCGTTGCGTCGGGCGGCCAGGACGGCGATGTCCCCTGGCTTGAGGGGTCGGCCCTCGAAGAGCGGCCGCGACTCGATGAGGCGCTTGATGTCGTGGGCGGTGTCGGTGATGACGTGGTCGCGCCAGAGGGCGACCGGCGGCTTGGACCGACCTCTGGCGCTGAGATCGGTGCGTCGCACCACCCGCAGCCGGAACGGTGCGCCGGCGCCCTGCAGGCGGGACTCGTCGAGGTGGGCCTCGACGGGGTGGACGACGATCCGCTCCTCGCCGAGCTGGGCGCCGTGGAGCACGGCATGGATCGACCGGAGCAGGGGTCGGTCGGAGCGCCAGTTGACGCCGAGCGTCTGGGTGGTCGTGGCGGACTCCGAGGCCTGGAGGTAGGTGACGATGTCGCCGCCGCGGAAGGCATAGATCGCCTGCTTGGGGTCGCCGATCAGGACCATCGTGGTCGATGCGCCGAACGCCCGCTCGAAGACCTGCCACTGCACGGGGTCGGTGTCTTGGAACTCGTCGATCAGCACGAACCTCCACCGATGCTGCATCCGCCGTCGGGCCGCGCCGTCGACGGGCTCGAGCGCGTCGGCGAGCTGGCTGAGCAGGTCGTCGTAGCTCAGCACCCCCAGGCGACGTTTGCGACGTTCCACCTCCGCCAGGACGTCGGTGGCGAAGCGCACCCGCATGGCAGCCGGCGAGTCGCGCGCGTCGGTGAGCGCGGCAGCGGGCTCGACCCGGGCCCGCGGGTCGCCGACGACCGACCGAGCGAGCTCGAGCGCGGCGGCCCTCGTCCAGGGCGGCTTCTCCTGGCCGCCGAAGTCCCTGAGGTAGAGGTCGTCGACGGTCTCGGAGGTCAGCTGCTCGAGATCCTCGACCAGGGTGGCCGAGGCGTCGGTGTCGCCGGCGACGCCGAGGCTGCGCAGCACGAGCTGGCAGAACTGGTGGATCGTGGCGATGGTGGCGGCATCGAAGGACACCAGCGCGTCGGTGAGTCGGCCCCGGCGCGCCGCGAGGTCGCCGGCGGGGGCGTCGAGGAGCCAGTCGTGCAGCCGGTTGGCTGGGTCGCGCAGGTCCGGGTCGGCGAGCAGCTGGACGGCCTCGTCGAGCTGGCGTCGACAGCGCTCGCGCAGCTCCTGGCTGGCCGCTCGCGTGAAGGTCACGACCAGCATCTCGTCGAGGCGCACCTCGCCGGACGCGACATGCTTGGTGACGAGAGCGGCAATGGTCCACGTCTTGCCGGTGCCGGCGCTGGCCTCGAGGAGGGTCGTGCCGGGTGAGAGGTCGGCGGCGATGTCGAAGGTGTCCATCAGAGCCCCCTCAGCTGCTCGTGGCCGGGGTCGAGCAGCGGGCTCCACACCCGCCACGCGTAGTGGGCGAGGCGGTGCGGACCCTGCTCGCCGTCTCGGGTGGGTCCGGCGATCAGCGTGTAGTCGGCGTGCTCGCCGAACGCGCGGACGTGCCAGGGGTCGGCGTCCTCCTGGGGGAAGCCCGAGTCGTTGAAGCGAGGGGTCTCCCACTGTGCGCGTGCCTTGGCGTCGGGGTCGCCCTCGCTGCCGGCACGCACCCGGCGGATCTCCTCCGCCCACGCCAACGAGGTCTTCACCGGCACCGGGAGCGGCTCGCACTGACCGGCGTCGTAGAGGGCGACGAGGTCGCGCAACCACCGCTCGGCGTGGTGCGGCGCCAGCGGAGCGATCTGCTGGACCTGGCCGCCGGAGCGGTGCTTGCCGATCGTGTGCACGGTCCAGTTCTCGTCGGGGAGACCGGCGGCGAGGGCCAGCGCGTTGATCCAGGCAGCGAGCCGGTGCTTGGCGCCGAGGTGGGAGAAGGACACCGAGACGGCGTTGTTGCCCCACACGTCGCCGACCGTGCCCGAGAGCCGTCGACCGCCACCCAGGTCGATGTCGACGTCGAGGCTGCGTTCGGCGCCCCGGCGCAGCTCGAGCGCGTGGATCACCAGCGGTCGCACCACGGAGACGATCTCGTCGAGGACCCCCTTGCCGAGGGGGCCGGGTGGGAGCTGGCCGGTGGCCCGCAGCGCCTGGCCGACGGCGATCGCGTCGGCCCCGCCCAGCACGTCGGACGCGAGCCGGTCGCCGACCGCCCACTTCTCGAGCCCGTCGAGGCTGATCGGGATCGCGTCCTTGACCTCGTCGGCGTCGTGGGGGCGAGCGATCCGCAGCCGCCGGAAGAAGCCGCGGACCGGGTGTGCGAAGAAGTCGTGGAGATCGGCCAGGGAGACGTCCGCCGTCGACCCGGCGGGCACCGGGAGGGGAGTCGGCACCAGCACGCCGAGCGCCTCGCGGTCCGAGCGCGCGGCGCTCGCCCCGGCGAGCGCGAACCGGTCGAAGGTGAAGGCTCCGCGCTCGAGCAACCGTCCGGCGACGAAGTTGGCCTCGTCGAAGGGCTGCAGCGGGTGGTGGGTCAGCACCCGCTCGCGCACCGGCAGCGACGTCGTACGGTCGAGCGCGTCGAGCAGCTCGCCCAGGGGCACCGCGGGCGGGCGCTCGGCACCGGTGTGCTCGCCCCGCCCGGTGTAGGTGATGACGAGCCGGTCGGTCGCGGCCACGACGGCGTCCAGGAACAGCTGCCGGTCCTCGGCGCGCAGGTCGCGCTCGCCGGTGCGCGGGCGCCGGGCCAGCACGTCGTCGCCGTCGACCGTCGAGACTCGCGGGAAGACGCCGTCGTCGAGGCCGACGAGGCACACGACGCGGTGGGGCACCGAGCGCATCGGCACCATCGTGCACACCGTCAACGTGCCGGTGCGGAAGTTGGACCGCGTGGGCCTGCCTCGCAACCGCTGCGTGAGCAGGGCTCGTACGTCGGCCTGCCGCAGCGTGACGCCCGTCGTGGCGGCACCCGCTGCGATGCGCGCGACCTCGCGGTCGAACTGCGCCACCTGCCAGATCTCGCTCGGCGGGGTGGAGGTGAGACCGTGCACGGCCTCTGCCAGGGCGGTCGTCCAGTCGGTGACCGTGGTGGCTCGCTCGGCGCTGGCGACGAACGTGTGGAGGCGATCGACCATCTCGGCGAAGCGACCCACCAGCTCCAGGTCGCCGTCGCTGACGTCGTCGACCGGGACCGTGCCGGCGACCCGGCGGTGGTCGAGGCCCGACATCGCGGCTCCCAGCAGGACCCGCCTGAGGCCGGTGGCCCAGGTGTTGGCGTCGAGGTGACCCAGCCCGAAGGTGTCGCGGTGCTCGGCGTCATAGCCCCAGCGGACGCCGCTGACGTCGACCCAGTGCGCGATCCGCTCGAGGTCCTCGTCGGCGAGACCGAAGCGGGCCCGCACCGCGTCGGCTCCGGCCACGTCGAGCACCTGGCTGGCCGTCATCCGGCCGCGGACCAGCTCGACGAGCTGGGCGGCGATGGCGAGCAGCGGGTTGGTGGCGGCGAGCGACCGGTCGGCCAACCGCACCCGCAGCTGGTGGCCCGGGTGTCCGGCACCCTCGCCGGCGACGTCGGCCATGCCGAAGGCCGCGGAGATCAGCGGTGCGTAGGTCTCGATGTCGGGGACCATCACGAGGATGTCGCGCGGCTCGAGGCTGGCGTCGTCCTGGAGCAGCCCGACCAGCACCTCGCGCAGGACGTCGACCTGCCGGGCGGACCCGTGGCAGGCGTGCACCTGCACCGAGTCGTCACCGGTCCACACGCGCGCGGCACGCTCGTCGGAGTCCGGCGCGTGGTTGGCGCGCAGGTCCTGCTGGAGCAGGCCCAGCAGCGTGCCGGGCGCGGGGGGCGGTGCGCTGGCCGGAGTGCTGGGCAGGTCGCCGAGGGTGCGGCGCAGCTCGCGGGCGTCGCGTCCGAGCGAGGAGAGCAGCGGGTGCGCGACGACGGAGGCGGATGTGTCGACCGCGCGCGCCACCTGCCCCTCGCGAGCGGTCGGCGCCAACGCCTCCCACAGTGCGGTCGACGCCTGGGGCAGCCACAGGTGCACGTCGCGCAGCTCGCCCAGCGCCCTCAGCAGCGACACCTCGGTGCTCGGCAGTCGGGTGTGTCCGAAGAGGGACAGCCGGCTCGGCAGGTCGAGGTCGGTGCCGCCGTCCCGCAGCCGAGCGAGGGTCTCGGCGTGCCGGGCGTCCGGGGGGACCTGGTCCACGACGTCCAGCAGTCGGCGCCACAGGTCGGCCTGCCAGCGCAGGTCGTCGTCGAGCACGCCGTCGGCCCCGTCGGTCGGACGGCCCTCCCGCCAGTCGGTGAGCAGGGCCGGGCGCTGGACGGCGTAGGAGGAGAGGAGGCCGGCGAGACGTCGGGCGACGGCGTAGCGCCGGGCCGAGCGATCGTCGTCGGGATCGCCGCCGCCGAGGTGGGTGGTGAGGTCCTCGAAACCGGGCGCACCCATCACGCTGTCGATCACCGCGAGCAGGGGCCACGCCAGCCGGTCGGGGCTCCAGGGGTCGTCGGCCTCGCGGTCGAGCAGCATCGAGACCAGCGAGTGCGGTGTGAGGAAGTCGACGCCGGCGCACACACCGTCGCCGCCGCGGGGACCGACGCCGAGGCGGTGGGAGAGCCGCTGGACGAGCCAGCGCTCGACCCCACGTGCGGGCACCACCACGACCTCGCGGGCGAACGGATCGGGCAGGGGAGTGACCAGCAGGTCGGCGAGGCTGTCGGCGAGTGCGTCGGTGCGCTCGGCGGTGTGCAGGTGCAGGGTCACGGACTCACCCTAGGAGCGGAGACCGACAGCGACCGGCCGGACTGCCCACCACCGGGGAGGATCGAGGTGCGGACCACCCGGGGATGGCACCGGGGCGTCTGATGCGCACGGAGCGCGCCGGGTCCCGCCGGCGACCACGCACGGAGGGCGGTCGCCGGCGTAGACCGAGCTTGTCGCCGGGACGGGCGAGAGGCTACGTCCAGAGGAGCGGATCAGCCCTTGAAGACGTCCTTGATCTTCTCGCCGGCCTGCTTGAGGTTGGCGCCGGCCTGATCGCCCTTGCCCTCGGCTTCCATCTGCTCGTCGTCGGTCGCCTTGCCGGTGGTTTCCTTGGCCTGGCCCTTGAGCTCTTCTGCCTTGTTGCCGATCTTGTCGTCGAGACCCATGGTGTTCCTCCTGTGAGGTGTCGTGCCGACCGGGATGGTCACGTCGAACATGTCACGCACGTGGTCCCTGAACGACACCCGTCCGGGTGGGGTGGACCGGACAGGTGTCGTTCAGGAGTCGATGGGCCGCGGCGGGGCCGCGGCGGGCTGCACTCCCAGGACGGGGCGGGGCGGCTCCGGGGTGTTGGGTGCGTCGACCTCTTCGGCCCGGGCCGCGTCCAGGCGCCAGATCACGAAACAGCCCACGATGGCGACGAGAATCGCGACGGTGCTGATGAGGATCACTGTGCCCATGGGAGTCTCCGGATGTAGGTGAGGAAGTCGGAGCGAAAACCTCTACAGTGATGTATAACTTAGTTCGACACGAGACACAAGGGCTGCGGCCGGATCCGAGGGACTCATGAGCGACGGCGCCGCCGACGGATTCAGCATCGGTGTTCTGGCAGCGCGCACCGGCGTGACTCCCGGCGTGCTCCGCACGTGGGACACCCGATTCGGGTTCCCGGCCGGGGGCCGCTCGGCCACCGGCCACCGGCGCTTCACCGACGACGACGTCGCGCTGGTGCGGCAGGTGCTGGAGATGCGCGCCTCCGGTCTGCCGCTGCAGGTCGCCATCGACGCCGTACGCCGTCGGCGTGAGCCGGCCGAGTCGGTGCACGCGATGATGTCGCGCGACTTCCCGCAGCTCCCGGTGCAACGGCTCGGTCGCCGTGCGTTGATCGCCCTCTCGCACGCCGTCGAGGACGAGGCGATGGCGCGCGCGGAGCGGCCGCTGGTGCTGGGCACGTTCCAGGAGGGTCACCGCTATGCGCGCTCGGCGCACCGGTGGTCCGAGCTGGCCCGGACCGCGTCCTGGTCCGCGGTGGTGGCGGACTTCGACGAGGAGTGGCCCGCCGACCCGTCGGCCTCACCCGCGCGGTGCCAGCTCCCGGAGCGATCCGCGCTGCGCCGCGAGTGGACCGTGGTGAGCCTCAGCGAGAGTCGGGCCGCGGTCCTGTCCGCGTGGGAGGTGCCGTCGGCACCCGGCGCGAGGCCGGTCTACGAGTCGGTGATCAGCACGCAGCGACCGGTCGCGGTCGCCGCCGCCCGCGTGCTGGTCGACGTGGCGACGGCTGCGGGAGCGACGCCGCCCGCGAGCGTCGTACGCCTCCTCGACGAGCCGGGGTTCGCGCCGGACTCGTCGGGCGCCGACGCGGACCGCATGTGGTTGCGCGCCCTCGCGCGCCTCGATCAGCCGACCTGACGGTCCAGGCAGGCGCGGAGCTCGGCGACCGTCTTCGCGGCGAGGGTCGGCAGGTAGGCCGCGACGACGGGCGTGGCCAGCCTGCTGAGGCCGGAGAACGCCATCTCGGCGCGGTAGGTGACCTCGGAGCCGCGGCCGAGGGCCCGGATCTCGAAGATGTCGTGTCCCTCGAACCGCGCGTTGGTGCCGCGCAGGTGGACACGGGTCGGGGGAGCCAGCTCGGTCGCGGTGTAGGTGATCTCGACCTCGCGCCCGAGGAAGGTCGAGACGTTGCGGTAGGTCGTCCCGACGCCACCGTCGCCGCTGGTCCGCTCGCAGGTCTTCGTGCCCGGGTCCCACTCCTCGGCGTTGGTGAAGTCGGCGAGGTAGCGGTGGGCGGCATCGGGGGTCGCGGTCGTGGTGAAGGTGCGCGAGACGGAGGGCATGTGTCCACGGTAGTCAGCCCCGACCTGGTGCAGCCCTCCCCTGCCGCGATCGCAACGACCGGAGGAAACCTTTTGGTAACGAAATGGCAACGTCGGCGTCGTCGGTCTGGACGTGACACGCATCACTCCATAAGTTGTCTCGAACAACATATGCACGGCGACTAGCGGAGCATCCATGGTCAGCCTGCGATGAGATCGCTAGGAGGCGGTTCGCGTGAAGCGGAAGCAAAGTTTGGTTCTGGTCCCCCTGCTCGGCCTGTCGATGGCGCTGACCGCCTGCGGCAGCGATGAGAGCGGCTCGGACGACACCGGCAGTGGCACCGACAGTGGCAGCGCCGAGACCGTCGGCAAGGTCGGCGTCATCCTCCCCGACACCGAGTCCTCGGTGCGCTGGGAGAGCGCGGACCGTCCGGCCCTCCAGGCCGCCTTCGACGCGGCCGGCGTCGAGGCCGACATCCAGAACGCCGAGGGCGACGCGGAGAAGATGACCACCATCGCGGACTCCATGATCGGCAACGGCGTCACCGTGCTGGCGATCGTCAACCTCGACTCCGAGTCGGGTGCCGCGATCCAGGAGAAGGCCGCGGCCCAGGGAGTCGCCACCATCGACTACGACCGGCTCACCCTCGGTGGCTCGGCCGAGTACTACGTGTCCTTCGACAACACCGCTGTCGGTGAGCTGCAGGGCCAGGGCCTCGCGGACTGCCTCGGCGACAAGGACGCCAACATCATCTACCTCAACGGCTCGCCCACCGACAACAACGCGACGCTCTTCGCGGAGGGTGCGCACAGCGTGCTCGACGGCATGAGCAACTACACCGTCGTCGGCGAGCAGGCTGTCCCGGACTGGGACAACGAGCAGGCCGCCACGATCTTCCAGCAGCTCTACACCGCTGCCGACGGCAAGGTCGACGGCGTGCTCGCGGCCAACGACGGCCTCGGTGGCGCGGCCATCAGCATCCTCGAGGGTGCCGGCCAGGACGGGAAGGTCCCGGTCACCGGCCAGGACGCGAGCGTCGAGGGCCTGCAGAACGTCCTCGCCGGCACGCAGTGCATGACGGTCTACAAGTCCGCCACGGAGGAGGCCGGCGCGCTGGCCGAGGTCGCCATCGCTCTCGCCAACGGCGAGGAGGCCGAGGTCACCGGCACGACGGTCGACTCCTCCGACGACAGCGAGGTGCCCTCGATCCTCCTGACGCCGCAGTCCATCACCAAGGACAACGTCGGCGACGTGATCGACGACGGCGGCCAGTCGGCCGAGGACGTGTGCGCCGGCGACTTCGCCGACCTGTGCGCCGAGGCCGGGATCTCCTGATCCACTGACACGGTGGGACGACGCCCGGGCCGCACCACGGTCCGGGCGTCGGCCCACCGTCGTCCTGCACCACACACTTCTGCCGATCGGAGTAGGTCCATGGAACAACCGCTGCTCGAGCTTCGCGGTGTCAACAAGAGCTTCGGCGTGGTGCACGTCCTGCACGACGTCGACTTCGCCGTCTATCCCGGGCAGGTCACTGCCCTGGTCGGCGACAACGGGGCCGGCAAGTCGACCCTGGTCAAGATCGTCGCCGGGATCTACGGCCGCGACAGCGGCGACTACCACTTCAACGGGCAGTCGGTCGAGGTGCACGGACCCCGTGACGTCGCCGCCCTCGGCGTCGAGGTCGTCTACCAGGACCTCGCCCTGTGCGACAACCTCGACATCGTCGAGAACATGTTCCTCGGTCGCGAGGAGACCACCCGCTTCGGGCTGGACGAGGTCAGCATGGAGACCCGCGCCCGCGAGACGCTGGCCTCGCTCTCCGTGCGCACCGTGAAGTCCGTACGCCAGAGCGTCGCCAGCCTGTCCGGTGGCCAGCGACAGACCGTCGCGATCGCCAAGGCCGTCCTGTGGAACTCCAAGGTCGTGCTGCTCGACGAGCCGACCGCCGCCCTCGGTGTCGCACAGACCAGGCAGGTCCTCGACCTGGTCCGCCGACTCGCCGACCGCGGCCTCGGCGTCGTGCTGATCTCGCACAACATGGGCGACGTCCTCGAGGTCGCCGACCGGGTGACCGCGCTCTACCTCGGTCGTGTCGCGGCTGACGTCCCCGCCAAGGATCTCACCCACAGCCAGATCGTCGAGCTCATCACCGCCGGACGCTCCGGGGACCTCGGCATCGCCGAGAACCCCGCGACCGTGACCGTCTGAGAAGGACCGGAGACCCACCATGACCGTCCACCCCGACACCCAGGCCGCCCCCGCGGCCAGCGGCTTCGACAACGACAACCGCCAGGCCCAGAGCATCGGCGACTCCGCCCGCGACTACGTCAACCGCCTGCGCGGCGGTGACATGGGACTGCTGCCCGCGATCCTCGGCCTCGTCGTCCTGGTCGCGATCTTCGCCTCCCTCAACGACCGGTTCCTCACGACCTACAACATGGCCAACCTGGTCATCCAGGCGAGCTCGATCATCGTGCTCGCGATGGGCATCGTCTTCGTGCTGCTGCTCGGCGAGATCGACCTGTCGGCCGGTGTCGCCGGCGGTGCCTGCGCGACGATCACCGCCCTGATGCTCATCGACTACGGCTGGACGTGGTGGTTGGCGACGCTGGCCGGAGTCGCGTTCGGTGCGCTGATCGGCCTGGCCATCGGCGCTCTCGTGTCGTTCCTCGGGATCCCGTCCTTCGTCGTGACCCTCGCGTTCTTCCTCGGCCTGCAGGCCGTCCCGCTCAAGCTCATCGGCTCCGGTGGATCGCTGCGCTACAACGACCCGGTGCTGCGCGGGCTGTCGATCAAGAACGTGCCCGTCTCGGTGGGCTGGATCGCCGCGGTCGCGATCGTCCTCGTCTTCGCCGCGCTGTCACTGTGGAGCTACCGCTCCCTGTCCGCCAAGGGACTGGTCCACTCGCCCCTGGGCCTCGTCGTGATCCGCATCGCCGTCCTCGCCGTCGTCGTCCTCGGGCTCACCGCGCTGCTCAACGCCAACCGCGCACCCAACCCCAACTTCGTCATCAGCGGGATCCCGTGGGCCCTGCCGGTGGTGATCGCACTGCTGATGTTCTGGACGTTCGTCCTGACCAAGACCCGTTTCGGCCGGCACCTCTACGCCGTCGGCGGCAACGCCGAGGCCGCGCGCCGCGCGGGCATCAACGTGCGACGGATCCGCATCATGGCCTTCGTCATCTGCACCAGCATGGCGGCGCTCGCCGGCCTGCTCTCGGCCTCCTACACCGGCAAGGTCTCGCCCGGCTCGGGTGGCGGCAACGTGCTGCTCTACGCCGTCGCCGCCGCCGTGATCGGTGGCACCAGCCTCTTCGGTGGCCGCGGCCGCGCGATCGACGCCGTCATCGGTGGACTGGTCATCGCGACCATCTCCAACGGCCTGGGCCTGCTCAACCAGGCGGCGTACATCAACTTCGTGGTCACCGGCGGCGTGCTGCTCCTCGCCGCGAGCGTGGACGCGATCTCGCGTCGCCGACGCTCCTCGGCCGGCGTCTAGGTCGAGCACGTGAGCCCGCAGCGGCGCACGGGCCTCGGCACCAACCAGGAGGCCATCCGGCGCCACAACCTCGGGACGCTGCTGCGGCACGTCCACGGCGCCGGTCAGATCTCCCGGGCCGAGCTCACGAGCGTGATGGGGCTCAACCGCAGCACCATCGCCGGGCTCGTCGTCGAGCTCGAGTCGCTCGGCATCGCCGAGCGCGCCACCCCGGCCGAGGGCACCCGCCAGGGCGCGGGTCGCCCCTCGGCGGGGGTGCGGATCGTCGCGGACGGCCCCTACGTGATCGCGGTCGACCTGGGCGTGGACCGAGCCGTCGTGGCCCGGATCGGGCTGGGCGGACAGGTCCGGCAACGTGCGCAGGCCCCGGTGCAGAGCCACGGCGAGGCCTGGCAGGTGGGCGCGTCCGTCGCCGCGCTGATCCGCACCGTCGTCGAGGACGCGCCTGCCACCGCGCCGCTCGTCGGCATCGGGATCAGCGTCCCCGGGCTGGTGCGTCGCAGCGACGGGCTGGTCCGGCTCGCGCCCAACCTGGAGTGGCACGACGTCTCCTTCGGCGGCATCGTGCTGGCCGCCCTCGGCCTCGACGTCCCCGTCTCGCTCGCCAACGACGCCGACCTCGGTGCCCTGGCCGAGCACACCCGCGGCGCGGGGGTGGGGGTGGACGAGCTCATCTACCTCTCCGGCCACGTCGGAGTCGGTGCCGGGGTGATCACCGGTGGACAGCGTCTCGAGGGGGCCGGCGGCTATGCCGGCGAGATCGGCCACCTGCGCTTCAACCCGGACGGTCGTCCGTGCCACTGCGGCAACCGCGGCTGCTGGGAGACCGAGGTCGGCGCGCACGCCATCGCCGAGGCGATCGCCTGCCCGCCCGACAAGGTGGCACAGCTCGACGAGATCCTCGAGGGCTTCGACAAGCCCTCGCCCGCGCTGCGCGCGACCGGCACCGCGCTGGGCCAGGGCCTGGCGAACATCGTCAACCTGTTCAACCCCCAGGTCGTCGTCCTGGGCGGCTACTTCCGCTCGCTCTACACCCTTGTCGGCGCCGAGGTCAACGCCGGCCTGGCCGACCGCGCGCTACCCGCGCCCCTGGAGTCGGTGACCCTCGCGCTGCCCGGTCTCGGCGCCGACTCGCCCCTGCTCGGGGCTGCGGAGATCGCGCTCGAGCCCCTGTTCGTCGACCCGGTCGCCGCGCTCGGCACGGCCCTGGCCGACGTACGCGCACGGCTGGCCGGCTGACGCTCACGCCGTGAGCTCGAGCTCCCCGGCGAAGACGGGGCCGAAGGACTGCTCCGCCGCGCCGAGCGCTGCGGCCTGGATGCCGAGCGTGCTGGGCCGCAACGCCGGACGCACCTGCACCGCCGAGGCGAGCCGCTCGTCGAGCGTCCGGCGAGCAGGCTCGAGCACGAGGTCCCCCAGCGGGGCGAAGTAGCCCCCGAGGACGACCACCTCGGGATCCAGGACACTGCTCAGCACGGCGATGCCGAGTCCCACGTCGCGCCCGACGCGGTCGAGTCCGGCGCGGACCCCGGCGTCGGTGCGTGCCCGCGCCGCCACCGCCTCCGCGGTGCGCAGCGGTGTGTCGAGCTCGGGCATGCCGACGGCCGCGAGCATCGCGTGCAGCCCGATGGAGGCCTCCCAGCACCCACGACGCCCGCAGCCGCACAGCGCCCTGGAGTCGCCGACGGTCATGTGCCCCACCTCGCCGGCGAAGCCCGCACCACCGCGCATCACCTCGCCGTCCTGCACGATCCCGGCGCCGATGCCGACCGTGCCGGTGAGGTAGAGCGCGTGGGCCGCACCGGTGGCGGCGCCGTGGTGCGACTCGGCGTACGCCGCACAGTTGGCGTCGTTGCGCACCTCGATCTGCAGGCCGGGGACGACCGACTCCAGCGCGGCCGCCACCTCGGGCCAGGTCACGTGGAGGTTGGGGGCCCAGGCGACGGTGCGGTTGTCGCCGCGCACGAGGCCGGGCACCGCGAGGGTCGCTCCGATGAGCGTGCTGCCGAGGACCACGTGCTCGGCCAGCGCCGCCAGCGCGAGCTCGCGCAGGTCGTCGCTGGTGCCCCCGGAGCGGCTGGCGCTCGACACGACCCGACCGGACAGGTCGAGCACCACGGCCGAGACGTAGTCGACGTTGAGCTCCAGCCCGAGGGCGACGAAGCGCTCGCCGCGCAGGACGACGGGGCGGCCCGGCCGACCCCGCACTCCCGGCCGGGATCCCTCCTCGCTCACCGCTCCCGCCGTCTCGAGGTCCGCCACGATCACGCCGACCGTCGCCTTGGCCAGGCCGGTGGCCCTGGCCAGCTCGACCCGCGTCGACGGGCCGAGCCGGCGCAGGGCACGCAGGACCGCTCCGGTGTTGCGGCGCCGCAGTCGCTCCGTCCCGACGGCCGGACGTTGCAGCACGGTCAGCGGACGCCGTAGAGGTGCTCGAGGGCCAGCTGGTCGAGCAGCTCGAAGCCGCCGCCGCGCTGGGCCATGACCTCGGGGTCGCGCAGCTCGGCCTCGAGCAGTCCCTGCCACCCCTCGTCCGCACCGACCGTGGGGACCTCGAGCTCGGGGACCTTGGCGGCCTCGAGTGCGGCCTGCACCTCGGGGTCGGCGCGGAAGGACTTCACCTTCTCGCGCAGGATGAGGTAGTTGCGCATGTTGGCCGCGGCCGACACCCACACGCCGTCCTCGTCCTCGGTGCGGGTCGGCTTGAAGTCGAAGTGCACCGGGCCGTCGTAGCCACCGGCGAGGAGGGCGTCGACCACCCAGAAGGCGCCGCGCACGTTGCCGGCACCGAAGCGCAGGTCCTGGTCGTACTTCGGACCGTTCTGGCCGTTGAGGTCGATGTGGTAGAGCTTGCCCTGCCACATCGCCTGGGCATAGCCGGCGGCGGCGTTCATGCCGGCCATCTCCTCGTGCCCGATCTCCGGGTTGACGCCGACCAGCTCGGGACGCTCGAGCTTCTCGATGAAGGCGAGCGCGTGTCCGATCGTGGGGAGCAGGATGTCGCCGCGGGGCTCGTTGGGCTTGGGCTCGATCGCGAAGCGCATCTCGTAGCCCTTGTCGGTGACGTAGTCGCCGAGCAGGTCGAAGGCCTCCTTCATCCGGTCCAGCGCGACGCGGGTGTCCTGCGAGGCGCCGTACTCCGCGCCCTCGCGCCCGCCCCACGCGACGTAGACCTGCGCGCCCAGCTCGGCGGCGAGGTCGATGTTGCGCATCACCTTGCGCAGCGCGAAGCGGCGGATGTCGCGATCGTTGTTGGTGAAGCCACCGGACTTGAACACGGGGTGGCTGAAGAGGTTGGTCGTGGCGGTGGTGACCACGAGCCCGGTGTCGGCGAGGCCCTTCTTGAAGCGATCGATGATCGCCTGGCGGGTCGCGTCGTCGCTGCCGAAGGGGATCACGTCGTCGTCGTGGAAGTTGACGCCGTAGGCGCCGAGCTCGGCGAGCTTCTCCAGCGAGTGGACGGTGTCCATCGGCGGGCGGGTGGCGCCACCGAAGGGGTCGACGCCCTGCCAGCCCACGGTCCAGAGGCCGAAGGAGAACTTGTCCTCGGGGGTCGGGCTGGGGATCTGGGTGCTCATGCGGTGCCTTCCTGTTGGGTGCTGTCGCGTAGGCCGGCATAGGCCTCGCGGACGTGGGGAGTGGGGTCGGCCTCGAGGACCGTGGTCTCCGGGGCGGGCCAGGTGGGCGGGGCGTCGGTCCCGGCCAGCGCCCAGGCGGCCTGCCGGGCGGCGCCGAGCGCGACGTACTCACCCGGCGGCGGCAGCACGACGGGGCAGCCGAGCACGGCCGGGGCGAGCGCGCGCAGGGCGGCGCTCCTGGTGGCGCCACCGACCATCAGCACGCGCTGCGGGCGCACGCCGGTGGCCGCGACCAGGCAGTCGACGGCGTCGGCCAGCGAGCAGAGCAACGCCTCGTACGCCGCTCGCGCGAGGTCGGCTCGGGTCGTGCGCGGTGTCAGCCCGGTCCAGGTGCCGACGGCGTCGGGACGGTTGGGGGTGCGCTCGCCGCCGTAGTAGGGCAGCAGGGTGAGGCCGCCGGAGCCGGGCTGCGACTGGAGGGCGAGCTCGGCGAGGCCGTCGTGGTCGACGCCCAGCCAGCGCGCCTGGAGGTCCAGGATGCCGGCGGCGTTCATCGTGGTGACCATCGGCAGGAAGCCCCCGCTCGCGTCGGCGAACCCGGTGACCACACCGGTGCCGTCGGCGACGGGGGTCGTGCTGATGGCCGAGGCGACGCCGGAGGTGCCGACGGAGACGAGCACGTCTCCGGGCTCGAGCGCCATGCCCAGCGCGGCGCCCATGTTGTCGCCGGTGCCGCCGGCGATCACGGCCCCGCCGCGCGTGCGCGCTGCCACGGTGCCCGGGGCGACGATGTGCGGGAGCGCTGCTGCGTGACCGAGGGCCTGTTCGAGCAGGTCGGGGCGCCACTCGCCCTCGGCGGTCGCGAAGTAGCCGGTGCCCGACGCGTCGCCCCGGTCGGTGAAGGGTTCGGTGCCGTCGGCGGCGAGGTGGAGCGAGACGTAGTCGTGGGGGAGCAGCACACGCGCGACGCGGGCCGCGTGATCGGGCTCGTGGTCGCGCAGCCAGCGCAGCTTGGCGGAGGTGAAGGAGGCGACCAGGACGCTGCCGATCGCGTCGGCGCAGGCCTGGGGCCCGCCCATCTCGTCGATCAGGTCGCGGGCGGCCCCGGCCGAGCGGGTGTCGTTCCACAGGAGCGCGTCGCGCACGGGCGTGCCTGCATCGTCGAGCGCGACCATGCCGTGCTGCTGGCCCCCGACGGAGACGGCGTCGGCACGGTCGATCAGGCCCGCCGTGGCGGCGTCGACCGCCTCGAGCCAGGCCCGCGGATCGACCTCGGTCCCCGGCGGGTGGGGGGCGGTACGGCTGTCGACGACCTGGCCCGTGCCGGCGTCGACGAGCAGGGCCTTGGTCGACTGGGTGGAGGAGTCGATGCCGAGCACGTGAGTCACGTCACTATTAAGTACGAGACTCAAACTAATGTCAAGCAGATGAATGCTGGGCCCGTCAGCTGGTTGGCCCTAGCGTGGTGGCGTGGAGATCGAGGAGCTGCTCGACCAGATCCCAGCCCTCGCAGGTCGGCCGCGCACCGTCGAGGAGCTCTCCGGTGGCCTGACCAACCGCAACCTCAAGGTGACGACGCCCGGGGGCAGCTTCGTCGTCCGTTGCTCGGACCTCGACGCAGACGCCTTGAGGATCGACCGCGAGGTCGAGCACCACAACTCGTGCGCGGCCGAGGCAGCCGGAGTGGGGGCTCCGGTGATCGACTACCGACCCGACCTCGGAGTGCTGGTCATCGGGTTCATCGAGGGCCGCACGCTGAGTCGCGACTCCTTCAGCGAGCCCCACATGCATCGAGCGCGTCGCGGCCTCGATCCGACAGCTCCACGACGGGCCGCGCTTCCGGGGCACCTTCGACATGTTCGAGCGTCAGCAGGGCTACCTGCGCACGGTCCGGTCGAGGGGCTTCCGGCTGCCGACCGGCTATCTCGACCACGCGGAGACGTTCGCCCGGATCAAGGGCGCGCTGTCCGTACGCGCGGAGCCGACGGTGTCGTGCCACAACGACCTCCTGGCCGAGAACTTCGTCGATGACGGGTCGAGGGTCCGGCTGATCGACTACGAGTACTCCGGCAACAACGACCCTGCCTTCGAGCTCGGCAACCTGTGGTGCGAGTGCCGCCTGGACCCGACCAGCTGGAGGCCCTCGTCACCGCCTACTACGGACGTCCCCGCCGCTCCCGCCTGGCGCGAGCCAGGCTGCAGGGCATCGTCGGGCAGTACGGCTGGACCCTGTGGGGCTCCATCCAGGACGCCGTGAGTCCGCTCGAGGTCGACTTCTGGGAGTGGGCGACGGAGCGTTACGACCTGGCGATGGGCCAGATCGGCGGACCTGACTTCGACGACCTGCTGCGCGACGTGCAGCAGGCGGACTAGAGGAGCTGCAGATGCCACCCACCCTTCCGAGCCGCGCCCGGGTCGTCATCGTCGGCGGTGGAGTGATCGGCGCCAGCGTCGCCTACCACCTGACCCGGCTGGGCTGGACCGACGTGGTGCTGCTCGAGCAGGGGCAGCTGTCCTCGGGCACCACGTGGCACGCGGCCGGACTCGTCGGGCAGCTCCGCGCGTCGGAGAGCGGCACCCGCCTGGTCCAGTACTCCACCCAGCTCTACGCCGAGCTCGAGCAGGAGACCGGACTGTCGGCGGGCTACCAGCAGTGCGGGGGCGTGACCGTCGCTCGCACCGAGCAGCGGATGGGTCAGCTGCGCCGGACCGCAGCGACCGCCGAGGCCTACGACATGGAGTGCGTGCTCCTGACCCCCGAGCAGGCGCACGAGAAGTATCCCGTCATGCAGGTCGAGGACCTGCTCGGCGCCATCTGGCTGCCGGGGGACGGGAAGGCCAACCCCACCGACCTCACGTCCTCCCTCGCCCGCGGCGCCAGGATGCGCGGCGCCCAGGTCTTCGAACGGGTCCGGGTCACCGGCATCCGGACCGACCGCGGCCGGGTCACCGGCGTGGAGACCGACGCGGGAGCGATCGAGGCCGAGGTCGTCGTCAACTGTGCCGGACAGTGGGCCAAGGCCGTCGGGGCCCTCGCCGGGGTCACCGTGCCGCTGCACTCGGCCGAGCACTTCTACGTCGTCACCGAAGCGATCGAGGGCGTCCATCGCGACCTCCCGGTGCTCCGGGACCCGGACGGCTACACCTACTTCAAGGAGGAGGTGGGCGGCCTGGTGGTCGGGGGGTTCGAGCCCGAGGCCAAGCCGTGGGTCGCTCCGGACCAGATCCCCTACCCGTTCGAGTTCGCCCTGCTCGAGGAGGACTGGGACCACTTCGCGGTCCTCATGGAGAGCGCCCTCCTGCGCATCCCCGCGCTCGGCGAGACCGGGATCCGCAGGTTCTACAACGGTCCCGAGAGCTTCACCCCGGACAACCAGTTCATCCTCGGCGAAGCGCCCGAGGTGGCGAACTTCTACGTCGGCGCAGGCTTCAACTCCGTCGGCATCGCCTCCGCAGGGGGAGCCGGTCGCGCCCTCGCGGAGTGGATCGTCGGCGGGGAGGCGTCGAGCGACCTGACCGCCGTCGACATCCGGCGCTTCGCGCCCTTCAACGGCAACGTGGCGTGGCTGCACGACCGCGTCAGCGAGGTCCTCGGGCTCCACTACGAGATCCCGTGGCCCAACCGGGAGATGCGGACCGCCCGGCCCTTCCGTCGGTCGCCCGTGCACCACCTCCTGGTCGAGGCAGGAGCCAGCTTCGGCAGTCGGATGGGGTGGGAGCGGGCCAACTTCTTCGCGCCCGCCGGCTCGCCGCCGGACATCGACTACTCCTGGGGCAAGCAGAACTGGTTGCCGTCCTCGGCCGCCGAGCAGCGCAGCACCCGAGAGGGCGTCACCGTCTTCGACCAGACCAGCTTCTCGAAGTACGTCGTGAAGGGAGCGGACGCCGAAGCGGCGCTGCAGTGGCTGTGCACCAACGACGTCGCCGTCGCCCCGGGCACGTCGGTCTACACCGGCATGCTCAACGGTCGGGGCACCTACGAGTCGGACGTCACCGTCACCAGGGTGGCCCACGACGAATACCTCATCGTCTCCAGCGCAGCCACCACCGAGCGGGACAAGGACCACATCCGCAAGCACGTCCCGGACGGGCTCGAGGCCATCCTGTTCGACGCCACCTCGAGCCTGGCGGTCTTCGGCGTCATGGGGCCGCGCTCACGCGAGCTGCTGAGCCGGATCAGCCGGACCGACTTCAGCGACGACGCCTTCGGGTTCGGCACCAGTCGCGAGGTCGACCTCGGCCACGCCACCGCGCGCGCCACCCGCATCACCTACGTCGGGGAGCTCGGCTGGGAGCTCTACGTGCCGGTCGAGCTCGCCGTCGGCGTCTACGAGCTGCTCCTCGAGGCCGGCGCGGAGCTCGGGATCGCCCGCGGGGGCTACTACGCCATCGAGTCGCTGCGACTCGAGAAGGGCTATCGCGCGTTCGGTCGCGAGCTCACCCCGGACACCAGCCCCGTCGAGGCCGGCCTGCAGTTCGCCTGCAAGCTGGACACGGACATCGACTTCCTCGGCCGAGGAGCCATCGAGAAGCTCAGGGCCGACGGGCCGCGCCGGCGTCTGGTCGGCTTCCGGGTCCACTCGCCCGACGCCATGCTGTGGGGCGGCGAGCTGGTGCTGCGCGGGGGAGTGGCTGCCGGTCAGGTGACGTCCGCGGCCTGGGGTGAGACCACAGGCGCCTGCGTCGGACTGGCCTACGTGTGGGACCCGGGAGGGCAGCCCATCGACGCCGCCTGGATCGAGGACGGCGCCTACGAGGTCAACGTCGGCGGCGAGGTGCTCGGCGTCTCGGTCTCCCTCAAGCCCCTCTACGACCCCACCAACGCACGCATCAGGTAGGAGCCGGGAGTCTCGCCCCGGCGCTGGCCTAGAGTCTGGTCATGGCTCGCTACGGCGCTCAGTTCGGCCCCGACATCACCTTCCTCGGCGTGCCGCCGTGCGATCTCGACGACGCGGCGAGCTATGCCGAGGCCGACATCGTGATCGTGGGCGCACCCTTCGACGGCGGGACGTCCCACCGGCCGGGCACGCGGTTCGGCCCGCAGGCGATCCGGATGACCGACTACCTCCCCCATGACGGGTCGCGCCCCTCGCTGGCCCTGCGTACCGACGGGTTGCAGGACCTCCGCGTGGTCGATGCCGGCGACGTCGAGATGCCGCCGGGCGACATCGAGCGGGCGCTCGGGGTGCTCGAGGCCGCGGTCGAGAAGGTGTCCCGGGCCGGAGCGATCCCGGTCGTGCTCGGCGGCGACCACTCGATCGCCTACCCCGACGCCAAGGGCGTCGCCAACGTGCGCGGCCACGGCCGGGTGTCGATGATCCACTTCGACGCGCACGCCGACACCGGTGACATCGAGTTCGGTTCGCTGTGGGGCCACGGCCAGCCGATGCGCCGGCTGATCGAGTCGGGCGCCCTGCGTGGCGACCGCTTCCTCCAGATGGGGCTGCGCGGCTACTGGCCCGGTCCGGAGACCCTCGACTGGATGGCCGCGGAGAAGATGCGCTCCTACGAGATGACCGAGATCGTCCACCGCGGGCTCGCCAACTGCCTCACCGAGGCGTTCGCCATCGCCACCGACGAGTGCGACGGCGTCTTCCTCTCCGTCGACATCGACGTCTGCGACCCCGGCCACGCGCCCGGGACGGGCACCCCGGAGCCCGGCGGTCTGTCCGCGCGCGAGCTGCTCGACGCCGTACGCCGGATCTGCCTCGAGCTGCCGGTCGTGGGGGTGGACGTGGTGGAGGTGAGTCCGCCCTACGACCACGCCGACATCACCGCGGCGCTCGCCAACCGCGTGGTGCTCGAAGCGCTGTCTGCCATCGCGCGGCGGCGGAAGGACGAGCGCGACGGCACGACCTGGGACCCGGGCCGGCCGCTGCTGGATCGCTGAGCTCGGTCAGCCGGTCACCGGGGCGGAGGTCTTGGTCGGCTCGGGAACGGGTGCATCCCAGGCTCACGTGATCCTGGATCATCCGCAGGTGGCCTCACCACCCGTCAGTGCACGAGGAAGTCCGACAGCAGCCGCTGGAACGCGAGCGGGTGCTCGAGGGCCGGCACGTGCCCGCAGCGACCGAGCACGTGCAGGCGTACGTCTGCGAGGTGGTCGAGCAGCGGCAGTGCGGTGCTCGCCAGCGGGGTGACGGTGTCCTGGGCGCCGTGCACCAGCAGGACGGGCGCACGCACCCGCGCCAAGGTCGCCGGAGTCAGGGTCAGGTCCTCGGCCCATCGCGCGCGGGGCGGGGGGAACAGCGCGGCGAAGGCGGTGGCCCCGGCCTGCATGGCCTCGGCCCGGGCGGCGACCGCGGCGTCCGTGACGAGTGACCGGTCGAGGAGCAGCCGCCCGAGCATGTCGCGAGCTCCGTCGGGGCCCGCGGGTGCCGCCCAGAGGGCGTCGAGGTCGCGGGACAGCGGTGCGCCGGGGGTGCCCATCGAGGAGACCGCGACGACACGGGTGACCTGCTCGGGTCGGGCGGCCGCGAGTGCCAGGGCGACGGCGCCGCCCATCGAGTGACCCACCACGGCGTACGACCTGATGCTGAGGGCATCCATCAACCCGGCTGCCTGGTCGGTCCACAGGCTGAGCCGGCTGGTGTGGTCGGGTGGGAGCGGGGTCCTGCCGAACCCGGCCTGGTCGGGAGCGATCGTGTGCACGGACGCTGCGAGTGCGGTCGCAGTCGCAGCCCAGGCTCCGGACCCGGTGGTGCCGGGTCCGGAGCCGTGGAGCATGAGGACCGTGGGTCCTTCGCCGCCGTCGAGGACGTGGACCGGTGAGCCCTGCACGTGGACGTAGCGCGTCCGCAGCGGCACGGTCATGCGACGGACGTGCTCATCCAGGCGTGGAGGCGATGTGCTTGTCGAAGAGCTCCATCATCGCCCGGCCGAACTGGGGCATGTCGGGCCAGCCGCGGCAGGAGACGAGGTTGCCGTCCACCACGTCGGGCTCGTCGATCACCGTCGCGCCGGCGTTCTCCATGTCGCCCGCGATGGGCGGGAAGCACGCCGTCCTGCGGCCCTTCATCAGTCCGTAGACCGCCGGCACCTGCGCGCCGTGGCACACCAGGGCGATGGGGAGGTCGCGGGCGAAGAAGTGCTCGGTGATGCGTCGCACGTCGGAGTCGACCCGGATCCACTCGGGGGCGCGGCCGCCGGGGATGATCAGGGCGTCATAGAGCTCGACGTCCACGTCGGACCACAGCACGTCGACCGGCAGCTTGCGGCCGTTCTTCTCGACGTAGGCGTCCGAGTTGGGGTCGAACTCGTGGATGACGAGCTGCACGTCGCGCATCGTCCGGTTGGCCACGTCGACGTCCCAGCCACCCTCCTGCACACGGTAGTAGGGGTACATCGTGTCGAGCTCCTCGGCGGCATCGCCGGTGAGGACTAGCGCTCTGGGCACCTGGGTTCTCCTCGCAGTTGCGTCGATCCGGATCAGATCACTCAAGATCAGATCGGATCGGATTTGGGGGTTCGGGGATCAGAATGACGTGACGTGGGCCACTGCGTCAAGCCCCCTCACCACCCGATCAGGACCCGCTGCGCGCGTCGTGGACCGCCTCGGCGGCGTCGAACAACCGGCGGAACCGGTCGCGCGAGAGCAGGATGTGGCGGCGCATGGCGTAGGCGGCGGCATCGGGGTCTCGCGCGGCGACCGCGGCCAGCACCTCGTCGTGCTCGCCCATCGCCAGGAAGGTCACCTGGGTGTCGTAGACCAGCCGGAACAGGTGGACGTGCGTGTGCAGCCGGGCGAGCGACTCCCGGACGAGGTGGTTGCCCGCGCTCGCGGCGACGAGGTCGTGGAAGGCGGCGTCGCGCAGGCCGAAGGCGCCGTAGGACAGGTGTCCGTCGGCCTCGGCCAGCTCGGCCATCTCCTCGAGCATCCGGCGGAGCCCGGCGACCTGCTCAGCCGTGGCACGCTCAGCGGCGCGGCGCGCGGCGGCGGGTTCGAGGAGCAGGCGGAACTCGACCATGTCCTCGAAGCGATCGCGGGTGATCTGCGGGGGGATCCGATAGCCGGCGTTGGGCACGCGGACCACCAGCCCGTCGGCCTCCATCTTGTTGAGGGCGTCGCGGATGGGGGTCTGCGAGACGCCGAGCTCGCGCGCCAGGGCGTCGATGGTGACGCGGGAGTCGGGCACGATCCGCAGCGACATCAGCTGCCCCAGAAGCGTGTCGTAGACCTCGTCGGCGAGCCGGCCCGGGGCTCTCGCTGGAGCCGTACGTCCAACGCCGGGACCTGAACCGTGGTCTTGATGGAGTGTGACCTTGGCGTCCGCCACGGGGATCCCCTCTCTCGTCGAATTCATCGTGCCCTGTTGACAGCGGCTGTCGCGGCCTCCATGCTCTCGCACATCGGATCGTATAGGAAGTGACCCCCAACAGGGCGCCTCACGCGCTCCTGATCCCACTCCTTCGTCAACCACCGGAGCCACCATGAGCATGCTCGGCGTCCTGCGCGGACCGCACCAGGTGCTGTTCGGATCGGGCCAGCGCCACGCGCTGGGCACGGTCACCGCTGCCCTGGGGTCCCGCGCGTTGGTCGTCACCGACGCCCGCTTCGGGGCCACCGCTGAGTTCGCGGACCTCGTCGCCCGGCTGGAGGCAGCCGGCGTGCAGGTGACCGCGTTCACCGAGGCCCTGCCCGACGTCCCCGTCCACCAGGTCGGGCAGTGCGCCGAGATGGCCGCCCGCGTCGACCCGGACGTCGTGGTCGGCATGGGCGGCGGCAGCTGCCTGGACCTCGCGAAGGCCGTGGCGCTGCTGCTCACCCACGGGGGCCAACCGTCCGACTACTACGGCGAGTTCCGCGTGCCGGGCCCGGTCATCCCCGTCGTCGCGCTGCCCACGACCGCCGGCACCGGGTCCGAGGTGACGCCGGTGGCGGTGCTCACCGATCCCGAGCGGGTCAGCAAGGTCGGCATCTCGAGCCCCCACCTCATCCCGCACACGGCCATCTGCGACCCCGAGCTCACCCTGGGTGCCCCGCCGGCGCTCACCGCCAGCGCAGGCGCCGATGCCCTCTCCCACGTGGTCGAGGCCTACACCGCGGTCCGCCACCCGGTGAGCGCCGAGCTGGCCACCGAGCGCGTCTTCGTCGGCAAGAACGAGCTGACCGACACCTACGCCCTGCTCGGGGTCCGGCTGATCGCGAGCAGCCTGTACCGCGCCTGGTCCGACCCGTCGGACATGCAGGCGCGCGAGGCGATGATGCTCGGGGCCACGGCAGGCGGCTTCGCCCTCGGCACGGCCGGCACGGCCGCGGCGCACGCCCTGCAATACCCGGTGGGCGCCCTCACCCACACCCCGCACGGCGTCGGGGTCGGCGCGCTCCTGCCCTACGTCATGGAGTTCAACCGACCCACCCGCATCCCGGAGCTCGCCGCGGTGGCGGTGGCGATGGGTGCGCCGCCGGACGCGTCGCTCGGCGACCTGGCCGACGAGGCGATCGACCGGGTCGCCGCGCTCCTGGCCTCGGTGGGCATCCCCGCCACGCTCGGCGAGCTCGGCCTCCCCCACGACAAGCTCCGGTGGACGGCCGAGCAGGCGATGGGAGCGGTCCGGCTGGTCGCCAACAACCCGCGCCCGCTGGACGCCGACGCCCTCGAGCACATCATCCGCGCGGCCCACTCCGGCGATCGCGGAGCCCTGCGCGAGGCACGTACGACCGTGACCGCGTCCGACCTGGCGGCGGTGGACGCACGATGACGATCACGAGCTCTCCGCTCCTGCGCCCGGTCGTCGACAAGATGGAGGTCCCCACCGACCTCCTCATCGGTGGCGAATGGCGAGCCGCGTCCGGCGGTGACCGCATCGAGGTCAGCGACCCGTCCACGGGCGAGCTGCTGACCACGGTCGCCGACGCCACCACCGACGACGCCACCGCGGCCGTCGACGCAGCAGCCGCTGCGGCGCCCGGCTGGGCTTCCACCTCCCCCCGCCTCCGCGCCGACCTGCTGATGCGGGCCTTCGATCTCATGCGTGCGCACGGCGAGGAGCTCGCCCAGCTCATCAGCCTCGAGAACGGCAAGTCGCTGACCGACGCCCGGGGCGAGGTGGCCTACGCCGCGGAGTTCTTCCGGTGGTATGCCGAGGAGGGCGTACGGCTGCGCGGCCAGGTCGGTCTCTCCCCGAGCGGCGCCAACCGGCTGCTCGTCTCCTACCAGCCCGTCGGCGTCAGCATCCTCGTCACGCCGTGGAACTTCCCGGCCGCGATGGCGACCCGCAAGATCGCACCCGCACTCGCCGCCGGCTGCACGACCGTGCTCAAACCGGCAGCCGAGACGCCGCTGACCGCCCTCGCGGTCGCCGCGCTGCTCCAGCAGGCCGGGCTGCCCGACGGCGTGGTCAACGTGGTCACCACCTCCGCGCCCGGCCCGGTCGTCGAGACGATGCTGACGCACCGGCGTACGCGGATGGTGTCCTTCACCGGCTCGACCGAGGTCGGACGGGTGCTGCTGCGCACGGCGGCCGACCGGGTCCTCAAGTGCGGCATGGAGCTCGGCGGCAACGCGCCCTTCGTCGTCCTCGCCGACGCCGATCTCGACGCCGCGCTCGAGGGCGCCATGGTCGCCAAGATGCGCAACGGCGGCCAGGCGTGCACCGCTGCCAACCGCTTCTTCGTGCAGTCCGACGTCCACGACGAGTTCGTCGAGGGCCTCGTCGCGCGGATGTCCGCGATCCGCGTGGGTCCCGGCACCGACGAGAGCACGCAGTGCGGCCCGTTGATCAACGCCGCCGCCGTCGACAAGGTCGACGAGCTGGTGCGCGACGCGCTCGACCGGGGCGCCCGCGCCGTGGTGGGCGGGCGACCCTCCGACGGGGCCGGCCACTTCTACCCGCCGACCGTGCTCGTCGACGTACCGCTCGACGCCCGCCTGCTGCACGAGGAGGTCTTCGGCCCGGTCGCCCCCGTCGTCCGCTTCGAGGACACCGACGAGGTGATGCAGGTCGTCAACGACACCGAGTTCGGTCTCGTCGGCTACCTCTACACCGGCGACCTCGCCCGTGGCCTGCGGCTGGCGGAGAGCATGGAGAGCGGCATGGTCGGCCTCAACCGCGGGCTCGTCTCCGACCCCGCGGCGCCCTTCGGTGGCACCAAGCAGAGCGGCCTCGGCCGCGAGGGCAGCACCGAAGGACTCCTCGAATTCATGGAGGCGCAGTACGTCGCGACCTCCTGGTGAGCTCGGAACCACCGGCACCACCACCGCACCACACCCCCAGCAGCACCCCACATCCACGATGCAGGAAAGCAGGAGAACAAGATGCGTGACCTACGAGCTCTACGGCGGTCTCGACCCAGCCGTCCGGTGCGCCTGGCCACGGCGGCCGTCCTGATGACCGTCGCCCTGGCGGCCTGCGGCGGCGGTGGCGGTGGCGGTGGCGACGACGGTGACGGCGGTGGTGAGGCGGGCGGCACGATGGCTCCCGCCACGATCCCCGAGCTGTCCGACGAGGACCAGACGCTGAGCTTCGTCTGGTTCGAGTGGCCGCCCGCGCAGGCGCTGGAGGACTTCGCCAACGCGGAGTACACCAAGGAGCGGCCCAACGTGACCATCGAGGTCAACACGGTCCCCAACGCCAACTGGCACGACGCCATGTTCACGCAGTTCGCGGCGCAGCAGACCGACTTCGACGTCGCGATCCTGGACTCCCAGCACATCGGTGAGGCCGTCACCAACGGCAACATCCTCGACCTCACCGACTTCGTCGAGGAGAACATCGACGTCGACGCCTACGACCCCTACCTCCTGGCCGCCTACGGCCAGTACCCCCAGGCCGAGACCGGTCAGCGCGACGAGGACGCCAGCCTCTACGGGCTGCCGCTGCTCGGCGACACCTGGACGATGATCTACCGCAAGGACCTCATCGGCGACGAGCCGCCGCAGACGTGGGACGAGATGATCTCGGTGGCCGCGCAGTGTCAGGAGGACAACCCGGGCGTCAGCGGCCTGGCCTTCCACCAGGCCAACGGCTCCGACGCCGCGGCCGTCATGTACAACACCGTCAACGGTGTCTACGGCGGCAACCTGTGGGACTCGGCCGACAAGAAGATCGACGGTGTCATCAATGACGAGGCCGGCCAGAAGGCCATGGACGTCCTGGTCAACGAGATGAAGCCGCTGACCGCCACGGGATCGGGCAACTGGTTCATCGACGAGGTCAACGCCGCCGTCGCCCAGGGCAAGGCGTGCATCGCGTTCCAGTGGATCGCAGCCGCCGGCGGCCTGGTCGACCCCGCTCAGTCGACGCTCGGCGCGACCGAGGACGAGATCCTCGACAAGCTGGGCTTCGCGACCCTGCCGACCCAGGAGGCTGACGTGGTTCCGCTCGGCGGGATGGGCATGCACATCTCGTCCTACGCCCCGGCGGACCGCCAGGCCGAGGCGCTCAACTTCATGAAGTGGTTCGAGCAGGAGGACATCCAGAAGAAGTGGGCCGCCGCTGGTGGTGTGCCGGCACGCACCGACGCCCTCGAGTCGCCGGAGTTCCTCGAGGCGGGACCGTTCAACCAGGTCTATGCCGATTCGGTGACCCGCATGCGTGACATGTGGAACGTGCCCGAGTACGCCCAGCTCATCAACATCGAGAACACCAACGTCAACGCCGCGCTCAACGGTGCCAAGAGCCCCGAGGATGCGCTGAACGACATCGCGCAGCAGCAGCAGGACGTGCTCGACGGCGGCGGCGGCGGGCTGTGATCTGAGCGATGACGACCACGACCGACCGCCCGCTGCAGGAGGCGTCCTCGACGCCTCCTGCAGCGGGGGGTTCCCCCCGTCTCAGCGACCGCGGACTGGCCGCGGCATTCATCTCCCCGGCGTTGTTGCTGCTGCTCGGGATGTCGGTGTTCCCCCTGCTGTGGGCGCTCTACCTGTCGTTCACCGACTACTCGGCCACGCGCGCCACCGGGGCCAACTTCGTCGGCTTCGACAACTACACGACCATCCTGACCTCCTCCGAGGTGCACACGCGTGCGTTGACGACCTTGATCTACGTGGTTGGCGCGGTGCTGCTCCAGACCGTGCTCGGCTTCTCGATCGCCTACCTGATCTCGCGGCGTACGCGCGGTCGGGGTGCGTTGACGACGCTGTTCCTGGTGCCGATGATGCTCTCGCCCGTGGTGGTGGGCCTGTTCTGGAAGTTCATGCTCGACGCCCAGTTCGGGGTGATCAACTCGATGCTCGGGTCGCTCGGCTTCGGGCAGGTGGAGTGGCTCACCCGGCAGCGGACGGCGCTGTTCTCGCTCATCGTGGTCGACACGTGGCAGTGGACGCCGTTCATCATGCTCATCGCCCTCGCCGGTCTCACGGCCGTTCCGGCCTATCTCTACGAGGCGGCGTCCATCGACCGCGCCTCGGAGTGGTTCCGCTTCCGGCACATCACCCTGCCGATGGTGTGGCCGCTCCTGCTCATCGCCGTCATGTTCCGCGCGATCGAGGCGTTCCGCCTCTTCGACCTCGTCTACATCCTGACCAGCGGCGGGCCGGGTGTGTCGACGGAGACGCTGTCCTTCCACGTCTACAAGGTCGCCTTCCTCGGCTTCAACACCGGGACCGCGTCGGCGTACGGGATCCTCATGGTCCTCGTCGTCATCGTGCTCGCGCAGTTCTACCTGCGCTACCTCAACAAGCTCAAGGAGGGGTGATGGCCATCTCCATCGACGAGGCCGTGCCCGGCCCGGTGACGGGCAGCGCGCCGCCTGCGCGCCGCCGTGCCGGCAGCGCGCGAAGGGTGATCGAGGTCGTGCTGCTCGTGGCACTGGCCGTGGCCATGCTCTTCCCGGTGCTGTGGATGCTCGAGACGTCCATCAAGGAGAACCGCGACGTCTACGCCGTGCCCGCGAAGTTCTTCACCTTCGACTTCACCCTCGACCACTTCAAGGACGTCTTCGTCGGCGCGGACGGGGGACGCTCGGACCTGTCCGTCTCGTTCCTCAACTCCGTGATCGTCGCGGGTGCGTCGACGGTGCTGGCCACCGTGCTCGGCGTCCCGGCGGCGTGGGCCTACTCGCGCTTCACGCTGAAGGCCAAGAAGGACCAGCTGTTCTTCATCCTCTCGACCCGGTTCATGCCGCCGGTCGTCGTGGTGATCCCGATCTTCCTGATGTATCGCGAGCTCGGGCTCATCGACAGCAAGCTCGGCCTGATCCTCATCTACGCCGCCTTCAACGTCCCCTTCACGATCTGGATGATGAAGGGCTTCGTCGACGAGGTGCCTGCCGAGTACGAGGACGCCGCCATGCTCGACGGCTACACCCGCCTCCAGGCGTTCTGGAAGTTCACCCTGCCCCTGCTCGTGCCCGGGATAGCCGCCACGGCGGTCTTCGCCCTCATCTTCTCCTGGAACGAGTTCGTGTTCGCCGTCTTCCTGACCTCCAGCCAGGAGGTCCGCACAGCGCCTCCCGCCATCGCCGGCCTCATCGGCGGCACCACCGTGGACTGGGGACTCGTGGCTGCCTCGGCGGTCGTCTTCGCCATCCCTGTGCTGATCTTCGCCTTCCTGGTGCGCAAGCACCTCGTCGCCGGCGTCACCCTCGGGGCGGTGCGTCGCTGATGGCCGGTATCGAGGTGAGCAACCTGCACAAGCAGTACCCCGACGGGACGGTCGCGGTCGAGCAGGTGGACCTGTCCATCGGCGACGGTGAGCTCTTCGTCATGCTCGGCCCGTCGGGCTGCGGCAAGACCACCACGCTGCGTGCGATGGCCGGGCTCGAGCGGCAGACGTCGGGCGACATCCGCATCGGCGACACGCTGGTCAACGACCTGCCGCCGGCCGAGCGTGACATCGCGATGGTCTTCCAGTTCTACGCGCTCTATCCGCACCTCAGGACCCGCGACAACCTCGCCTTCCCGCTGCGCGCCGAGGGCCTGCCCGAGAAGGAGGTCACCGAGCGGGTGGCCGAGGCCTCGCGGATGATGCGCCTCGATGCGCTGCTCGACCGTCGGCCCAGCCGGCTCTCGGGTGGCGAGCAGCAGCGCGTCGCGCTGGCGCGTGCCCTCGTCCGGCGCCCGCGCGCGTTCCTGATGGACGAACCACTCACCAACCTCGACGCGGAGCTGCGGGCCGACATGCGCACGGAGATCAAGCACCTGCAGGCCGAGCTCGGGACCACGATGGTCTACGTCACGCACGACCAGGTCGAGGCGATGTCCCTCGGCCACCGGATCGCGATCCTCAACAAGGGTCGGGTCGAGCAGATCGGCACGCCGCTCGAGGTCTACGACCGGCCGGCGAGCCTGTTCTGCGCGGCCTTCATCGGCTCCCCACCGATGAACCTGATCGACGTCGAGATCGCCGACGGCGCGCTGCGCGGCCCGGGTGGGCTCGTCCTCCCTGCACCGCAGGGCCTGGCACGCGACCGTACGTTGGTCGCCGGCGTGCGGCCCGAGTCGCTGGAGGTCACCACTGCGGGAGCCGAGCGTTCGGTCCCCGCCCGTGTGGTCTCCGCGGAGATCCTGGGCGACGAGATCATCTATGTCCTCGACAGCGGCGGTGAGCGCGACGTACGGGTCCGGATGCCACCCACGGTGCGGTACGCCGCGGATGCACCCGTCGGCCTTCGGCACGCGGGCGGCGCACCGCCGGTCTACGACACCGACACCGAACGGCTGGTGGCCTGATGGGCACCGTGTCGGCCCACGGGCTGCGCAAGTCCTTCGGCGAGGTGCAGGCCCTGGACGGGGTCACGCTCGAGGTGCCGGACGGCTCGTTCTTCGTCGTGCTCGGGCCCTCTGGTGCGGGCAAGACGACGACCCTGCGGGCGATCGCCGGGCTGGAGAGCCTCGACGAGGGTTCGGTCCACCTCGACGGCCGCGACGCGACCAGGGACACCCCGGCCGCGCGCGACCTGGCGATGGTGTTCCAGAGCTATGCGCTCTATCCGCGCAAGACGGCCTACGACAACATCGCCTCGCCGCTGCGGGCCCGCGGGGCCTCCTCCGGCGAGATCGCCGAGGCCGTCGACAAGGTGTCCAACCTCCTGCACATCGAGCGGCTGATGAAGCGTCGGCCCGCCCAGATGTCGGGTGGCGAGATGCAGCGCGTGGCGCTGGCCCGTGCGCTCGTACGCCGACCGCGGGCGTTCCTGATGGACGAGCCGCTGACCAACCTCGACCTCAAGCTGCGCGTGGAGATGCGCACGGAGCTGACCCGCATCCACCGCTCGCTGGGTGGCACCTTCGTCTATGTCACCAACGACCAGGTCGAGGCGCTGTCCATGGCCGACCAGGTCGCGGTGCTGCGTGAGGGGAAGGTGCAGCAGGTCGGCACTCCGACCGAGGTCTACGAGCGGCCGGCCAACCAGTGGGTCGCCGGTTTCGTCGGCAGTCCGCGGATCAGCCTGCTCCCGTGCCACACCGACGGCGACCAGCTCGTCGGCGCGGACGGCTGGACCCTCCCGCGTCCCCGCTGGACCACGGCCGAGGACGGTCGACCGCTGCTGCTCGGGTTGCGCGCGGAAGACCTGTCGGTCGAGAAGCGCGGCGACGTGTCGCTGCCGGGTGAGCTCTACGGTCTCGAGCCGCTCGGCGACCGTACGGTCGTGGACGTGAAGGTCGGCTCGGAGATGCTCAAGGTCAAGGCGCGGCCGACCGTGACGGGGACTCCGGGCGAGCGGCTGTCGGTGGCGGTCGACCTGGACCGTGCGCACCTGTTCGATGCGGGGTCGGGGCTGACGTTGTCGGAGGTCGGGCGGTAGGGATGTCGCTGCGGCCCCCCCACGCCCACCCCTTCGGGCGTGCGGGCCAAGCGCTGGACCCCGCCCGCCGCGCCGTGATCGGCGCTGGCCACCGCTCACCGACTATTCTCGGGACAATGTTCTTGACCGCCGACGGCTGGAGCCGCGCATGATCGAGATCCGATGATCGAGTTCCGATCGATCACCAAGCAGTTCCCTGACGGCACCATGGCGGTGGAGGACTTCACCTTCACGCTGCCGACGCACAAGACCACGGTCTTCGTGGGGTCCTCCGGATGCGGCAAGACGACGCTGTTGAGGATGATCAACCGGATGGTGGAGCCGACGTCGGGGGAGATCCTGATCGACGGCGACAACGTGGTGACCCAGGACAAGGTCAAGCTGAGGCGCAGCATCGGCTACGTCCTGCAGGCCTCGGGCCTGCTGCCGCACCGCAAGATCGTGGACAACGTGGCCACCGTGCCCGTGCTCAACGGCGTGCCGAAGGCGGAGGCCCGCGCAGCGGCGCTGGAGCTGCTCGACAAGGTCGGTCTCGACCGCAGCCTGGCCCACCGCTTCCCCCGTCAGCTCTCCGGCGGACAGCAGCAGCGGGTCGGCGTGGCACGCGCACTGGCCAGCGATCCCAACATCCTGCTGATGGACGAGCCGTTCGGTGCGGTCGACCCCATCGTCCGCGCCGACCTCCAGGTCGAGCTCAACCGGCTCCAGCGCGAGCTCGGCAAGACCATCGTCTTCGTGACCCACGACATCGACGAGGCGTTCGTGCTCGCCGATCAGGTGATCATCCTGCGCAAGGGAGGCGTCATCGCCCAGGCCGGCACCCCGGCGGAGATCCTCGCCAACCCTGCCGACGACTTCGTGGCCAGCTTCGTCGGCGCCGACAAGGGCAAGCGTGACCTGTCCCTGCAGCGTCGCCCGGACGACGGGGGCATCACCCTCGTCGTGGACCGCGAGGGACGGCCGGTGGGTGTGCTCGGCCCGGATGACGGATCACCCGGGGGCGACGGGCCGGCGCGGTGAACTGGACTCTCGGCAACCTCGAGCTCATCGGCGAGCTCACGCTCAACCACGTCCAGCTGGCGATCATCCCGATCGTGGTCAGCTTCGTGCTGTCGGTCCCCCTGGGCTGGGTGGCCAACCGCACCCCCCTGCTGCGCAGCATCGTGATCACCGGCGGCAGCCTGCTCTACACGATCCCGTCGCTGCCGCTGTTCGTGATCCTGCCGCTGATCATCCCGACCGGCGTCCTCGACGACACCAACCTGGTGGTGGCCCTGTGCATCTACGGCGTGGCCATCATGTCGCGCTCGGCGGCGGACGCACTGGCGTCGGTGGACCGTACGACGATCGACGCCGCGACCGCGGTCGGCTACTCCTCGACGAGCCGCTTCTTCAAGGTGGAGCTCCCGCTGGCGGGGCCGGTGCTCCTGGCCGGGATCCGGGTGGTGTCGGTCAGCACCATCGCCCTCGTCTCGGTCGGGGTCATCATCGGCTCCGCCAACCTCGGCTACCTGTTCCAGAACGGCAAGCAGCGCGGGATCCTCGAGGAGGTCGTGGTCGGGATCGTGATCAGCCTGCTGCTGGCGCTGATCTTCGACCTCGTCATCCTGCTGATCGGGCGGATCCTCATGCCCTGGAACCGCGACACCACCGGGCGACGCGGTGAGAGCGGCCCGCGCAGGAGCCGACCCAGGGTCGACCTCGCCGGCCCCCACACCCGCATCCAGACACCCGGGGCATCCTGATGGACCTCCTGCTCAGCGCCATCCGCTGGATCGTCGACGGCTCGCACTGGCAGCCGGGCAGCCAGAGCCCGCTGCCGATCCAGGACCGGCTGCTCGAGCACCTGGGCTACACGATGATCGCCGTCGTGCTGGCGGCGCTGATCGCCCTCCCGCTCGGGTTCTTCATCGGGCACACCGGTCGCGGGCGTCAGTTCGTGATCGTCTTCACCAGCTCGATGCGCGCCCTCCCGACGCTGGGGCTGCTGTTCTTCCTGCTGATGGTCTTCGGCTACGTCCTCTCCTACGACACCGCTCCCATCGTCGGCGCGACGATCGCCTTCGTCGTCCTCGCGATCCCGTCGATGCTGGCCGGCGCCTACTCCGGCCTGGAGGCCGTCGACCGGCAGATCATCGACGCCGCCCGGGCCAACGGCATGACCGAGTGGCAGATCCTCACCCAGGTGGAGATCCCGCTCGCCCTGCCGCTGATCGTGGGTGGGATACGGGCCGCCGTCCTGCAGGTGATCGCCACCGTCACCATCGCGTCGTACGCCGGTCTGGGTGGTCTGGGGCGGATCATCACCAGCGGCATTGGGCTCAACGACTACGATCTCATCCTGGGTGGTGCACTCCTGGTCACCACCCTCGCACTCACGGTCGACGGCATCTTCGCCGCCGCCCAGCGCCTCACCGCCACCCGGGGGCTCGCCGACACCAGCCCGCTCAACCCCCGCCGCACCCTCCGTCGACCAGGACGGCCACTCGCGCGTGACCACGCGTCAGACCAAAGGTAGGACTCAGATGTTCGTTTCCACACTGCGCACGACGGGCGGGCTCGCGCTCGCACTCGGCCTGAGCCTCACGCTTGCCGCGTGCGGCTCCGACGACCCCACCGCCGCACCCGCGGGAGGTGACGACGGCGGCACCGTCATCGTGGGCTCCTTCGCCTTCCCCGAGAGCGAGATCCTCGGCGAGATCTACGCCCAGGCGCTCGAGGCCGACGGGGTCGAGGTCGAGACCAAGTTCAACATCGGCCCGCGCCAGCAGACCATCCCTGCTCTCCAGGACGGGTCGATCAACCTCATCCCGGAGTACAACGGCAACCTCCTCGCCTACTACAACCCGGACTACACCGAGCGGACCACCGAGGAGGTCGACGCCGCCCTCGTCGATGCCGTCGCCGCGGACAGTTTGCAGGTCCTGGACTCCGCAGAGGCCGAGGACAAGGACGCCTACGTCGTCACCCGCGAGACCGCCGAGGCCAACGACCTGACCTCGATCGGCGACCTCTCCGCGATCGTGCCCTTCGCCCTCGGCTCCAACCCGCAGTTCGGTGAGCTCGGCTACGGCATCCCCGGGCTCAAGGACGTCTACGGCGTCGGCGTCAACCCCGGCGACGTGAAGTTCGTGCCGATCGAGGACTTCGGCGGACCCGACACGGTCAAGGCGCTCGTCGACGACACCGTCCAGGTGGCCGACATCTACACCACCTCCCCGGCCCTCGTGGCCGAGGACCTCGTGGTGCTGGAGGACCCGGAGAACATGATCTCCTCGCAGAACATCATCCCGCTGATCTCCGACGACATCTACACCGACGAGATCGCCGACACGCTCAACGCCATCTCGGCCGAGATGACGACCGACGACCTGATCGCACTGCGCGAGCGCGTCGAGGGCGACGAGAAGGCGTCGGCCAGCACCGCCGCCGAGGACTGGCTGGAGGAGAAGGGCCTGCTCTGAGACGTGCCGCGCGCCGGGTGACGGTGGTCACCCGGCGTGCTGACCGATCGGGGGCCACGCCGGTCCCGAAGGACGGGCGACCTAACAAAATAGGACTAGGTGTTACCAAAAGGGTCACCGACGTTACTCTGACGTGAATGAATGGGTCTCATGACGTCAGTGCTTCGCCCGGGTCGCACGCGCCCTGACAATTCGATCAAGCGGAGGCGCCTCCACATGGACCATCCCCTGAACAGCTCCGGCTCGCCGTCGGGCCCTGCGGATTCCCTGCATGCGGACCTCCGTCGGGCGCTCGCCGGAGACATCACGGAGTTCGTGCTGCACTACCAGCCCGTCGTGCACCTGAGCACGGGCAAGGTGGTCGGCGTCGAGTCGCTGGTGCGCTGGCAGCACCCCGTCCTGGGGCTCCTGGGCCCTGACAAGTTCATCCCGCTGGCCGAGGAGCTCGGGCTCATGCAGCAGCTCGCGGACTGGTCGTTGGGCCAGGCCGTCAGCGACGCTGCCGAGATGGTCTACGACGGTCGCGAGATCGACGTGGCGATCAACTTCTCCGTGAGCCAGCTCGACGACCATGACGTGACGAAGGTCCAGCAGACCCTCGAGCGCCATGGCCTTCGACCGAGCCGCCTCACCGTCGAGGTCACCGAGTCCGCCTTCGCGCGGGACGACGGTTTCACGTCCGCCGCCTACGAAGCGATGTCCGAGCTGGGCGTCAAGTTCGCCGTCGACGACTGCGGCACCAGCTTCAGCTCGCTGCTCCACCTCCGTCGCTACCCCATCGACACCCTCAAGATCGACGGCGAGGTCGTGGCCGGCATCGGGGCGACGCCCGACGACGAGGCGATCTGCGACAGCATCATCGGCCTGGCCCGAGCCGTGTCCGCCTCGACGGTGGGCGAAGGAATCGAGACCGCCGAGCAGTACGCCGTCCTGCGCACCATGGGCTGCGTGCGCGGGCAGGGCTACCTGTGGTCGCCCGCCGTACCCGTCGAGGAGCTGGAAGCCGCCATCACCACCTGCGAGCTGGTCCCGGTGCCGGCGCGACGGCCCCGGCTGCCGCGCGTACCTCAGGGTCTCTCCTCCGGTCACACCGCCCTGATCGCCGCGATGCACGCCGAGGGCGCGTCGACCCACGACATCGCCGTGGTGCTCAACCGCACCATGGGCCGCCACCCGTCTGGGGTGCGCTGGACGGCGGGCGCCGTCGCCCGCGGGCTTCCGCTGGCGAGTGAGCCGGGGTGAACGGCAGCGCGTCCACCTCCGTCGAGGACACCCGGCGACGTCTGCCGGGCGGGGCGCTGCGCACCGACACGCTGGCCGCGCACCGCGCCCTGGACGAGCGCGAGCGACTGCTGTCGGGGGTGTTCGAGACCTCGCCCGTGGCCTTCGTGGTGATGGACGCCCAGGCCAACGTGGAGTGGTGGAACGGAGCCGCGGAGCGGCTCCTCGGCTGGTCCGCGAGCGAGGCGATCGGCCGGAACCTGATCGAGATGACCGCACCGGAGCACCTCCGCGCCGAGATGGTCGCGGGTCTGGGGGAGTGGGCGAGCAACCGCGACGCCCGACTCCAGTCGGACCCGGTGACGCTGGCGGCCGTGCACCGCGACGGCCGCCCCCTCGTCCTCGAGGTGAGCGTCGGCGAGCTCGCGTGGAACGACGGGAAGAAGGTGCACGCCTTCGTCCACGACGTCACCGAGCGCGAAGAGGTGAAGGACGCCCTGCTCGCCAGCGAGGAGCGGTTCCGCAGCGCCTTCGTCAACGCACCGATCGGCAACGTGCTGACCGATCTCCGGAAGCCGGACTTCGGTCGCCTGATCGCGGCGAACCCCGCAGCGCAGGCGATGCTGGGCTACTCGGAGGAGGAGCTGCGCTCCCTGTCGTTCCGCGACATCACCCACCCGCACGACGCCGCTCGGGACGTCGAGATGCTGCCTCCCCTGCTGCGGGGCGAGGTGGACAGGATCCAGTACGAGAAGCGCTACCTGCGCGCCGACGGCACGGTCCTGTGGGTGTCGTTGAGTGCGACCGTGGTCCGTGAACGTGACGGGTCTCCCATCCACAGCGTCACCCAGCTCGTCGACATCACCGAGCGACGCGCGCAGGCCGAGGAGCTCGAGCGGGTGCACCGGGCGATGCACCACCAGGCCCTGCACGACGGCCTCACCGGACTCCCCAACCGCAGCCTGCTGATGGACCGGTTGACCGCCGCCCTCGGCCGCGGCCGGCGTCGTGCGGCGGTCGCCGTGGGTTTCTGCGACATCGACCACTTCAAGGCCATCAACGACACGCACGGTCATCACGTCGGCGACGAGGTCCTCGCGGAGGTCGCGCGCCGGCTGCAGGCCGTCGTCCGCACCGAGGACACGGTGGCGCGTCTGGGCGGTGACGAGTTCATCATCCTGCTCGATCACCTGGCTTCGCCAGCCGACGCCGTCACCGTCATGGACCGGGCGAGGGCGTCGGTCACGGCACCGATCGTCGTCGACGGAGTCACGGTGCGCACCAGCATCAGCGGGGGCCTGGTCATCGCCCCCGGTGGCAGCGACCCGGACGCCGTGCTGCGCGAGGCCGACCGGGCCCTCTACGTCGCGAAGGACCAGGGTCGCGGACGGATCGAGATCACCGAGCTACCACCGCAGCGCGTGGACCCTGCGTCCTGATGCACCGCACCGCCCCGGCGTGGGCGACCATCCTCGTGCTCTCCCTGTGCGGCATGGTCTCGGCGCTGCAGTTCACCCTGGTGATCCCGCTCCTGCCGGAGTTTCCGCAGCTGCTCGACATCTCCGCCTCGGACTCCTCCTGGCTGGTCACCGCCACCCTGCTGACCGCCGCGGTGGGCACGCCGATCATCGCCCGGATGGCCGACATGTACGGCAAGCGGCGGATGCTGCTGGTCTCGCTCGGGGCGATGGTCCTCGGCTCGGTGATCTGCGCGCTGGAGTTCTCCTTCGCGGCGATGATCGTCGGCCGGTCGCTGCAGGGCTTCGGTGCGGCGCTGATCGCGGTCGGGATCAGCCTGCTGCGCGACAAGCTGCCACCCGAGCGCGTCGGCACCGCGGTGGCGCTGATGAGCGCCACGATGGGGATCGGGTCGGCGCTCGGCCTCCCGCTCGCGGGCGTGCTGAGCGAGTGGCTGGGCTGGCACTCGATCTTCTGGTTCGGTGCCGTCGCGGGCGTCGTCCTGGTCATCGCGCTGCTCGTCGTGGTCGAGGAGTCGCCCGTGCGAACGCCGGGGCGCTTCGACGTCACCGGGGCGCTGGTGCTCTCCGCGGCGCTGGTCTGTCTCCTCCTGCCGATCTCGAAGGGCAGCGTGTGGGGATGGGGCGGGCCGCTGGTCGTCGGACTGCTGGTGGCGTCGGTCCTGCTGATGGCGGTGTGGGTGCCGCTGGAGCTGCGCGTCAACCAGCCCATGGTGGACCTGCGCACCAGCGCGCAGCGGCCGGTGCTGATGACCAACCTCGCCTCGGTCTTCGCCGGCACGGCGATGTTCGTGAACATGCTGGTCACCGTGCAGGTGCTCCAGCAGCCGACTGCCACGGGTGCCGGGTTCGGTCTCGGCGTGACGGCCGCCGGACTCGCGATGGTGCCGTCCGGGCTCGCGATGGTGGCGATGTCGCCCCTCTCGGGGTGGTCGCTGGCCCGCTTCGGTGGCCGCGCGGTGCTGCTCGTCGGAGCCGGGGTGATGGCCCTCAGCTACGGCGGGCGCGTCTTCTGGGCCGACTCGGTGAGCGCGGTGGTGATCGGCTCCACCCTGGTCGGGATCGGTACGGCCCTGGCCTTCGCCGCGATGCCGACCCTCATCATGTCCTCGGTCCCGATCACCGAGACGGCCTCGGCCAACGGCCTCAACTCCCTGGTCCGATCACTCGGGACGTCGCTCGCCAGCACGCTGGTCGCGGCGATCATGGCCACCTACACCGTCGAGGTGGGCGGGGTGCTCTTCGCCACCGAGCGGGCCTTCCAGGTGGTGCTGGTCCTCGGCTCGGCCTCAGCGGCGATCTGTGTGGCACTGGCCGCCCTGATCCCGACGGATCGCCGGACGCACCGCGATCGTGAGCTCGCCAGGGCCCGGAGCGGGGAGAAGCGCGAGGCCGTGGTCTGCGGTCAGATCCGTCTGGCCCGTCCGGACGACAGCGCCCGCGGCACTGTGCTGGTGTCGGTGCTCGACGCGAGCGGCAACCAGCTCGACTGGAGCCGCGCGGACAACGCGGGACGCTACTCGATGGTGCTGCCCGGCCCCGGCACCTACGTGGTGATCGCGAACGCCGTCGGGTGGGCGCCGGAGGCCACGGTCATCGACTTCACCGGCGTCGAGGTCGAGCAGGACCTCACGCTCGCCCACGAGCTGACGGTCTCCGGCGTGGTCACCAGTGACGGCCGCCCCGCTGCCGGCGCACTGGTCGCGCTGAGCGAGGCGTTGGGCACGCAGGTCGGTTCGACACACTGCGACGACACCGGCCGCTACGTCTTCCAGCTGCCGGCCTCGGGCCGCTACGTGTTCACCGCCTACGACGCCCGCACCGGCAGTGCCCGGGCCCGGAAGGTGACCTTGACGATCGAGTCGGAGGTCGTCGACATCGACATCCCGCTCGCCGCGGCGCGGCCGACCGCCTGACCCGGCGTACGTCGCCGTGGGGGACGTCGGTCTCAGCGGGTCGGCTGCCTGTCGCTGAGCTCGTAGAGCGCGTCGGCGACGCGCGACCGGGTCTGAGCGGGCACGCGGACCGGCGACCCGACGGAGTTGACCAGGGAGCGGGCCACCTCGTGCAGCTCGATGTCGGTGGTCGCTGAGTATCGGCGCAGGACCGCCAACGCCGCGTCGGCGTCGCACCCGCTGGAGGCCATCAGCGTCCCCTTGGCCTGCTCGATGACGGCGTCGTGGTCGTCGATGCCGGTGGGCGCCGCTGCGACACCGGTCCGGGTGTCCTCGCGCGGTGTCCCGGTGAGGTCGACGAAGAAGCCCGTGAGCTGCTCGACCTCATGTCCGCTGCCGGTCGACCCTCGGCCGACCGTGAGCACGGACCTGACCGAACCCTGCGCGTCGATCACCCGGTGGTAGCAGCTGAACGGGCGCCCATCGGCGAGGACCGTCTGCAGGACGTCGCAGGCACGGGTGCGGTCATCAGGATGCTGGTGCTTGCGCAGCAGCTCCGTCGACGGCGCGACCTCGTGCTCGGAGTAGCCATGAAGTGCGAAGACCCCGTCCGACCACGACCACTGGTCGGCGAAGACGTCGTAGGTGAAGGAGCCGACCGGGGGGCCGGGCCGGCGGCCATCGAAGGCTATGGAGGTCAAGACCGAGTTCCTTTCCCAACCGAACCGCCCCCAACGGTCACATGGACTCCTCCCAGTCCACCACACAATCACCTCGAGTGGGAGACGTCGGTCACACTCCGCGGTCGTGGTGCGGATCAGAACACAGGTTTGCCACCCGTGACTCCCAGGACGGTGCCCGAGACATAGCTCGCGTCGGACGGGGACGCGAGGAAGACGTACGCCGGGGCCACTTCGCCGGGCTGGCCCGCACGTCCCAGTGGGGTGTCGGCACCGAAGGTCTCGATCTTGTCGGTGGGCCTGGTGGCCGGTTGCAGGGGTGTCCAGATCGGTCCGGGGGCCACCGCGTTGACCCGGATGCCCCGGGGGCCGAGATCTGCGGCGAGGTTGACCGTGAGGTTGTTGACCGCTGCCTTCGTGGCGGCGTAGTCGATCAGCTGGGTCGAGGGCTCATAGGCCTGCACCGAGCTGGTGTTGATGACGCACGACCCCGGTCCCATGTGCTCGACGGCGGCTCGGGTCAGCCACAGCACCGCGAACAGGTTCGTACGGATGACCCGTTCCACCTGTTCCGGGTCGAGGCCGGACACACCCTCCTCGCCGCGGGCCCAGTGGTAGCCGGCGTTGTTGACGAGGATGTCGATCCCCCCGAGCCCCTCCACCGTCTCGGTGACGACTCTCTCGCACGTCTCCCGCGAGACCAGGTCACCGGCGAGCCTGAGGCACTGTCGTCCCTCCTGCTCCACCAGCTCGGCCACGGCCTGCGCGTCCTCCTCCTCCTCGGGGAGGTAGCTGAGGGAGATGTCGGCGCCCTCGCGCGCGAATGCGACGGCCACGGCTCGACCGATGCCGGAGTCGCCCCCGGTGATGAGCGCCCGCATCCCCTGCAGCTTGCCCGTGCCGCGGTAGGAGTCCTCACCGTGGTCGGGAATCGGCTCCATCAGGCGGGTGAGGCCTGGCGGCTGCTGCTGCTGGGCGGGGAATCCGCCTCGGTCGTCGTCGCGGACCATGGCGGATGCGGACCGGGAGATGCGGCTGTCAGTCATGAGGTCGCCCTTCATCGGTGGGGATGTCTCCCAGCAGTACCCCGTCAGGCCCGCACGCAGTCACCGCGGCAGGGCACCGGTGTGGCCAGCCACCGAGCGAAGACGCCTCACCTCCTCCTCCAGGGTGAGCACCCGGGCGATGCCCGCCAGGTTGAGGCCCTGGCTCAGGAGCTCGCCGATGCGTCGCAACCGCTCCACGTCCTGATGGCTGTAGAGGCGGGTGCCGCCGGGGGTGCGGTCAGGCTCGATGAGGCCCCGCCGCTCGTAGACGCGCAGGTTCTGGATCTGCATGGAGGCCATCTCTGCGGCCACGGAGATGGCGAAGACCCCGCGGAGCTGCTCAGTCATGGTGTCGTCCTTCGCGCTGGTGAGCTCATGTCGAGAAATTCGTGGTCGGGGCTTGACCCGTGCGCGTGGCTGCGTTATATAAAACCTGTAACAGCAACATCAGATGCTGTGACGCTATCCCCCATCGCAGAGGAAGGAAAGACCCGCAATGTTGATCCGCACCGCCGACCCGTTCCGTGATCTGGACCGCCTCGCCCAGCAGGTCCTCGGCACCACCAACCGTCCCGCGGTGATGCCGATGGACGCCTGGCGTGAGGGCGACGACTTCGTCATCGAGTTCGACCTGCCAGGTGTCGCCTCCGAGAGCATCGACCTCGACGTCGAGCGGAACGTGCTGACCGTGCGAGCCGAGCGCATGGCCCGCAACGGTGACTGGGAGATGCTGGCCTCCGAGCGTCCGCGCGGGGTGTTCAGCCGCCAGCTCGTCCTGGGCGACAACCTCGACCTCACCAGGATCGAGGCCGGCTACGAGGGCGGGGTGCTCCGTCTCCGGGTGCCGGTCGCCGAGCAGGCCAAGCCGCGCAAGATCCAGATCAGCTCCGGATCCGGGGCCGACCGCGCCGCCATCAACGCCTGAGGCAGCGGCTCAGGGGGGTGGGGCTCGGCGGGCCGTACGCCGTGATCCGCCGAGCCCCGCGCCCTCGTCCCGCGGACTTCGTCCGGACAGTCCGGCAGGTTGCTCGCCAAATGCCCTTGACGTGCCCTTGATCACGCAGCATTGTTGCCTGTGACGCAATTCTATGCGAAGTACGCAACAGGGGGCCGCGAACATGGTGGGACGCCGGACAGTCATCATCGGAGCCGGAGTCGTCGGCGCAGCACTGGCTGACGAGCTCTCGGCGCTGGGATGGACGGACATCGTCGTCGTGGACCAGGGCGACCTGCCGGCGACCGGCGGGTCCACCTCCCACGCGCCGGGCCTGGTGTTCCAGGCCAGTGGCAGCAAGGTGCTCACCGAGCTCGCGACCTACACCGTGGAGAAGTTCCTGGACCTCGAGCACGAGGGGCGGTCCTGCTTCCTGCAGGTCGGCGGCCTGGAGGTGGCGACCACCCCCGAGCGGCTCGCCGAGCTGCACCGCCGTCACGGCTGGCTCACCTCATGGGGCGTCGAGGCCGAGGTCGTCGACGCCGACCGCTGCGTCGAGCTGCACCCGCTGCTCGACCGTGAGCTGGTCCTCGGCGGCCTGTGGTGCCCGACCGACGGCCTGGCCAAGGCGTTGTGGGCGGTCGAGGCACAGATGGAGCGCGCCAAGGCCCGCGGCGTGCGGTTCCTGGCCCGCCACGAGGTCACCGACATCCGGGTCGAGGACGGCGAGGTCACCGCGGTCGTCACCGACCAGGGCGTGCTCCCCGCCGACGTGGTCGTGTCCTGCGCCGGCATCTGGGGGCCCAGGATCGCCGCCCTCGTCGGACTCGGCCTGCCGCTCACCCCGCTCGCGCACCAGCTGGGGTGGACCAGCGCGCTGCCCGTGCTCGCCGGCCAGGAGCAGGAGGCGGTCCGCCCGATCCTGCGTCACCAGGAGTCCGGCCTCTACTACCGTGACCACTTCGAGAGCATCGGCATCGGCTACTACCACCACGAGCCGATGCCGATCTCGGCGTACGACATCCGGGGGGTCGACGAGACCGAGGCGATGCCGTCGGTCCTCGCCTTCACCCCGACGGACTTCGAGCCGGCGTGGGAGGAGACCCAGCGCCTGCTCCCCGCCACCCACGACGCCAAGGTCGAGGAGGGCATCAACGGCCTCTTCTCCTTCACGACCGACGGCATGCCGCTGCTCGGCGAGTCGCGTGAGGTCAAGGGCTTCTGGGTCGCCGAGGCCGTGTGGGTCACCCACTCCGCGGGCGTCGGCCGCGCCGTCGCCGAGTGGATCGCCAACGGCTACTGCGAGACCTTCGACGTCCACGAGTGCGACGTGAACCGCTTCGAGGACTACCAGGTCGCCCCGGCCTACGTGCTCGAGCGGGACTGCCAGAACTTCCGCGAGGTCTACGACATCCTGCACCCGCTGCAGCCGATGGACTCCCCGCGCAACGTCCGCCTCTCCCCGTTCTTCAGCCGTGAGGAGGAGCTCGGCGCGATCTTCCTGCCGGCCAACGGCTGGGAGCGCCCCCACTGGTACGGCGCCAACGCCGCGCTCCTCGAGCGCCACGACATCCCGGTCCCCAACGACTGGGCAGCGAAGTACTGGGACCCGATCGTGGGCGCCGAGGCACGGGCGACCCGCGAGGGCGTCGCGATGTACGACATGACCGCCCTCAAGCGGATCAACGTCAGCGGGCCCGGTGTCGTGGACTTCCTGCAGCGCCTGTGCACCAACGACGTCGACAAGTCGGTGGGTGCTGTCGTCTACACCCTGCTCCTCGACGTCGACGGCGGCATCCGCAGCGACATCACGGTCGCTCGTCTGGGCAGGCACCACTACCAGGTCGGCGCCAACGGGGCCCTGGACATCGACTGGTTCGAGCGCCACCTCCCCGACGACGGCACCGTGCAGGTCACCGACATCACGCCCGGCACCTGCTGCGTGGGCCTGTGGGGGCCGAAGGCGCGCGACGTCCTCGCCAGCGTCACCGACGCCGACATGACCAACGACGGCCTCAAGTACTTCCGTGCCAAGTCCCTCACCATCGGCAACGTCCCGGTCACCGCCTGGCGGCTGTCGTACGTCGGCGAGCTGGGCTGGGAGATCTACACCACCGCCGACCTCGGCCAGCGCCTGTGGGACACCCTGTGGGAGGCGGGCCAGGAGCACGGCATCATCGCCGGCGGCCGTGGCGCCTTCAACAGCCTCCGCCTGGAGAAGGGCTACCGGTCGTTCGGTGGCGACATGACCAACGAGCACGACCCCTACGAGGCCGGGCTCGGTTTCGCGGTGAAGCTCGACAAGGGGGACTTCATCGGCCGCGACGCGCTGATCGCCCGCAAGGAGCACCAGAGCCGGACGTTGGCCTGCCTGACGATCGACAGCACCGAGGACGTCGTGCTCGGCAAGGAGCCGGTGTTCGCCGACGGCAGGCCGGTCGGCTACGTCACGTCCGCGGCCTACGGCTACACGATCGGGAAGGGCATCGCCTATGCCTGGCTGCCGATCGAGGCCGCCGAGGTGGGCGCCGAGCTCGAGATCGGCTACTTCGACAAGCGGGTCCTGGCCGTCGTCACCGCAGAGCCCCTCTTCGACCCTGAAGATGACCCGCCTCCGCGGCTGATCATCCCGCCCGTCCTCGCCCCCCACGTCCTTCCGGAGGTTCCCATGAGCTTCACCACCGCCCCCGCCGCCAACATGGCCGAGATCGCCGCCATGGTCGAGCGCCGCGAAGTGGGCTACAGCCTCGAGTCCGCCTTCTATGCCAGCCAGGAGGTCTACGACCTGGACATGAGGGCGATCTTCGGACAGCACTGGCTGTTCGTCGCCACCGAGGCCGAGATCCCGGAGGCGGGTGACTTCGTGACGGTCGAGATCGGCACGCAGTCGCTGATCCTCGTCCGCGACGACGAGGAGGAGGTCCGCGCGCTGCGCAACGTCTGCCGCCACCGTGGCTCGCGCCTGCTCGAGGAGGCGTGCGGCGCGATCGGCAACCTGGTCTGCCCCTACCACCAGTGGACCTACCGCGCCGACGGCGAGCTGCTCTACGCCGAGAGCCAGTCGCCGTCCTTCGACAAGAGCAAGTTCGGCCTCAAGCAGGTCCACGTGCGTACGGTCGGCGGGCTCATCTTCATCTGCCTCGCCGACGAGCCGCCGGCCGACTTCGACGAGGTCGCCTCGGTGATCGAGCCCTACCTGAGCTCCTACCGCATCGCGGAGGCGAAGGTCGCCCACCAGACCGACCTGGTCGAGGCGGGCAACTGGAAGCTCGTGATGGAGAACAACCGCGAGTGCCACCACTGCGACGCCTCGCACCCGGAGCTGATCACGTCCTACTTCCCGTTCCTGCGCTACGACGAGTCCGACATCACGCCGCGCCTCCAGCCGCTCTACGAGCGCTACCTGAAGGCGACCGAGGACCTCGACAACGTCTGCAAGACCCACGGCGTCCCGCGTGAGCTGGTCCACGAGCTCGACACCCGCGACACCGGTTTCATGATCATGCGCCTTCCGCTGGACGGCGAAGGTGCCTCGTTCGGCATCGACGGCGCCCAGGTGTGCACCAAGCTGATCGGCGACTCGCCCACTCCGCGATTCGGCGACCTGTCCCTGCACATGCAGCCCAACTCGTGGTTCCACCTCCTCGGCGACCACGTGATCGTCTTCAGCGTCCTGCCGATCGCCGTGGACAGGTCCATGGTCCGCACGACCTGGCTGGTCCACCCGGACGCCGTCGAGGGTGAGGACTACACCATCGAGGGCGCTGACCGGCGTCTGGAAGGCCACCAACGACCAGGACCGGCAGCTGGTGGAGAAGGCCCAGCGGGGCGTCACGGACCCCAGCTACACCCCCGGCCCCTATGCGCTGGTCGAGGACGACGTCGAGTCGTTCATCAACTGGTACGTCGGTCGTCTGCGAGGTCACTTCGCCTCCGCACTACGGGCACACCGAGAGTCGCGGCCACCTCAACGCGGTCGCGAACCAGTAGTCACGCCCTGATCCGAGGAAGAAGAGAAATGTCGTCCACCCAGGCACCTGCACGCCTCGTGCCGCCGCTGCAGTCCCCGGTCTGCTGGTCGGATGAGGACCAGGCCGTGCTGGTGTGCACGGCGGTCAGCGACGTCACCCACGACGTCAAGAACTTCGTCTTCGAGCCCGAGGGTGAGCAGGTCTTCGACTTCGAGGCCGGGCAGTTCCTGACGCTGATGCTCGACATCGACGGCCACCCGGTGAACCGCTGCTACACGATCTCGTCGCCGCCGACCCGCCCGCACCGCCTCGCCATCACGGTGAAGCGGGTCCTGGGCGGGGCGGTGTCCAACTGGGTCCACGACAACATCGTGCCCGGCAGCCTGGTCACCGCACTGGCGCCGCTGGGTGGGTTCACGCTCGCCAGGCAGCCGGCGGAGAAATACCTCTTCCTCTCGGCCGGCAGCGGGATCACCCCGCTGATGTCCATGCTGCGCACGCTCTACGACCTCGGGTCGGGCGCCGACGTCGTCTTCCTGCACAGCGCTCGCACCCCGAGCGACATCGTCTTCCGCAGCGAGCTCGCGGCGATCGAGCTGTTGATGCCCAACCTCCGCGTGGTGCATGTCTGCGAGGCCGACTACCCCTCGGAGCGCTGGGGCGGCATGCGGGGGCGCCTCTCGCCGACCATGCTCCACACGATCGTCCCCGACCTGCTCGAGCGGGCCGTCCTCAACTGCGGCCCGGTGCCCTACATGGACGCCGTGCGCCGGATCCTCGGTGAGCTGGACTACGACTTCGCCGGCTACCACGAGGAGAGCTTCACCTTCGACGACCCGGCCACGCCGGGTGCGACGCCACCTCCCGACGGGGTCGCCTACGAGGACATCGCCGTCGCGGCACCGCCCGCGGACGACGACACGGTGGCGACGTACTCGCTCGAGTTCACCAGGAGCGGCCGCGCGGTCACGTGTCGCGCGGACGAGAACGTGCTCGACGCGGCGCTCGCCGCGGGGGTGCGTCTGCCGTCGTCGTGCACCCAGGGCATGTGCGGCACCTGCAAGATCTCCAAGCTGTCCGGCGAGGTGGAGATGCACCACAACGGCGGGATCCGCCCCCGGGAGATCGCCGCCGGGAAGATCCTCGCCTGCTGTTCCACGCCGCTCAGCGACCTCTCGTTCGACGCCTGAGCACTTCTCAGCGCCACCCAGTCACTCGACACAAGAATGGAGCACCACCATGGTTGACAACCGAGTCGTCGTCTACGGAGGACCGGGAGAGGTCGCGATCGAGAGCATCGAGTTCCCGAAGCTGGAGATCCCGCGTGAGGTCGCCCAGGGCCTGGGCATCAAGCAGGCGGCCCCGCACGCCGTGATCCTCAAGCTCGTCACGACGAACATCTGCGGCAGCGACCAGCACATGGTCCGCGGGCGTACGACGGCGCCGGTCGGCCAGTCCCTGGGGCACGAGATCACCGGCGAGATCGTCGAGATCGGCGACGACGTCCTGTTCCACCAGGTCGGCGACATCTGCTCGGTGCCGTTCAACATCGCGTGCGGCCGCTGCCGGATGTGCAACGAGGGCAAGACCGGCATCTGCCTCAACGTCAACCCGGCCCGCGCCGGCGCGGCCTACGGCTACGTGGACATGGGGGGCTGGGTGGGCGGCCAGGCGGACTACGTGATGATCCCGTTCGCCGACTTCAACCTGCTCAAGTTCCCCGACCGGGACGCCGCGCTGGAGAAGATCCTCGACCTCACGATGCTGTCGGACATCTTCCCGACCGGCTACCACGGCGCCTACACCGCCGGCGTCACCACCGGTTCCACGGTGTACGTCGCCGGCGCCGGCCCGGTGGGCCTCGCCGCGGCCTACTCGGCCCAGCTCCTCGGCGCCTCGACCGTCATCGTCGGCGACATGAACGCCGACCGGCTCGCCCAGGCCAAGAGCTTCGGCTGCGAGATCGCGGACCTGTCCACCGGCGACCTGCTGGCGGACGTCATCGCCGACATCCTCGGCGAGCCGGAGGTCGACGCGGCTGTCGACGCGGTCGGCTTCGAGGCGCGCGGGCACGGCCCGGACGCCGGCGAGGCGCCGGCGACGGTGCTCAACGACATCATGAGCGTGTCGCGTGCCGGTGCCTCCCTCGGCATCCCGGGCCTCTACGTGACCGGCGACCCGGGAGCGGCGGACGAAGGTGCGAAGGTGGGCCAGATCGGTGTACGGCTCGGCCTCGGCTGGGCGAAGTCCCACACCTTCGTCACCGGCCAGTGCCCGGTGAAGCGGTACAACCGCCAGCTGATGAACCTGATCCTGGCCGACAAGGCGCACATCGCGAAGGCCGTCAACGCCACCACGATCTCCCTCGAGGACGCCGCTGTGGGCTATGACGCGTTCGACAAGGGCGCCGCCCAGAAGTTCGTCATCGACCCCCACGGCATGGTCGGGGCCTGAGTGATGACCGATGTCATGACGTCACAGACCGCCGACCTCGACCGCAGCCTCGTCGACTTCGACCCCGAGGTGGCCGAGCAGATCCAGCGTGAGCTGGTGCGCCAGCAGAGCGACGCTGGAGATGATCGCCTCGGAGAACTTCGCGCCGCGCGCGGTGATGGAGGCCCAGGGCTCGGTGCTCACCAACAAGTACGCCGAGGGCTACCCGGGACGCCGCTACTACGGCGGCTGCGAGCACGTCGACGTGATCGAGCAGCTCGCGATCGACCGGATCAAGGCGCTCTTCGGCGCCGAGGCCGCCAACGTGCAGCCGCACTCGGGCGCGCAGGCCAACGCTGCCGCGATGTCGCGCGCTGCTCGACCCGGGCGACACGATCCTCGGCCTCGACCTGGCCCACGGCGGTCACCTGACCCACGGCATGCGGCTCAACTTCTCCGGCAAGCTCTACCAGGTCGTGGCCTACCAGGTCTCGCCGGACGACTTCCGCATCGACATGGCCGAGGTCGAGCGCCTCGCGGTCGAGCACCGGCCCACGATGATCATCGCCGGCTGGTCGGCCTACCCGCGCCAGCTGGACTTCGCGGAGTTCCGCCGGATCGCCGACCTGGTCGGCGCCTACCTGATGGTCGACATGGCCCACTTCGCGGGCCTGGTGGCGACCGGCCTGCACCCCAGCCCGGTGCCCCACGCCGACATCGTCACCACGACGACGCACAAGACCCTCGGCGGTCCGCGGGGCGGAGTGATCCTGAGCAAGCGACGTCGCTGGCCAAGAAGATCAACTCGGCCGTCTTCCCCGGCCAGCAGGGCGGGCCGCTCGAGCACGTGATCGCGGCGAAGGCCGTCGCGTTCAAGATGGCGGCCGAGCCGGCGTTCAGCGACCGCCAGGAGCGCACCCTCGAGGGAGCGCGGATCATCGCCGACCGGCTCGGGCGCGACGACGTGGCCGCGGCCGGGATCACGGTCCTGTACCGGTGGCACCGACGTGCACCTGGTGCTGGTCGACCTGCGCCACTCCGAGCTCGACGGCCAGCAGGGCGAGGACCGGCTCCACGCCGTCGGCATCACCGTGAACCGCAACGCGGTGCCCTTCGACCCGCGACCGCCGATGGTCTCCTCCGGCCTGCGCATCGGCACGCCGGCCCTCGCCACCCGCGGGTTCGACGCCGGCGGCCTTCGCCGAGGTCGCCGACATCATCGCCGACGGCGCTGGTCGGCCGCCGGTGACGACGACCGGGCTCCGCGCCCGGGTCGAGGAGCTGGCCGACCGGTTCCCGCTCTACCGCGACGCCGACGCGGTCCTCGCGACGGGAGGCTGAGATGGCCACGACGTTCCCGGGCGAGCACCCCGACTGGCTCTGGCGCGACCCCGACCCGAAGTCGTCCTACGACGCGATCGTCGATCGGGGGTGGCGGCCACGGCCTGGCGACGGCCTACTACCTGGCCAAGAACCACGGCATCACCAACATCGCCGTCCTGGACAAGGGATGGCTGGCGGGCGGCAACATGGCCCGCAACACCACGATCATCCGGTCGAACTACCTGTGGGACGAGTCCGCGGCGATCTACGAGCGCGCGCTCAAGCTGTGGGAGGTCCTGCCCGAGGAGCTCGACTACGACTTCCTGTTCAGCCAGCGCGGCGTGCTCAACCTCGCGCACACCCTGCAGGACGTCCGTGACTCCGTGCGCCGCGTCGAGGCCAACCGCCTCAACGGGGTCGACGCCGAGTGGCTGACGCCCGACGAGGTCGCGAAGGTCTGCCCGATCGTCAACATCTCGCACCGACGTCCGCTACCCGGTGATGGGCGCGACCTTCCAGCCGCGCGCCGGCATCGCCAAGCACGACCACGTGGCGTGGGCGTTCGCGCGGGCCTGTGACGCGATGGGCGTCGACCTCATCCAGAACTGCGAGGTCACCGGCTTCGTCAAGGACGGCGAACCGGGTCATCGGCGTCGAGACGACCAGCGGCCGGATCCTCTGCCGGCACCGTCGGGATGGTCGCAGCGGGCCACTCCAGCGTGCTCGCCGAGAGGGCCGGCTTCCGGCTCCCGGTGCAGTCGCACCCGCTGCAGGCGCTCGTCTCCGAGCTCTACGAGCCGGTCCACCCGACCGTCGTGATGTCCAACCACGTCCACGTCTACGTCTCCCAGGCACACAAGGGCGAGCTGGTCATGGGTGCCGGCGTCGACCCGTACAACGGCTACGGCCAGCGCGGGTCGTTCCACGTGATCGAGCACCAGATGGCTGCGGCGCTGGAGCTCTTCCCCATCTTCGGGCGGGCGCACCTGCTGCGGACCTGGGGCGGCATCGTCGACGTCTCTCCCGATGCCTCGCCCGATCATCGGTGCGACACCGGTCGACGGGCTCTACGTCAACGCCGGCTGGGGAACCGGAGGCTTCAAGGCGACCCCGGCCGCGGGCCTGGCGATGGCCCACACCATGGCGACCGGCGAGCCGCACGAGCTCAACCGGCCGTTCGGGCTGGAGCGCTTCACCACCGGGCACCTCATCGACGAGCACGGCGCCGCCGGCGTCGCGCACTGATCCCAACAGCCGACCCAGAGTCGAGAAGGAGCACCCTGCGATGTTGCAGATCCAGTGCCCGTGGTGCGGACTGCGCGACGAGACCGAGTTCCACTACGGCGGCCAGGCGCACGTCGCCTACCCCGAGGACCCCGCCGCGCTGAGCGACGAGGCGTGGTCGCAGTACCTGTTCTTCCGCGACAACCCGCGGGGCCCGTTCGCCGAGCGGTGGGTCCACAGCGTCGGCTGCCGCAAGTGGTTCAACGCGGTGCGTGACACCCGGACCTATGAGTTCCTCGCCGTCTACACCGCGAGCGACCCGCGGCCCGACGTCCACACCCTGAGCGGCGCCGACACCGCAGGAGCAACGACATGAGCACCCAGTCCCACCGCCTGCCCACGGGCGGCCTCATCGACCGCGACACCGTGCTCACCTTCACCGTCGACGGAGCCGACTACGCCGGCCATCCGGGCGACACCCTCGCCTCGGCGCTGATCGCCAACGGCCGCGTCCGCGTCGGTGACTCGATCTACCTCGACCGTCCCCGCGGCATCCTGTCCAGCGGTAGTCGAGGAGCCCAACGCACTGGTGCAGATCCTCGGGGAGCACTCCGAGCCCCTGGTCGCCGCGACCACCCTCCCGCTCACCGAGGGCCTCGCGGCACGCACCCTGTCGGGCCTCGGCGTCCTGCACCCCGAGCCCGACACCGCGACGTACGACAAGAAGTTCGTCCACACCGACGTGCTGGTCGTCGGCGCCGGCCCGGCCGGCCTCGCCGCGGCGTTGACGGCGGCCCGCTCGGGCGCCCGGGTCATCGTCGTCGACGAGCAGGCCGAGCTGGGCGGCTCGATGCTCCGGGCGCGCACCGAGGAGGTCGACGGCCTGCCGGCCCTCGAGTGGGTCGCCGGCGTCGCCGCCGAGCTTGCTGCCGCCGAGGAGGTCACCGTCCTCACCCGCACCGCCGCGTTCGGCTCCTACGACGGCAACTACGTGCTCGCCGTCGAGGACCGAGCGGGCGGCCCCGCCACCCTCCGGCCGGGCGTCTCGCGCCAGCGCGTGTGGCACATCCGCGCGGGACGGGTGGTGCTCGCCAACGGCGTCCTACGAGCGTCCGCTCGTGTTCCAGGGCAACGACGTGCCCGGCGTCCTGCTGGCCGCTGCGGTCCGCACCTACCTCAACCGCTACGCCGTCACGCCCGGTCGCCGGTTCGTCGTCGCCACCACCAACGACAGCGCCTACGACACCGCCGCCGACATCGTCGCCGCCGGCCTGGAGGTCGTCGCCGTGCTGGATGCTCGCACCGAGATGTCGGCCCGCGCCGCCGAGGCCGTCGCATCGGGAGTCCGCGTCGTCAGCGGCGCGACGGTGCAGCGGGCCGAGGCCGACCCTTCGACCGCGCTTCTGGCGAGGATCCACGTGGGCCTGCTGGCGGGTGACGAGGTCACCCCGGGTGAGGTGCTCGACGCCGACGTGCTTGCCGTCTCCGGCGGCTGGACCCCGCTCGTCCACCTCCACACCCAGCGTCAGGGCACCACGCGCTGGGAGGAGTCGATCGCGGCCTTCGTCCCCGACGAGGTCGCCAAGGACCAGGCCACCGTGGGCGCCAACAACGGCACCTTCGCGCTCGAGGGGTGCCTCGCCGAGGGTGCGGAGGCCGGTGCTGCGGCGGCGACCGCCACGGGCCACGCCGTGACTGCGCCCGCCTTCACCGTGGCCGGAACGGCCGCCGAGCCCGGCCCGTTCCGGCAGCTGTGGCTGGTGCCCGGTGCGCAGGGCGAGCCGGGGGAGTGGGACGAGCACTTCGTCGACCTGCACCGCGACCAGACGGTCGCCGACGTGTGGCGGGCCACCAGCGCCGGCATGCGCAGCGTGGAGCACGTCAAGCGCTACACCTCGATCGGCACCGGGCAGGACCAGGGCAAGACGTCCGGCGTCAACGCCGTCGGCGTCATCGCCGAAGCGCTGGGCCTCGAGGTCGGCAAGGTCGGGTTCAGCAACCACCGCGCTCCCTACACGCCGGTGCTCTTCTCAGCGCTGGCCGGTCGCGAGCGGGGAGAGCTGTTCGAACCCCGGCGGACCACACCGATCCACGGCTGGCACCACGAGAGGGGCGCCGAGTTCGAGTCGGTCGGCCAGTGGCTGCGTCCGTGGTACTTCCCCCTCGACGGCGAGGACCTCGACGCCGCGGTGGAGCGGGAGTGCCGCGCCGTCCGCGCCGGCGTCGGCATGATGGACGCCTCGACGCTCGGCAAGATCGAGATCACGGGACCGGACGCCGGCGAGTTCCTCAACCGGATCTACACCAACGCCTACAAGAAGCTCCCGACCGGCTCGGCCCGCTACGGCGTGATGTGCAAGCCGGACGGGATGATGTTCGACGACGGCGTCACGCTGCGCCTCGACGAGGACACCTACTACATGCACACCACCACCGGGGGTGCCGCCGGCGTCCTCGACTGGCTGGAGGAGTGGCTCCAGACCGAGTGGCCCGAGCTCGAGGTCTACTGCACCTCGGTCACCGAGCAGTGGGCGACGGTCGCCGTGGTGGGGCCGCGCTCGCGCGAGGTCATCGCCAGGATCGGCCCCGACCTCGACGTGTCCAACGAGGCGTTCGGCTTCATGACGTTCCAGGACACGGTGCTGGCCTCGGGCATCCCCGCCCGGGTCTGCCGCATCTCCTTCTCCGGTGAGCTCGCCTACGAGATCAACGTGGCCGGCTGGTACGGCCGGACCGTCTGGGAGGACGTCTTCGCGGCCGGCGAGGAGTTCGGCATCACGCCCTACGGCACCGAGACCATGCACGTGCTCCGCGCCGAGAAGGGCTACCCCATCGTCGGGCAGGACACCGACGGCACGGTGACGCCCCAGGACGCGGGGATGGAGTGGATCGTGTCCAAGACGAAGGACTTCATCGGCAAGCGGTCCTACCTCCGCGAGGACAACGCCCGGGTGGACCGCAAGCACCTGGTCGGCCTCCTGCCCGTCGACCGCACCACCCGGCTCCCCGAGGGCTCCCAGGTCATCGAGCCCGGTCCGGGCCTCGCCGACCGGCCGATGCCGGTGCCGATGCTGGGCCACGTGACCTCGAGCTACGACAGCGTGGCGCTGGGGCGGCCGTTCGCCCTGGCCCTGGTCAAGGGGGGCAGGGACCGCGTGGGCGAGGTGCTGCTGGCGCCCGTCGATGGCCGCCTCGTCGAGGTCGAAGTGACCTCGCACGTTCTCTACGACCCCGAAGGGACCAAGCGCGATGGCTGACATCTCCACGCTCCGCCGCAGCCCGCTGCACGACCTCACCGCCCGGATGCGCGACGGGGCCGTGACCGGCGCCCGCGCGGTCCGGCTGAGCGAGCGGCCGTTCTGGGCCATGGTCAACCTCCGCGTCCGTCCGGGGTCGCCTGCTGCTGATCACGTCGAGCGTGCGCTGGGTGCCCCCCTGCCCGCCGCGGTCGGGGCCACGGCCCACCACGACGGCGTCACCGCGCTCTGGCTGGGGCCCGACGAGTGGTTGCTGGTCTCGCAGACCGACCCCGACGCCCTCGTCGACGCGCTGCGCCCCACCGCGACCGCCGACCACGCCCAGGTGGTGGACGTCTCCGCCAACCGCACGGTGCTCCAGCTCGACGGCCCCGGCGCCCGCGAGGTCCTGGAGAAGGGCTGTCCGGCCGACCTGCATCCCCGTGCCCTGGCCGACGGCAGCGCCGTCACGACCACGCTGGCCCGGGTGCCGGTGCTGGTGTGGAAGGTCGACGCGCAGCAGTTCCGGGTGCTGGTGCGGCCGTCCTTCGCGGCCTATGTCGCCCTCTGGCTCCTCGACGCCAGCCAGGAGCTCGGACCCCGGGCCCGGGTCGAGAGCGCCTGATGACCCTCTCCGCCTTCGACCTCTACTCGATCGGGATCGGCCCGTCGTCGTCCCACACGGTCGGTCCGATGCGGGCTGCGAAGCGGTTCGTCGACGGCCTCGCCGACGCCGGGCGGCTCGGTGACGTACGCCGGGTGCGGGCGGAGCTCTTCGGGTCGCTCGGAGCCACCGGGCGGGGCCACGGCTCGCCGAAGGCGGTCGTGCTCGGGCTGGAGGGGGAGGACCCTGCGACCACCGACACCGAACGCGCCGACGACCGGATCGAGGAGATCCGCAGTGGCGGTGAGCTCGTCCTCAACGGCACCACGCCCGTCCGCTTCGACCTCGCCACCGACGTGGTCATGCACCGGCGCAAGAGCCTGCCCGCACACCCCAACGGGATGACCTTCGCGGCCTACGACGGCGACGACGTCGAGATCCAGTTCCGCACCTACTACTCGGTCGGCGGCGGGTTCGTCGTCGACGAGGCGGCCACCGGGGCCGACCGGGTCGTCCTCGACGACACCCCGGTCCGGTTCCCGTTCACCACCGGCGCGGAGCTGCTCGCCATCTGCGCCCGAGAGCACCTGTCCATCAGCGACGTCATGCTCGCCAACGAGCAGGCCTGGCGCTCCGAGCAGGAGGTGCGCGAGGGCATGCTGCACCTCTGGTCGGTCATGCTGGACTGCACCGAGCGCGGCTTCCACCGTGAGGGCGTGCTGCCCGGCGGCCTCAAGGTGCCGCGACGCGCACCGGGGCTCTACCGCGACCTGAAGAAGGACGGCGCCGACGCGGACCCGTTGCACATCATCGACTGGGTGAACCTCTTCGCCCTGGCCGTCAACGAGGAGAACGCGTCCGGCGGCCGGGTCGTCACCGCTCCGACCAACGGTGCCGCGGGGATCATCCCGGCGGTGCTCCACTACTACGTGAAGTTCGTGCCCGGGGCCGACGACGACGGCATCGTGAGGTTCCTGCTCACCGCGGCGGCGATCGGCATCCTGTTCAAGACCAACGCCTCCATCTCGGGGGCCGAGGTCGGGTGCCAGGGGGAGGTCGGGTCCGCCTGCTCGATGGCCTCCGGCGGCCTCGCCGAGGTCGTCGGCGGCAACCCCGCCCAGGTGGAGAACGCTGCCGAGATCGGCATCGAGCACAACCTGGGCCTGACCTGCGACCCGGTCGGCGGACTCGTCCAGATCCCCTGCATCGAACGCAACGCCATCGCCTCGATGAAGGCCATCAACGCCGCGCGGTTGGCCATCAACGGTGACGGCAGCCACAAGGTGAGCCTCGACAAGGCGATCAAGACGATGCGCGAGACCGGCGCGGACATGATGACGAAGTACAAGGAGACGTCCCGCGGCGGGCTGGCCGTCAACGTGATCGAGTGCTGATCATCCGGTGATGACCGCACCTTCGGCTGAGTGGTGGCTCTGCGTCCTCTCGAGCTCGGCGGTGGCCGACTGCACCAGGTGAGCAGCGGTCCGGACGACCTCGGGGACGTCGCGCCGCTCGTAGCGACGCATCACGATCCGTCGGAACCCGAGGCCGGGCACGTCGTGTGCCGTGACGCCCGTCAGGGGCACTCCGACGAGCGCCAGCGATGGCACGACGGTGATGCCCTCCCCCGCGGCGACGAGGGCGAGGGCGGTCTGCGTCTCGAGATAGCTGTGCACCGTCGCACCGGTGATTCCCAGTGACCTCCGGATCCGGTCGACCGCGCGAGCGCCGGCGGCCGAGCTGTCCACGCCGAGCCACGGCAGCTTGAGCCGCGCGAGGTCGAGGCCCTCCGCGCCGACGACGCCGGTCGGCAGGATCAGCTTCCAGGGCTCGTCCATCAACGGCGTCTCGGTCATCCCACGCGGGAGGCCGGGCGACGCCTGACCCGCATCCAGCTCGAGGATGGCGATGTCGATCTCACCCGAGCGCAGCCCGCGGAGCAGGACGTCCTGCTCCTCCTCGAGCACGACGAACCTCAGCCGGGGATACTGCTCGCGCCACTCCCGCACGCGTGGGAGCAGGACGACGCGGAAGATGCTCGAGAACGCGGCGATCGTGACGGTTCCGACCGGATCGGCCTGTCCGTGCTCGATCTGCGCACGAGCATCGCTCAACGTCCGGGCCACCTCCTCGGCCGCCTCCACCAGGATCATGCCCACGTCGGTCAGGACCGCTCCACGGGGTGTGCGGCGCACGAGCGCATGACCCACCTCCGCCTCCAGCCGGCCCAGCTGTTGCGACACGGCCGACGCAGACACGTCGAGCTCGTCGGCGGCGGCCAGGACACCCCCGTATCGCGCGATGGCCACGAGGTAGGGCAGCCGGCGCGGATCGATCTTCATTCAGAAAGTCTAAACCCAGCCTGCACACTACTGCGATTGAGGTGAAGGGGTCGCGGCCACCAGACTGTGCCGCAGACACCGGATCGAGACACAGACAGATGGAGGTTGGCCGATGATCGCGCTGCTGGGGTGGACTGGCACCCTCGCGACCTTTGCGGCGTACGTGTTCATCTCGCGCGGGCTTCTCCACACGGCCTCCCGTCGCTACATCTGGATGAACATCGTGGGCGGCGTGCTCGCCGGCACCGCCAGCACGATGTACGGCGCCTGGCCGAGCGTGGCCTCCAACGCGCTGTGGGCCGTCATCGGCGTGCACGCCCTGTGGTCCAGGAGCGCCGGCTCGCGTCCCACCGTGGCCGTGCGCCCGGATCAGCCGGAACCGCCCCTCGAGCGTGAACCCCTGCCGGGTGGCGGCCACGACACCCTCAGGTGGCGGACCCCGACGGCAGCAGTCTGATCCGTCCGCTCGCCCCGTCGGGTAGGGCCACGCAGGCACCCCGGGCGGCGGTGGCGACGTCCTCGGGCATCGGGGCCGACGACCCCCCGCGCACGTGCACGCCCACCACCTCCTCGGTGGCACGCAGGCGTCCCGCCACCCACAGCTCGTGCCAGATCCACACCAGCTTGGCCGTGACCCCGATGATCGAGGACCGGACCTCGACGTCGCTGCCCGACGGCACCTCCTCGAGGTAGCGGACGTGCGCCTCCACGGTGTAGAGGGAGGCGTCGTTCGCGGTGCGGTAGTCCGGGCCGAGCCCGATCGTGTCCATCACCGCGTCGGTGGCGTGACCGAGGATCAGCACGTAGTACGCCTCGGACAGATGACCGTTGTAGTCGATCCAGGCATCCTGGACCGGCTCGCGCCAGATCGAGACGCTCACGCGCGGCCCAGGGCACGCAGCACGGCGATCACCCCGCGGTCGCGTTCTGCCACGAGGTCGTCGATGCTGCGACCGGCCGCTTCACGATCGCAGCCCTCGACCACGGCGTCGCGCAGCTCCGGCGTGAGCTCGGCGGCCTGCAACCGGGTCCACGGCGCGAGCAGGGAGGGCCCGAAGTGATCGAGCATGTGGGCCATCCCGCCCTGGCCGCCGGCCAGGTGGAAGGTGAGCATCGGTCCGTGGATGGGCCAGCGCAGCCCCGGACCATCGGTGATGGAGAGGTCGATCTGCTCGACGGTCGCCTCGCCCGCCGCGACCATGTGCAGGGCCTCGCGCCACAGCGCCTCCTGCAGCCGGTTGGCGATGAAACCCGGGACCTCGCGCTCCATGGTGATCACCGACTTGCCGGCCAGCCGGAAGAAGTCGGAGGTCCACGTGACGACGTCGGGGTCGGTGGCCTTGCCGCCCACGACCTCGACCAGTGGGATGAGGTAGGGCGGGTTGAAGGGGTGCCCGACGACCGTGCGTCCCGGTCGCGGGCAGTCGGTCTGCATCTCGGTCATCCCGTAGCCCGAGGTCGACGACGAGATGACCACGCCCTCGGGGGTGGACGCGTCGATGTCGGCCAGGAGCCGTCGCTTGAGGTCGAGGTCCTCGGGGGCACTCTCCTGGACGAAGTCGGCCTGGGCACACGCGATCGCCAGGTCGGGCTCGAAGGTGAGGTTCGCCCGGTCGGCACCGTCGGCGAGGCCGAGCTCGACCAGCGCCGGCCACGCGAGGTCGACGAGGTGTCGCAGTCTCTCCTCGGCGCCCGCGGCCGGGTCCCAGGCCACCACGCGGTAGCCACGGGCCAGGAAGTAGGCGGCCCACCCGCCGCCGATGACGCCGGCACCGGCGCACACGATGGTCCGGACGTCATGCGGATCCGGTCGCACCTCAGGACCGTGCCTTCAGCCGCAGGATCTCCCGGGCCTCGTCCGGAGTCGCGACCGCGGCCCCCATCGCCTCGACGATCGTGCGGGCCTGCTCGACCAGCTGTGCGTTGGTCGCCTTCACCCCCTTGCGGAGGTAGAGGTTGTCCTCCAGACCGACGCGCACGTGCCCGCCGAGGAGGATGGACTGGGCCACCCAGGGCATCTGCATCGAACCCAGGGCGAACGATGCCCACACCGCGCCCTCGGGCAGCTGAGCGACCATGGCGGCCAGCGTGGCCGGGTCGGCAGGGGCGCCGTACGGGATGCCCATGCAGAGCTGGAACATCGCCGGAGCGTCGATCAGGCCCTCCTCGACCAGCTCCCGGGCGAACCACAGGTGTCCGGTGTCGAAGATCTCCATCTCGGCCCGCACGCCGAGCTCCTGGATCCGCTTCGCACCGGCGCGCAGCATGTCGGGCGTGCTGACGTAGACCAGGCTGCCCTCCCCGAAGTTGAGGCTGCCGCAGTCGAGCGTGCAGATGTCGGGCAGGAGCTCCTCGACGTGGGCCAGCCGCTCGACGCCGTTGACCAGGTCCGTGCCCTCGACGAACGTCGTGGGGTCCTGGGGGTCCAGCACGAGATCGCCACCCATGCCCGCCGTGGTGTTCACCACGACGTCGACGTCGCTGGCGCGGATCCGTTCGACGACCTCGCGGTAGAGCGCGACGTCGCGAGACCCCTTGCCGGTCCCGGGATCGCGGACGTGCACGTGCACGATCGCAGCCCCTGCCCGCGCGGCAGCGATGCCGGCCTCGGCGATCTGCTCGGGCGTCACGGGCACGTGCTCCGACCTGTCCACCGTGTCACCGGCACCGGTCAGTGCGCAGGTGATGATCACCGTGCGGTTGAAAGCGGTCTTCATGGGGCATGCCCTCCTCTGGATGGGGCTCCCGTCGCGGACACGACGGAGCTGGACGATGTGCGTGCGGGCCACCGGCCGGTGGAGCTGGCCACCGGGTCGGCACCCGCGAGGTCGAGCAGGGCGTGCAGCCCCAGGTAGCTGAGGTCGCGGTGCTGCCGGTCGACCCACGCGTCGTCGTAGGCCCACAGCGAGGTCTTGACCACGGTGGCGCCGGTCCGACGGTCGACCGCCGCGAACTGACCGCGGCTGCCGTCGGCCGTCACCCGCCCGCCCAGGTCGTCCATCGGCCACCAGTGGTAGCCGAAGCCGGCGTGCGTGGTGATCGTGCTGGGCAGTCGGCCCACCTCGAGGAACGGACGTGACCCTCGGGCGGCAGCCTCGACCCAGTCCGTGTCCAGCAGCCGATCACCTCGGTCGTTCACCCCGGCGGCAGCCAGCAGCGCCACCTTCGCCCAGTCGCGCGCCGTGGCGGCCAGGCCGCCGCCGGCCAGCGCGACCCCGGGACCGTCCACGACCACGGCAGCGTCGTGACCGCAGCCCAGATCTCGCCAGAGCCGGGCGAGGTCCTCGGCGTACGTCCGGCCGGTGGCACGCTCGCGGACCCAGTCCAGCACCTGCGAGTCGGCCGTGCAGTAGTTGAACCGGGTGCCCGTCGCGACCCCGGGCCGGACCTCGTGGAGCAGGGCCCGGGAGTCGGCGCCGGTCGCGAAGCAGCCGAGCAGCCGGGACGCGAGGCTCTCTGGGTCCCGGTGGTCCTCGACCCAGTCGACGCCGCTGGTCATGGTGAGGACGTCGGAGACCGTGGTGCCGTCGTAGCCGGTGCCGGTGAGCTCGTCGACGTAGGAGGTCACCGGGTCGGCGAGCGACAACGCCCCGGTCCGGACCGCGCGACCCACGAGGTGGGCCAGCGCCGACTTCGTCATCGACGCGCCGAGGAAGAGCGTCGACGGCCCCAGCCCGTCGGCGTACCACTCGTGCACGAGGCGCCCGTCCTGCACCACGAGGAGCGAGGTCGACGACGTCTCGGACACCCACTGCGCGAGGTCGACGGATCGGCCGGCGCCGGCGATCTCGGCCTCGAGCACGCGCGCGGCCGACGGCAGCGCGCGCGCGGCGGTGGCGGGCACGAGCACGTGGTGCCACGCCGGGTCGTCCTGGGGGTCGACGAACGGGAGCGTGGAGAGCCGGGACTCCACCGTGGGGGTGGACACAGGTGTCAGTCGATCCTCGGGCTGTTGGCCAGCAGCGTGCGGGTGTAGCTCTCGCTCGGGGTGTCCATCACGCGCACGACCGAACCGGCCTCGACCACGCGGCCCTCCTGCAGGATCTCCACCCGTGCTGCGATGGAACGCACCAGCGCGAGGTTGTGGGTCACGAACACCATGCTGATGCCGCGCTCCTGGCGCAGGCCCTCGAGCAGCTCGACGATCGCGCCCTGGACCGACACGTCGAGGGCCGAGGTGATCTCGTCGCAGATCATCACGTCGGGTTCCGCCGCCAGCGCCCGCGCGATCGCGACGCGCTGCCGCTCACCACCGGAGAGTCGGCTCGCCTGGTAGTGCAGCATCTGCGAGCCGAGGGAGACCTGGCCCATCAGCTCGACCACCCGGTCGGTGGCGTCCTTGCCCCTGGCGAGTCCGAACAGCTCCATCGGCCGCTTGATGATCTGCTCGATCGTCAGTCGCGGGTTCAGGGAGAGATAGGGGTTCTGGAAGATGTACTGCATGCGCCGCCGGTCCTCGGCGCTGCGCTTGCGGGCGCTCGTGGCGAGCTCGCGCCCCTCGAACGTGATCGAGCCGGTCCAGTCCTTGTGCAGGCCGCCGACCGAGCGCGAGATCGTGGTCTTGCCGCTGCCGGACTCGCCGACCAGCGCCACCACCTCGCCCTTGGCCAGATCGAAGGTCACGTCGTGGACGACGTGCTTGCGGCCGTAGAAGACGTCGAGACCCTCGATCGAGAGGATCACGTCGCGCGGCCGGTCGGGGTCGGCGTCGGGGACGGTGCCGATGTTGATGTCCCAGGTGCCGATCTCCCCGGCCCGGTGGCAGCGGACCTCGTGCTCGGGCGCGAGCGTGCGCAGCGCCGGCACCTCGGTGCGGCAGCGGTCGACGACGAAGGCACACCGGTCGTTGAACCGGCAGCCGTCGGGGCGCCGTCCCGGGGACGGCGTCCGGCCCGGGATGCCCCTGAGGGCACGGGCCTGGCTCAGGTGCGGGATCGAGTCGAGGAGCGCACGCGTGTAGGGGTGGGAGGGGTTGGCGAAGATGGCGTCCCGCGGACCGAGCTCGGCGATCTGCCCGGCATACATCACCGCGACGCGGTCGGCGATGTTGGCCACCACCGCGAGGTCATGGGTGACGTAGAGCGCGCTGACGCCGTAGGCGCGGCACAGCTCGGCCATCGTGTCGAGCACCATCTTCTGGGTGGTGACGTCGAGGCCGGTGGTCGGCTCGTCGAGGACCAGCACCTTGGGCTTCGGCAGGAACGCCATCGCCAGCGCGACACGCTGGACCTGACCGCCGGAGAGCTGGTGGGCGTAGCGGCCCAGGAACTCGTCGTCGTTGGGCAGCCCGACCTCGGCCAGGCCCTCACGCGCGGCCTGCAGCCGGGACTGGGCGGTGCCGATGCCGCGCAGCTGGTGGAGCTCGACGAGCTGCTTGCCGATGCGGATGCTCGGGTTGAGCGCGGAGGCCGGGTCCTGCGGCACGTAGGCGATCTCCTCGCCGCGCAGCTGGCGGACCTCCTTCCACGGCAGCTGCAGCACGTCGCGGTCCCCGAGCATGACCTTGCCCGCCGAGATGATCGCGCCGGCACGGGAGTAGCCCAGCAAGGAGGTCCCGACGGTGGTCTTGCCGGAGCCGGACTCCCCGACCAGGCCGACGACCTCTCCCGGCTTGAGGACGAGGTCGATGTCGTCGACGACGTCGACGCCCTTGCCGGTGAGGCTGACGCCGAGGTCCTCGATCACCAGGCCGTCGGTCTTCCTCACCTCGTGGCTGGTGCGGGAGGTGGTGGTCATCAGTCGTCCCCTCGTTGGCTGGCCTGGGCCAGGCCGTCAGCCATCAGGTTCGTCGCGATGGTGAAGATGGCGATCATCAGCACCGGCGCCATGACCGCCCACGTCTGGGTCTGGAGACCGAGCCGGTTCTCGTTCATCATCTGTCCCCAGTTGGCCGCGCCCGGGTCGGCGGCGAAGCCGAGGAAGCCCAGGGCGGCGACCACGCCGATGGAGTAGGTGAGCCGCAGGCCGGCCTCGGCCAGGAGCGGACCGGTCATGTTGGGCAGCACCTCGGCGACGATCACGCGGGACCGCTTCTCGCCCAGGGCCTCGGCCGCGACCACGAAGTCACGCGAGACGATGCCCAGGGCCACCCCGCGCGAGACGCGGGCCACGCGGGGGGCGTGGGAGGCCCCGATCAGCAGCACGATCACCCACGGCGCAGGGTTCTGCAACGCCGTCAGCACGACGAGGGCCAGCAGGATCTGCGGGAAGGCGAGCAGCACGTCGTTGAGCCGCATGATCACCTCGTCCCACCAGCCGCCGGCGTAGGCGGCGACCACGCCGATCAGCACGCCGAGCACCATGCCGAGCAGGGTGGCGAGCACCGAGATCGCCAGGACGCCCTGACCGCCGTGCATGAGCCGGCTCAGCACGTCCTGGCCGATGTAGTCGGTGCCGAAGATGCCGTCCTTGGCGTAGGGCGGCCCGGCGGTCTCCTTCTCGCCGTAGGGGGCCACGAAGGGTGCGACGATCGCGAAGAGCACCACCAGCACGGTGACGCCGAAGCCGAAGGCGAACCGCTTCTGCCGCAGCGCGCGGCGGAGGAAGGTGGCCGGCGCGGGACCTGTCTCGACCTGGCTCATGACGAGATCGCCGTCCGTGCGCGGGGGGTGAGCAGGATGGACAGCACGTCAGCCACCAGGTTCACCACGATGTAGACCCCCGCGATGATCATGCTGAGTGCCTGGACCATCGGGACGTCGTGGTTGCGGACCGAGTCGACCAGCTGCTTGCCGACGCCGGGGTAGGCGAAGAGCGTCTCGACCAGCACGACGCCGCCGGCGAGCCAGGCCAGCTGGAGCGCGATCACCTGGATGCCGGGGACGATCGCGTTGAGCAACGCGTGCTTGCGCATCACCACCGGTTCGGGGATGCCCTTGAGCCGGGCCAGCTCGACGTAGTCGCTGTCGAGGACCTCGAGCAGGGTGGACCGCACGATGCGGGACACGTAGGGCGTCACGGCGATCACCAGGGTCGCGACCGGCAGGACGATGCCCTCCGGGTTGTCCCAGGGGTGCCCGCCCGCCGATGCGATCGTGACGGCCGGAAAGATGGTGAAGACCGAGGTCGAGAAGAGCGCGACGAGGAGGATGCCCGTGACGAACTCGGGAACCCCGGCCAGCGCCAGCAGGATCGTCTGGATGACGGTGTCGGGACGCCTGCGGCGGAAGTGCGCCGAGATCATCGCGATGCCGAAGGCCAGCGGGATCATCACCAGGGCTGCGAGCAGCACCAGCACCAGCGTGTTGAGCACGGTGTCCGAGATCTGGTCCCACACCGGCAGCTGGTTGGCCAGCGAGGTGCCGAAGTCGCCGGCCAGCAGACCACCCAGCCAGTCGACGTAGCGGGTGAGGATCGAGTCTCCGACCCCGAGCTGAGCCTCGAGCTGCTCGCGCCGGGCCACGTTGGTCGTGTAGTCGCGGCCCAGGATCGCCCGCACCGGGTCGCCGAGGGCGGCGGTGGCGAGGAACACCAGGATCGAGACGAGCCACATGGTCAGTGCGGCCAGGCCGAGGCGGCGTGCGAGCCAGATGCCCCACGCCACCGCACCGGAGCGGCCCCGCACAGGTGCGACCTCCGCGAGCGGGTCAGGGAGAGTCGCGACCTGTGTCATGTCAGATCGACACCTTGTTGAACTTGTAGTTGCCGAGCGGGAGGTACTTGCTCGGTTCGAGGCCCTGCACGTTCGACGCGTAGGCGTCGATCTGCTTGCGGAAGCCCCAGATGATCAGGCCGCCCTCGTCGTACTCGATCTCCTGCGCCTGCTGGACCAGGTCGGCGCGCTTGGCCTCGTCGACCTCCTTGGCGGCGGCATTGACGAGGTCGCGGTGGTCGCTGTTGTCCCAGTGCGTCTCGTTGTAGGTGCCACCGAGGTCGGGCGGGAACGTGCCGACGACTGCCTGCGGGATGTAGTTGCGGGTGTTCCAGAAGTCCTGGGCGAAGGTGTAGGACAAGTAGTCGTCGTCGTAGAACGGCGTCTTCTTGGTGACCTTCACCTCCACGCCGGCCGCCTTGGCCTGCTCGGCGAAGAGGTTGGCGGCGGGAACCGCCACCGAGCCGATGTCGTCGCCGGTGAAGAGCTCGACCTGCAGCCCCTCCGCGCCGGCCGCGGCCAGCAGCGACTTGGCCTGGTCGATGTCCTGCTCGCGCTGGGGCAGGTCGCTGGCGTAGTTGACGTCCAGCGGGGCGTACATGTCGTTGCCGAGCGTGCCGTAGCCGCTCAGGGTCTGGTCGATCATCGCCTGACGGTCGACGATCAGACGCATCGCCTGTCGGACCCGGACGTCGTCGAACGGCGCCTGGTCGACGCGCATCGTGAACGGCACCCACTGGCCGCCGTCGGCCTCCAGCACGCCGCCGCCGGCGCCCTTGATCGTGTCGATGAGGTTGTAGGGCAGGTTGTCGATGGTCTGGATCTGCTGCGCCTGGAGGGCGTTGACCTTGGCGTTGTCGTCGTTGAAGTCCTGGATGACCAGTTCGTCGAGGAAGGCCGCGTCGCCCCAGTAGTCGGCGAACTTGGTGAAGGTGCTCGTCTTGCCGGCCTCGAAGGACTTGTAGGCGAACGCCCCGGTGCCGACCGGGTTGGCCGGGTCGAACTCGCCGCCCGGGATGATGCCGAGGGTGTACTCGGCCAGCAGGGAGTCCAGGAGCGCGTAGGGCGTGTTGAGCACGATCCTCAGCGTGCCGTCGTCGACGACCTTCGAGCTCTCGAAGTCGATGATCTGCGAGAGCTGGCCGCCGGCCGAGAGCGGCGCCTTGGGGTCGGCGACGCGGCGGATGCTGAGCCAGGCGTCCTCGGCGGTGACGGCCTTGCCGTTGTGGAAGGTGGCGCCCTGGCGCATGGTGACCGTCCAGGTCACGGCGTCCGCGGAGGACTCCACCGACTCGGCGAGGGCCGGCTCGAGCTCGTAGTTGTTGTTCCAGAAGAGCAACGGCTCGTAGAGGTTGTTGCAGCGCGCGATGTCGGCAGCCGTGACCGGCTGGTGCGGGTCGAGCGTGTCCTTGCTGCCGCCGCCGGTGGCACCGTGGATCAGCTGGCCGCCGGAACCCTGGGGGCCGCCACCCCCACCGCTGCCACCGCCTCCGTCGCCGTCACCCCCGCACGCCGCGAAGAGACCGCTCGCCCCGACCGCGGCGACGCCGTATCCGGAGTACCTCAGGAGCTGACGCCGAGAGAGTCCAATGGTGTGGCGCGTGTTCTGGTTCACTTTGTGACTTCCTGTAGCACTATGCGAACGGGACTGCTGCAATTCGGACAGAGTGGCGGGCGGGGCACGCGTTGGTCAACAGTTTCGGGAAAGGAAATGTGAATGTCATCTGGTGAGGTGCGCCCCCGGTCGACCCGGGTGCAGTCGGTCGAACGGGCTGCCGCGCTCCTGCGGGCGATCGCGGCAGCACCCGACACCGGTGCGACCGCGACCACCCTGGCCCAGGCCGTGGGGCTCAACCGCACCACGACCTGGCGCATGCTGACTGCCCTGGAGCAGGAGCGCCTGGTGTCGCGTGACGACGTCACCGGCGCCTACTCGCTCGGCTTCGGCCTCATCGACCTGGCCGGGCAGGCCCCCGGTGACGACCTCGTCCGAGCGGCCCGTCCCGTGCTGCGACGTCTGGCAGCCCGGGCGAGGGAGACCGCTGCGCTGGCCGTGCTGCGCGACGGTGTCCTGACCTACGTCGCGGAGGCGACGGCCGGTGCCGTGGTGGCTGCCGGATGGCAGGGTCGTGAGGTCCCCCTGCACGCCACCTCGACGGGCAAGGTCCTGCTGGCGCACTCCGATCCCAGCGACGTCCGGCAGCTCCTGAAACGACCTCACGGCGGGTCGCTCCCCCGGCACACGCCTGCCACGATCACGTCCCTCGCGGAGCTCGAGCGCGAGCTTGGCGTCATCCGTGGCCTCGGCTACGCGGTGTGCCGTGGAGAGTTCGAGACGTCGGCCTGGGGGGTGTCCGCGCCGGTGCTGGGAGTGGCGGGGCGTCCAGTCGCAGTCGTCAGCCTCTGGGGGCCGAGCGAGAGACTCACCGAGGACCGGTTCGAGGAGCTGGGCAGGCTCGCGGTCCGCGGTGCCGACGAGATCACCGGTCGCCCCGCCCCGGTCCTGGGACCGTCGGGCGACGCCGTAGCCGGTTAAGGTCTCAGCGTGGCCTTCGCTCATGACACCGAACTCGCGTTGCAGTCCGCGGTGTCACTGGTGAACTCCGCAGAGCCGCCCGACACCCTCACCTCGCCGGACGACCTGGACGCCTTCTGGGCCGAGTTCGGCTACACCGGCCGTCACGACAGGGACGAGAGCGAGCTGGCCGACGTACGCCGCATGCGACCGCGTCTGCGCGAGCTGCTCACCTCCGAGCGTGACCACGCGGTGATGATCGTCAACGAGCTGCTCGCGCACGTCGAGGTCACCCCGCAGCTCGAGCGGCACGACGCCCTCGACTGGCACCTGCACGTCGTCGGCCCCGACCGTCCGCTGGCCGAGCGCATCTCGGTCGAGACCGCGATGGCGATGGTCGACGTCATCCGGGCCGACGAGCTGTCCCGACTCGGCGTCTGCGCCCGGGACGACTGCCAGGCCCTCGTGCTCGACCTCTCCCGCAATCGCTCGAAGATCTTCTGCAGCGCCACGTGCGGCAACCGGCAGGCCGTTGCCGCCTACCGGGCCCGACAACGCTGACCCAGCCCGCTCTCGCTCACCGTGGCCCACCGAGGAGATCGCGGGTGCGATTGAAATTCCACGCCGGCGCCGCCATAGTGCTGTCGCCGAGACGTGCCGACGCCGTGGCACGCACGTCAGACACAGAGCCAGAGGAGTCCGATCAGTGACAGACGAAGGCTCACAGAGCGACGTTGACCGCCTGCACCTGCCCCTGCAGGTGGACACCACCGCCCGGCCGATCCGTCCGGTCGGAGCTGTCAGCGGAGCGCCGAACGTGGTCGTGGTGCTGGTCGACGACATGGGATTCGGGGCGTCGTCGCCCTACGGCGGCCCGTGTGAGATGCCCACCGCCGATCGGCTGGCCGGCGAGGGCCTGCGCTACAGCAGGTTCCACGTGACCTCGTTGTGCTCGCCCACCCGTCAGGCGTTGCTCACCGGCCGCAACCACCACTCCGTCGGCATGGGCGTGACGTCGGAGATGTCCACGCCGGAGCCCGGGTACCACGGGTTCCGGCCGGCCAGCGCGGCCACGATCGCCCAGATCCTGGGCGGCAACGGCTACAGCACTGCGGCGTTCGGCAAGTGGCACCAGACCCCGCCGGTCGAGGTGAATCCGTCCGGACCGTTCACGCGGTGGCCCACCGGCGAGGGCTTCGACACCTTCTACGGCTTCATGGGCGCCGAGATGAACCACTGGTACCCCCAGCTCTACGACGGCACCCGCCCGGTCGAGCCCGATCGCCTTCCCGAGGAGGGCTACCACCTGTCGGAGGACCTCGTCGACCGCGCGATCGACTGGGTGACGACGCAGCAGGCGATCACCCCCGACCGCCCCTTCTTCACCTACCTCGCGCTCGGCGCCACCCACGCGCCGTTCCACGTGGCCCCCGAGTGGCGCGACAAGTACGCCGGCCGCTTCGACGACGGCTGGGACGCGCAGCGCGAGGCGACGCTGGCCCGCCAGAAGGAGCTCGGCGTCGTCCCCGAGGAGGCCGTGCTGGCGCCCTGGTCGCAGGGGGTGCCCCACTGGGACGAGCTGGACGAGACCGAGCGCCGGGTGGCCGCGCGGTTCATGGAGACCTACGCAGGCTTCGCCGAACATGCCGACGTGCAGGTGGGTCGGTTCGTCGACACGCTCGAGGAGATCGGCGTCCTCGACGACACGCTCTTCTTCTACCTGCTCGGCGACAACGGCGCCTCCGGGGAGGGCGGGCCCCGGGGCACGTTCCGCGAACACCTGGTGGGACATGGGCTCGAGGACGACACCGCCGACATGGCGGCCCGTCTCGACCAGCTCGGTGACGCCACGACCTACCCGATCTACCCCGTCGGCTGGGCCCTGGCCATGAACACGCCGTACCAGTGGACCAAGCAGGTCGCCTCGCACCTCGGGGGCGCCCGCGACGGGATGATCGTTCGCTGGGGAAACGGGATCGCCGACAAGGGCGCTGTCCGGCATCAGTGGCACCACGTCATCGACGTGCTGCCCACCGTGCTGGAGGCGGCCGGCCTACCGCAGCCGGAGAGCGTCCACGGCGTGGCACAGCAACCCATCGAGGGCGTCAGCCTGGGCTACACCTTCGACGACGCGGACGCGCAGGACCGGCGGACGACTCAGTACTTCGAGATGGTCGGCAACCGCGGCATCTACCACGACGGCTGGAACGCCGCGACGCGCCACGGCACGCCCTGGGAGATGGTCGACGCGGGCGACAGGCCGTTCGAGGAGGACCGCTGGGAGCTCTACGACCTGGACGTCGACTGGACGCAGGCACGCGACCTCGCGGCCGAGCAGCCCGAGCGGCTGCGCCAGCTGCAGGAGGTCTTCGACCAGGAGGCCGAGAAGCACCACGTGCTGCCGCTCGACGACCGGGTCACCGAGCGGGAGAACCCCGAGGTCGCGGGTCGAGTCGACCTGCACCACGGCCGCTCCAGCCTGGTCTTCGGGCCGCGGGTCGGGCGGCTGAGCGAGGAGGCAGCCCCGAACGTGAAGAACCGCTCCCACGTCATCACCGCCGACCTCGACGTGCCGGAGGGCGTCGACGGGGTCGTCGTCGCGCAGGGCGGCCGGTTCGGCGGGTGGTCGCTCTACTGCGTCGACGGCGTGCCGGCCTACGCCTACAACTTCGTCGGGCGTGACCTCGTGGTCGTACGCGGGACGCAGCCGATCCCGGTGGGACGTCACCAGCTCACGATGACGTTCACCTACGACGGCGGCCCGCCCGGCAGTGGCGCCCTGGCCACGCTGGCGCTCGACGGAGCGGTGATCGGCTCCGGGCGGATCGACGCGACCACCGCGTACTACTTCTCCTTCGACGAGACCTTCAACATCGGGGTCGACCGCGGGACGCCGGTCGTCGACGACTACCAGCCGGTGCACAACCGGTTCACCGGTGAGATCCGCCGGGTGCGGTTCGACCTGGGGACCGGGGACCTCCCCGACGACGACGGTCGCGCGCGGGCAGTCTCGGTCCATCAGTGAGCGGGTGCTGCACTCCCTGCGGCCCGGGCGCCGAGCGATCGGCCGGCGTCACGGGGCAGTACGGCCCCGGACGCGGGGGGAACCCCCACGACGCGATGGTGGCGCTGGCCGGCGGCCGGACGATCGTCGGCAGCGACGACCCCGACCACCCGGAGGAGTGGCCGCTTCGCGAGGTGGACGTCTCGCCCTTCGCCATCGGCCGGTGCGCCGTCAGCAATGCGGAGTTCGCTGACTTCGTCGCGGCGACGGGCTACCGCACCGATGCGGAGCGTCTCGGTTCCTCGTTCGTCTTCGGGGGACTGCTCCCGGACGACTTCCCACCCACGCGCGGGGTTGCGGCGGCACCGTGGTGGCGACAGGTCCACGGCGCGGACTGGGCGCACCCGGAGGGTCCGCAGTCCGGGCTCGAGGGGCGCGGCGACCACCCGGTCGTGCACGTGTCGCGTCGAGACGCCGAGGGGTACGCCACGTGGTGGGGTGCGCGCCTCGCGACCGAGGAGGAGTGGGAGCACGCCGCCCGCGGCGGACTGGCGGGGGCGTCGTTCCCGTGGGGTGAGGAGCTGGAGCCGTCGGGCGAGCATCGGATGAACGTGTGGCAGGGCACCTTCCCCTCCCACGACACCGGTGCCGACGGCTGGCGGGGCACCTGCCCGGTGGATGCCTTCACCGCCAACGGGCACGGCCTGTACAACCTCACCGGGAACGTCTGGGAGTGGTGCGCCGGTTCCTGGTCCGCCCGCGATGCGGCTGGGGTCAGCCGCGGCGGCTCCTACCTGTGCCACCAGTCGTACTGTCGGCGTTACCGGGTCGCTGGACGCCAGGCCCACTCCTGCGACTCGACCGCGGGAAACCTGGGGTTTCGACTCGCAGCGGATCTCTGAGCCTCCAGCCGCCGAGCCGCGATCGCCGAGCCGTGCTCGCCGACCCGTGCCCGCCGTCAGCGCGCAACGAGGCCGACCAGCGCCAGCATCCCCAGCAGCGACACCCCGGCGATGAGCACCAGACCCGTGACGCCGGTCGACCGCGCCCCAGCGAGCCAGACGAAGGCCACGACGAGAGCGATGCCGCACAGGGTGGCCGCCAGCATCGGCCGTCCTGCGTCTGTCACCGAGAGATGGCCGACCAGGAGCCCGGTCGCGACCAGGGACAGCGCTGTGCGGCGCCAGGACAGCAGCGTCCGTTCGTACTGGTCCTCGGCGTGCTCCGGGTCGGTCCCGGCGCTCACAGGACCAGCACCACGAGCCCGGCTGCCACCAGCACGAGCGCGAGGGCGAACCACGCCAGTGCGGTGGTGCCGGGAAGTGGTCGGTGCGTGCGCATGGCCCGCTCGGCCGACGCCCAGCGCAGCCACGCGAGGGCGGCCCCGAGCAGGCCGAGCACGACGAGCGCAACAGCGAGCGCGGCCTGCAGGGAGCGGGGGGCGTCGAGGTCCACGGCACCGAGGGCGGTGCCTCCCGCCATCAGCGCCAGTGACGTGCGCACCCACGCCAGGAACGTCCGTTCGTTGGCGAGGCTGAAGCGGTGGTCCGGAGTGTCGCCCACGGCGTACACCCACGAGGGCCACTGGCCCCGCTCGCCGTCAGTCGGCGCCGTCATCGTGACCCCGTGGCGGCACCCTGATCACTGTCCATCCCCCGAACCTAGCGATCCCTGTCGCCCGGACTGCCACCCGCCCGAGCGGTGGCCGCCTGGCCGGTCATGGCTGTGCAGGACGCCAAGGGGCGGACTCAGCGGAACACGACGGCGCGACTGTTGTGGAGCAGCACCCGGTGCTCGCTGTGCCAGCGGACGGCGCGGGCCAGGACCTGCGCCTCGACGTCGCGACCCGCGGCCGTCATCTCCTGGGGGTCGAGCGAGTGGTCGACGCGCGCGACGTCCTGCTCGATGATCGGACCCTCGTCGAGGTCCGGGGTGACGTAGTGCGCGGTGGCACCGATCAGCTTCACGCCACGAGCGTGCGCCTGGTGGTAGGGCCGGGCGCCCTTGAAGCTGGGCAGGAACGAGTGGTGGATGTTGATCGCCCGTCCCTCGAGCTTGGTGCACAGCTCGTTGGACAGCACCTGCATGTAGCGGGCCAGGACGACGAGGTCGACGTCGAGGGAGTCGACGAGCTCGAGCAGCCGGGCCTCGGCCTCGGGCTTGTTGTCGGCGGTGACCGGCACGTGGAAGAACGGGATGCCGTTGGACTCGGCCACTGCTTCGAAGTCGCGGTGGTTGGAGACGATCGCGGGGATCTCCAGGTTCAGGGCACCGGTGGTGGTGCGGAACATCAGGTCGTTGAGGCAGTGACCGAACTTCGAGACCATGAGCAGCGCACGGGTGGGTGTGGCCACGTCGTGGATCTGCCACGACATCATCAGCTCGTGGGCGATCGCCTCGAAGTCCTGGCGCAGCGACTCGACACTCAGGTCCTCGGCGCGGAACTGGACCCGCATGAAGAAGGTGTCGGTGAGCCGGTCGTCGAACTGGTGGCTGGCGCTGATGTTGCCGCCATGCTCCATCACGAAGCGACTGACCGCGAAGACGATGCCGGGCGCCTCAGGACACGTGAGGGTGAGCACGTATTCCTGACCAACGGTGGGACGGGGTGCCATCGCGAGCTCCATTTCCGTAATGCACAACTAAGTGAGCGATACGCAACAGCCTGACGGTGATGGAGTGCTCAGGTCAAGAGGTGGGGCCCAACCAACCCATCCGCTTGCTGATCGCGAGGGCGGCCTGCTGGAGGTCTGTCGTGGCCTCCGCCATCTTCGCGAGGTCGAAGCGGTAGGCCGGCCCCGACGCACTGATCGCACCGACGACCGTCCCGGTGTGGTCGCGCACCGGCGCGGCGATCGCGTGGAGCCCCAGCTCGAGCTCCTCGGAGGCGGTCGCGACCTGACCCTCCCGGATCGCGGTGAGCTGGTCCAGGAGCGCGGCACGTGAGGTGATCGTGTTGGCCGTCAGGCTGGGCAACCCCGTCGTGTCGAGGATGGCGTCGCGCTGCTCGTCGGGCATGAACGCCAGGAGCACCTTGCCGCTCGACGTCGCGTGCAGCGGCGTGAGCTGGCCGACCCAGTTCTGACTGACGACCGCCGCGGAGCTGAGGGCCTGCTGCACGTTGACCGCGTAGTGCTCGCGGACCACGGCGAGATTGATGGTCTCGTCGAGCCGCTGGGCGAGTGCGTCCATGGGAGCCTGCGCCTGACGGGCGATGTCGATGCGCCCCGGGATCGCGCTCGCGAGGCGAAGGATGCCGAACGACAGCTGGTACTTGCCGCGATCGACGTTCTGCTCGACCAGGTCGCGCTCCTCGAGGGCCGCCAGCAGCCGGAAGGCGGTGGACTTGTGGACGCCGATCTCGTCGGCCACCTCGCTGACTCCGGCGTGGCCCTCGCGCGCCAGGATCTCGAGCACCGTGATCGCGCGATCCACCGACTGCACGCCCCCCTTGGCGTCGCTGGCACGTCCGGACACTCGCTCCGGCCCGATTTCCTGCTGCGGGTTGCTCATGACGCAACCTTACGCGGCGCGGCGGGGCCCGCGGATCGCGGTGACGTACGGCTGGAGCCGGGGGAGGCGGCGGTCCCGCCACTTGACAGCGCGGGACGGCAACTGAACACTGTTTCGTATGACGCGCACGGTTGTGTGATCCGCAACTGGCGTTGACTCGCTACACGCAGTCTCGATCGTCATGGACTGTCCTCAGGCTCCAGCACTCTTCGAAAGGCAGCGTCGGTGGCACTCGCACAGACGATCGACGGACGCAGGGTGGCGTCCGACATCAAGGAGCAGCTGGCCGAGCGGGTCGCAGCCCTGGCAGCCAGGGGAGTGCGCCCGGGCCTGGGAACCATCCTGGTGGGTGACGACCCGGCCAGCCACTCCTACGTGAGGGGCAAGCACCGCGACTGCGCGGATGTCGGCATCGAGTCGATCCGCGTGGAGCTGCCGTCGACCACGACGCAGGAGGACATCGAGGCTGCGGTCCAGGGCCTGAACGAGAGCCCCTCGTGCACCGGCTTCATCGTGCAGCTGCCGCTCCCGGCCCACGTGGACATGCACCGGGTGCTGCAGCTGATCGATCCCGAGAAGGATGCGGACGGCCTGCACCCGGCCAGTCTCGGCAAGCTGGTCCTGGGCATCCCGGGCCCACTGCCGTGCACGCCGCGCGGGATCATCGAGCTCCTGCGTCAGCACGACGTCGAGATCACCGGTCAGCGGTTCTGCATCATCGGGTGCGGGCTGACCGTCGGTCGGCCGCTGGGCCTGATGCTGACCCGCCCGACCGAGCACGCCACCGTCACCCTGTGCCACGAGGCGACCGTCGACATCGCCGCGCACGCCCGCGCCTCGGACGTCGTCGTCGCCGCGGCAGGCGTCGCCCACCTGGTGAAGCCGGACTGGATCAGTCCCGGCGCCACGGTCCTGTCCGTGGGCGTCACCCGCACCATCGAGGGGATCCTCGGTGACGTCCACCCGGAGGTCAGCACGGTGGCCGGCCGGATCAGCCCCGCGACCGGGGGAGTCGGCCCGATGACCCGCGCCATGCTGCTGATGAACATCGTCGAGATCGCCGAGCGGGCGGCCGGGTGAGGCGACCCGGCGTACACCGGGCCGCCACCCGTCCGTGACGTCGCAGACGTCAGCGCGACCGGCCTACGACAGCCAGCCGTCCACCATGTCCTGGTTCTCCTCGATCCACGTGGAGGCCGCTTCCTCCGGGGACATGCCGTCCGCGGCGATGTAGCCGGCGACGACGTTCTGGTGCTCGTTGGTCCAGGAGAAGTTCTCCACCAGCCCGACCGCGCTGGAGCCCGACTCGGCCCACTCGGTCCCGACGATCTTCTTCAGCTCCGTCTCGGGGTAGTCGCACGCGACGTCCTGGGGCTCGTCCTGGCAGCCTTCCTCGTACGGCGGGAGCGCGACCTTGGCCAGCGGCACCTCGGCCATGAAGTACTGCGGCTCGTAGAAGTAGCCGATCAGGAACTCCTTGTTCTGCTCGGCCTTGCGGAACGCCTCGATGCTCGCGGCCTCCGAGCCGGAGAAGACGACCTTGAAGTCGAGGTCGAGGTTCTCCACGATCGCCTCGTCGAACTGGACGTAGGACGGGTCGGCACCCAGGAACTGGCCCTTGCCGCCGGACTCCGAGGTCGCGAAGTCACTGGCGTAGTCGTTGAGGTTCTTGTAGTCCAGGATGTCCGGGTTCTCCTCGGCGAGCCACGGCGGGGCATACCAGCCGATGATCCCGACGTTGCCCTGCGGACCCATGTCCATGGCGGTCCCGTCGCCCTCGGCCTCGAAGAACTTGCTCTCCAGGTCGGGGTGGCCCCAGTCCTCGATCACGACATCGACCTCGCCCGTGCCGAAGCCCTGCCAGGCGACGTCCTCCTTGAGGTCCTTGTAGTTGACGGTGCAGCCGAGCTGGTCCTGGGCGATGGTGCCGACGACGTAGGCGCTGGCCTCGTAGCCGACCCAGGGGTTGACGGCCATGTTGAGCTCGCCGCAGTCCCCGCCGCCCGCGGCGGCCTGCTCCTCGTTGGCCTGCGTCTGCTCCTCGATGGATCCACCGCCACAGGCGGACAGCGCCAAGGTGGCGATGGCGGCGAGTGCCCCCAGTCGGATCCTCGGCCTCGTGGCATTGATCATGTCGTGCTCCTCATCTCCTGGCTGTTCGGAAAAACCTTCGGTGACTACGTCGGGGGCCCGATGGGCAGACGGACGACGAAGGACCGTCGCGGCCCCGGAGCGGCCTCGCGGCTGCTGGAGGCGGCCGCCCGCGTGACGCGGTCGAGCATGACGCCGAGGAGCACGACGGTCAGGCCGGCTGCCGCTCCCTTGCCCCACGCCTCGCTGCGCGAGAACCCGAAGACCACGTCGTAGCCCAGCGCGCCGGCGCCGACGAGCCCCCCGATCACGGTCATCGACAGCACGTAGAGCAGTCCCTGGTTCGTGGCCAGCACCAACGACCCGCGAGCCATCGGCAGCTGGACCTTGATGATCTCCTGCCACGTGGTCTGGCCGGTCGAGCGCCCGGCCTCGATGGTGGTCGGTGACACCGCCTTGACGCCGTCGGCCACCAGCTTGATCGCGGCCGGGGCCGCGTAGACGATGCCGGCGACGATCGCGGTGAAGCGAGAGGGACCGAACAGCGCCAGCACCGGGATCAGGTAGACGAACGGGGGAATCGTCTGCCCACCGTCGAGCAGGGGCCTGATGCCGAGGTCGACGCGCCGGTCCCGTGCCATCCACACCCCGAACACCAGCGCCAGGACCATGACCAGCACGGTGGCCACCAGCGTCATGGTGAGGGTGATCATCGTGTCGTGCCACAGGTCCAGGTAGCGGATGCCGGCCAGGCACACGAGCGTCGAGGCGAGAGCGCGGACGCCGCCGATGACTCGCGCGAGTGCCGCGAGCGCCACGAACGAGACATACCAGGGCGACTCGGCCAGCAGGGACTGCATCGGGTTGAGGAACGCGTTGGTCACGGCGTCCTTGAGCCCTCCGGTGACCCCGCCGAAGGTTGAGGTGAACCAGTCGACGGCGGCGCTCACGCCGGCCGCTGCGGTGTCACCGAAGGAGTAGGTGGGGAACTCGGCCAGGCCGACGTAGACGCGGGACAGGTAGACCGCCACCAACGCGGCGACGCCGCCGCCGACGAGCAGCACGCGACGTACGCGCGGATCCGTGCCTTCACCGCGGGCCACCTTCTCGGTCCGCTCGCTCGCCGCGGTCGTCGCGCGGTCGAGCATCACGGCCATCACCACGATGAGGACTCCGGGGACGAAGGCGGCCCCGACGTCGTTGATGCGCAGGCCGGCCAGCACGGGCTGTCCGAGGCCGGGTCCGTCGACGAACGCCGCCAGGGTCGCCATGGACAGGGCGGCCAGCGTCGTCTGGTTGAGCCCCACGATGATGGTCCTGCGCGCCATCGGGATCTGCACCTTGACCAGGCGCTGCCAGTAGGTCTGGCCCGCGGAGTCGGTCGCCTCGATCGTCGTGGCGGGGACCTCGCGGATGCCGAACCCGGCAATGCGGATGAGCGGCGGGAGTGCGTAGACCAACGTCGCCACCACAGCCGCGCTGGTGCCGATGCCGAAGAAGAGCACGATCGGCAGCAGGTAGACGAAGGTCGGCATGGTCTGCATCAGGTCGAGGAAGACCGTGATGACCCGGTTGGCTCCGGCGTGGGTCCCCACCAGCACCGCGAGCGGCATGCCGATGATGACCACCATCGCCACTGCGATCCCCGTGATGATGAGCAGGTCGAGGGAGTCCTCCCAGAAGCCGAACAGGCCGAAGGACAGGAAGGACGCACCCACCAGGATCGCGATCCGCCAGTTGGCGACGACGAGGCCGAGGTAGGTCGCGAGCGCTGTCACGCCGAGCCAGCCGACCTCCGGCACCGGGCGCGGGAGGTTGGGACTGACGAACATCCGCTGCAGCCAGTCGACCCACCCGCGGAAGAACTCCGCGATCGTGTTGGTGAGCTGCATGAAGGGGTTGGTGTCGCGACCGGCGAGCAACCCGTTCTGGAACTCGGTGAGCCGGTCGTGGAGGTCGGTGCGCGCGCCTCCCGGCAACGGGAGGGTGTCGGTGCCCCGGGTGAAGAAGAAGACCACGACCCAGACGGCGATCACGATGCCGGCCAGCACCCAGCGGCTGGGCCCGGCGTGCTCGGCGACGGGCGCCTGCGCGCCGGGTTCGACGGGTCTCGGAGCAGTGGCCAGCGAGCTGGCGCTCACAGCTCCTCCTCCGCCACGACGACGCGCATGATGTCGTTCTCGTCGACCACCCCGACCATCGTGTCCCCGTCCATCACCCGGACCGGGGCGTCGGAGGAGATCGCGAGTCGAGCAGCCTGCCGCACGATCGTGGTCACGGGGAGCGCCGGGCCCTCGAGGGACTCGCCCGGGCGCGGTGGGCGCATCACCCACTTCAGCGTGAGCACGTGCGCCTTGGGCACCTCGGAGACGAAGTCCTTGACGTAGTCGTCCGCCGGGTTGGCCACCACCTCGTCCGGGGTGCCGATCTGCACGATCTCACCGTCGCGCAGGATCATGATCCGGTCACCGAGCTTGAGCGCCTCGGCGAGATCGTGGGTGATGAAGACCATCGTCTTGCCGAGCTCGTGGTGCAGGCGGATGACCTCGTTCTGCATGTCGCGCCGGATCAGCGGGTCGAGCGCCGAGAAGGGCTCGTCGAACAGCAGCATCTCCGGGTCGCCGGCCAGCGCTCGTGCCAGCCCCACACGCTGCTGCATGCCCCCGGACAGCTGGTCGGGGTAGGACTTCTCGTAGCCCGTCAGGCCGACGAGGTCGATGATCTGTGCCGCCCTCTCCCGGCGCTCCTTCTTGCCGACGCCGCACACCTCGAGGCCGTAGGCGACGTTGTCGATCACCTGGCGGTGGGGCAGCAGTCCGAAGTGCTGGAAGACCATCGAGACCTGGGTGCGGCGTACGTCGCGCAGCTGGCTGGCCGAGGCCGAGGTGATGTCCATCCCGTTGAGCGAGATCGTGCCGCTCGTCGGCTCGATCAGGCGCGTCAGCAACCGCACCAGGGTGGACTTGCCGGATCCGGAGAGCCCCATCACGACGAAGACCTCCCCCGGCGCGACGTCGAAGGAGACGTCCTTGACGCCGACGACGCAGCCGCTCTTGGCCTTCAGGTCGGCTCGCGAGAGCTCGGCGTCGGGTGTGCCGATGATCTTGTCGGCTCGCGGCCCGAAGATCTTCCACAGACCTTTGACCGAGAGCGCCGGAGCCGGGGCCGGCGGATGGGCGGGTGCCTGGGTTGGTGCTGCTGCCGTCATGAGTGTTCCTCGCCTAGATGGTGGGTGAGGCCATTGCGGCTGTCGCCCGGCGGATGCAGCTCGGAGCTCTCTCGCGCGCGGTAGAAGGGGACGTCCAACGGGGGGAGCGGGGTGTTGCCGGCGATCAGGTCGGCCGCCTTCTCGGCGACCATCATCACCGGCGCGTAGATGTTGCCGTTGGTGATGTAGGGGAAGACCGAGGCGTCGACCACGTGCAGGCCCTCGATGCCGTGCACCCCCATCGTCGCAGGATCGACCACCGCCATGTCGTCGATGCCCATCTTGGTGGTGCACGAGGGGTGCAGCGCGGTCTCGGCGTCGGCCCGGATCCAGTCGAGGATCTCCTCGTCGGTCTCCACCGAGGGGCCGGGGGACAGCTCGCCGTCGTTGTAGCCCGCGAACGCCGGCTGGTTGAGGATGTCGCGCGCCACCCGCACCGCCTCGACCCACTCCCGCTTGTCGTTGGGCGTGGACAGGTAGTTGAACTGCATCGACGGGTGGACCTTCGGGTCGCGCGAGCGGATCCGGACCCACCCGCGGGTGTCGGCGTACATCGGCCCGATGTGCACCTGGTAGCCGTGACCCTTGGTCGGCGACGACCCGTCGTAGCGGATGGCGACCGGGAGGAAGTGGAACATCAGGTTGGGATAGTCGACGTCGTCGTTGCCCCGGACGAAGCCGCCGCCCTCGAAGTGGTTGGTGGCGCCGAGCCCCCGGCGGTGGAACAGCCACTGGTAGGCGATGCCCGGGCGTGCCCGCCACCGCAGACCGGGGGCGATGGACACCGGCTGCTTGGAGGCGTACTGGATGTAGACCTCGAGGTGGTCCTGGAGGTTCTCCCCGACGCCCGGCGAGTGGTGGACCAGATCGACGCCCTGCTCGCGCAGGAGCGTCTCGTCACCCACTCCGGAGAGCTGCAGGAGCTGGGGGGTGTTGATGGCGCCGCCGCAGAGGATGACCTTGCCGGCGTCCACGCTGCGGCGCAGGCGACCGCCCCGCAGGTAGTCGACGCCGACCGCGCGCTTGCCCCGGAAGCGGACCTGCGTGGCGAGGGCGAGGGTCTCGACCGAGAGGTTCTTGCGGTGCCTGACGGGGTGCAGGTAGGCGCGGGCGGCCGAGAGGCGACGTCCGCGGTGGATGTTGCGGTCGAACTGGGCGAAGCCCTCCTGACGGTAGCCGTTGACGTCGTCGGTCAGCGGGTAGCCGGCTTCCTGGGCAGCCTGGAAGAACGCCCCGAACAGGGGGTTGGCCGCCGGCCCCCGCTCGAGGACGAGGGGCCCGTCACCTCCGCGCCAGTCATCGGCGCCGGCGAGACAGTTCTCCATCCGCTTGAAGTAGGGCAGGCAGTGGGCGAAGTCCCAGGTCTCCATCCCGGGGTCGGCCCCCCAACGCTCGTAGTCGAGCGGGTTGCCGCGCTGGAAGATCATCCCGTTGATGCTGCTGGAGCCGCCGAGGACCTTGCCGCGGGCGTGCACGACCCGGCGGCCGTTCATGTGCGGCTCGGGGTCGGACCTGTACTTCCAGTCGTAGAGCCGGTTGCCGATCGGGATCGGCAGGGCCGCCGGCATGTGCACCAGCGGGTCCAGCCGGAAGTCGGAGTGCCCGGCCTCGAGCAGCAGCACGCTGGTGCCCGGGTCGGCGGAGAGCCGGTTGGCCAGCGCGCATCCGGCTGAGCCTCCCCCCACGATGACGACGTCGAACCGGTGCGCGCCCATGTCTAGGCTCCTGACTCTCGGCTGGGGGTCGTGTGGCTGTCAGGTGCTCGATCGTCCGAGAACCAGTGCTGCACGGTGGGTCGGATGTTGTGCCAGACGTGCTTGGTCTCGCGGTACTCGTCGAGTCCCGCGGCGCCGAGCTCGCGCCCGGTGCCGGACTGCTTGTAGCCGCCCCACTCGGCCTGCGGCACGTAGGGGTGGTAGTCGTTGATCCAGACGGTGCCCATGCGCAGCCGCGCGGCGACGCGCTCCGCCCGCCCGGCGTCCTGGGTCCACACGGCGCCGGCGAGGCCGTAGATGCTGTCGTTGGCGATCCGCACGGCCTCATCCTCGTCGCGGAATGTCTCGACCGTCATCACCGGTCCGAATGATTCGTCCTGGGTCACCGACATCGCACTCGTGCAGCGGTCCAGCACGGTCGGCAGGTAGTAGAAGCCGTCGCTCAGGGCCGGGTCCTCGGGCCGTTCGCCTCCGCAGCGCAGCACGGCGCCCTCAGCGAGTCCGCCGGCGACGTAGGCCTCGACCTTGTCGCGGTGCGCGGAGCTGGTGAGCGGCCCTGTCTCTGCCTGGTCGTCGAACGGGCCGCCGAGCCTGATGTCGCGTGCGCGCTCGACGATGGCGTCGACGAAGGAGTCGTGGATCGACTCCTCGACCAGCAGTCGGGCGCCGGCTGAGCAGACCTGGCCGGAGTGCAGGAAGACGGCCGTCAGCGCGTAGTCGAGGGCCACCTCGAGGTCGGCGTCGGCGAAGACGATGTTGGGATTCTTGCCGCCGAGCTCGAGGGCGACCTTCTTCACGGTCCCCGCGGCCGCAGCCATGATCCGTCGTCCGGTCTCGAGCCCGCCCGTGAACGACACCATGTCCACCCGCGGATCGGTCGAGAGCGGTGCGCCCGCCGTGGCGCCCGGGCCCAGGACGAGGTTGCCCACCCCGGGCGGCAGGCCGGCCTCCTCGAGCAACCGCATCAGGTGGATCGCCGAGTGCGGGGTCAGCTCGCTCGGCTTGAGCACGAACGTGTTGCCGGCCGCGAGGCAGGGTGCGACCTTCCAGGAGACCTGCAGCAGGGGATAGTTCCACGGGGTGATCAGCGCACACACGCCGATGGGCTCGTGGACGATCCGGCTGACGACGTCGGCGTTGCCGGCGTCCACGACCCGCCCGGAGTCCTCGGCCGCCACCCGGCCGTAGTGGCGGAAGACCGAGACCACGTCCGCGACGTCGTACTGGCTCTCCACGAACCTCTTGCCCGTGTCGAGCGACTCCATCCGGGCGATCGCGTCGGTGTCGCGCTCGAGCAGGTCCGCGACCCGCAGCAGGAGGTCACCGCGTTCGCGGTGGGAGGTGGCAGCCCATGCGCCGTCGTGGAACGCCCGGTGCGCGGCCTCGATGGCTCCCTCGGTGTCCGGGGCCGTGGCCTCGTCGACCTCTCCGACCAGTGTGCCGTCGGCGGGGCAGCGGAGCTCGCGGCTTCCCCCGCCTGCGCGGCGGTCCATTGTCCGTCGACGTACAGATCTGGCACGACCCACCATGCTTTCTCGGCATCCGTTGCATATCGCGGAACATGGTGTGTCCTTCGCAACACTGCCAGCGTTGAGAATGCTGTCTTCGCGCTGCACCTGTCAAGGACTTCCTAGTCCGGTTTCCTCGGAGATGACTGGGCCGGACGGCGACCCAGGCAACGTACGTCGACAATCCGCCGTCCTGCCCGCTCCAGCCAGGTGGATGTCCACGACCACTCCGCCGGCGACGTAGAACACCTCACCCAGATACGAGGGTCTCGAGCAGATCATTGGTCTGGGCGCCGGTGGAGTGCGCGGTGTCGACGAATCCGATCTGGTCGAATCCGGTTGGGATCAATGGCCCAGTAGGGAGTGCTCGGGGCTCCAAGGAAGCCGCGTCGGCCCGGTTGGAGGCCCCGAACTGCGAACCGCCGTGGAGCCGCAGCGACGTTGAGGCAGCAGTGGACGCTCAGGGTGATCTCGTCCACGTAGTCTATGGCGCGCCGAGTGCGTATCGGTCTCGGTCAAGACCATCCGATGGTGGATCGCCGCCGGCACGCTCCCGGCGTACCGCTGGGGCAAGTGGGCCATCCGGATCAAGCTCGACGACCTGGAAGCCGCGCCCGCCCAGATTTTTCAGCACGGTGATAAAGCGCGGTGGTAAAAGGCACGGCGTCGAGCCACGGGCACCTAACCCTCGGTCGTCACAGACGGTCCTACGACTGCTGACCCCGCACGGCCCTTGACTTGGCTCCAACGTTCCTAATCCTGGACCTGATCATCGCACGACAGTGGCGTCGGTCATGGTCGTCGAGTCCCGGCCGCCTGACAGATAAAGGTGGACCGCGGTGGCCAGGTTGGACGCCCGATCCGTCGCCGCAGAACGACATCTATCACCGTGGTCCAATGCCCTGACGTCGATCCGCCGGATGTGCGGATAGGACGTTGTCGATCCATCTTGACGGATAACCCGCGCAGCACTACCTTGCCACAAACGATTGCAAGGGGTTTCGATGGGTGTCATCACAAGGGAAAGCCAATGATCGGACAGTGGGGATCGGTTGGTGCAGCTCAGCCCCTGCCCGCACCGGGGCATATGGGCGTCGACTATGAGACCAGGGTCGACTTCGATCGATTGCGACGCTATCGACTTGGGCGGGCTCGCGAGGCGCTCAGGTCGAGCGAGTGTGGATCCCTGCTCCTTTTCGACTTCTACAACATCCGCTACGCGACGTCGACGTGGATTGGAGGCGCGCTCGGCGACAAGATGACGCGTTACGCGCTACTGACCGGCGACTCAGATCCGGTGCTCTGGGACTTCGGCTCTGCTGCTCGGCATCACAAGCTCTACGCACCGTGGCTCGACCCTGACGATTGCCGCGCCGGCATGCTTGGGCTGCGTGGTGCGATCGCCCCGTCCGTGGGGCTGATGCGCGATGCGGTCCGCGAGATCAAGGGGATGCTCGAAGACGCCGGAGTGGCGGAAGCCCCCGTGGGCGTCGACATCGTCGAGCCTGCCTTCCTCTTCGAGATGCAGGCACAAGGACTGCACGTCGTCGACGCCCAGCAGCTGATGCTCGATGCACGCCTGATCAAATCATCGGACGAGATCATCCTGCTCAACCAGGCGGCTGCGATGGTCGACGGCGTCTACCAGGACATCGTCGACGCGCTCAAGCCCGGCATCCGTGAGAACGAGATCGTCGCGCTCGCCAACCGGCGCCTCTACGAGATGGGCTCCGACCAGGTCGAGGCTGTCAACGCCGTCTCGGGCGAGCGCTGCAATCCCCATCCGCACAACTTCTCGGATCGACTGATCCGCCCTGGGGACCAGGCCTTCTTCGACATCATCCACTCTTTCAACGGCTACCGCACGTGCTACTACCGCACCTTCGCGGTGGGCAGTGCCACGTCGAGTCAGCGCGACGCCTACCAGCGCGCCAGGGCCTGGATGGACGCCTCGATCGAGATGGTCAGGCCCGGAGTTGGCACGGACGAGATCGCGGCTGTGTGGCCGAAGGCGCAGGAGTTCGGGTTCGACAGTGAGATGGCCGCATTCGGCCTGCAGTTCGGCCACGGACTAGGACTCGGGCTCCACGAGCGCCCCATCATCTCACGACTCAACAGCATGATCGAGCCGGTCGAGCTCAAGGAGGGCATGGTCTTCGCCCTCGAGACCTACTGCCCGGCGAGCGACGGGTTCTCCGCCGCGCGCATAGAGGAAGAGGTTGTCGTGACCTCCAATGGCCCCCGCCTACTGACCCTGTTCCCCGCACAAGAATTGATGGTGACCAATGCCTTCTGAGTCAGACCGACGTGCCACGAGCATCCTCTCCGGCGTCCCGCTCGAGCTCTTTATTGGTGGCGAGTGGATGTCCGCGAGCGACGGGGGTCGGTTCGAGGTCGCTGACCCGGCCCGTGGCGTCCGCATCGCCGAAGTCGCGGACGGCAGTGTGACCGACGCTCTGCGCGCCGTCGAGGTGGCCGCGTCGGCGGCCGCCGACTGGGCAGCGGCTCCGCCCCGTATACGCGGTGAGGTGCTGCGTCGCGCTTTTGAGCTGATGACTGCGCGGGCAGACGACCTGGCCCGCCTGATCACGCTCGAGAACGGCAAGGCCCTCGCGGACGCTAGGGGCGAGGTCACCTACGCCGCCGAGTTCTTTCGGTGGTACAGCGAGGAGGCTGTCCGCGCGGACGGGCAGGTGAGCGTGGCCCCGGCCGGCGCCCACCGCATCGTGGTACTTCGCCAGCCGGTCGGGGTATGTGTCCTCGTGACGCCCTGGAACTTCCCTGCCGCCATGGCGACCCGCAAGATCGGGCCGGCACTGGCCGCTGGCTGCACGGTCGTGCTCAAACCAGCGAGCGACACACCGCTCACCGCACTGGCACTGGCCGCCCTGCTTGCCGAGGCCGGAGTGCCTGACGGCGTCGTCAACGTGGTTCCGGCGCGACGTTCGGGTGCAGTGGTGTCGGCCATGCTGCACGACGATCGTGTGCGCAAGCTGTCGTTTACTGGCAGTACGGAGGTGGGCAGGCTCCTCCTGCACGAAGCGGCGGACCAAGTGGTCAACTGCTCGATGGAGCTCGGTGGCAATGCGCCCTTCCTGGTCTTCGCCGACACCGACCTCGACTTGGCCATCGATGCCGCGATGATCGCCAAGATGCGAAATGGAGGCGAGGCGTGCACGGCCGCGAACAGGTTCTACGTCCAGCATCCCGTGCGGCAGGAGTTCTCGAGACGGCTGGCGGAGCGGATGAACGCCCTGCGCGTCGGCCCGGGCCTGGACGAGGGCAGCGAGGTCGGGCCGCTGGTCAACGAGGAGACCGTCGCCAAGGTGGCCTCACTCGTCGACGGAGCACTAGCGGAGGGTTCAGTAGCCGCCGCCGGCGGCGCTCGGATGGTTGGCGACGGCTTCTTCTACCAGCCGACAGTCCTCGACGACGTGCCGAGCGATGCGGCGATCCTGCGCGAGGAGATCTTCGGTCCGGTGGCACCGGTGGTCGGGTTCGACGACGAGGACGAGGCAATCGAGCTGGCCAACGCCAGCGAGTACGGCTTGGTGTCCTACGTCCACACGTCAGACCTAGCGCGGGGGATGCGGGTCGCTGAGAGGCTCGACTCGGGAATGGTGGCCATCAACCGTGGACTGGTGAGCGATCCGGCGGCGCCGTTCGGAGGCACCAAGCAGAGCGGCATCGGCCGAGAGGGTGGGCACGACGGAATGCTCGACTACCTCGAGTCCAAGTACGTGGCGGTGCAGTGGTGAGCGGCCCGCGCCTCGATCGCCCAGAGGACCTGGCGCGACTCACCTCCCGCAGTGACCGATCCCCGGTCCTCCTGCGCGGGGGGACCCTCATCACCGTCGACCCAATGCTCGGGCAGTTCGACGCTGGCGACGTGCTGGTGATCGATGGGGTCGTGGTGGCTGTCGGCGAGCGGATCGAGCACTTCCCTGGCGACACCATCACGATCGATACATCGGGGTGCATCGTCGCGCCGGGTTTCGTCGATGGGCACCGTCACTGTTGGCAGGGCGCGCTGCGTCGCGTCGCCGTCGACGCGGACCTGCCGCGCTACATTGCCATCACTCACGACGGCGTCGCCCGTCACTACCGACCCGAGGACATGCTGGTCGGCAACACGGTGGCCCTGTACGGCGCCCTCGATGCTGGCTTCACCACGGTGCTGGACCTCAGCCACAATTCGCGATCCTCCGCCCACTCTGACGCAGTGCTGCACGCCTACCGCGACACAGGAGTCCGCGCGGTGCACGCCTCCGCCCCACCCAACGCGTACGACTGGGACGAGCAGTGGCCCGACGACCTCGGCCGGATCATCGACGCCGTTGAGCGCGACGACCTGATCACCCTGCGGATGGCGATCGACATGAGGCGTGTCCGCCCTGTCGAGGAGCTGATGAGCATCGCTCGCGGCCTCAGTCTGGGCATCACGATGGATGGGGTGATGGGTCCAGCCTCGTCAGCAGAGCTCGAGCGGCTCGGGTCGAGCGGGCTGCTCGGTCCTGACGTGACGCTCGTCCACGCGACCGGGCTCTCCGAGGATGCCTGGTCCCAGATCGAGCGCAACGACGTGCAGGTAGTGCTGGCCACGACGTCGGACGAGCAGCTTTGCCTGGCCGGCGGGGTGCCGCCGATCCAGCGCGCCCTCGACGCCGGCATCCGCCCGGGACTGAGCGTCGACGTCGAGATCTCCCTGGCTGGCGATGCCTTCACCCAGATGCGCGCGACGCTCCTCACTCAGCGGATGCTCGCCGCAGTCGCTCGGAGCACCGGCGCCGGCGCGCCTGCGCTCCTCGGCAACGCCGACGTCCTCGAGCTCGCCACCATCTCGGGGGCCCGGGCGGTCGGCCTAGGTGACCAGGTCGGGTCGATCTCAATCGGCAAGCGCGCGGATCTCCTCGTGGTCCGCGCCGACGGCATCAACAGCATCCCCGGGGGCAATCCAACCGGCATCCTGGTCCAGGGTGTCGACAGGGCTGACATTCGTGCCGTGCTGGTAGACGGCACGGCACGGAAGTGGGACGGCGAGATCGTCGGCCTCGACGTCGGCGCACTGTCGGACCGTGCCGCTGCGTCCCGCGACCACGTGCTGGCCGCCGCTGGGTTTCGGTTGGGCTCCCGCGGACCGGAAGGAGTCCCCGAGCTCCAGGACCCCGCGCTGCGTGAGTACCTCGGCACGCACGACTAGCGCTAGCGTCGCCCGTCAGAGCGGTTCACGCAGCAGCAGTTCTGCGTTCTCGCGCCTGCGGGCGAGCTGGCCGCTCTCGATGAGATGTGCCACCTCGACTGTGCGGGCGTTGGCGGGGGCGGAGCCGCCGAGACCGATCTGTTGGGCGACGACGTAACCGTTGAGCTCGTTGACCTCGCTGCGACGCCCTTTTCGCCAGTCTTGGAGAACGGTCGTAAGGGTGTGTGGCAGCGACCAGCTCGTGTAGACGGCGTCGAGCATCCGCTCGACGAACTCCTCCGGCCGAGTCGGGTCGACGTCGGCGAGCCCGAAGATCGGCACGACTCGATGACCTAGGTCCACCGACGTTCGTACCGCTTCCTGACCGGCGCGCACCATAAAGTCGTGCATACCCGGCACTCTTGCTGCCTCGAGCAGGGGCAGGTCAAGGCAGGCTGACGTGACCAGTTCGGCGCAGTTGACGACGAGCTTCATCCACTTCGCCGAGCGGATGTCGTCGACGACCTCGACGGTACCCGCGAGACTCAGCAGCTTGGCGACCTCGTCGGCGCGCTCGTGGGCAGCGGGGTCGATGCCGCCGAGACCGAACCAGGTACCCGAGATCGGCGTGTGTCGCTCGACCAGTCCGGGCTCGAACATCGCCGCGGCGATCTCGATGACACAGCCCAGTGTCCGCTCCTGTCCGATCACGTCAGCGATCACGTCGATCGTCATGCCGTTCTGCACCCCAACGACGAGGCCGTCGTCGGCGAGATAGGGCTTGACGAGCTCGCAGGCCCACCGCGTGTCGTAGGCGTTGACGACGACGAAGACGACATCGAAGCGCTCCGACCGCAAGGTGGCGAGGTCGCAGAGGTCGAGAGCGCGTACGGGGGTGGTGCGACTGGTGCCGGGACCCTGCTGGCGAACGCCACCGGCACGCAGGGCAGCGACATTGGCCGGCCACTGGTCGATCAGGGTGACCGCGAGGCCACCAGCTGCGAGATCCGCGCCGATAGCGGCCCCGTTGGCCCCCGTGCCGAGCACTGCGATCCTCTTCGGACTCATGCGTCTCCTCTTCCCCTAACACCACAATCGATTGCTATGCTGTTCCGCACGGTACCGGAGAACCCGCGTCCGACGGAAGTCGACCACCTACGGAGGATCTTGATGAGCAGTGGACACACATCCGAGGGGACGCACGATGACGACGCAGCCCGCTATCGCGTGGCGTCGGGGTCGGTCGATCCTGACCCGAGCCTGCGCGCCGACGAGGGCTGGATCGACATGGAGGTGCGATGGCTGATCACCGAGGAAACCATGCCCTCGGAGCATACCGTCGTGGGTCGCACTGTCCTGCAGCCTGGTTCGAAGCACGACATCCATCGCCATCCACACGCCGAGGAGTGGGAGTACGTCATTTCGGGCTCAGCGATAAAGCACGTGGGTGACGACCATGTGCGGCTTGACGAGGGCGACCTGGTTTTCGTGCCCGCCGGTGTCTACCACGGGCTAGAAAACGCCTCCTCGGACCGGCCAGTCGTGACCCTATGGGGCTACAGCGGGGCGGCAAGCCTCTCGGCAGCAGGCTACGAGCTCCCCACGGACAACGATCGTGTCTGAGCGAGCGGCGGTGGCCTGGGTTGGACTCGGGCGGATGGGTGAGGCAATGGCGGGTCGACTGCTCGACGCGGGACGATCCGTCAGCGTATGGAACCGCACTCCGTCGCGGTGCGATCCAATGGTGGCCCGAGGCGCCACCCCGCTGTCCAGCCTTGCCGACGCCGCCCGCGAGGACGTGGTCTTCTCGATGGTGCTCGACGACGCCGCGCTCGACTCGCTCCACGACGCCGAGACCGGCCTGTTCAGCGAGACCGAGGGTCGCCGAGTCCGAATTTGGATAGATGGATCGACAGTATCGCCTGCGGCCGCGGAGCGGGCCGCAGAGGCTGCCCGGGTTGCGGGCGTCGCCTACGTCTCGGCGCCGGTGAGCGGCAACCCTGGAGTCGTGACGGCGGGCAACGCGATCTTCGCCGTCTCCGGCAACACCGACGCCCTCGAAGTCGCCGAGGAGATCTGCGCAGAGATCGGGAGGTCAGTGCACCGCGTTGGAACAGGCTCTGAGGCGAATGTCGTCAAGCTGTGCACCAATGCACTGCTGGCGGTGACCATGCAGACGCTCGCCGAGGTCAACGTCCTTGCCGACAAGTCCGGCGTACGACGGTCCGCGCTGATGGCCTTTGTGAACGACAGCGCCATCGGCTCGCCATTCAGCCGCTACAAGAGCGTCAGCCTGGTCGGACTCGACATGACGCCTACCTTCACCCCTGAAGGTCAGCGCAAGGACATCCGCCTCGCTCTCGACCTGGCGGCGCGGACCGACACGCCGATGCCGCTGATCTCTGCCACCGAGGTCGCCTACTCCCGGCTCGTCTCTGGCGGGCTGGGCGAGGGTCGCGACTTCGCGGCCCTGTTGCTGCAGGTCGCCCGTGACGCCGGCATCGATCTCGAGCCCGAGGATGAGGGGGACCAGACGTGAGCGCACGGCAGCGGATGCAGGCGGCGATCTACCGCGGTAGTCGCGATATCGGTTTCGAGGAGGTTGACGTCCCTACCGCGGCGCCAGGGGAGCTCCTGATTAGGGTCGGCACCGTCGGCGTGTGCGGCACGGACGTCAACGAGTGGGTGGGCGGGCCTCAGCAGCATCCCTTCGGAACGCCACACCCGGTGACGGGCCATGAAGGAGCCATCATCCCTGGCCACGAGTTCAGCGGGACCGTGGTGGCGCTCGGCGACGGCGTCGGGCCTGAGTGGCTGGGTCGTGAGGTGGCATCGTGCGGGTCGGTCGCCTGCGGCTCCTGCCCGCCATGCCAGCGGGGCCAGTCCAACCAGTGTCGACGCTACGCCGGGGTGGGTCTGCACCGTGACGGCGCACTCGCAGAGTTCGTCACGACCCCGGTGGAGAACTGCCTCGACCTGGCCGGCTCCGGGCTCTCCCTCGATGAGGCTGCCCTGTGTCAGCCGATGTCCATCGCCGTGCACAACGTGTCGCGCTCGGGCGGCGTCGACGGGCAACTCGTGGTCGTGGTGGGAGTCGGTGGCATCGGCACGTTCCTCGTCTACGCCTTGGTCGAGTCCGGCGCCCACGTCCTCGCTGTCGATGTCGACCCCGCCCGGATCTCGCTGGCCGAGGAGATGGGTGCCCAGGAGATCCTTCTCGTGAGCGGTGATGCCCAGGACGCGGCTGCCGTCCTTGCGCAGGTGGGTGAGCGCGAACTGCGGGTCGTCTTCGAAGTCACTGGGACCGGCGGCGGTCTCGCGACCGCGCTGGCCGTGGCGCCCAAGGGCGGTCGGATCGTCGTGGTGGGGGTCCAGCGGGCCCCGGTCGAGATCGACCTGTCGGCCCTCACACTGCAGGAGAAGATGCTCATCGGCACCAACGCGCTGGTCCGCGAGACGGACTTTCCACGTGCCCTCGAACTCGTAGCGAGGAGGGCAGGTCGCTGGCACCCGGTCGCCCCGCGCGTGGTCCCGCTGGCCGACTACGTCGAGGAGGCGCTGGTGCCGATGAGCGAGGGTCGTCCGCGGGCGGTCAAGACCCTCGTCGACCCCAGCGCGAGTCGGGTGCGGCCTCTGGGTTCGCTGAGCTAGTCGACCTGGACGTCGACCACCGCTCGGTCCTTGACGACTGTCGCAACCCAGGACACCACGTCGACGTGAGCAGGGTGGCGCTGGTACTCCTGGAGTGCGGTGAGCGAGGAGTGCTCGGACACGAGGGCGGCGTCCCATTGGCCCTCTCCACCCAGTCCAGGGCGCACCTGCAGCGACTCGAGGCCCTCGATCTGCCCGACGAGGGCCTCGAGTCGCGAGGACATCTCCTCGATGTCGGAGGAACGCTGCTGAGGGTCGTCGCTCGCAAGGCGGAACAGCACGAGGTGGCGTACGCGGGTCACGGTCATCTCCCGGAGGTAGTGGGGGCGGTGGAGGCTCGGAGGGTGAGGGTCGGACGCAGCTCGTGGACCTGAGCGGTATCCCTGTGGTCGGAGTCGAGCTGTGACAGCAGCAGCTGCGCCGCACTCTTCCCCATCTCGTAGGTCGGCACCGTCACTGTTGAGAGCGGCGGGTTGGTGTGCGCGAGAAGGGCGCCGTCGTTGCAGCCGATGACCGAGACGTCCTCGGGGCAGCGCAGCCCGGCCACGCGCAGGGCCGCGATACAACCGAGGGCGATCATGTCGTTGGCCGCTACGATGCCCGTCACCGCCGGCTCGCGGGCCATGAGCTCGGCACATGCCTCGGCGCCAGCGTCGATGGAGAAGAGCGAGCTCTCGACAATCGCGGGGGCCGACAGACCGGCTGCGCGCGCTGCAGACAGGAAGCCTCGACGACGTCGGACGGCGGTCGACACCGTGCTCGGGCCGGAGACGTGCGCTAGGCGGCGGTGACCTAGCTTGACCAAGCTGGTAACTGCGAGCGACATCGCCTCAGTGTCGTCGAGCATGACGCGCGGCACGTCGAGGCCGTCGACGTCGCGACTGACTAGGACCATCGGCGTCCCACGCTCTGCTAGCTCTTGAAGCAGCGGGTGCTTCCGGCGCGCGATCATCACGATGAACCCGTCCACTTGGCGTTCGCGCAGATTGTCCAGGACCCGACGCTCGCGGTCGGGATCACCATCGGTGTTGGCCACGAGGGCGACATAGGACCGTGAGCCCAGCTCGTCCTCGACGCCCCGGACCAGCGGAGGATAAAAAGGATTGGTTAGGTCGGGCAGCAGGACACCCACCGTGTGCGAACGGTTCGTCCGTAGGCTGCGGGCGATCGGGTTGACCCGGTAGCCCAGCTCAGCGGCCACCGCGAGGATGCGCTCTGCGGTCTCCGGTTTGACCTGCCCGCGGGTCCCTTCGTTAAGAGCACGCGACACGGTGCCTGGGTGCACCTCAGCCGCGCGCGCTACGTCACGTAGCGTCACAAACGATTGCTCCACGCGTTCCTCCTTCAGGATCGCATTGTGCCCACATGGCGAACCACGGCATCGACGTGGGTGACCTCGTGCGCTGTAACAATGCCATGACGAGCCTTGACATGACGTGCGTCACACCTTAATTTCCGTGTACTGCAAAGGATTGCAGTCCGCCTCCGTGGCGATCGCGGAATACACGAGGAGACCCAAGTGAACACCACGATGCCCTTCCTGCGCCGGCGGCCCAAGCGGAAAGTCGGCGTCACCATGGCCTCCCTGGCGACGTGTGCGGTCCTGACCGCATGTGGCGGCTCCGCAGACGGGGATGCGGCCGGTGACGACGGCGAGGCCACCTCCGTCGGCTACTCTGCGCCGTTCCTGACCGCGCAATTCGAGGTGGTGCTCCAAGACCAGGTGCTCGCCGAAGCGGAGGGTAGTGGGCTTGAGTTCATGTCGCCGACCAACGCCGACTCCGACTCGGGCAAGCAAATCACCGACATCGCCAACCTGATCTCGGGCGGCGCTGAAGGGCTGATCGTCGTCGCTAACGACAGCAAGGCGATCATCCCTGGCCTCGACCAGGCCAACGCTGCGGACGTGCCCGTCGTTTCGATCGACATTGGGCCTGACGGCGGCAGCGTGGCCGCGATCGTGCGCGCGGACAACGTGGGCATCGGCGAGCAGGCATGCGAGGCGATGGCTGAGGGTATCGGCGAGCAGGGCAAGGTGCTCTCGTTGATGGGCGCATCGACGTCGATCAATGGCCGTGAGCGCAGTGAGGGATTCCGCACGTGCATGGAGGGCTACCCCGACATCGAGCTCATCGAACGTCCGACCGACTGGGACCCAACCAAGCAGGCCAACGCCTTGCAGACGGTGCTGACCGCCAACCCCGACCTCGCGGGGATTTTCCAGCAGTCCGACTACGCACTTTCGCCGACCCTTGCGGTCCTCGAGCAGGCCGGCCGCGATGCCAAGGTCGGCGAGGAGGGGCACATCTTTAACGTCAGCGTCGATGGGACAGCACAGGCGCTCGACCTCATCCGCGACGGCGTACTCGACGCCGCCGTGTCCCAGCCGCTGGACGGCTACGCCATCTACGGTGTCGAATACCTCCAGATGGCACTGGCCGGTGAGGAACTCGAGGTGGGTCCGACCGACCACGACAGCGAGATCGTCGAGTTCAACGGCAACCTGATGGACCTGCTCCCCGCCGTACTGGTCACCCAGGAAAACGTCGAAGACGAGTCGCTGTGGGGCAACCAGGGCGAGCAGTGACCGCAACCCTGGACTCTTCGAGCAACACTCACCAGTCACCGTCGCAGAGCGGTGTGGGGGGCTCCGTCCCGCTCATCGGCGTCACCGGCGTCGGCAAGTCGTATGGCGCGACGAGCGCCCTCGTCGACGTCAACCTCACCGTCGAGGCCGGTCGCTCGCACGCGATAGTCGGACGCAACGGAGCCGGCAAGTCCACCCTCATCAAGATCCTCACTGGTCTGGAATCAGCCGACACAGGGTTCGTGGAGTTCTCCGGCGAGCTGGCTCCTCCTCTCGCGCACCGCGAGGCCTGGTCGCGGCGGGTCGCCTGCGTGCACCAGCGCTCCATGGTGGTGCCCCAGCTCAGCGTCCTTGAGAACCTGATGCTCGAGGCAATCAGCCAGGGCCCGCGCACCGTGCCCTGGCGCACCCTGCATCGACAGGCCGAGATGCTCCGTGAGCAGTGGGGGCTGGGCTCCTCCTTGCAGACGAAGGCGATGGACTTGAGTGTCGGTGAACGCCAACTGCTCGAGATCGCCCGCGCGATGCGCGGGGGGAACCGGCTAATTCTGATGGACGAGCCCACCGCGCAGCTGCAGGCCCGCGAGATCGAGACTCTGTTCGCCCACATCGGACGGCTCAAGGCCGAGGGCGTGACTTTCCTCTACATCTCCCACCACCTGTCGGAGATCTACGAGGTCTGCGACGACGTGAGCGTCTTGCGCGACGGACGCCATGTGATCACCTGTCCAGTCGCCGACCTCCCTCGCGCCCAGCTCGTCGACGCGATGGTCGGACCGCAGGCGGGCAAGGCGCGTGCCGCGATGCCAGCGACGAGGGAGGCGGCGCTGGTCTTGACCGACGCGCCCGTGGTCCTTGAGGTGCGAGAACTGGCAGGAGAGGGCTTCGCCGACGTGTCGCTGTCTGTGCGCCGTGGCGAAAAGGTCGGCGTCGCGGGGATCGCCGGCTGCGGCAAGGTGGCCCTCGCCTCCACCATCGCAGGACTCCGCGCCCCCACGACGGGGACGATCGAGGCGACGGGGCGGCGACCGGCCCCTGGGCGCGTGGACGACGCAGTGGCGCATGGGATCGGTTTCGTGCCTGAGGATCGGCACGCCAACGGCTTCTGTGCCAACCTCTCCATCGAGGAGAACCTCGCGCTCGCGGTCCTGCCGCGACTCAGCGGTCGTCTCGGCGTGGTTTCCCGTTCGCGGCGCGAGGCCCTGGCCCGCCGGATCATGGACGACCTGCAGATCAAATCGAGCGCACCTGGTCAGTCGGTGGGCGAGTTATCGGGTGGTAATCAGCAGAAGGTCGTCGTCGGCCGGGCTCTGGCAGCCGAGCCGGAAGTGCTGGTCCTCACCACGCCGACGGCTGGCATCGACGTCGCGGCCAAGGACCTGCTCTTCGACCTGATCCGTCGACTCGAGTGCGGTGTCCTCCTGGTCACGGACGACTTGGAGGAGCTGGCCCTCTGCGACCGGATCCTCATCATGTTCGACGGCACGGTGAACGCAGAGCTCCCGGCCGGAACACCCGACGACCAGTTGGTCGCCGCGATGGAAGGAGTCGGCAAGTGACCGCGACCGTGGACACGTCAAACTCGCACTCACGCACGGAGCCGGGGCCGAGTTGGTGGACACGGATCCGTGGAGCAGCCCGACAAGACCACTTCGCGCTGATCCCAGTTGTGGCGCTGGCGATGCTTGTCGGGGCCCTCATGCAGCCCGCGTTCCTGACCCAAGCCAACCTTGTCAACGTCCTTCGGCAGTCCTCAGAGCTCTCGGTCGTGGTTCTAGCGGCCAGCCTCATCCTCCTGACGGGCCGTTTTGACCTCTCGTTGGAGTCGACGGTCGGCCTCGCGCCGATGCTCGGAGCTTGGCTCGTGACCCCGGTCGTCATCGGGGGGTCCGGTCTTGACGTCAACCCCTGGCTCGCGATGTTCGCGATGTTCGCTGTCGGCGGCCTGGTGGGCGCGTTCAACGGCTCTCTCATCGTCGCCCTGCGCCTGAACGCGTTTATGGCGACGCTGGCGATGCTGATACTTCTGAGAGGAGTGACGATCGGACTGAGCGACGGCAAGACGCTCTTTGACCTACCCGAACCCTTCACCTACCTAGGCTCGGCGATGTGGCTCGGCCTGCCAGTCTCGGTATGGGTCGCCGGAGTGCTGTTCCTCGTCGCCGGGCTGTTTCTCCGCCACCACCGTGCAGGCCGCGCGATTTATGCCATCGGCGGCAACGCCGACGCCGCCCGTGCTGCCGGGATCAGGGTCGATCGGGTAGTCCTGGGCGTCTACATCGTGGCAGGCATGCTGGCAGTCCTCGCGGGCCTGATGCTGATGGGGCGCTTGGCCTCGGTCACTAGCAGTCAGGGCTCCAACATGATCTTCACCGTCTTCGCGGCCGCCGTCATCGGCCGCATCAGCCTCAATGGCGGCCGGGGAACCATGCTCGGCGCCGTTCTCGGGGTGCTCCTGCTGGGCATCGTTGCCAACATCTTGACCCTCTCGAACATCCAACCGTTCTGGATCAACGCCGTCTTCGGCGCGATCATCTTGATGGCCTTGGTCATCGCGCGCTTCACGACGGGTGAGAAGGACCAGGCCTGAGGGTCGACACAATGAACGAGGGAAAGTTGTGGTGAAATGCAAACGATTGTGAGGTCCTCCGACGTGAGTGTTGACATGCAGGTGCCATTCGGTGACGGCGCTACACCGGCGCCGGCCCTACGTCTGGTGAGCGTCACCCGCACCTTCGGTGCCACCGTCGCTGTCCACGACCTCACACTCTCGTTGATGCCCGGGACCGTGCATGCGGTGATGGGCGAGAACGGCGCGGGCAAGAGCACGGTGGGCAAGATGGCAGCGGGCGTGATCGCTCCATCCTCGGGAATCGTGCAGGTGGCGGGGGAGTCCCGCAGCTATCGCTCGGCACGCGACGCAGAGGCCGACGGCGTCGTCTTGGTCCCTCAGGAGCTGTTGCTCTACGACTCCCTCTCGGTCATGGAGAACATGTTCGCTGGCCGCCCTCGGCCACGGCGTGGAGCGGTTCTTTCGGGATCGGCGATGCGCGAGACCGCAGGCTCGGCTTTCGCGCGCCTCGACCTCGAGCTCGACCCTGGCCGGATCGTGGGCACCCTGTCGCCTGGGACAAAGCAGATGGTGACCATCGCCCGCGCGCTGGTCAACCGTGCCCGCGTCCTCATCCTCGACGAGCCGACTGCGGCCCTTGACGAGTGGGAGGCTCGCCGGCTCCTTGGGGTTGTGGACGGCCTTCGCCGCGACGGCGTTGCGATCATGTATGTCTCCCACCGCCTGCCCGAGGTGCTGGCGGTGGCCGACATGGTTTCGGTGATGCGCGATGGACGTCTGGTTGCCACTACGCGCGCCTCGGACCTCGACGAAGAAATCCTGGTCGAGCAGATGCTGGGCCGCGAGATCCACGCAAGGGAGCGCACCCGCAGCGGCCCGGATCTGGACGCCCCAGTCGTCCTGGCCGTCCGCGACCTGAGCAGGGACGGTGAGTTCGACGGCATCGACCTCGACGTGCGCGCAGGTGAGATCGTCGGGCTCGCCGGGATCGTCGGAGCCGGGCGTAGCGAGGTCGCGCAGACCATCTTCGGGCTGCGGCGTGCGACGCGTGGCAGCGTCGAGGTGTCAGGTGCCCCGGTAACACTGAGCGGGGCGCGCGACGCCGTCCGGCACGGTCTCGCCTACCTGCCCGAGGAGCGTCAGTCCCAGGGCCTGTTCTCGTCGCTGACCGTATCGGAGAACGTGGCCAGCGCGGTGGTACCCCGGATCACCGACGCCGGCATCGTGCGCTCCTCGCGGGTGCACGACGTGGTGACAGTCGCTCTGAGAGGGATGAGGCTCCGCGGCGACCTGCACGACCGCGTCGACGCTCTCTCGGGGGGCAACCAGCAAAAGGTGCTGTTAGCCAAGTGGCTGGCCACGAGACCTCGAGTCGTGCTGTTGGACGAGCCGACCCGCGGCATCGATATCGGCGCCCGGAGCGAGATCTACCAGATCATCGAGGCGCTGACTGAGGACGGCTGCGCGGTCCTGCTGATCTCCTCAGACCTCCAGGAGCTGATGTTGCTCTCCGATCGAGTCACGGTGATGCGCGAGGGCCGGGTAGTGGCACGGTTCGAGGGCGACGAGCTCAGCGAACGCGCCGTCGGGCGCGCGGCTCTGGGGGTCACGCCGTGAGCACCATCGTGAGTGGGCGGTCGGCGACACTGCTGACGCCGCGGCTCAGCAGTGTCGACACAGGAGCCATTGCCGTCCTCGTCGTCCTGGTGGCGATGTTCTCCGTCTCTGCTCCTGGCTTCGCTTCGATCGACAACGCGAGGAGCATTGCCATCTCCATCGCGGTGGTGGCCTGCTTGGCCATCGGCCAGAACCTCGTCATGCTCGCCGGCGAGATCGACGTCTCGATCGGATCGATCGTCGCCCTCGCCGGGTTCGCCGCAGGTCCCATTGGCGTCCGCACCGACAGCGTCGTCCTCACCGTCGTCGTCGCCGTCGTCGTCGGCGCTACTGCAGGGTTGATCAACGGCCTGCTGGTGGCGTACACGCCAGTGCCCTCAATCGTGGTGACCCTCGGCACGCTCTACGTGCTCCAAGGCGCCGCGCTGCTGTTGTCCGACGGACGCAACGTAGTGTCTTTCCCGGCAGGCGCAGGAGCCCTGGGGGTCGGCGACCTCGCGGGCATCCCGCGTGCGCTCGTGGTCGTCATCGCGGCCTTTGTCGTGATGATGCTCCTACGTCGCAACACCGACTGGGGCCGCGATCTGGTCGCGATGGGGGAGAACAGGCATGCGGCCTGGGCGATGGGCGTCCGGGTTCGCTCGGGACTGGTCATCGCGTTCGTTTTCTCCGGGATATCCGCAGGCCTGGCGGCCGCGATCTACCTCGGCGCGGTGGGCGGCATGCAGACCTCTATCGTCGACAGCAACCTCGCGCTCCAGGTCATCGCTGCAGTCGCCATTGGCGGCACCTCCATTGAGGGTGGCCGCGGGACCGACCTGGCTCCGCTGAGCGGGGCTGCGATCGTGGGCGTGATCAGCGCCGGAGTCGTCATCCTCGGCGTGCCGGGGGTCTGGATCCCCTGCGCCTACGGCGCTTGCCTGCTTGCGGCCGTCGGCCGTGATCGGCTGCGAGAGATCGTGCTGGCTCGCGGGGGGCGTCGTGGCTGACCGCGCGTACCGGTCCTCTCGACAGATCGCGACAGTTGCCGAGTCCTTCAGGCGCTCGACCGGACTCATCACACTGCTGGTGGTGTGCGTGGTGGTCTTCTCCACGACTTCGCCCTATTTCGCGACCGTCGGCAACGCATTCACCCTCGCCCGGCTGGCCTCGGAGATCGGACTGATCGCGATTGGGATGGCGCTCGTCATCGCTTCGGGTGGTATCGACCTGTCGGTAGGCGCCATCTTTGGGCTGAGCTCGGTGACCGTGGGCTACCTCCACGCGGCCGGCCTTCCCATTGGAATATGCGTGGCGGGGGCCGTCCTGGTCGGCCTGCTTTGCGGGTTGTTCAACGGCGCGGTGGTGGTGATCTTGAAGGTGCATCCGCTGCTGGTGACCCTCGGGACCTTGGCGCTCTTCCGCGGGATCGCGCTCGGCGTCTCGGGCGGTTCCGGTATCTCCGGCTTCCCGGAGTCCTTCAAGTTGGTCGGCCAGGCCTACGTGGGACTCGTGCCGGTGCAGTGCCTGGTGTGGGTGATGGCCGTGGGAGGCGCCGTGCTGTTGGCGACCCGCACGTCATTCGGTCGCTACCTCCTGTGCCTGGGAGTCAACGAGGAGGCTGCTCGCTTCAGCGCGATACCGGTCGCCCTGATGCGCTTGGCGGTCTACGGTCTATCTGGCCTGCTAGCCGGTCTTTCCGCAGTGATCTACACCTCGAGGGTCCTCAGCGCGCGCGCCGATGCCGGCAACGGCTTGGAGCTGTTGGCGATTGCTGCGGTGGTCGTTGGGGGCGCCTCAATCCAAGGCGGTGAGGTCTCCATCGTCCGGACCACGTTGGCAGTCATTGCGATCACGATGGTTCCCAACGGGTTCGTGCTCTCAGGCTTCAGCAGCAGCTGGCAGTTCGTAGCGATCGGCTGCGTGATGGTGCTGGTCGTCGTCTTCAACGAGGGTCTGGGGTCACGTTTGTGGCGCCCTCGGCCCCCTCGCCCAACCGTGGTTCCAACTAGTTGACAACAGGGAGAAGCAGATGATGAGAATCGACAAGGGTGTGCGCGGAGCCATGGGGCTCGTTGCGGTGTCGTTGGTGGTGGCCCTCGTGGCCGGCTGCAGCACCGATGCCCCAACGGCTGCGACCGGCGGGGACGGGGAAGATGGCGCCTCCACATCCAACGCGATAGTGCTGGTCCCGAAGGCGACGGGCGACCCGTTCTTCACCGCAGCCGAGGCCGGAGCCAAGGAGGCGGCCGAGGAGCTGGGCTACGAGATCGAGTACGTCGGTCCGACGACGGCCGACGCGGCTGGCCAGGTCACCACGTTGGAGTCGGCCCTACAGACCAAGCCAGCGGCGATCACCATTGCTCCCAACGACCCGGACGCCGTGGCGCCGGTCCTCCAGCAGGCAATGGACCAAGGGATCGTGGTGTCGACCTTCAACGCCGACTCGGCCACCGACGCCCGACAGTTCTTCATCAGCCAGGCATCCGACCAGGGGATCGCCGAAGCCATCGTGGACACGATGGCAGATCAGGTCGACGGGCAGGGCACCTTCTTGCTGGTCACCTCGACGGCCACGGCCGCAAACCAGAAGGCTTGGCTCGAGCTGATGCGGCCCTACATCGACGAGGCCTACCCAGACATGGAGATCGCACAGGTCATCCCCGGCAACGATGACCCCGCCACGGTTCTGCAGGTCACCAGCTCCTACCTCTCCGCCAACCGCGACACCACCGGCGTGTGGGTGATCGGTGGCGGGATGTCTGGCGCGATCAAGGCGCAGACGCAGCTAGGCATCGATCCGAAGGAGATGCCGGTCGCCGGCCTGTGCATCCCCAGCGACGTCCGCGAGGACGTCAAGTCGGGCCTGATCAAGAATTGCGTCCTGTGGAGCCCCGCCGACACGGCGTACGCCGATGTCTATGCCATCGACGCGAAGATCAACGGTGACTACCCCGAGTCCGGCAACGGCACCCTCGAGGCCGGACGCCTAGGCACGCTGGACATCGTCGACAACGTCGTCCAGGTCGGCGACCCGATCACCTTCACGGCAGACAACATCGACGACTACCAGTTCTGATCGTGGGAGTGCGGCGCCGCGGCCAGCTATGGGCGTGGCGCCGCTCGCCTGCGTCACGAGGGGGAATGTGTCACCAGCCCGAGCCGGGTCCGGAGGATGGAACTGGGTCTCGGTGCCGATCCCGGGAGCTTCTCGAAGGTCAAGGAGCAATTGTTCTCCGCAACATGGGCAGTCTGCTGTGTGGTCAGCAGCCTGCTCTCTGCGCGCGACAGGCACGACCTGCCGTTGTGTCCGCAGGCCACCAGGCCGAGGTCGTACCGCAGCGCGGTCAGCTGCGGCGCGTTTGGGTCGCCGTCCACCTCGAACCGGACTTGCTGACCTCGAAGATGGTCATCCGAAGATCTCCGGGTGGTGGGAGAGCTCGATGCGGGTGCGCCGGATATGGCCGCCCAAGAACCGCTCGCCGTCGTCGGCATCGCCCCGCGCTATGGCGTCAAGGATCAGCCGATGCTCGGAGTTGACGACCCACATGCGGCTCCGCCCACCGAGAGTCACGAACGCGCGTCGGTAGTGCTGGGTGGAATTCCAGAGCCGGGTCACATTGGACATCAGAGGGTCGATGTCGCAACCTGAATATGTGAGCATGTGGAACTCGCGGTCGAGGTCGAGGAACTTCTCGAGGTCCTCGTTGTCCTCGATCCGTTGCTGCACCTTCTCGAGCTGTGCCTGCTCGTCCGGGCCGAGTTGGGACATGCTCTCAGCGAGAGCCAGCGGTTCGAGCCGCTCGCGCATGCGGTAGACGACGTCGACCTCGTGCGGGGAGAGCTGCGGGACGCGGGCGCCTTTGCGGGCCTGGTGCTCGGTGAGGCCCTCGGCCTCCAGCATCCGCAGGGCCTCGCGGACCGGGAGCCGACTCGCACCAAGGCGCTCGGCGATGTCCTCCTGCCGGATGCGGTCGCCCGGCCTGAGCTCGCCGCTCAGGATCGCGTCACGGAGGTAGGCCGCGACGCGCGTGGTGCCGATGTCGGCGTTGGTGCCCTGACTGCTGGTGCTGAAGGTTCTCGTCCGGCTCATGGACGTGCATTCTCGCGGTCGAAGCGCTTGCCGTCCGGCGCGGACACCAGCTCGAGTTGCATCCCCCACGGGCTGAGGAAGTAGATCCAGCGGTTGCCCTCTGCCGGACCGCGACTCGCGGTGGGTCCCTCAAGGACCTCCACTCCCTCCGCTCGCAAATGATCGACGGCTGCGTCGAGGTCGTCGACGTAGAACGCGACGTGGTGCCCGCCCACGTCGCTGTTGCGGGGCAAGAGAGTCCGCTGGTCGGGCGAGGAGTAATGGAAGACCTCGAACAGGGTCTCTCCGCCGAGCCGGAACCACCGGTTCTCGACCATCACCGCGTCCGGGTGGACTGCCAGATGCCGGGTCATCCAGTCGTCGCCCTCGTCGGGGTGCGAGAAGGGCCCCAGCGAGTACAGGAACTCGCAGCCAAGCACGTCCACAAGGAACGCATGGGCCTCGTCCAGATCGGGCACCGTGAAGCCCACGTGGTCGATACGACGCAGGCCGGGCAACGACACGTGTGACCTCCTTGGATCCCAGACGGAACAGCGTAAGCACAGCACGGCTCCTGGCCCGGTGTCCATCTCGTGTAGATCTAGATTTTGGATCCAAAAATGTGCAACAGTGGCGACCTCCGCCTTCAAGGAGTCCCATGCCTCAGCACCGCCCGCTCACGCCCGCAGCCCCTTGGGTCGAGGTCATTGCGACCGACGAGGACTGGGACGCCGCCGACCCGGCGTTGCTGCGTACCTTCCTCGCGCAGCTGGTCTGGATCCGAGCATTCGAGCAATACGTCCTCGACCTCGCCGCGGCCGGCCTGATCCACGGACCCGCCCACTCCAGCATCGGCCAGGAGGGGGGCGCGGTCGGCTCCGTGCTCGCCCTCACCAGCGACGACTCCGTCAACGGGTCGCACCGCGGGCACCACCAGTTTCTCGCCAAGGCGCTGCATCACGTCGAGCCGAAGGGCATGGATCCGCTGGCGCCGCCGTCGAACGAGGTGCGTGACGTGCTGCTGCGGACGCTCGCGGAAATCGCCGGCCTCGACCGCGGCTGGAGCCACGGGCGCGGCGGCTCGATGCACCTGCAGTGGAAGGAGGCCGGGGCTATGGGCACCAACGCCATCGTCGGCGGCGGCGTCCCGCAGGCTGCCGGCTTCGCCTTCGCCCACCAGCGATCGGGCACCGACGCGGTGTCGGTGACGTACTTCGGCGACGGGGCAGTGAACATCGGCTCCACGCTTGAGACGATGAACCTCGCGGGTGCCTGGTCGCTCCCGGTCTGCTTCTTCATCGAGAACAACGGCTACGCCGTCTCCACCTCCGTCCAGGAGGCCACCGCCGAGCCGCGGCTCTCGGCCCGCGGCCTGGGCTTCAACCTCGCGTCCTGGAAGGTTGACGGCCAAGACCCGCTCGCGGTGCACCTCGCCGTGAGCGAGGCCGTTGAGCACATGCGGGCAGGACGCGGCGCGACGGTGGTCGAGGTCGACACCTACCGCTTCTTCCACCAGAACGGTGGCTTCGCGGGCAGCTCCTTCGGCTACCGCGAGAAGGAGGAGGAGAAGGCCTGGAAGCTACGAGACCCGCTTTCCATCACTACCTTCCACCTCGAGCGCCTCGGACTCCTCGAGCCCGGTGAGGCCGAGGGAGCGCTCGCGCGGGCCAAGGACGTAATGGGGGAGATCGGCAGCGTCCTGCTGGAGCCCGTGCCTGGCGGCAAAGCAGGACAACGCCAGATCCGAGCCGATGAGTGGCCCGATCCAGCCTGGGTCGACGTCGGCGTCCGCGGGGACCTCTCCGAGATGTCTGACGCCCGCGTGGTGGCCGCCGAGGGTCACGCCGTCCCCGTGCACGACATGAAACTCATCGAATCGATCGCCGCCGTCCTGGGCCGCCGGATGGAGACCGACCCGGGCGTCATCGTGATGGGCGAGGACGTGCACCGCCTCAACGGGGGCACCAACGGCGCGACCCGAGGGCTCGCAGAACGATTCCCCGACCGCATCCTCGGCACGCCGATCAGCGAGAACGCGTTCACCGGTCTGGCGTGCGGGGTCGCGCTCGATGGCCGCTTCACCCCGGTCGTGGAGTTCATGTACGCCGACTTCATGTGGGTGGCGGCGGACCAGCTCTTCAACCAGGTCGCACGTGCGCGTCACATGTACGGCGGAGACGGCCCCGTGCCGCTCGTACTGCGCAGCAAGGTCGCAATGGGCACTGGATACGGGTCCCAGCACTCGATGGACCCCGCGGGAATCCTCGCTACCTCGGCCGGCTGGCGGATCGTGGCGCCGACCACCCCGTACGACTACGTCGGGCTCATGAACGCCGCCCTGCGCTGCCAAGACCCGGTCGTCGTGCTCGAGCACGTCGACCTCTACAACGCCGTCGGCCCCGGCCCCGTCGACGACCTCGACTACTGCCTGCCCGTCGGTAAGGCCGCAATTCGTCGCGAGGGGAAGGATGTCACGATCCTCACCTACCTCGGCATGGTCCCCTTCGTGCTAGATGCCGTCGAGGAGTTCGCTGAGGTCGACGCGGAGGTGATTGACCTCCGCTGGCTCGATCGCGCCAGCATCGACTGGGACACCATCGAGGCGAGCATCACCAAGACCAATCAGGTTCTGATCGCCGAGCAGGGCGCCCGCGGCACGTCTTACGGCGGTTGGCTGGCCGACGAGATCCACCGCCGGTTCTTCGACCTGCTTGACGCCCCCGTCCGTCGGGTGACCGGCGCCGAGGCCTCGCCCAGCATCAGCAAGGTGCTGGAGCGGGCAGCGATCGCCCAAAAGGATGAAGTAATCGCCGAGCTGACCGCGATCGCGAGGTACTGAGTTGCCACGGGTCCTGCGGATGCCGGGCGTGTCCGCCAACGCGACCGAAGCCGTCCTCGCCGAGTGGCTAGTCGGCGAGTCGGTAGAGTTCGCCGCCAGCGACGCGCTGGCGACAGTCGAGACCGACAAGGCCCTTGTCGACATCGAGGCCGAGACGGCTGGAGTCGTTCTCAAGACCCTAGTGAGCGCCGGCTCGTCCGTCGAGGTGGGTGCGCCGATCGCCGTCCTCGGCGCGATAGGGGCGCAGGTCGACGACCTTCCCGCCCTTCTGCGCGAACTCGGTGTCGCCGAAGCTTCGGCCCTTGTGGTGCCCGAGCGGCGCGACGTTCCCGAGGCCGTTGGCGACTCAGTTTCAGGAGGCGTTGTCGACCAGGTCGAGCGGACCCAGCCCGACGTAGACCCAGGATCCGGTGCCCTGATCGTCGAGCCCGCTCCCGTCTCCGAACTCGACGAGGAGCATGACGACTCCGACCAGCCTGTCCGGCGGGAGGGACCCGATGTCGACCCCGAGTCGGGGGCGCCTGTCATCGAGCCCGCTCCTGCTCGCGACCTCGGGCCCGTCTCGGATCCGGCACGGGCCAGCGCCACCCCACCCCGGTCCGGTGCCCGCATCTTCGCCAGCCCGCTGGCTCGCAAGCTCGCGAAGGACGCCGGCTTGACGATCGGCGACATCCCTGGCACCGGCCCGCGCCGTCGAGTCCTACGCCGCGACGTCGACGCCGCCGTAGCGTCCCGTCGGGCCACCCCGGTGTCCGCGCCGGCCCCGTCACCGACCCCCGCCTCCGCGACTGTCGCGGACTTGTCTGCGGTCGCCGCGCCAGCCGAGAGCCCCCCCTTCGAGGTCGTGCCGCATAGCCGCGTGCGCCGGTTGACCGCCGCGCGTCTCGTCGAGAGCAAGCAGCAGGCCCCGCACTTCTACCTCCGGGCAACCGTCCGTGTCGAGGCCTTGCTCGCGCTCCGGACCCAGCTCAACGACAGCAGGAACCTTTCGATCTCGGTAAACGACCTGGTGGTCAAGGCGGTAGCGGTTGCCCACGCGCGGGTGCCGGATGTCAACGTCACCTGGACCGAGGATGCAGTACGCCGCTGGCGCGATGTCGACGTCGCAGTCGCCGTCGCCACTGAGCGAGGTCTGATGACGCCCGTGGTCCGCAACGTCGGTGGACGCAGCGTCTCGGCGGTAGCTGCTTCCGCGCGTGATCTTGCGGTGCGGGCACGCGAAGGGCGCCTGCGCCAGGACGAGCTAGAAGGCGGGTCGATCACGGTTACCAACCTTGGCATGTTCGGCGTGGAGGAGTTCGCTGCGATCATCAACCCGCCGCACGCCGCGATCCTGGCCGTCGGCGCCGTGCGCGACGAGCCGGTGGTGCAGGACGGGGCCGTGGTCGCTGGGCGGATAATGTCGCTGACACTGTCGGTTGATCACCGACCGGTCGACGGCGTGGTCGCGGCGAAGTGGATGGCAGAGCTGACCGGGCTGCTCGAGCAGCCGGTGAGGATCCTCGCCTGAGGGGCACGACAACCGCGCCACCCGTCGCCCAGAGTCCGCGATCGAACATGCAACGACGCCTCGAAAGCCTCTGAAGCCTCTCGGTTTCGCGAGCAGCCTGATCTGCGTCGGCGACTAGCACTTCGACGGTGTGGCGGTGAGCACGATTTTGGTCAGATCACAGGGCGTGCCCAAGCGCGCGGTGCCTGCGCAGATGGTGGCGGGCAGCTGAACCGCAACTTGTCCGGACGTGGGGGAACAACCGATTTGATAGCCCACCTTCCCGCTGGAAATCCCCCGCCTGCAGGCACGGGATGCCCCAAGGCTGCGGGCTACAACTGCTCCAGTGCTTACGGAAGACCATCGGGCCAAGACCCCACAGACTACCGGTTGACGACAAAGGGGAGCCAAAATGTCGTAAGTCGATCCCTCGTTGTCCGCGGCATGCTCGCGTCTGGGTCGGTCCGTTTCGGGGACTTGTCGGACTCAGCCGCGGAATCCGCATGCCCCGGCATCGTAGCCATGACACGTCAACGGCCCACCGAGCTATTTCGTCGAGTCTCGGTCGGTCGACCTTTGGGGGGCCGCGGCGACCGGCATCCGCCCCCTCGTCACCGGCGCGCCGGCCGGGCGCCCCCGCCCGTGATCGACGTACTGGGCACGGTCTGGAACTAGCCGCTCACCCAGTCGCCGCGGAGCTCGGTATCGGCGGCCACGCAGAGCCCGACGATGTAGTTGCCCGCGGGCTTGGGCTCACTGATGCCCGACACGAAGTTCTGCTGGAGCGACGGCAGGAACGTGACGGTCGCGTGGGCGTTGTTCGTGGCCGAGGAAATGGTCGTGCCACCGTCACCCGACAGGCACAGGTCGATGTTGCCGGACCCGCTTGCACCGGTGTTGGAGCGCAGGCTGCCGCCCGCGGAGCCAACAACAACCTGGCCATCGGTAAGGGTTATCGACCGCACCGGGCCGACAAGGCGAAGACGGACACGCCCGTGGCGGGGACCGTGGCGATGAGGCCATTGAGGGCGGTGAACGGCCCGGTCGGGTCGGCAGGGCGGTCGCGCCCTGGGGTTCTGGCTGGCCTTCGGGGCCGGTGATGCCGGTTGGGCCGATGGCGCCACCCTCACCTGTGGGGCCCGTGCCCCCGGCGGGTCCCGTGGGGCCCACCGATCCGGTGGCACCGGTCGCCCCGGTGGCGCCGGTGGCGCCCTTCGGCAGCTGGCCGGACTTGAAGTCCTTGGCCAGCAGCGACTTGTTCTTGACTTCGACACTGGTCAGGCTGCCGTCCTTGAGGTCGGCGCCGGTGATGGTCTTCGCGGCGTTGGCGACGACCGGGTTGGTGGCCAGCAGGAATCCGATGGCGTCAACGGTCAGGACTGTGGGTCTTCCGGCGGGTCGGTGGTCGGCCTCGCGGGTCTGGGAAGTGGCTGATCCGAAGTCGATGAGCGGGTGTGAGCCGACCCCGCTGGATTGAAGTGTCGCCCTGAAGTGCTCTCCCGGACCCGCGTCCACTCTCGCACTGGCCGCGTTGCTGTCGGCGACGGGGTGGCGGAAGACGACGTCGGACAGACGTCGCTTGAGACGCCGCAGCGCTTCCAGCGGGGTCTTGCCGGCGTCGAGCTTGTGCCGTTAGTAGGCGCGGCCTTCGGTGTAGTAGCGGATGACGAGTGGATCTAACCCTCGGCCCGAAAATGGCGAGGATCCCGGCAAACCTGCAGGTCAGCCGGGGTCCATCTGTGCGCCTGTAGGGATTCGAACCCCAAACCTTCTGATCCGTAGTCAGATGCTCTATCCGTTGAGCTACAGGCGCCCTGCCACTCGCTGCGCGTGCACGCCGCGAGGACTCGACGAGGATAGCCGACGCCGTCGGGCGGGTGAAATCAGGACCACCGCCGCGGGCTGGTCGCGCGGTGCAACCGGTGCCCTATGGTGCCTAGCACCCGCACCCGCGGCGGTCCCGGCCGCCGCACGATGAGAGGCAGCGCGATGGCAGATCTCGAGGCAGTCCTGGATGCAGCCGGTCTGACGAACCCGGAGGTCCGTGAGTTCGTCAAGGACTACGCCGAGCTCACCGGCGCCGAGCGCGTCGAGGTGGTCAACGCCTCCGACGACGCACGTCTGCTCGAGGAGGCCGTCGCGGACGGCGAGCTGGAGAAGGTCGGCGAGGGCCGCTACTACTCACGCTCCTACTACAAGGACACCGCCCGCTCCGAGGAGCGCACCATCGTCGCCACGAGCGACGAGAAGGACCGCGGCGTCTACAACAACTGGCGTCCCGCCTCCGAGATGAAGCCCAAGCTCCACGACCTGATGCGCGGTGCCAGCAAGGGCAGGACGATGTACGTCGTCCCCTACCTGATGGCGCCTGCCGGCAACGCGCTCGCACCGTGGGCGGCCGGCGTCGAGATCACCGACGCCCGCACCGTCGTGCTCCACATGATCCGGATGTCGCGCGTCGGCGTGCAGTTCGTCAACGACCTCGAGGACCCCGCCATGTTCGTCAGGGCGGTGCACGTCACGGGCGACCTGGAGAACCTCGGCCAGGGCACCGAGGACGACAAGCGCTACTTCGTGACCGTCGCCGACGAGCGCACGATCCTGCACTTCGGCTCCTCCTACGGAGGCAACGCGCTGCTCGGCAAGATCGCGCACGGCCTGCGGCAGGGGGCGTACGACGGGTGGGCGAGCAAGAAGTTCCTCGCCGAGCAATACATGCTGATCGGCATCCACGACAAGGAGACCGGGAAGGACTACCACATCTGCGGTGGCTTCCCGAGCGCCTCCGGCAAGACCAACCTGGCCATGATGGCTGCCCCGGACGCCCTCGGCGACCGCTACCACGTGTCGTTCTACGGCGACGACATCGCGTGGCTGTGGGTCGAGGAGGAGACCGGCCAGCTCTACGGCATGAACCCGGAGTACGGCGTCTTCGGGGTCGCCAAGGACACCAACGAGACCACCAACCCCAATGCGCTCGCCTCCGTCGACGAGGGCACCGACTGCATCTTCACCAACGTGGCCTACAACCCCACCAGCGGCGAGGTGTGGTGGGAGGGCCGCACGAAGAACAAGCCGGCTGACCGGCGCGGGTGGCTCGACTGGATGGGTGCGCCGATCGCGGACCGCAAGGACGACGACGTGGCCCCGTGGGCGCACCCCAACAGCCGCTTCACCACGACGCTCGCCAACGTCCCCAACATCGCCGGCGACTACGACGCCCCCCTGGGCGTGCCGATCGACGCGATCATCTTCGGCGGCCGCACCCGCGACCGCGAGCCGCTGATCCGCGCGATCACCGACCTCGCCGAAGGCGTCTACGACGGCCTGACGCTGGGCGCCGAGGCCACGTCGGCTGCCGAGGGCAAGGAGGGCATCCTGCGCTACGACCCGATGTCCAACCGGCCCTTCATGGCCTACGGCGAGGGCGACTACGCCCAGCACTACCTCGACATCGTCGGGGCGGCCAAGGACCAGCCGATCTTCGCCCACGTCAACTGGTTCCAGCGCGGCGAGGACGGCCACTTCCTGTGGCCCGGCTACCGCGACAACCTGCGCCCGCTGCTGTGGCTGCTGCAGCTCAAGAACGGCGAGGTCACCGGACGGCGTACGGCGGTCGGCATCATCCCGACCGAGGAGGAGCTCAACCTCGACGGGATGGACATCCCGGCCGAGGACCTCGAGCGCATCCTGACCATCGACAAGCCCCGCTGGCAGCAGGAGATCGGCTTCCGCGAGGAGCACCTCCAGCAGTTCGACCGGATGCCCGAGGCGATCTGGGAGGCGCACCGCCGCGTGGCCGCGGACCTCGACGCGGAGGAGCTGAGCCCTACGCAGGGGTAGCGAGACCCAGGTCACAACCCTTAGACCGATCCAATATGTGCGCGCATTCACAAGCGTTAGCGTCCGAGCGAAGTCGCCGTCAACGAGGCCGCGCGAATCGCGTCGAACGCTGAAGGAATCCCCGGGATGACCGCACTGACCCCCACCGCCACGACTCCGCACGAGACGACCGCTCCCACGACCCACCAGGGCATCGCCGCCTGGGTCGCGGAGATCGCCGAGCTGACCCAGCCCGACCGCATCCACTGGTGCACCGGCTCCGACGAGGAGTGGGAGCAGCTGACCCGCTCGCTGGAGGCGACGGGGACGTTCACCCGTCTCAACCCCGACGTCATGCCCAACTCGTTCCACGCCGCGTCCGACCCCACCGACGTGGCGCGGGTCGAGGACCGCACCTACATCTGCTCGGTCGACGAGCGCGACGCCGGACCGACGAACAACTGGATGGACCCGGAGTCGATGAAGGACCTCATGCGCGGGCTCTACGCCGGCTGCATGCGGGGCCGCACCATGTATGTCATCCCGTTCGTGATGGGCCACGTCGACGCGGAGAAGCCGATGTTCGGCGTCGAGCTCACCGACTCGGCCTACGTCACCGTCTCGATGCGCGTCATGGCCCGCATGGGCTCCGACGTCCTGCGCCGCATCGAGGAGCTGGAGGACGCCGGCGAGGCTCCCCAGTGGGTGCCCGCCCTGCACTCGGTCGGCATGCCGCTCGAGGCCGGCCAGGACGACGTGGCGTGGCCGTGCAACGACACCAAGTACATCGTGCAGTTCCCCGAGGAGCGGATGATCTGGAGCTTCGGCTCGGGCTACGGCGGCAACGCCCTGCTCGGCAAGAAGTGCTACGCCCTGCGCATCGCCTCGGTCATGGCGCGCGACGAGGGCTGGCTGGCCGAGCACATGCTCATCCTCAAGCTCACCTCGCCGCAGGGCGTCACCAAGTACGTCGCCGCGGCCTTCCCGAGCGCGTGCGGCAAGACCAACCTCGCGATGCTCAAGCCGACCGTCCCCGGCTGGACGGTCGAGGCCATCGGCGACGACATCGCCTGGATGCGGATCGGCGACGACGGTCGCCTGTGGGCGGTGAACCCCGAGTTCGGCTTCTTCGGCGTCGCGCCCGGCACCAACGAGCACACCAACCCGCACGCCATGGAGACCATCCGCAAGGGCAACTCGGTCTTCACCAACGTCGCGCTCACCCCCGACGGCAACGTGTGGTGGGAGGGCCTGGAGAACACCCCGGCCGAGGCGACGAGCTGGAAGGGCGAGCCGTGGACGCCGGCGATCGCGGCGGAGACCGGCGCACTCTCGGCCCACGCCAACAGCCGCTACTGCACCCCGATCAAGCAGTGCTCGATCCTCGCCGACGAGTACGACGACCCGCGCGGCGTGCCGATCGACGCGATCCTCTTCGGTGGTCGCCGCAAGACCACGATCCCGCTGGTGACCGAGGCCCGCGACTGGAACCACGGCACGTTCATGGGCGCCACGCTCTCCTCGGAGACCACGGCGGCCGCGGTCGGTGCGGTGGGCGTCGTCCGCCGTGACCCGATGGCGATGCTGCCCTTCATCGGCTACAACGCCGGCGACTACTTCAGCCACTGGGTCGGCATCGGCAAGGACAACGACGCAGCCAAGCTGCCGAAGATGTTCTACGTCAACTGGTTCCGGCGTGCCAAGCTCGATGACGGGCAGGACGGCGACTTCCTGTGGCCCGGCTTCGGCGAGAACAGCCGCGTCCTGAAGTGGGTCATCGAGCGCCTCGACGGCCAGGCGGCCGCGGTCGAGACCCCGATCGGTCACGTGCCGGCCCCGGGCTCGCTCGACGTCGACGGCCTCGACCTGACCGCCGACCAGCTGGCCCAGGCCCTCGCGGTCGACGTCGAGGAGTGGCGTGCCGAGATCCCGCAGATCGAGGAGTGGTTCGAGAAGTTCGGCGACGACCTCCCGGCCGTGCTGTGGACCGAGCTCGACACCCTGAAAGCCCGTCTGGAGGCCTGATCCGGCGTCTCCCTCGGCGCCCTCCTCGGCGTGGGCGGCACCCCCGTGTGACACCATCCGCATACTGGGTACCGGGGGGGCCGACAGGGAGGTGAGCCATGCCTTTGGGACAGCAGGAACGAGATCTCTTCGAGCAGCAGGCCACTCCGCTCTACGAGGAGATCGTCGCCTCCGGAGGCATCGGCGTCACCGACCAGCGGATCGCCGCGCGTGGTGAGCTCGAGCAGGCGTTCGCCCTGCTCGAGGAGGTCGGACTGGTCGCCAGGAGCGAGGACGGCGCGCACTGGCGCGCCGTCGACCCGGCGGCGGTCCAGGCCCGGGTCGTCGCCCCGCTCGGCCAGCGGGGCGCCGAGCTGATCGCCGAGTCGGCGCACTGGGCGCAGGCCTTCAGCCCGCTCTCGCAGGCCTGGCGCCGCTCGCCCACCGCCGTCGGCGGCCTGTTCGCAGAGCTCCGCGGCGCGACCACCATCGGCAACTTCCTCGCCTCGCTCGTCAGCGACGCCGAGGACGAGCTGCTCGACCGCCCAGCCCCAGGACCGTCGGGGCGTCAAGCAGCTCGGAGGGGCGGTGGGTGCACGCGACATCGCCGCGCTCAGGCGCGGGGTGAAGATGCGCACGCTCTACCAGCACGCGGCCCGACGCGGTGCGGACACCCGCAAGTACGTCGCCGCGGTGACGGCGGCCGGCGCGGAGGTCCGCACCCTCGACGAGTTCTTCAACCGACTCATCGTGGTCGACCGCAGGATCGCGATCATCCCCAGCTATGAGGGCGTCAACGCCGCGATGGTGATCAGCGACCGATCGATGGTGGGCTACCTCGTCGACATGTTCGAACGCCACTGGGAGCGGGCCCGACCCTTCACCAGCAGCGAGACCTCGCTGATGCGTGACATCGCCGCCGAGCAGCGCGCGATGACGATCCGGATGCTCCTCGAGGGCAGGGCCGACCCCGTGGGTGCCAAGCGCCTCGGTGTGAGTCCGCGCACCTACGCCGGCTACGTCGCGGACCTGAAGAGCGAGTTCGAGGTGGAGACGCGCTTCCAGCTCGGCTACGAGATGGGCAAGCGCGGGATCGACGGCCGGGAGACCGACGACCCGACGCCCCAGGCATGAGTCGAGGGCAGCAACTCCTCGGAGCTGCTGCCCTCGTGCTGGGACGAGCCTGTGGGGGAGGCTGCCGGACCAGGACTCGTGGGGGGTTGAGAGGTCCGGGTCCCAGCTGGTCGCTGCGTGCCGACCGGGGCACGAAATGGGGTCAGCGAGGTAGCTGGATCCGCACGCCCCAGCTGGTGTCGAAAGCGTTGGCGGGAGCTGCTCCCGCGCCGACGAGTCCAAGCCCGAGCGTGGCCACGAGAACTGCTGCTGCGATGCGGCGTACGGGGGTCATTGCTCTTCACCTCTTGCCTTGTCACGATGTCATGGGGGATGACTGTTCCATTCTCACCCACCGCACCGGGGCGCGTCTGCGTCGGCGCGCTGCAGGTCTGTGCATTGCATGATCCTGCAAACCAGGCGTCGGCCCCCCTCCGGGGAAGGGGGCCGCGCGTGGTGCGGAGGCGGAGGGATTTGAACCCTCGATGGGGTTTTAGCCCCAAACCCGCTTAGCAGGCGGGCGCCATAGACCGGACTAGGCGACGCCTCCACGCCCGACCGGGGTCGAGCGGACAGAACGTTACAAGGCTCGGCGCGCTGGCGCCGAATCAGGTCCTCACCTGGTGCGGCCGTGCCGGCGCTGGAGGTGCTGCTGGATGTCGCGGACGAAGGCCTCGCGGTCGACGGCGAGCATCTCGACCGGGATCGTGGTCGTACGTCCGTCGCGCAGGCGCAGCACGACCACGGGAGCGCCGACGACGGTCGTGGTGACGGCGTCCTCGACGTCGACCCAGCGACCCGAGGCGGCACCGACCCCCCGGACCCACTGGATCCGGTAGCCCTCGTCGGTGAGACGCGCGATCCAGCCCTTCTGCCGCCAGATCCACCAGTTGGCCACCAGGAGCAGGACCGTGAGCACGACCGGCACCAGCAGGAAGGCGGTGTGCAGGTCCAGCGCGGCGATCGCCACCGTGCTGACGAGGATCGTGATCGCGACCGCGACCAGCACCAGGCCCAGGAGCCGCGCCGCCACGGCGGGGGAGAGGCGGTAGACGGCGGCTGTCTCGGTCGGCACCCCCCGATTTCACCACGCAGGTGGGCACGCCTTCCCGGGCGGGTGGCCGCACGGGAGGTTCGGTAGAGTCCCGCTCGTGGGGCACCGGCGGTGCTGCACGAGGAGAGGTGCCGGAGCGGCCGATCGGAACCGCCTTGAAAGCGGTCGTAGGGAGACCTACCGCGGGTTCGAATCCCGCCCTCTCTGCCACGGCGCAGCGACCTGACTCAGGTGCGGCGCGAGATCTATCCGCTCGCCCGGCGCCTCGCGGCCAGGCTCACCAAGGAGCAGCACGCGCAGCGGCGCGGACCCCTCGACGTACGCCGCACCGTGCGCGCCTCGATGGCGACCGGCGGCGTCCCGCTGGCCACCCACCACCGGCCTCGGCGACCGCACCGCACCGACCTGGTGGTGCTGTGCGACGTGAGCGGATCGGTGTCCAGCTTCGCGCAGTTCACGCTGCTGCTGGTCTACGCGCTGCGCGAGGCGTTCAGCGGCGTCCGGGCCTTCACGTTCGTCGACGACATCGTCGAGGTGACCGACGCCTTCCGGCCCGGCGCGGACATCGTCGAGGTGATGGAGGCCCTGGCGGCGAGCATGTCGCAGGCCGCGCGGTGGGGCCGCACCAACTACGGCCGGGCCCTCACCCGGTTCGCCGAGGAGCACGGCGACGCGATCGGGCCGCGGTCGTCGCTGCTGATCCTCGGCGACGGCAGGTCCAACTACAGCGATCTCGCCCTCCCCGTCCTGCACGACCTCGCCGGTCGGGCGCGGCACGCGTGGTGGCTCAACCCCGAGCACCCGCGGCACAGGGGCACCGGGGACAGCGCGGCCGACCGATACGGCGAGATCGTGGCGATGGTGGAGTGTCGCAACCTCGCCCAGCTGGGCGAGTTCGTGCACGAGATCGTGTAGGCGCGGCGACCGTTAGGATCGAGCTCTCGCCCGCCCTCCCAGCCGAAGAGCACGAGGTCTGCATGACGTTCGACGTCCACCAGCTCGACGTGTTCCTGCTGGTCGGGGCGGTCGTGACGCTGGCGGCGATCCTCGCGGTCCGGCTGTCCGCGGGCGTGGGACTGCCGTCCCTGCTCATCTATCTGCTCATCGGTGTGCTGCTCGGCGAGGCCGGACCGTTCCCGATCGAGTTCGAGGACGCGCAGCTGGCGCACGCGCTCGGCTTCGGGGCGCTGGCGATCATCCTGGCCGAGGGTGGACTGACGACCGACTGGCGACAGATGCGCCCGAGCATCAGGCTGGGGCTCTCGCTGGCGACCCTCGGGATCGCGGTGTCGGTGGCCGTGGTCGCGGTCGGCGCCCACTACGTGCTGGGCCTGCCCTGGGAGCTGGCGATCCTGCTCGGCGCGATCTGCTCGCCGACGGACGCGGCGGCGGTCTTCTCGGTGCTGCGCGTGGTGCCGCTCCCCAAGCGTCTGACGGGCGCGCTCGAGGCCGAGTCAGGCCTCAACGACGCGCCCACCGTCGTGCTCGTGGGGATCATCTCGACCGGCGCGATGGGCGGCGCCGGGGTGCTCGCGGTGGGCGCCACGATCGTCTTCGAGCTGCTCGTCGGCGCCCTGGTGGGTGTCGCGTGCGGCGTCGCGGGCGCCTGGATCATGCGCCGGGCGGCGCTGCCGTCCTCGGGCCTCTACCCGCTCGCGGTCCTGTGCCTGGCGTTCACCGCCTACGGCGCGTCGTCGGCCGTGCACGCGTCCGGCTTCGCCGCCATCTATGTCGCCGCCCTCATCCTGGGCAACAGCGAGCTGCCGCACCGGGTCACCACGCGCTCCTTCGCGGAGGGCGTCGCGTGGCTGGCCCAGATCGGTCTGTTCGTGATGCTCGGCCTGCTGCTCTCGCCCAGCCGGATCGACCTGGAGACCGTCGTCCAGGCCCTGGTGACCGGACTCGTGCTGACGGTGGTCGCGAGACCGCTGTCGGTGCTGGCGAGCAGCATCGTGCAGCCGATGGCCGTGCGCGACCTGGCCTTCATCTCGTGGGCGGGACTGCGCGGCGCCGTCCCGATCGTGCTGGCCACCATCCCGCTCTCGGAGGGGGTCGAGGGCGCCGACGAGATCTTCGACATCGTCTTCGTCATGGTCGTGGTCTACACCCTGCTCACCGGCCCGACCCTGCCTCGGGTGGCGCGGCTGCTGGGGGTCGCGCGCGCCGAGCCGCGCGGGCTCGAGGTCGAGGCCGCGCCCCTCGACCGGGTCGCTGCGGACCTGCTCCAGGTGACCATCGCCCCCGCCTCGAAGATGCACGGCGTCGAGGTCGGCGAGCTGCGGCTGCCCCAGGGCGCCTCGGTGTCCCTGGTGATCCGCGGAGGTGTCGTGCTGGTGCCGGAGCTGCGTACGACGTTGCGCGCGGGCGACGACCTCCTCGTGGTCACCCCGCGCCGGTTGCGCGAGGACACCGAGGACCGGCTGCGGCAGGTGTCGGCCAACGGCCGGCTGGCGCAGTGGCTCGCAGGCCCGCGAGGACGTGAGCGGGACTGAGCCGGCGTCGCGGGCGACTACTCCGCGCCGGTCGCCCTGCAGAAGGTGGCGTCGGCCTTCGCTCGGACCGACTCGACCTGCTTGCGTCGCAGGGCGGTGAACTGCTCGCCCACGACGACCACGACGCCGACACCGAGGGTGTCGCCGGGGACGACGGTGGCGTTCTTGAACTGTCGACGCACCAGCACGACCGCCGGGTCTTTCGGGTCGTCGGCCCAGATCTGGGTGGTCGCGGCCGGCTGGGGGGAGTCGCCCACGTCGCCGGCGACGAAGCCTCGCTCGGAGAGCTGGGCGCTGGTGGCCCCCGCGAGCCCGCTGCGGCCGCTGCCGTTGAACACGCTGACCACCACCTGGTCGCGGCGTACCTCGGTCCCGGCGCTGATGTCGACGTCCTCGCAGATCGCCACCGGCTCCTCGCGGGGGAACGGCTCGGTCAGCGCCGACCATCCCCACACGCTGGCGATGACCAGGACGAGCCCCAGGAACAGCAGCGTCAGGGCGGACTTGAGCGCGGCACTCATGCGACGTCCTCGCTCTGATGGACGCGGGCGTGCAGGACGCTGCGTTGGTGGAGGGCCGCGCGCAGCGCCCGGTGCAGCCCGTCCTCGAGGTAGAGGTCGCCGCGCCAGAGCACGACGTGGGCGAACAGGTCGCCGTAGAAGGTCGAGTCGTCGTCGAGCAGGGTGTCGAGGCGCAGGGTGTCCTTGGTGGTCACCAGCTCGGCGAGCCGGACCTGGCGCGGAGGCAGATCGGTCCAGGCGCGTGAGGTCAGTCCGTGGGCGGGGTAGGGCCGGCCGTCGCCCACCCGCTTGAAGATCACGCCGGTGATCATAACGACGCACTCGTCGGGGTCGGTGCCGCTGACTAGGCTCGCCCCATGACCGAGACTCCTGAGACCCCTGCGAGCGACCCGATCTCCGCGGCGGTCGCGCCGGGCTACCGCTTCGAGGGACCCGCGCTCGAGCTGGGCGGGTTGATGCTCACCGCCGACGACCTCAGCGACGTCCCGATCAGGATCCCGCTCAGCATGCTCAACCGGCACGGCCTCGTCGCTGGGGCCACCGGCACCGGCAAGACCAAGACCCTCCAGCTGCTGGCCGAGCAGCTCAGCGCCCACGGCGTGCCCGTCTTCGCCGCCGACATCAAGGGCGACCTGTCCGGGCTCAGCGTGCCCGGCGAGCCCAGCGACAGGCTCACCGCGCGCACCGCGAGCGTGGGCCAGCAGTGGACGGCGACCGGCTTCCCGTCCGAGTTCTACGCGATCGGCGGCCAGGGCATCGGCATACCGGTGCGGGTGACGATGACGGCGTTCGGTCCGACCCTGCTCGCCAAGGTCCTGGGGCTCAACGAGACCCAGGAGTCCTCGCTCGGGCTGGTCTTCTACTACTGCGACAAGCAGGGCCTGCCGCTGCTCGACCTGGCCGACCTGCGCGCGGTCCTGACCTACCTGACCGGCGACCCGGCCGGGAAGGCCGAGCTCAAGGGGATCGGCGGGTTGTCGCCCCAGACCGCCGGGGTGATCCTGCGCGAGCTGATCACGTTCGAGGCCCAGGGCGCCGACGTCTTCTTCGGCGAGCCCGAGTTCGAGACCCAGGAGTTCCTGCGCACGACCGACGACGGCCGCGGGATCATCAGCCTGCTGGAGCTGCCCAACCTCCAGGACCGGCCGGCGCTGTTCTCCACCTTCCTGATGTGGCTGCTCGCCGACCTCTTCCACGACCTGCCGGAGGAGGGCGACCTCGACAAGCCCAAGCTGGTCTTCTTCTTCGACGAGGCGCACCTGCTCTTCCACGACGCCTCCGATGCCTTCCTCGACCAGATCGCCCAGACCGTACGACTGATCCGCTCCAAGGGCGTCGGGGTCTTCTTCGTGACGCAGTCGCCGACCGACGTGCCCGACGAGGTCCTCGCGCAGCTCGGGTCGCGCATCCAGCACCAGCTGCGGGCGCACACCCCCAACGACGCCAAGGCGCTGAAGGCCACCGTCAACACCTACCCCAACAGCGCCTACGACGACCTCGGCGAGGTCATCACGAGCCTCGGCATCGGCGAGGCCGTCGTCACCGTCATGAACGAGCGCGGCGCCCCGACCCCCGTCGCCTGGACACGCCTGCGCGCACCGGAGTCGCTGATGGACCCCGCGCCGTCGGACGCCATGCAGGCGAGCGTCGCCGCCTCCCCGCTGTCGGCGAAGTACGGCGAGGCGATCGACCGCGAGTCGGCGCGCGAGCTGCTCGCCAAGAAGCTCGAGGAGGGCGCGCGCAAGGCCGCCGAGGACGCCCGCATCCAGGAGATGGCGCGCGAGCAGAAGAACGCCCGGGTCACGACGAAGGCCCAGAAGGCCGAGCAGCCGAAGGACTCCATGCTCGAGACGGTCGTGAAGTCGTCGGCGTTCAAGGACTTCATGCGCACCGCGAGCCGCGAGATCGCGCGGGGCATGTTCGGCTCGGGCCGCCGCTGAGCTGGGGCTGGGTTCTCAGCTGCTCGAGCTTCGGCGTGGGGGCAGAAGGGATCGTCGGAGGGCTGGAGGTCGTACGCCTGCGCGCGCGTTGTCGTACGGCGCGCGCGTGCGTTGTTGTACGGCCCGGTGAGCGGTGCCGCCGCGATGTCGTACGGCCCCGGGTGAGCGGTGATCCAGCCACATTCTCGCGTTCGCGAGTGTGGCTCACGCACCGCCCGCGGGCGCGTCGTCGTACGACACCCGGGTGAGCGGTGGCCCACCCACAGTCCCGACTCGGAAAATGTGGCTGGACCACCGCTCACCGGGGGCGGCGTGAGCACGGGCGGCGGGAGCAGCAGCGGCGGGAGCAGAGGCGCTACACCGTCGGGTCGAGCCAGGCCAGCTGCGCGGTCTGCGTCCCCCCGTCGCGGGTGACCACCCGGGCGCGGCCCTCGGGAGCGGGCTGGGGCCGCAGGTTGCCGATCAGCACCCCCTCGTCGCGCGGGCCGGACAGCATCACGCCGGGCATCGCGAGATCGCGGAGCGACTGGATGACGGGCTCGTAGAGCGCACGGGACGCACCGCCCGTACGCCGGGCCACCACGATGTGCAGCCCGACGTCGCGGGCCTGCGCCATCAGCGGCTGCAGCGAGGAGACCGGCGAGGACTGGGCGGTGGCGACGAGGTCGTAGTCGTCGACGACGACGTAGACCTCCGCGCCGGTCCACCACGAGCGGTTGCGGAGCTGGTCGGGTCGCACGTCGTGGCCCGGAATGCGGCCTTCGAGGTAGGTCGCGATGTCCTTCAGCGTCGGCGTCGCCCGGGTGGCGGAGGTGAGGTAGTCGAGGAGGTAGTCGTCGGGGACCTCGCCGAGCATCGAGCGCCGGTAGTCGACGAGCACGATCTGCGCCTCCTTGGGCGTGCGCGTGCGCATGATCTCGTGCACGTAGGCCCGAAGCAGCGCGCTCTTGCCGGACCCGCCGTCGCCGAAGACCAGCAGGTGCGGCTCGGCGTCGACGTCGAGTGCGACGGGCGCGAGCTCCTTCTCGTCGATGCCGAGCAGGACGAGGCGCTCGGGCACCTGTCGACGTCGGGCGTCCTCCCGGACCTCCGCCAGGGTGACCTCCTCCGGCAGCAGGCGCAGCTTGGGACCCGGTGGGCCCTTCCAGGCCGCGGTCACCGCGTGGATCATGTGGTCGACGCCGTCGCCGAGCGTGTCCGCGCGACCGTCGCCGTCGATGCGCGGGAGCGCGGTGAGGACGTGCAGGCCGGACGGGAGGAGACCGCGCCCGGGGCGCCCTGTCGGCACCACGGCGGCGACCTTGCGGTCGACCTCGGAGTCGAGCGGATCGCCGAGCCGGAGCTCGAGCCGGGAGCCGAGGACGTCGCGCATCGCGGCGCGGTAGTCGGACCAGCGGGTCGATGCGGTGACGATGTGGAGACCGAAGGTCAGACCACGCGCGGCGAGCTGCTGGACCTCCATCTCGAGGTCGTCGAACTCTGCGCGAAGCGTGCTCCAGCCGTCGATGACGAGGAAGACGTCACCCCACCCGTCGTCCGCGCGGCCCCGGGTGCGGCGGGAGCGGTAGGTCTCGATGGAGTCGATGCCGTGACGGCGGAAGTAGGCCTCGCGCCGGTCGACGATCCCCTCCACCTCGGCCACCACCCGGCGTACGACGTCAGGCTCGGAGCGGGTGGCCACTCCGGACACGTGCGGGAGCCGGGTCAGCGGCGCGAAGGTGCCACCGCCGAAGTCGAGCACGAAGAACTGCGACTCGGCCGGGGTCGTCACCAGCGCCAGGCTCGTGACGATGGTGCGCAGGAGGGTGCTCTTGCCCGAGCGCGGCCCGCCGACGACGCCGACGTGGCCCGCGGCGCCGGTGAGGTCGAGCGTCATCGTGTCGCGGCGCTGCTCGCGGGGCCGGTCCACGGTGCCGAGCGGGATCACCAGCCCCGGCACGCTGCGCCACCGCGGCGAGGTCAGGCCCAGCCCGGGGTGCTCGGCCAGGTCGGGCATCAGGTCGTCGAGGGTGTCGGGGACGTCGAGCGGCGGCAGCCACACCCGGTGGGCCTCGGGTCCCTCGCCGGTCATCCGGGTGACGGCGATGTCGAGGAGCGACGGCTGCTCGCCCTGCCGCCGGGGAGCGGGCACCGCGACTGCGCTGTCGGTCCTGGTCGGCTCGAGTGAGCGCACCTCGGAGAGGGTGAAGGGCAGGATGCTGCGGATCGCGGCGGGCTCGTCCCGGGCGACGCGGGCGCGCGCCGGCGGCGGACCGGAGACGTACGCCGCCTTGAACCGCAGGAGCGTCGACTGGTCGGGCTTGAGGTAGCCCACGCCGGGGACGGCCGGGAGCTCGTAGGCGTCGGGCACACCGAGCACCGCGCGCGAGTCGGAGGCCGAGAACGTGCGCAGGCCGACCCGGTAGGACAGGTGTGACTCCAGACCGCGCAGACGGCCCTCCTCGAGACGTTGCGAGGCGAGCAGCAGGTGGAGTCCGAGGGACCGGCCGAGTCGACCGATGGCGACGAAGAGGTCGATGAACTCCGGCTTGGCCGACAGCAGCTCGGAGAACTCGTCGACCACGATGAACAGCGACGGCATCGGCGCGAGCGGTGCGCCGTTGACGCGAGCCTTCTCGTAGTCGCGGGCCGATGCGTAGTTGCCGGCGTCGCGCAACACCTCCTGGCGCCGCGTCATCTCTCCCGCGAGTGCGTCCTGCATGCGGTCGACGAGGGTGAGCTCGTGGGCCAGGTTGGTGATGACGGCGGAGACGTGCGGCATGCCGGCCATCCCGGCGAAGGTCGCGCCGCCCTTGAAGTCGACGAGCACGAGGTTGAGCTGCTCGGACGAGTGCGTCATCACCAGGCCCAGGACCAGGGTGCGCAGGAACTCCGACTTGCCCGACCCGGTCGCCCCGATCACCAGGCCGTGCGGGCCCATGCCCTGCTGGGCCGACTCCTTGATGTCGAGGTGGATCGGCTCGCCAGAGTCGCCGATGCCGATCGGCACCCGGAGGCGGTCGCGGGCCGGTCGCGGACGCCACGCCGTCGCAGGGTCATAGGTGGAGATGTCGCCGAGACCGAGCAGGTCCATGTGGTCGGGGGTGGCCGAGGTGACGTCGACCGTCCCGTCGACGATGGACGGCTCGGTGCTCGAGGTCGTGAGCGGCGCGATCCGGCGCGCGAAGGCCTCGGCGGTCGTGATGTCGCACTGGTCGGCCAACGCGTCGATCGTCTGACCGCGCGGCTGCCACGCGTGCACCGGGCTCTTCTCCCGCTCGTCGGGTCCATCGGCGAACTCCAGGCGCAGCCGGCTGGAGTCCTCGAGCTCGTCCGAGCAGGCAGCCACGTCGATCAGCGTCATGCCGTGCAGGCCGTCCGGAGGCACGATCCGATGGCCGCCCAGCAGGTGGTCACCGTCGATCACGAGCAGGACGTGGGGTGTCGCCGCGCGCTCGTCGGTCCCGAAGCGGGGACGGTCGCCGAGGTCGGGCGGGAGCAGGTCGCCGAGCTCGTCGAGGGAGGTCGACACCAGACGCACCGGACCGACGGCGTCTGACTCGCGCGAGCTCTGTGCGTGTGGGAGCCACTTGACCCAGTCCCAGTGCACGAGGTTCTGCGCCGAGCTCGCGACGGCTACGACGAGCTGGTCGGGGTGGTGGAAGGCCGCTGCCGAGCAGATCATCGCCCGCGCGGTCGAGCGCGCCTGGTCGGCGTCGCCGCACAGCTCGATGCGGTCGACGGCCCGCAGGTCGATCGAGGCCGGCAGGTGGCGTTGGCGCCGGTGCACGACGAGCAGTCGGTGCAGGGCCGAGGCGGCGGCCGGGTCGACCTGGTCGACGGGCGCACTCTCCTGAGGCACCAGCTCGAGCGACAGCGGCTGCGAGCAGAGGCCGTAGCGCACGTGCAGGAAGTGGTCGTCGGTGCCGGTGCGCTCCCACAGCCGGGTCCGGTCCTCGGCGAGCGCGGGCAGCGCGTCCGGCTCGGGGTGGTGCCAGGTGAGCGCTCGGCGCTGCTGCTCGGCGGCCTCGCGCACCACCTGGCGGATGGTGGCGAGGTGGCGCAGGTAGGCGGTGCGCGACCCGGTGACCTTCCGGTCACGTTGCTTGCGCTGCCGGTCGATCTGGACGGTGAGGTAGCCGAGCGTCGCGAGGAGGAACATGCCCGCGGCCAGGAAGCTGCGGGTGCGGTCACCACCGCCGCCCATCGTGGCCACGAGCACGATGGAGCCGAGACTGCCGAGCATCGGGATCGCGTTCATCAGGATGCCGCTCGTGCCCTCGCCCTCCTGCAGCTCCGGCGGTGGCTGCACCACGATCTGTCCACCCGGCATCTCCGGCTCGTCCCACCGGTGGCGGCCTCGCCGTGTCGTGCTCACGGGGCCTCCGTTGTCTCACGCGTCGACGTCGCGACGATGCTAGGTCTGCGTCGTGTGGCGCACGACCGGCTCTCCACAGGTGCGGTCCGCGCAGGCTGTGCAGAACGGCGTCGTCGGGAGCGCCGTCGTGGCACCTGTGGATGGCGTGTTTGGCGCCGAGGTCGTCGGGTAGATCGACGTCAGCGCGGGGCCGGGACGTCTCCTCGAGCATCGGATCCACGCAGACAGCGGATCGCCACCTCACCAGACACTCGTCGGTCCGACCGCCGAGGAAGAAAGGTCTTTCATGAGCGAGATGTACGGCCAGACCGAGAAGGTCCTGTCCAGGAGCGCCGACCGTGTCGACCAGGCACGCGGCGACGTCACGAACAAGTGCGGCGTCCTCTCCGCCAACATCGCGACGATGATGGCGGGATGGGGCGGCCAGGGTGCCTCCGCGTTCACCAACCTGATGATCTCGTGGGACCAGAAGCAGGAGACCATCCTCAAGGCCCTCGACCAGCTCTCGGCGTCGATGAAGGAGACCGAGCGCGACAACGTCTCCACCGATGAGAACCAGTCCGCCGCCCACGTCAACCTCCAGGGCCGTCTCGGCTGATCGCCGACGATCCCTCACCGACACCCCTCACCGATCAGGAGAACGATGATGAGCTTCGACGGAATCAAGGTCCAGCACGGCCACCTCGACGCCGGTGCCGCCGACGTGATGAAGGCGGCCAAGGACATCGAGGCCCGCCTCGACCAGCTCGAGACCGAGCTCGACCCGCTGCGCTCGGGCTGGAACGGCCACGCCAGGACGGCCTACGACCAGGCCAAGGCCACGTGGGACCGGGCCATGACCGAGATGACGCTCCTGCTGCAGCAGGCCAGCCAGGGCGTCGACTCCTCCAACGCCGAGTACAGGGCCGCTGACGCGCGTGGCGCCAACCGCTTCTGAGCGCCTCCCGGCTGCTCGTCACCGGTCCTCGCGAGGGGACGGCCGGCCACGGGTGGCTGACGCGCAAGTAGGGAGACGCACGAGATCGAGTCAGGGGTCCTCGGTCGCCTCGGGCCTGGTCCGGGTGACCATCTCCTCGGGGTCGCGACGAGTCGACCTGGCGCTGCCCGGGTCGATCCCGGTCGCCGAGCTCGTCCCCGAGCTGGCCCGCGCCGTGGGGCTGCTCGACGCTTCCACCGTCCACGGCGGCTATCGCCTCGTGACCCAGGGCGGCCGCATCCTTCTCAACGACGCCGGACTCACGACGCAGGGCATCGAGGACGGTGGCCTGCTCACGATCACCGCCGGCGTCGACGAGAAGGCGCCCCGCGTCTACGACGACATCGCCGAGGCGATGGCCGACGTGGTCGAGAACGACTTCCGAGCGTGGGAGCCGGCGGCAGGACGTCGTACGGCGCTGGGTGCTGGCGCGATCCTGCTCGGCCTCGGCGCCCTGGCCTTCGTGCTGCAGGGCGACGACCTGCTCGGTGGCGTGGCCGCTGCCGTTATCGCCGGACTGCTCGTCGCCGGTGGCGTGGTGCTGGCCGAGGAGCAGTCCGAGGCCGGAGTCGCGGGATGCCACCTCGGCGCGCTCTACGCCGGTGTCGCGGGGCTGCTGCTGGCTCCGGGCGAGCTGCCGGCATGGAGCTGGACCCTGGCCGACGGCTTCTTCACCGAACCTCTGCTCCATGCCGGCCTCGGCGTCCTCGGCGCCGGACTGGTCGCGGTGGTCGGCCTGCGCGACGGTCGTCCCGCGATGATCCCGGTGGTCGTCGTGGGTGCGGTCGTGGTGGCCGGCTCGGTGCTGATCCGGGTCGCGCCGCTGGAGCCGGGTCAGGTCCTCACGGTCCTGATGACCCTCGTCGTGCTGGTCGGCAGCGTGTTCCCCTGGCTCGCGCCGGGCCTCGGCGCCACCAGCGTCGGCCAGCTCCACTCCCTGCACGACATCACCGCCGACCCCGAGGAGATCGACCCCGACACGGTGGCCGAGGACGCCCGTGTCGGACACGAGATCCTCCTCGCCGTCTCGGCCACCGTCGGCATCCTGCTCGTCCTCCTCGCCCCGTTCGCGGTCGACCGCGGTGGCCCCGGCACCGTGCTCGCGGCGACGTGCTGCCTGGCCGTGATGCTCCGCACCCGCCAGTACCGCACCGGCGCCGAGGTGCTCGCCGGCCTGACCTCCGGCGTCCTGGGCCTCGTGTCGGTCGCGGTCTCGATGCTGCTCCTGCACGACGGCTGGCGCACGGGTGCGGCGATCGGCCTCGCCGGACTCGGCGCCGCGGTGATCGCACGGACCCTGTTGCCCGCCTCGGCATCGGTGCGTCGCGACCGGCTGGGTGACGTCGCCGAGACGCTCACGCTGCTGGCCCTGCTCCCGCTGATGGTCCTCGCGGCCGGCTTCGTCTCCACGTTGGCAGGCTGACGATGGCGAGGAGGAAGGACCTCGTGGAGGCCAACGCGTTCAACCGGCGCCGACTGGTCACGGCGTTCGTGGCCGGCGCACCCGGGGGCCTGGAGGTCGAGCCGGTGCGCCCCGGCCGGGTCCTGATCGGCGGCGTCGCGCTGGCGGTGCTTCTCCTCGCCGGTGCCGCGATCGCCGGCTTCCTGCTGCGTCCGTAGGTGAGGCTGACGTGCGCGCGCCCCGAGCGTGATGGAATCACTGTCATGACTGACTCCTCGGACGAGCCTGTAGCCGTCATCCTGGCCGGCGGCCAGGGATCGCGACTGTGGCCGATCAGTCGGGACCGCCCGCCCAAGCAGTTCCAGCCCGTCGTACGCGACCGGCCGCTGCTGACCGGCACGATCGAGCGGTTGAGCGAGCTGGTCGACCCGTCGCGGATCCACGTCTCGACCCGCGCGCGCTTCGCTGACGCGGCGCGCGCCACGCTGGGCCCGGTGCCTGCCGGAGAACCTGATCCTGGAGGAGGACCCGGCCGGGCCTGCGACTGCGTTCGCGTTGAGCATCGCGAGGATGGCGCACCTCTACGGCAACGTCGCCGGCGCTGATCGCGCCGTCGGACCACCTGATCAACGAGGAGGAGGCGTTCAACGCCGCCTCGCGCGACATGCTCGCCCAGCTCGCCGCGACCCCGGGGTCGATGGTGGTGCTGGGTGCCGCGCCGACGCGCTACGACCCGAGCCTGGGCTACATCCACACCAAGGGCGGCGACGGGGCGGTCGAGGTGATCGACTCCTTCCACGAGAAGCCCGACGAGGACCTGGTCGACGAGCTCGCGGGGTCGGGCTCGCTCTACTGGAACACCGCCTGCTACGGCGTACGGGTCAAGGCGGCCAGCGACGCCTACCGGGCCGCGCTGCCGCTGATCTTCGACTCCATCGAACGTTTCGTCCGCGGCACCCCGTCCCAGCAGGGCTACCGCGGCGCCGCGATCGGCGGCCACGAGATCTACCCGCTGCTGTGGGCCGGGATGGAGTGCCTCGTGGTGCCCCGTCAGCTGGGGTGGACCGACGTCGGCACCTGGACCCGGCTCGAGCGCGTGCTCGCCGACCAGCACGTCACCTCGATCGGCCCGGCGGTCCAGCTCGACGCGAAGGACGTCCTGGTCGCGAGCATGGACGGACGTCCGGTCGTGACGCTCGGGGCGAGCAACCTGATCATCGTCACCCACGAGGACGCCGTCTACGTCCTCGACAAGGACAAGGTCCTCGACACCCCGACCCTGGAGCGCCTGCGTTCGCTCCTCGCGGCCAGCACCCGCGAAGACCTCCTCTGACGACCCGAAGGACCCCATGACCCACCAGAACAGCCAGCACATCGTCGTCGTCGGCACCAAGCCCGACATCATCAAGCAGGCGCCGATCTACCACGAGCTGCGCGACCGCGGGCACGACGTGGTGCTGTGCCACACCGGCCAGCACTACGACCACAACCTGTCGCAGTCGATGCTCGACGAGTTCGGGGTGCGCGAGGACGTCAACCTCGAGGTGCGCGGTGGTGTCAACGACCTGGTCTCCGGCATCACCGCCAAGCTCGCGGCCTACCTGCGCGGCTTCTCCGAGCGCGGCGGCTTCCCGATCACCTACGTCCACGGCGACACCACGACCGCGATGGCAGGCTCGCTGGCCACCTTCGGTGAGCGCCAGGCGCTCGTGCACGTCGAGGCCGGTCTGCGGACCCTCTCGCCGCGACCCGAGGTGCTGCGCGGCTGGATGGAGCAGGGCGCCGACCTCGACTGGGCGTCGTTCCGTGAGCAGTCGATGGACCGCGCGAGCTGGTCCAAGGGCAGCCGCGAGCCCTCCCCGGAGCAGTTCAACACCCGGGTCGCCGACGCCGGCTCCGACCTGCACGCCGCGCCGGTCGAGCTCAACCGGGAGTTCCTCATCGACGAGGGCTTCGCGCCCGCCGCGATCGACGTGGTCGGCAACTCGGTCGTCGACGCGCTCGCGCAGGCCGTCGCGGGCAGCGACAAGAACCAGGTGCTGGCGAAGTATCCGCAGATGGGCGACGGATCGTTCCTCCGCTTCTGCGTGCACCGACGCGAGAACACCACCAACCGCGAGCGCTTCAACCTGCTGATGGACGCGATGGAGCAGCTGCTCGAGCAGGGCCACCACGTGCTGTTCATCCGGCTCCTCGGCACGGAGGCCGCCATCGACAACTTCGGCCGCCGCCACTGGCTCGAGGACCTCGAGGCGCGCTACGGCGACGCGCTGATCACCACACCCGTGTGGGACAGCTACCTCGACGTGGTCGCTGCGATGTCGATGTGCGCGGTGATCGTCACCGACTCCGGCAGCATCGTCGAGGAGGCCAACGTCCTCGAGGTGCCGTGCGTGACACTGCGCTTCGGCTCCGACCGCTCCGAGACCTTCCTGGCCGGCAGCAACTTCCTCGCACCCCCCATCGACAAGGCGCTGCTGGTCAGCGTCGTGCACGGTGTCTACGAGCACCGCGCGGAGCTGTCGTGGGACCGCGTCTACCCCGAGGGCGCCTCCACGATGCTCGTCGACGCCGTCGAGCGACGCCTCGCCGACGACAGCCTGCTGATCTCCGAGGAGTGGCGCTACGGCCTGCGGGCCCAGGTGCGCTGACCGGCGTACGCCACACTGGTCCGGTGCTGGTCACCAATCACGTGCTCGCGGGGGCGCTGGTCGGGCTTGCCGCGCCCGGGCCGGTGAGCGCGTTCGTCGGCGGGGTCGCCTCGCACGTCGCCCTCGACGTCGTGCCCCACTGGGGCGACCGTCCGATCGACGACGTGCTGCCGATCGCGGTGGTGGACGGGCTCGCCGGACTGAGCGTGATCGCCCTCGTGTGGTGGCGTACGCCGCCCCGGCTCAGGCTGCGCGTCCTCGCCGGGATGGCCGGAGGGTCGCTGCCCGACCTGGACAAGCCGGGGGAGGTGTTCTTCGCCAGGTCCCCGTTCCCCCGGGTGGTCGACGAGCTCCACGCCCGGATCCAGACGCGGGAGTCGGCAGCACGCATGCCGCAGGAGGTGCTCGTGGCACTGGGCTCCGCCGCCGTGCTCGGTGCCGTGCTGCGCCGGCTCCGCAGCGGGTGACCGGCTGTCGTCGGAGGAAGGCCCCGCGACCGTGGGAACGGTGCGGGGCCGACGTGTGGCGGAGGTAGGGGGATTCGAACCCCCGAGGGCGTTAACCCAACCCGCTTTCCAAGCGAGCGCCATAGGCCACTAGGCGATACCTCCGCAGAGGACAGTACCGGTCGGCTCGTGGCCGGTGAAATCGCCCGTTCGTCCCCGGGTTTGGGCGCCCGATCTCGGCTCACCTAGACTCCCCGACAACCCCCCACGCGGCGTCACCTCGCCCAATCCCCCAGGGCCGGAAGGCAGCAAGGGCAAGTGAGCTCTGACGGGTGCGTGGGGGGCCTCTTCATGCCCGGACGGGGTCGTGCTCCACCGGGGTCGTACGGGCGGTGGTCGCTGTGGGTGGACCCGGTTAGGGTTCACGACGTGGAGTCACCGCTCGCGCTCTATCGCCGCTACCGGCCCGAGACCTTCCAGGAGGTCATCGGGCAGGACCACGTGACGGAGCCGCTGCGGGCCGCGCTCGCAGCCAACCGGGTCAACCACGCCTATCTCTTCTCCGGCCCCCGCGGCTGCGGCAAGACCACGTCGGCCCGGATCCTCGCCCGGGCGCTCAACTGCGCGCAGGCGCCCCTCGCCGACCCGTGCGGGGAGTGCGACAGCTGCCGCGAGCTGGCCCGTGGCGGGCCCGGCTCCATGGACGTCATCGAGATCGATGCCGCCTCGCACGGTGGTGTCGACGACGCCCGTGACCTGCGCGAGAAGGCCTTCTTCGCGCCGGTGCGCGACCGCTACAAGGTCTACATCATCGACGAGGCCCACATGGTCACCACGCAGGGCTTCAACGCCCTGCTCAAGCTGGTCGAGGAGCCGCCGCCGCACCTGCGCTTCATCTTCGCCACGACCGAGCCCGACAAGGTGCTGCCGACGATCCGCTCGCGCACCCACCACTACCCCTTCCGGCTCATCCCGCCGCGGCTGCTCAGCGACTATCTCTCGCAGCTGGCCGACGAGGAGGGCGTGGCCATCGAGCCCGCCGCGCTGCCCCTCGTCGTACGAGCCGGGGCGGGGTCGGCCCGCGACACGCTGTCGGTGCTCGACCAGCTCCTCGGCGGCGCCGGTCCGGCCGGGGTCACCCACAAGCTCGCCACCGACCTGCTGGGCTTCACCCCCGACACCCTCCTCGACGAGGTGGTCGAGGCCTTCTCCTCCCGCGACGGAGCGACGGTCTTCTCCGTGGTCGACAAGGTCGTGGAGACCGGACAGGACCCGCGGCGCTTCACCGAGGACCTGCTGCGCCGGCTGCGCGACCTGGTCATCGTGACCGCGGTCCCCGACGCCCCGGCGACCGGTCTGATCGACGTCCCCCAGGACGTGGGGGAGCGCCTCGTCGCGCAGGCCGCGCGTTTCGGCGCGATCGAGCTGAGCCGGGCCGCCGACATCGTGGCAGCCGGGCTCACCGAGATGCGCGGGGCGACCGCTCCGCGGCTGCTGCTGGAGCTGCTCTGCGCCCGGGTGCTCCTGCCCGGCGCCGACCACACCTCCGACGGCGTGATGTCCCGCCTCGAGCGTCTCGAGCGGCGTCTCGACGTGACCGGCGCATCGACGCCGGCCGCGACGGCCCGGGCCGCCACCGTGCCCGGTGCCCCCGCCCGCCCCGCCGCGGTCGCGCAGGTGCCGGTCCCGGCTCCCGCCCCCGCGTCTGCTCCGGTCCCGCCGCCGGTGCGCAGCCCGGAGCCTGCGCCCCCGCCGCCGATGCCCAGCGCGGAGCCGCGCCCCGCCGCCGATGCCCAGCGCGGAGCCCGAGCCCTCGCCGTCGGTCGAGGCGGACCCCGTCCCCGTCGTTGCGGCAGCTCCCGGGCAGCCGGTGGCGGAGCAGCCCGACGGTCCGGCCGGCGGGCTCAGCCTGGTCGACGTACGCCGCCTGTGGCCCGACATCCTCGAGCAGACCAAGAACCGTCGCCGGCTGGCGTGGATGGTGCTCTCGCAGCACGCCCACGTCATCGATGTCGACGCGACACGACTCACGGTGGGCTTCGCCAACGCGGGCGCGCGCGACTCCTTCATCAACGGCGGTTGCGACGAGATCCTGCGCCAGGCCGCGATCGACGTGGTCGGCATGGACTGGCGGGTGGAGTCGATCGTCGACCCGAGCGGTGCCGCGGCCCAGGCTCCGGTCGTGCGCAAGGCGGCCACCGGCGCCCCCTCGGCCTCACCCGCTGCGCCGACGGAGGCCACGCCGCCGCCCGCGGTGCCGGCAGCCGATGCCCCCGACGGCCCGCCGTCGTGGGTCACCGGTGAATCCGCCCCGGCCGCCCGCACGCCCGCAGCGGCCTCCACGCCGGCGTCGTCGCCGGTCTCAGCGGCGCCCGCGCGCGAGGCGCTGCACGCGGCGCGCAACCCGGGCGGCATCGCCGAACCGGTCCAGCCGATCCGGTCCGCCGACGACGACGTCGACCGCGACGACCCGGACGCCGAGTCCGGGGCCCTCGACACCGAGTCGCTGCTCAGCCAGGCGCTCGGCGCCCGGTTGATCGAAGAGATCAAGAACGACTGATCCACCCGCACGCCCAGCCCTGCACCACCGACCTCCACGTGGGAGACCCGATGACCCAGAACCCGTTCGACGCCCTCGGCGGCGGCTTCGACATGAATGCGCTGCTCCAACAGGCGCAGCAGATGCAGCAGCAGCTCGAGGAGGCACAGGCCCACCTGGCCAAGCAGACGGTCGACGGCACGGTGGCCGGGGGCGCCGTCGTCGTCACCGCCAACGGTGTGGGCGAGCTGGTCGGCGTGGCGATCCGTGCCGGCGAGTTCGACGGCACCGACCCCGACGACCTCTCCGACCTCTCCGACCTGATCGTCGCCGCCTACCGTGACGCGCGGGCCAAGTCCGAGGCACTGGCCGGCGACTCCCTCGGCCCGTTGGCCGAGGGCCTGGGTGGCGGCCTCCCCGGCGGCCAGCCCGGCGGCCTCCCCGGCGGCCCGTCCCTCGGCTTCCCCGGCCTGGGCTGAGAGGCCCTCGTTGTACGAAGGTGTCGTCCAGGACCTGATCGACGAGCTGGGCAGGCTGCCCGGTGTCGGTCCCAAGAGCGCCCAGCGGATCGCGTTCCACCTGCTGCAGTCCGAGCCCGCCGACGTACGCCGTCTCGCCGACGTCCTGATCGAGGTCAAGGCGAGGGTGAAGTTCTGCTCGATCTGCTTCAACGTCAGCGAGGAGGAGCAGTGCCGCATCTGCCGCGACGACCGGCGCGACCCGACCGTGCTGTGCGTCGTCGAGGAGTACAAGGACGTCGTCGCCATCGAGCGCACCCGTGAGTTCCGCGGGCGCTACCACGTCCTGGGCGGCGCGATCTCGCCCATCGACGGCATCGGCCCCGACCAGCTCCACGTCAAGGAGCTGATGCCCCGCCTCAACGACGGAGTCGTCACCGAGGTCATCCTCGCGACCGACCCCAACCTCGAGGGCGAGGCCACCGCGACCTATCTCACGCGACTGTTGTCCCCGATGGGGTTGCGCGTGACCCGCTTGGCGAGTGGACTGCCAGTGGGCGGTGACCTCGAGTACGCCGACGAGGTCACGCTCGGCCGCGCATTCGCCGGAAGGAGATCAGCACAATGACCGACGAGACCCAGATCAGGTTCGAGGAACAGATCGCCGACTCGGTGACGAGCTTCCTGCTGGCGCTGCGCGCGATCGCGCGGGAGGGCAACGGGTCGGAGGCGATCTCGTTGCTCCTGCTCGAGATCAGCCAGGTGCTCCTCGCCGGCGCGCGCCTGGGGGCGCAGACCGACTTCACCCCGCGCGACGAATACCAGCCCGACGTCGGCCCCGAGGCCGACATCGACGAGCTGCGGCTGCGACTGGCCGAGATGCTCGAGGGCGTCGACGCCTACACCTTCGTCTTCGACCCCTACGTCCCCGAGGTGGTGGAGAGCCGACTCTCCGACGACCTCGCATCGATCGCCATCGACCTCGAGAACGGGCTGCGCCACTTCCGCGCCGGCGACGTCGACGAGGCGCTGTGGTGGTGGCAGTTCTCCTACGTCAACAGCTGGGGCAACCTCGCGGGCGCCGCACTCAACGCGCTGCTGACCGTCGTGGCCCACGACAGGTTCGACACCGACTTCGACGCCAACGCCGAGGCGGTCGCCGTCACCGATGAGATGCTGGAGAGCGCGCCGCTCACCCAGCCGTAGAATCGACCGCGGCCTGCCGGCAACGGTGCCAGCGGGCGCCATCTTCTCCGTCGTGGTCCGTGGGGCCGCGCACCCGAGCACCCGAGGACCAACCGTGGGCATTGTCGTGCAGAAGTACGGCGGCTCCTCGCTCGCCGACGCCGACGCGATCAAGCGAGTCGCGCGACGCATCGTGGAGGTCAAGAAGTCCGGCCACGACGTCGTGGTGGCCGTCTCCGCGATGGGCGACACGACCGACGACCTGGAGGACCTGGCGACGGGGGTCTCGCCGCTGCCGCCGGCCCGCGAGATGGACATGCTGCTGACGGCGGGCGAGCGCATCTCGATGGCACTGGTCGCGATGGCGATCAGCGACCTCGGCTTCACCGCCCGCTCGTTCACGGGCTCGCAGGCCGGCGTGATCACCGACTCGGTGCACGGCAAGGCCAAGATCATCGACGTCACCCCCGGGCGCATCACCCAGGCGATCGGCGACGGCCACATCGTGATCGTCGCCGGCTTCCAGGGCGTGTCGGCCGACACCAAGGAGATCACCACCCTCGGTCGTGGCGGGAGCGACACCACCGCCGTCGCGCTCGCGGCTGCGCTCGAGGCCGACGTGTGCGAGATCTACACCGACGTCGACGGGGTCTTCACCGCCGACCCGCGGATCGTCCCGAGCGCGCGCAAGCTCGGCACGTTGTCCTACGAGGAGATGCTCGAGCTGGCCGCCTGCGGCTCCAAGATCCTGCACCTGCGGTGCGTGGAGTACGGCCGGCGCTACGGCATCCCGATCCACGTCCGCTCGTCCTTCAGCCAGCTCGAGGGCACCTGGATCGTCAACGATCCTTCCGACCGCAGCGACCCCAGCCAGGGAGACACCATGGAACAGCCCATCATCGCCGGCGTCGCCCACGACGTCAGCGAGGCCAAGATCACCGTCGTCGGCGTCCCCGACAAGGTCGGCGCGGCCGCCCGCATCTTCGAGGCGCTCGCCGAGGCGCAGATCAACCTCGACATGATCGTGCAGAACGTCTCGGCAGCCGCGACCAGCCTGACCGACATCTCCTTCACCCTGCCGCGCACGGACGGCCAGGGCGCGATGACCGCGCTGGCGCGGATCCAGGGCGAGGTCGGCTACGACAAGCTCCTCTACGACGACAAGATCGGGAAGGTCTCGTTGATCGGTGCCGGGATGCGCTCCCATCCGGGCATCACGTCGAAGTTCTTCGGCGCGCTGGCCTCGGCGGGCGTCAACATCGGGATGATCTCGACCTCGGAGATCCGGATCTCGGTGGTCGTGGACGAGGGCGTCGTCCCGGACGCGGTCCGCGCCACCCACACGGCGTTCGACCTCGACGCCGACGAGGTCGAGGCGGTCGTCTACGGGGGGACCGGGCGATGACCCCGCGACAGGCCCGGGACGGCGCCGCGGGCGTGAACATCGGCATCGTCGGCGCCACCGGCCAGGTGGGTGTCGCGATGCGGCAGATCCTGCTGGAGCGCTCCTTCCCCGCCGAACAGGTCCGTTTCTTCGCCTCCTCCCGCTCGGCCGGCACCGTGCTGCGGTTCGGCGACCGCGAGATCACCGTCGAGGACGCCGCGACGGCGGACCCCACGGGGCTCGACATCGCGCTCTTCTCCGCCGGTGCGACGACGTCACGGGCGCTGGTGCCCCGCTTCGTCGACGCCGGAGTCATCGTGGTCGACAACTCGTCCGCGTTCCGCAAGGACCCCGACATCCCGCTGGTGGTCTCCGAGGTCAACCCGGACGCGATGGCTGCGGTGATCGAGGCCGGTCGCGGGATCATCGCCAACCCCAACTGCACGACCATGGCGGCGATGCCGGCCCTCAAGCCGCTGCACGACGAAGCCGGCCTGCAGCGACTCATCGTCTCGACCTACCAGGCCGTCTCCGGCTCGGGCGTCGCCGGTGTGGAAGAGCTCGCCCGCGGCGTCGCCGAGGCGGCCGACAAGGCCCGCGAGCTGGCGTACGACGGCTCGGCGATCGCCTTCTCGGACCCGGTGACCTACGTCCAGCCGATCGCCTACAACGTCCTGCCGATGGCGGGATCGATCGTCGACGACGGTCTCAACGAGACCGACGAGGAGCAGAAGCTCCGCCACGAGTCCCGCAAGATCCTCGGCCTGCCCGACCTGCTCGTGTCGGGCATCTGTGTCCGCGTGCCGGTGTTCACCGGGCACTCGCTCGCGATCAACGCGGAGTTCGAGCGCCCGCTGCCGACCGCACGGGCCCGGGAGATCCTGGCTGCTGCGGCCGGTGTCGAGCTCGACGACGTACCGACTCCGCTCAAGGCGGCCGGCAGGGACCCGTCGTACGTCGGTCGGCTGAGACAGGACCCGGGCGTGCCCGACGAGCGCGGGCTGGCGCTCTTCATCAGCAACGACAACCTGCGCAAGGGCGCAGCGCTCAACACGGTGCAGATCGCCGAGCTGATCGCCGCCGCTCGCTGACCTGCGCCCGGAGTCGACGACAGCGGTGCGACACACCGCGCCGGGCCGAGGGAGAACGAAAAGACCGCCGGACCTGGCACTGCAGGTCCGGCGGTCCGTGTGTCGGGGTGACAGGATTTGAACCTGCGGCCTCGTCGTCCCGAACGACGCGCGCTACCAAGCTGCGCCACACCCCGCCGCTGTCCGATCGGGCATCTTCCTAGCCGGAACCGGCCGTCTGGACAACACGGGAAACCATACCGGAGCGGTGGAGCCGTTCGAAATCGCCCCGGGGGCCGAGCAGGTAGGGGGAGTGCGGCGCTGTCCGGCCGTGGCAACGGGATCGCGGCGTGTCCCTCAGACCAGGGTCATCAGCGTCGCCTCGGGTCGGCAGGCCACCCGGATGCGGACGTAGGGGTTGGTGCCGAGGCCGGCGGAGACGTGGAGCCACGACGAGCCGTCCTGGCCGGGCGTGGAGCCGGCCGGGTGCCGGTGGAGGCCGCGGGCTCGCGCGGGGTCGAGGTCGCAGTTGGTGGTCAGCGCGCGCCCCTTGCCGTTCAGCGTGGGCAGGCACACCTGGCCGCCGTGCGTGTGGCCCGCGATGATCGCGTCGTAGCCGTCGGCGGCGAACTGGTCGAGGACGCGGAGGTAGGGAGCGTGCGTCACCGCGAGCCGCAGGTCTGCCGTCGGATCTGCCGGCCCGGCCACGCGCGCCAGGTCGTCGTAGGCCAGGTGGGGGTCGTCGACGCCGGCGAACGCGATCGAGGTGCCACCCACGGTCAGCGACCCGAAGCCGTTGGTCAGGTCGATCCAGCCCGCTGCGTTGAACCGTTCCTTGAGGTGGGGCCACGGCAGCTGTCCGCCCGACGTGTGGCGCCGGCCTCTGTCGGGGAACAGGTAGAGCAACGGGTTGCGCATCCCCGGCACCCAGTAGTCGTTGGACCCGAAGACGTAGACCCCCGGCACGTCGAGCAGTCCGCCGAGGGCGTCAGCGACGACCGACACCGACCGGGGGTGGGACAGGTTGTCGCCGGTGTTGATCACCAGGTCGGGCTCGAGTGCGGCGAGGCCATGGAGCCACTCCTGCTTGGCGCGCTGGTCAGGTGCCATGTGGATGTCGCTGAGGTGCAGCACCTTCAACGGCGCGGACCCGGGGGGCAGCACCGGCACCCTCACCCGTCGCAAGGTGTACTGCCGGGCCTCCCAGGCGGCGTACGACGTGAGGCCCGCGCCGGCGACCACGCCCAGCGCGAGCGTGCGCCCCGCACCGCGTCCGAGAATCGGGAGGAGGGACATGCGGCAAGGCTGCCACAATGACAGCATGAGTGCTCTGAAGGACCGTCTCCGTGCCGACCTCACCGCCGCCATCAAGGCGCGTGACGAGCTGCGCTCCTCGACGCTGCGGATGGTGCTGACGTCCATCACCAACGCCGAGGTCGCCGGCAAGGAGGCCCGGGAGCTCTCCGACGACGACATCCTGGGCGTGCTCTCGAGCGAGGCCAAGCGGCGCCGCGAGGCCGCCACGGCCTTCGCGGACGGCGGGCGCAGCGAGATGGCGGCCAAGGAGGCGGCCGAGGGCGAGGTCATCGCCGAATACCTCCCGACCCCGCTGACCGGGCCGGAGATCGCCGACCTCGTCACCGCCGCCATCGCCCGGACCGGGGCGGCCGACGAGGGCATGCGCGCGATGGGCAAGGTGATGGGCATCGTGACGCCTCAGGTCAGGGGTCGCGCCGACGGTGGCGTCGTGGCGGCGGAGGTCCGCAAGCAGCTCGGCTGACACCGTCCGGGCCCGCTCGGCATCTCTGAGCGCGAGGAAGTGCCCGCTCGCCCGATCTCAGCGCGAGGGAGTGCCCGCTCGCCCGATCTCAGCGCGAGGAAGTGCCCGGTCACCCGAACTCAGCGCGAGGGAGTGCCCGGTCAGCGGTTGCCGACCGCCGCGGCCGCCGCCGTTGCCCCGACCGCCGTTGCCATTCCCGTTGCCGCCGCCGTTGCCGTTGCCGTTGCCGCCGGGGGGCGGGGGCACGTTGCCCGTCGAGGTGAAGAGCGTGACGGTGTCGCCGCTGCTGAGCGACGTACCGCCCTCGGGCGAGGTGAAGGCGACGAGACCCTCACCGGTCGCGGAGTCGACCTCGCCGCCGTCGGCGACGGTGAACCCCGCTGCCCCGAGGGTGGAGGTGGCCGCTTCGACCGACTGGCCGGCCACGTCGGGGACCGCGACCAGCACACCGGCGATCTCGTCGCCGGCGGGGGCCTGGAAGTCGACGTAGTCGAGCTTGGCGGAGATCGCCGCCATCGCGTCGCCCCAGATCGGCCCGGCATAGCCGGAGCCGCTGGCCTCGCTGATGTATTGACCACCGACGGTCTGGCCGCCCAGCGGAAGCCACTGGCCGAACTCGTTGGCGCCGGCGATCATCGCAGCGGCCGAGATCTCGGGGGTGTAGCCGGCGAACCACACGGACCGGCCGCTCGTCGTGGTTCCCGTCTTGCCGGCCGACGGCTTGTCGATGGCCAGGGCCGAGCCGAAGCCGCCCTCCATGACGCCGCGGAGGATGTCGCTGACCGCGTCGGCCGTCGCTCCGGGCATCACCTGCTCGCACTCGGAGGCGAACTCCTTGAGCGTCTGGCCCTGCGAGTCGAGCACCTGGGTGACCGGCCGCGGGTCGCAGTGCAGACCGCGCGCGGCGAACGTGGCGTAGGCCTGGGCGAGCTCGAGCGGGTTGCTGTCGGACACACCGAGGATCCAGGACGGGACCTTCTGCGCCAACGGGATCCGCACGCCCATGTCGGCCGCGAGCTGCAGGGGCTCGCACATTCCCGTCTGGGCCTCGAGCTGGGCGAAGAAGGTGTTCACGGAGTTCTGGGTGCCGGAGTAGAGGTCGTAGGTGCCCGCCCCGGTGGAGTTCTTGACGTCCCACCCCTCGCCGTCACCGGCGTAGGGACCGTCGCAGTTCTGGAAGTCCTCGTCGTCGAGGTGCAGGTCCTGCGGCGAGTTGATCGTGGTGCTCAGCGGGATGCCCTGGTTGATCGCGGAGGCCAGGACGAAGACCTTGAACGTCGAGCCCGCCTGGAAGCCGTTGGCGTTGCCGTACTTCTTCGGCACCGTGTAGTTGAGGTAGGTCTGGCCTGCGGCCTTGTCCTTGCCCATCGGCCGGGACTGGGCGATCGCGCGTACGTCGCCGGTGCCGGGCTCGACCATCGCGAGGCCGCCGATGGCCTGGTCGGTCGGGTAGACGTGGGAGGCCACGGACGAGTCGGCGGCCTTCTGCATGTCGAGGTCGATCGTGGTGTTGATCGTGAGGCCGCCGTTCTTGAGCGTCGTGCGACGCTCCTTGGGCGTGTCACCGAGCACCGGGTCCTTGAGGAGCCAGTTGACGACGTAGTCGCAGAAGAACGGGGCCTGCGACTGCTGGCAGCCGTTGGGCGCGTTCTCGATCTTCAGCGTCTTCTCGATCGGGCGCTTCTTGAGACGGTCGGCCTTCTTCTCGGTGAGCACGCCGAGCTGGGCCATCCGGTCGAGCACGATGTTGCGGCGGCTCTCGGCGCGCTCGGGGTTGTCGATCGGGTCGTAGCCGACGGGGTTCTTCACCAGGCCGGCCAGCGTGGCCGACTCGAGCAGGGTGAGGGCCTTGGCGTTCTTGGAGAAGAAGTGCCGCGCGGCCGACTGCACGCCGAAGGCGCCGTCACCGAAGTAGGCGATGTTGAGGTAGCGCTCGAGGATCCAGTCCTTGGTGTGGTTCTTCTCGAAGGCGATGGCGTAGCGCAGCTCGCGGATCTTGCGGGCGTAGGTCTCCTCGGTCGCCGCGGCCCGCTCCTCATCGGTCTCCGCCTGGTAGAGCAGCGTCTGCTTCACCATCTGCTGGGTGATCGACGACCCACCCTGGACCGAGCCGCCGTTGGCCTGGTTGGTGACGAACGCGCGCAGCGTGCCGCGCAGGTCGAGCGCGCCGTGGTCGTAGTAGCGGTAGTCCTCGATCGCGACGATCGCCTTCACCATGGGCCGCGAGATCGACTGCAGCGGGACGTTGATCCGGTTCTGGTCATACAGCGAGGCGATCAGGTTGCCGTTGACGTCGTAGATCCGTGTCTTCTGCGACAGGTCCTTGGCCTCCAGCGACTCGGGGAGGTCGACCATCCCGGCGCTGACGTCCTTGGCGGCCACCCCGACCAGGCCTGCGAAGGGGATGGCGAGGCAGGCGGTGAGGACGCCCATGACCACGGCGACGGCCGCCATCACGGCGAGGTGGGAGGCGACGCGACCAGCGTCGGGGCGTCCTTCGGGACGCGGCGAGCGGGAAGACATGCGGACCAGAGTACGGGGGGGACGCATAGCACTCTCAATTCCAAGCGCGCAGCCGGATAGTCACATTGGACTACGCGATTTGGACCGCCTGGTCCTGTCTGGACCGCGTCAAGTTCGTCTAGTTTTCTATCAGTCGGGAATGGCCGCTATGGGGGCGGCCGATCGGCTCTCAGAGAAGCGTGGGGATTGACATGTGGGTTGAGGACTGGGCAGGACGCGCCGCGTGCAAGGCGGAGACTCCGGACGCACTCTTCGTGCGCGGGGCCGAGCAGAACAAGGCCAAGCAGGTGTGCTCGGGATGTCCCGTCCGCACCGAGTGCCTGGCCGAGGCGCTGGACGGCCAGATCGAGTGGGGCGTCTGGGGCGGGATGACCGAGCGTGAGCGCCGTGCGCTGCTGCGTCGTCGTCCCGACTCGTCGTGGCGCTCCATCCTGGAGACCGCGCGCAACAAGGTCGAGGCGCCCAGCGTCAGCGTCTGACCCGTGTGACTGTCTGGCCCGTGTCAAGACCGACCCGCGTGCAAGACCGGGGCTGCGATCAGGTCTGCTGGGCCAGCTTCGCCCCGATGACGCGCAGTCCGTCGAGGTCGTGGATGTCTCCGGGCATCGCGGGGACCAGCGCCGTGGGCACCGTCGGGTGCGAGGCGACGAAGCGTTCGCACAGGTGCCGCTCACGTTCGATGATGCGCACCCGGTCGGCGTGCAGCTGCAGCAGCCCGGCGGCCAACGACGACGAGTCACCGGCCCGCAACCGGTCGGCCGCGGTGATCGCCTCCTCGGCCGAGAGCTCGGTACGCGCCGACGGGCTGACCCTGTTGACGACGAGACCGGCCAGGGGCATGTGGTCGTCGGTGAGACGGTCCACGAAGTACGCCGCCTCGCGCAGCGCGTCAGGCTCGGGCGCGGCCACCACCACGAACGCCGTGGCGTCCGCCTGCAACAGGGCGTAGGTCTTCTCGGCCCGCTGCCGGAAGCTGCCGAAGAGGGTGTCGAGCGCGGTGATGAACGTCTGGAGGTCCCGCAGCATCTGACCGCCCAGGATCTTGCCGAGCGCGTTGGTCACCAGGGACAGCCCGGCCGTCATCAGCCGCGCCGGACCTCGCGCGGGTGCCACGAGGAGCCGGATCAACCGACCGTCGAGGAAGCTGGAGAGCCGTTCCGGGGCGTCGAGGAAGTCCAGCGCCGACCGCGCGGGCGGCGTGTCCACCACGATCAGGTCGTAGGTGCCGTCCCCGAGCGCCTCCCGGTGGAGCTGTCCCAGCTTCTCCATCGCCATGTATTCCTGCGTGCCGGCGAACGAGCTCGACAGCGCGACGTAGAACGGGTTCTCCAGGATCAGCCTGGCCTTCTCCGGACTGGTCTGGCCCTCGACGACCTCGTCGAAGGTGCGCTTCATGTCGAGCATCATCGCGTCGAGCGAGCCCCCGGTGGACGGGTCGACGGACGGCACCGGCCGCGGGGTGTTGTCGAGCTGCTCGATCCCCATCGACTGCGCGAGCCGGCGGGCCGGGTCGATGGTGAGCACGACCACCTTGCGTCCGCGCTCGGCGGCCCGCAGCGCCAGCGCCGCGGACGTCGTGGTCTTGCCGACGCCGCCCGAGCCGCAGCACACGATGATCTCGGTGCCGCGGTCGTCGAGGAGCGCGTCGATGTCGAGGACGGGCGCCCGCCGGCGGGTGCTCACGGAGGGGTCGTTCATGCCATGCCCTGCTCGCGCAGCATCAGCGCCAGGTCGACGAGCGCGCCCCGGTCGATGCCCGTGGCCAGTCGGGGCAGCTCGTAGGTCGGGAGCGACTCGGCCTCGATCAGCACACGCTGCTCGTCCTCGAGCTGACGGCGTACGGCATGGTCACGGGCCTCGCCGAGGAGCGAGGCGACGAGAGCCGCGTCGACGTCGACCTTGGCGCGCTTGAGGTCCGAGGCGACGTCGGTCGCGTCGACGGTGTCGTCGCGGACCCGCCCCAGCGCGTGGGCGCTGAGGGCGCGTGGGCGGACGAGGTTGACCACGACCCCGCCCACCGGGAGGCCGGAGGCGCGGAGCTCAGCGACTGCGTCGGACGTCTCCTGGACGGGCATCTCCTCGAGGATGGTGACGAGGTGGACAGCGGTGCGTGGCGAACGCAGCAGCGCCATCACCCTGTCCGCCTGCGACTTGATGGGGCCGACCTTGGCCAGCCCGGCCACCTCGGAGTTGACCCCGAGGAACTGGCCGATGCGACCCGTCGGCGGTGCGTCGAGCACCACCGCGTCGTAGGTCGGGGACTCCCGCTGCCGGGTCCTGTCGGCCTTGCGGCCCGCTGCCCGGTCGGGCTGACGGTGGCGCTGGACCGCCTCGAAGACCTTCCCGGTGAGCAGCACATCACGCACGCCGGGGGCGATCGTGGTGGCGAAATCGATGACACCGAAGCGGTCGAGGGCCTTCCCGGCGCGGCCGAGCTTGTAGTACATCCGCAGGTATTCCAGCAGCGCGGCCTCCGGCTCGATGTGCAGCGCGTGGACCTGCCCGGCGCGGCCGTCCTCGTCGGGGGCGCCCTTGGAGATGCGCCGTTCCTCGTAGGGGAGCGGGTCGACGTCGAACATGCGGGCGATGCCCTGGCGACCCTCCACCTCGCACAGCAGCACGTTCTTCCCCGTCGTGGCGAGCGCGAGCGCCAGCGCTGCGGCGACCGTCGACTTACCGGTGCCGCCCTTGCCGGTCACCACGTGGAGGCGTGCCTTGGGCCAGTCGGTCACGGCACACAGCCTAGTCGGGCGACCCGGACGAAAACCCCACGCGGGGGCCCGACCTGTGCTGACATAGGGCATGCGCGCTGAGGTGGACGTCGACGACGCGCTGGTACGCGAGGCGAACCAGCTGGCGGAACAGGCGCAGCTCGGTCAGGCGCATGCCGTCCTGCGGACGGCGGAGCGCCGGTTGACCGAGCTCGGCGGCGGAGCCATGCAGAGCGGGCCGGCCGCGTTGCACTTCGCCCGCGCGGTGGCGCTGATGTACGAGGACGACGTCGCTGCGCTGGCTGCGGTCGAGGACATGCTCCGCGCGGCGGTGCGGGAGAACTCCCAGGGATGGGTGGCGTGCGCCCTCGCCACGCGGGCGTCGCAGCGCCAGGTGCTGTGGGAGCAGGACCCAGCGCTCTACGACGTCGACGCCGTGCTCGCCGACCTGACGGCAGCCGAGGCCGCCCTCGACCTGAGCAACGACGGTGGCAGCGTCGACAGTCGCGCGCACGTGGCCATCTCCAACGGCTATGCACCGCTGCGGCTCTACGAGCTGGCCGTCCCCCACCAGGAGGCCGCCTTCCACATCAGCGTGGACGGGGCCGGCCCCGACGACGCCGCCCCGAGCATGTGGCTGCTCAACCTCACCATCCTCAACCTCGAGTGGGCCCTCGAGCTCTACCGCGTGGGACTCGACATCGACGCCGAGCGGCACAGCGCCGCCGCCTACGAGCACGCCACCTACGCGCTGGACCGCCTCAACGCCGACACGGTGGCCGGGTGGAAGCCGCCGTGTCAGCTGTTCCAGGCTGCGGGCCGCTCGGACGGCCCCCGTCCGGCCGGAGCGGTCGCGGAGATGCAGCGGCTCCTGCCCATCGTGCGCGAGCTCGGTGACGCCCACGAATACCTGCTGGCCGTGCCGTTCCTGGCTGTCGCACTGCTGCGCGACGGCCGGCGCGAGGAGTCGCTGGCCTTCATCGAGCAGGCCCTCGCCGAGGTGCGTCCCAGCGACCGCACGTCCACGACGTACCTCTCCCTGGCGCACACCCACGCCGTGCTCCTCGTCAACGGCGGCTCTGCGGAGGCCGAGGCCGCGCTGGAGTACGGCAACGCCCTGGCGGCGGCCTCCTGGCGTCAGCGCCAGCGCACCCTCGACGCGGCCGAGACGATGCGCAAGTACGCACAGCTGCAGGCCGAGCACGACCAGGTGACGCGCGCCGCGGAGACCGACGTCCTGACGGGGGTGGCCAACCGCCGCTGCTTCGACAGGCACGTGGAGTCGTTCGCCACCACGGGTGACCCGCGACGGTCGGTCGCGGTGCTGTTCATCGATCTGGACGGGTTCAAGACCGTCAACGACACCCTGGGGCACGCGGTCGGCGACACCATGTTGAACGGCGTCGCCCAGGTCATCGCCGCCAACGCGCGGGACGGTGACGTGGTCGCGCGGATCGGTGGCGACGAGTTCGCGGTGCTGCTGCCCGGCGCCAGCACGACGCACGCCGAGCGCGCGGCGCAGCGGATCGTGGCAGCGGTGCGGGACACGAACAGCCTCCCATCGGTGAGCATCGGCGGAGCCGCCGGCGATGCCCGTGACCTGACCTCGACGATCGTGCGCGCGGACGACGCGATGTACGTCGCCAAGCGCGGTGGGCGCGACCGGCACCACTTCGCCCCGAGCCTCGTCTGACCGGTCGCTAGGGTGGCCGGCATGGACAAAGTGGTCTCCTCTGCCGCCGATGCGGTGGCCGACATCCCTGATGGTGCGAGGCTCGCGGTGGGCGGGTTCGGACTGTGTGGCATCCCGTCGGTCCTCATCGACGCGGTGCTCGAGGCCGGCACCGGCGACCTCGAGGCGGTCTCCAACAACTGCGGCGTGGACGAGTGGGGCCTGGGCCGGTTGCTGTTCGCCAAGCGGTTGCGCCGGATGATCTCCTCCTACGTGGGGGAGAACAAGGAGTTCGCCCGGCAGTACCTGTCCGGCGAGCTCGAGGTCGAGCTGACCCCGCAGGGCACGCTGGCGGAGCGGATGCGCGCGGGGGGCTCGGGCATCCCGGGCTTCTACACCGCCACCGGGGTCGGCACCCAGGTCGCCGAGGGCGGCCTGCCATGGAAGTACGACACGGAAGGCAACGTGATCGTGGCGTCACCGCCGAAGGAGACGAAGGTCTTCTCTGTGCGTGATGGCGAGGGCGGCGGTGTCGTCGAGAAGGAGTACGTCCTGGAGGAGGCGATCGTGGCCGACTTCGCGCTGGTGCGGGCCTGGAAGGGCGACCGGCACGGCAACCTGATCTACCGCCAGTCCTCGCGCAACTTCAACCCGCTGGCCGCGATGTGCGGGCGGATCACGATCGCCGAGGTCGAGGAGCTCGTCGAGCCCGGCGAGCTCGACCCCAACGACGTGCACACCCCCGGTGTGTACGTGCAGCGCGTGGTCGCGCTGACGCCGGACCAGGCTGGGGAGAAGCGGATCGAGCGGGTGACCACCCGGCCACGGCCCTCGACCGACTCGTCTGCGGGCGCTCTGGTGGACGACGCCGCGACGCACGGACTGGGGGGCTGAGATGAGCTGGAGTCGTGAGGAGATGGCGGCGCGCGCGGCCTCGGAGCTCAAGGACGGGTCGTACGTCAACCTCGGGATCGGGCTGCCGACGTTGGTGCCCAACTACGTCGCCGACGACGTCGAGCTGGTGCTGCAGTCGGAGAACGGCATCCTCGGCGTGGGGGCGTACCCCTATCCGGGCGAGGAGGACGCGGACCTGATCAACGCGGGCAAGGAGACGGTGACGCTGCGCAAGGGGGCGTCGTTCTTCGACTCCGCGCAGTCGTTCGGGATGATCCGCGGCGGCAAGATCGACGCCGCGATCCTCGGTGCGATGCAGGTCTCCGCCGCCGGTGACATCGCCAACTGGATGATCCCCGGCAAGATGGTCAAGGGCATGGGCGGCGCGATGGACCTGGTCCACGGCGCCAAACGGGTGATCGTGCTGATGGAGCACACCGCCAAGGACGGGTCGCTGAAGATCCTCGACGAGTGCGACCTTCCCTACACCGGCAAGCGTGTCGTGCAGCGGATCATCACCGACCTCGCCGTGATCGACGTGATCGATCCCGCGACCGGCGAGGTCGCCCCGTCGGGCACGCCCGGCGACCGGGTCCTGAGGCTCGTCGAGCTCGCCCCCGGGGTGAGCGAGGACGAGGTCCGGGAGAGGACCGGTCCGGAGCTCGTCTGACGACGCTCGGGCGCGCCGAGGGAGGGACCGGAGGCTGGGGTTGCGGGCGGTTGGTCCCATCCCACCGCCGGGGTAGTCCAGTGACGGTCTGCTGTCCGGACGCCTGCGGTACGACGGTTGGCCACTGGACTACCCCGCCGCGATGACGGTTGGCCACTGGACTACCAGTGCTGGGACGTCCGGCTGGCCGCGGCCACCCCGAGGGCGGCGGTGACCGCGGCCATGGTGAAGACCGCGAGGAACGGCTCGACGCCGGACCGCTCCGAGGCAGCGAACACGGCCCCGGCGATGGCGAGCGCCAGCGCTGCGCCGAGTGAGTCGGCGATCGACAGGGCCGAGGAGTTGAAGCCCCGGTCGCGGTCGGTGGAGGCCTCCAGCATGGCCACGCCGGTGCGCGGATAGGCGAAGCCCATGCCGGCCCCGGCCAGGACGTACGCCGCTGCAGGCAGCACCGCGGACAGGCGGACGCCCGCGTCGAGCAGCTGGACGGTGAGGGCGAGGCCGCCGACTCCCACCAGCACCAGTGAGGTCCCGGCGAGCATCGCCAGCGGGTGTGAGACGCGCCGGCCGAGGCGGGACGACAGCTGGCTCGAGCTCGCCCACACGACCCCCACGCACGTCAGTGCGATGCCCGCGCGTGCGGGGGTGAGCTCCCACCGTTCCTGCAGGACGTAGACGATGTAGGCCTCGCTGAGGAAGAACGCCGCGCTGAGCAGCCCGCGCGTGGCCACGACGGCTGGCAGGCCGCGCTCCGCCCGGCGACTCCCCGGCGGCAACAGGCGGCCCAGCGACACCCAGACGACGGCGAGCGCGGCGAGCGCGCCGAGGGCGGCCGCGCCGGCCGACGAGCCCAGGAGCTCGAGCGCCATCACGGCGACGGCGGCGATCACTGCCCACCAGAGTCGCGATCGCGGCGTGTGGGTGCCCTCGGCATGCGGCTCGAGCCGCCGCAGGGCGGGTGCGAGCAGGACCAGGGCCAGCGCCACGAGCGCGACCGCGCCGAGGAAGACCCAGCGCCAGCTCCACACGTCTGCGACCAGGGCGGCCAGACCGGGGCCGAAGAGGGCCGGCAGGACCCAGGCGGCGGCGAACGAGGCGAAGATCGCCGGCTGGAGCACCGGCGGGTAGACGAGCCCGACGATGACGTAGAGACCCACGGTCAGGGCTCCGCCACCGAGCCCCTGGAGGACCCGTCCGGCGAGGAGCACCTCCATCGTCGGTGCGAGGCCGCAGACCAGCAGGCCGACGGAGAACAGGGCCATCGACGCGAGCAGCGGCACGACCGGTCCGGTCCGGTCGCTCCACGTCCCGGCGGCGACCATGCCGACCACGCCGCTGGCCAGCGGAGCCGCGAAGGCCAGCGCGAACAGGCCCAGGCCGTCGAGGTCGCGGGCCACGGTCGGCATCACCGTGGCCACGGCCATCGCCTCGAAGGCCACGAACGCGATCAGGCCGAACATGCCGATCGTCGTCGCCGCGTAGGCGGGCGACAGGATCCGCTCGCGGGACGTCGTGGCACTCACCCCGGTGACGCTACGTTCCTGCCCACCGACGAGGTGGCCCTGGGCAACCGAGGCGGAATATCCGCACCCGCCGCGACGCTGTGCCGACAGTGACCTCGCCCTACCCCGCCCTCTCCGTCCTCGACCTCGTGACCGTCCGCAGCGACCAGCGGACCGGCGACGCGATCTCTGCGTCCCGCAGGCTCGCCCAGGTCGCCGACGGGCTCGGCTACCGCCGGTACTGGGTGGCCGAGCACCACAACATGCCGGCCGTCGCCTCGACCAACCCGCCGGTGGTCATCGCGCTCCTCGCTGCCGCCACCTCGCGGATCAAGGTCGGCTCCGGCGGGGTCATGCTCCCCAACCACGCGCCGCTGGTGGTGGCCGAGCAGTTCGCGCTCCTCGAGGCGGCCTTCCCCGGCCGGATCGACCTCGGCATCGGCCGTGCTCCCGGCACCGACCCGCTCACGAGGTACGTCCTGCGCGGCAGCAGCGCCGAGTCGGCCGACGAGGCGGTGACCAAGTTCGCGGACTACGTCGACGACATCCGCACGCTGATGACGACCGACGGCGTCGAGCTCCAGATCGGGCCGCGCCGCCAGCCCCTGCGGGCGACGCCCGCCGCGACGTCCGTCGCCGACATGTGGCTGCTCGGGTCCTCCGACTACTCGGCCCGACTGGCGGCCGAGAAGGGCCTGCCCTACGTGTTCGCCCATCACTTCTCGGGTGACGGCACGGGTGTGGCCCTCGACCTCTACCGGTCGTCGTACCGGCCCTCCCCGGAGTATCCCGAGCCACGGACCTTCCTCACCGTCAACGCCGCAGTGGCCGAGACCGAGGAGGAGGCACGCCGTCAGGCGCTGCCCCACGTGCAGATGATGATGGCCCTGCGCAGCGGCTCTCCGCTCCACCCGCAGCGGCTCCTGGAGGAGGCCGAGGCCGTCGAGATGACACCTGAGCAGCGCGCCTTCGGCGACGCCGTGACGGGTCGGTGGATCGTCGGGTCGCCCGACCAGGCCCGCGCCCAGCTCGAGGAGCTGGCGACGACGTACGGCGTGGACGAGGTCATGATCCACCCCGTGTCCGGCGCGGCGACCGGCACCGACAGCGCGACGTCGCCGAACATGGAGGCCACGCTGCGGCTGCTGGCTGCCTGACCCGCTGGTCGGCCTCTTCCGTACGCGGGGTGCCCGGTCAGTGGCGCTCCTCCAGGCCCACGGCCTCGCGCAGGTTGTCGACCGCGTCGCGCAGCTCGGGGTCCTCCTCCGTGCGGGACTCCATCAGTGCGGCCAACGCCTCGGCGAGCACGTTGAGCTTCTCCTGCATCGACTCGGTGTTGCGTCGTCCGGCGTTCTCGAGCAGGACCAGCAGGAGGAGGGACAGCACCGCCCCGAACGTGTGGATCGCCAGCTCCCACTTCGTCGTGCTCCTCCACAGCGGATAGCTGGCCGCCCAGATCACGACGATGGCGACGACGAGGGCGAAGAACGGCGCCCGGCTGATCAGCCGGGTGGCGACCTCGACGAACTTCTCGAACGGGTTCAGCCCGCTGTTCTTCTCGCGGCTCTCGGCGGCGTCGGTGCGATGCATGGTCGGAATCTAGCGGTGTCGGCGGCCGAGTAGGGTGCGAGCCATGACTCAGAGCTCATCCACCGTGTGGGAATACCAGGTGGCGCCGATCCCGCTCCACAACGAGGCGCTCATGCTCAACAACTTCGGCCAGGACGGCTGGGAGCTGGTGGCCATCCACACCAACGCCCAGGGTGGGCTCGTGGCCTTCCTCAAGCGTGCGAAGGCGGCCTGACATGGGCGCAGAGGCCAGGCTGGTCGAGCTCGGCATCACGATCCCCGAGGTCGTCCCGCCGCTGGCGGCCTACCAGCCTGCCGCGCGCACCGGCAGCCTCGTGTTCACCGCCGGCCAGCTGCCGGCCCGCTCCGGCGAGATGCTCGCGATCGGCAAGGTCGGCGGCGAGGTCACCGAGGAGCAGGCCTACGAGTGCGCGCGCCAGTGCGCGCTCAACGCGCTCGCTGCTGTGAAGGCCGAGATCGGCTCGCTCGACCAGATCAAGCGCGTCGTCAAGGTCGTCGTCTTCGTCGCCTCGACCCCCGACTTCACCGGGCAGCCCCGGGTCGCCAACGGCGCCTCCGAGCTGTTCGGCGAGGTCTTCGGCGAGGCAGGCAAGCACGCACGATCCGCCGTGGGCGTCTCGGTGCTGCCGCTCGACGTGCCCGTCGAGGTCGAGATCGTCGTCGAGGTCTGAGCCTGCGATGGAGCTGCCCTGATGGAGCGCCTGCCGCTTCCGGACTCCCTCGTCGCCCAGGCCCGGGCCTACGCCGCGGGTGACGCCGTGCCCGCCGAGCCGCGGGACGCAGCCACCGTGGTGCTGCTGCGTCCCGCGGCCGACGGCTCCCAGGTCTACCTCCTGCGCCGCCAGACCTCGATGGCCTTCGCCGGCGGGATGTGCGTCTTCCCGGGCGGAGGGGTCGACCCGCGTGACTTCGACGACGAGCTGGTCGACCGCGGACTCTGGACCGGGCCGGCGCCGGCCGAATGGGCCGAGCGGCTCGGGTGCGACGAGCCGATGGCGCGGGCGCTGGTGTGCGCCGCGGTCAGGGAGACCTTCGAGGAGTCGGGCGTCCTGCTCGCCGGAGCGGGTCCCGAGGAGGTCGTCGCCGACACGACCGGCGACGACTGGGAGGCCGACCGGGTCGCGCTCGAGACGCGCGAGCTCTCGATGACCGCCTTCCTCGAGAAGCGCGCCCTGGTCCTGCGCACCGACCTCCTCGGCGCCTGGGCGGGCTGGCTCACGCCGGTCTTCGAACCGCGGCGCTACCGGACGTGGTTCTTCGTCGCGCTCCTGCCGCAGGGCCAGCTCGCCCGCGACGTCTCCACCGAGTCGTCGTCGGTGACGTGGGCGGGCGCGCTGGAGGCCGTCGTACAGGTCGAGTCCGGGGAGATCCTGATGATGCCGCCGACCTGGCTGACGTGCCTCGACGTCGCCCAGTACGCCGACCCCGACGCCGTGCTGGTCGAGGCGCAGGGGCGCCGCGTCGAGATGTTCACCCCCGAGGTGGTCGCCGACGGCGACGACTTCATCCTCTCCACACCTCCGGGCTACGCCGCGCTGATGGCGTCGCGATGAGCGACGCGGGCTGGTCCGGCGGATCCTTCGGGTCGACAGGCACCTGCGTGCTCGCGCCCAACGCCGACATCATGACCCTCGACGGCACCAACACGTGGGTGCTGAGGGAGGCCGACTCCACACGCTCGATCGTCATCGACCCCGGTCCCTCGATCGCCGCCCATCTCGACGCGATCGACGCCGTCGCCGGTGACGTCGCCGTGGTGCTGCTGACCCACCACCACGCCGACCACAGCGAGGCCGCTCGGGAGTATGCCGAGCGGCACGGGTGCGGCGTACGCGCGCTCGACCCGGCGCACCGCCTCGGCTCGGAGGGCCTGGGCGACGGCGACGTGGTGTCCTACGGTGACCTCGAGGTCCACGTCGTGGCCACGCCCGGACACACGGCCGACTCGCTGTCCTTCGTCGTCCCGCGGGACCGCGCCGTGCTGACCGGCGACACGGTGCTCGGCCGCGGCACCACCGTCGTCGCGCACCCCGACGGCCAGCTCGGTGCCTACCTGTCCTCGCTCGAGCGGCTCCACGCGCTGTGCGGCGAGCAGCAGATCACGTCGGTGTGGCCCGGTCACGGTCCGGTCATCGACGATGCGCTCGGTGCCCTCGACTTCTACCTCGCCCACCGTCAGCAGCGTCTCGACCAGGTCCGCGGGGCGCTGCGTGACCTGCGTGCGATCGAGCGCGAGGGCGGCGCCGTCTCCGGTGAGGCACTCCCGCGCGCGATCGTCGAGGTCGTCTATGCCGACGTGGACCCCGTGCTCTGGGGAGCCGCGGAGCTGTCGGTGCGCGCGCAGCTGGCGTACCTCTCCTCCCTCGGGTAGTCCAGTGGCGGGCTGCTGTCCGGTCGGGGTAGTCCAGTGGCGAGCTGCTCGTCCGCGACCCGATGGACGACATCTGGTGACTGGACTACCCCAGCCGGCGGCGCCAGAGCCACCGCAGCCCCATGAGCAGGGCGACCGCACCAGCGACGCCGAGGCCGATCAGCCAGGAGATGTCGCGTCGGTCCTGGGCGAGCGGGTCTCCGAAGTCGTGGGTGAGCCGCTGCGACGACGTGCCGTCGAGGCCGGGCAGGAGGTCGACGGCGAGGCTGACCGAGTTGACGATGGCGGGGTCGACCGACCCCACCGAGCGCCGCCAGGTGCTGGTGTCGTCGACCTCGGGCGTCGTGACCACGAGCTCTGCTCCGCGACCGTCCACGTCGATGGCCAGCAGCACCTGCAGCCGGTCGTCCATCCAGCCCACGGGTCGTACGACGGACTCACCCAGCGTGCCGTCCGGGAACGGGTGGGTCAGCACCGTCCCGCTGTCGACGGCCAGGGTGTAGGACGACGCGCCCGGTGCCGAGCTCAGTGCGAGGTTGGCCCCATCAGGGGAGTACGCGCCCGGAGCGACGCGCGAGTCGGTCGCGACCCGCTCCAGCCGGTCGCCGTCGGCATGGACGAACAGGGCCCCCCGGGGGCTGCCCAGGGCGAGGGCGCCGTCGTCGGCCACGGCCACGCTGACCACGTTGATGGGCGGTGACACCTCCCTGACCTGGTCGCCGGACGGACGTAGCTGGCCGGCGGCGGGTGGAGTCTGTCCGATCGCCGAGGCGACCCACGCCAGCCAGGTGCCCCGAGGGGACCAGGTCAGGTCGTCGATCGTGAGCTCGTCGCCCGCGTGGACGAGACGAGACGTCACCCGGCCCGTCTGGAGGTCGAGCAGCGCGACTCGCGTGCCGTCGTCCGCCGCCTGCTGGAAGGCCAGCGTGCGACCGTCGGGGGAGAGCTCGAGGGCGATCGACGTGGGGATCCGCCCCGGCAGCAGGAGCCGGTGCGGCGTGCCGTCGGTGGCGGTGATCACCACCGGGCGACCCGAGGAGAGGAAGACCGCGGACGCCCGCCCCACCGCGAGGTCGGTCGTCGCCTCGAGGTCCTCGGGGATGTCCTCGATCCGGCTGGGGACGGCGCCGCCCTCGACGACCTCGCCGGACGCCGTACGCGCCTCGCGGTCGGTCGTGGTCAGCACCGTGGCGACCCCACCCACGGACACGATCAGCGCCAGGACGGCGGCCATGCCGATGGCCTGTGCCCTACGGCGGATGGCTCGTCCGCGCTGCCAGAGGCCGTCGTCGACCGGCAGCGGCGTCGTCGAGTCGGCGAGCCGGCGGAGGGTGGTGCGGAGGTCTGAGTCGGGTGGAGTGGTCATGCGTCTGCTCCGATCAGCTCGGCCAGCTCGGGCGCAAGCACCCTCAGCCGACCCAGGGCCTGGCGGGTCGTCGACTTCACGGTGCTGGTCGAGAGCGCGAGCGCACGGGCGGTCTCCACCTCCGTGAGGTCCTCGTAGAAGCGCAGCACCAGCACGGTGCGCTGCTTGGGCGTGAGGCGAGCGAGCGCCTGGTCGAGGGTGAGCCTCAGGTCGGTGTCGTACGTCGTGCTCGCGCCGTCGTGGGACAGCAGCGGGGTCTCGAGAACCGTGCGTCGCCGCCACCAGGAGATGTTCTGGTGATACATCGTGCGCCGGACGTAGGCCTCGGGTGACGTGTGGATGTGGCGCCAGCGCCGGACCGCCTGCAACAGGGCGGCCTGCACGAGGTCCTGGGCGAGGTGGTGGTCGCCGGTCAGCAGGTAGGCGGTCCGCGAGAGCGCGGCACTGCGCGCGGCCACGAACGCCTCGAACCCTGCTGCGTCGTCAGTGATCACCGCGACCTCCCCTGGACCAGTTCCGTATCAGGTAGGACGCGGTCGCTGCCGGTTCGGGTGGTATCGGAGGGGGAGGAGATTCACGTGCGTCGGCGAGGGGTGCCGACGAGGGTCGGTCTGGGGAGCTCAGCGGGCCCGTCGCGAGAGGCGCTCGATGTCCATGATCACCACGGAGCGTGGCTCCAGGCGCAGCCAGCCGCGCGAGGCGAAGTCGGCGAGCGCCTTGTTGACGGTCTCGCGGGAGGCGCCGACCAGCTGGGCGAGCTCCTCCTGCGTGAGGTCGTGGTGGACGTGGACGCCGTCGTCGGCGGTGCGGCCGAAGCGGTCGGCGAGGTCGAGCAGCGCCTTGGCCACCCGACCGGGGACGTCGGAGAAGACGAGGTCCGCGACGACGTCGTTGGACTTGCGCAGGCGGCCGGCGAGCTGGGAGAGCAGGCCACGGGCGACCATCGGGCGCCCGTCGAGCCACCGGAGCAGGTCCTCGTGCGACAGCGAGGCGAAGACCGCGTCGGTCACGGCGGTGACCGTGGCGGATCGGGGGCCCGGGTCGAAGAGGGAGAGCTCGCCGAACATCTGGCCGGGACCCATGATCGCGAGCAGGTTCTCCCGGCCGTCGGAGGCCGAGCGGCCGAGCTTGACCTTGCCCTCGGTGACGACGTAGAGCTTGTCGCCGGAGTCGCCCTCGTGGAAGAGCACCTCGCCGCGACGCAGTGTCGTCTCAGCCATGGAGCCGCCCAGGGCGGTGGCCGCCTCGTCGTCGAGCGAGCTGAACAGCGGTGCCTGCCGAAGCACGTCGTTGTCCACGTCTGTCCTCCATGTCGGTGACTCCCGGGCCCTGCCTTTTCACGTGGCCCTCGGGATCGGCACGATCCTAGCCGTGCTCCGGGTCACTCGGGCCACCCCCGGCCCGGATGCCGCATGGTTCGCGGCTCCTGCGGAGGTGTCGGAGCCGGACCGTAGGCTGAGCCTGTGCCCGCTCCGACCGAGATCGTCAAGCCCGCCACGTCGCTGGTTCGCCGGGCCCGCCGGATGGACCGGGTCCTCGCCGCGACCTACCCCGACGCCAAGGCCGAGCTCGACTTCACCAACTCCTTCGAGTGCCTCGTGGTGACCGTGATCTCCGCGCAGACGACCGACCGCCGGGTCAATGCGGCGAGCCCCGCACTGTTCGCGGCCTACCCGACGCCCCAGGCGATGGCGGCCGCTCCGCGCGAGCACCTGGAGCAGCTCCTCGGCCCGCTGGGCTTCTTCCGGGCCAAGACCGACTCCCTGCTCAAGCTGAGCCAGGCGCTCATGGAGACCTACGACGGCCAGGTGCCGGGTCGCCTCGAGGACCTCGTCACGCTCCCCGGAGTGGGCCGCAAGACTGCCAACGTCGTCCTGGGCAACGCCTTCGACACGCCCGGCATCACCGTCGACACCCACTTCGGGCGGCTGGCCCGCCGCTTCGGCTGGACCGAGGAGACCGACCCGGTCAAGGTGGAGCACGCCGTCGGCGCCCTCTTCCCCAGACGCGACTGGACGATGCTGTCGCACCACCTCATCTGGCACGGTCGCCGTCGCTGCCACGCCAAGAAGCCGGCCTGCGGAGCCTGCCCGATCGCCCGCCTGTGCCCGTCGTTCGGCGCCGGACCGACCGACCCGATCGAGGCCGTGAAGCTGGTCACCACCCAGGGACCCGCATGAGGAAGGTCCTCCTCGCGACGTTGCTCGTGACGTGCCTCAGCGCGTGCGCGGACGACGGCGGCATCGACGTACGTCCTCCCGACGTGCAGGTCGACACCCCGGCGCTGCGCGAGGTGAAGGCGCGTATCGGGATGGAGGACTGCGAGCCCGGCACCGGTGAGCCGGTCGACGGCGGCCTGCCGTCGGTGACGCTGGCGTGCCTCGCCGGGGGCCAGGACGTGGACCTCGCCGCGCTGCGGGGACCGATGGTCATCAACCTCTGGCAGGCAAACTGCGGTCCCTGCCGCGAGGAGATGCCCGCGCTGCAGGCCTTCCACGAGCAGTACGCCGACCGGGTGGCGATCGTCGGCATCGACTTCAACGACGTGCACCCCGACTCAGCGATGGCGCTGGCCGAGGAGACCGGGGCCGCCTATCCCTCGCTCGCCGATCCCGGCGGCGACCTGATGGCGGAGGAGACCTTCGCGATCGCGCGTCGTGGTCTGCCGGTGTTCCTCTTCGTCGACGAGGCTGGTCGCGTCGTCGGCGAGGACTCCGGCGGCATCACCTCCGTCGGCGAGGTCGAGGACCTCGTCGCCGAGCACCTCGGGATCACCTTGTGACGAGCCTTCCCGGCTGGCTGGCGCCCGTCGTCGAGGCCGCGTCGTCGATCACCGTCCACGAGCTGACCCGCTTCATGCCGCCGAAGGACGCCGACCCGCGGCGCGGCGCCGTCCTCATGGTGTTCGCGGACCGCGGCTCGACGGGGCTCGACCAGCCGGACGGGCCTGAGCCCGACGACCTCGCCCACCGTGGTGAGCTGCTGCTCACCGAGCGCGCCCACCACATGCGTTCCCATCCCGGGCAGGTGTCCTTCCCGGGCGGCTCGCTCGACGAGGGGGAGACCCCGCGGGAGGCGGCGCTGCGCGAGGCCTGGGAGGAGATCGGCCTGGAGCCGGCCGAGGTCGAGGTGTTCGGCGAGCTGCCTGAGCTGTGGCTGCCGCCGAGCAACTTCGCGGTGACGCCCGTCCTGGGCTACTGGCGCGACCCGGGTGAGGTGCGCATCGAGAGCCCCGACGAGGTGCACGCCATCCACCACGTCGCCATCGCCGACCTGCTCGACCCGGAGCACCGGATCAGCGTTCGCCACCCGAGCGGCTGGACGGGTCCGGGCTTCCTGATCGGGCCCGACGACGACGTCATCCTGTGGGGGTTCACGGCCGGGATCATCGCGCGACTCTTCGGCTACCTCGGGTGGGACGAGGACTGGGACCGGGCGCGGATGCGTGACCTGCCCGACCACATGCTGCAAGGTGTCCCCAGCGGCACCGACCTGGCACCCAACACACGGCTCGAGGAGTAGGCGGATGAACGTCCTCGACTGGTGCCTGGTCGCACTCGTGGGGATCTACGCCCTCTCCGGCTACTGGCAGGGCTTCATCACCGGGGCCTTCGCCACCGCCGGCCTGCTGCTCGGCGGTTTGCTCGGCATCTGGGCGGCCCCGATGGCGCTCGGTGACGCGGCACCGTCGCTGTGGGTGTCGCTCGGCGCCCTGTTCATCGTGATCATCTCGGCCTCGCTGGGCCAGGCGCTCCTGCAGTTCGTCGGCTCGCGCATCCGCGCGCGCATCACCTGGCAGCCGGTCCGCGCCGTGGACGCCGTCGGAGGATCGGCGCTCAGCGCGGTCGCCGTACTGCTGGTGGCCTGGGCGCTCGGCGTGGCGGTCTCCGGCACCCGCATCGGTGCGATCACCCCGCTGGTGCGCGACTCCGCGGTCCTGGCCAGGGTCGACCAGACCCTGCCGCCGGACTCCAGCACGGTGCTCCAAGCCTTCAACAACGTCGTCGGCACGACCTTCTTCCCGCGCTACCTCGAGCCGTTCGCCCCCGAGCGGATCGTCCCGGTCAAGCCCGGCGACCCGAGGATGTTGACCGACCCCGACGTGGTCGCCGCCCAGGCGAGCGTTGTGAAGGTCCGCGGCGCCAACGGCTGCGGCAACGGCGTGGAGGGCACCGGCTTCCTCTACGCCCCCGGCCGGCTGATGACCAACGCCCACGTCGTCGCGGGAGTCACCCGGCCCGAGGTGGAGGTGGGCGGATCGACCGTGGTGGCGGCGGTGGTGCTCTACGACGCCGACCTCGACATCGCGGTGCTGTCGCTGCCCGAGTCGGGAGTCGCGTCCCTCGCTCTCGACACCGGCGCCCAGCCGGGCGACAACATCGCCGCGGTCGGCTATCCGCAGGACGGTCCCTACGACGTCCAGGCCGGCCGGATCCGCTCCCAGCAGCGACTCCGCTCGCCCGACATCTACGGCGAGGGCACCGTGATCCGGCAGGTCTACTCGCTGCGCGCCCTGGTCCGACCCGGCAACTCGGGCGGGCCCATCCTCACCTCGGCCGGCGACGTGGCCGGGATGGTGTTCGCCGCGTCGGTCAGCGACCCGGACACCGGCTACGCGTTGACGGCCAGCCAGCTCGCCGAGTCCGCCGCCCTGGGCGTGAGAAGTGGTGCGCCGGTCGACACCGGCTCCTGCGTGCGCTGAGCGGCGGCGCGGGAGGCTGGCGTACGCCTCCGGTGCGCCCCGGGCGAGCGGTGGTGGAGCCACATTTCCGAGCCGTGGAGTGTGGGTGGATCACCGCCGCGGGCGGCGCCGCGCGCGGGAGAGCGGACGAGCGGTGGTGAGGCCACCATTGCAGCGTCAGGAATGTGGGTGGACCACCGCTCGCAGGGGTCGGCGCCGCCGCGCGGGAGGGCGTACGAGCGGTGGTGGAGCCACATTTCCGAGCCGCGGAATGTGGGTGGATCACCGCCGCGGGCGGCGCCACGCGCGGAGGGCGTACGAGCGGTGGCGGAGCCACCATTGCGACGCCAGGAATGTGGGTGGACCACCGCTCGCAGGGGTCGGCGACGCGCGCAGACGACGCGCGCCGGGGGCGGAGGGTCAGCCCTTGCCCTTGAGCGCCGAGGGGATCTGCTTGCCCTGCTTGATCGCCTTCTCGGGCGCCTTGACCTGCTTGACCTGCTTGAGTCCGATGAACGCGAGCAGACCGGCGATGAGGAGGTAGAGCCCGAAGACGATCAGGAAGGCCCAGTGGAGGCCGAGGCCGTCGCCGTTCCAGTGGATGAAGTAGGCGATCGCGACCGACAGCATGATGATCGCGAGCAGGCCGAGGAACGCGGCGCCGGCGAAGAGGCCGAGCCCGAGGCCGCCGTGCTTGATGCTGACCTTGACCTCGCTCTTGGCGAGCTCGATCTCCTTGGAGATCAGCGTGGAGATGTCTCGCTGCGCGTCGATGACGAGCTTGCCGAGCGTCGGCTCTTCATCGTGAGGAGGGATGACGGCCTTGGTCGGTTCGGGGGCCATGTGGTGCGGTCCTTCGGTGTACGCCGGGAAGCTGATGCAGCGACCCTATCAACGCTCACCGCTAGACTTGAGCCTGAGGTGAGCCGGGAAGTCTGGTCGGCCCGTGGTTTGAGCCCGCGGTGATGTCTCCTCGACCACCCCGAAAGGTGTGCCACCGCATGGCTTCACGATCCGGCAGCTCCCACGACGACCCCAGCAGGAACATCGACGAGCTCTGGGAGGCCGGCCCCTCCTACATCGCGAGCGACAAGCCGCTCGCGCGTCTGGTCGCTCGACCCGTGCGGGAGTTCCTCCGCGTGGAGGCGGCCGGCTCGCTGCTCCTGCTCGCCGCCGCCGTGATCGCGCTGGTCTGGGCCAACAGCGCCTGGGCCGACTCCTACGACGCCCTCTGGCACACCCACCTCACGCTCGACGCCGGACCGCTCCACCTCGACGAGACGTTGCAGCACTGGGTCAACGACGCCCTGATGGTCATCTTCTTCTTCGTGGTGGGCCTGGAGATCAAGTACGAGCTGGTCAACGGCGACCTGAGGGACCCCAAGACCGCGGCCCTGCCGATCGTCGCCGCGGTCGGCGGCATGGTCGTGCCGGCCGGGCTCTACCTCGCCCTCAACCCTCCGGGCAGCGACGGCGGTGCCGGGTGGGGGATCCCGATGGCCACCGACATCGCCTTCGCGGTCGGCGTGCTCGGCATCCTCGGGCGCCGGATCCCGTCCGCGGCCCGGCTGTTCCTGCTGACCCTGGCGATCGTCGACGACATCGGGGCGATCCTGGTGATCGCGATCTTCTACACCGCAGACCTGTCCCTGACCTGGCTGGCGATCGCGATCGGCCTGCTCGCCGCGATGGTCGCCGCCCGGCTGCTGCGGGTGTGGAGCACCGTGGTCTACGCGGTGCTCGGCGTCGGCGTCTGGTTCGCGCTGCTCGAGTCGGGGGTGCACGCGACCCTGGCCGGCGTCGCGATCGGCCTGCTCGCGCCGGCGACCTCGCTGCTCAAGGAGGAGGTCGCGCGCAGCCACGCCCGACAGGCCCTGCGCGACAACACCCTCGACCCCGACGAGCTGGTCAAGCTGCGCTTCCTGCTGAAGGAGTCCGTCTCGGTCGTGGAGCGGCTGCAGAGCAGCCTGCACCCGGTGTCGTCCTACCTGGTGCTGCCCGTCTTCGCGTTGGCCAACGCGGGTGTCGAGCTGGGCGCGATCAGCAAGGTCTTCACCGAGCCGGTGGGCCTGGGCATCATCCTGGGACTCGTCGTCGGCAAGCCGGTCGGCATCCTCGCCGCCTCCTTCATCGCCGTACGCCTGGGTTTGGGCAGGCTGCCCGAGCGCACGTCGTGGCCGATGATCCTGGGCCTCGGGGCGGTCGGGGGCATCGGCTTCACGGTGTCGATCTTCATCGGCGGACTGTCCTTCCCCGGCGAGGAGCTGCTGACCGAGGAGGCCAAGATCGCGATCCTGCTGGCCTCGGTGATGGCCGCGGTCGTCGGCGTCGTGCTCCTGCTCCTCACCACGCGGGGTCAGGTGCACGACGACCACCCGGAGCCCGAGACGGCGAGCGACGCGATCGACGACGCGCTCAAGAGCGACCGCTGACCGCTGCGGGGTCAGGTCGGCAGGAGCACACGGAAGACGCATCCGCGCTTCGAGGCCGAGCCCCGTCCGTTGGGCACGTTGTCGACGGCCACCCGGCCGTGGTGGGCCTCGACGATGCCCTTGACGATCGCGAGGCCCAGTCCGGCGCGCGCGGGGTGGACGTCGTCGAGGGGGCTGTCCGGGGTGCGCGCGGTGCTTGCGCGATAGCCGACGTCGAAGACCCGCTCACGCGCCTCGTCGGGGATGCCGCCGCAGGTGTCGGTGACGGCCAGCTCGATCCCGCCGTCGACGGCACGGGCCCGGATGTGGACGGCGCCGCCGTCGGGGGTGTGGCGGATGGCGTTGACGATCAGGTTGGCCAGGACGCGGGTGATCCCGGCGGGGTCCGCCTGGACCTGGAGGCCGTGGGGCACCTCCCCGCCGAGGGTGACGCCGCGGGCCCGGGCCACCGGGTCGGCCGCAGCGATCGCCTCGCTGACCAGGTCACCCAGCACGATGGTCTGCGGGGTGACGGTGAGCTGGCCGGCATGGATGCGGGAGAGCTCGAAGAGATCATCGACCATCGTCACCATCCGGTCGACCTCGCCGCGGATCTGGCGGTGGTAGCGCGGCGGGTCGCCGGCCATGCCGTCCTCGAGCGCCTCGGCCATCGCCCGGATCCCGGCCAGGGGCGTCCGCAGGTCGTGCGAGACCCACGACACGAGCTCGCGGCGCGACTCCTCCAGTCGACGCTCCCGTTCGCGCGCCTCGCCCAGCCGCTCGTTGGCCCCCGACAGCTCGTCGGCGAGCTCGCGGAACTCGGCGGGTCCTCGTCGCTGCGCCGAGGGGGCGGCACCGTGACCGACGCGGCGTACGTCCGCCTGCAGGTCACGCGACCAGCGCACCAGGGCGGCGGCGAGCAGCAGCGCGACCCCGAGCGAGACCACCGCGGCGGCCGAGGTGACGATGAGGATCACCTGCCGGTCGTGGTCGGAGATCAGCATCCGGCGCGACACGGCCTGCACGCCGAGCAGCACCGTGGCAGTGGTGACGACCCCGACGACGGCGAGCTGCCAGCGCAGGGTGCGGTGACGCAGGAACCATCCGGCCAGCAGGCCTAGCAGGCCGACGGCCAGCCCCGACGCGGCAGCGATCACCCAGATCTCGGTGAGGTCGCTCATCGCGGCTGCTCGACGGGTCGCGGTTCCCAGCGGTAGCCGATGCCCCAGACGGTGAGCAACCGGGTGGGGGTGGTGGGGTCGACCTCGACCTTCTCGCGCAGCCGCCGCACGTGCACGGTCACGGTCGACTGGTCACCGAACGACCACCCCCACACGTGCTGCAGGAGGTCGTCGCGGGAGAACGCCGTCCGGGGACGGGACAGGAAGAACGTGAGCAGGTCGAACTCCCGCACCGTCAGCGGAGTCTCGGTGCCGCCGAGGGTGACCAACCGGCGGTCACGATCGACGACGAGGTCGCCGTCGACCATCACCGACGGGAGGCCGGTGTCGGCTCCCGGGGCGCTGCGCCGCAGGATCGAGTCGACCCGGAGGACCAGCTCGCGCGGGCTGAAGGGCTTGGTGACGTAGTCGTCGGCACCCGTCTCCAGCCCGACCACCCGGTCCTGCTCGTCGCCCAGCGCGGTGAGGAGCACGATCGGTACGTCGCTGTGCCGGCGCAGCCGTCGACAGACCTCGAGCCCGTCGATGCCCGGCATCATCACGTCGACGACGACCAGGTCGGCTCCCGAGACGCGGACCGACTCCAGCGCCCCGGCACCGTCGACGGCCTGGCGGACGTCGTGGCCGGCGGCGCGGAGATAGTCGACGACCACCTCGCGGAGGGTCGCGTCGTCGTCGACGACGAGCACGCGTGCCATCGCCGGCTCACTGCTTCGCGAGCGGTCGGGGGGCCGCGTGGGCACGGGACCGGACGAATCCGGCGGCGGCCACCAGCACCACGACGACGGCAGTGATCACGCACCACGTCGCGACGTAGGGCCGGTCGAGCAGGGTCGGGTTGTCCGCTCGGACCCCGAGGCCGCTGAGGACCGGGATGGCGGTGATCGTCACGCCACCCCACACGACCAGGGCGATCACCGCCGGTGCGCGCCACGCCGGCGGCAGCAGCCGCGAGCCGAGGAGGCAGAGCCCGATGACGGTCGCGGAGATCGCGGCGTCGTGGGCCACGACCCCCACGCCCAGCCAGATGCCGACCTCGAACCACTGGCCGGGGTCCTGGCGCGACAGCACCAGCCACGCGCCGTAGAGGATCAGCGCGGCACCGACGGCGGCGAGCGCGGTGCGTGTCCTCATGCCGACACCTCGAGGCGGGTGACCCACTTGGTCTGCAGGACACCCGGCCGGTTGGGGGCGATGAGGCGGCACGGGTAGCCGTGGTCGAGGGAGAGGGGCGAGCCGGACAGGTCGAGGGCGAGCAGGGTGCGCTCGTCGGCGGCGAAGTTGGCCGGGAGGATCGTGCGGCGGAAGGGCCCGGAGGGCTGGAGGGAGGTGACGGTGACGTCGCCGTCCGTGCCGACGAGGTCGCTGATCCGCACTCCCGACCAGGTCCCTTGCGCACTCCATCCCTCGACGCAGGCGATGGGCAGGTCGACGCTCTGCTGGGGCATCGCGCGGAGGTCGGCGTAGGTGAGGGTGCGGGTGAGGGCCCCGTCGACGACGACCTCGAGGCGCCAGTCGGTCGAGGTGGCCGTCTCCTCGACGCGGGCTGCGCGGGCGGACGTGTTGATCGGTACGCCGCCGGGCCCCTCGCCGGTGCGGACCGCGAAGACCGAGATCGTGCGCAGCCACGGCACGGTGTTGCCCGCGACGGCGAGGGCGGCGACGCCCGCGGCAGCGAAGGTCGTACGCACGAGGGCGCGGCGCGAGATCACCCCCGCCCGGGTCGCGGAGGCCCGGTCGTGGGTGGTGTCGTCGATGTCGCTGGTCAGCACGTCGCGGATGACCGGCAGCTTGACGGCGATGTGGACCAGCAGCGCGCCGATGGCGACCCACGCCAGGGCGTAGTGGGAGGTGCGGAACGAGAAGACGAACCAGGGATACCACTGGGCGGCGTTGGACAGGCCGGTGGCGAGCAGGAAGACCGACGCGGCGACCAGGAGGGCGATCGAGCCGCGCTCGAGGACCGTGAGCACCAGCCGGCGGGGGTCGCCGAGGGAGGGCAGCGCACGGAAGAGGTGGGGCAGGACGGCCCAGAGCTTGACCAGCAGCAGCGGGATCGTGGCGGTGCCGGTCACCACGTGGAGGCCCTGCGTCAGGCGGTAGCCCCAGCTGGGACTGGTCGGGAACGGGATCGGGTGCGACGGCAGCTGGGCGTAGTGGCTGACCAGTCCGGTGAGGAAGCAGATCGTGAAGCTGACCGCGAGCCACAGGCCGACGCGCGCGGCGACCGTCGGGCTGCGCAGGCGCGAGGTGAAGGAGTCGGGGGTCGGTGGACCCATCACGCCAGCTCGGTCAGGACGGCGGCCCAGCGCGGACCGATCGGGTGGAGCGAGGAGAGGGCGAATCCGGCCTCGGCGGCCACGGTGGAGACGTCGTCGGTGCCGAGGGTGGCCCAGCGGAACGGCCGGCTGCGCCCTGCGGTTCCCTCGAGCACGGCCCAGCCCTGGCTCGATCCGACACCGGGTCCGGCCAGCTCGACCACGACCTGACCGCCCGGCGCCAGGCAGTGGCGCACGCGCTGGAGCAGCGCCAGCGGGTCTCCGCCGATGCCGATGTTGCCGTCGGCGAGCAGCGCGGTGTGCCAGCGACCCTCGGCGGGGATGGGGTCGAAGACGTCGCGGCGCAGGGCCGAGACGCCGCGCTCGCGGGTCATCTGGACGGCGGCCTCGACGACGTCGATCCCGAGGGCCAGGTGGCCGGCCTCGGCGAGGGCCTCGGTCATCCGGCCGGGTCCGCAGCCGATGTCGATGGTGGGTCCGACGCAGAGCTCGACCAGCCGCAGGTCGGCGTCGTCGGCGGGACGGCTCCACAGCTCCACCGGGAGGGCGGTCGGTTCCTCGGCGAGACCCACGACCACGGTCGGCGACCCGTGGAGCGCGCTCGAGAAGACGGTGCTGAAGGACTCGTCGCTCATCGCGGGGCTCGCGGTGAGACGCGCAGCCACACGCGGGCGAAGCGGGTGTGGGGGGCCAGGGACGCGACGAGGTCGGCGTCCTCGCAGGTGTCGACGTCGGTCATCGGCGCGCCGCTCGCGACCCGGGCACCCGCCCGCTCGAGGGCGCGACGGGTGTCGACGCAGGTGGTGTCGGTCGACATCGGCACGTCGGTGAGATGGCGTACGACGTCGGGGTCGCGGCGCCCGAGCGCCCACCAGCCGCCGTCGGTGGCCGGGGCGAGCGCTGCGTCGTGCCCGTCCAGCAGGGCCGCCACGGCGACGAGGTCCGCGGGGGTGACCTGCGGGGTGTCCATCCCGATCTGCACCACCGTGCCGCTGCCCGCGTCGGCGTGGGCGTTGACGAGGCGCTCCGCGAAGCCGTCCCCGCGCTGGCTGCTGATCGTCCAGTCCGTCAGGGCCACCTCGATCGCCCCGCCGTGGACCGCCGCGTCGAGGTCACCGGCCAGCGACAGGTGACCCTCCGCCCCGGCCAGCGTGCAGGCCTCGAGGGTGTCGAGCAGGGCTGCCGCGGCGAGCTCGGCGGCGGCGTCGGCGCCCACCAGTGCGCCGAGCCGCGTCTTGACCAGACCCGGCACCGGGGCCTTGGCGACGACCAGGACCTTCATCGCAGCACCCGGGCGAAGTCGCGCGCCGTGCGCATCGTGCCGCTCACCGAGCCGGACACCTTCGAGCGCGTGCCGGCTGCGCGAGGGTGGTAGGCGACGTCGTGCTCGACGACCCTCCAGCGCGCACGGGTGACGGCCTGCAACAGCTCGACCGGATAGCCGAAGCGCCGGTCCTGGAGGTCGAGGTCGAGCATGGCCTGGCGACGGCAGACCCGCATGGGGGCGATGTCGTGGGCCTCCATCGCGATGGTGCGGCGCAGCCAGGCGGCGATCAGGGCATTGCCGAGGCGGGCGTGCCAGGGCCACACGCCACGCCCGGTCGGGCGGCGCCGGCCCACGGCGATGTCGGCCCGTCCGGACCGGACGTCGTCGAGCAGGGGGAGCAGGTCGGCGGGGTCGAACGACCCGTCGCCGTCCATCACCGCCACGAGCTCGTGCGTGGCCGCGACCAGACCCGCGTGGACCGCCGAGCCGTAGCCCGGGGTCGGCTCGCTGACCACGCGGGCGCCCAACCCCCGGGCCACGTCGGCCGTGCCGTCGCGCGACCCGTTGTCGACGACGATCACGGCGAACGCCTCAGGCACGCGTGCCAGCAGCGCGGCCAGTGCGGGCGCCTCGTCACGGCACGGCAGGACCAGGTCGCAGATGGTGGGGTTCGCGCTCACCCGACGACCGTACCCAGACGGGGGCGCCCGGATGCCGCTCGCGGTCTTACGAAACTGTGACGCGCCCCCGCCGGGGAGAGCGACGGCGCGTGCGCACCTAGGCTCGGCGCCATGACCGAGAGGCGATCCAGGGCTCCCGCGGTCGGACTCGTGGTCGCAGCCGTCGTGCTGCTGGCGTCGTTCGCGGTGCCGGCGCTGCTCGGCTGGGACGTCGACGCTCGCAGTGACATGCTCGGGGTGCCGCCGACCCACGGCTTCCTCGATCCCAAGGTGGCGCCGACGAGCGGGCTGGCCGTCCTGATCGCGCTGGCCGGGGTGACGTGGGGCGAGGCGCTGGCTCGGCGGCTCTCGTGGCGCGCCCTGATGCTGACGTCGTACGTCGTGGGGCTGGCGTGGCTGCTGTCCCTGGCGCTGGTCGACGGCGAGTCGGGGCTCACCCGGGTGATGACCAACGACGACGAGTACCTCGTCACGGCCCGCTCGATCACCGACGTGCCCACGATGCTGCACGACTACGTCGACCGCATCGCACAGTCCCACCCCGACAACTGGCCGATCCACCTCGCCGGACACCCGCCCGGAGCGGTGCTCCTCCACATCGGGCTCGTCCGGATCGGCCTCGGCGGCGACCTCACCGCGGCGCTCGCGATCGTGGCGGTCGCGGCCACCATCCCGCTGGCGACGATGCTGACGGTGCGGCTGCTCGGAGCGGAGTCGCTGGCCCGGCTCGCCGCCCCGTTCCTCGTGCTGACGCCGTCCGCGGTCTTCCTCGCGGTCTCCGGCGACGCCCTGTTCGCCGCCCTCGCCGCCTGGGGCCTGGCGGCGCTCGCTGCCGCTGCGACCTCGACCGGCCGTCGAGGTCTGGTCGGCTGGGGCGTCGTCGCCGGACTGGTGCTCGGGTGGTGCGTGATGAGCTCCTACGGCCTGCCGCTGCTGGGGGTCCTCGCCCTCGCCGTGCTCCACCTGGCCCGCTCGTGGTGGCCGCTGCCGATCGCGGGTGTGAGCGCCCTGGGCGTGGTGCTGGCGTTCGCGGTGTCCGGCTTCGCGTGGTGGGAGGCCTACCCGGTGCTGGTGGACCGCTACTGGGACGGGATCGCGGCGACCCGCCCCGCGTCGTACTGGATGTGGGGCAACCTGGGCGCCCTGCTGGTCTCCGGCGGACCGCTGCTCGGGGCAGGTCTCGCGGTGGCGGCACGGCGACACACCGGCGGGGCGCGCGTGGTCGCGCTGCTCGCCGGGGCCGCTGCGCTGGCGATCGTGCTCGCCGACCTGAGCCGCATGTCGAAGGCCGAGGTGGAGCGGATCTGGCTGCCCTTCGTGCCGTGGCTGACCGTGTCGGTGGCGCTGCTCCCGCCCGGGTGGCGACGCTGGGGGCTGGGGCTGCAGGTGCTCGCCGCGCTGCTGGTGCAGCACCTGCTCTACACGAGCTGGTGAGCCCTCAGGTCCGCAGCGGAGCCGTCGCGAAGTCGCGCAGGCCCTCGTCGGGATGCACGGCCGCGGTGAAGCCGAGCTCGCTCGCCGCCAGCGCCGGCGACGCGACGACATGGCGTACGTCGCCGGGGCGGAAGCCGCCGGTGACCTCGGGCTCGAGGGGGCTACCCGTCCCTGCCGCGACCTGCCGGGCCACGTCGAGGATCCTCACCGGACGTCCCGAGCAGACGTTGTAGGCGGCGAAGCGGGGGACCCGCTCGGCGACGACCTGCTCGAGGGCCAGCACGTTGGCGCGCGCGACGTCGGCGACGTGGACGAAGTCGCGGGCCTGGCCGCCGTCCTCGAAGACCTGGGGTCGTTCGCCCCGCTCGAGCGAGGAGCGGAACATCGCGGCGACGCCGGAGTAGGGGGTGTCGCGGGGCATCCCCGGTCCGTAGACGTTGTGGTAGCGCAGCGCCACCGCGCCGGCGCCGGCCTGTCGCACCCACGAGGACGTGTAGTGCTCCTGCGCGAGCTTGCTCGCCGCATAGCTGCTGCGCGGGTCGAGGCGCGCGTCCTCGGGGACCAGGCTCCACCCGAGCGGCCGGTCGCAGGCGCGGCAGTGGTTCTCGAAGTCGCCCGCCTCGAGGGCGGCGACGGACCGCGGAGCCGGCAGCTGGTCGCCGTGCTCGGCGCAGGTGTAGCGCCCCTCGCCGTAGACGACCATCGACGAGGCCAGCACCAACCGGTCGAGGTTCGCCTCGTGCATCGCGGCCAGCAGTGCGGCGGTGCCGAGGTCGTTGTGCGAGGCGTAGGCCGGCAGGTCCCCCACCCGGACGCCCGCTCCGACGAGCGCCGCCTGGTGACAGACCACGTCGATGCCGTGCAGCAGCTCGGACCAGGCGGACGATCCGGCCTCGCGGACGTCGAGCTGGTGCACGCCCTCGGGCGGGACGGCGCCGCCGTGCTCCCCAGCGCCGTGTGCCTGGGCGAGCATCAGGTCGACGCCGACCACCTCGTGCCCGGCCTCGTCGAGCTGGGCGGCGATGGCCGTGCCGATGAAGCCGGCGGCGCCGGTGAGCAGGACCCTCACGCGCTCTCCTCGATCCCTGGCACCTCGTAGGTGAGGTCCACCCCCTCCCACCACGACCCGCACGTGCAGCCGTGAGGGTCGGGAAGGGCCTCGATGGCCGCTGCGAGCAGCCCGGTGAGCCGCTCGAGGTTCTGCCGGAAGAGTGTGAAGACGACCTCCTGGCCGACGCCGTCGCCCGTCTCGCCGCCCGCGTCCATGTCGGTCACCAGGGCCAGCGGGGCATAGCACTGCCCCATCTCGCGGGCGAGGGCTGCCTCGGGTGCGCCGGTCATGTTGATCAGGTCCCACCCCTGGCCGGCGTAGTGGCGCGACTCGGCGCGCGTGGAGAAGCGGGGGCCCTCGACGACGACCATGGTGCCGCCGACGCGGACGTCGCCGTCGGCCGCTGCGAGGGCGGCCGAGACGCCGGGGCAGTAGGGGTCGGCGAACGGCAGGTGCACGGCCCCCGACTCCACGAACGACCCCACGCGCCGGTGCGTGCGGTCGACGAGCTGGTCGGGCACCACGAGGTCGCCGGGCGCCACGGACTCGCGGAGCCCGCCGACCGCACACGGCGCCAGCACCTGGCGTACGCCGAGCGAGCGCAGCGCCCAGGCGTTGGCCCGGTAGGGGATGCCGTGCGGCGGGTGGTCGTGGTGGCGACCGTGGCGGGGGAGGAAGGCGACCCGCCGACCGGCCACCTCCGCGACGCCGATCGGCGCCGACGGATCGCCGTAGGGCGTGGTGACCTCGTGCTCGACGGGATCGGGCAGGAAGGAGTAGAAGCCGGAGCCGCCGATGACGGCGATGTCGGCGCGAGGAGAGGTCACCTCGCCACCCTAGTGAGACCCCAGCGATCGCGGGATTGTCAGTCCTCGGAGGCGGCCGAGCCCTCCTTGCCCTTGATCAGGTCCATCACCGTCGAGTCGGCGAGGGTGGTCACGTCGCCGACCTCGCGGTGCTCGGCGACGTCCTTGAGCAGTCGGCGCATGATCTTGCCGGAGCGGGTCTTGGGCAGCTCGGGCACGATCATGATCTGGCGCGGCTTGGCGATGGCGCCGATCTCCTTCTGCACGTGCCTGCGCAGCTCCTCGACGATGTCGTCACCCCCGTCGCCTGCGGAGTCGCGCAGGATGACGAAGGCGCACACCGCCTGGCCCGTCATCTCGTCGGCCGCGCCGACGACGGCCGCCTCGGCGACCTTCGGGTGCGAGACCAGCGCCGACTCGATCTCGGTGGTGGAGAGGCGGTGCCCCGACACGTTCATCACGTCGTCGACACGCCCGAGCAGCCAGATGTCACCGTCCTCGTCGAGCTTGGCCCCGTCGCCGGCGAAGTAGAGGCCCTCCCAGCGGGACCAGTAGGTCTCCTTGAAGCGCTGGTCGTCGCCCCACAGCGTGCGGAGCATCGCGGGCCACGGCTCGCGGATCACCAGGTAGCCGCCGTTGCCGTTGCCGACCGACTCCGCCTCGTCGTTGACCACATCGATCGCGACGCCCGGCAGCGCCTTCATCGCCGAGCCCGGCTTGCCCGCGGTGACGCCGGGCAGCGGGCTGATCAGGATCTGGCCGGTCTCGGTCTGCCACCACGTGTCGACGATCGGGCAGCGGTCGCCGCCGATGACCTCGCGGTACCACATGTAGGCCTCGGGGTTGATCGACTCACCGACCGAGCCCAGCAGCCGCAGCGACGACAGGTCGTAGCCGTCGGGGATCTCACGACCCTGCTTCATGAAGGTCCGGATCGCGGTCGGAGCGGTGTAGAAGATCGAGACCTTGTAGTCCTCGATGATCTTCCACCAGCGGCCCTTCTCGGGCGTGCCCTCGTACATCACCTGCGTCGCACCGTTGGCCAGCGGACCGTAGGCCATGTAGGAGTGCCCGGTCACCCAGCCGACGTCGGCGGTGCACCAGTAGACGTCGTCGTCCTTGAGGTCGAAGACCGACCAGTGGGTGTACGACGTCCCGGTGAGGTAGCCGCCGGTGGTGTGCAGGATGCCCTTGGGAGTGCCGGTGGTACCGGAGGTGTACATGACGTAGAGCGGGTGCTCGGAGTCGTGCATCTGAGCCTCGTGCTCGGGCGACGCGGCGTCCACGACGTCGTGCCACCAGACGTCCCTCGAGTCGTCCCAGGCGACCTCCTGGCCTGTTCGACGCACGACGACGACGTGCTCGACGAGGTCGCCCACCTTGGCCACGGCCTCATCCACGGCCGGCTTCAGCGCGCTCGGTGCTCCGCGGCGGTAGCCCCCGTCGGCGGTGAGGATGACCTTGGCCCCGCAGTCGGTGACGCGCGAGGCGAGGGCGTCGGCGGAGAAGCCACCGAAGACCACCGTGTGCGGGGCGCCGAGACGGGCGCAGGCCAGCATCGCGACGACGACCTCGGGGATCATCGGCATGTAGATCGCGACCCGGTCGCCCTTCTCGACGCCCAGGTCGGTGAGCGCGTTGGCCGCCCTGGACACGAGGTCCTTGAGGTCGGAGTAGGTGATGTCGCGGGAGTCTGCCTCCCCGTCGCCATCCGTGGGCTCGCCCACCCAGTGGATCGCGACCTTGTCGCCGTTGCCGGCCTCGACGTGGCGGTCCACGCAGTTGACCGAGGCGTTGAGGGTCCCGCCGACGAACCATTTCGCGAACGGCGGGTTGGACCAGTCGAGGACCTGGTCCCACTTCTGGCCCCAGTCCAGCCGCTCGGCCGCCTCGGCCCAGAAGGCCTCGCGGTCGGAGTCGGCGCGGGCGTAGACCTCCTCCGTCACGTTGGCGTGCTCGGCGAACCCGGCTGGGGGTTCGAAGGTCCGGTCCTCGCGGGACAGGTTGGACAGGGTCTCACTGCTCATCTGCGATCTCCCATGCGTGCACGTGATTGTCGTCACGTGAACCTACTGCGGCCGGGTCGGCCGTCGACAGGGCCGGTCCGCAGGTCCGCGGCGGACGGTCCGGCACGTGCGGTGGACGGCCCGACGGGCCCGCTCAGAGGTCCGAGGAGAGGACCGTGTGGCCGCTCTCGTCGGTGACCAGCACCTGGGTGACGTCCTCGCGCCGCGTCGCCGACTGGAGGAAGCAGGTCATCGGGTTGGCGCCGACGCCCCGGAACTCGCCGGCCGGCACGAGCGTGCCGTCCTCGGTGCGGAAGGCCGCCTGGAACGTCTCGCCCTCGGCGAACCCGGCCGCCACGATCCTCAGCTCGACCCCCCACGAGTGAGCCACCAGGTCGGCGCTCTCCACGTCCACGGCATCGTCCTGGGCGACCGCCAGGGAGATGGCCTCCGTCGGCACCGACTCGGGCTCGGGCGCGGTCGCCCGCCCGAGGGCCCCGCCGACCCCCACCGCGACCACGGCGGCCGCGGCGGCGGCGAGGAGGCGGACCCGGCCCTGGCGGTGGCGTACGACGTGCTCCCGCCGGAGCCGACCGACCTCGTCGTCGGCGTGGGCGGCGTCGCGCTCGCTGCGCTCGTGGGCCACCGCGCGCCAGATGGCGTCGCCGAGGGCGGGCGGCGGTGCCGGCACGTCGCCGAAGGCGGTGACGTCCACCGCGTCGAGGCGACGCGCGATCCGGAGCAGCTCGTCGAGCTCCGCGCGGCACTCGCGGCAGCCGTCGAGGTGGGCGCGCACCCGTGCGGAGAGGTCGTCGGGGAGGTGGTCGAGGGTGTAGGAGCCCAGCAGCTCCCGCAGCTCGCGGTGAGGATCGTCGGAGGTGCTCACAAGCTCACCCCCATCTCGTCCAGGGCGGACCGGAGCGCCCGCATCGCGTAGAACACCCGGCTGCGCAGGGTGCCGACCGGGATCGCCATCTCGGTCGCCACCTCGTCGTAGGGGCGGCCGCGCAGGTGGGTCTGCACGAGCGCCTCACGGTGGTGCGGAGCGAGGCGACGCAGTCCCTCCTCGACCATCCAGCCGTCGAGGATCGTGTCGGCGTGGTCGCTGATCGAGCCGGCCGCCGCCTCCAACGTCGGCGGCTCGGCCAGCTGGCTGTGCCACGGACGTACGGCGTCCGCCCGCGCGTGGTCGATCATCGTGTTGCGGGCGATGCCGTAGAGCCAGACCCTCAGCGACGCCACCTCCGGGTCGTAGCGGTCGCAGTGGCGCCACGCCTTCACGAAGGTCTCCTGCGTCACGTCCTGGGCAGCCATGGGATCGCCCAGCCCCCGCAGCACGAAGCGGTAGACCTCGGCGCCGTGCAGCCGGTAGGCGGCCGCGACGCCGTCCTCGTCGGCCAGGGAGGGGACAGCACCATCGGGGTCGCTCACACCACGCAGTCTGCCGGTCACACCCATGTGTACGGCGTGGCACGCGGCCGCGTTCATCGCAGGTGGACCTCTCCGAGCACGACGAACGACGACAACGATCTGCAGAATGTGTGAACGCGACCACACGCCGCCCCGTATGCACCTGTGTCGACCCGCATGAGCGGGGACGACACGAGAGGCGGAGCACGCCAGGCCGCTGGACGACGACGAGAAGGGCAGACAGTGATGTCAGCACCGAGGACCCACCGAGCACGGGCGACCACAGGAGTGGCCGCCACCGCGCTCGCGCTTGCAGCATTCGCGGTGGCTCCGGCCAGCGCAGCCGAGAACGCCTCCGCACCCGACGCGGCCTCCGCCCAGCGGGCCACCTCCGCGGCCGGAGCCAAGGCCACCCGCGTGTGGAAGGTGCGCACCGAGAAGCAGCTGCGCACCGCCGTGCGCAAGGCCAACAAGAGCAACGGCAAGGACCGCATCGTCCTGATGCGCTCGATCGCGTTCGCCACGGGCAAGGGCGCCAACGGCGGCACCGGTCGCGGCGACCTCGACGTCCGCGGAGGCCTGGTCGTCCTGGGTCGTGGCAAGACCATCAACGCCCGCAGCGTCGACCGCGTCTTCGACGTGCGCGAGGGCAGCCGCCTGGTCATCAAGCGGCTCTACCTGCGCAACGGCGCGCCTGCCGACACCGAGAGCGGCGGACTCGTCCGCAGCCGCGGCGAGGTCGAGATCCGTCACTCCCACCTCCTCAACTCCGTGGTCACCGGTGCGGGCGCCTCGGGCGGCGCCGTCATGAACGAGGGCGGCGACCTGCGGGTCGTCGACACCCGGGTGCGTGGCAACACGGCCGAGCGCGCGGGCGGCGGCATCGAGGCCCTGGGCGGCAACACCGTCGTCGTACGCAGCCGCCTGACCGGCAACGCGACCGGGGCCGTCCCCGGCAACGGCGGCGCGGTGCACCTCACCGGCACCGGCGACGTCCGCGTGACGTCGAGCCTCGTCGCGGCCAACACCGCGAGCGCCGAGGGCGGCGGCCTGTGGAACTCCGCCACCGGGCGCTTCACGGTCGAGCGCACCACGGTGCGCGACAACGTGGCCGCGGGTGCCGCAGCCGACCAGGGCGGTGGCGGCCTCTACAACGACGGCGGCACGCTGACCGTGAGCGGCAGCACCATCTCCGGCAATACGGCCACCGGCGCTGCCGGCTCGGGCGGCGGGGTCCTCAACAACCTCGGCACCGTGGCCATCGCGAACACCGACATCCTCTCCAACACCGCCCCGCGGGCCGGTGGCGGCATTGAGGCCAACGCCGGTACGACGACGGTGAGCGGCTCGACGCTGCAGTCCAACAGCACCGGGGTCGCTCCCGGCAACGGTGGCGGACTGCACGTCACCGGCGCGGGCACGGTCGTCGTCGACACCACCAAGGTGCTCGACAACTCGGCCGTCGAGGGCGGCGGTCTCTGGAACGCTGCCACGGGCAAGCTGACGGTCACCACCTCCACGATCTCGCGCAACACCGCCTCGGGTGCGGCTGCCGACCAGGGTGGTGGCGGCATCTACTCCGACGGCACGACCTCGATCAGCGGCACCACGATCGAGGCCAACAAGGCCACCGGTGCCGCCGGTTCCGGTGGCGGTGTGCTCAACAACCTCGGCGCACTGACGGTGGACGCGAGCACGCTCGCGAACAACACGGCCAACCGTGCGGGCGGTGGCATCGAGGCCAACGTCGGCACCACGGCGGTCTCGCGCAGCGTGCTCCAGGGCAACAACGCGGGCACCGCTCCGGGCAACGGCGGCGGTCTGCACCTCACCGGTGCGGGTGCCGTCACGGTCGCCCAGAGCAAGGTCTACGAGAACCTCGCCGTCGAGGGTGGCGGTCTGTGGAACTCCGCCACCGGCACCATGACGGTCAGTGACACCCACCTGCGCGGCAACGCTGCGTCCGGTGCTGGAGCGGACCAGGGCGGCGGCGCCATCTACAACGACGGCGGCAACCTCACCGTCTCCGGCTCGATGATCGAGGCCAACAAGGCGACCGGCGCTGCCGGCTCCGGTGGCGGCGTGCTGTCGCTCAACGGGTCGCTGGACATGGGGTGGACCAACCTCGTCGGCAACACCGCGCCCCGCGCCGGTGGTGGCGTCGAGATCAACGGCGGGTCCGCTGAGCTGTCCAACGTCAACGCCACGGGCAACGCCACGGGCGCCGCGCCCGGCAACGGTGGGGCCCTGCACATTACGGGTGCCGGAACGGTCACCTGGGCCGTCGGCTCGGTGCTGGGCAACAGGGCCACCAACGAGGGCGGTGGCCTGTGGAACTCGGCGACCGGCACCTTGACGGCCACCGGGATCGCGTTCGAGGGCGGCGCCGACAACACCGCCCCCGAGGGTCCCAACGCCTACAACGACGGTGGAACGATGACCGTCAACGGGGACGTCATCCCCCCGGAGGAGGGGATCTGATCCCCTAGCACCACCAGCACGACGACGCCCCGGAGACCTGGTCTCCGGGGCGTCGCTGCGTGATCAGCGCGGTGGGCGGCTCAGTGGGACGTGGCGCCCTCGGCGCCCGCACCGGTCAGCGCGCGGACCTCGAGCTCGGTGAAGCGGTCCTCCGCCGACGGCTCCGTGCTCGTGACGGTGCCGACGTAGCCGAGCAGGAAGCCCAGCGGGATCGACACGATGCCCGGGTTGTTGAGCGGGAAGATCGCGAAGTCCGCGCCGGGGAACATCGATGTCGGCAGGCCCGACATCACCGGCGACAGCAGCACCAGGCCCACGGCGGAGATGAGACCGCCGTAGATGCTCCACGTGGCACCGCGGGTGTTGAAGCGGCGCCAGAACATGTTGTAGATGATCGCCGGCAGGTTGGCCGACGCCGCCACCGCGAAGGCCAGGGCCACGAGGAAGGCGATGTTGAGGCGCTGTGCCGGGATGGACAGCACGATCGCGACGGCGCCGATCGCGAAGGCGGCGATGCGGGCGACCCGCACCTCGTCCTTCTCGCTGACCTCCTGGTCCTTCTTGAGGACCCCCTTGTAGAGGTCGTGGGCCACCGACGACGAGCTGGCCAGGGTCAGACCGGCCACCACCGCGAGGATGGTCGCGAAGGCGACGGCCGCGATCAGGGCGAGCAGGACCGCGCCCCCCGTGGAGCCGTCGCCGCCACCGACGGCCTCGGCGAGCAGCGGGGACGCCAGGTTCTGGTTGCCGCCGACCGTCGGGTCGACCGCCTCGCGGTCCAGCAGCGCCGCGGCGCCGAAGCCCAGGATGAGCGTCATCAGGTAAAACGCGCCGATCAGGCCGATCGCCCACAGCACCGACTTGCGCGCGTCGCGCGCGGTCGGGACGGTGTAGAAGCGGATCAGGATGTGCGGCAGGCCCGCGGTTCCGAGGACCAGCGCCAGCCCCAGCGACAGGAAGTCGATCTGCGACGTCAGCGTGCTGCCGTACTGCAGGCCTGGCTGGAGGAACGCGTCGCCCTTGCCGGAGTTCTCCGCAGCGGCGCCCAGCAGCGCGGAGAGGTTGAAGTTGAACTCCGCGAGGACCAGCACCACGATCAGCGCCGAGCCGAGCATGAGCAGCACGGCCTTGGTGATCTGGACGTAGGTCGTGCCTTTCATCCCGCCGACGACGACGTAGAAGATCATCAGGATGCCGACACCCACGATGGTGATGTTCTTGACCGCCTGGTTGTCGACCCCGAGCAGGAGCGCGACGAGCGTGCCGGCGCCGACCATCTGGGCGAGGAGGTAGAAGACCGAGACCACGACGGTGGAGATCGAGGCCGCGGTGCGGACCTTGCGCTGGTTCATCCGGAAGGCGAGCTGGTCGGCCATCGTGTAGCGACCGGCGTTGCGCAGCATCTCGGCGACGAGGAGCAGCGCGACGAGCCACGCCACCAGGAAGCCGATGGAGTAGAGGAAGCCGTCATAGCCGTAGACGGCGATGGCACCGGAGATGCCGAGGAAGGATGCGGCCGACATGTAGTCGCCGCCGATGGCGAGACCGTTCTGGAAGCCGGAGAAGGATCGACCGCCGGAGTAGAAGTCCGTGGCCGTCTTGGTCTCGCGGCTGGCCCAGAAGGTGATCCCGACAGTCAGCGCGACGACCGACAGGAACAGGAACGTGGTCAGGAACTGGTCGCTCATGACTGGCCTCGCTTCGCGTCGGTGCCGGCCTGGTCGCGGTAGGACTGCTCGAGGCTCCGTGCCAGGGGGTCCAGGTGGGCGTTGGAGTAACGGCTGTACAGGTAGGCCAGCGCGAAGGTGGTGACGAACTGCAGCAGACCGAAGATGAGGGCGATGTTGATGTTGCCCACCACCTGGATGGCCATGAACCCGCCCGCCCAGTTCGACATGACGACGTAGAGCAGGTACCACGCCAGGAAGGCGACGGTGGCCGGGATGACGAAGCCGCGGTAGCGCTTCCTCAGCTCGACGAACTCACTGGAATCGTGCAGCCGGTCATAGACCGGATCGTGGCGCGCAGCCTTGTCGGGTGGCTCGGTGTTCACGGCTTCGTCCTTTCGCACAGGGGCGGCTGGCCACGTCGGTGTGACCGCGGTCACCGTGGCACCGGTCACGGTGCCGCGGGGAGGGGCGCGCCGTAGTGACTCGTCGGGTGGGCACGGCTCCGCGCCCAGCGGTCGGTGACGGACGACGAGCGGTCGAGGTGCGAGGCTCTGGTCGTGACCACACCGACCGGCTCCGGACGTGCCGCGCTGAGCCTGGTCGCCGCGTGGGTCCTGCTGACGCTCGCCGTGCTGTCGGTGGGCTGGTCGATCACGCACCCGCTGAAGTCCACGATCGAGCCGTGGGACGACGGTGTCGCGCGGTGGCTCGCGGACCACCGCACCCCGGGGCTCGACACCGCTGCCGCGCTCGGCAGCCACCTCGCCGACACGATCGTGGGGGTGGGGCTCGCGGTCGTGCTCGCGCTGGTGCTGTGGCGGCGACAGCGCACCACCCTCCCGCTGCTCTACTACGGCGTCCTCGTGGGAGGGACCCTGGCGCTCTACCTCGTCGTCACGCACCTCGTCTCGCGCGACCGGCCTCCCGTCGAGATCCTCGACCCGGGACTGGTCCCCGACCACAGCTTCCCCTCGGGCCACGTGGCCACCTCGATCGTGGTCCACGCCGCCGCCGCGGTCCATCTCGCGACGACGGTGCCCGGTGCTCGGCGCTGGGTGTGGCCCCTGCTCCTGGTGCCGGTCATCGTGGTGCCCTCACGGCTCTACCAGGGCGCCCACCACCTCACGGACGTGCTCACCAGCCTGGTGTTCGCGAGCCTGTGGGTGGCCGTCGTGGCTCGGGTCCTGCTTGTCCGCGGTGACAAGGTGGAACCATGACCGCCTTCGCTGCCGCTGCCCCCGTCGTCGTCGTGACCGGAGCCAACGGACTCGTCGGCAGCCGCGTCGTCGCCGCGCTGAGCGAGCGGGGCGCGACGGTGCGTGCCGTCGTACGCCGTGCCGGCGCCGCGCCGAGCGCGACGGGCGTCGAGGAGCACGTCGGTGACTTCGCCGATCCGGCTTTCGCCGACTCCGTCGTCGTCGGCGCCGACGCGCTCGTCACGACCGTGCACCCGCTGGGATCGGACCGTGACGAGCAGCGCCGCATCGGACTCGACGCGACGGTGGTGATCGCCGAGGCCGCCGTGTCGGCGGGGGTGCCGCTGGTGGTGCACGTGTCCACCGCGGCCGTCTACGACCGCAGTCCCGGTGTCGCCGACATCACCGAGGACTCCGACCTGGTCGCCGACGACGGCGACGACTACGCAGTCGTCAAGCGCGACGTCGACGCGGCGCTGGGCCGACTGCGAGGCACGACGCGGGTGCTCCTGCGCCCGCCCGCCATCCTCGGCGCCGGTGACTCGTCGGTGTGGAACACCCTGCAGCCCGCCGCCATCGCAGCGGACGAGTCCCGTCGGCACGCCGTCGCCGAGCAGAGCTTCGCGTGGGTGCACGTCGACGACCTGGGCGCGATCACCGCTGATCTCGCGACGGGGGCGATCGCCGTCAGCGACGACCCTGAGATCGGTCCGGTCGCCGGCGGATGCACCGCGGTCAACGTGGTCGGCGAGCCGGCGACGCAGCGCGACTACCTCGGGACCGTCACCTCGGCCCTCGGGCTGGAGCCCACGTGGGACGACGGCCCGGCGTGGACCGGTCGGATCGTCGCCGACCGGGCTCGCGCGTGGGGCTGGTCACCGCAGGTCTCCCTCGAGGAAGGTCTGGCGGAGCTCCGGGCCGGGCTGCGCACGTAGGGCGCCGGAGGGGGTCGTCGACGACACCGGCACCCCTCGGTCGGGCTATCGGCCGACGCCGACGTGCTTGTGCCGCCACCCGTGACGTACAGTGGTGCGTGTTGAAGGGACGACCTCCCAGTCGTCCTGGCCGCGCACCATGTGTGGCTCGTATCTTGTACTCCTGGTTTTCGGTTCGCTGGACTCCATCAGGTGGATGTCTTCAGCACATCGCCGGGCACAGAGTCCGCGACGAAACAAAGGAAAAGATCATGGCTTCAGGCACCGTCAAGTGGTTCAACGCTGACAAGGGCTTCGGCTTCATCGCTCAGGACGGCGGCGGCGAGGACGTGTTCGTTCACTTCTCCGCGATCCAGTCCGGTGGCTACAAGTCCCTCGACGAGAACCAGAAGGTCGAGTTCGACCTCGCCCAGGGCCCCAAGGGTCCCCAGGCTGAGAACGTTCGCGTTTCCTGATCTCACCACGATGGGCCCCGACCGCTGTGCGGTCGGGGCCCTTCGCCATGCGGGGGGTGGCGCCCTGCTTGCCCCGAGTGAGTACCCTGTCACCAGCCTGGCCGCAGAAGTGGGCAAGAATGTCCGTCGAATCGCTCGTAGGCACCTAGGAGGGCAACGATGCAGCTCCATGTCGTGATCGTTCCCCCGGCAGAGGTGGTGCGCGACGCTCTCGATGCATTCCACGACCTGCTCCCCTCTGCGCCCGAAGCCCCGTCGGGACTGCTGGACCGGATCTTGGGGCGTGGGCACAGCGAGTCGGTCGCCCCTCCGGTCACCTCTGTGCCGGTGGACCCCGACGCCGTGTTCGTGCTTTTCGCGAAGATCGGCAACGTCGAGGCGGCAGATGCCGCGGTCCTTGCCAAGGCACTCGAAGTGGCGGCCCGATCGTGGCCGGCACCCACGCTGCACGTGAGCAGGCTGTCGGTGGACCAGGACCAGCCGTTCGGCGTCACGGCCCACCTCGACGGTGAGATGGACGTCCTGAAGGACCTTTACCTCAAGGTCAACGAGGTCGCTCGACTGCAGCGCATCTTCCTCGATCGTCGTGGTTTCCGCCCCGAGTTCCCGCTCACGGCCCTCCGCGTCGAGGAGGGGACCGCGCTCCCCGACCATCTGGCTGCCGAGATTCCCTACCAGGGACCGAGCTGGTCGCCGTCTCGGATCACGCTCCTGCGTACGTCGTTCAGCGGCGGGCAGACCACGTTCTCCGAGTTCGCGGGCCCGTCCCTGATGAAGGTGTAGCTGGGTGGGTCGCCCGGCTCAACGCTGCAGGTCCACGGCCTCGGGCGTGTGGAGGCGCACCATGAAGCGCCCCGCGTGGGGCGGCACCGACGCGCGGGTGAGTCGTGAGACGACGATCATCGTGACGAACGCAGCCGGCACGGACCAGGCTGCCGGCTGACCGAGCATCGCTGCGACCCAGCCCGCGGACGAGGACGTCGCGAGCGTCCAGGCCACCGCGAAGCCCGACCCCAGCCCGCCCACCAGCAGTCCGGCCACCGCCCCCGCGGGGGTCAGTCCGCGCCACCAGATCCCCAGCACCAGCAGGGGTGCGAAGGTCGACGCGGTCACCGCGAACGCCAGTCCCACCGTGCGCGCCACCGCGACGTCCTGGGCGGGCAGGGACAGCAGGAGAGGCACGACGACCGCGATGACCGCTGCCACGCGGAAGGCGGCGACCCCGCCGAGGCGGTAGGACCCCCATCGCCGGCCCGTGACGTCCTGGGACAGCACTCCTGCCACGGCGATCGTCAGGCCCGAGCTGGTCGACAGGAAGGCCGCGAAGGCCCCCGCGGTGACCAGTCCGGTCAGGACGGATCCCAGCAGCCCCGGCACCATCAGCGAGGGCAGCTCCAGCACGAGCACGTCGGACCTGCCGTCGATGAGCGCGGGGGCGTAGATGCGGCCGAGGGCTGCGTAGAGAGGGGGGATGACGTAGAAGACGCCCAGCAGCACCAGCACCGCGAGGGTCGTGCGACGAGCGGCCCGGCCGTCGGGGTTGGTGTAGAACCGCACGACCACGTGCGGCAGGCCCAACGTGCCCAGGAACGTCGCGACGATGAGCGAGTACGTGGTGTAGAGCCCGATCCCGCCGCCCGGGGCGGCCAGCGGGATCGACCACGCTGCCGGGGCGGCGGAGGCCGGGTCGGCTGCGCCGTCCGCGGCCCAGACCGCGAGCAGCACGCACACCGGGATCAGCAGGGCGGTCAGCTTCATCCAGAAGTGGAAGGCCTGCACGAAGGTGATCGAGCGCATCCCCCCGGGGCTCACCGACGCCAGCACCACGAGCCCGACGACCAGCGACCCGGCCCACGGGGGTGCGCCGATCGTGGACCGCAGCGTGACGCCGGCGCCCTGGAACTGCGGCAGGAGGTAGAGCCAGCCGATCCCGACGACCAGCACCGAGCACAACGTGCGCACGCCGCGCGAGCCCAGTCGGGCCTCGGCGAAGTCGGGCAGCGTGTAGGCGCCCGAGCGCCGCAGGGGGGCAGCGACGAGCACCAGCAGGATGAGGTAGCCCGCGGTCCAGCCGACGGGATACCAGAGCATCTCCGCGCCGAAGGTCAGCAGCAACCCGGCGACCCCGAGGAAGGACGCGGCCGAGAGGTACTCCCCGCCGATCGCGCTCGCGTTGAGCCGCGGCCGCACGGTGCGCGAGGCGACGAAGAAGTCGCTCGTGGTGCGCGAGATCCGCAGCCCCCAGGTGCCGATCACCAGCGTGGCCAGCGAGACCAGGACGACGGCCACGACACCCGGCACGATGTCGGAGCTCACGACGGGTCGTCCGTGAGGACGGTGCCGACCAGGTCGGCGAAGTCGCGCTCGTTGGCCTCGGAGCGCCGGACGTAGATCCAGCCGAGCACCACCAGCCACGGATAGGTCAGCACGCCGAGCACCAGCCACGCCACCGGCACCTCGCCGAGGGTCAGCGAGCCCAGGGAGGGGAAGAGGTGGAAGGCCACCGGGAGCAGTCCGAGCGTCAGCGCCAGCGCGACCAGCACCCGGATCGCCAGCATCAGCTGCTCACGCAGCAGCGAGCGCATGAAGACCTCGCCCAGCACGGTCTCGGCGTCGATCTCCCGCGTCCCCGGCGACCGTACGACGCCCGCGCGCCGCCGCGGCGGACCGGTCACCCGCACCCGCGGCGACGGCTGCTCGCTCACGCGGGCGGCTCGCGCCGCGTCAGCACCGACCGCAGCTCGCGCGTGTGCCGCCGGCTCACCGGCAGCTCGACCCCGCCGACCACGACGCTGACCCGTCCGCCCTCGCTGCGCACCTCGTCGACGTGGGGGAGCGCGACGAGCACCGAGCGGTGGATCCGCACGAAGCCGGCCGACGCCCACTGCTCGGCGAGCGAGGTCAGCGGCGTCCGGACCAGGTGCGAGCCGTCGGCGGTGTGCAGCCGGGCGTAGTCGCCCTGGGCCTCGACGTGGGTGATCTCGGAGCGGTTGATGAAGCGGGTGACGCCGCCTCGCTCGACGGGGATCTGCACGTCGCCCGACGGCGCTGGTCCGCCGGCCTCGACCACGCGGCGTACGGCCTCGGCGAGTCGCTCCTCGCGCACGGGCTTGAGGACGTAGTCGACGGCGCGGAGCTCGAAGGCCGCGACCGCGTGCTCCTCGTGGGCGGTGACGAAGACGATCGGCGGCGGCGACTTGAAGCGCGACAGCACCTGGGCCAGGTCGAGCCCGGTCAGACCGGGCATCTGGATGTCGAGGAAGACCGCGTCGACCTCCTCGGCCTGCAGCACCCGCAGCGCCTCGGTCGCGGAGTCGGTGCCGCGGACCTCGCCGATGCGCGGGTCGCGGCCGAGCAGGAAGGTCAGCTCGTCGAGCGCGGGTCGCTCGTCGTCGATGACGAGCACCCTCAAGCTGTGTCATACCTGCACCCCCGGGGCGAACTTCGGCACCCGCACGATCACCTTGGTGCCGGCGCCGGGTGCGGTCTCGACGACCAGACCGTAGTCGTCCCCGTAGGCGTTGCGAAGCCTCGCGTCGACATTGCCCAGCCCGACCGAGTCCATCGACGCGTCGCCGGCGAGCGCTTGGCGCACACGCTCGGGGTCCTCGCCCGCTGCCGTCGTCCTCGACCTCGAGCACGCACTCCTGGTCGAGGTCGCGCGCGGTGATGGAGAGCCGGCCGACGCCGTCCTGCCTTGTCGGCGCTGGCCTCGAGCCCGTGGCGTACGGCGTTCTCCACCAGCGGCTGGATGCACAGGAACGGCACCGCCACCGGCAGCACCTCCGGCGCGACCTGCAGCGTCACCTGGAGCCGGTCGCCGAAGCGCGCCTGCTCGAGCAGCAGGTAGCGCTCGACGGAGCGGAGCTCCTCGGCGAGCGTCGTGTACTCCCCGTGGCGACGGAAGGAGTAGCGGGTGAAGTCGGCGAACTCCAGCAGCAGCTCGCGGGCGCGGTCGGGGTCCGTGCGCACGAAGCTGGCGATCGCGCCGAGCGAGTTGTAGATGAAGTGGGGGCTGATCTGGGCCCGCAGCGCGCGCACCTCGGCCTCCATCAGCCGGTTGCGCGAGGCGTCGAGCTCGGCGAGCTCGAGCTGGCCGCTGACCCACGACGCCACCTCGTCGGCCGCGCGGACCAGGCCGCCCGTGGTGTGCGGGGCGCCGACAACGAGCGCGCCGACCAGCGTGTCCTCGACGACCAGCGGGCTCACGATCGCCTGCCGCACCTGGCAGCCGCCGTCGTCGCAGACCAGCGTGCGCTCGTCGACGATCATCGTGCGGCCGGTCTCCGAGACCTGGCTGATCGTGCGCTGCGAGCTGGCTGCGGTGGTGGCCGCCGAGCCCGTCCCACGCCAGCAGGTCGCTGGTGTCACCCAGGCCGGCGGCCGGCGTGCCGAGCAGCGCCCGCAGGTGGCGCACGGACCGCTCGGCGCTCGCCGTGGTCAGGCCCTCGCGCAGCGCGGGGCTGGCGAGGGAGGCGTTGTGCAGCGCGCGGAAGGCGGCGCGGTCGGCCTCGCCGCCCAGCGACGTACGCCGCCACCTCCACATGGCGCGACCCTAGCCCTCGGCCTTGCGCTCACCGTTCGCAGCGACGCTCCCGCTCGGCGTCGCACCGGTCGCGCCCGCGGCCGCCGTCGGCGACGTCGCGTCCCGCCGCTGCCCCGGATGTCGTCGTCGCCCGACCCGCCGCGCAGCACGTCGCCGAACTTCGTGCCCCGGATCTCGTCCTTGCCGGCACCACCCGCGGCGATCATCCGCCGGTTGCGGCACTCCTTGATGGCGTGGCGTTGCCGCCGAGGGCGGCGATCTCGTCGTTCCCGCCGAGGCCGCGTGAGGACGCTCGTGCCGCAGGCGGCCGTCGCGAGCCGGTCGACACCCGGACGTGCCCGTGAGCACGACCCGCTGGGCCACGCCGAAGAGCATCCGCGGTGAGACGGCGAACGTGGTGACGACCCGACCGTCGACGACGACGATCCCCGCACCGCCGTCGATCCGGCAGCCGGCGACCGGGCGCGGTGACCTTGATCCAACCCTCGTCGCGCGCAGCCGCGATCGTGCCCACCACGGCGGGCAGCTCCTCGCCGCGCGTCAGGGAGTAGGTGACGAGGTCGCCCCCGCGGTCCGCGACGACCGTGTCGTCGAAGGTCGCGCTCACGCGGTCCTCACCGCCACCTCCGACGAACGAGTCCCGACCGGGGCCGAGGTCGGTGAAGGTGTGGTTGGTCTCCCCCTCGGACACGACCGAGTCGTCGCCGGCGCCGGCATCGACCTGCTGCACGAGGGACAGGGTCGGGCGCAGGCAGATGAGGTCGTCGCCGTCACCCGCGTCGAGGGACCCATCGCCGTAGGACACGATCACGTCGTCTCCCGGCGTGCCGACGATGCGTCCCTCGGGGGTCCCGACGATCGTCGCCGGCCGCCCCTGGCACACCTCCTCGACCGCGCCGCTCCCGTGGTGGGCGCGAGCAGCGCCAGGGCGAGCAGGGCTGTTGCGGCGAGTGGCGACGTACGCCTCATCGCTCGCACCGCGCCCTGCGCTCGGCGACGCAGCGGTCGCGGCCGTTGCTGCCGTCGACCCGGTCGCGACCGGGTCCGCCGATCAGGACGTCGTCGGCCGCGCGGCCGTCGAGCACGTCGTTGCCGGCTCCGCCGCTCACGTCGTCGCGGCCCTCGCCACCGTCGACCGTGTCGTTGCCGCGGCTGCCCCGGATCCGGTCGTCGCCGCCGCGTCCTTCGATCCTGTCGTGACCGCGACCGCCGATGAGGAGGTCGTCGCTGTTGTCACCGCGCAGGACGTCGCGGCCGTCGCCGCCGTTCAGCGAGACCTCGCCGGTGCACCGGAACTCGTAGGACTCGAAGACGTAGTCGTACTGCCAGCGCAGGGAGTCGTCGCCCAGCCCGCCCCGCACGCTGATGTCGCAGCCGGTCCAACGGAGCTCGTTGTCACCGTCGTCGCCGACCATGACGATCTCGGGGGCCATCAGGAAGGCGTCCTCGATCCCGACGGCGATCGCGTCGACCGCGCCGACCCTCAGCCGCTGGGAGCGCAGGTCGAGCGCCAGCTCGCCGGCCTCGGTGGCCGCGACGAGAGCGTCCTCACCGGCACCGGTGTCGATGCGGCTGGCGGGCGCGAGCGCGGCGGGCTCGAGCAGCACCTCGTCGTCGCCGCCACCGGTGACGACGTCCAGGGTGGGAGCACCGGCCGTCGGGCGGATGGTCACGGAGTCGGAGCCCTCGGTGCCGCGGTAGGAGACCGCGCCGGTCCCGACGTCGAGGCTGGTGGACTCGAAGGACGAGAGGCGCGCCGTGCCCTGGGCGGAGGTGAAGGTGCCCCGGACCAGGTCGAGGGCGAGGTCGCCGGACCCGGCAACGAGACGCAGGGCGTCCTCACCCACTCCGCCGTCGAGGACCGCCTGGGAGGTGACGGAGGAGGCGCCGAGGACGAGGTGGTCGATCCCCGGGCCGAGGCTGACGCCGTCGCTGTTGGGGGCGCCGGGTGCGCCGGTGAGGGCCGAGTCGTTGCCCTCGCCGGTGTCGATGATGTCGGTGTCGGTGTCGGCGCCGAGCGCGAAGCCGCCGTCGCCCGTCCGTGCGCGCTCGCCCGCGTGGACGGTGTCCTTGGCGCGGCCGCCGACGAAGGTGTCGGCGCCCGCGCCGAGGACGGTGGTCACGTAGTAGCCCGGGATCACGGCGGTCGTGTCGACGGTGTCGGCGCCGGCGCCGGCGTCGACGGAGAGCAGGTCGGAGCTGCTCCCGGGCCCGGTGACGCAGATCAGGTCGTCCCCGCCGAGCGCGTCGACCACACCGGCCGCCGCGGTCACGATCACGTCGCGACCCTCGGTGCCGGTGAGGGAGTGGCCGGTCCCGACCAGGGTGGCGGCCTCGCCGCGGCAGGTCTCGGCAGCGGCCGTCGCGGCGGCCGTCGGCGTCAGCAGGACCAGGCCCAGCAGGCCGGCGGCGGTGAGTGGCGTCGTACGACGCATGGTTCCCCCAGGGAGCTCGATGTGGTCGGTCGGTGGTGGGATGCGCCGCAGGCCCGGAAGGTTGCGGGTCAGCGGAAGTCGATGAGCAGCATGTCCGTGTCAGTGCCGTCGCTCACCGTCGACCTGTTCTCGTCCGCTCCTTGAGTGGGGTCGGGGTCGTCGCGCAGGTCGCGCACCTTCGCCCGGAAGCACTCGGTGACGTAGGGGAGCTGCATCCCGTCATGGCCGCGGCCGTACTCGTCGTAGAGCGCGCGCACGGCGTCGAGCGTCGCGTCGCGCTCGGTCTGCGGGAGCGAGGCGACGTAGGACCGGGAGGCGACGATGTCGACGAGGACGTCGCGGGTGACGTCCTGCCAGAAGGCGAAGGTCGTGCGCTCGGCCGGCTCGAAGAGCTCGTGGTCGGCCAACCAGTCGGACGACGCGTGCGAGGAGGCTGGGTGCTCACCGACCACGTCGACCAGCCGGCGCACCCACGGGATCCGCTGGTCGAAGACGTTCCACACCAGCGCGACGTGGCCGCCGGGCTTGAGGACGCGGGCCATCTCACCGAGCGCGACCTCGTGGTCGAACCAGTGGAAGGCCTGCGCGACCACCACGACGTCGACCGAGCGGTCGTTGGCCGGGATCTCCTCCGCCGTCGCGACCTTGGCACTCACCTCCGGCACCCGCGCGCGCAGGACCGCGAGCATCGCCTCGTCGGGCTCGGTCGCGAAGACCGCGTGGCCCTGGTCGACGAGCTCGCGGGTGAGCTTGCCGGTGCCCGCGCCGAGCTCCAGGACGACCTTGGCCTCGCCGCCCATCAGCCAGGTCGCCGCCGCGGCGGGATAGCCCGGACGGCCCCGGTCGTAGATCTCGGCGACGGCACCGAAGGCCCGCGCGAGGTCGGCGGGGATGGGGCTCTCGGCGGGTTCGTCGCTCATCGGGGACAGGCTACAAGCGCCCCCGGACACCTGCGGTCAGCGACGGACCTCGCAGCTGGTCCGAATCTCGGCCACGACAGGTGTCGCGGCCCCTGCCACCGTCCGCACGGTCGCGTCCCGGGCCGCCGACGATGCGGTCGCGGCCCCGCGACCCGGACAGGACGTCGGCGCCGCGGCCGCCGTCGATGGACCCGCGACGCGAGGAGCACCCCGGGTCGTCCCACTCGGCGAGCCGGCCGCCGAGGTCCACGACGTCTCGGCCGCCGTCGGCACTCACGTGGGCCCGGCAGGCCACGAGGACGATGTGGTCGCGGCGTGGGGTCCCGTCGACCGTCGCCCGGCGGGCGGCCAGGTCGAGTCGCTCGAACCCGTCGAAGGTGCGACGCACCGTCCGCCTGCCCTCGCGGGCGACGAACCGGCCCGTGTCGAGGTCCGCGTCGACCCGCTGGCGGTGAGCGCCCAGCGTGAGGTGGTCGCGGCCTGCGCCGCCGTCGAAGGAGCTGCGCGGGCCGCCGAAGTCGTCGGAGGAGTAGTGGTCGGCGCCGCCGCGCATGTCGATGACACGGTCGTAGGTGCCGCGGGCCTCGACGCTGAGGTCGTCGGTCCCCGCGGAGCCGCGGAACGTGACGATGCCCTGGGCGGCGAACGTCCGGTAGGCGAGCCTGCCGAAGCCGCTCCACCTCGCGAGGGAGGTGTCGGTGACCGCAGTGCGGGCGGCTGCGTCGATCGTGGCGTCGCCACGCAGGGGCGCGGTGCGCAGGGTCGCACCGGGGCCGCCGGAGAGCCGTCCAGCGGGAGTCATGACACCCGTCCACTGCACGACACCGGACTCGATCTCCACGACGTCGGAGTTGGGCCGGGAGTCGCTTCCGGAGTAGACGGTCGCCTCACCCGAGGTGATCTCGATGAGGTCCACCGCCGTGTCGACGGTGAACGGGACGTCGTCGCTGCGCACCTCCTGCGCCGCTCCCGACGAGCCGAGGTAGGAGTCGGCTCCCGGGCCGAGCAGGGCGAGGCTGCCCCAACCCGGTGTGGTCACCTCGACGCGGTCATCCCCGGCGCCGGCCACCACCACGACCGTGCGCAGACGCTGCGGCACGCTGCGCGCGTCGCCGGTGACGCACACGAGGTCGTCGCCGCCCAGTGCGTCGACCCGCGACGCACCGCCCGAGACCAGCACGTCGGCGCCGTCGGTGCCCGCGAGGGGTTGGCCGGTGGTGCCGACGAGGGTGGCCGGCCGGCCCTGGCAGGTCTCGCCGGCAGCGGTGGCGGGCATCGGTGCCACCGCAGGCACTGCGAGCAGCGCAGCGAGGGACAGGACGTGGGCGGTGGTGCGAGGCATGGATCCTCCCGGAGGTCGATGTCAGGCGACTGTAGGTCGACCGTGGGACGCGTCGGGGACCGGGAAGTTGCCGCGGATACGGTCCTCCCATGACCGACCCGCTCGCCTGGCTCACCGACCTCGAGGGGGTTCCCTCGGCCTACGCCGGGACCCGCGACGGCATCGACGTGATGCTCCGCGACCGCGGGCTGCGCCAGACGTCCGCAGGGATGACGGCCGAGTCGTTGCTGCGTGGCGCGCACGCGAGCGCCGTGCTCGAGGGCTCGGAGGCCACGTGGGAGCAGGTGAGGACCGGCGAGGGCGACGAGATCGCGGCCGCCTCCGTACGCCTCTCCTCCACGATGCTCGCGCTGGCACCGCTGCTCAGGACCGCTCCGCTGCAGGCCGTCGCGCGGCTGCACGCCGTCGTCGGGTCGGCGGCGCTGGAGCCCGAGGAGCTCGGGCGCCCGCGTGACGCAGCGTCGGCGGACCGGCTCCGCGGCGTCGCCGAGCTGCTGCTGTCCGGGACCGCGGCACCGGCCCTGCTGGTAGCGGCGATCGTGCATGCCGACGTGGCGACCGCAGCACCCTTCGCCTCCCACAACGGGATCGTCGCCCGCGCCCTGGAACGCCTGGTGCTGGTCGCGCTCGGGGTCGACGCCAAGTCGCTGCTGGTCCCGGAGGCCGGGCACCTGGCCCACCGCGCGGCGTACGAGTCCAACCTGCGCGCCTACCGCGACGGCGGTCCGAGCGGGGTGCACGCGTGGGCGCTCTACGGCGCCGAGGCGTTCTCCGCGGGGGCCGAGGCCTCGCCGCTGCGTGGCTGAGCCCGGCCGCCCTCGTCCGCCCGTCCGCCCGTCCGCCCGTCCGCACCCGTCCGCCCCGGCCGGGGTAGTCCAGTGGCGAGATGTCGTGGCGCCGGGGTAGTCCAGTGACGAGACGTCGTCCGGAGGCCCGTTTGGCAGCCGTTGGCCACTGGACTACCCCACCCGTGCGACTGCGGTCAGCCGCCGGAACGGCGCACACGCCGTCCGCCCCGGCCGGGGTAGTCCAGTGGCGAGATGTCGTGGCGCCGGGGTAGTCCAGTGACGAGACGTCGTCCGGAGGCCCGCTTGGCAGCCGTTGGCCACTGGACTACCCCACCCCAGCGGCTCCGGTCAGCCGCCGGAACGGCGCACACGGCCGTCCGCCCCGGCCGGGGTAGTCCAGTGACGAGACGTCGTCCGGAGGCCCGCTTGGCAGCCGTTGGCCACTGGACTACCCCACCCGTGCGGCTGCGGTCAGCCGCCGGAACGGCGCACACCCGGGCATGCGAGCGGCACCCGTTCACGAGGATCGGGTGCCGCCGCTGACACGTGAGGCCGTGGCTACCAAGCGTGCATTCTCAAGTCGCTGCCCTCGGGAGCATCCCGGATGGCTAGCACCCCATCGGATGGGTGGATCACCGCGTGGGTACCCGGTTCACGTGTTGTCTGTGGAGTTTGTGGTTCAGTTCTAGTCCTGCCCGGCGGCGTCCACAAGGGTTGACTTTGCGCGGCACCGGTGGGTGCGCGGGTCGCGGTCAGGCCCCGGGCGTGCGCTTGCGCCGGTTGGCCCAGATCACGCCACCCGCGGCGACCGCCCCACCGACCGCGAGAGCGGCCAGGGTCGGCTTCGGTGGCGGGACACCGAAGCGTGGGCGCAGCGCGACCGGCCGGACGAAGGCCAGCACCGGCCACTCGGCGGCGGTCGCGATCCGACGCAGCTCACGGTCCGGATTGACCGCGAACGGATGGCCCACCACCTTCAGCATGTGCACGTCGGTGACCGAGTCGCTGTAGGCGTAGCACTCGGCGAGGTCGTAGCCGACGGTGTCGGAGAGGTGCTGGATCGCGCGCGCCTTCTCCTCGGCGTAGGCGTAGTAGTCGATGTTGCCGGTGTAGCGGCCGTCCGCGATCTCCATCCGCGTCGCGATGACACGGTCGGCGCCGAGCATCTCGCCGATGGGCTCGACGACCTCCGTACCGGACGCGGACACGATCACGATGTCTCGGCCCGCTGCGCGGTGCTCCTCGATGAGAGCGACCGCCTCGCCGTAGACGAGTGGCTCGACGATGTTGGTGAGGGTGTCGTGGACGATCTCGCGCACCGTGGCGACGTCCCAGCCGGCGCAGAGCTGCGACATGAACTCGCGCATCTTGTCCATCTGGTCGTGGTCGGCCCCACCGGTGAAGAAGACGAACTGCGCGTACGCCGACCGCAGCATCGCGCGCCTCGAGATCAGTCCGCCCGCCTGGAACTCACGGCTGAAGGCCAACGTGCTCGACTTGGCGATGATCGTCTTGTCGAGGTCGAAGAAGGCCGCGGTGGGGCGGGTCATGCTGGTCATCGTAGAGGCTCCCCCGCCACGGTTCCGGCCCACGAGGTGTCCACAGGGAGGCCTCCAGGCGGGTTGTCCACACCCCGGACGCCTACGCGATGCCCCACGTCGGTGGGGCCGCGGACGCTGTCTGCATGACCGTCCTCCTCGTGACCTCCTCGACGTCTCTGCACGACACCGTCATCGCGCTGTGCGCAGCGGCCGGTGTGGAGGCTCAGGTCTGCGCTGACGGCGCCCTCGCGCTGGCGGCCTGGGGCGGGGCCGACCTGGTGCTGGTGGGTGCGGACGCGGCCGGGCAGGTCGTGGCGCTCGCGCCACCGCGCAGGCGCGGCGTGCACCTCGTCGGCCAGGGATTGGGCGAGACGGTGTTCAGGGACGCGCTGGAGCTGGGGGCAGAGTCGGTGGTCGACCTCGCGGAGGCTGTCGACTGGTTGGCCGACGCCTTCGCTGACATCGGGGAGCGCGCGTCTCCCGGGCGCACGATCGGAGTGGTCGGTGGCTCCGGCGGCGCAGGCGCGACCACCCTGGCCTGTGCGCTGGCCCAGTGGCACTCGGTCCGCGGGCCGACCCTGCTCGTCGACGCCGATCCGCTCGGGCCGGGGATCGACCGGTTGCTGGGGATGGAGGTCCTGCCCGGGGTGCGCTGGGAGGGACTCGCGGAGACCGCCGGCCGGCTGGGAGCACGAGCGCTGCGGGAGAGCGTCCCGCGTCGTGACCGGCTCGGTGTCCTCACCTGGACCGGCCTGCGCCGTCGGCTCGACGTGCCGACCGTGCGACGGATCCTGCCCGCAGCCGTGCGCGGGCACGATCTCGTCGTGATCGATCTCCCCCGACAGGGCGCGGCGGCTCTGGTCGAGCTGGTCGAGCGTTGCGACGACCTGCTGGTCGTCGCGCCTGCCACCGTGCCCGGCCTTGCCGCGACCGCGCGGATGGTCGCGGAGCTGGGTCCTGACGTACGGGCGGGCCTGGTGGTGCGGCCCGGCGGTGTGGGCGACGCCGACGCGGAGCGGGTCACCGGCCTGCCGGTGGTGGCCGTGGTCGGGGACCAGCGCGGCCTGCGCGCCTCGGTCGACCGGGGGCTGGGGACGCTGTCCGGCCGCGGCCCGCTGGCGCGTGCCGCCCGAGACCTGCTCGCCGACGCGGCATGAGCACCCAGTGAGCACCCCGGTGAGCACCCCGGTGCCGTCGGCGGTCCTCGACGACGTACGTCGCCGCCTGGCGGCCTCGACCGGCGATCTCACTCCGCACCGGGTGGCCGAGGCGTTGCGGGCGTCCGGGGCTCCTGTGGGTGACGCGACCGTGCTGGCGGTGCACGACCTCCTGCGCCGCGACGTGCTCGGAGCCGGTCCGCTGGAGGACCTGCTGCGGTTGCCGGACGTCACCGACGTCCTCGTCAACGGCCCCGAAGACGTGTGGATCGATCGCGGGAGAGGGCTCGAGCGGGTCGCGGTCGCGTTCGGGGACGACTCTGCGGTGCGCCGGCTGGCGCAGCGTCTGGCCGCCTCGGCCGGGCGGCGGTTGGACGACGCCTCGCCGCATGCCGACGTGCGGCTGCCTGACGGCACCCGGTTCCACGCCGTCCTGGCTCCGGTGGCCCGCGCCGGCACCGTGATCTCGCTGCGCGTGCCGCGCGGGCGGGTGTGGACGCTGCCCGAGCTGGTGACGGCAGCTGCCCTGCCGCCCGACGGTGCCTTCCTCCTCGAGGAGGTCGTCGACTCGCGGTGCGCCTTCCTCGTGACCGGTGGCACCGGCACGGGCAAGACATCGGTGCTCTCCGCCCTCCTCTCGCTGGTCGATCCGGGCGAGCGGATCGTGCTGGTCGAGGACGCCAGCGAGCTCAGGCCCGAGCACCCGCACGTCGTGGCGCTCGAGGGACGACCACCCAACATCGAGGGTGCCGGCGAGATCTCGCTGCAGACCCTGGTGCGCCAGGCGCTCCGGATGCGGCCCGACCGACTGGTGGTGGGTGAAGTACGCGGTGCCGAGGTGGTCGACCTGCTCGCGGCCCTCAACACCGGCCACGGGGGTGGGTGCGGGACGTTGCACGCCAATTCTGCCGCGGACGTGCCCGCACGGATCGAGGCCTTGTCGTTGGCCGCCGGTCTGCCTCGAGAGGCGGCACACAGCCAGCTGGCTGCCGCGCTCGACGTGGTCGTCCACCTCGGGCGCGGACGAGACGGTAGGCGACGGGTCATGGAGCTGGGCGTGCCCGAGCGAGACGCGACCGGTCTGGTGTCGCTGCGGACCGCGGCCACCTTCGAGGGTGACCGGGTGGTGCCGGGCCCTGCGTCCGCCACGCTGGCGGCCCGGCTGGGATCGGTCGCGTGGTGAGCGCTGTGATCGCCGCCCTCTTGGCCGCGTTGGCCGTGGTCGTCTGGGTGCCGTCTGGCGGGTCCGACCAGGGAGCCCGATCCCGGCGGCACGGTCCAGGCTGGCCGAGTGAGGTGCCGCTGATCAACCGGCGTCGGGAGGTCGCAGCAGACCAGGCCGCGGTGTTGGAGGTGTGCGAACTGCTGGCCGCCGAGCTGGCTTCGGGCCGACCACCCGGGGTGGCGCTGACCGCCGCGAGCGAGAGGTGGCCGCCACTGGTCGCCGCGGTGGAGGCCCTGCGCCTCGGGGCGGACGTCCCGGATGCCCTGCGCCGTCTGGCCACGCTCCGTCCCGGCGCCGCCGACCTGCGCTGGGTCGCGGGTGCCTGGCAGGTCGCCGAGCGCTCCGGACACGGTCTGGCCACGGCGCTGGAGCGTACGGCCACCAGTCTTCGGGCGAGGCGCAGGACCCGGCGGCTGGTCGACTCCGAGCTCGCCTCCGCCCGGGCCACGGCCCGGTTGGTGGCCGGCCTGCCGCTGGCCGTACTGGTGATGGGGTCGGGCGCCGGCTCGGACCCGTGGACGTTCCTGCTGGGGACGCCGGTCGGCTGGATCTGTCTCACCGGCGGTCTGGGCCTGATTGGTCTCGGTCTGGGTTGGATCGAGCGGTTGGCGGATCGGGCGGTCGCGCCGTGACCTGGCTCAGTGCCGCGTGTGTCGCGGCTGCGGTGCTGTGCTGGGTGCCGGGCGTCCCCCGGGTGGGTCGCCGCAGTGCTTCGTCGTCGTCCAGGTCGGGCCGGGGCCTGCGGCTGCTGGCCTGTGCGGGGCTGGGACTGGGTGCCTGGTTGTTCGTGGGCGGGCCGTTCGGTGCGGTCGCAGGAGTGGTTGCCGCGGGGTTCGCCTGGCGGGTGCTGGACAACGCCGAGACGCCGTCGGCACGACGCGAGCGGGAGGAGGTGGAGCGCACGCTGCCGCACCTGATCGACCTGTTCGCCTCGACCCTGCGCGCGGGGGCCGAGCCCGTCGCCGGTCTGGCGCAGGTGTGCACCGCCCTGCCCGGCGCCGCGGCGCGTCGGCTCGAGCCCGTCGTGGAGCAGTCGCGGTGGGGTGCCGCCGGGGTGGATTGCTGGGCGGCGGTCGCCGATGACGAGGCGTTGGCCCCCTTCTCGCGTGCCATGGTGCGCTCGCAGACCTCCGGAGCCTCCGTGGTGCTGGCCGTCGAACGCCTCGCCGACGAGCTCCGGCGTGAGTCGCTGGCCCGCGCCGAGGACGCTGCCCGCCGCGTCGGGGTCTCAGCCGCCGTTCCCTTGGGTGTGTGCCTGCTGCCGGCCTTCCTGCTCCTGGGAGTCGTGCCGACCGTGGCCTCTCTGCTCGGTTCGGTGGCGCCGTGAGGAGCCACCAGACGTCCACAGCGACGCGGATCGGACCGTGCTCCACAGCCCGCGCGGAAGGCGCGTGCAGCCGCGCGGTCCCTCTCGCAGGGTGGTGCGACGACGGGGCCCAACCAAGGTCCCCGCAGCGACAGGAGGACAGCTGATGAGGCTCACCACCAGTGACAGGACGCACGACGAGTCCGGCATCACCACCGCGGAATACGCAGTGGGCACCGCGGCCGGCGCCGGATTCGCCGGGCTGCTCTACAAGCTGCTCACGGGCAGCTTCGGCGACCAGCTGCTCGGCCGGCTGTTCGACCACGTCATGGGCCTGCTCGGCATCGGCTGATGAGTCGGCGGCGGAGTCCTCAGCGCGGTGCGCGGCGGGGTGGGCGGTGGGGTCGTGGGCGGGGACTCCGACGGGACCAGGACGGTGCCGCAACGGCCGAGCTCGCGCTGGGGATCCCGCTGCTGGTGGCGCTGACGGCCGGGCTCGTGTGGATGCTGGCGGTGGGCGCGGCGCAGGTGCGGGTCATCGACGCCTCGCGGGAGGCGGCTCGGGCCGTCGCCCGAGGCGACGCCGTCGCAGAGGCGGAGTCCGTGGCCCTGCGGATAGCCCCCGCACCGGCACGCGTCAGCATCCTCCTCGACGAGGGCGAGGTGGTCGTGACGACGAGCTCGCGGGTCGCCGGACCGGGAGGCCTGCTGCGGTCCTTGCCGGGAGTCACCGTGAGCGCGGCGGCCGTCGCACTGGTGGAGACGTCGTGACGCGTCGTCACCGCTGTCGTCCCAGCAGCCGAGAGGACGGGTCCGCGACCGTGCTGGTCGTGTCGATGGCGGGCGTGCTGGTGTTCGTCACGGTGGCCCTGGCCACCGTCGGGGGGATGGTCTCGGCCCAGCGGCGCGCCCAGTCGGCAGCCGACCTCGTCGCACTCGGCGCGGCGGGGGCGGGGGAGACCGAGGCGTGCTCCGAGGCACTGCGCACGGCGCTCGCCAACGGTGCGGGTCTCGAGAGCTGCACCCTCGACGGTGCAGCGGTCCGCATCGTGGTGTCCGTTCCGGGGCCGTCCGTCGCGGGTCGCGAGGTGCGGGTCAGCGCGGAGGCCAGGGCCGGTCCCGGCTGACCGCCCGGGGCCGCTGGGGATGCACCGGCGGGGCAGCACGCCGTACGCCACCGACGACACGTCGGCCGGTCGTGGGGCCCAGGTCAGGCGCGGGTGGAGGTGCTGTCCGGGTCACCCTCGCGGCGCTCGGCCTCGATGTGCTCGAGCTTGGCGTTGAGCTTGGTCAGCTCCTTGCGCTCCTTGCGGTGTGCCAGGGTGCGCCGCGTCCCCCACTTGAGGATCGTGAAGCCCCACAGGATCGCTGCGCCTGCAGCCACGCCGACGAAGAAGGATTCGAGCGTGGTGACCTCGAAGCCGAGGAGCTCTGCCCCGGTGCCCGGCTCGCTGACGAAGACGGCCGACAGGATCGCGATGCCGCCGAGGATGATGAGTGCCAGACCGAGGAAGACCATGGGCCCGAAATCTAGCGCCCTGCCCCGCCTCGCGGTGCACCCATGAGGAGGGCGTCGAGGAGTGTCACGGCCCCGGCCTTGTCGAGGGGGTTGTTCTGGTTGCCGCACTTGGGCGACTGGATGCATGACGGGCAACCGGAGGTGCACTCGCAGCTCGCGATCGCCTCGCGGGTCGCGGACAGCCACGCGGCGGCCGTACGGAAGCCTCGCTCCGAGAACCCCGCACCCCCCGGGTGGCCGTCGTAGACGAAGACGGTGAGCACGCCCGTGTCGGCATGACGCGCGGTCGAGACGCCGCCGATGTCCCATCGGTCGCAGGTCGCGAAGAGGGGCAGCAGGCCGATCGCGCAGTGCTCGGCGGCGTGGGCGGCGCCCGGCACGTCGAGCGCGAGCAGCCCGGCCTCGGCGACCACGTCGTCCGGCACGGTCCACCACACCGCCGTCGTCCGCAGTGTCCGCTCGGGCAGGTCGAGCGGCTCCTCCGACAGCACCTCGCCGCCGGGCTGGCGACGCTTGAGGAAGGACACGACACGGTGCGACACGTCCACCTCCCCCAACGAGAGCTCGCAGCCGCCCCACGACTGGCGCTCCTGCGTCGAGGCGATGGTGATGTCGGTGATCTCCCGTGCGGTGGTGCTGAAGGTCGGTTCGTCGCGCCTCATGAGCGCGACGTGGTGCTCGAGGTCGAGGTCCTCCACCAGCCAGGTCTCGCCCTGGTGGACGTAGACCGCACCGGGATGCGCCTGGTTGTGGGCCCCGCCGGCGTCGACGGTGCCGACCACGCGCCCCGAGTCGGCCTCGATCAGCTGCACCGGTGAGCCTCCCGCCGAGCGGATGTCGGCGAGGTCGGCGGCCCGGGTGCTGTCGGTCCAGAACCAGCCGCGCGGGCGCCGCCGCAGCAGTCCGAGCGCGGTGAGCTCGTCCAGCACCTCGCGAGACGTCGACCCGAAGAGCGGCAGGTCGGCCTCGGTCAGCGGCGACTCCTGCGCGGCCGCGCACAGGTGGGGGCCCATCACGTGGGGGTTGGACGGGTCGAAGACCGACGCCTCGACCGGAGCCCCGATGAGCATCTCGGGATGGGAGACCAGATAGGTGTCGAGCGGGTCGTCCTTGGCGACGAGCACGCCCAGGGCGTCCTGCGCCCCACGCCCGGCACGGCCGACCTGCTGCCAGAAGGCCGCCCTGGTGCCAGGGAACCCGGCGATGAGCACCGCGTCGAGGCCGCTGATGTCGATGCCCAGCTCGAGGGCGTTGGTCGCAGCCAACCCCATCAGGTCGCCGCGGCGCAGTGCGGCCTCGAGCGCGCGCCGTTCCTCGGGCAGGTAGCCGCCGCGGTAGGCCGCCACCTTGCCCGGCAGCGAGGGGTCGACCTCGGCCAGCAGGTCGGCAGTAGTCAGGGCCACCTGTTCGGCGCCGCGCCGCGACCGGATGAAGGCGAGCGTGCGGACGTCCTCGGCGACCAGGTCGGCGAGCAGGTCGGCGACCTCGGACGAGGCGGCTCGCCGTACCGGCGCGCCGTTCTCCCCGCTGTGGGAGGTGAAGGGCGGCTCCCACAGCAGCAGCGACACCTTCCCGCGCGGTGAGTCGTCACGCGAGAGTGCCACCACGTCGAGGCCGGTCAGCCGGTGGGCGGTGACCTCGGGCTCGGCCACGGTCGCCGATGCCAGCACGAACGTCGGGTGGGCTCCGTACATCGCGCACACCCGGCGCAGCCGACGAAGGACGTGGGAGACGTGGGCGCCGAAGACACCGCGGTAGTGGTGGCACTCGTCGACCACGACGTACTGCAACGCACCGAGGAACCTCGACCACCGGTGGTGGGAGGGAAGCAGGGAGCGGTGGAGCATGTCGGGGTTGGTCAGGACGTACTCGCCGTAGTCACGCGTCCAGTCGCGCTCCTCGCGGGGGCTGTCGCCGTCGTGGGCCGCGAGGCGTATGTCGAGACGCAGGGACTCGAGGCCGGCGAGCTGGTCGTGGGCCAGGGCCTTGGTGGGTGCGAGGTAGAGCACAGAAGCACCGCGCTGGCCGTGGCGGCCACGGGTCGCTCGGATCGCGGAGAGCGCCGGAAGCTGGTAGGCCAGCGACTTTCCCGACGCGGTGCCGGTCGCCACGATGACGTGGTCGCCCGCGTGCGCGGCGTCCGCCGCGACCACCTGGTGGCGCCACGGCCGGGCGACACCCTGGGCGTCGTAGGCACTGCGCACGTCGTCCGGCACCCAGGTCGGCCAGTCCTCGTGCACCGCCGCGCGCGCGGGCAGCACCTCGAGGTGGCGCAGGCGGTCCTCGCGGCCCGGGACGCCCGTCAGCCGCCGGATCAACGCCTCCACGGAGGGCGCCACGTCGGTGCTGGAAGGTCTCACCCGGGAAGTCTGGCAAACGCCCACGACACCGGTGTCGGTGGAGAAGTCCTGGGGAGTCCTGCGCAACGAGAGGGACTCGTGGTTTGATATCACCCGGGAAAGAAGCGGGACACGTGGTGTGCCCTGCAACCGCACTGTCCGAACGACTTCGGGGACCGGGGAGCACTCGTGGATCTCACCCTTGCTACACGCGAGGTGGACGGCCGCGCCGTCGTGGCGGTCGGCGGCGAGATCGATGTCTACACCGCACCCAAGCTGCGTGACTGCATCACCGAGCTCGTCGGCGCCGGGAGCTACGACATCGTCATCGACCTCGAGGCCGTCGAGTTCCTCGACTCCACGGGTCTCGGCGTGCTCGTCGGCGGCCTCAAGAAGGTCCGCGCGCACGACGGGTCGCTCGATCTCGTGTGCACCCAGGAGCGGTTGCTCAAGATCTTCCGGATCACCGGCCTGGCCAAGGTCTTCGTGATCCACGACACCATCGACCTGCCCCCGGCACCTGACCGGCAGCCCGGCCTCCAGCCCTCCTGACGTCGCGGACGGCACCGTCGGCGTGCCGTCGACGCGCCTAGACCCGAATTGGTGGGTGGCGTAGGTCACCCCGGCCCGTGATTCGGATCACGCGTGCGTAGACTCCGGCCCGTTCATGGATCATTTCTGCGTCAAGGAGGACACGCATGACGGGGACCTTGCCCGCGCTCGTGAAGCCGGAACTCGAAGGTGGAAACCTGATCCTGGTCGTCGTCGTCGCCCTGATCGCACTCGGTGCGCTCGGGATGGCTGCGATGTTCAGGTCCCAGGTGTTGGCTGCCGGTGAAGGCACCGACAACATGAAGACCATCGCCCTGGCGGTGCAGGAGGGTGCCAACGCCTACCTGACCCGGCAGTTCCGGACCCTGGCCATCTTCGCGGCGATCGCGTTCTTCGCGCTCCTCGTGCTGCCGGCTGACGACACCACGGTGCGGATCTTCCGCTCGGTGTTCTTCGTCGTCGGTGCAGGCTTCTCGGCCGCTGTGGGCTATCTCGGGATGAACCTCGCGGTGCGCGCCAACCTGCGCGTCGCCGCCGCCGCCGAGACCACGGGCCGCGAGCCGGCCATGACGATCGGGCTGCGTACGGGCGCGATGGTCGGCATGCTGACCGTCGGACTCGGCCTGCTCGGTGCGAGCCTCGTCGTGCTGTTCTTCCAGGCGTCGGCCCCCGAGGTCCTCGAGGGCTTCGGCTTCGGAGCCGCGCTCCTGGCGATGTTCATGCGCGTCGGCGGCGGCATCTTCACCAAGGCCGCCGACGTGGGCGCTGACCTGGTCGGCAAGGTCGAGCAGGGCATCCCCGAGGACGACCCGCGCAACGCCGCAACCATCGCCGACAACGTCGGCGACAACGTCGGCGACTGCGCCGGCATGGCCGCCGACCTCTTCGAGTCCTACGCCGTCACGCTGGTCGCGGCGCTGATCCTCGGCTCGCAGGCCTTCGGTGACAAGGGGCTCGTCTTCCCGTTGCTGATCCCGGCGATCGGCGCGCTGACCGCCGTCGCCGGCGTCTACCTCACCACCCCGAAGGCCGGCGAGAACGGCCTGACGACCATCAACCGGTCGTTCTACATCTCCTCGGCCATTGCCGCCGTCGCGAGCGTCGTGCTCTCCTACATCTACCTCCCGGGCAGCTTCTCGGAGTTCACCAACATCGCTGCCGAGCTCGAGGGCGCCGAGGGTGACCCTCGCTTCATCGCCGCGTCGGCCGTCGTCATCGGCATCGTGATGTCCGCCGGCATCCTGGCCCTCACCGGCTACTACACCGGCACCGAGTACCGCCCGGTCAAGGACGTCGGCAAGACCTCGCTCACCGGCGCGGCCACCGTCATCCTGTCCGGCCTGTCGGTCGGATTCGAGTCTGCGGTCTACACGACCCTGGTCATCGGCGCGGCCGTGTTCGGCGCCTACCTGCTCGGTGGCGCAGCGCTCACCGTGTCGCTGTTCGCCGTCGCGCTGGCCGGTTGCGGTCTGCTCACCACCGTCGGCGTCATCGTCGCGATGGACACCTTCGGTCCGGTCTCCGACAACGCGCAGGGCATCGCTGAGATGTCAGGTGACGTCAGTCCCGAGGGTGCCCAGATCCTCACCGAGCTCGACGCGGTGGGCAACACCACCAAGGCGATCACCAAGGGCATCGCGATCGCCACCGCGGTGCTCGCCGCGACCGCCCTCTTCGGCTCCTACGCCACCTCGGTGTTCGAGTCTCTGGCCGAGGCCAACGTGGGTCTCGACGAGGCCTACCTCCTCGACTTCAGCGTCTTCAACCCGGCTGTCATCGTCGGTGTGCTGCTCGGTGCCGCGGTCGTGTTCCTCTTCTCCGGCCTGGCGATCAACGCGGTCGCTCGCGCAGCCGGAGCGGTGGTCATGGAGGTTCGTCGCCAGTTCCGCGAGATCCCCGGCATCATGGAGGGCACCGGTCGTCCGGAGTACGGCAAGGTCGTCGACATCGTCACCAAGGACTCGCTGCGCGAGCTCGTGACACCGGGCATCCTGGCCGTGCTGGCACCGATCGCCGTGGGCTTCGGCCTGGGTGCGACCGCGCTGGCGGGCTTCCTCGCCGGCGCCATCGGCAGCGGCACCCTGATGGCGGTCTTCCTCGCCAACGCGGGTGGTGCCTGGGACAACGCCAAGAAGCTCGTCGAGGACGGCCACCACGGTGGCAAGGGCTCTGCTGCCCACGAGGCCACCATCATCGGTGACACCGTCGGCGACCCGTTCAAGGACACCGCCGGCCCGGCCATCAACCCGCTGATCAAGGTGATGAACCTCGTCTCGCTGCTCATCGCGAGCGCGGTCGTCTCCCTCAGCGTCGGCGACGACCAGAACGACGTCCTGCGGATCCTGATCGCGCTCGTCGCAGTGGCGATCATCGTGGGCGCGGTGATCATCTCCAAGCGCCGCGAGGTGACGATCTCCGACGACGGCGACAACGCCGGCTCGTCGTCGCTCACCCCGCACCCGCACGGGGCCTGACCTCAGGGTCAGCCTCCAGCTCCACCTCGACGTCATGGCGGCAGGTTGCTCCGGCAACCAGCCGCCATGACGCCATTTCGGCGCCCGCGCTCGGCTCTCCCGCAGGCAGGTCCGCGCTCGGGCTCTCGCAGGTCAGGTCCGCGAAGGTCAGCGCTCGTCGACGTGAGGCCGGGTCAGCTCGTCGGTGAGCCCGCCGAGCGCTGCGCGGTCGTCGGCGTCGCCCGCATGCGGTCCCTGCAGCCACTGGGCGAAGGACCAGATCTCCGAGAGTCGCCACTCGAGGTCGAAGAGCCGGACCATCTCGCGGTCGTGGTCGACGTCGCGGCCCTCGTGCACCAGCGTGGCCAGGTCCCGCTCCCGTGGCGCCAGGATGAGGGACTCCCAGTCCAGGAGCCAGGTGCGGTCGCCCGCCCGCCACTGGTTGTGGACCCCCGGCTCGCCGTGCGTGACGACGTACGTCATGGGGTCGGCGAGGTCGACCAGGCGCGCGTGCTGGCGCGCCCAGCCGACCAGCTGGGTCAGGTGCCCCTCGACGAGCTCCCGGGCCGCGCGACCCAGCGGTGCGTTCCACGACCGCTGGAGCAGGTCGCGGACCCGGTCGCCGAGGTCCGCGGGGATCTCGCTGGACCAGGCTCGGGCGGTCCGCGGAGCCGGCGCGGAGTGCAGCGCGGCGAGCATCTCGGGCAGGTCGGTCGCGGAGGTGGGTGGTCGATGCCCGTCCAGCCATCGCGTCACGCTTGCGGTGCGCGAACCCACCGGCACCGTGAACCCGCCCTCGATCCGCGGGAGGGACGGCCACACGAAGTCGAGGTCGAGCGCCGCGGTCGCCGCGTAGGCCGCTTCGAGGCTCTCCGGGGTGTGGCGGGGGAGGTCCGGGTCCAGCGTGGCGAACAGCGACGCCTCACCCGCTACGTCGACCCGCCAGTGGTGTGCTCCCCAGCCGACAGGCAGGTGCTCGGCGGCGTCGGCCCGCGGTTCCCAGGCGGCGCGCACGACGGCGAGGACGTCGGCGTCCCTCACGTCGGGTGGTGGCTGGAGCACCAGACCATCCTCACACTCCCGACTCGAGAGGAGACGGCGCACGGGACCAGGCGTGCGGGGCTGAGAGGCTGGGCCCATGAGTCACGACATCGCTGACCCCCTCCGCGCGGCACTGCTCGCCGCCGACTTCACCTACGACCGGGTGGCCGAGGCGATCGGCGAGGACGCCCACCGCGCCCTGGGGCGCAACGAGACCCTGCCCGCGCTGCGCCGTACGGCGTCGGGCGGGCCGCTCGACTCCCTCATCCGGCTCTTCCTGCTCCAGACCCCGGTGGCCAGAGCCGAGGCCGATCGTGCGCTCCCCGGTCAGGTCGACCGGCTGTGCAACGCAGGACTGCTCGAGCAGAGCGTCAGTGAGGTCGCCGCACGCATGGACTGCCGCCCCTACGCCGCCTCCGAGGAAGGCCGGGAGCGCGACCTGTGGGTGGTCTCGGACCTGACGCCCGGGCTCGACGGGGCGCCGGTCGCGGTCGGCCCGGACCACGTGCTCGGCATCTCGAGCGCGTCGACCAGCCTGGCCCAGCTGACGATGCGTGAGCCCGTCGGCCGCGCGCTCGACCTCGGCACCGGGTGCGGGGTGCAGGCCCTCCACCTCGCGGCGCACGCCGACCACGTCGTCGCGACCGACGTCAACGCTCGGGCGCTCTGGATGACCCGGCTCAACGCCGAGCTCAACGACACCGAGGTGGAGGTGCGGGACGGCTCGTTCTTCGAACCCGTGGCGGGTGAGCGCTTCGACCTGATCTCCACCAACCCGCCCTTCGTGATCTCTCCGGCGACCGGCGAGCGACTGGTCTACCGCGACTCGGGCCTGCCCGGCGATCGGGTCGTCGAGCACATCGTGCGGACCGGTCCGGAGCACCTGAAGGAGGGCGGCTGGCTGCAGGTGCTCGCCAACTGGGCGATCGCCGACGGGCGGGCGTGGGAGGAGCGGCTCGGTGCGTGGTTGCGCGAGGACTGTGACGCCCTGGTCGTCCAGCGGGAGACCCTCGATCCGTCGTCCTACGTCGAGCTGTGGCTCAAGGACAGCGGCCATCACGGAGGCCCCGACTATGCCCAGCGCTACGACACCTGGCTGTCGTGGATGGAGGAGACCGGGATCGAGGGCATCGGGTTCGGCTGGATCAACGTCCGACTGGGCGCGACCGGCTCGGGTCGCCACGAGCTGATCGAGTGGCCCTACGACGTGCAGCAGCCCATCGGATCGGCGATCCGCGACTGGGGCGTCGCGGTCGCCGACCTCCGTGGGCTCACTGACGACGCGCTGATGGCCGCCACCCTGCGTGCGCGCGACGACGTGCAGCAGGAGACCGTCGGCCGTCCCGGCGCAGAGGACCCGGAGGCCATCGTGCTGCGCCAGCAGCGCGGCTTCCGCAGGGCGCGCACCGCTGACACGATCGAGGCCGCCTTCCTGGGCGCGTGCGACGGTGAGCTGAGTGTCGGACAGCTCTTCGGTGCGCTCGCCCAGCTCACCGACACCGCCACCGACCAGCTGAGGACGACCTACCTTCCGGTGGTGCGCGAGCTCGTCGGCGAGGGCTTCCTCCTCGTCGGCAGCAGGCCGTAGGAGGTGTCCTCACGGCGCGGTCGTGAGGTCAGCGTCCGCAAGCGCCAGGTCGCGCAGCTCGACGAGATCCCGGCGGACCGTCGCTGAGAGCAGCACCACCCGGCCCACGGCCATGAGCGGCGGTGCGCTGGACGCCCACGGTCGGGCACTCACCCAGCCGAGGCGGCGTACGTGGGGGAGCACCTGGGCGCCGCACGCGTTGAGCGTGGTCGTGCCGAGATGGTCGGCGACCCGGATCTGGGTGATCGGGCCCTCGGGCCCGATGGCGGCGTTGGCCTTGCCGACCACCCAGGCGATCCCGCCCGCCAGCCGGTCCGGGGTCATCCGCTCCGCCAGCTCGGGCAGCCGCTCGCGCGCCAGCAGCAGGCACTCGCGCAGCGGCGCCGCGAGGTCGGTGGGCAGGAGTGCCTCGCGCAGGTCGGTGAGGAGCTCGTCGGCGACCAGCCACGCCTCGTCCGCCACCGGGTCGAGGTGGTCGCGCAGGCGCGGGACTGCGACGAGGGAGGGTGTCATCGCCAGGAGCTCGTCCCGGCCACCGGTGACACAGTCCAGCCACTGCAACATCCCCACGTGGCGGGGGAGCGGCGGCGGGTCCTGCACCACCGTCGGACGGCGCTCCTCGTCGTGACTCAGCGCCACGTCGTCGTAGGCACTGCCCTCGACACGCTCGCTCCAGGCGTCGACGAGGCGACCGTCGACGAAGACGAGATGGCTGAGCCGACCGGTGTCGGTGAGCCGGTCGGTGCGGTGGGTGCGGTCGTGCCAGAGGTGGCCGTCGTCGTAGCGTTGGTCGAGCATCGTTCCTCCTGAGGAAGCCGTGGGTGTATGAGCTCCACGGTCGCGATGACCGCCGACAGGGCAGCGCGCCTGTCCACAGGCGGGCGTACTCCACCCCTCCTCCACAGCCTCGGGTGATGAAGGTGGGCCACGGCGGGCGCCCACAGGTGTGCCCGAAAGGGCTGGAATGGACCTCAACCACTTCTGACTGAAAACAAGCAAAAGACGACTGGTCATTGACGTGAAGTGGGTCACATGCCTACGTTGCAGGTCGGCTCCTCGCCCCTCGGACACCAGGAGAACGACTGTGACCCACGCCCTCCGCAGCACACTGGCGGTCGCCGCCGGCGCCGCCCTCTGCCTTCCCTTCCTCGCCGCCACCACCTCCGCCACCGCGCACGAGGGCCACGGCGACACGCGCCCACCACCGCCCGCGAGCGCGTTCCAGAAGGTCACGCTCAACGACCGCCCGGGCGAGCCGGTCGACCTCGCCGTGCTTCCCGACAGCGATGTGCTGCACACGACGCGGGACGGCGTGATCTGGCACCACGACTCCGCGACGGGCGTCAACAGCATCGCCGGCCGGATCCCGGTCTACCTCCATGACGAGGAGGGACTCCAGAGCATCGCCCTGGACCCGGGCTTCGACGGCAGGAAGAACACGTGGGTCTACGTCTACTACTCCCCGCCGCTCGACACCCCGGCGGACGACCAGGTCACGGAGTCGATCAACGAGGGCGACGCCCCGGAGACCGGCACCGCCGCGGACTTCAAGCGCTATGAGGGCTTCCTGCGGGTCTCCAAGTTCCGCTTCGTGGACGACCAGATCAAGCTCGGGTCGGAGCGCACGGTGCTCGACGTCCCCGTCGACCGAGGCATCTGCTGCCACGTCGGAGGTGACATCGTCTTCGACTCGCGGGGCAATCTGATCCTGTCCACGGGCGACGACTCCAACCCGTTCCAGTCCGACGGCTTCGTGCCGCTCGACGAGCGATCGAAGCGCAACCCCGCCTTCGACGCCCAGCGCACCGCCGCCAACACCAACGACCTGCGCGGCAAGATCCTGCGGATCAAGCCGAAGGCCAAGGGCGGCTACACGATCCCCCGGGGCAACCTGTTCCGCCGCGGCACGCCGAGGACCCGCCCGGAGATCTACTCGATGGGCTGGCGCAACCCGTTCCGCATCGAGATCGACCCCGACACCGACGACCTATGGGTGGCCGACTACTCGCCGGACGCCAAGAAGGCCAAGCGCGGCCGCGGCCCTGCCGGCCACGGCAAGTGGGCGGTCGTCGACGAGCCGGGCAACTACGGCTGGCCCTACTGCGCCACCTCCCGCCTGCCCTACAACGACTACGACTTCGCAAAGGACAAGAGCGGCAAGAAGTTCGACTGCTCCGCACCGGTCAACACGTCGGTCCACAACACCGGCAAGCGCCGACTCCCTCCGGTGGAGCAGCCCGAGGTCTGGTACAGCTATGACAGGTCGAAGACGTTCCCCGGACTCGAGAAGGCCACCGACGGCGGTGGCATCGGCCCGATGGCAGGCCCTGCCTACCAGTACGACGTCCGCGCGACGAAGGGCCGCAACCCCGTGGCCTGGCCCGAGCGCTACGACGACACCCCGCTGTTCTACGAGTGGACCCGTGACTACATCAAGGGATTCCACCTCGACGGGGGTGGCGTGGGCATCGAGGACGTCGTGTCCACGATGGTCACCGACAACCCGATGGACATGGAGTTCGGGCCCGACGGCGCGCTCTACGTCCTCGAGTACGGCGACGGCTACTTCGCCGAGAACCCCGACGCCCAGCTCTCCCGGATCGACTTCATCGGCGCGCGCGGCAACCGCAGCCCGGTGCCGGCGATCGAGGCCGACCCGTCGGCCGGACGTGGGCCGCTGACGGTGACGTTCTCCAGCGAGGGCACCAAGGACCCGGACGGTGACAAGCGGTTCTCCTACGCGTGGGACTTCGACGGTGACGGCAGGGTCGACAGCCGCAGGGCGGGCGGCACGTACACCTACTCGCAGGACGGCACCTACCGCGCCAGCCTGCGGGTGAGGGACAAGGGTGGTCGCCGCGCGTCCACCGACGTCGATGTCGTCGTCGGCAACCAGGCTCCCGAGCTCGAGTTCGTCACCCCGGTCGCCGACCAGGCGTTCGCGTTCGGCGACACGGTCACCTACGAGCTGAAGGTCACCGACGACGACCCGGTCGACTGCAGCCGCGTCACGGTGACGTACGTGCTCGGCCACGACTCCCACGGCCACCCGCAGTCCACGGCCACCGGGTGCGTCGGCGCTCTGGTGACCACGGTGCCGGGCGGCCACGACCCGGCCACCGACGACCTCGCAGCCGTCCTCGTCGCGCAGTACGTCGACTCCGGCTCCGTGCCCGGACTCAGCGGCTCGGCCGAGATCGTCCTTCAGCCGGCCGACTGACCCGAACCACACCCCAGAATCCCCGACAAACCCAGGAAGTAGGCCACACATGTGTTACGGATATGACGGCGAAGCCGCTCTTCGCGAGTCGCTCGAGAGGAAGGGCGCCAGTCGCCGCGGGTTGCTCCGCGGCGCCGTCGCCGGCGCGGCCGGCGTGACCGCGCTCGGCGCGGCAGGACCCGCCATGGCAGGGGGATCCAAGCACGGGCCCGGCCACGGGCACGGGCATGGCCACGGCCACTGGCGTAGGAAGGAGGTCCCGACCGACCTCATCAGCATCCAGCTCTACACGCTGCGATCGGCGATGGACACCGACGCCAACATCAAGCTGATGCTCGACCAGCTCGCGAAGTTCGGCTACGAGCGGGTGGAGCGGGCGGGCCTCTACACCTACACCGCCGCGCAGTTCAAGGCCGAGCTGGACGCCCGTGGCATCTGGGCATCCTCGAGCCACGACGGGATCAGCGCGGACGCGGCCTCGCTCAACAAGAAGCTGGACGACGCCAACACCTTCCGCCAGAAGTACATCAACGTGCCCTACCTCAACTCGCCCAACAAGAGCGACTGGCAGCTGTGGGCCGAACAGATGAACACCGAGGCGGCGATCGCCCGGCGTCGCGGGCTGCGCTACGGCTACCACAACCACGCGCACGAGTTCACCATCGACCTCGGCGGCGGGGAGACGCCGTGGGACGTGCTCACCAGCGAGCTCGACCCGCGGCTCGTGCACCTCGAGGTCGACCTCTACTGGGCCTACGCGGGCGGGGTCAACACCGGGGCGGCCGACCCGGTGGCATTCGCCAACGATGTGATCCGTTCGGCTCCGCAGAAGGTCCGGCAGTACCACGTCAAGGACCGCCACGGTGTCGACGCGCCCCTGCTCTACGGCCAGGAGCCCGGCGACATGGCCGACCTGGGTCTGGGCGTGATCGACTTCTCGGCGATCTTCAAGAAGCACCAGGTGGAGGAGTACATCGTCGAGAACGACACCCCGGACTTCCGTCCGGCGGCCACCGCATCGGCGGGGTTCCGCTACCTGGAGGGACTGGAGTTCTGAGCCTCCTCGCAGCCTGACACGCCCGGGTCCCACGCCGTCACGGCGTGGGACCCGAGGCATGTCCGCGGTGCGGCCCCGGACGGCGCGGAGTGGCGATCTCGGGATGTGACGCTACGGTTGCGGCGCTGGCAGCAGCGAGTGGGAGCAAAAGAGGGAGCATCTGAAGTGGCAAAGCTCGTCATCGTCGAGTCGCCGGCCAAGGCCCGCACCATCGGCGGCTACCTGGGCTCCGACTACGTCGTCGAGTCCTCGATCGGTCACATCCGCGACCTTCCCAACAACGCCGCGGACACTCCGGCCAAGATCAAGGACAAGCCCTGGGGTCGGCTCGCCGTCGACGTCGACAACGGTTTCGAGCCCTACTACGTCGTGCCGCGCGACAAGAAGAGCCACATCGCCAAGCTGAAGAAGCTGGTCAAGGAAGCCGACGCCCTCTACCTCGCCACCGATGAGGACCGTGAGGGTGAGGCCATCGCGTGGCACCTCCTCGACGAGCTCAAGCCCCCGAAGGGCCTGCCGGTCCACCGGATGGTCTTCCACGAGATCACCAAGGCCGCGATCCTCGCTGCCGTGGAGAACCCCCGTGAGATCAACGACGACCTCGTCGAGGCCCAGGAGGCGCGCCGCATCCTCGATCGCCTCTACGGCTACGAGGTCTCCCCGGTGCTGTGGAAGAAGGTCATGTCCGGCCTGTCCGCCGGCCGCGTCCAGTCCGTCGCCACCCGCCTGGTGGTCGACAAGGAGCGCGAGCGGATGAAGTTCCGCGTCGCGTCCTACTGGGACCTCGACGCCACGTTCGACGCCGGCAGCGGCCACGACCCGCGCATGTTCCCCGCCAAGCTCTACAGCGTCGACGCGGTCCGCGTCGCCCGCGGAGCCGACTTCGACAACACCGGTGTGCCCAAGGGCAAGGGCGAGCGGGTCCACCTCTCTCGCGCCGACGCCGAGACCCTGGCCGCCGGCCTCAGCGACACGACGTACGACGTCCGCTCGGTCGAGTCCAAGCCCTATCGCCGCTCGCCCTACGCCCCCTTCCGCACCACCACGCTGCAGCAGGAGGCAAGCCGGAAGCTCGGCATGAGCGCGAGCGTGACCATGTCGGTCGCGCAGCGGCTCTACGAGAACGGCTTCATCACCTACATGCGCACCGACTCCACGACGCTCTCGGGCGGCGCGGTCGGTGCGGCGCGCGAGCAGGTGCGTGAGCTCTACGGCGCGGAATACCTGCCCGACTCGCCGCGGACCTATGCCTCGAAGGTCAAGAACGCGCAGGAGGCGCACGAGGCGATCCGCCCCGCCGGCGAGGCGTTCCGTACGCCCGCCCAGACCGGCCTGTCGGGTGAGCAGTTCCGCCTCTACGAGCTGATCTGGATGCGCACCGTCGCCTCGCAGATGAAGGACGCGGTCGGCAGCTCGGTGACGATCCGCATCGGTGGCGCCGCCGCCGACGGTCGCGACGTGGTGTTCAGCTCGAGCGGTCGCACGATCACGTTCCACGGCTTCCTGAAGGCCTACGTCGAGGACATCGACGACGCGTCCAAGCGCAAGGACGACGTCGAGACCCGGCTGCCCAACCTCACCGAGGGTGCCGCGGTCTCGGCCGCGACACTGACTCCGGAGGGGCACGAGACCAAGCCTCCCGCGCGCTACACCGAGGCGACGCTGATCAAGGAGCTCGAGGACCGCGAGATCGGCCGCCCGTCGACCTACGCCTCGATCATCGGCACCATCCTCAACCGCGGCTACGTCTACAAGAAGGGCACGGCGCTCGTCCCGGCGTGGCTGGCCTTCTCGGTGATCCGACTGCTGGAGGAGCACTTCCCGCGCCAGGTGTCGTACGAGTTCACCGCCGACATGGAGGACGTGCTCGACGAGATCGCCAACGGCCGCCGCGACCGGGCCACCGAGCTCGGGCAGTTCTACTACGGTGCCGGCGACGTGGTCGGGCTCAAGACGCTGGTCACCGACCTCGGCGACATCGATGCCAAGGAGATGGCGACCTTCCCGATCGGCAGCGCCGACGACCGGATCAACCTCCGCGTCGGCCGCTACGGCCCCTACGTCGAGGGTCCGCCGTCCGAGGAGGGCGACGGTGCGCCGGTGCGGGCCAACGTCCCCGACGACCTGCCGCCCGACGAGCTGACCGTGGCCATGGCCAAGGAGCTGCTCGCCAACCCGGCCGGCGAGGAGCAGGTCGTCGGCGAGCACCCCGACACCGGCCTGCAGATCGTCGCGAAGAGCGGCCGCTTCGGCCCCTACGTCACCGAGGTCCTGCCCGAGGACGCGCCCAAGAGCGCGAAGCCGCGCACCGGCTCGCTGTTCAAGTCGATGACCCTCGACACCGTCTCGCTCGAGGAGGCGGTCAAGCTGCTCGACCTGCCCCGCGTCGTGGGCACCGGCGAGGACGGTGTCGAGATCACCGCGCAGAACGGTCGCTACGGCCCCTACCTCAAGAAGGGCACCGACTCGCGCTCGCTCACCAGCGAGGACCAGATCTTCGACATCACGCTCGACCAGGCGAACGCGATCTATGCCCAGCCGAAGGCCCGTGGTCGGGGTGCAGCGACGCCGCCGCTCAAGGAGCTCGGCAACGACCCCGTCTCCGGCCAGCCGGTCGTGGTGAAGGCCGGCCGTTTCGGCGAGTACGTCACCGACGGTGAGTACAACGCCACCCTCCGCAAGGACGACTCGGTCGAGGCGATCACCCTCGAGCGCGCGGCCGAGCTCCTCGCCGAGCGGCGCGAGCGCGGCCCGGCCAAGAAGGCGGCCAAGAAGGGCGCTGCGAAGAAGGCTCCCGCCAAGAAGACCGCTGCGAGGAAGACGACGGCGAAGAAGACCGCCGCGAAGAAGACGGCCAAGAAGGCTGCTGCCAAGAAGTCCTGAGCACCGCAGCTGCTGCACTACGCTCTCCTCCACCAGGGGCAGGGGGTGGCATGGCGATCGAGACGCCGGTGGCGCGTCCACCGCAGACGGCGTACGACGAGTGGCGCACGCGCCGCTGGACGATGACGGGCCGGGCGGTCGCCCTGCTGTGGATGGTCGCCCTGCTCATGATCGTCCTCGCCGGCGAACGCCGCTCCGACCTCGGCGTGCTGCACGGCGGCCTCGCTGACGGCTCGGTCAGCGAGGTGCGGGTCACCGGTCTGCCCGAGGGTGGTGTGACGAACGGGTTCGCGACGGTCCGGCTCAGCTGGGACTCGCGGTTCCTCCACCGCTACACCGAGATCATGGCTGTCTCCTCCGGACGGACGGCCAGTCGCGCGCAGAACTCCGCGCAACTGCCGGTCGTGGTCGGCGATCCGGTCGCGACGCTCGAGGACCTCCGGCCCGACGTCGGGATCGTCCGTGACGAACACCGGTCCGGGAACTTCTGGGAGACGGGTGGCTGGACCCTGCACGGATGGCCGGGCACGCTGATCGGCCTGACCTTCGTGGCAACCTTGCTCCTGCTGCTGGGCGGTCCGCAGCCGTGGCGGGCCACGCGCTGGGCGTGGTTCTGGATCGTGCTCGCCCTACCGCTGCTCGGTGCCGTCGCCTACGTCCTGTTCGGCGGTCCGTTCGCCGCCGTCCCCCCGAACGACCGTGAGCGACGCCTGAGTGGCGGCTGGGCGTTCCTCATCGGACTGTTCCTCCTCGGAGGCTACGGCGCGAGCTGAGACGGGTGACGAAGCGGCGTCTGGAGCGACCACCTCGCCACACGTCACCGCGGCGCATGCCGGGTCAGCTGCGGCAGAACGTGGTGTCGGACAGCCCCCGTAGGGTGTGCGCGTGAACACCCCCTGGCGTTCTTCTCCGCCGCGACGCTCCCCCGGACAGCACCGCGGGGACCCCGAGTGAGCGCAGGAGTCTTCTCGGAGCACGGGCTCTTCGTCTGCTTCGAGGGGGGCGAGGGGACCGGCAAGTCGACCCAGTCGGCGTTGCTGCGCGACTGGCTGGTCGAGCAGGGCCACGCCGTGCTGCTCACCTTCGAGCCCGGTGACACGCCGGTCGGCAAGGAGCTGCGGCGCATCGTGCTCGATCCGGCGACCGGTGAGCTCTCCGACCGCGCCGAGGCCCTGCTCTATGCGGCCGACAAGGCTGAGCACGTCGATCATGTGGTGCTGCCCGCGCTCGAGCGCGGCGGCGTCGTGATCACCGACCGCTACGTCGACTCGACCCTGGCCTACCAGGGCGCCGGCCGGACTCTCGACGTCTCCGAGGTGGAGGCGGTCGCCCGCTGGGCCACGGGTGACCTGCGACCCCACCTCACCGTCGTACTCGATCTCGCGCCCGAGGCAGGTCTGGGCCGCTTCGAGGGACGCGACCGGATCGAGGGGCAGTCGCTGGAGTTCCACCAGCGGGTGCGCCAGGGCTTCCTCGACCTCGCGGCTGCTGACCCCGACCACTACGTCGTGCTCGACGCGCGCGCCGCCGTGGCGGTCATCGCGACCGCGATCCGGGAGCGGATCGCACCACTGCTGGGTCCGGCACCGCGGTGAGCGTCTGGGACGATCTGGTCGGCCAGCAGGACGTCCTGGGCACGCTGCGCCGCGCCGCCGCAGGGGAGGGGATGACCCACGCGTGGCTCTTCACCGGTCCTCCGGGGTCGGGCCGGTCCAACGTGGCGCGTGCCTTCGCAGCGGCCCTGCAGTGCGAGACTCGCACCGGGTGCGGCACGTGTGAGGCCTGCCGGCTCGGGATCGGCGGCTCCCACCCCGACATCAAGTGGGTCAAGTCCGAGACGTCGGTGCTCTACGTCGACGACATGCGCGACCTGGTGATGGCCGCCGCGAAGTTCCCCGCGGTCGGCCGCTGGCAGATCGTCGTGATCGAGGACGCTGACAGGCTCGGCACACCGGAGAACCCCCGGACCGGCAATGCCCTGCTCAAGGCGATCGAGGAGCCCACCCCGCGCACGGTCTGGCTGCTGTGCGCACCGACTCGCGCCGACGTGCTGCCCACGATCGCCTCGCGCTCACGCCACGTCACGCTGGCCACCCCCACCGGCGAACAGATCACCGCCTTCCTGGTCAGGTCCGGGATCGATGAGACCGTCGCGTCCTTCGCCGCCCGCGCGAGCCAGGGGCACATCGGTCGAGCCCGGGCCCTGTGCGTCGACGAAGGCACGCGGAGCCGACGCCGGGAGATCGTGTCCCTGCCGGCGAGGTTGACGAGCATCGGGAGCTGCATGACTGCAGCCACCAACCTCAACGACCTGGCCAAGGAGGAGACCGAGGCGATCACGGCCCAGACCGAGGCACGTGAGCTCAAGGACCTGCAGGCGATCTTCGGCAACGAGCGCAAGGACCTCGCCAGCCGCTCCTACCGAGCGGCCGCCTCTTCCCTCGAGAAGCTCCAGAAGCAGAAGGCCAAGCGTCGGGTGCTGGACGTCATCGACCGTGCGCTGATGGACCTGGTCTCGGTCTACCGTGACGCGATCGCGCTCGCAGTGGGGGCTCCCGGAATGCTGGTCAACGAGGAGCTCCGCGGCGACGTCCAGCTCCTCGCCCGGGTGGCTTCGCCCGAGGAGCTGCTGCGGATGATCGACGCGGTCTTCACCGCCCGCGAGCAGATGCTGGAGTTCAACGTGCCGCCACAGCTGGCGCTCGAGTCGATGGCGGTCGCGCTGCGACTGCCCGGAGGTCGTCAGTGAAGAAGATCGTCGCCGTCGTCGCGGTGCTCGCGCTGGCCCTGTCCGCGTTCGTCGCGGTCGGGCTGGCCCTGCAGGCCGACCGGTCGAGCGCCCCGCGGGTGACGCCCACGCCATCGCCGACGACACCCCCTCCGGCCGCCGTGACGGAGCCGCCCACGGCGCCGCTGACCGACTTCTACGCCCAGCGGATCGACTGGTCGCCGTGCGACAGCAACGCCGACAACGACTGCGGCAACCTGAGCGTGCCCATCGACTACGCCGATCCGGAGGGCGAGACCATCGAGCTCGCGTTGCTCCGGGTCCCCGCCAGCGGAGCCCGCGTCGGCTCGCTCGTGGTCAACCCGGGTGGCCCCGGAGCGCCCGGCACGTCCTACGCCGCTGCGGCAGGAGCGGTCTTCCGTGAGCCGCTGCTGCAGGCGTTCGACCTCGTCGGCTTCGACCCCCGCGGGACCGGTCGCTCCGCTCCGGTCGACTGTCTCAGCGACACCGAGCTCGACGCCTACCTGAGCGGCGACCCGACGCCTGACGACGCCGCCGAGATCGCCGACTACGAGGCGTCGGTGCTCTCCTACGGTGCGAAGTGCGTCGCCAGCTCCGGTCCCGCGCTGGGTCACGTGACGACGATCGAGGCGGCCCGCGACATGGACGTGCTGCGCTCCGCGCTCGGCGAGGAGACGCTGACCTACCTCGGCGCGTCCTACGGGACCAAGCTGGGCGCGACCTATGCCGAGCTCTTCCCCGACAAGGTCGGTCGGCTGGTCCTCGACGGAGCGGTCGACGTGTCCCTGGACCCGACCACGATGGCGATCGACCAGGCAGCGGGCTTCGAGACCGCGCTGCGCTCCTACGTGCAGAACTGCCTCGATTCGACCGACAACTGCTTCCTCGGCGACACCGTCGAGGAAGGGCTCACGACGATCACCGACCTGCTGGCCTCGATCGAGGACGACCCGCTGCCGGCCGGCGACCGTGAGCTGACGGTCGGCAACGCGTTCTACGGCATCGTGACGCCGCTCTACAACCGCGACTACTGGTTCCTGCTGAGCACGGCGCTCACCTCCGCACTCGACGGCGAGGGGGCGGCACTGATGCAGCTCGCCGACGCCTATGCCTCGCGCAACCCCGACGGGTCCTACGCCGACAACTCGACGGAGGCCAACTACGCGATCAACTGCCTCGACGACCCGACGTCGGTCCCGTTCGCCGAGGTTCCGTCACTGTTCGGTGCCTTCGAGGAGGCGTCCCCGACCTTCGGCCGCATCTTCGCCTGGGCGATGACCGGGTGCCGGGGGATCAAAGTGACCTCCAGCGAGGAACCGCTCGACATCCGCGGCGAGGGTGCCGCGCCGATCCTGGTGCTCGGTACGACCCGCGACCCGGCGACGCCGATGAAGTGGGCCGAGGCCCTGTCGGCGCAGCTCGAGTCGGGTGTGCTGGTCAGGCGCGACGGCGATGGCCACACGGCGTACAACTCGGGCAATGCGTGCATCGACACGATCGTCGAGGACTACCTCATCGATGGAGTAGTCCCCGACGACCCGTCGAGCTGCTAGGTCCTCAGGACTCCAGCGCGGCGTCGAGCGTGATCTCGACGCCGGTCAGTGCCTTGCTGACCGGGCACGACGTCTTGGCCTTCTCGGCCGCGTCCTTGAAGCCGGCCTCGTCGAGGCCCTCGACCTCACCGCGAACGGTGAGCTTGATGCCGGTGAGCTTGAAGCCGCCGTCCGAGTCGTCGGCGCCGAGCGAGACGTCGGCAGTGACCTCGAGGGACTGCGGGGTGCCGCCGGCTTCTGCGATGAGCGCCGAGAGCTGCATCGCGTAGCAGGACGAGTGTGCCGCTGCGATCATCTCCTCGGGGCTGGTGGTGCCGCCGGCCTCCTCGGCCGCGCGCTTGGGGAACGAGACGTCGAAGGTGCCGGCGCCCGAGCTGCTGAGCTCGACCTGGCCGGAGCCGTCCTGCAGACCGCCGTTCCATGCGGTGCGTGCGGTGCGAGTGGGCATGATGCCTCCTGTGATCGGGTGGGTATGTGCGCTTCCGAACGTATCCGGTGCCACCCGCTGTCCCGGATTTCGGTCCGAGGCGGCGCCCTCCGTATAGTTGTCCGCGGTCCATCGAGCACGCTCGGCAGGCCGCGCCGCCTTAGCTCAGTCGGTAGAGCGAGTCACTCGTAATGACTAGGTCGTCAGTTCGATTCTGACAGGCGGCTCTGACTCCCCCGGGGACCCGAGACCCCGGGGGAGTCTTCTGCGTGCGGGCGGTGCCACCTCGTACCGACTGTCGCCGTCTTCGAACCTCAACGTCGCGCCACCCAATTGGGATCGCGATGAGTGGCATCGTGGGACATGAGACGCCGGAGCCCTCCTTGCTGCCCGCA